>PBNZ01000005.1 GCA_002723275.1 Planctomycetaceae bacterium
ATGGACAATTGTTCTGGGCCGAGCGTCAATGCGCTCAAATAACTTGGGAACGGCTTCGCAAAGTCGTTCCCCGATCTGTACCGCCGCCGGTGGTAAATCGCCACCATAATAGCCAATAAAGTCCGGCCATCGCGTCGAGAAATTCACTTCGATATGATTTCCGAAGGGCATCCACTTGAGAGCGTCGAGTGCCGCATTGTTCCAGTACTGCGCATGAAGTCGAGCGATCGATCGTGCAGCAAGTTTTACCTGTTCGGTATGCAGGCCCTTGACCTGATCTCCCATCCGGCACCCATTCAAGTCTTCCATGATGAGTGCCGAGGAGTCGGCAACCTCAGGGATTCCGTAGATCTGCGGAAGCCGCAACGGCGCCGTGGGGGCAACCTCTCGATAAAAACTGATCTCGCGGGCGAAAGGATGGAGATCGTCTGCTTCGTCTTGATCGGGATCTGGCGGTGGTGGCAGTTTAACCACCATGGTCGAAGGGGCGTCGTTTTGCGGACGAGTGTATTCCACCGTCACTCGTGCCACACGACTTAGGAAACCCGATTCTGCGCCAATGAGTTGCGTTTCAATCGAGCTGATTTCCGGATCCCGCAGCACTCCGTGATCGTGCAGAGCTGCTGTGAGCCACGTAGGGGTAATGTCCTGAATTTCGGTGGGGAAACTCATGGCCGAAACTTAACACGCACTTCGTGCTATTTCAATGAAAGCGGTCGGCGAATAGGCTTGGTACAATGACGCCTGATAGGATCTGTCGATGAGGAGTTATGAAAAGATGAAAACACGCGTTTGTGACCGCCGAGAATTCATGGAAGCTGCGTTGCTCGCAGGAGTCGGAGCGGCAATCCCAGCAAGGATGGCGACGGCTCAAGAAAAACCACGGCATCGTGTGGAACGAGCTGGTATCGGGGCGATCGGCATGCGTTATCAAGGGAGTGTCATTGCCGAGAAAGCCGAACTCTACGGGGATGTCGTGGCCATTGCTGACGTTGATAAAAATGTTCGTGAGCAGGCACGAGCTGCATTTGGCAGCACCCCACGTATCTTTGAAGATTATCGGCAGATGATCGAACGGCCCGATGTGGATGTCATCACCATCGGCACACCGGATCATTGGCACGTCAAAATGGCCATTGATGCCTGTCGTGCCGGGAAAGATGTCTATCTCGAAAAACCACTTTCGCTCACCGTGGATGAGGGCAAGTTATTGTGCCAGGTTGTGCAGGAAACAGGTCGTGTCTTGCAGGTTGGCTCATGGCAACGAAGCGATCATCGGTTTCGCCTGGCAACCGAACTCGTGCGGCAGGGACGGATTGGCAAGCTGCAGCGAGTCGATGTCGTGCTCGGTAAGAATCAACTTGGTGGACCCTTCGCGCGAAGACAACCACCCAACAGCTTCAACTGGAATCTCTGGCAGGGGCAAACGCCAGATGTTCCTTACATCGAGGAACGCAGCCATTACACATTCCGTTGGTGGTTGGAATACTCAGGTGGACAAATGACCGATTGGGGAGCACATCACCTGGATATCGCTCAATGGGCAATCGGTGAGGCGCCGATCCAGGTGGCGGGGCAAGCAAGCTATCCCGACATGGTGGACGGCTATAACGTTCCCGTCGACTTTCAAGTGACCTATCAATACCCAAACGATGTGGTGATGGCCGTCAGTGATCATGGCCGAAACGGGATTCTATTCACCGGCGAAAAGGGTCGGATTTTCGTCAATCGCGGTTCGATCAGCGGCGCTCCAGTCGACGCCTTGAAGGTTGATCCGCTGCCACGTGAAGAATTCGTGCTCTACGAAGCCGATAATTTAAGTCGACCGGAACGAGCTGGTAAATTGGACGCGATTATCAATCATATGGGTAACTTTTTCGATTGCATCGAGATACGAAAAACACCGTTGTCAGATGTGGTGAGTCAGCATCAGTCGGTTTCTACCTGTCATATGGCAAACATCTCGATGGCCTTGGGCCGACGGCTTGCTTGGAATGGAGAGACTGAGCAATTTGATGATGCGGAGGCAAATCGTTTGATGAGCCGGCCACAGCGTCACGGGTTTGAGGTTGTGTAACACGATTTGAGGATTGCCGAGATAACGCTGTGACTGAGATTACTCGAGAACATCACGAACAATATCAACGCGAAGGCTTCTTTGTGCTCGAACGGGTCATCCCGGACGATCACCTGCAGATCCTGCGGAACTCCTGTGATCATTTGATCGAGTTGATGCATCAGGAAATGGATCGGTTGGGGACCGATCACATTCATATTAGTCACCGCGGAAAACGCTACCACATTGCAAAGAAGTATCAGCAGGTGCCGCGACTTAGCGAATACGTTTTCAGTCCGTTGATGGCTCAAGTCTGTCGTGCCACGATCGGGAGAGAAGCTTTTCTCTTTTACGATCAATACGTTGTAAAAAGCGCAGAACAGGGAAGCAGTTTTTCCTGGCATCAGGATGGCGGTTACTTGGGTTTCCCGCATAATCCTTACGTCACGGTTTGGGCCGCAGTCGACGATATGACGGTCGAAAACGGGACGACCTATGTGCTCCCGTTTTCCCAGGCTGGAGTCCGGACGGTGGTTGAACATCATCGCGATGAAAAAACGGGAGATAAGGTGGGGTACTTCGGCAGGGAAACGGGCGTGGCCGCCGTCGTGCCTGCCGGTAGTCTGGTGGTTTTCAGTTCCCTCAGTTTCCACCGCAGCGGCCCAAATACGACGAATCGCATGCGGCGGGCTTATGTCACTCAGTATTCGCCCAGTCCGATTTTGAGTCCCGAGACAGGCGATCCTTTGCATTTGGCGGAACCTTTCCTCGCGAATGGAGAAATGACTCGGTCGATTTCTAGGTCCCAGGATAGGCTTTAAACGATGCGCAACAGAATCTCACGTCGAACGTTTCATGGGGCTGCTTCTGCTGCTTTGGTCACTGCGGCCTGTCGGCCTCAACATTTACTCGCGGCGCCGGCAAGCTTCAAATTCAAGTACATCGTTGCGTCTTGCATGTACGGATATCAAGGTCTCGCAACTATCTTGCCGGAGGTGCAGAAAGCAGGGGCTTCTGCGATCGATATCTGGCCTAAGGTTCATGGCAACCAACGTGAGCAAATCGCCGAACTCGGAGAGGAACGGTTTGCTGAGATGCTGACCGAGGCTGGTGTTTCGTTGGGATGTATCACTCAATATCCATTGGGGCCGTTTGGGCTTGGTGATGAGATGAAACTGGCTCAACGGTTGGGCTGTCATACGATGGTCACGGGCGGCAGCGGGCCGCGCGGTCTTCGTGGGCAGGAATTGAAGGCGGCAGTTGCCAAATTCGTCGAACAGATGAAGCCTCATCTCGAAAATGCGGAAGCCGCAGGAGTGACGATTGCCATCGAAAATCACAGCAGCAATCTGATTCAAAGTCCGGATTCCTTGAAATGGTTGGTTGAGATGCGACCGTCCAAAAATTTAGGCGTTGCGCTCGCGCCCTATCATTTGCCCCAGGATGCCCAGCAGTTGGCGAACTTAATTGAATCGTTGGATGAGGGAATCGCGATGTTCTATGCCTGGCAACACGGGATGGGATGTCATAAAAAACTGCCGAAAGAGCAAGAGATGTTGCAGTTGCCGGGACGAGGCGAGCTTGATTTCGCACCGCTCGTGTCCGCTCTCAAGAAAATCAACTATCAGGGCTGGACCGAAATTTTCATGCACCCGGTTCCAAGGGGAATTCCGATTCTCGACCAGACGGAGGCCGTGACGGCAGAGATCAATCGAAGTCGTGGATATCTCGAGGGCTTGATGGCGGATGCTTGAGGCATGGGGAGTGAGCTAAAGGATTCCGTATCGCTCGTAAGCCTCTGTAGCCGACATCCCGTCACGAATTGCATCGCGCGTTCGATTCTCGCCACTGACCTTTGCGAACGCGGCCTTGATCGCCTGAGCTTCGATCTCTTGGGGAACGACCACGATGCCGTCTTGGTCCGCAAAAATCAGGTCTCCTGATTGAATGGGGACACCGCCAATCTCAACCTGGGTATCGATCGCGATGACATGTTGGCGGTTCTGGCTATCGTAAGGTGAGCTGCCCTGAGCGTAGACGGGAAAATTCATCTTTGAGATTTTATGGATGTCTCGGACCGCACCATCGATAATCGCTCCGACGCATCCACGGTTTATCGCTGCCGTGGTGAGTAACTCTCCCCAAATGGCGGATCGGATGGAGTTTCCTGTTGAAGCGACGAAAACATGATCCTCCTGGCATTCGTCTACCGCTTTGAGCTCCAGTTCATACGGGTTGGGGACCTCGTAATCCATATCCTCCCACTGCGTCGTCTTGCTTCGGCCGACCAAGAGTTCCTGGACTCCGGTGAAACAAGGGAGTTGGAGATTGGGGGCCTGGTTGCGATAGCCGAGTTCATCGAGCGCGTCGCAGACGACGGCTGTGAAGAGTGACTGTCGCATTTCTTTCAGAGAAAAGTTCATTGGTCATCTGCTAGATTCTGAGGAAACAATCGCCCATACTGTCGCTCGACACATTATCGGTTAGTGGACCTTGAGCGGCTAGTCCCATGCGCGTCGGAATCATTGCACTCCTCCACGAGTCGAATACCTTCGTCGATCAGACGACTGGACTTCAGGAATTTCGAGATGATCTGCTCGTGTATCGAGAAGATGTTCACTCGGCTTTTGTTGGCGGACATCACGAGGTGAGCGGTTTTTTTGAAGGACTCGATCAGTCGGAAGGCGTAGAAGCAGTGCCGCTGTTTGGGGCTCGAGCCACACCCAGTGGTGTCATTGAAGAGGAGGCGTTGGAATTCCTCGTCGAGGCCATTCTGAAGGCAATCGATGACGAGCCGGATCTGGACGGGCTGCTGTTAGCCGTACATGGTGCTGCCGTGAGTCAACAAGCTCCCGATGCGGATGGCGCATGGCTCACCAGAGTCAGGAAACGAGTTGGGCCCGAGATGCCGATGATCGCAACGCTCGATGCTCATGCGAATCTTAGCCAAGCCATGGTGGATAGCTGCGATGCTTTGATCGGGTATCGCACGAACCCTCATCTTGATCAGCATCAGCGAGGCTTGGAGGCGGCGCAACTGATCTCCGCCATTTTGAAGAGAAAATGTCGCCCGGTCATGGCAGCCGCTTTTCCACCGTTGGCGATCAGTATCGATCGGCAATGCACCGATGACCGTCATTGGCAGCGATCGACGCAGGAGGTTGACCAGCTTCGACACGACCCCGCGCTGTTGTCGGCAAGTGTGCTGTTGGGCTTTCCTTATGCTGACGTCAATGAGATGGGCGCAGCCACGATCGCGATTGCCGATGGCGACCCGCAAATTGCGCGACAGGCTGCCGACAAAATGGCTGCGATACTGTGGGACGATCGTCAACAAATGGTAGGGCAGTTGTCTCAGATCGATGATGCCATGGAGCAATGTGAACGATTGCTCGCTGAATCAAGTGAGGATCCGAGTCACGTCTGTTTGTTAGATATGGGCGACAATGTCGGAGGAGGATCACCCGGGGATGGCACCGTTCTAGCGGCGGAATTACTCCGGCGAAAAATTGGACCTTCTTTCGTCTGTCTTTACGATCCTCAAGCGGTCGAATGTAGTCGGCAAGCGGGTGTCGGGGCCAGTCTCGAATTGTTCGTTGGCGGTCACAGCGATCAACGACATGGTGAACCGCTTCAGCTGACTCAAGCGATCGTCAAATCGCTCCATCAAGGTCGATTTCATGAAGATCGCCCACGGCATGGAGGCATTGTTGAATTTGATCAAGGATTAACTGCGATTCTCGAGCAGGGATCGCTGACGGTGATGGTGACATCGCAACGCATGGTCCCCTTTAGTTCGAATCAGTTGGTGAGTTGTGGACTGGAGCCGACACAGTTTCGATTTTTGGTGGCTAAGGGAGTAAATGCTCCGATCGCCGCCTACCAAGACTTTTGCCAGCAATTTCTCCGCGTGAATACACCGGGAGTCACCTGCGCTGACCTTATGAGCCTTGAGTATGTGCATCGACGTGTTCCATTGTTTCCGTGGGAATCCTGAGGTTGTGATGGATTGGGGGTATCTTTCCGGTGCAGAGGGGAGTCAGTGCTCGACGGAATTAAAACGGGTGGGCGAAAGGGTTCGTCGGTTGCTCGATATGTCCACGAGAAAATTGGATCGCCAACGGTGAGCTGATTAAACTTAAGCAAAGGCTGCTTCAGCCAAGCTTGATGGTTTTGGTAGGGTCGCATTTGAGATGCAAGGGAAAAAGGAATGACTCAGTTTGTGGTTGCTGCGTTAACGCTCGTGGTTGCGACGGGCGAAATGAGAGAGCCGCATGACCGCCCCAATGTTGTTTTGATCATGGCAGACGATCTTGGCTATGGAGATCTCGGCTGTTATGGCAATCGAAAAATCGCGACGCCCAATCTTGACCGATTGGCGAGCCAGGGGGCTCGACTCACCGATTTTTATGCAGCCGGATCTTGGTGCGTTCCCAGTCGAAAAGGTTTGATGACGGGAATTCACCCGTACCGAGGCGGTATTAGCATTGATGCCGATTTTGGACAACGCATCACCTTGGCAGAAATGTTGCGATCGCACGGCTATCGCACTGCCTTGCTAGGAAAGTGGCATCTGGGAATGGAATCTGGCCTGCACCCGCTCGAACAAGGGTTCGATCTTTTTTGGGGAACCACGAGAAGCAATGATCCGCCAACTTATGATGGTCGCATTCAGGTATATGAAACCTTTCGAACCGCGAAGGAAGCCGATTGGCCGGTGAAGTTATGGCACAATCGGACGGTCATTGAAGAGCCCGCCAAGCAGTCGCTCTTCACGAAACGGTATACCGAACAGGCGATTAAGTTTATACAACGCAATCATCGAAGGCCCTTTTTTCTGTTTCTGGCTCACAATATGCCGCATGTTCCGATCTATGCGTCAGAACAGTATGCAGGTCGTAGTCAAGGCGGAGTGTATGGAGACGTCATCCAGGAAATCGATAGTTCGGTAGGGCGAATCGTCGAGGCGCTTGGGGAACAGGGAATCACCCAGTCGACTCTCTTCATCTTCACCAGTGATAACGGGCCGTGGACGATCTTTCGAGAATTTGGCGGTACAGCCAAACCGCTTCGCGGTCAAAAGGGGACTGCTTGGGAGGGAGGGGCTGGCGTGCCGGCAATTGTGAGCTGGCCGGGTACGATCAAGCCCTCTGTGTGTTCCGAATTTATCGTCGGGGTTGATCTTTACGCGACGTTGGCCAGCATGACGGGGGCAACGCTTCCTGCGAACGAGTCGCTCGACTCGATCGACATGTCCAGGGTGCTTTTGGAAGGAGAACCGAGTCGACGTCAGGAGTATCTCTTTTTCTCCGGTGCTAAGTGGAGAGAGAAACCGTTTTCCCTGCGAAGCGGGAGATACAAATTGCATCGACGTACCAATGACGTATCACGCGATCCGCATACGGCTGCGAAGATTCCTGAGCGGCAGCACGATCCACCGTTGCTCTTTGATCTCCACGAAGATCGACAGGAACAGCGCGATATTGCCCATCTTCATCCTCAAAGGGTTCGCGAACTGCAACGCGCCTTTGATCGCCTCCGTGACGACCTCGTCAGTGAATAGGAGAGACGGGGACATCCACCACTCAGCATTGTTATGTTTAGCGTTGGGTGAAGAAGCAGAGTTTGGCGTTCACTGATCCTTGCTACAACTTACCGTCGTCCGTGAAGGGGAATTGAACGAGGCGGCGCGCTTGTGAGAGAGTCCTGGCCATGACAACTTGCGATAGGAACAGAATCGATGAAAGATTTGGCGTTGCGAGAACACTTATTCTAGTTGCTTAATGGAGGCGGATCCCATTTGGACTTTGAGTCAGCTGTCGCTGACCTGCCGTCTGATTTGCGTGGAAAACATGCAGCAAATATTCCCCACTCTTCCTGGGTGATCGTTGAGCATATGCGGCTTTGTCAGTGGGATATTCTCGAGTTCGGTATCAATGTCGAACACGTTTCACCAGAGTTTCCTGCCGGTTATTGGCCAAAATCATCGGGGCCTCCTGATGAATTCGCCTGGGAGAAGTTGCTCTCTCAGTTTCGTGACGATCTGGTATCGATGTGTCGACTTGTCAAAGAGCCGCCGACTGACCTGTTTGCCGAGATCCCTCATGGCGATGGCCAAACGATTCTGCGAGAGGCGCTCTTGGTCGCCGACCATAATTCTTATCATTAAGGTCAGTTGGTAGCTGTGCGACGCGGACTCAACGTTTGGCCACACGAATAAAAGTTGATGGGGTGTGTTAGCCCCTAGTTTTCCTAGATCGCGTCAGTAGTTCTTGTCAGCGGAAGAGTTGCCGATGATGGTAGAGCTCACGAGTACAAAAAACTGTTGAAGACTGTTTCGGCAATAGGAGTTTTAACGAGTGGATTGTGATTGGCGATCGTAGTACGTGATCTTGTGGATCGATGCAGGTCTACTCAATGGACTGCGAAAAAGCACTGGCTGTTTGAAGAATGAGCCAATGAATCAAGCATGGGCTGATTCAGATTTAACCGCCTTTCCCACACACTGGCGTCAATTTTTAACTCCGCGTCGCGAAACGTTGTCGATCGTAATCAGGTTAAAAGCCTACGGAGAAGATTTGGATTTCGCTTGTCCGAGAATGCGGGGTTCGTTAGGCTAAATGGGCATCAAAAACCACTCCCACCTTTATTGGAGATGGGTCGTCGATGAGATTATTTCGTCGCACCTTATTCTTGTTCTTTGCCGGCTCTTTGCTGATTGGGGTGCCCGTTCACGGTGACACCGAGGAGGTTCCACTACATCAACGGATTGATGCAGTGTTGGAACATGCCCAGATCGGTGCATCGGCTGAGCTTGCCAGTGATGAAGATTTTGTTCGGCGGGTTTACCTCAATCTTTTAGGACGCAGTCCCCGAGCGGAAGAAACGAAAAGTTTTTTGGCTGACTCCGAGGAGAACAAGCGAGTCCAACTCATCGATGATCTCATGCAGTCGCCTGAGTTTGCACGATATTACATCGGGGTACTCGATGTAATGTTCATGGAACGACTCGGAGGGACGCGTGTTTCGCAGGATGAGTGGCGATCGTTTTTGACCCAAGCCGTCGAAGAACAATGGTCCTACGATGCGATTGTGCAGGCGATCATCGAAGCGGATGGGAGCGGGCAGCAGCGAGGTGCTGCAAAATTCTTGCTCGAACGAGACGTCGAGCCGAATGCGTTGACGCGTGCCATTGGACGCATCTTTCTTGGGCGAGATCTGCAATGTGCTCAGTGCCACGATCATCCCAATATAGACGATTACAGCCAAGCGGAATATCACGGTATTCTCGCGTTCGTCAGTCGTAGTTACTTGTTCGAAGATCCCAACGATAACAAGAAGGCATACGTTGGAGAAAAATCGGACGGAGAGACGGAATACAAATCCGTTTTCTTTCCGGAAGATGAACCAACCAGGTCGCCACCGAATCTACTGAGTGGGTTTATCCTGGAGCTAGAGTCAAACGGAGTGGTTGAAGACGCTTATGTGGTGACACCTAGTAAGAACGAAGCTGGCGTTCCTAAATTTAGTCGACGTCGCCAACTTGCGAGGCTGATCACGCACCCGACAAACGAATATTTCGCGAAGAATGCGGTCAACCGATTCTGGGCTCAGATGATGGGCCGTGGGATCGTGGATCCAGTCGACTTTCAACATCCCGATAATCTGGCGTCGCAACCAAGATTGCTGGATCTTTTGGCGGAAGAGTTTGTGAACAGCAGTTTTGACTGGCGTTTTTTGATTCGAGAGATTGCGTTATCAAAATCATATCAACGCATGATTGACTTCCCGTCGTTACCGGTCGAAGTTGCTATCGAGGTGGCAGAGCAGCAGAACATCCCGGAGGTAGCTACCGGTTTGTCGTTGTGGCTGGCCCGTGAGGAACAATTAGCTCGCGAGCAACTGAAACGTGCTCGCCTGAAGATGGGATCGCTGGATGCCTCGATGAAGCAAGTTGGTGAGCAAATTACGGAGCTTGTGAAGGCGACTGGTGAGAAATCCACAGCGATCGCGGCTGCCGAAAAACAATTGCACGAAAAAGAAGGTCAGCGAGCCGCTCTGCAGAAGGCCGCGCAGGCTGCTGAAGAGGCAGCCAAATCACTCGCTGATGACAAATCCCTCGCGGATTCCTATCAGCAGCTTAAGCAGCGGCTGGCGAAGCTTGAGGAAGCCTTCGCCGCGGTAAAAAAGGATGTCGAGTCCAAGCGAGAAGCTTTAAAAAAGGAAAATGAAAGCCTCAAATCACTACGGTTTCAATTGGCAAGAGATCGCGATCAACGTCGGGGATATGCGGATACGGTCGCAGAGGCCCGGGGAGTCGTTAGCGTTTTTAGACGCCGAGCTCGTGAGTTGCGAGTTCGGGAAGAGCAATTCTCCCAGCAAGAAGAGTTCCTGAGACTCAATCAACAGCTGATAGCCGCACGGCAAGAGTTATCGCAAGCGGAACAACGGGTGGTCAAAATTAATCGGCAGAGATCGGAGATTAATACTCAGGCTGATGCGGCGCGTGGTCAATTGGAAAAAATTGGGGTTCGAATCGTCGAATCTCAAGCTCGGATTGATGAATTGGTCAATCAGAAATCGGTGTTAGAAGAGAAACAACAAAGACTCGAAGCGTCCGTCGCTGCGATCCAAGCGGCTCACGGTCACGCTCGAGCTGCCGCCGCTCTCTTTGCCGACGCACAATTGGATGATGCGATTGGGAAATTGGCAGAACAAGAACAGCAGTTGCAAGATTCCTTGCAGCGACAGGTTGATAAGTTGAAAAACGAGAATGCGGAGCTTGCGTCCAATCAGTCGATGATGGCAACGCTGGTCTCGGAGCAAAAGAAATGGGCGGCAAAAGAGGAATCTGTTTTTCGGCTTCAAGGGGAGGTTGAGGTTGCTGCCGACACGGCACTGAATAACCGTGATCAGGCGGAGGTGGAGGTTAAAGCATCGGAGGAACGGATCTGGAAAGCCTGGGAGAACCGCTTTGCTGTACGTTCACTTTCACCGCTCTCTCCCGAACAGTTGGCGGGAGCCACGATCGCTGCCCTTGAGTTGAATGGGCGGTTTGAGCGCGAGGCAGAGCAGGAATGGAAGAAGAATCAGAAAGAAGGAGAGGCTGAAGTCAAAGAAGAGCAGAAGATCTTGGAAATCCAAAAACTGATTGATAAACGGGTTGATCAATTGGTCAGTGTTTACGTCTCAATGTTTGGTGCGCCCGGCGGGGCTCCGCAGGATGTGTTTAGCGCGACCGCCGATCAGGCTCTGTTTTTCTCGAATGATGGACGTGTGCAAAACTGGCTTTCACCGAGCCAAGGGACTCTTGTTCATCGACTCTCAAGTATTGAAGATGCAAAACAAGTGGCGGAAGAGTTACATATGGCCGTACTTTGTCGGCATCCCCACGAAAGCGAAGTGAAGGCTGTGGAGGAATATCTGCAGGTACGGCAAGATGATCGCGCGCAGGCCGTGCGGGAGCTTGCCTGGGGACTGATTTCGTCACTCGAATTTCGATTTAATCGTTGAGGTAACAATGGCGCAGGAGTATAAACCAAACCGGTTTCAGATGCCGCCATTTCCGAGCGAAGGAGAAACGTCATGAAGTGTCGTTACGCCTGTCAATCGCCTGAGCATGTCGTCGCACGACGTGGCTTCCTGGGCACCCTGGCCGCGGGGGCGGGAGGTGCCATGGGATTAGGGGCTTTCGTTCAGCCCGAAGCTGCTGCCGAAATCGCCGCCAAAAAGCGACGCGTGCTGTCGATTTTCCTTTCCGGCGGTGTCAGTCAATTTGAGTCGTTCGATCCTAAGCCAGGAACTTTGAACGGGGGGCCCTTCCGAGCCATTCCCACATCGGTACCGGGTACCCATGTCTGTGAGTTGCTGCCGAAAACCGCCGAACAGATGCACCGTATCTCGCTGATTCGGACGGTCAATACAAACGATAACGACCACGGCCTCAGTCGCTATCAGATCGAACGTGGACACAAGAAAACGCCGACCTCTGATTTTCCGCACATCGGTGCCGTCGTGGCCAAGGGGCTAGATGAAGGCTCCTCGTTGCCTGGCCACATTCACGTTTCATCAGGTGCTGGTTCACGCAGTAGTAACTCGGCCTACCTTGGTCCCAAGTACGGAAGTATTGGCGTCGGAATCAAGGGTGGTTTGCGAAATAGCGAATTACCAGGGGGAATGACCGCTACGGTCAATGATCAACGGCAGGCGTTTCGTCGCGCGACCGATGAACGCTTCTTGCAGCGACGGCGTACCGCTGAGACCGACGCTTACGTGCAAAGCCATGAGCAAGCTCTGCAGTTGATGAGCAATCGTGACATCTTCGATGTGACGAAGGAGCCGGAGAAGTTGGCAGAACGGTATGGGCAATTTGATCTGGGCAAGCAATGTTTGCTCGCTCGACGACTGTTGGAGAATGATATCTCGTTCGTGCAGGTGTCTCACTCAAATTACGATACACATGCCGAGAACTTTAATTTCCACATCGAACAGCTCGGTGAATTCGATCAGGCCTATTCGGTATTGATCGATGATCTTGCGGAACGAGGGATGCTGGACAGTACGCTGGTTGTCGTGCTGACCGAATTCGGGCGCACGCCCCGGATCAATCGCAAATATGGACGCGATCATTGGGGACGCGGCTTTTCCATCGCATTGGCNGGGTGCGGAATTCAGCCAGGGGCCGTCATTGGTAAGATGAGCGATGATGGCACGGATATTGTCGACCGGGAAGTGAAACCAGCCGATCTGTTCCATACCTATTTGCGAGCCATTGGCCTCGACCCGACCAGCGACTTTGATGTCGGAGGTCGTGCGATCCCGATGGCAGATCCAACCGGATACGCAGTCGAGGAGCTATTGGCGTGAGTGAGTCCACATCGCAGGATAGCCAGCCTCTTGAGATCAAAGAATCTCACGTAGCTCGCGAATGGAAGCATGATGCGCCAATGTTGGGGTGTCGCTACCACCCCGGTGGTAAGCATGTCTTTGGTTCTTCCATGGATCACTCGATCCGGCGTTGGGATTTGGACAAAGATGAGCATGCTGTGTTTCGAGGGCATGAAAGCTGGTTGCGAGGTATTGGCTTTTCTCCCGATGGAAAGCAAATGTATTCCGCCGGGTACGAGGGGCGACTCTGCTTCTGGGATGCCTTGGCCACTGCCGATGGGGATGAGTCGATCGCGCCATTGCGCTCCATTGAAGCTCATCAGGGATGGATTCGCTGGCTTGCGGTTTCTCCCGATGGAAAGATCGTGGCGACGGCTGGTAATGATCTCATGGTGAAACTCTGGTCCACGGATTCGGGAGAACTGGTTCGTGAGCTGCCTGGACATGAAAAGCATATCTACAGTCTCATGTTCCATCCGAACAATGAGTTGCTCTTGAGTGGTGATCTGGCCGGTGTTGTCAAGCAGTGGCAATTGTCCGACGGTAAATTGTCACGTTCATTCGATGCAAAGCCCCTGCATACCTATCATGGTGGTCAGCGAGTTGATTATGGCGGAGTTCGTTGTATGACGCTCAGTGCGGATGGCAAGCAACTAGCCTTCGGCGGTCTGCACAAAGCCACCAACCCGTTTGCNGGAGTGCAGGAACCGCTTGTTCTCGTTTTCGACTGGGAGAAAGGCGANCAAATTCGCACCCATGAAGCGACTGAAATTCCCCGAGGCATCGTTTGGCGATTGATTTTCGAACCGGATGGGACGCTGGTGAGCGGTGTTGGAGGGGAGGCTGGATATGTCGTCTTCTGGAATGACGAGAAAACCGATTCCCACAAATTTAAATTGCCGAGTCCGGTGCTCGATCTAGATCGACACCCTCAGAANCCTGAAGTTGTCGTTGCCAATTATGATGGCCAACTGCGNATCGTNCGAATGACGAAACCTGCCTGATCGCAGCCGCAACTTACCTGGGAATTCGTTTCAGGTTGGAATTTGCAACGCATTAGCGCTGCGGCCGATGCGATTTNCACTTGTTTTGCGACGAACCTGCCGAGGTATCNCGCTCCTGCTGAGTTTGTCGAGCTGCGGTCTGGGACGCGCAGTTAGGGACTCAGCATGTTAGAATGTGCGTCCGTGACATGGAGAGATGATTTGCAACCACTTTGGGAGTGTGTCTAGAAATGGTAGCCAACAATAAATTAAACCGCCGGCGATTTGTAAAGACGGCCGCCGCAGCGACAATAGCAGCCCCCACGATCGTATCCGCAACCGCAGTGGCAGGGCCCTCTCCCAATGATCGTCTTTCCTTTGCCTGTATTGGCATGGGTGGACAGATGCAGGGCTATCTCATTCCCGAATTGTCCAAGGTTGATCAGCAAGTTGTTGCGGTATGTGACGTCGATAAAAGGCAAATTGCATCAGCGAAGGCAAGGCGGCAGGAAGTTGCTGGTGCTCGAGAATACCGAGATTACCGTGAGTTACTGGAAAAGGAAACTGACGTCGATGCCGTCATTATCGGCACTCCGGATCATTGGCATGTGCCGGTGAGTCTGGCGGCGATGAATCAAGGAAAGCACGTTTATTGCGAGAAGCCGCTCGCTCACTCGATCGCTGAATGTCAGGCATTAGAAGAGTTGGCACTCGCCAATCCCGACATTGCGACTCAGACAGGCAATCAAGGTTGCGCGACGGAAGGATTTCGACGCAGTTACGAAGTGATTCGTGCTGGAGTCCTGGGCGAGGTTACCGAGGTTCACGTTTGGCATCCAGCCCATGGTTGGCCGAGTGGTGTCGATCGACCAGCAGACAGTGACCCGATTCCGGATGGCTTGGATTGGGATTTCTGGTTAGGAACATCCGCTGCACGACCCTANAANAATGGAATCTATCACCCNGCTCAATGGCGCGGCTGGTATGACTTTGGNGGCGGTTCAATGGCCGATTTTTGCTGCCACGGTTTTCAATTGGCCTATCGCGCACTCGATCTNGGAATGCCAACCTATATTGAAGCAGAAGGGNAAGGTCTGGGCCACGAATCCTTCGCGACTCGATGTAAGGTGACCTTTGATTTTCCAGGTAATGAAAATCGTGGCCCTGTAAAACTCTTCTTCTATTCAGGCGATAAGAATTTTCCNCCAGACGAAGTAACGCGAGGCCCGGTTGCCACGACGGGTTGCCTNGTGGTTGGGAAGGATGCCACCCTTTCCGCAGGGTTATGGAATACTGANTGCAATGTNCGTTTTCACGATTCCNAAAATTTTCAGGGCGCAAATCATCCCGAAGTGGCAAAGGTGCCGAAGTCGGAGCCGCGCATCGACACAGAAGTTCTCAAATGGGATCCACGGAGGGCAGCNAAAGGGGAACGTCCTCGCTGGAGTCGTGTGAATAACTCGCACATGTTCGAATGGGTGCTAGCGTGNGCCGGTGATGCCAAGGCCTATTCTCCTTTTGAAGTTGGCGCTCGGATTACTGAAATCGGCATGCTCGGTGTATTGGCATTACGCATGCAACATCCCATCCGTTGGGACGCTGAGAATCGTCGGGCCATTGATCTGCCGGCAGCGAATGCTCTAATTAATCCAGCGCCCCGCGGATCAACCTATCTTTAAATGAGTGAGATGGCTTTGCACCCTTGGTGCTCCATGCAGTTGGTTGGCCTTGCGATATCGCTGAATTCAAGGTGCGGAAGTTGAGTCGCTTTCGTGTTCGATTTTGGGAGTAGGCGGCATGCGCTCACCAGTGGAATAACACGTAACATCTCTCTTTTGGGCGTGATTTCTTCGCTAAATTGCCGCGTCTCCAGACGTCTGGAGTTTTTCTGGATTCGCCACTGGTCGATTTGTGGACCATTTCTAGCATGTTTCCAGTGGCCCACGAAAAACTGAAAAACTCCCGATTCGAAGAAGAAAGCATATAGGAGAACAGGAAACCATGAAGAAAGCTACCATCTTTTTGCTCGTACTCGCGGTCTCTTTCATCGCCAACTCTCAAGCGTTTGCTGGATGTGGTACATGCGACAAGACGATTGTCGAAAACGCCGTCGAAGCCAAGTTTACCACCCTGGTCGCAGCCGCAAAAGCTGCCGGTCTCGTGGAAACTTTGAGTGGCGACGGTCCTTTCACCGTTTTTGCTCCCACGGACGAAGCTTTCGCAAAGCTTCCTAAGGGAACCGTCGAAACGTTGCTCAAACCTGAAAACAAGGATAAGCTGGTAGCGATTCTTAAGTATCATGTCGTTCCCGGTAACGTCCTGGCCAAGGACGTTGTGAAACTGAAGTCTGCCAAGACCGCTCAGGGCTCTAACGTCGCAATTAAGGTCGCAGACAACAAGGTNAATATTAATAATGCAAAGGTCGTCAAGGCCGACGTGAAATCCAAGAACGGTGTCATTCACGTCATCGACACCGTCTTGCTGCCGAAGAGCTAAGAACTCCGTCGCTGATATTGGAACTCCCAGTCCTTCTCTTGGATTGGGAGTTCTTTCATTTCTAGAAAGCGAAGAGGACAGAAAGGAAAGGTAGAGAGAGATGGCTAACCGCAATCTTCGTGAGTGTCTTTTCCTTGGGTTGCTCTTCTGCATGATTTCAGTCGGTTGTGGGCGGACCGACGTGTCAACCAAGTCGCCCGAGCTTGAATTAAAACTGTCGCCTTTAGTGATTCACTCCGTCAACCCAGGTAGTACGGTCAAACATGGCGTCGAATGGCGCACCGCCCTTGTCGATCAGCGGCAAAATACAGTTTTGAATGGACCAAAGTGGTACGTAACAGAAATCGATCCTGATCCCACTGCCACCGAGGTGATTCGCTTCAACGCTTACGAGCTTCCCACCGCGCCTGCAGGTGATTCCGTCAAACATCACGTGGTAAACGTTGATCGGAAAGGTGGCATACGGATGACGTTTGTGGTGCAGTCAGCCACGCACTTCCTGCTCACGTCTCAGGAGCTTAAGGAAGGGAGCCCAGCGGAAGNNCCTGCTAANTTAAGTCGNTTTGTCGCCTGCCCGATCGTAGACGGTGANGCCTTGCCGGGTGAAATCCTCGACCTCCAGCAGGAAAGTGTAACTCTAGAAGAGCCTGTCTACATTTTGATTCCAGCGGAGGAATGGCATCATGACGACCACTACCCGGTCAAGGATTCGAAGTCCTGTTGGGTGGTGTATGAGGTCGAGNCGAAGACGAGTGAAGGAACTCTCTCGACGTTAGACGAAATGGGCTTGAATTCGTTAGAACTTGACGAAAGAAAGTATGTCTGTNTGCCCGCTCGTTGGTCTTCTTAGGGTCGATGAGTTGCTGACGGCTCCACGCCACATTATTCTTGAGGTCTGTAAGTAGTTGCTGCGACCCGGACGAGTAGGGTTTCAGCGATATCGACCCTCGGCGTGAGGACATCTGGTGGATTATTCTGCGATTCGCTTAGGATGCATTTTGTTTGGCATCATCGACCTTGTCGCTTCTACGGGAATGTCTGCTGACTGGATATGGGGGCCGCGCGGTCAATCTGAATTTGGGCTCGAAATGGCGGTCGAAATTCCGCCTGACTCGGAGCGTGTCCAGCTTAAAGCAGCCGTAGATTCCAGTTCACTCACCGTTCAATGGAATCAACGCGCGTGGCAGTTGGAGGCGGCTTCCAGATTCGTTGAGCTGAATCTGTCGGAAGCCATCACCAACGGCCCACAGCATTTCCAAATTGCGGCGAACTCCCAGGGTGGTCCGGCAGCGATTGCTTTTGAGCTGATCTCGATCTCGGAGACGGGAGAGTCAACGTTGCTCGTAGAGTCCTCAGAGTCGTTGACTGGGCGAATGCCCGAAAAATTCACACAGTCAGATGGCGTTCACGAATATGGGCGTGTAAACGATGAACCATGGTGGAATATTCGCCGTAAACCGCGAGTCAGTGCTTTTGATGAGTACAACCAATGGAAAGAAGCCAGGCAGGTCAATTCCGCTAACCAGGCCGCGTCGTTTCAGTTACCAGATGATTTTGAGATCGATTTGGTCTTCCAGGGCAACGGTGATCATCAAAGTTGGGTTAGTATGGAGATTGGACCCAACGATGAAATCTTTTTGGGTAATGAACGTTCAGGGATTCACCGCTTGTCGTTGTCCCAGGATGTCGAATCCCCCGAGCCCGTTGCAATCAATGATCAGCTGAGAGGTGTACAGGGGTTGCTATGGGCCGATGGTGAATTGTGGGCCAGTGCGAATCGTTCAAAAGCACTTTATAAACTCGCTGCCGACGAGAATGGCGATTCCTGGGCGAAGGTCGAGAAAATTCTTGAGACCGCCGGCAGTGAGGGCGATCACGGTCGTCACGATGTTGAACGTGATCCACAACGCAAGACCTATGTGATTCACGGTGATTCAATACGCGTGCCCCCGCAGGTGACCAGCCTGGTGCCGATTACCCATGAGTTTGATGAGGGAGTCCCAAAAGTCGGTCACGTGATTCGCTCGGATCTTTCGGGTAAGCACTGGGAAGTTTTTTGTTCGGGCCTTAGGAATCCATATGGGCTTGCCTGGAATGATGCCCACGAGCTTTTTACTTTTGATGCCGACGCCGAGCGACATACCGGTTTGCCGTGGTATCGACCAACACGAATCATTCATCTCATGGCGGGAGTTGACTATGGTTGGCGACATCCCGAAAATCCCTGGCCGTCGTATTTGCCAGATACGGTTCCCCCCATTGCCAAGATTGGACGTGGATCGCCCACCGCTCTCAAATTTGGCTATGCAAGTGATTTCCCTGCACACTATCAGCAAGCGCTTTTTGCCTTGGATTGGTCCTATGGTCGCGTGCTGGCGCTGCATGTTGTTCCCAACGGAGCTTCGTATACGGGACACGCTGAGGTGTTTTTGCGAGGTCGGCCTTTCAGTGTCTGTGACCTCGGGTTTTTGTCGGATGGCTCGATGTTGATCCTGACCGGGGGACGCGACACTTCGTCGTCCATCTATCAAGTACGTTATACGGGCGTGAAGCCAAAGTCGGTTGCAACGGCCCAAATGTTAGCTCGAGAAGCCCACGCTCAAGAAGCAAGGCAGCGTCGTCGAAGCATAGAATCACTTTTTGAAGAGCAGGGCGGAGCGGCGTTGAATGTCGCCTGGGAAAACCTGGCCCACCCTGATCCAGCCCTTCGTAGCGCCGCCAGGATTCTGTTGGAAAGGCAACCTGTCGAAGCGTGGCACGAGCGGGCGTTGCTTGAACCCGATGTCGATGTTGCGTTGCAGGCTTTGTTGGCACTGGCAAGGGTGGGGCCTGTTGAGAATTTTCCTGCGATATCGGATCGCATCCAACAGGTTGATTGGACGTTACCAAGGCAGGTTCAGATTGCCTGTCGTATTGAGTCGCTTGTGGATGAGCACCCTGGAGAAGACAGCGCGCGATCGGCCAGGATTTGTCAGCAATTCGAACAGCATTTTCCAACTCGTGTGCGAGCTGTGGATCGTGAACTATCCCGGCTCTTAATCAATCATCGTTCCGACCGAGCGATCGACACCTCTCTGGAACTTTGTGCCGATTCACAAGTGCAGATCGATCGCTTCCACTATCTCGTATGTCTTGCAGACGCTGATACTGGATGGGGGCCAGAACGATTCGATGAATATTTTCGTCTGCTAGAAGGGGCACAACGATTCCTGACGGATGAAGGACTGGACCAGCGAATTCGGCAGATGTACGAGAAGGTGCTGGCACGCGTGCCGGCGGCAGAACAAGAATCCTATCGCCGACTGTTTGAAGGTGACGAGCCAACGCTTGATGGAAAGCATGAACGGCCGTTTCAACAGGCTTGGACCGTTGAGGCCGTGATGACGGAGTTGAGAACAACCGACCATGCTCCCGATCGCCAAAACGGAAAAACGATCTATCTGGAGGCAAGTTGTGGCCGGTGTCACCGTTTTGCCAACGTAGGGCGCGCGTTTGGGCCTGATCTCACCACGGTGGCATCTCGCTTTGGACACCGACATTTGGTCGAGCAATTGATAGCCCCTTCGAAAACGATTTCCTCTCAATACCAAAATCATCAATTTGAATTGCGGGATGGAAGACTTATCACAGGGCAGATTGTCTATGACGGTTTTCGTAAATCGATCTTGCGGGTTGCGATGGACCCGATGGATCTCCGAAATACAATCGAGATTCAAAAAGGGGATATCGAAACCGTTCAGCCTTCAGCGGTTTCGCCGATGCCCGCGCGATTATTGGATACCTTCACGATTCAGGAAATTGCCGACCTGCTCGCGTATCTTAAAGAAGGTCCGCAGGAAGAGCGTTGACGGAATCGAGGGGATTCGACTAACGCCTCGTGATCATGGCCGCGATTCGGCTCCACAGGCTATGTGATTCCAAGGCGACGAGTGAATGGTCGCTCACCTGGATTTTATCAGGTCCGCGGTAACGCTTAGAGCGACTGTGGTGCATGGAGGTGTCGCAGATGACACTCCAGAATTGAGGGTGACGTAACGGCGGAAGCGTAAAGTCGACGACTTGAGAGGAGGCATTGAAAAGAATGGCGACGGAATTGCCCTGAATTGCTTTGCCACGTTCGTCGAGTTCATGGTTCATGTTTCCACTGAAAACTACACCCAGGACCGCGGCCTGTTGTTCGTGCCAATCAATTTCCTGCATCTCCACACCGAATTGAGTGATCCAGCGGATGTCGGCGTTCGAGGTGCCATGGATTTCCTGCCCTTGAAAGAACCTTTGGCGTCGCAGGACAGGGAGTCGTCGGCGAAGCTGAATGGCCTGGCATACCATCGCGAAGAAATTCTTCTCTCGATCACCGAGTTGCCAATTTAACCAGCTCAGCTCGTTGTCCTGGCAATAAGTATTGTTGTTGCCGATTTGACTGTGACGGATTTCGTCACCGGCTCGAATCATGGGCACACCTTGCGAGAAAAGGAGTGTGGCCATGAAATTACGCATCTGTTTTTCGCGAAGTGTTTTGATCCTGGCGTCGTGGGTCGGTCCCTCCGTGCCACAGTTCCAGCTGAAATTGTGTTCGTCGCCGTCGTTGGACGGGTTTTGACCATTGTGTTTGCGGTCGTAACTCACCAGATCATGCAGAGTGAAACCGTCATGAGATGTGACAAAATTGATGCTCGCGTACGGCTTTCTTCCGCTGTGTTCGTACAGATCGCTACTGCCACAGACTCGCGTTGCAAATTCGCCAATCGTATTTTTGTCGTTCCGCCAAAAACGGCGCACCGTGTCTCGGTATTTTCCGTTCCACTCTGTCCAGAGCACCGGGAAGTTGCCGACTTGGTAGCCGCCTTCGCCGAGGTCCCAAGGTTCGGCAATCAACTTGACTTGTGAAAGGACCGGGTCCTGGTGGATGATGTCAAAGAAAGCGGCCAATCGGTCGACGGCGTGAAGTTCGCGAGCTAGGGTAGAAGCCAAGTCAAAACGAAAACCGTCCACATGCATTTCTTGAACCCAATATCGAAGACTATCCATGATCAACTGCAAAACGTGAGGGCAAAGCATGTTGAGCGTATTTCCACACCCCGTGTAATCCATGTAGTAGCGGGGATCGTCGTGAAGCAGACGGTAGTATGAGGCGTTATCGATTCCCCGTAGGGAAAGAGTGGGCCCGAAGTGATTACCCTCGCCGGTATGGTTGTAGACCACATCCAGGATCACCTCGAGACCGGCACGATGGAGACGTCTGACCATGCGTTTGAATTCAGCAACCGAGCCAACGGCTGAGATCGCCGCATAACCGGCTTCGGGAGCAAAAAACGCAAGCGTGTTGTATCCCCAGTAATTGCTCAGCCCCGCATCCACTAAATGACGATCATTTACGAAGTGATGGACGGGCATTAACTCGATCGCCGTCACTCCTAGTTTTCGAAAATGCCGAATGGCTGCGGGAGAGGATAGACCGGAAAAAGTTCCTCGAATCTTTGGGGGAATATCCGGGTGCTTGATGGAGAAACCACGTACATGGGTTTCATAGATCACCGTCTGATGCCAGGGGGTTTTCGGAGGACGGTCACGTTTCCATCCGAATTTGGGTTTGACGACCACGCCCAAGGGCGCGCCGTCGGCATTGTCTCGGCTGTCAAAGGACAGGTCTTCCTGGGCGTCCCCAATCGTATACCCGAACATCGCATCAGACCACTGGATGTTCCGGCCCACGACCTTGGTATAAGGGTCCAGCAGTACCTTGTTCGGGTTGAAGCGATGGCCGTCTTTCGGCTGGTAGGGACCATGGACCCGATATCCATAAAGTTGACCTGGCCGTACTCCCGGAAGATAACCATGCCAAACCAGGTCGGTCTGCTCACGTAAGGGAATGCAATAACGTTCTTCCTTTGAATCAATCGATTCGAAGAGACACAATTCCACACCCGTTGCGTTTGCCGAAAAGATGGCAAAGTTCACGCCACGACCATCCCAGGTCGCACCCAGCGGGTACGGCTTGCCCGGCCAGATTTTCAGCTTCGCCTCGGGTTTCCGTTTCATGTCTTTCGCTCGTCTCTTCGCCATCTGCGACTCACCTGTCGAAAGTCAGCAATCTTCCAATCTTGGACGGGTAGCGAAGAATGGTGAGATTCACGCGAGTCTCGTTCGGCCCGCTTAAGCCTAGGGTACGCCTGAGCAGACGCCAGCTGATTTGATGGCGAGATCAGCCGGTATGGATCTGCAAACAACCGGATTTTGCCGGTGGAATCCGCCGTCACCAATGCGGAATTAGGTCGTGGGGGTGACGCGAGAGCGCTGAGGAACCGTTTCACCCAGCGTCGCGGTTTCATCCGCTTCGTTGTAATCTGCCGCAATTCCCGAAAAATCGAAATGCCGAGGTATGACGACGATCCCAGTGGGAGAAACCGTGAATCGCTCGCGGTCGCGCGCTGCGTTGTATCCGATCTCTTCGTGTGGTGGGATGTCCACATGTTTGTCGATAATGCAGTTTTTCATTCGAGCTCCGGTGCCTACCTTGACGCCGTCGAGCAAGATTGAGTGTTTCACCGAAGCTCGCTCCTCAATCGACACACCACGAGAGAGGATCGAATGACGCACGGACGCCCCACGAACGAGGCTGCCACTTCCGAAGATCACATTTTCAACCTCTGACATGCGCCCCGAAGAGCCAGGCACCGTTCGTGCAGGAGGTCCCTGCAGCGCCGCCGTGTGGATCGGCCAGTCCTGCTGATAGAGGTCGAGCGGAGGTTTGGTTTTGAGTAGATCCATGTTTGCCTCGTAGTAGGCGTCGATGGTGCCGACGTCGCGCCAATATCGATCCTTTCTGACACGCCCTCGGTCGGAACCGAATGCATAGGCAGACACGTCCTGCTCTTGGACTAATCGCGGAATGATATCTCGCCCGAAGTCATGAGACGAATTGGGGTCCTCGTGGTCTTCGCGAAGAAGCCGGCAAAGAAGTCGACGGTCAAAGACGTAGATGCCCATCGATGCCAACACCCGTTTGGGGTCGTTAGGAATCGGGCTCGGATGGCTTGGTTTTTCCTCGAATTTTTTTATGCGATCCGATTCGTCAATGCTCATGATACCAAAACCGCTGGCCGCTTCGAGCGGGACACGCATGCAAGCGACGGCCACCGTTGAAGAATTAGCCACACAGAAATCCAACATCGCTGCGTAGTCCATCCGGTAGATATGGTCACCCGATAATACCAGGACCCGCTCCGCCTCGCTTCGCTCCAGGAGGTACAAGTTCTGATAAACCGCGTCTGCAGTGCCCGCATACCAGGACTCGCCCGTTCTTTGTTGAGGAGGCACGGGGGTGACGTATTCGCCAATGCCGGGGTTGTAGATCGACCAACCATCTCGCAGGTGCATCTGTAGGGAATGCGACTTGTATTGGGTCAGCACGAGAATCCGGCGAATTCCCGAATGCAGGCAGTTCGACAGGGTAAAGTCGATNATTCGGTATTNNCCTCCAAAGGGNACTGCCGGCTTAGCCCGGTCGGCCGTCAATGGATACAGACGCGATCCAACTCCTCCGGCTAATACCAAAGCCACCGTACTGTGTTGCGACATTGCTTATCACCTCAGTGTGATCGAGAATCCTTCGCCCTCGNNCTNGCGTGAGTCATTTTACTTCCTGGGAACGGTTCGGTGTGACGNAGATGATTTTATGAATGCGTTTCTGTCTGCCGATCCCCTCCGATGCTACTGTAAAGGGCGACCGTTGCACGATTGCCATGCAACATGTGAAGTCTGAGCCTCTTCTATGTTCCGAAACGAGAACGAAGCAAATATGAGGCCAAACGGGAACGGTCTCTATCGGCTGCCTGGTGATAATCGGTTTGATACGTAACGCAGCTGACCAGGGTTGCCCTCGTTAGCAGCCTTGGGACCGTCGGCACCGTCCCGTCTCCGCTGTTACGGTGTCGATGGCCGGCGCGAGCATTGGTCGCTCGATGGCCTGTTCTACCGTCGGCCATCGGATCAACCCATTCGCGGATCTTCGACAAGCTCGACGCGATTGCCAAACGGGTCTCGGCATTCGAGTCGCTTGACCCCTGGAATGCTGACGCCGGCCAGAGTCTCGACCTGTTGTGACTCAAGCTGCTTTCTGCACGTCTCGAGATTGAACACGCGATAGGCGACGTGCGCTTTGGAAGCGTGGCGGTTGATACCATCTTCAACGCCGACATGAATATTGCGGTCCCCTGCATTCAGCCAAAAGCCTCCCCGGTCAGCAAGCGAATCGGGACGAGGCTCGAGAGAGAGCTGTAGGCAGTTGCAATAAAAATTAATCGCTTCTTCCTCGGTTCCCGTCGGAATTGTGATTTGGACATGATGAAGTCCCGCGATCAAACGAGAGGCAGCATTTGATAAATCCTGCAAACGCGATAATGCATCGTCCTTTTGCTCATAGGGAACGAAGAGATGGTCATGATTCATTGCAGCGACAATGTTGCAGCTAATTCCTCCTAGACTCAATGCGGTAGACACGGAGGCAGTAAGGCCGACATCGTTCAGGTCGGAGTGAACTCCAAGAGTTAGCCAAGCGGCACGGAAGTACGACTCGAGCTGCAATCTTATCGCTTCCGACTCGGACACGATGATCGTAAGCCCCTCTTCTTCGATGAAGGTCCCCAGTAAGGCTGCCGTGTTAACCGGTTCAAGTGACTTAACGGTTGCGAAGGCGTAAGCTCCCTCGTGCACTTGTACGTCAAGTCGACGGATGAGATCACTTAAATCGTTCAGCGGTTTAGTCATTCGAGGACCTCCGTAACGGTTTCTATCGAATAAAAGTGGGCGAGAATGGTTGGGTAGTATTCAATGCTTCAGACATATGTGTCGGTCACGTTTTCAGTCCTTATTGATGTATCGGGGGGAGGACGCTTGGCCCCTTAGGACCAGTCCCACAATCTTTAGATTCGCTTTTGGCACTGCCAGGATTTTTAATTGAAATAGATTGTTTTAATTCATTAACAAACCACCTTAAATGCATTGCGTCGGTAGGTGATACGGATAAACTTTGGTAGCGCAATTCGGCGATAAATCTTGTTTAACGCGCTTTAAAGATGCTTATCGACGGGGTATTCACCCATGCTGCCGGGCAGTTGGCAACTGGCCAGTGGTGCTGATGTGTAAACGCAGCTGTGATTGACAGAATTTGGATTTAGCAATGTACGACCGACATGTGGGAGTGGGGATGGCTGCGCTGGCCTGCGTGCTATGCTGTAGCCTTGATGTTAAGGCGGACATTTATCGGCAGACGAGCAATCAGATCATTCCTGGCACATCAGGGATTAAGGCTGGTCCTGGTGTCGACCTCGCGGGCTTTGATCTTGAGTTGGCGATATTGCAGAAAAAGAATCTGACGAATGCGAAGCTCGTCAATACGAACTTGAGCAATGCAACTCTTTATCGGGCTAATCTGTCGGGCGCGAATCTTTCCGGTGCTGTTGTGACGCAGGCCGACCTTGGTGCCGCGCGGAATTTCCAGGCCGATCAACTCTATTCGACGCAAAACTATCTTGATCGTAATCTTCGCGGCGTCGTCTTGGGAAGTAACGATTTGAGTGGTTGGAATTTCTTCAGTGTCGATTTAACCAACGGAAGTTTGCAAGGATCGACTCTTGAAGGCGCCATTTTGAATAACGCGAATCTTTCGAATGTGTCGCTGCAGTTTGCTGAGCTCCAGAATGCGGACTTGGGTGGCGCGATGATTTCCCATGCGGATTTTCGGGGCGTTACCAATACGGGGTTCACCGCCGATCAGCTTTATTCGACGGCAAGCTATCTCATGAAAGAGCTGCCTGGAGTGAAGTTGTGGGAAAACGACCTGGTTGGCTGGAACTTTGCGGAGCAAAACCTTCGGGGTGCAAATTTTCGCGGTTCGAATCTAACCGGCGCTGACCTCTTCGGAGCCGATATTGGTGGTTCGACTCTCACGAATGTTACGTCGTTCGGGTTTACCGAAGAGCAACTCTATACGACTCAAAGTTATCGGGATCGCGACTTGCGCGGAGTGGACTTGAGCGAAAACAGTGTCATCAGGTGGGATTTTCGCGATCAAGATCTTGAGGGTGCCAACTTCTTCCGCACGGATATGTATAAGGCAAGTCTCGATGGTGCGAACATTGTCGGAGCTACGCTGGGCCTGGGCCTTAAGAAAGAGCAGATTTATTCGACACGCAGCTATCAAGAGCGAGATCTGCGGGATGTCTTTTTTAGTCACGGTATTCTGACGGATTGGAGTTTCAAGGGGCAGAACTTGTCGGGCGCGTATCTCGCATACTCAACTTTGGCAGGAGCCAGTTTTGATGATGCCGATGTGCGGGACGCCAATCTCGGGAATACCGACTTGACCCGAGAACAGCTTTCTTCGACGGCCAGTTATCGTCAGGGTGACTTGAGGGGGCTCATACTTAATGGAAATAATTTGTCCGAGTGGGATTTCGCGGGTCACGACCTGTCTAATGCATCCTTTGCCTTGACGACTCTGCAAGGTGCCAATCTTGCAGGAGCTAACATTAATGGTGCGGATTTTTCGTGGACAACCTCGAATGGACTCACAAAGGAGCAGTTTTATTCGACAAGAAATTATCGTCAGCGCGATCTGAAAAACATTGCGCTTGAACAAAATGATTTGACGGACTGGGACTTTAGCGCTCAGGACCTTCGAAACGCGAGCCTGACGGCATCTCGATTGGAAGACGCCGATTTTACCGGGGCTATCATCAACGGAACTAATTTTGAGAATACGACGAATCGAGGATTTACAAAGGATCAGCTCTATTCGACGAAAAGCTATCGCGATCGCGATCTTCGCGGGATTCGCTTGCAATCCAATTCGCTCAAGAACTGGGATTTGAGTGAGCAGGATCTCCAGGATGCTGACCTCTTTTTAGCAAAGCTTACCAACGTCAACTTTTACGATTCGGATTTAACGGGCGCCATTCTCACGCCTCGTGTCGGGACTAATTTGGGCGGGGCAAATCTGAAGAATGCGACCTTGCTCGGCCTAGAAGTTGGCAACGCATTGTTTAGTTGGCGCACCGTTTACAATCAGTGGACAGTTTTTCCGAATCGGTTTGATCCGTCAGAATATGGTTTGAAATACGAAGAGTCTCCGCTTGGCGATCTGAACGCTGATGGCGTATTGAATGCTGCTGATCTCGATGAACTGGTCCTTAAGATAGATGGTCTGCACCGAAGCAAGAGCTATTCGTCGGACCAAATGTTTGATGTCAATCTGGACGGGATCGTTGATTATCGAGATTATGATTATTGGTTGTACGATATTCGACAGGCCATTCAGGGTGACGCCAATCTGGATGGCGTATTCGATTCGTCAGACTTGATTTTCATTTTTCAAGAAAATCAATTCGAGGATGATATCCCGGGTAACTCTTCTTGGACGTCAGGCGATTGGAATGGTGACGGAGACTTCACGACAGGCGATCTCTTAGTCGCTTTTCAGGTCGGAGCCTACGAGGAGGCGGCGATTCGAACACCGAGTGTCGTTCCGGAACCGAGCACCTGCGGGATGTGTCTGATCGCTCTGATCGGATTGGGGGTCCTGCGAGGTCGTCGATCTGTTTCCCGTATGAATTAGCTGATTTTCAGCTTCCATCGACGCTAACGTTCTGGCGTTCACTATCTCGGCCTGATGCATCTGTCCGCGGTTGTTGTAAAATGAAGACTCGACGCCACCCTTGCATCAAAATTGGATGAATCGGGAGAGAATTCTTGCAGCTTCCCAACGTAAAGAAACGCGATCCGCAATCTCATAAAGGGACTTATGGTCATGCGCTTATCGTCGGTGGATCGCGCGGGATGACGGGCGCCCCGGCTTTGTCTGGTATGAGTGCGGTTTACGCCGGCGCGGGATTGGTTACCGTTGCGATTCCGGAACGATGTCTGGAAACAGTGGCGGGATTTTTTCCCTGCTACATGACGGTACCATTGGCCGACGATGGCCAGGGACGTTTGGGAGATACTGCCGAAATGCAGTTGCTCGTTCTTTCTCAAAAGGCGACGAGTATCGGTATCGGGCCAGGTTTGACCGTCAACGATTCGGTCAAAAAAAGTGTGGATCGACTGTGCTCTGGCTTTTCGGGACCGATGGTGATCGACGCAGATGCGCTCAATGCTATTTCAGAAACGGGGCAATTTCCTCTCGCGAATGGTCCGCGGATTCTAACCCCGCATATTGGTGAATTCCGCCGGTTATTACAGCGACCTGAACTATCGGCGGACGAGTGTCGCCAGCGTGCCCAGGCATTTGCCCGTCAGCATCATGTGGTGCTTGTGTTGAAGGGTCATCGTACGCTTGTGACAGACGGGGAATCGGTGTTTCTCAACGAGACGGGGAACCCTGGAATGGCAACCGGAGGATCGGGGGATGTTCTGACGGGGGTGATCACTGGATTGCTCGCTCAGGGCTATTCCGACTGGGATGCAGCGACACTTGGTGTGCATGTGCACGGACTGGCGGGCGATTTGGCGTGCCGGCGTTATGGCGAAATCTCGCTCAGTGCCGATCGCATTTCCGCCGAATTGGCTCCCGCGCTTATGGCGTTGCAATAAACGCGTCGGTCTTATCGGTGTACACGTTTATTAACACCGTCCAAGAGAATGTTGTGAATGGACGGGCGTGGACGTTTTGCTGGTGTATATGGAAAAAATTGAATAGATTGTGGTGAATATGGCAGCTAAGAGGCTGTCAGTTTTGTTGGACGCGACCGGCAACTTGAGGATGGAGTAAACGCTAATGAAGTTACCGAAGAGTTTTTTACTTTTGCCTGTTTTGGCATTCTCACTATTGCTTTCGCCAAATGTGGTGCAAGCAGCGATACTCATTCACGATGAGGCTGTCAGCGGAGATCTTTCTAGCGATCCCGCAAATCCAAGCTTTTCCGATGCCCCGAATCTCAAGACTTTGGACATTGGTACGCACGTTATCAGTGGGCAAGCAAAAAATGCGCTCGACGTTTTAGCTGATCCCGAATACTGGACGCTGATGGTTGCGCCGCAAACTGCAATCAATGCGATCAGAATTACTGAATATGAAAACAGCAGTTATGTTGATCCAGGTGAAGGTGGATTCTTTGGTGTTGCCGAAGGGACGGAAATGACAGGGAATAATGCCGACACTGGAAATCTTATCGGTGGCGCTATCGTGGGAGTGATGTCGGGTGTGACCGTCGGTGATGATATTCTGCAGGAATTAGCTGCGGGACTTGATTTTGGTCCGTTTTCGATTTCCGGTTTTGGAAGCGAGCTGGGTGAGGGTACTTATACGTTCTGGTTCCAAGAAGGAAATGCAACGCCTAATACGCCCCCGGAGGCGCATCCGCCAGGACCGAACGATGCGAATGATTTCGTCGACTACACTTTTGAATTCGACGTGGTTCAGGTACCAGAGCCTTCCGCGGCGACGTATTTTGTTTCGCTCATCCTGTTGGGATTGACGCCGCACTGGCGTCGTGGTCGCAAAGCTCAATAAGCTTAGTGACTCTTCGAAAAAAACAAACGCCCAAACTGTGAAAGCACGGTTTGGGCGTTTTTGTTAGTGGATTCAAGAAATCTATTCGAACGAAACCAGTGGCAGTCTCAGAGGACGTCGAAGGGTTCGTTTCTTCGATTCATCCTCAGTTTGATGGTCATGACTGAAGTCCAGGCTGGTGTTATGCTTGATCGCTCTTGCTATGTCTTCAATCGCAACCAGAGGTAAGGGAAGTGCCTCGGTCACATACGTTCCAGCTTGGAACGCATGAACGATATCGGATGAATCAAAATCGCCATCTCCGTTCCAGTCACCATCTACGAATGTCGAGTTGTTTTGGATGCCGTCTTCATACTCTCCGATTTGGAAAACATGAATGAGATCTGATGAATTAAAGACACCGTCTCGGTTGGAGTCGCCTGGGATGAAATCGAGATCACCACGACCGGGGGTTCCACCTGGTTGCGAGCTGGCACGCCACCGGATGCTGTTATTCCAGTCACTCAGTTCGGTGTTTTCAACGTCGATGATCTGCAGCGATGATCCGGCTCCATCGGTCTCGGGATACCAATCGTCGTCGTAACGAAACTGCTGAAGGATTTTGCCGTTGTGAGTGACCGTGATTTGTTCCGCGTTGTTACTTAAACCACCACTCCACGCACCTGCGACTGGAAGGTTGTCTCCGTAACGTTTGCTGAATGCACTCGCGTTTTCAACCACGAGTACGCGTTGTCCGGGTCCAACGGATTTGATTTGGCTAGTGTCGAACTTAAAGGCAACTCCTTCGGTTTGCCCTGCCACATCCGACTGCTGGAATTGCACGCCGGATAGATCGATGGGCTCATTCGAGATATTTACGAGTTCAATGAATTCGAAGTCGTCGGAATCAGTGATTCCAGCAGCGATTTCGACCGCAGTCGATTCGCTCGGATGGTACATCACTTCGGAGATGCGAAGTCCCACGGGTTGGGCCTCTGAGCTTGCCGTTCGCTCGGTGCTCCATTGATCCGCCATCAAGCTGCGTGCGCGGATGGTGACATCATTTGCGATATTGACCGGGCCTTCGTAAAGGATGGCGGTTTCAGCAATGCCCGGATTGGAGACCCTGCCTGCGATGAGTCGAGGTGTATTCAGGAGATCGACGTTATTTGGATCGGAGTTTAATGCATGGATCGCCAGGAGGTTTTCTCCCTCGACCAAAAGACCTTTCTCTCGAGTCAAATTAAAGGATTCAAACTCAATCGCTTCGATGTTAGCTCGTACGCGACTCGAGCGAGAATTCCAGGTGGTTTCGGAGGGAGCATTGCGTCGAGCAACCTCAGTTCCGTTCAGATAGGCGACGAAACCATCGTCGTACTGGAGAGAAAGCTTCAACGTATCAATTTGGTCCAGGCTTTCAATCTGGAACGGGACGCGGAGATAGGCCGACGCATTCGCCCCCTTCATTTGCTCTTGAATGTCTAAGCCAATCAGCGGATCTAGTTCGTCATTGGTGTCGAATCCTATTCCTGACGTACCAGAAGCCCATTCTTCATCATTGAAGCCAATCTCAATCCATTCCTGTTGCAGTGAATCGTCCGACGGTACGTGGACATTCATTGTTGAACTGTCAGATATGAGTGCCGAAAGTTCGCTGACCGGTTGAGTGCCCCAGGGGTCGCTGCCATCAAGGGTGTAGTAAATCGATCCGTCGGCAACCGACATCGTCAGCAGGGAGTCAGGTGCAACGAAATCCTGGATCGGATTATCTTCCACGACAAAATCGGGTTGGTCCGAGAGTGGAAAAAAGCCTGCATGCCGCATTTGTTCGATGACTGTATCGGCTCGACTCGGTCCATCAGCAGGTGTGTAGGTATCCGTCATCCATTGCACGGCAGCTTCCCAAGTATCCGGGGTATAGCGACCTGATCCCCAGCGAGCCGTTTCTGCAACGATGCCCGGTCGCATGTCCGCCGCTAAATCATTGATGCTTTCAATCACTCGCTCGTCCGTGAAGATTCCTCCATCGAGGAGATGCATTTGCGCTCGTTCCGCCAGTAATTTTAGGAACTCAGGATATTGTTGAACGCCGCCATCTCGTGTCCAAAGGAATCCCGGGCCACCAAAGTTGACAATGTCCACATCTGCACCGATACGCATGATGAGATCGCTGTCCCAGGCGAAGAATTGAAAGCCCGCACCCGGTTCCCGCCGGCGGCCCGCCATCCAGTTGCTATCGGAACGCCAATCGATGTTATTGCCGCCGTAGAATTGCAGGAGAATGTAGTCCGCGTAATTCTCGACATCCAAATACTTCTGGACCTCTTCATAGCTGACATCGATCGCGTCGAGTAATTGATTCCAGGCGACATCGTCACCGTTGATTGGATTGCCTCGGTTCAACGCATCGTAATCTTCTGGCTGTCCGCCAAAGTGAGATGCCATGAACGCTGCATTGGGACGCTCCATCAAATGGAATTGTCCCCAATAGACGCCATTTAAATACAGGTGTACGAATTCACCGCGAGGAGCCGGGTGCCCCATTTCTAATTGGCGGTCACTTACCCAGCGGTTTCTTAGATAGTTGCCATCGCCTTCTGCGCCATTCCAGAACGGAGCATCATGAGAACCTGGGCGTAGGAGCAATTGATCAAATTCGCTCACGCCTCCGTCCTGGAACACGTCATGATTCAGCGTGGCCGGACCGTAGATGTTTTTAAAGCTCAGACGCATTGATCGCTTGGGAAAACTAACCGCGGTTCCACCATAGACTTCCACTCCTGCATCCACTTGAAAGCCCTGTGTGTCATCAGGATAGATCAGCTCCGCCGATGTAAAGAATTCGCCTTCGACGGTAATGGGTTCAGCCGTCATTAATGAGATGGTCGGTTGCGACCGGAGTGAATCGGTGAATTGAGGTCCCCAGACCGGATTGTCCGTGACGTCGGTGCTAAGTGTTTCCTGCGACTTTACGTCGGCGGGAAAGATGAAGGTATGGGACTGGATTCGAGACGGTAGCCATCCGTCTTGGAAACTTCCCGCGCGTAGAATCGTGGTCTGGTTGATTTCGAGCGGTTGGTCATATCGCACGGAGGAAGGATTGTCGGGGGCAGGGTCTGTCCCATCGGTCGTGTAGTAAATCGCCGCGTTGTCAAATCCGTCGGACGAAAGTTCTAGTTGAAAAGGTTGTTCGTAAAGTCCCCGTTCATGGCTAAAGGTTAAATCTGAAACAAAGCCCGATTGAACCTCAGAGTTCCAGTTTCCTGGCGTGGCGACGGCTGTGTAGCCCATCTCGACCGAGGCGAATTCTGCTGCAATCATCCGAGCGTCAATGACAAATTCTTCACCATTCTGTTTGTCATTGAGTGCATGGAACGAGAGGACGTTTTCGCCGGCATTTAAATTTCCCGCGGCGTGTGACACATTGATCAACTCATAGCGATTTGCGTCAGAAAGCGATTGGTTGGCAGTTGCCAGTGAATCGAAACTGATTTCGTTGGGAGCGTTTCTGCGGGCGATCTCCTGGCCGTTGAGATAGGCGACAAAGCCATCGTCATATCGTGCCTGAAGCTCTAGCAGTTGGATGGTTTGAGGGGCGTCAACGGTAAAGGGAAAGCGGGCATAGAGAGTGCTCGCATTCTGCATGGCTGTAGAAATATCCGATTCAAACGGCCCCTCGAGCGTAGCACTCGTCGTTGCCTGGACCGAAAATGCGCGGCCGAAAGATCGTCCGCCATCAAAATCCTGCCCCACCGAGATGCTTCCTGATAACGGACCATTGAACCGAAGAACGGAGTCTTCCTTACTGTTTGCCCAGACAATCGAGCCGGATGCGTCCGATTCGTTGTCACCGTCTTTGACTCCAAAAAAGTAGCCATTGGCGTCGACGGTATCAGAACCGTCCAGGAGGTCGAACGCAAAGCTTTGAACACCGGAACCATCGCTTGTGCGGGCGGTTCCCACGCCGACGATTTCGTGTCCATTTTCGGTCAGCTTAAAGATTAATGGCGTAACGGAATTGTTTTTTTCTGAATAGAAAGACCATTCCGCGACTCTTCCTGTCTCCGTAAAGGGACGGCTTTCTAAAATGACCATCGAGCCTCTCGAAAAATCGATCCGGGAGCGATCAATGAGTTCAGCACCGATGGTTTCAGCCGGTTCAACGTCGCCGCCTCCACGGTCAAAGCCTAGCGGGCCGCTTGCCTGAGACACCAGTTCCGGATGCGTGAATCCAGGCATCCTCCAGTCCGGTTCCAGCGAATTGTCTACAGGGACCAGGTATTCAACCGGGCCTCCATCGACGATCGTTGTTTCGGTCATGGATGCGGCATAAGAAATATCCGTTCTTTGCGCCGGAAAGGAGTTCTCAAATTCATGGATGACACGACCATCTTTGTCTGTGATCGCCAGATACTCGCCCTCTTCGGAGAGACGGAAATTGGTGTGCAACAAACCGTTTTCATCGAGGTTTGGATTGGAAACGTTTTCACCAGATGCGAACACGACGACGAATCCGCCTGCTTCAACTTCAGTGTCAGCCGGGAAACTCCACTTTTGAGGATCGCTTGCGTCATCCGTGAGGTGCATGCCTGACAGATTCATGGTCTTGTCCGAAACATTCAGCAATTCAATCCAGTCGGGGGACTCAGAATCGCCTTCGAAATCCTGGTCAACAGACGATCGAGTGCGTGTCAGCAAGGTTGAGGTACTGTCTGCCGAGAATTCGCTGATGAGGATCGATTCACCAGCAGCCAATGGATCGCCCGCCAGCAATAAGCGTCTTTCAAGCGATTCTAGGCTCAACTTGTTTATGCTTTTTGGATTTGATAAGCGACTCGAATTTCGAAATAGCATGCTGCAATCTCTTATCGTCTTTGGGCTCGCAATTTGAAAACTGGGTGACAGCCTCAGGAAACTGCGATCATGTAAATTGACTTGGGATCTTGTTCCGGTACCGGAATCCGTCTGGCTCGTTGCGAAGCGTGACTCCCATCATAAAACACGCGAGGATTGTGCGTTGCTGCGCGATCGCGTTTTCTGCAATGGTCGTTTAATTCGTGGGGTCGCCCGGCGTTCATCCTGCGTTGTAAATTTCGGCTCGATACTTCATAAGCGAGGTGATCTGCCATGTTTGCTGAAAAGGTCAGATTACCATCCGAGACGAAATACTTCTGCAGGAATCCGTTATCCGTTGAGGTGTCATCGAAAACTTTCAAATAATTCCGGTACCCGGGGAAATAGTGCATCGTCGTTGATTTATCGCCGATTCCTGCTTCGCCGTGATGAATGTCCTTGGATTTGCCGTTGGCAATGTCGTCGAGGGGTAAGCAAACAACGAGCCCCCAGACACGTCGTGCGGTTCCTCCGGCGGTTAGTGATTTCACGCTGTTCAAATCGGAAACTGGCACTTCCGGAGGCCGTTGCCACGGCGGTCGAAGGCTCCAGATGGAGCTTTATTCAACCGATGAAGACCTCGCGAAACGGCCAGGCATGGCTCACCGTCCATTGCCGATTCACTGAGGGCGACCGCAAAACCTGCTGTGATTACTGTTGAACTGAACCGAGAGTATTTTCGCATGNTGATCGGCGGGTGCGATACGGTTTTGTTGAAAGAATCAAACTTTTTATGGGGCGCGTTGAGTTGATTGGTCAAGAAATCTTCAACTCACGTCAGGAAGACAAGTTTGCTTTACGACGCGATGTCTCTTTAACCATCAGTGCCTTTCGATGGGACAGGAAATGGTGGCGTTCTAAACAGGAGCGTTATTCTCTTGAANTCAAGCAGANTCGCTTGAGGCTTCTCCTGTCAGTCTTTTGCCACTCTGCTTCTATTTGTTTGACAATTGAATGGGCGTGGCTTAGATTGGCCCCTCTATAGAGGCTAAGGTTGCATCGTTGCGCGTCGAATCAATCAGTTGTTCTGAACTCTAGATGGAGTGAGTCGATGAAGGTCAAGTTTCTATCGTTCTGCATTACTTTGTTTGCAGCAAATATTCTGTTTGCACAGAATCCCGAAAAGGTAACCATGCAGACCTTTGACAATATCCTGGACGATGGTACCGCCTATCTGTTCGTGGAAGGTGAGGATGTTGCCGAACTATCGAGAATCAATTCAGCCGGCGATCCGTTGGAAATCACGACGGATGAGGCTCGTTTTATCATCGTCAGCAAGGATGACCCTATTCAGACAATCAAACTGGACCAATGGGACCTGGATGTCGTTAGCGGTGGGCTCGATGTCTTGACGGAAGATGCTCAGGTCTCGAACGGCGGCGCACTCTTCGATAATTGGTTTCCCGATCCGGATCGTATCGGCCTCAATGCTGGTGCAAATACCGCACGGTGGCAGTTGCAGTTCGAGATTCCTGCGACCTATTTCATGTACTTCCACTACACGATGTACAACCGAGATAACAACACAAACTTCTTGAATGAAGATTCTGTCTACGTTCCGCCTGCNTTTAATTCCAACTCGCGAGGAGATTGGCTCGGNTTTGAAGGAACCAAATTCGATNCNGATGAGGTGGAGATTGGGAATAGTGATCGAGATGGGTGGATGCCATTGCCCAAGGACGTCGTGGATAAAGGTGAAGTAACCACCAACGATGACGCCACCGATGATTTTTGGAATGGAAACTTCCATTGGGCGCTTAGGAATGAAGCCGTCAATATGGATGCAGACAGTAATTGGGTGGACGACAAGGGAATGACGGTTCAGTACGAAGTGACTGAGGAAATGGTCGGCCAAGTCATTGATTTTGAGATCTCCGTACGTGAACCGTATGGAGCAATCGATGGGATTTTATTCGCCACCAGCGATGTTCTTCTTGAAGACTACACCCAAGCATCCATGGATGAGTTCTTCCTGGACTTGTCGGAAGGTCCGTCACTGATTGGCGACTTTGACAATAGCGGCGCGTTAGATCTTCCCGATGTTAACATGTTGAACAACGAGATCGCCGGCGGCACGAATAACGCCGCTTTTGATCTGACTGGCGACGGCACGGTCGATATCGCGGACCTTAACAATTGGGTTTCCGACCAAAGGAAGACTTGGGTTGGCGATGCAAACCTCGATAACGAATTTAATTCCAGTGATCTGGTTGTCGTTTTCGCCGCGGGNCAGTTCGAATTGGACGNGGACGCCGGCTGGGAGCAAGGTGACTGGACTGGCGACAGNCGATTTAATTCCAGCGATTTAGTNGCTGCATTTGTCGATGGNGGCTTCGANTTNGGNCCAAAATCCGTTGCAGCCGTGCCNGAACCGCANAGTTTCGCGATGATGATNTTCATGGCACTTGCCTGNTTGGCNCGATTTCGANGNNNNCGTTAAAAAACTGANNGAATNCANGAAAACGGTTGAAATNCTNGNGTTGGCTGGTAAGATCCAAGNCAAATCACCGACGTAATCTAGGAAAAACGCTAATAATTTACCCCAACATCTAAAGGTACGAGGCCTCTGCGGCGACGCAGCGGTTCGTGCCTTTTTTTTATTGGTTCATTGAATTTTCACCCTGTGAATGATTCCTTAGAGGTCCTCAAATGCGAAAATTAGTTTTGACTCTTGTTGCTTGTCTGATGACAGTTTCTTATGCGAATGCAGACCTTGTTGGTTACTGGCCGCTAAATGATGGTGCCGGTTCCGTTGCCGCTAACATGGTTGAAGGCGGTGCTGCTGGCGAGATTTACAATGCGGAAACCGGTGGACCCAGCGATGGTTCGGTTTGGGTTCAGGTTGAAGATTTCCCCTACGCGGGTTCGAAAACGGTTATCGGTTCTGGCGGTCAAGCACCTGCCGACACCGCGTTTGTCCGTGCTGGTGACATCTCCCAGATGACCCTTGAAAACGATTTCACCTGGGCTTTCTGGTCCAACACATCGCCTGACATCGCTGCAAATCCAGGTCGATTTTCGGGAATCGTTGGAAATCGTTACAAGCCCGGTCCAGGCAAACAGGATTACAGCCCCCGCCAATTCATTAAGTTCACGCCCACCGCTTTCGAGTGGCACATGAACGGCAACGGCAATGACAATATTGGTTTTGGTGATGACGTTCTCGAAAAAGGCGTGTGGTATCACCAGGCAGTCGTGAAAGACGGCACTTCCTTGACTTACTACCGTGACGGCGTTGCCATGTTGACCGGCGAAGTCACGCAAGCTTTGGATGAACCGATGCCTCTGTGGCTCATGGGCGACGATGCTGGTGACGCGACGGAACAATGGCAAGGTCTCTTGGCCGGCGTTCGAATTTACGACAGTGCTTTGACTGCCGATGAAATCGCAGCCATTCCGGAGCCAAGCTCCCTTGCACTGCTTAGCCTTGGTCTCCTGGTAATCTTGGGCCGACGACGAGCTAAATAAGTTCAAAATTTGAACAAAACGAAAAAGCCTACCAAGCGATTGGTAGGCTTTTTTTGTTGTTTCTTGAGCGATCGCCGGGCTTCGCTTGAGCTTTTATCAAATCTATCTCATTCCGAAGTTATACTGAAGGATTAATGAAGATCTAAGATCCTGAACACGGCGATTCTCGATACGGCGATTCAATGCCCCTAAGCCGATCACCTATCTTGCTCACCATCGTGGCTGTCATTTTGATTGCCATCCTTGGTCTGACTGTAGCCAGCTTCTTTCGGTCCAACGACGAGCCGCAACCGTCGGATGTTGCACAGAATGGGAGTGCGCGCGTCGAAACGGACAAATCAATGGAAGAACGGGAGGAAGTTCTTCCGCTCAAACAGGATGTGACCTGGAAACAAATGGATGATCCGTCCCTGGATGGTTGGCACAGCGAAGTCCGGGCAGAGCAGGTCAAGAAGACTCTCTCGAAATTGCTCGACATCTTGATTGCGAAAGAAGGTTCCTTCGATGCAACCGCAGTCGAGGCTTTGTGTACAGATTCGTTTGCAGGCAACGAGCTGGTTCCAAAAGAACTTGAAGATGTGGTGACGAGTCAGAATCTTAAAGTGCAACGCTGGAATTCAGGCAGCCCAGCAAACTCTGTCGAAGGTCGAGGCGGCCTGGTCACCATGTTGGAAAGCGCATCCCGTTTATGGACCGACGCTGATGACAAGCGTTTCAATGTCAAAGTGGTTCGTTCCCTTGAGAACGAGCAGCACCACGAAACGCGACAGTTGGTTGAGTTGAACGGTCTTGTCGATGGAAAACGGGTTGAGCAACATGCTGTCTGGGAGGCAAGCTGGCAATTCGACCCCAAATCCGAAAAGCTCAACCTCGACTCGCTGCATGTCGTTGATTTTGAGCAAACAAGTTGGGATGACGCGACGCCGATGTTCGTGGACTGTGCGCGCTCAATTTTAAAGGACAATGAATCCTATCAATCGCAGCTACTGTTCGGTGTGAATTACTGGCTCGAACGAATCCAAGATATGCGCTATTTCGCGCCACTGGGAAGCCCCGGACTCGCGGTCGCCGATGTCAATAATGATGGGCTCGATGATATTTATCTATGCCAGGAGGCCAATCTGCCAAATCGATTGTTCCTGCAGCAGCCTGACGGGAGCGCAGTCGATATGTCATCGAAATGGAACTGTGACTACCTGCAGGGGTCCCGAGGCGTCCTGCTGATTGATTTTGATAATGACGGAGATCAAGACCTGGCCGTAGCCGTGATGGGTGCCTTGGTATTGGCGTCCAACGAAGGGGAAGGGTTTCAGATACGACAGATTTTAAAAACGGATGATGATACGACTTCATTATCAGCCGCTGATTACGACCTAGATGGTGATTTAGATATCTATGTTTGCGTCGACTATCCCAATGATTCTGCGGGATTCGAGGATGACGCAGAAGGGGGAATCAAGATCCAGGGCGGGGCCGCGAATCGAGTCTATCACGATGCGAATGATGCCGGTCGAAATTCGCTGTTTCAAAACAACATCAAGGGTGGTGGGGGTTGGGAGTTTAAAGACGTAACCGTGGATACAGCCATCAGCCAAAATAATGAGCGGTTTAGTTGGGCTGCCTGCTGGGAGGATATCGACGACGACGGCGATTCAGATCTGTATGTGGCCAATGATTTTGGTCGCAACAACCTCTACATCAATGAAGCAGGCCAGTTTCGGGATATTGCTGGCGAATATGATGTCGAAGATCGCGCGGCCAGTATGTCGGCAGCTTTTGGCGACTACAATCGCGACGGCAAGATGGATCTCTATGTGGCAAACATGTTCTCGTCCGCAGGTAATCGAATCACCGAACAACGCGAGTTCATGGAGGAGCTTGAACCTGAGTCCAAGAATCTTTGGCGACGTTTCGCCATGGGGAACTCCCTGTTTGCCAACGACGTCGACCAGGGCTTTCAAGACGTTAGTCAGGTGTCGGCAGTTTCGATGGGCCGATGGTCATGGAGTTCCAAATTTGCCGACCTCAATAACGATGGTTGGGAAGACATTGTCGTCGCGAACGGATACATCACCTCCAAGGAGGACACAGGTGATTTGTGAAGCTTCTTCTGGCGACAGGTCGTGTCGCGTTCAGCGAGTGATGCTCAATCGGAAACGGATGCAGATTGGGGGCTTGCGCGAAATCAACTGTTCGGCATGATTATGGAGGGCAGGTCCTTCAGTGGTCGAGAGCGTAATTGTTGCTTTCTGAATTTAAAGGGAGAACGATTCGCGACGATCTCTGCTGTATCTGGTTTGGACTTCGACGACGACGCGCGAGCGGTTGGGCTCACGGATTGGGATCAGGATGGCCGACTCGATATGTGGATTTCAAATCGAAATGCGCCTCGCCTGAGATTCATGAAAAATGTCGCGCCCGCCAACCATCATTTTTTGGCCCTGCGTTTGATCGGGAACGGCACCACCACCAATCGTGACGCCATTGGAGCACGCGTTACTGTTGAGTATGTCGATTCGGCCGATGGGCAGGGGCAACGTGCACATAAATCTCTTAGAGCCGGTGAAGGCTTTATGTCTCAATCCAGTAAATGGTTGCACTTCGGATTGGCCAAGGCTGACACGATCCAAAAAATCATTGTTCGCTGGCCAGCGGGGCAAACAGAGGAGTTCACCGGTGCGAAAATCAACCAGCGTTTTCAACTCGTACAGGGTTCGGGAGTTGCCAAGCTCAATCCGCCAGTTGCGACCTCCAGGAGCATCGAGCTGGCAGAACAAACGATTCCGGTTCAATCAATGAACGCTCGCATCTTCTTGGAATCGAGAGTCAAAATGCCGACCGTCGAGTTTTCGACGCCAAAGGGACCAGCTCAGCAAGAGTCGTTTGATTCAGGAAAATCCACTTTGGTGAACGTTTGGGCTAGTTGGTGTTCGCCCTGCCTCATCGAAATGAAGGAATTGGCCGAAAAAAAACAAGAGCTTGAGAACGTTGGAATTCGAGTCCTGTCTTTATCCGTTGATCAACTCAGTGATCCACCAGCGAGCAAGAGTGACGTTGCAGGAGTGGTGCAGGGTCTGGAGTATCCGTACGTCTGGGGATTCATCGATCAAGCCCAGATGACGCAGTTTCAAGAAATGCAGAACCTGTTTTTCTTTCTGAGGCAACCGCTTCCCTTACCTACAAGTTTCCTCGTCGATCGGAGCGGCCGATTAGCGGCAATCTATAAAGGGCCCGTGACTGTCGAACAGATCGTTCAAGATGTACAAGTGTCTCCGAAGAGTGCCGTGGACGTTTCCAATTTGGTAGCGCAATTGCCGGGGACTTCGATTGATCATCCCATTGTCCATGCTGTGGCGAAGCGGAGTGATGCGTTGACCCGTCATCGTATTGCGTCATGGCTCGAAGAATCGGGAAAGAACGCTGAGGCCATTGAGCATTTTCAGGAACTTGCCCATGCCCATTCTGATTGGGACCTTCCGCATCGAACGGTGGCGAAATTGTTGTTGGATCAGAATCGAATCAACGATGCTGGCGTATACGCAGAAAAGGCATTGCAACTGAATCCCAAGAGTTCGGATGCGCACAATTCCATGGGGTTAATCTATTCACGTGCAGGTAACCTGGAATCCGCAGAAAGTCATTTCAAACAGGCTATTCGACTGGATCGGGATTCGCCAGGTGCCTTCAATAATCTTGGGATAGCGTCGGCGATGCAAGGAAAGTTGGATATTGCTGAAAAGTGTTTCGCGAAAGCGGTCGAGCTTGATCCTGATTTTGCACAGGCCCATATCAATCTCGGAAATGTTTATGCCGGAACAAAACAATCTGAAAAAGCAAAGAAACACTATGAAGCTGCAATCCAATTAGATCCACAGAATGTCGAACCTTACAACAACCTGGGAACGATGTACGGTCGTTTAGGTGAATTGCAGAAGGCGATTGAATGCTATCAGGCAGCGTTGCGCATCGATCCTAACAATCCGGCGAGCCAACGCAATCTTAGCAAAGCGATGGAACTGTTGAATTCTAAAACGAATCGCTGAATAATGAATTGATGTCTCGGCAATCCAAAAGTCGCAAGCCAGCCATCGTGCTTTCCAAAAAGAGAAAGTGCGCGTATGCGGTGTGCGTGGTTTTTGCCTTCTTTATTGGTCTCGAATCGCTGCTCTGGATGGTCGGTGTTCAACCCGTCCTCTCGCAAGAGGATCCCTTTGTCGGTTTCTCTGAGAATGTTCCGCTCCTTGTCGAAACGAGCGTCGACGGGAGGGCCGTCATGGAACCGGCCGAGAATAAACTTCGTTGGTTTAATCAGCAAAGTTTTCCGAAGGCGAAGCCGGACAACACCTTTCGGATTTTTTGCCTGGGAGGATCCACGACCTATGGCCGACCCTTCGACGATAAAACGTCTTATTGCGGTTGGCTGAGAGAGTATCTGGTCGATGTTGATCCGACACAGAAATTCGAAGTGATTAATGCTGGCGGGATCAGTTACGCAAGCTATCGGCTTGTGAAGGTCATGGAGGAGTTGGCGGAATTTGAACCGGACCTGTTTATTGTGTACACCGGCCACAACGAATTCCTCGAAGAACGAACTTATCGTGAAATCAAACGAGTGCCGGGTGTCGTTCGCAATTTTGGAACGGTCGTCGCCAAGACTAGAACCTATGCTTTGGCACAGGGGCTGACGCGAAATCATGATGGTCAAAGCGTGGGGGCAGTTGACGGTGATTCCGGCTTGGCGGCCGATGTGGATACCAAGTTAGATAATGGGGCAGGGTTGGATCTCTATCATCGCGATGATGAATTACAGGAAAAAACTCTGGAACACTTCCAGTTAAATCTCGAACGCATGACCCAGATTGCTCACGAAAAGGATACAGGGATCTGGTTTGTGACTCCCGCCGCTAATCTCTTGGATTTTTCACCGTTTAAAAGCGAGCATAGCGTTGATGCTGAGACGCAAGCTGTTTGGCAAGCGCATTTCTCGGCTGCGACTGATGCATACGAAAATCAAGATTTGGACGTTGCCATTGCCGAGATCGAGCGTGCGGTGGAGTTATCGCCAAGACATGCGGCAACTTTGTTTCTTCACGCTCGCATTCTCCAGCAGCGTGGCGAATTTCAAAAGGCCAGGCTGATCTTCGACGCAGCAAAAAATGAAGATGTTTGTCCGTTGCGTGCTCTGTCGGAGACCGTCGAGGTCGTTCGTAATGCCGGAGAGATTGCGAATGTTTCCGTCATTGATTTTGAGGATTACGTGCGACAGAACAGTGCCCATGGTATTCCTGGGGATTCAATGTTTTTGGATCATGTTCATCCAAGCATTGAGCTCCACCAGCAACTGGGATTGCAGCTCTTTGATCAGTTAGTTTCGGACGACATTGTCGATGAGCCCTTGGATTGGGAACAAAGAAAAGAACAAGTTGCAGATCGAATACATTCACAAATTGATGGCGAGGCGCATGGTGCCGCCTTGCGGAATTTAGCGAAGGTTTTGAATTGGGCGGGAAAAACAGAAGAAGCCAATCGGCTCGCAATGGAAGCCTCAACGTTGATACGTGGCGATGCTGAAACAGCCTACCTGTCGGGAAATGCGTTGCTCGCCAAAGGAAAAATACCGGAAGCCATTGAGCGTTTTCGTGAGGCGATTCAAATCTCCCCGAATCATCATCTTGCACTCAACAGTTTGGCCTCTGCTTACATGAAATCGCAGATGTTTGATGAAGCCGAAGAAGGGTATTTGAGAGTGCTTGCGCTCCAGCCTGATTTTGCCCCGGCCCACAATAATCTAGGTGCGCTCTTTCAGCGTCGGAGTGATTTTCAGAAGGCACTTCATCATTATCGATAGGCTATTCGCATCAATCCGCGAAATTCTAAGGCCCTGAATAATCTCGGCGCGATGCACCGTCGACAGAGGAACTGGGATCAGGCTCAAAAAAGTTTTGAGATGGCGATCCGGATAAACCCTGACTTTGCAGAGGCCTATTACAACCTTGGCACGGTTTTCGAAAATCAAGGTGACGCGAAGCTGGCATTTGAGAATTTTCAAACTTCCACACGCAAAAATTCAAAATATGCACCAGCCCATTTTCGAATGGCATGCATCCTCGAGGAAAAGCGTGAATGGAAATCGGCCGCGATCGCTTTTCGAGAAGCGATTAAGTATCCAGGAGCGCCGCTCGAGGCGCTGCGAAGGACAGCTTGGATGCTTGCAACCTGTCCAGATGATTCTGTGCGTAATGGTGATGTCGCCTTGAAAATGGCAAAAACCTGTATTGCGAATTCGAAGAATAGGCACCCCGAGGTGATTAGCACGCTGGCCGCTGCATTCGCTGAAACGGGTGATTTCGAGAACGCTAGAAAATACCAGCAAGTTGCCGTCAATCTTTCTGGAAACGATGCGGATAAGGCCAGGCAAATCGATCGACTTGAAAAATACAAGGTGAACCAAGCGATTCGTCAATAGTTTCTTGCTCGTCTTGGAAATTTCGAGTGGTTTACATCGCTGGGCTTATCTTGTCTACCGTATTTTCTTGCGGCTCGAAGGAATCCGTTTAGTTCGGACGCAAGACGTATTTGGGTGTGAGTCCGTTACCGATTAAAATCTGGGGATCGTTTTGCGCCACAAAGCAGTTAAGAGCTCGGTAGACGGTGCAAAGAAAAGAAGTTGGTCCTAGAAACGTTTTCCGCAGGTGTCTGAAATGCAACGCCGCCAATTCTTGCAAGGTCTCGCTACATCAGGGTTGTTTTCGAGTGTTGGGGTATGCCAAGAAGTTGCAAAGGATGCGGTTGCGAGCGACGTTGGTCGTTTTTTGTCTGCTCAGCAACTAATGAGTGTCTGGCGTCGAGAGCAGGATCAGCTTGTCGAGACCTATGTCGGGAAACAAAACTTTGATCCGCGGTCGCCCTTCTTGGGTGGGTTTCCGAGTCAGTATCAGATCTACCACGTAGGAGCTGCCGCTCAATATTCCCTGTCGATGGTCGCCGCCTTTGTGGACCCGAAATCAGTTCATCATCATTCAGAACGCATTGCTGAATCGGTTAATCTTGCTGCGGAATTCTTGAAGCGAAGGCAGCATCAGGACGGTACCATTGATTTGCTCACCACAAATTTTCACTCGCCGCCAGATACTGCCTTTATTGTGAGACTGGTGGCAATGAGTTTACGGCTGATCCGCCGCTACGATCAGAATGGGTTGCCAGAATTTCAAGGCATCGCAAATCGCTTTCTTGAGCGTGCCGGCAGGGCGTTGACGGTCGGCGGTATTCACACTCCCAATCATCGTTGGGTGGTCTGCCGTGCATTGGCGCTGCTGAATTCATTGATTCCAAACAGGCAATATGTCGCTAGGATTGATCGTTGGTTGCTTGAAGGAATCGATATCGACGCGGATGGACAATATACCGAGAAGAGCGTGGCGGGCTATTCGCCCAAGGTCAATCATTGTTTGATTACCGTTGCCCGTTTGTTGAAGCGCGACGCTCTTTTCGATGCGGTTCGCAGGAACCTGCAGATGACGACCTACTTTCTGCATGCCAATGGTGAGTTGGTCACGGAGGCGTCCAATCGGCAGGACAAGTTTCAAATTATACTGCCAACAGCGTACTACTATGGGTACCGTTATATGGCACTCAAGGATCGTGATGCGAAATTTGCTGGGATGGCCAGATTGATCGAGGCAGTCGTTAACGCGGGAGAGCTGAGGCGTGAACTGGTGCCCTTTATGGATGATCCATTTTTGCAGGGCAAGTTGCCTACGGGAGTGGCCCCGCCCACCAATTATGTTAAGGCCTTTCCTCACTCCGGTCTGGTGCGCATCCGTCGAGCAAACGTCGACGTGTCCCTTGTGTCTGACAACGATCGTTTGTTGACCTTCTTCAAGGGCAATGCACCACTGCAAGCGATGCGTTTCGCATCGGCGTTTTTCGGGAAGGGGCAGCTCGTTGGCAAGTGGATCGAACGGGAGGACGGTAGTTTTCGTTTGACTCAAGAATTGAAGGGCCCGTACTTTCAACCCTTCCCTCGAGATCAGATTACCGGCGACGGGGATTGGAGCAAAATGCCGAAGACGGGACGGACACAGAGTGAGGTGATGACCTTGCAGTCAAGCGTGACCGTTCATGAACATTCGGGAAAGCTTCGCGTCGGTTTTGACATCGTCGGAACCGATCATGTTCCCGTGGCGCTTGAACTGGCATTCCGGACGGGAGGCGTCTTCTCAGGCGTCAAGAAGCTGGGGGATGATCGATTTTTACTGAAGGATGGATTTGGAACCTATCGCATGGGTGACGATGTGATTCAATTTGGGCCAGGCCGTGCTGGGCACGAATGGACGCAACTGCGCGGCGCCGAACCAAAGCTCGATGGACCGTCGGTCTACATCACCGGATATTCTCCGTTCAAATTTGAACTGCAAATCTCATAATCATGTGAATTGATGACTTCGTCGCAGCCCAGGTCGGGAGACGGGCGTATTCGTTGGCGACCGATTATGGAACTGATATTTCTCGAGGGATGCGCGGAGTTGCCCCGGATTGTTCGCACACATAGGCCGCGACACGGCAGCCGCGTTGATTGATCGTGGCTGTAGACTGGTCGTCGAGTAAACCCAGTACCAGTGCGGCAGTGTAGGCGTCTCCAGCTCCAATGGTGTCCGCGACCTTGGCGGACTGGCCAGGGTTGTCGTCAATCTCGGAGCCTCGCAAGAGTAACGCGCCCCGGGGACCTCGCGTCAGGGCGACGGCATGCAGTTGGTAGCGTTCGGCGAGTTGCCGCAATAGTGATTCGGGTGATCCGGATAGGCCACAGAGCTCCGAAACTACCGGTAGCTCTTCATCGTTCAGCTTCAGAACGTTGGAACGCTCGAGTGAATGGCTGATGATTTCGTCGGAATAGAAGGGGGAACGAAGATTGACATCGAAGACTCGCAGAGCCGATGGTTTTTGCTCTTCAAGGAAACGCAGGATCGTAGATTGCGAGCTTGTCGATCGTTGGCCAAGTGTGCCGAAGCATACCGCATCGGTTTTCGTGGCCAGATCTGATAGCGAAGGGGACCATGACAGGTGGTCCCAGGCGGTGTTCTTCGCAAAATGGTAACTCGCAATTCCTTGCTCGGAAAGATGGACGTCGACCGTGCCCGTTGGATAGGAGGTCTGCGATATGTACTTCGAAGCGACACGATGCTGCTCGAGCGATTCGATCGCTTGACGACCAAGGTCATCTTGCCCGACTGAGCTGAGCATGTAGACCGAGGTCGTGGCAGCAGAAAGTTCGGCGACGCTGCACGCAAAGTTTGCCGGAGCTCCGCCAAAACGCGGGCCCGATGGGAGCAAATCCCACAGTACCTCTCCTAGGCCAACAACAATCGTTTCCCGCTGCAACGTCAAATACCCTCGTCGGTTTACCGCAAACCGGACCTTCTGTCATTCCAAGGTCCAGCTGGCGTAGGTGATTTGATTCCCACTGCAACGAGATTTTACTTCCTCATGGGAAGAAATGCAGCACGAGGTGAATCCTTGCGGCGACGATCAAGCTGATGATTCGCGTAGGAGTAACCCGGTTCGCCGGATTGGATCGCAATGCCAGTGAAATTGATCTTCCGTGGATAGCTTCCCGGCATTGATCTCCACGCCAAGGGAATCTTGTGGATTGTCGAAGCTGTCAAGGTTCAAGCGGATCGTCACTCGTCCAATCAGCGAATGCCTGGTCGGTTGCCAGTAATTCTTCTGCGGGAGAATCAGCCGTGTCTGGGACGATCATGTCGGGATACTCATTCGGCAGAGCATACCACCCGTTGGGCCATGTCTCAGGCTGCCAGCGATCATTCGGTTCGTTAAAGGGAGTTATGCGCACCCAGTCGACTTCTAATGTCGCTTCAGAAAACTCAGGGTCACCCGCCCAGCCAACCTGATCGACGTAGACGCCATCAATCTGTTCTTTGTAACCGGCTGCAGGGAACCAAGAGCGACCAATTGGCTTAATTTTTAGAGCGGATTATCCAAAGACAAGCCTCCCAACCAAGGTGAGTGCTTGTCGAGCACGATTCTCATCCGGTAAGCCTGGCTGACTCGACTCAATGACCCCTTCATTTAAGCGACAACACCGATGATTCATCAAAGATCATCAGCATCATGACGGTTATCCTTGAAGGGGCGGTTCCAGGGAAAGCACAGAGCGGTCATCTCGAGTAGACCAATTGTCCAGGACCTATTCTCGGCAGCCAACGGATCAAAAGCGATAGACCTGCCCGGCAACATCATTCAGCCAAACTGGGGTTAGAACTGAAATCACAACTGTTTCAAGCCATTCATCCAATAAAACGAAGGCAGGAAACCATGGAGTCTTGCTTGATGTCCGATATTAACCGGGACGACCCTCTTTGAGAGTGCTGGGAATCGTCTCAGACGGTAATGGAGATTAGGCTTCCTTTCCATGAAAAACGGCAGCCACAACGGGCTGCCGTTTGATCGTGTGTTCTCGCCTTCAGCGGTCGATTAACGACGGCGTCGACGGAAGAAGGGGACTGCGCCTGCGGCCAGCATGATCAACAAGCCGGTGCTCGGCTCTGGAATTGCCGACAGCGGAACGCCGTTCTGGCCCGAAGTGAAGATCAATCCGATTTCTTCACCCGTCAGGGGGCGATCCCACATTCCAACATCTTCAATGTCACCATGCCAGGTTCGGAATCCGCCGGTGTCGGGGTTACCACCGATCATCAGGCGGCCGGAACCGTTGTCGGACACTGCTGTGTTCCCACCGGTTGCGACTTGAACACCATCAACCCATAACTGCGAGCCGGCTTGATCCATGAAGATCGGGCTGATAGCGACCACATGATGCCAGTTTCCGTCGTTGACATTTGGCCCGGTCGAGTCATTCGTCGGAATGTCACCCGTTCCACCGGCGTAGGACATAATGTTCGATCCACCACCACGGCGAGCAATTCGATAGTCACTGCCTTCACCGTGAGCGAGCAAGGCTTGCCAGCCTTTCGTGAAACTGTTGACACGTAACCAAGCTGAAATCGAGACGGCTCCACCAGCTCGGACAATGTCCGCGCTGTCACGTACTTCCACGTATCCTTCGGACGTTCCATCGAAAACGCCGTACTGACCCAGTGCCGCTGCATCAGGATTGTCGTCAGTCCAGTTGGCAAGCGAGACGGCTGAGCCAGGCTGGCTACCATTGTCCGCTTTCGTGCTCGTGTTACCGGGAATCGAACCAGCGGTATCGTCGAAATTACCGTCGAAGTTCCAGTAGTTGATCAAGCCATCGTGGACGTCAGCCATGGAAGGGCTGGCGATTGCACAGATGACTGCGAAAGCAAGCATTGTCTTAAATGTCGTTTTCATTTGGTCGAACCCTTTTAAGCAGTTGTCAAATGACTGCCGAAACAAGTGCATAAAAAAAAGGCACTCACCTTCGAACAAGCCTGGCAACCGATGACCCTGCGGCCGTCGGAAGAGACTGTTTGAAAGTGAATGCCTTCGTTAGCGTTTCCTGTGAATTTGAAATGGTCGATCGACGCCCGGCAATTTGCCCGGCGCGACGTGGGGGATATCCTATTGCCTGCATTGCCCGGAATCAATCTAAATCTCCTAGGTCCTCTCGTTTTTTTCTGGCGTTGATCAACCGTTGAGGGATTCGGATCTAAGGACGTTGATGTATCGCGATCGCGAATCGGTTAATTACCGAGGTTTTAGGGCAGAGGTTGGTCGGACTCAGTGATGAATCTCGAACCGAATGAAAATGGTTGATGGGTTTCATTTGACGTGTGGAACTGAAACAATCGTGGGGCGTTGCCCACGGTGCTCATGTGCCATGGTTGAGTTTCATTCCATGAACACGTCATGTGAGTCCCCATGCCATCCGCATTAACAACCGTTATTTGGGCCACCATGGTCACGCTAGGTTCACCGCTGCTTGCGGTTGAGCCTGATGCGGAAGGATTTTTGGGGGCCTGGGCCTTCGAGTTACCTGACGGCAATCCGGCTTGGCTCAAAATCAGCAAGGATGGAGGCCAGCTTCAGGGCTCGTTGCTGTGGAGTGTGGGCAGCGCTCGACCGATCCGCTCAATTCAATTTGAGAATGGCGTGCTGAGCTTTGATCGCAAAATCAAATGGCGTCCGTATGGTGAAGCGGTTGTCAAATCGATTACGCGTCCTCTGCAGGCAAACTTGAAGGATGGCAAGCTCCGGCTCATCTTGACGCAGACGACAGAGGATCCTGACTCCACGAGTGAGGATGAGCAGATTCAACTGATGGGGCGTCGCATTCCACCTCCGCCTCCGAAGCCGGATCTATCCGATGTCGCCTTTGGCAAATCCATTGAGTTGTTTAATGGGCAAGATCTCACCGGCTGGAAACTCTCAAATCCGAAAAAGAAGAATGGCTGGCGTGTCGAGAGTGGTTGCCTTGTCAACGAAACACCAAAGCAAGACTTTGGTGCTTACGGTGAATTTGGAAATCTGCGAACCGAACAAGAGTTCGAGGATTTTGAATTGTCGATTGAGTACAACGTTCCAGACCGTGGAAACAGTGGTATCTATTTAAGAGGAATGTACGAGGCTCAGGTGGTCGATCATGATAGTCCCATGCAGGGGATTCAGGGGCCGGGCGCGATCTTTGGTCGCATCAAACCGTCCCTTAATGCGGGAAGGCCCGGCGGTGAGTGGAATACCTATCGATTGACCTTAGTCGATCGCCACATAACCGTCGTGTTGAACGGTGCAAAGGTGATCGACAATCAGTTGATTGAGGGTTGCACGGGTGGAGGTTTACAGGCAGACGACATGTCACCCGGTCCGATTCTATTGCAGGGCGACCATACCGCTGTGAAATATCGAAACATTCGGTTGCGTCCGGTAAAGCTGACAGGAGGCAACTAAAATGGATGTTCCGCCGGAACCCGATGTCTGAGGCGAAACAGTTGCGTCGGTGAACGTACTCGGTACCTGATCCAGCTGTACTGGGCTAAGCCGCATATTGCCGTATGACCTCTAGCATCGCCGTTTGCCCATCTTTGCTTACGAAACGTTACAGCAGTTGTATAGATGCGAAGACATCTGCCGAGTTAAAATGTGGGGCAATCAGTCTCGTAGAAGAAAATCCATCAGAGTGACGGTCGAAGCATGTCCGAACGCAAAAACGGATTTACACTGGTTGAGTTGCTGGTGGTAATCGCGATCATTGCCATGCTGGTGGTCTTGTTGTTGCCCGCGATTAATGCGGCGCGTGAGGCGGCGCGAAAGGCGACGTGCAAAAGTAACCTGAGGCAAATTGGCGTTGCCCTGAACGGTTACCACGCTGCTCGCCAAAAGTTTCCCCCCTTTTTTGAGAGCAGAGGTGGTTGGCACTCACGGATTGCGGATGGCGAAAAGGGAGCCAATTGGCTCGTGCACCTCTTGCCCTTTATCGAGGAGCAAACGCTTTATGAGCAATGGGACCGTAGCAAGCCTGCTCGTGAAAATGTTGTTCGATCCGCCGAGATTGCGGTGTTCAAATGCCCGAGCGATCCGAGCAATGATGGTAATCTCTGCGAATATGCGGGGGGCGGTTGGGCCCGCGGTAATTACGGAATGAATGTTTCCCCCTGTGCTTTTGGTGCTTCGGATGACAAGCGAAAGGGAACCCGAAGTTTTCTCGGAGGAATTGGTGGGGTCAATTATTCGGTCCGCTTAAAGCACATTCGTGATGGAGCCTCAAAAACCGTCGCCGTGGATGAATTGCGATCGGGTTTGAATTCCAGAGATCTACGAGGCAGTTGGGCGATGCCGGGATTAGGCGCGGGCACCTCGGGACTTTTTGGTGATGCCGACCGCCCCAATGCTTGCGGACACAATTCTGACGATATGGAAAACTGTGAAGCGTCGGGATCGGCAGGAGATAACAGCAAATGCATGGGCTGTTTTGACGGTAAATCCACCGGGCAGATGGCATCGCGAAGTGCCCATCGCGGCGGAGTTCATGTCATGATGGTGGATACCTCGGTCAGATTTGTCGCAAATGACGTCGACAGTCGTGCCGAGAAAGACGGATGCGGATCCCACCCCCGAGGCATCTGGCAGGCGATTCACACGCGGGCAGGACGCGAGCAAATCGAAGACTTCTAGACGCCCCGCTCTTGGCGACATTGGTTTCTTTTGCGGTAGCTTGTTCAACCGGCGATTTCCTCGTACCATCTGGGATTCTGGTTATCTTTTCGTCAACTCGTTGGAGCAGGATATGGCTTCCCCGTATACATATCGCCCGAACGCGACAGCAATGATTGTCGGTGTCGGTTTAATGGGTCAGCATCTGGCAAACCATATCGTCGAGTGGTTGGATCTTGAAACGCTTATACTCGCTGATGCTTCACCGCAAATCCGCGTTGGCACGGAAAGCGTGACTTTAGGAGACTTTGCGGCGTCGGTTGCCGAACGTGCAAATGGAAGCACGCGAGTTGTTGCGGAAACAATCAACATCACGAGCGAAGAAGAGGTGAGTGGATTGTTTCAACGGCATCCTAAGGTGGACTACCTGCAGCATACGGCTGGCATCTCTCCCAAGCCGCTAACGCCGCCGGAAGAGATGACCAAGGATGACGTGATGGGCGCTTGTGAAGTGAATCTGTGGGGAACTCATAACGTTCTCAAACAAGGTCTCAATTCCGGTGCCTTCACCCGGGGGGCACGTGGCGTCCTGCTGTTGTCGACCTCAGCGACCGTCGGAGCCGAGGGCCGAGCGAGTTCGGCCTATGAGGAATCCAAGGGAGGTTTGCTCAACCTTTTGAAACTGCAGTCTCGTCATTTTGTCGAGGCTCATGGGCTAATCCTTAACGGAATCGCGCCTTCTCCGTTACGCGGTCCGATGGCTGCTCAGAACGAAATCAGTGCAGGCCGTTTGCAAGCGGTTGAAGATGCGATGCCACTCGGTGGACTGACGGAGCCCAAGCATATCTCGGCTGCGACCATGTTCTTTTGGGCGGAGGAATGCTGGACTGTCGGTGAAATCTTGACGACCGATGGAGGTTACACCAAGCATCGTCCCATCTACGGGCCACTGTTAGGTTAATGGCGCAGGGGTAAACCCCAATAATCAACTGCATCGATCTACGCAGAGCCATCAAGGGAATTGCTCAGCGGTGCCGATGGAATTTCGTAAGTGCGCGAATTGATTACCGTCGGCCTGCGTGATAGGCACGACGGTCGTCCGAGCGACTGGTTTGCGCTCGGACGAAATGCGTCTTGGCAACACGAGTGCCGTTTCAGGGGAGACGTGAATTAGCCATTAAAGGGGGGTATGGCTGCCGTTCATCTCTCTTTAAGGCAGGGGTTTCGTGAAATAACGAGCGACCCATAGGTTTGTCCTTTTCAATCCTGGAATCCTGCGTCATATTGACCACCGGCGACTCAAGGACTGATAACCAACCGGACTCATATTCACTTTTTTTGACGAACTGGTTTTAGATCTGCGGTGGCAAAACAATGGAGTCAGAGTTGGCTCCGTTTCTGGACGCACTGAACCGCATTCTGTGCCATTTCGACGGCAAGCGATCAGGGAATCTTTAGTCGGTCGATTGCCAGACTAACCGAAAGTCCTCGCCTCACTGTCACTCGCTGGCTTTCAATGCGTCAGCGATCCAAGTGTTGATGGCTCTCCTTGAAATTTGCATCCTCGAAAAGTTGTCATCCATCTCTAAGAGTCTCAGCCATGAGATTCCTTCACTGAGCGGAATTCATGATCAAATCAAATCGAAGTTTGCGTGACGACAGTCGTTCTTCCTCATCTCGTTTGCCTCGAAGGCAGCATAAGCCTGATTCGGTATGGCGGTTTTTGTAGGCGGGCGCCGAGCGGCTTGAAGTTCGGTTGATGTTAACGGCGACGTGCCCCGACGACATCACAGAGTATACAGCCGGAGATTATACGCCCAGTGAGGAAAAAGATGTCATCGTCGACGAGGCGCTTTGTTATACGGGTGACATCACCATCAAAGGCAACGATTCTCTGACTGTTACCGCGGACATTATAAGTTCGGGGGGCGAGGTTACCCTCGAGCTTTCGCACAAGCTGCCTAACTTCGATATCAGTGCTTTGGATCAGGTCGCCGACTTCTTCTCGTCACTTGTCCACGAAGCCAAGATTAACATTGGTTCGGATTCGACGGATGATGCTGAGGCGACACCGGTTCGGATCTCGGGCTACGACGGCGTAAGCATTACCGCAGATGCTGGGGTCAATAACAATGAAACCTGGGATTCCATTAAGAGTTTCGGGGTCTCTAACTTGGCTCCTGTGATCATGGAAGCGTTGGAAGTTCCGGATCTGTTTACGTTGCCTGTTGCGATTCAAGTTTGGAAGCCGAACGCGCAGATCGCATTGGAGAATGCACACGTTGTATCCGAGCAGGGGGAGGTTGAAATCGAAGCCGAGTCGACGGCGATCGCGAGTGGGAAAGCGGTCTGGAATCGAGTGCTTTGTAATAGCAATGCCGAGGAGCATCATGCAGGCGGCGATGCCGACCAGAATCAGGCAGAGGGAGAAGAAGGTGCTGAGGTCAACCCGCAGGGCCAGAGCTTATGTAGTCCCAAGGAAGGCCTCGATGCTCGTGATAAATTTGCGTTTGCAATAGGGGCCTTCTATACCGACGCGGTCGCGATAGTCGACCTGCAAAATGCAATCGTTTCCGGTACGGAAGTGGTAATCACTTCTGATGTTGAGAATGAGATCGAACTCGAAGTCACCGCACTGAAGAACAACGGGATTAGTAAGACAAATCCGAAGGCTGTTTCAGCCGCAGTTGGCTGGGCTGATCAACAAACACAGTCGAAAGTCTATGTGGACAAGGATTCATTCATCAGTAGCGTTGGCAACGTGGAGATTTCGGCAGAGGCTAAGGGGGACAGTGGGAATCATGTGAAGGCAGTCGCTTATCGCGATGGTCTCGTTGGTGCTGCCTTTAGTTGGTCCTCGGCGGATGCTACGGTGTCGGCGGTCGTTGACGGAAACGTAACGTCTCGTGTACCGACCCCCGAAGAAGGAACGGAAGGTGGCGATGCAACCGAGCTCGAACCCGTCGGTTTCAATCCTGCATTTCAGGTCGACTTTGAAAGCAACAGTGTCAGCCTGCCAGGAGAAACCAATTTCGAGACGGGCGACGCAATTATCTTGACGAGTTCGAACTTTGGAACGATTCCGGGTCTTACTCCTGGGAACTTGTATTACCTCATCGTTCCTGAAAGCAACGAAGCAGACGCATACTCCTTGCAATTTGCTCAGACTTTTGAGGATGCGATAAATGGCGAAGCGATTTCGCTGGGGGCCGCTTTTCCAACCTTGACGAAGGCCGGATCGGACGTTCCGATTCCCGTCACGCTGACGAGTATCGATGCGGAACAACAAGCGTATGTCCTGTTTGGATACGACACGACGCCTGACGGTGAGCCTCTTTTTACTGATGGCGAATCCGTCACCTTCAACTCCTCATCCGACAGGTTTCTTGGGTACCTTGACTCGGAGGGGCAGGTTCTCTCGTTGTTGGAAGGTGAAAAGTATACCGTCAAGGTCGTGGATCCACCGGCTGATGAGTTTGCCTTTGCGATTCAATTACTGGACTCCACCGCAACTCCTCTTGTTTTAACAAGTGCGTCGTATCTGCTGAATCCGGAAACGAATGCGACCTATCCAATCAGTGGCTATGACTTGAATTCGGGTGAAGTCGATCTCGGCGTTGCATCGTTGGATTTCTCCGGGGAAACCGTAACTAGCCTTCCGCCTGCAACGCCGATTTTTCAGGGAACCGAACTGCAGTTCTTTGCCGGACTCAATCCCGAGGTCACGTCCCTCGAGAATCAATCTGACTATTACGCCATCGTCGATCGTAACACTCCCTGGTCAACGTTGAGTTCCAACGCCGATGGCGGCACCTTTACGCTCAACATTCAAGGTGCCAATGAAAGCGAGGGCACGACGGACGCTTTGAATTGGGATGTTTCGGCGGACGATCTCGAGCAAGCGATCAATGATCTGAATCTGACGGGGGTGATCGCGAGTGTTCGTGGGGCTGGGCAGACAGATTCGCCATGGGTGATTGAGGGAATAGCTGCGAGCTCGATTCAAACGGATGGTGAGAATCTTGCTTCGACAGATGGAACGGTCGAAATGCAAGTTGAGCAATCATGGTCAGGCCAGATTCGACTTGCAGCCAGTCAAGGGCAGGCTGCTGCAGCCGATCCCAAGGTTCAGGCGGCATCGCCCTCTCTGACCGTGAATGACCAAGATATTACGTTGCCCATTGGTACGTTCGAAACGGGTGTCGGACTTGTCTTTTCCGAAGATCCGAAGCTGTCCGATAACACCGCGGTGACTTACCATGCTGTCGAAGGCAAGCCGATGGCAGGACTGACCGATGGCAATACCTACTATGCCTTCAACGTCAATAATACGAACGCGAATTCAGCGGTACCGCAATATATCTTGACGCTGACTGATTCGGCGGACACATCGCCCGACATCCTCCTGGGGTCGGAGGCAAGTAGTGGCAGCTTTACGCTCACCGTGCAGGTTGCCAATCAACCATCTGCGACCACGTCAGGATTGGCCTGGAATGCTTCATCGCAAGACGTGGCGACGGCCATCAACGGTCTTGCACTTTCCGGAGTCAACGTCACGGTCAGTGGTACGGGGCAGCTTTCCGATCCGTGGGAGATACAGGGGCTCAATCCTTCACAGCTCAATGTGGATAGCAGTCAGTTGCTGGATAGCAGTGAGCAGCAGACCAACATGCAGATGACGAGTGCCAATCAGGTGTCATTTGGCTATGGTCAAAGTTTGGTTGATCCAAGTAGCGGTGCCGAGTTTGATATCGTGAATGCTGACATGGATGGCGGTCAGGTCTTCATCTCGCTGAACGATTCTGCTGACGTTACCAGTGTGGATAGTTCGAACTTGGTCGATGGGGAAGCCGTCTATTCATCGGTTGCCGCCGGCGCAACACAGCTGTTTTCATTTGCCAACGGAGGCACCTTCACGCTCACGGTTACCGACGACAATGGCGATCCCATGACCTCCGGTCCTCTTGCTTGGAATATTGCACCGGAGGATTTGGCAAGCAGCTTGAATGATCTGTTAGGCGTAGACTCGATTTCGGTAACCGGTCGAGGTGAATTCGTATCCCCCTGGCTGATCGCTAATCTATCCCAGGGTTCTCTCTCGACCGATAGTAGTCAACTCACCAAAAATGGATCGTCCACCAATATGCTCCAGCGCGCGACGCCAGCGCCGGTTCAGCTTGTTTCGACAGACGCCAGTGGGGGAACCTTTACGCTCACCTTGACGGCGTCGAATGCTTCCGTCACAACCGATCCGATCGAGTACGACGCTTCCGCTGCAGAGGTGCAATCCGCGATCCAGAATCTCGGCGGAGTCAACTCCCAAGTCACAGGGGTTGGCACTTCGGACGATCCATGGGTTTTGATGGCCTCATCACAACCCTTTGAAACGGGAGACCCCGTCACGTTCCAGGATTCCTGGGATCTTCCCGGAATGGGGTTGCAGAATGGCGATACCTATTACGCCGTCATGCCCGGCGATAGTCTTGATGCCCAAACGGTGGTGGTTGGCTTGGCGGCGAGCGCCGAGGATGCCAACAGCACACCGCCCAAGCTCCTTGACATGCGTCCCTATATTCCGCTGAATGCAACGCCTGCCGAGTTTATGCCAGGGGGGACCGTCACCCTTTCGCCCGTCGAGGATCCCATCGGCATCACCATCAAGTCGGAGATGGACTCGAGTAACAGTGCTGGTGCGACTGCCACCCTGGGTAAATTTCCGCTCCTGGCGTACTACTTGAAAGGGGTTAAGAATTGGAGTGCTGATGCAGGGAAAGGAGAGAATTACAAGTCTTTCATCGACCGAGAGATTACCGAAAAAACTCCAGAAGAGCTCAGGGACAAAAGCAATCAGTTCGAGGTCTCTTTAGCGGTCGCGATCCAGGATGTTTCGAATGATGTGCAGGCGACAATCGGTTCCACCGCCGAAATTGGCAGTGAAGGCGACGTGGTCTTGGAAAGTAGTCTCACGGAAAGTGTCAATACTTTTGTTGAGGCGGTCTTGGCAAAAGGCAACACGAAGAAAGATGGGGCAGGTGTTGAAAGCGACAAGACAGAGGGTGCTGTGGCCGTCGCATTGGCGATGGCCTTCGTCGACAATTCAAGCCAAGCTGTCGTGGAGTCGGACGCCGTTGTCACCGCGGTCGATAAATTAGAGATCTCGTCGGAAATTGAATACGAGCCGCCTTGGTCGAGTTGGGAAAACGCCGACGCCAGTGGAATCGCCAGTAATGTAATCAGCACCGTCAAAGACCTGGCATTTGGTGACGTCAAGGTGCTTTCAATGGTTTTTAACATGGCCGCTGATGTAGGTCTTGTTCAAGCTAAGAAAGAAATGGACTTCGTGATCACCGGTAGCTTCACGGTGGAAACGATCAACAATACGAATCTTGCTCAAATCGCAGACGGAGCTCAGATCAACCAGCAGCTGATTTTCGATCAATGGGATGCTCAAAGTTCATCGATCGTAACAGCTCAAGACTTTATCTTGAGTGAGGCAAATGCCGTCACCGTGCAGGCTGACACGACCGTCGAGCAAATCGGCCTTGCCGGACAACTTTATTTTTCGATGGCGCAACTTTATACCGGATTCAAAAAAGGCGATTTCTTCTCCGTCCTTTCGCCATTTCAGAATACGGCGAGAAATGCATTCGGAGGGTCCGTCGACTTTTTCGAGATGACGGAGTCGACAAATGCCTGGCTCGGTGGCAGTGACCCAGAGGGTAATGCACCGTCGAATTCATCGACCGATGTCACCTATGGCAGTGGCGGTTTAAATATCACGGCAGAGAGTGAAAGTACGATTGTTCAAATTGGTCAATCGGCTGCCAACAGCTCGGGACTTGGAATCGAGGCGAGCCTCACCTATTTGTTGATGGGAGAATCGGGGAAATCGGATGCTCATCGTGGTAAGACGGTCGGTGCCCAGATCATCACCGAAATTTTGCCCGTCAACTTGGATGCGGTCGGGGACACGTCGGGGGCCGTGAATGTTTCCGCCGAGGATACTAGCGACCTGTGGGCCGTCAGTGGTGCCGTTCTTTTGGGCACCACAAAGGGGATTGGAATCAGCGCTTCGACGGTCGAGTTCAGCCGTGATGTTGTCGCAACGGTAGGATCCCAGGCAAAAGGTGGCAACGCGAAAACGTCGTCGCTCAACTCACCTGGAGATTTCACGATAGAGGCCGTGTCTGCCGGGACGATTGTACCCTTGTCGATTGTCGGATCGATTTCCGGCCGAGACCCTGACCTCGGTGGTAAGCCAGGCGGCAACGATGTTCCAGCGGAAGAGAATAAGGATGCGGCGAACGGAATCGAAGGAAAATGGGGACTTGGGATCTCGGGTGATTTTGCGGGAGCCTTTGTCGACGATCAAACCTATGCGTACCTGAACGATTTAGGATCTGTGGTGGGCAGCCAGTCTGCTGAAGACGAGTTCAATACGCTTGAAATATCCAGTTCAAACGAAACGATTTTGAATCCGGTTGCGGGGCAGGCCGCGATCTCACTGGCAGGTGGCAATGAGAAGTCACTGGCCGGGATTGCCGGATCGGCGGCTGTGGCTGATGTGACGGCCGATGTTCAAGCCTTGCTGGAAAACGCGACGATTCAAACGTTCGCACTCGAGCTCGAAGCTCTCAATGACAAGAAGATCGGAACCTGTGCCGCGGGATTACAAGTGGCAACTCCCAAGGGTGCAGATCTGCAAATTGCGGGCTCGGTGGTAGTCAATGAGATCACGAATACCACGATTGCGAAGATCAGTAAGCTGCAGGCCACGGACGACATCGGTGAAATCAGCCTTACAGCTCTGTCGATGGATGAAATCTGGGGCGCAGCCGGGACTGCGGCGGTGACGTGGGATCGACGCAGTCTCAAAGAAGGTGAAGAAGGATTGGATGCCAAAACCGTCGTCGGCGTTGGCATGAGTGCCGTGTGGAACCACGTCGAAAACACAACAACTGCCGAAGTGACTCAAAGCACGATCACGCAAAGTGATGGGCAGGTCACGATCGCTGCCGAGGATTTTACGGATAGCCGCGTACTCAGCGCGGGTGTCGATGTGACAGTTCCGGCCGGAACGAATGTTGAAATCGGAGGGATGTGGGCAACGAATTTGCTGTATCCCACCACCACTGCTCAGATTACTGACGGCAGCGTTATTAATAGTAACTCGGAGAACACTGAGCCGCTGTTGGTAACCGCCGTGCTTGCACCCGTACTGCAATCATTTGCCGGTTACTTCTCGCTGGACATTGGTAAGCCGTTGTCTGAAAAAGAAGCTCAGCTCGGAATCGGTGTTGGTGCCGCAGTCGTTGTCACTCGACTCGGTGATGAGGATGGAAGTTCAGCAACGCTCGCCCAAATCAATGAATCGACGGTAACGCGATCGGGCCAGGTCACGACACAGGCTTATACCGGCGCTTTGAATTCTGACACCGAAAAATATGTGCCGGACCAGAGCGAGGCGGCGGATTTCACGGAAGACATGAATGTCCATGCGTTGGCGATTGCGGGTAGTGCACAGGGGGAAGCCTCGGACGACAGTTCGTTTTCGGCTGGAATTGTGCTTAACGGCGCGGTCGTTGTAACGGACCTGAATATTGCAACCAAGGCCCTCGTAACAAATGGATCCGACATTACTACAGCCGAGAATGGGTCGCAGGATCAAGTGTTCGTAGTAGCCTCTAATCAGCTTATTTCCCAAACCGATGCAGGGGGAGCATCGATTTCGGGAGCGGCGTCCGTCACCGGTACCTCGGTGGATATCGCCATTGGCGGTGCAGACAACACTTTCAACTCGTCCAGCCAGACTCTGGCCGCGGTCGAAACATCGGACGTCACCGCAGAAGCTTTGAATGTGTTGGCGTTCTTGGTGCCCGAGTTTACGAATGATGCCTTTGGAGTCGCAGTCTCCGTCGCCTTTTCGACCGGAAGTTTTGCAGGCGCCTTCGGTCTGTCAGGTGCATCCATGCAAGCCGATATCTCGGATACCGCAGAAGCGGGGATCTCAAACAGTAACATCGATGTCACTGGCAATGTCTTTGTCTGGGCTGATGACAAGACGGAATTGTCGACAGGAAGTGGTTCGGGAAGCCTTCAGGTTTCAATTAGTGGGGATGCATCTGTCGCACTCGCGCCGAGCGCTGTAAAGAACAGCGTTTCAATGGGTAATCAGGTGTTGGGGTGGATCGGTAGTAAGCCGAGTACTGACAGGCTTGTCGACGCGCCCAATACGGATACATCCATGGTTTATGCTGGCGGTTCCATCGACGTTCAAGCGACTTCACGTCAAAGCGTCACCAACACCGCTGTCGCCGTCGCAGTCAGTGTGGCACTTGCTCCTTATTTTGATAGTGCGGCGCTTTCCGGATCAGGAGCCAGTAGCGAAGTCACGACGAACAATATCATTAAAGCGTCCGTGAATGATGTTGAAAGTTTGGCAATGTCAGGGTTCGATGGTCTCGTTGTCAGCGCCGATCGGATGGGAGAAGTGAATGCGTCCGTGGGGTCGGGAGCAGCCTCGGTTGGCTGGTTCGGAGGTTCTATCGGCGTATCTTTGGCTCAAATTAAGAACAAGGATCAGATCACGGCAGAGATTGAAAATAGCGAAATCAAAACGGGTGCTTCAGGCACTCCTGTTGTCGTTGGTGCAACCGATTCGGTCGAATTGAATGCCCTGTCGGTTGCCACATCATTATCGATTTCCATCGGAGCTGCCGGCGCGGGTGGAAATTCCAATATTTACAGCTCTTCAAAGGTTGTCGCTGACGTTGGCCAAGGGACGACCATCACGCCTTTGTCGGGCAACACCTATGGTGACCTGACCGTGGAGGCGACCGGCCAGGAGAATATTGACGCTCAGATCTACGGTGGATCAGCGGGTGTGGGCTCGGTAGGCGTCTTTCTGTCCGAGACGGAAAGAGACGGTTTGGTGCGTGCTGGGATTGGCTCCGTAGGAGAAGAATTCAAAGTTGCCAATCTATCGGTTGATGCTGATAGCAACCATAACGTCACGACTCACGGCTATTCCGTCACGATTGGTGGATTGGCTGGTTCCGGTGAGACGCACACCGTGATTTACACGGATAGCGTAGCCGCTTGCCTCGGCGTCGACTTTGCGACGGCTACGGAAGGTACGTGTAATGGCAGCGATTCAACGGATGCTTCCAGAAACCTTCAAGCGTCGGGCAATTTTGCCCTCTCGGCGTCCGCAGACACAACGACTTCCGCCAGCGATACGGGAAACCCGGGCACTGACCAGGAGGGCTACAACATCGGCGGTTTAGGCGTTGGGATCTTCCAAACCAACTCAACGTACAGTCCTGTCGTGAACACAGTGGCGACAGCCCTCGACTTAAATGCGGCGGGAAGTCTTGACTTTGAAGCGATCGCAGAAGGCCAGAGTCGTTCGCGAGCGCTTTCGGGTTCAGGGGGGATCATTGCCGGTGATGCCTCGATTGCGAATAACACCATTCAACCTCAAGCAACCTTGATCTTCGATGAGTTCTCAGTGGAGACTACTGAGTCGGCTGCTGTGACCTCGGTTTTGGCGCAGACAAATGTTAATTACGACACTTATGCCGATGCGATCCAGGCTTCGATTGCTGGCGGTAGTGGCGCGAAGGTCAACAATACTTTCGGGCCAACAGCAAATATTGAATGGCAAGGCACGAGCAGCCTGACAACTGCAAGTGCCATCACCGTTTTGGCCAACAATACGCTCGAAAGGGTTCCTGATCCGGACGACGCGAAGATCAGTAAAAACAATGTCTATGAGAGCTACAATACGGTTCGCGGCGGATCCGGAGGGGTTGTCGAAGGTTCCGGCGCGTCAGCCGTCACGCAATATGATGGTACTGCCAAGATAAATATGGGAATGGAGTCCACCGATACCGCTCAAATCATTTCTAATTCCGAGTCCCCTTCAAATGTTTCGGTGCTTGCTACCCAGCAGATAAAATCACAAGACTTTGTCACTCAGGATGTTGGGGGCGTCGTTCCTCTTGCCTATTCCATTAACGACCTCACGATCGCGCTCGACACTTCGGTTGCAACAAATAATGCGACCGTCGAGATGACAGGCGACCTTGTGATCGGGACAGCCGTCGATGTGATGACGATCAGCGAATGCGTTGCCCGTAGCCAAGGTGCAGGTACAGCGAATACATCAACTTCGGTCGAGGTGACTTCAAACGAGACAATCCTAATTCAGGCGCCAACCGCTTCTAAGCTGACGGCGAACAATGTCACGGTTGCAGCGGGTGGAAATCTCGTGCCATTCGACTCGTCCTTCTACCCGCAAATTAGCTCCGGCGCGCTCTCGTTCTCTCATGGTCTCGCGCACCCGAGTACCGCCAGTGTGTCCGTCTCTCAGGACCATAAAATCACGATTGATGAAAACGTATCCATCTTGGCAACGCTGGAGGATGTGCGGATCGATGCCACGCCTGAATCGGCTGGGGATTCGTTTTCACAGCATGCCGGTGCTACGCGAGCACATATTCCATCGGGGAAAATGAGGGTGGATTCGGTATTACCGACGCAAACGACGACGGTAACGATCGACGGCACAGTCATTGCCGTCTCGCCAAACATGACCATCGATTTCAACTCGTTTCCTGATGACGGCTCGCTTGCATCGTTGCAAGTCAATTGCGAGGAGGGTGACAGTAATAACTGCAATTTCTCAATCCCAATCGAAACTGACTTTGTTGACCAACTGATTGCGCCTCCTTTTCGGGATTCGCTGAATGAATACTTTGTCGCTTTTTCAGCGGCAGCCAATTCCGATGCAAACGTCGACGAGAGCGATCTTGCTCCGGCTACGAAGCAATTCATTGAGCAAAATAAGCTGCTGCCAGATACATTTCCGGCGATTCGGTTCAGCGAAATTCTAGTACCGCAAGGGAGTATTATGGTGATCGGAGACAGCCTGTTGGGAAGCGGAACGCTGACCACGAATATTCCCGATCTGAATATCAACAACCCAACCGACGCTTGGTTGATTCTTGACGGAGTGTCAGGAATGAACAACCTGGAGGCGCCTGATATTCTGACCTACAAGGTTTCGGGTGAAACGTATGGCAATGTTCCGTTCACCCAGAATGAATCACCCAATCAAGAATCGTCGATCAACGTTCAATTGACGGGCGGAGATCTCGAGGGACCGAGCCCCGGGATTGTGGTGACGGGCTTCTTCAACACTCCAATGAGCGATGTCACGTTGTCCAATGATTATGGGCCAATTATCGAATTGGCACCCATCAATGCTGCGTCGATTACGATTGAATCGCCGAATGCCGCGTTTGCCGTCGATACGCCGAATTCGTACTACGGCTCAGGAGGAGATATTCAGGATGCTTTCGAGGAATCGGCGAAGGCGAATTCAGGGAACACGGCAGGAACTCAGCCGGTTTCTTATCCCTTTATCCCCGGACAGACGCAGAGTTCACCGCTGGGATGGGAAGCGAGTCGCGTGCAGGAGACGGCAACGGAATATCTCGATGGCGATTCCTCCCCCTCCGTTCCTCTCAACTCCGAAGGGCAGGACATTGCCTATCAGGCCTACATTACAGGCGGCTTGACGGCAGCGCAGGTGGCAATCAATGCCAAAACAATTGACATCAACGCGCCTCTGAATGTGGGGAAACCACGGGCTTTGGCCATCGCCTTCGGTGAAGAACTGGGACAAACACTCACGAATTATCAACAGAAGTATCAGGCAAAGGATGTCACCAACCCTGTCTATTTGATCGACCCTGCTGAGTTCGGTGTCGACGCATCTGACATTTCTGCAACGTATGATGCGCGCACGAATGAAATTACGCTGGCTGCCTTTGCCGCATCTGCTCGTGTTGGGGTTCTTCTCGAAGGGCAGATCGTTTCGACGATGTCAGATGCCTTGATCAATATGGTGGGAGGTGTTTCCATCGTGAGCGTCGAAAATAATAGTGGAATTCCGCTCGTACTTGATGGAATTGACGCGGGTGCGACCGAAGTCACCGGCATCGTTGAGCTTCGCGATAAGCTGCAGCAGCAAACAACTCGATATGTTTACCATCCAGACCAGGGCGTTGAGGTTTACACGGCACCGCTCGGGCAGTCCATTCCGGACACACCTGATTTGGTGCAGACTGAACTGACAATGGAGTATCAACCGCTCAAAGATTCAATCTTTTCATCTTATGAGCAACAGCAAGTCTTTGAGTCCATGGTCGTGGATGGCCAAGATCCTGCTTGGACGAAAGGGGATCCATGGAAACCTGCGAATTGGAGTTATGGAGATGTTCTGACAACGGGATTCGAGGATTTTGAATTGGTCGGTGGTACAGTGACTCGCTTCTATTCCGGCGAAGTCGATGTACTGCAATTGACTACGGGGGAAGATAATGAACAAAATGCGGCTTGGTTCAATGAGTCAGTCGACGTGGCGAAAGATTTTGTTGCCACCTTTACCTATAACCCAACGAAAGGTGGGTCGAAGCATCCGGCGGATGGGATAACCTTCGCCGTACAGACGCAGGGAACTGACATCGTTGGGGATCCGGGTGGTTCGCTGGGCTATGTTGGGATCCCAGGTAATAAGGTCTCTTATCAATTCAATCTCTATGACAACAAGAATGGGCCAACTCCGGGGACAAAGTACGTCCAGGGGAATTCCTCTGGCAGCTACGACCAGCCAGGCGAACTGACGATTGGGCTAGGAAAACCGACCGATGTCGTCATCTATTACTACAGTGGTCAAGATCCTACGCTTTATGTCTATTTGTCACAGGACGGCTCTTACGTCTATTCGGAGGAGCACTCGATTGACCTCTCGAATTATCTGGAGGGCGAAAGTGCCTATGTCGGTTTCACGGGAGGAACGGGCAATGACAATTCAACGCAACAACTGAGTAACTTCGTTTTAGCTTCGTCCCCATCCTATGTGCCGACAAGTACCGAAGTTACCTCTGATTTGACGACCGTGTTGATTGATAGCTTTGCCGGGTTCTCGCCCGTTGGAACTTCGACCTATACGCCAGTTGCTGATATTGATTCCGTGGAATTAACCAACGGAGACGGCGACATTGCGACAGCGAGTTGGTTTTATCGGAAGGTAGACGTCACTCAAGATTTTGAGGTGACCTATGTGTATACCCCATCGGGCGACATTGCCGCCGACGGTATCACCCTGGCTTGGCAGAACGAAGGCACCAGTGCATTAGGGCAGACTGGCGGCTATCTAGGGTACGTTGGGATTCCAGGGAACAAAGCTGCCTACCAAATGAATCTCTACGATGGTCACACCGTCGGCACGAATTTCGTAACGGATAATTCGTCAATGGAGTACAACACGACCGGTGCGGTAAATATCAATTCCGGAAGTCCAATCAAAGTTCAGCTCTCCTATGATGCCGTCGCCAATACGATGTCGGAGCGTCTTCTCGATATGACGTCAGGGGCATTATTTGACACGGTGTACGGCGAGGTTGATCTGGCAGGACTTTTAGGAAATTCTGCATACATTGGGTTTACAGGCGGTAGTGGTGGGGCAACGGCTGTTCAGACGGTTAGCGATTTCAGTCTTTCTGGTGTTCCCATCCCAGATGACTTTGTGCAGTTTGTCGACGCAGAAAAGTATGGGAATGAGTTGGGATATGAAGTCGGTCTCACGACACAGATCAAGGCCGATCATCTGATTGAAATCGACTTTTCAGCGATGCGTGTCGGAAATCTATTGGTGGGAAGTGATGCAGATCTTGTTTTGAACGGTCCCATTCGCTTCGCCGGCGATACCCAATTGACAAGTGGCGGTTCAATTTCAGCTTCGAGTACGGGATCCGTTGCTGGACGGAACGTCTTTCTCGCTTCAGGTGGGAATGCTGATGCGATCGGCTCTGCGGATCATCCAATCAACGTTACCGTCGATGGCGGATCGCTGACCGCGTTGGGGATCGAGGGTGTTTATGTTTCTTCACCTGACGACTTGTCCGTCGATATGGTTGCCGCCGAGAAATTGCTTGCAGCCTTTTCGGATGGTGACCAACAGTGGTCCGAGGTCAATGCCACGGAGCCGATGGCGGAGTTCGACGGGATGTTGCTCCTTGGTGATGCTGTTCTGTCCTCAGAGGACGAATCGCTTACGCTGACCAGCAATGATTATTCGCAGGTCTCGGCGGCGTGGCTGCCCGTTCAATATCCGACGGAAAACTTCACCATTTCTTTTACCTATACGGCCAGTGGTGAAAGGGCAGCTGACGGTGTCGCTTTGGTTTGGCAAAACGAAGGCACCAGTGCGATTGGACAGGGTGGCGGCTTGTTGGGCTACGTTGGGATTGGTGGGAACACGGCCGCTTATCAGATGAATTTATACGACTACCACACGATCGGTACCAACTTTGTGATGACCAATACGTCGACGGATTACAATCCGACCGGTTCGGTTGAGATCAACTCAGGGAATCCGATTGAAGTCACCTTGGAATATGACGTTGTGCAACAACTTTTAACCGAGACACTGGTTGATACGGTGACTCAACAAGAATTCAATACGACCTACGACAACGTAAGGTTGCCATCCTTGTTGGGAGAGTCTTCGTGGCTCGGCTTTACGGGAGGGACTGGGGCCGCCATCTCGACACAGGTCATTACCGATTTTACCTATCAGAGTGATCTGCCCATTCTGGAGGGGCCTGATGTTCTCCTGACCTCGAAGAAGTTTGACCAGCTCCAGACGGCAGCTGTGTGGCGGAATCAGGAGGTTAACTTAGGTGGGCCGTTTGCGACGGAGTTCGTCTATCAGGCTTCCGGTGACTCGTTGCAGGGCGGGGCAGCTTTTGTTTTGCAGGATTCGGGGGCGGGTGCCATCGGTGATTCATCTTCGAGTACCTATCTCGGCTATGGTGGAATGTCCGGCTTGTCGGCTGCGTATGAAATCAATCTGGATTCGGATCTTACCGTTGGTTCGGCCTTTGTGACGAATGGATCGGTGGGATCGTATCAGTCAACAGGCGATGTTGATTTCGCCAGCGGTCATCCAATCCTGGTACGGTTGACGTATGACCCCGCATCATCTGTCGTGCTTGAATCACTTACGGATCTGAAGACAGACGCATCTTGGCAGGCGACTCATTCGATCAATCTTGAAACGTTCTTCGGAACGGATGTGGCCTACATTGGCTTTACGGCATCCGCCAATGGCACCGTTGAGCAAAGGATTCGTGACTTTTTGATGACGAGCTTCCGGACGTCCGTGGGATCCGTTGAGCTGACGAGCGAAGAAAGTATCATCCCCGAGACAGCGGATTCGGTGATTCGAGCTGGTTATCTCACCTTGGAGGCGAACGGAGGGACTGTCGGTTCAGCGGCGATACCGCTGGTCGTGCAAATGAATGAACAACCTCTTCAGAACGGTACGGTTGAGGGGGGAGTTGTCAACGCTGTCGCGCCGGACGGTATCTTCATCGAGCAACCCGAAGGCGATTTGCGAATCGGGCAGATCTCGTCGGAACAAGATGTCTTCATCACCACCCTCGATGGAAACGTGCTGGATGGCTTAACGCTGGATTCATCGCAGTTGAATCTGCGTGCCCTCTTGCCAGAGACAAGGGAGCGGATTCTCTCTTTCCTGAGTGATAGTCAGGTGGATTACGCCGCAGAGAATGTTTCTGCATTCACCGCGGGGATTAATTCACACTACTCGCAATACTGGAGCCTCGTACCCGGGGCAACGGTTATTGGATTTGACGAATTCGTGCCCACGGGAGAAGGGGGCTACGTGCCTGCTGCCGAGGATGAGTCTGTCGAATTGACCAATGGCGATCCAAACATTGCTACAGCCAGTTGGCTTGGCCGAGAAATATCGACCTCTCTTGGATTTACTGCAGAGTTTACCTACACCGCTTCTGGCAACCGAGCAGCCGACGGCATCGCTATGGTTTTCCAGGGCGATGGGATTAATGCTCTCGGTAACAGTGGTGACGCCCTGGGGTATGTTGGGATTTCAGGCGCGAATGCTGCCTATCAAATGAATCTGAACGACGAATATACCGTGGGTACAAACTTTGTCATCACGGATACATCGACGGAGTACCGATCGACCGGGGCCATTGATCTTGATTCAGGCGATCCAATCCAGGTGCGCATTGTTTATGACCCATCGGCGGCCACAATCCAGGAATTCCTTACGAATTCCACCACGGGGGAATCGTATGAGTGCCTTCACGAATCGGTTGACCTGGGAGGTCTATTGGGACCGACGACTTACTTTGGATTCACTGGAGCCAGCGGTGACACCACGGCAATCCAAGTTGTAAGTGATTTCCAATTGACCTTCGTCAGCGTCGAGCCGGAGTCTGATCGGTTTGACCAATTCTTGCCGGTTGGTCTCGAGAGCTCCACACCGACAATCACCTCTGACTCGATTGAGTTGACGAACGGTGGGGTTGATGTTGCTGCTGCTGCCTGGATGGATCAGCAGATTTCTACACAGGTTGGGTTCTCGGTTGAATTCACCTACACCCCGTCGGGTGATCGGGCGGCCGATGGTATTGCAATGGTGCTGCAGACACAAGGAACCGATGTTGTCGGGCAAGTGGGTGGCTCACTGGGATACGTCGGGATTGAGGGACCTACCGCTGCTTACCAGATGAACCTCGACGATCTGTATACGATCGGAACGAACTTTGTTACCGATAACACTGCCTACGATTACAACTCAACTGGGGCGCTCGCGATTAATTCGGGAAATCCGATTAAAGTCGGTCTTGTTTACGATCCGGTGAAGGAGACGATCACGGAGACGCTGGTTGATTCGGTGGAAAATATCTCGCTTCAGCGTGTTTATACAGGCGTCAACTTAGAGCAGCTGTTCGGATCGGATGCCTATTTTGGATTTACGGGAAGCAGTGGCGACGAAACCGCAATTCAGACGATCAGCGAATTCAAATTTAGCTATCCGGGGCCATCGCCTGTCGCGAGATGGGCGATTTGGGATCCGGGATATTGGGGGGCGATCGAAACGACGACCGATAGCGACGGGACTCCCGAACAGACGTATCAGTTGACGTCAGAGGGTATCGCGGCACTAACGCCGGTCTATGCCGCTGCGAGTGGGCAGGCCGCCGACAACACGACCGACGATCAAGTTCAGAGTTGGGCGAATAGAACTTGGCAGCAGGCGATTGCTGCCTTCGGCAACAATTATGTTTTCGGCGCGGATTGGGCATCTCAGTCGCAGTTTGAACTTTACGACTCGGCGTATACTTTCACCGCTTCTGAGGCGGCTAAGACGGCGATTGCCAATGCAAGTGATCCGCTCGGGGACGTCGTTGAATTTGTGTCTGAAGAGGCATTGATGCGACCTTCGGAGGAGGCGGGGCTGACGCAACAGGTCAATATTGAAGCCGACACGCTCAATATTGAATCGAGCGGGGCGATTGGCTTATACCAGGCGGCCTATCAAATCAGCATAAATGATTTTGACTCTGGATTAAGTGCTGCCCAGAAGGAGATTCTTCGGGTCGCTAGTCTTCCTGGTGAAATTCAACTTGTCGGACTTAATGCAGATGGTCAGACAGTCTACTACGACTACACCGCAGGCATGACAGCGCCGAACGGTGTGACGCCCACTGCTTTGCAGATTGAATACAGCCGACCGCTACGTGCTGATGTCTCCAACGCGTCGATGAACGCTCAAGGCGATGTCATATTCAAAGGGACGGGAGATACGACCTATCTGGAAAATGTTACTGCTTCCGACCAGGGAAGTGTGAAGATTGAATCCCTTGGCAGTATTCTCCCCACGCAGGTAGAGCAACCGCTTGTGACGGGGCGAGATGTGGAATTGATTGCAGCGGACGGCGCGGGGAGCGAACAGCAGCCGCTTTGGATTAGGGCCAATGGTACGTTTGATGCACGCACGGCAGGGGATTTGTTTCTTCAAACAGAGCAATCCTTGAATCTCGGTCAGGTCGACGTGAAAAATGGGGCCACGTTTGATCTACAGGTCCTCGAGGCGAATTCTATCACGGATAGTTTTGCCAGCGAGCGAGAGTCGATCTCTGGTTTTAGCAGCGATGGACTTACCTGGATTCAGCAGGCAAAGAATGGAACCGCCAGGGTCAATAACAATTCTCTCCAGATGACCAATATCGGCACCAGTTCCACCGAGACCACCTCAGCTTTTGCGAGTGAAGTGGTCTACGCCACGGAACAGGCCGTTCCATTGCGCGATAGTGTGACGATCGGCTTCCTGTATTCCAGTGCTAACATTGGTGGTCGTTGGGTTTTCTCGTTGCAGAATGAAACTCAACCCGGCTTGGCTTTGGTTGTCCAATTGTCAGATTCCAGCAATGTCGAACAATGGGCGGAGTTCGTCGATGTGGATGAAGTGGTCGACGTGCAGGCCGGGCAATCACTCGGAACGGTAGATATGAACTCCGGCCACCTGATTAAGGTGTTGTTGGAGTATTCCTTCAGCAGGCGAAAGGTAACGGCGACCTTCACCGACACGACCACTTTAGACACGGCTGCGATTTCGAAAGAGGGCATTAATCTATTCAATCGTATAGGAGGGCCTACCGGTCAGATCTCCTTCGCAACGCTCAGTAATTCGGAATACACCACGGTGCAATCCTTCGCTGATTTCGGACTCATTGATGGTCCTCCCAACCTGGTGGGAGGAGCATTGACGGCCAACGTTGGGGGTGATTTTGGAGAGGCCGGAGCTCCCATCGTGATCTCGATGTCTGGCGAAATAAATATTGATGCGGCGGGTGATGTCTACATCGAGCAGATCTCTGAGGATCTCAATGTCGGAACGATCAATGGGCAAGAGATTTCCATCGATGTGATCGGCGGCGGTATCACCACCTATCCGGATTCGTTTGGTGCGAGTGCCGAAGGCGAAACACAGAACGCAGATATTTCGGCAACGGTGTTAACGCTCAATGCACCGTTGGGAATTGGTGTGATCGGCGATGCCCTGTCAGTTTCGACCGGACAGTTGTTCGGAACAACATCCTTCGGTGATATTGGCATCGTTACACAGGCCTTGGATGGTGAAGATGGCGTCTTGGTTTCGCATCTGTCAGCGGGTGGATCGATCGATCTGACAGGTGTTGGTAAGTTGATTCTTGACGGTGATGTAGTTTGCGGTCTCGACCTCGGCCAGGAATGTTCGCTCGCCCTTCGTGCCATCACCGCTGCTGACAACCTTGTGGGAAGCGGCCTGTTGCAGCTTTCACCACAGGCCAACATCAATGCGGAAGGTGGGACTCTCAAGTTGTTCGCGGATGAGCAGCTGTTGGCGTTCGAGGATTCTCTTTTGAGGGCCGGTACGTCAATTAATCTGCAGACCGGTGCCGCCGATAAACGTTCGGCTGATCAAGATCAGGTGCACCTTGCAGGGGGAATCCATGCTTCCGAGCTTCGTGCTCGTGCGGGCAGTTCCGGGCAATCGGTGAAACTAGCGACGGCTGACTTGTTGAGTGTCGAAGGTAGTGGTGCGTTTCCCGTCTTCCTGGAGCAATTTGAAGGATTACATCTCGACGACAGTCGTTCAACGGTGGGAAGCGCGTTGCAGCTTGGGCAACGCCAGCTGAAATCCGATACGGTTGAAATTCATCTCGATGATGTTGAGTCGTTAGTGTTGGATTTGGGGCTCGGCGATGACAGCGTTGTTACCGCCGATCAAACAGGTGTGACTTCCCTGGAGGTCAGCGATTCCGGCGGTCACAATCAATATCATCTGGGCCTTCAAGAAGCGACGTTGAAGCATGTCAGCATCGATAGTGCGTCAGGTGGTGACCACCTGCGTTTGAATGGTCGTGGCAATATGTTATGGGTTACAGAGGATGGTGTTGAATCCGGTTATACCCATGTCGATTTCAAAGGTATCGCCAATCTTGTGCTCGATAATTTAGAGTCGGGAACCGTTGCCGGAATCCTCAACAAGATTGATTTGGAGGTGGCGACGGATTTGGACGACAAGCTGCTGCTGGTCGGCACCGGTGAACGTGATGCGGTCGAAGTAGTTGCCGGTGAACAGAATCTGGAAGTGCAGACGATATCCAGTGGGAACGAGCGTCGTCGAAAAACGTTTTCGACGTCGGACATAACGCAACTAGATCTGTTCTTGCTCAGTGGTCCTGACGTGGTGCGAGTTTCTGGGGACGAATTGGCTCAGGTCACTCCATTAAAACTAAACATTCATAGTGGTCGAGATAACGACTGGATTACCGCTCAGTCGGTTTCCGTGAAGATTACCGATGTGCACGGCGACAATGTGATCACCACAGGCTCCGGTGCCGATGAGATCATCACGGGACCGGGTGACGATGATATCAATGCTGGGAATGGTGTGAACGTCATTCGTGATGCCGGCGGTATCAATCGAATCATGACGGGGCTGCAGGATGATGAGATTCATCATTCGAATACTGACGATTGGATTTTCGCCTCGGAGGGCGTGAATCGTATCTGGTTGAATGGTGAGCAACAGGGCTGGCACAATCGCGTCTTGCATGCCGATGTTGACCGTGACGGGACGGTCGCCCCCTTTGATGCTTTGGCCGTAATCAACCTGTTGAACAATAAAGGTTCCCATCCTCTTTTGGGTTCTGCGGACACGGTGAGCATGCTCTATGACACGAACGATGACCAATATCTGTCACCCATTGATGCATTGCGTGTTATCAACTTCCTGAATCAACAGGAGGCTGAAGGCGAGCCTGCCAACGCGGTGGCTCTGGTGAGCGAAGCCACGGACCAAACGAGTCGGGTTGCAGATGCCTGCTTTGCTCATTGGGATGAAGAAGATCCGGGTTCGGTGGTTGATGAGATTCTTGTTGATGACGAGGCAGCGGCGACGGTGTATGGCCCCGCCTTGCCTGCCGCACCGCATTACCTTTTCGAGGACGATTTTCTAAGTCGATGGAAGCGTCGACCTTACTACGGTTAAGGGAATCCAGGATCCATCGTCGAATCGACATGTGGTCGATATCCGATTTGATGGGCGGATTGCGCAATATGCCGCGAAAACCGTCTCACCGTTTTCGCTTCCCGGTTTAAGGTTGCCACGAAAGAGACTAAACTCACCCCTGAAAGCGAGCATACAGGATTCCTCGTGGGTAGGGCGTGAATAGCAATGAACGGCTGCATGCATCAGTCCGGCGCGGTAAACCGGAATAGAATGGGGCGTCGAAAAGCTTTGCGTCATCTCAGTGCGCTGGCTGCCTCCGCCGTCTGCTTGCCGTCTCTTCAGGCGGCTCCTCCGAAAAAATGTGGCATGGGGCTGGTCGTCTACGTGTGTCGGTTTCGCGCCAAGTGTTTGCGATCGCAAGCGGGCGAACGCGACCTTAATCAGCCGATTGAGTTCCTTCGGCACTGCCATGAGTTAGGCGCTGGTGGAGCACAAATCGCTCTTTACGGTTTGTCGGATGATGAGAGAAAACAATTACGCACCTTCACCACCGATCAGAATCTTTTTGTCGAAGGCATTATTTCTCCGCCCACGGATCAACGCGATGTCAAACGCTTTCGTCGCCAGGTCAAATCCTCCGCGGAAGCGGGAGCGAAGGTCTTACGAACAGTGGTCATGCCGGGAAGACGGTACGAACGGTTTAAGACACTTGAGGAATTCAAGGAATACGAGGCGCGTGCACGCCGAATGCTAGAGATCGCTGCACCGGTGATGGAAAAAGAGAGAGTGCAGTTGGCCGTCGAGAATCATAAAGATCAACGAAGTGATGAACGGGTTGCCCTGTTTGAGCATATCGGGAGTGAGTATGTCGGAGCCTGTTTAGATACCGGGAACAGCTTTGCGCTGCTCGAGGATCCGCTGGAAACGGTCAAGATGCTCGCTCCCTGGACGAAAACGGTCCATCTGAAGGATCAAGGTCTGCAGTCTTCGCCGAATGGATTTTTGCTGGGTGACATTCCGCTTGGTCAGGGAGCGTTTGATTTGCCATCCCTCGTCAATGCAGTGCGTGAACAGAAACCGGATGTTCGGTTTTGCCTGGAGCTCATCACGCGTGATCCGCTTCAGGTCAATTGCTTGAATGATCAGTACTGGAGTACGATGCCGTCGGTTCCTGGCTCAGAATTGGCTCGTACCCTGCGCACCGTTCGACAACATGAGGCCAGGCTCGCGCGAGTAAATGACCTGACTCTTGAACAACAGGTGGAAGTGGAGGATGCCAATGTTCGCGAGAGCATTGAGTATGCTCGAGATGTTCTAAAGATCTGATTTAAGGAATACAAGGAATCAAAAATGCCGCTACCCGGAATCAAACAATTCGATTTAACAGGCAAGGTTGCTGTCGTCACGGGAGGTTCGAAAGGACTGGGACACGCCATGGCTGCCGGCCTCGCCTCAGCGGGAGCCAATCTCCTCGTTTCAAGTCGGAACCTGGAGGAGGGGCAAGCGGTGGCGGACGAGTTGCAACGTGATTTTGGTGTCCGCGCGATCGCCTTTGCCGGCGACGTGGCATCGCCCGATGAGAGTGACGCAATGATTCAGGCGGCACTCGATGAGTTTGGGAAGGTTGATATTCTGATTGCCAACGCTGGCATTAATCGACGAGGTCCCATCGATGGTCTATCGATCGATGAGTTTCGTGAGGTGATGGATATCAACGTCTATGGGGTTTGGCTCTCGTGCCGATCCGTGATTCCGCACATGAAGAAGGCCGGGTATGGCAGGATCATCCTCATGGGGAGCACGTTGGGGATGGTGGGGCTTGCCGATCGAACGCCGTACGCATCCAGTAAGGGAGCCGTCGTGCAAATGGCCCGAACGCTCGGCCTCGAACTGGCTCAATTTGGAATCACCTGCAATGCAATTTGCCCGGGACCGTTTTTGACGCCGATGAATGTTCCGATCAAGGACAACGAGCAAACCAAAAAATTCATTGTCGGCGCGGTGGCTCTTGAGCGTTGGGGAGAGATGGAAGAGATCCAAGGCCCTGCCATCTTTTTGGCAAGCGATGCGTCGAGCTACGTGACAGGAAGTCTTGTTACTGTCGATGGCGGTTGGACGGCACGTTAATGGGATCGACCGACTGGCATTAATTCAACGTCAGTTGCGAGTGGGTTCACGTAAGTCGCGATGAATTGCCGCCTTAATGCTTGTCTCGCCATCGTCGGCGGATGCCAAGCATCAACATTGAACCGCTGATGATGATCCAGCCTGCAGAGGGTTCTGGGACAGGGACGAATTCGACCGTGAAGACCTGAGAGGATGCGATCGAAGTACCTCCAAACCCTCCGTCGGGACCGCCCGAAGCGATACCGCCGTAAATGTATCCCAGCAGGGTGGTTCCGGAGAGTGAATCGAGATCGATAATGTCATCTTCCAGCAGCGTGAGATCCGGGTTGGCAAAGAATTCGGCATTCGAGCCAAACAACCAAGGACTTCCCGTTGGGCTTTCAATACTGGGGAAGTCCCCAAGGTAGGTCTGGCTGTAATCGCCGTTGGCGTCGATGGTGACGGCTGAGATTTGATTCGTGTAGGGAAAGGATGACAGGTAGACCAGATTGCCGGTGGAAGGGTCATCCACAAATTCATTGCCCGTAATTCCGCCAAACAAAATTTCGGTCATCTCTCCTGTGCTTTTCGAGTAGAGGCCAAGCTTTGCTGATTCATATCCGTTCAAGGCCTGCTTGAACACCGATGGGTTGGTTGCTGGATCTTCCATGGTTGGGACACCGCTGGCGCTGATTTCAACGGGCACGGTCCACAGTCCTTCGCCCTCGTAGAAGACTCCAGATAACGTGACGCCGGTCAACTCGTCCTCTTGCGTTTCAGCGTTCTTGGAAAGTACGGGAAAGGTGTTGAAATCTCGTCTGCGAAATTGTGATGGGTCACCTCCGTTGGGAGTAACCGTAGGATTGGAAAACGACAGCGAACCGGTCCCGTGGTCGTAGTCAATCTCGAATGATCGAATCTGCGATGTGTACTTCTGATAGCCGCCGTCCCCAGAATAGGGTCCGTTGAAAAGTTGTCCAAAGACAATATGAGTTTTGCCGCCAAGTTCATACATGCCACCACCGGTGACTTGGAAAAAACCACCTTCGTAGATTGTTCCGTCCCCTTCGGGGCCGGTCGTTTGAAGAATGGTGTTCTGGGGTAACGCTGTTTCCGGTGTCTTGACCCAATCGATCAACTCCGGGAGGTTAATCGCGGTCAGCTCCTTGTAGGTCGTGAAGTTGTCGGCATCCGTCTCGTAAACATATCCACCCGTGATGAAGAGCGTGTTGCCCTTTTGATAGCTCTGTGGGTTACTCGCAGACAAACTGTTGACCGTGTGTGCGCTGAGGCCGCTCATCGAATCATCGAGTGCTCGCTCCCAGGCCTGTTGCGTGACCGGATTGATGACCCATGCGGATCGATTGGCGGTGGTGAACGAGTGCTGCCCGCCTGTCTTGCCTGCCAAAATAACCCAGTCATCTCCGTAGGCGCCCGCGGCGAAGGATTGCAGTCCAGGCACGCTGGCATCATTCATCGAATACGGAGTAACCTGGATGTTATAATCGCGATCCCACCGAGTGACGGGCGTAAACGTCGACGTCTGATTTTCAGCATAAAGAGCTGAACTCATGACGAAAGTCGCTTGGAGTACAAAAAGGAGGTGGACGTAGAACCGCGGCATGAGATGGACCTTTGGCTGTCTCTTTTTCAAGGTGTCGACGAGCCCACGAGGAGCACCAGGGCTCGTCGCTAGTTAAACGATTGAGAGTATATGGAGATTCCGGGAGACGGTTTCGAAACGAACTGAGGGAAGTGGTTTACTCCTGACTCCATTAGGGCATGTAACGATCTTACAGATTCTTAACAGGCTTGTTTAGATGGCGTAACAAGTTTGTTTGATGGAAAGGCGTTTCGGAATGTGTTCCCGAAACGGTTTGTGAAGATCTTCTGCGACAGGCGACGTCGAAATGAGGTTGGGTTCGAAAATACGAACGATGATTCTTTTCGAAGCCGCAAGGCAAATTGTCGAGTGCCATAATGCCAGCGTTGCTGTGAGTGGGCGTCTTAACGGCGGGAATCGTTGGGCACGACGACTGATCTATTTGCTGCTAGTGCTGGCGGGAGGGTTTTCGTGTGTTCCGAATCAGGGTCATGCTGAAGTTCTGCTGAATGGGGCGGGTCGGCTTTCTGGGTTTGTCGAAAACTATTCAATGCCATAACGATTCCGATCGTGTCGCGGAAATGAGTCTCGAGTCCTTCGAAATACCCGATGACCCAGCTCTCTGGGAAACTGAACGCTGAGAAAAGATTGCCCGATGTTTGCAGGCGAGGCAAATGCCGCCTCTCGGTGCGGACCGTCCTAGCGAAGCGGAATATGCTGAGGTGTGGCGAACGTTGGCTGGTATGTTGGATGCACGTGCCGAACAATTTCCGCAGCCAGGACGCACTGATTCCATTCGCCGACTTAATCGAACGGAATACCAGAATGCCATTCGTGATCTGTTGGGGGTTGAGCTTGATGTGCAAGATCTCCTACCCGCAGATGCTTCGGGGCACGGATTCGATAACGTCACCGTCGGTGAATTGTCGCCGGTTTTATTGAGTCGGTATATCTCTGCCGCAGAGAAGATCAGTCGCCTTGCGATGGGTGGACTCGAATCCTTATCTGGCGGCGTTACTGTTCGGGTTCCAGCCGATCGCTCCCGGGACTCACATGTTCCTGGCTTGCCGTTGGGGACACGAGAAGGGCTGCTGTTCGAGCATCATTTCGTGCGATCAGGCGAATACGAGATCGCTCTACGTTTGATGNGAGATCTTGACGAAAATGTGAAAGGANTGCATGAGCCTCATGAGATTGATGTCTTCATCGACAAGCGGCGCGTTCATCGCTTTACCATGAAGCCCGGCAAGGGTGGTGAAGGTTAGCAGAAGGACGATACGTTGGTCGACGCAAATTTGAACGCACGTTTTCAGGTAACAGCTGGTCCGCGTCAGGTGGGTGTCACCTTCCCCAGGAAATTTGACTCGCTTTCTGAGATTTGGCGGCAGCCGTTTGAGGCAAGCTTCAACCGGCATCGACATCCACGCAAGGCACCAGCGATCTTTCAAGTTTCCATCACCGGCTCCTTTGATCCGGAGCAAGCAAGTGACACGCCCAGCCGAAGCCTGATTCTAATCAAGAGGGCTGAGCGTCCTGAAGAGGCATCGGAGTGTGCCGAGCTTATCTTCCGGAAACCGTTGCGCAAAGTTTTTCGTTTATCCGTGGATGATGAAGATTTTGCCATGCCAANGCGATNCCTTGAACAGGCGTATCCTGCGAATGGTTTTGATGCGGGAGTCGAAGCGGGGATTTCTGCAATACTCGTTTACCCTTACTTTTTGTTCCGCGTGGAAGGGAAGGGTGCGGAGGAGGAAGGGAATTCCGTTTCGTCCCTTTCGGATGTTCAGTTTGCATCCAGGTTGTCCTTCTTTCTCTCGAGTAGTCTGCCGGACGAAGAGTTATTGAAGCTCGCGGAAAATAAAACTCAACGGTGACCTGAGGTCTTTAAGCAACAAGTCCAAAGAATGTTGCAAGACGAACGCTTGGCGTGCGAACAACCTGTGAACACCGTTGCTCATTGCAGAATCGTAAGGGCGAGGAAGGGTGCCAGGACGAAGATCAACAACAGGCTCTTGAATAACCCGAGGAAGGCATAAACCGCGATGTTGTGGGTGGCCCGATCCACTTTGATGAATCGAGTTGAGGTGCGGTAAACAAAGTCCGGTGCCAAGACTAACGTCAACACCCACACCGTGAAAACACTTCCGTTGATGATCGNGCACCACATGAAAAAACGGGTTACTTGATTGAGATCCATGGATCAGCCCTCCACTTCATTTGGTTTTTGATGCCCATTTACCCTAGAATGATAGTCAATCCTCAGGCGGTTCGTGAATGGCGATCGTCGGAGGCCGTTTCCGACAATGACCAAATCATCCTTTACGACGAGTCACGGACCGAATATGAATTCTCGTACCGTTTTCACCTTCTGTTTACTGTTTTCCAGTTGTTTAATCAGTTCGGCGACGGCCAATGAACGTCCCAATGTGCTGTGGATCTATCTTGAAGATGTAAGTGGCTGGTTTGGTTGTTACGGCGAAACGCTGATTGAAACGCCAAATATCGACAAACTCGCTGAAAACGGGACTCGGTTTACTCGTTTCTACACGCCAGCCGGAGTGTGTTCTGCAACCCGCTCAGCGATTGTCACGGGCATGATGCAAACATCGATCGGAGCTCACAACCATCGGAGCTGCCGTGCGACGTTTCGCGGAAAGCAGATGGGCGAGTATGACAAGAATGTGCTCCCCGCGTCGGTTGTGCCGCTACCCATCCGATTCCGACTCGCTGGCTATTGGACGTTCAATGAAGGTGGAAAGGATGACTATAACTTCGAATGGAATCTCGAAGAGTTTTATGATTTCGCTCGCAGCCGTGGAGGTTGGGGACCTCGGACCTTTGTGGAGGGACGGTGCTGGGAAGGCAAGAAGCAGGACCAGCCGTTTTTCGGTCAGATTCAATTAGGGGGCGGCAAGCTNGGGAAAAGAGCGGACCGAGTTGTCGATCGATCGGCGGTCAGTGTGCCGCCGTATTATCCAGACGTACCACTCGTGCGCGAGGATATCGCTCACCATTATGATTGCCTGTTGAAGACGGACGAGCAGGTGGGCCAGATCATGGCGACCCTCAAAAAATATGATTTGCTCGACAATACCCTCATCTTCCTGTTCAGCGACCATGGCTTTCGGCTCCATCGGCACAAGCAGTTCTTGTACGAAGGCGGGATTCATATGCCCCTGATTGTCGCCGGTCCGGGGATCGAGNCTGGAGCTGTTCGTGATGACCTTGTGAGTGGCATCGATGTTTCAGCCGCGTCGCTTGCGGCTGCTGGAATTGTTCTTCCGTCGAATTTAGAGGGCAGGGACTTTTTGGCACCCGACCATCAAGCCAGAGAATTTGTCGTCGCGGCACGCGATCGATGCGACTATACGATCGAAAAAATACGCGCTGTGGTGACCCCGCGGTTTAAGTACCTGCGTAATTATCTGACGGATCGACCCTTTATGCAGCCCAGCTATAAGGATCCCTGGCCTGTCTCGAAAAAGTTTCGAGCGATGATGGATGCCGGTGAAATGAACGAAGTACAGCTTGTATTCTTTGGAGCGGAAAAGCCGCCAGAAGAGCTTTATGATCTGGAGAAGGATCCCCATGAGATCCACAATCTGGCTGACGACCCCGCTTTCGCCGAGGAACTGGCCCGGCACCGGCAGTTGTTGCAAACATGGATTCAAGAGAGCCATGACCAAGGCCAGCTGACCGAGTCAGAGATCGGTCTTTTGTGCACGCTCAAACGTTGGGGTGACAAATGCGTGAATCCGGAATACGAACCGGTTCGCAGGCGCCTTGATGAACAACCCTAGGAGTTAGGGCTAGATCGAAAGCGATCGGCGATGCCAAAGAAAAAGTAGCCCGACTGCCAAGAAGATCAGGCTGTTGGGTTCTGGAACGGCTGCAACTGCGGGACGAGGTCCGACTTCGTAACCGCCACTGACAAAGGCTCCGACAAAATCACTCGTGTCGAAGATGCCATCGCCATTCCAATCGCCCTGATTCCAGCTTGCCGGGCTACCGGTCTCATAGAGTCCTGCGACGAACACCGTGACGAAATCAGTCGTTGTGAATTGTCCGTCGAGATCGGCATCCCCAATCCAGGTGTTCAGATATTCTGGGCCCTCGATCAGCAACTGCAAATCGTCGTAGTTGACTTGGTTATCACCCGTCAAATCATATTGCCCTGGGTCGATTCTCGTTTGGACGGCACCACTCAAGAGTTCGATGTCCTGGACTCCTACTGTGCCGTCACCGTCCAGGTCACCCTGTGCCGGAGCTTCTGCAACGACGACCTCTGACGGGATGAATCGGATGGACGCGTCTCGCGTGATGCCTTTGCCATCCACAAAGAAATCTTCGTTAGGGCCAAGGTTCCGACCGAAATCAAGTGTCAACGGATAGCGATCGACGGCGGTAGCGCGATTCGTCATTCGCACTGATCCAAGAACCGAGCCTTGGTATAGCTTGAGTGGAACGTCTGCCTGGGAAATGTTTCCGTGGATCGATACTTCACCCGAGGGTGTCGTGGATACCAACGCGGGGGCGCTGAATCCGAAGTAATCAAGCTCCCGTTTAACGATGACATTCGCCTTGGAATCAACGGTTGCTTTGCGGTCATCGAAAAGGATTTTAAGACCGGCGCTGAACAACCCATCCGAGACCGGTTGCAGGCCTTGTCGATCCGCATTCCCGTCAATCAACACCTGGGCTGTGACGACATCACCCGGTCCACTGACCACATAAACGGGTTGGTCGAGTCTCACGATGATCTCGTCGGCAACACATTGTTTGGCGAAATAGCCAAGACTTGCCAGGACGACTGCCGCCGCACGAATGAACGAAGGATTCGGCATCACGTCTTCTTTACCTATGGTTGAGATTCCAGAGAAGGACTTGCGTTGATGGGTCGAACTCGGAACCGGGAAATCGTATCTCTATGCCACCCAACGACATCATTGTCTGAAACGGGCGGAGTTTTCAAGCTGAAAAATTGCCTAATGCGTCATTCAGCTCGTTTAGTATGCAGGCTAACGTTTGAGCCGTCCATTGCAACGAAATTGCGATGATTTTCTTGAGAGTGCGCGTGGCAAAAAAGCTTTCGAAAAGAGCCGTTTTGCGCGCCCGGTCGAAACCTTGTTGGCGTTCAAGAGCTGAAATGTTGTCTTTGCGTTGCGCATCCGACTAATCCGAACGCTGAATGACAGCAGTACACGGCGCTAAGTTAGTCAGACTGAACGTTCATCCTCTTAAATTTANTTAAGAGGATTCAGGACTGGTCGTTCCGCTGGTTGAGGCGAGGAGCCGTTTGATGAGCGGTGCTTATTGACGGCCGTTTCGTTTCTCGATGAAGACGCAGGGTGGCAGGCCGAAGGACCGGCTCGGATGCTTAGTAGTTCGTCGGCTGAAAATATCTCTGTTGGGAATCCTGTTTCTGGTGCGATCCAAGCGGTCACCACGCATCCCATAAACCCAGGGATCATCTGGATTGGTGCCACCAATGGCGGAGTTTGGCGGTCGGATCGATCGTTTACGCAAACGACGGCTTTGATGACGATCGCCAGAATGGAGTCGACGATCCAAGTGAGGTCTGGNCGGCGACCTACGGGCAGGACTCAATCGANNNCGACAATGACGGAGAGACGGATGANGCGGACGATGTTCATTAGCAGCCGCTTACTGACGTTATTTCTCAGTCTCCGATTCAGTATCAGTCCTGGGTGATCGGCGATGCAAATAACGATGGAGTCTTTGACTCGTCGGATCTTGTGACCGGGCAATAAGACGGGATCGCAAACGATTCGACTTTTGCCGAGGGAGACTCCGAGTTCGATTCTTCTGACCTCGCCCTGACGTTCCAGAGCGTCAAGCGTGTGGCCAAGTCCGACGCAGGATTTGATGCACTTACTTTGGCAGTCGATCAGACCGTTTCCGATGATGAAGAAGAGGACCGACTCGACATTGCTCCATCTGGTCTAGCCTATACCGGAAGAAGGCGTTGCTCTTCCGGTCGACTTCAGCGGGATTTTTTCGCCGGGCGCGGATTGGGGCGAACGGTGGCGAGACCACCATCTACGGAAAAGACTTCTCCGGTTAGCCAGCTGTTTGACGGATGCAGAAGCCAACAGATTAGTGAAGCGATGTCGTCCGGCTCGCCCAACCGTCCGAGCGGGTGCATTGACTCGGAAGCGGCCGCCGCGGTTGGATTTTCCCAAATCTTGCGACTCAGCTCCGTCTTCACAAGCCCGGGGGCTACTACATTGAATCGAAGGTTTCGCGCAGCGTAGGTCGCAGCAGCGGATTTGGCTAATCCGATGACTCCCGATTTTGCCGCTGCGATCGCCTCGTGGCTTGCGAGGCCCATTCGTGCCGCTGCACTTGAGAGCAGAACGGCAGATCCTCCCGAACTGGTCATAATCTTGCCTGCAGCTCGAACCATCGCGAAGGAGGAAGTCAGGTTTGCCGAAATGACGTCCGAAAATTCTTTCGCCGAAGTTAGGTGAGCGGGCTTTAAGAGAATGGATCCCACGCAGTTCACGCAACCATCAACCTTGCCGAACTGTTCCCTCGCCTCCAGAAAGCATTTCTCAACGCTTTCGAAGTCGGTTGCCTCTACCGAGCAAGATGGCATGTCGAGACGGGAGGAAAGGCTGGTTAGCCGATCGCTCGGACGTGCGGCAAGCATGACGCTCGAGCCATTTTCAGCCAGCCGTTCAGCGACGCGGCTACCGATGCCACCGGAAGCGCCGAAGACGATCACATTCGCGTGGTCAGTTTCTGACTTGTTCATGGCGTAACCCCTTACATGTGTACTTTTGCTTTATAGGCGGGTTATCACAAATGCCAAGACATCACGTACGAGTTGTCTCGATACTTTTCCTGTCTAGAGTAAACCGTTGCGTATCGTGATCCACTGTTTTAAAGCTGACGGGAAGCGAGTGATGGCAAGAGAGCGTAACCGCAGAAATCTGCCTAAAAAGATTTGCCCTGTTTGTCGCCGCCCTTTTGTGATGAGAAAACGTTGGCAGCGGTGTTGGTCGGAGGTCATCTACTGTAGTGAGCTTTGTCGACGCAGACGCTAGACTTACAGCGGTAACGCTTTTGACATTGAGCAAGATATTGCAAGCTGTATGGCGTCCCAGAGCTTCTTGCGAACCTTGAGCGCCTTAAGGGCTGCTTCTTCCGCCGATTTCCAACGTGCTTCGTCAGTGCCGCAAAGATTGCAAACGAGTTGCTCACCGAGCGGACCATGGGAGTCGCCGTCCAGATCAATATGCCGCGATAAATAATATTTAAGCCGTGACAGGTCGTTCGAATCGCGTTGGTCGATTGCTTCGACAACGGGGACAAAAATGTCAGGAAGTAACGCTTCACGTCCAAACACAAAGTAGGATGCGATTGGAATCACGTCGCCGGAATCAATGACCTTAAAGGTTTCGAGGACGAAATCTTGTGCAACACGAGGAACGTTGCTCTCTGTGATTGATTCTGCGGTCGACCTGTTGGCCGACAGGTGTTTGATGAGGCTGTTGATCCCTTCCATGTTGGCACCGGCGTCGGACATTGCCTCGAGGTACATTTCATAGTGGCTGATGTAGCCGCCTCTGCCGTCGTCATCTGATTCTTCGGCAAGAAGGATCTCACCGATCAAGCGTAGGCCGGTGGTGTGTGCACTCGGACGCCAAGGTGTCGAGTTCCCGCCAAGCCCATTTCGCACAGCGTGCGCGAGGGACATGAAGTCCCAAACGGCAAAGACGTGATGCTCCATGAAGATCCGGAGTTCATCAATTCGATTTAATTCTGAATAGACAGGATGCTCGATCAGGGCCTTCCGTAACGGGACCAACTTTTGATGGAGCAATGTCAGGCGATCGGTCATTTGCACAGTGTAATCCTTTCNGAGGTATCATATAACTATACGCAAAGAGCGTTTGTTGCACAGATACGATTTTCAAAAGCAGGAGTCGCAGGGCGATAGATCGGTTCAATCGACGCGTAGGGATTGGGGGGGAGAGGTAACTTCCCGACCGAATTGACTCATTTTTCCGAGCTTTTTGGGGTCTCCGCAGGGGCAAAATGGGGTGGCAGAAGGCCGTTAAAACGAGTCGCGAGGTATCCATCCAGCCTGTGTTCAAAGATCGTGTTCAGAGATCTGGTGTTTCAATGGCTTGGCGGTCCCTTATTTAAAGGAGAGCCAGGGCTCTCAGCAGGCAATCGCCAAGATTTTTGCCAGGTAGCAGTCAGGCCGTTGCCGCCATCGAGTCGGTTTGGAAGTTGGAGCCGAGTGGGTCGGTCACCCCCTAGGCGTCTCTCGTCAACCGGACCTTAGTGAGTTCCGATGGGTTTCGGGATCAGCGACTCTCGAATGATCCGAGCATGATCACGGATCTGTTCCAGCTCGTCTGGCTCGTTTCGCGACAGGTTACGCAATTGTATCGACATGCGATTTTTGCCTGAGAGTGTCTTTTGATGCCGCGCCCGAAAATCTCAATAACGGGTGGTGAAGGGGTAAGCATCTTCGCATTTGGATTTTGCGGGATCGAAACGGCAAGATCCGCAATAGCTGCTCATGCGCTGAACGTACCTTCTCATCGCCACAAAGGGTTTACTGGCCATGACACCGTTGTCGGCATACTGAGACATGCCGAGAGAGTTAGGTAGTTTGACCCATTCGACGGCATCGACGTAAACAGCGAGATACCACTCATGCACTTGCTTCGGATCGACTCGTAACAATAAGGCAAAGAGTCCAGTGACCATCAGCCGTTGAATGTGGTGAGCATAACCGTACTCGAGCGTCTGATGGATTGCATCGTTTAAGCAAGCCATATTTGTTTCGCCGGTCCAGTAAAACTCCGTAAAAGAAGCGTGATCTTGGAGCGTGTTCCGGTCAAGGTAGTCTGGCGTGTGCAGCCAGGAGATGCCCCTCACGTGCTCCCGCCACCCTAAAATCTGTCGGACGAAGCCTTCGACGCTGTTCAGAGGTGCTCGTCCGTCGTGATAAGCGGTTGTGGCAGCTTGAATAACGGTTTTGGGATCGATCAGTTTCAGATTGAGTGCCTTCGAAAGCCTGGAGTGGAACAGGTAGGGTTCTGAGGTCCACATGGCATCCTGGTAGACGCCAAAATCGACGAGTTGGTGTAGTACAAAATCGTCAAGCGCTAGCTGAGCTTGTTTGGTTGTGACGGGCCAATCGAAGTTTTCAAGCTTGCCCGGATGCGTTTTGAAGCGGCGGTTGACGAGTGCTGTAGCCTCCTTTGTGATTGCATCCGGTCGAAACCGTTATGGGGCAACAATTCGAGGTGGACAGGCCTTGCGAAAGCTTCTTCGGTTTTCGGAATCGTAGTTCCAACTGCCGCCTTCAGGTTCCGTGCCAAGCATCAGGCCGTCGTGTTTCCGACGCATTTCGCGGTAGAAGTATTCGAGCCGGAGCTGTTTGCGTCCCTTCGCATGTTCAGGGAAATCCGCCGGAGTACTCAGGAAATGACGGTCCTCGCGAATTTCGATTTCTATGTCGGTGGCCAACGAGGCCTCCTGGAGTAGCTCGTAGACACGGTGTTTACCGGGTTGCACGGCAATGACCCTTTTGGGACTTCAGCGTTTCGATCGCGGCTTGAAGCTCCGCCGACAAACTGCCGCGATTGCCCCGGTCGTTCAACTCGCGGTAGTCGACACTGAACCCTCGCTTCTCCGGAGGTGCTTGGAAATGTCACATTACAGACAGGAAAACAACGGTCCGTGCCTTGTGAGTCCACACGTGCGTTGATTCGTCTGACACTTCGGCCATCCAGACGAGATCTTCGCTTTGATCGAAGTCATCGAAGGCCGAAGATTTGGCATTAAGCTGATCACCCAGCACGATAATTAGGTGCCGACAGGCTCATCGATTTTGGGGGCGAGCCACCGATTCATTTTTGGGAGATCCATTGCTGGACGGCTTCAGCAGCTCGCCGTCCTGACGCCATCGCCCCATTAATAGATGCCGTGTCGCAATGATCCCCGCAGATGAAATGCGGGCCATTTCGGTGCGCTGCTTTCGCCACCGGACTCAACGCCGGAGGGTTCATCGTAGGAAGAGCGTAGGGAATCGAGTAGCTCTTGAGATGTGACCAGCTCTCAATTTCACCAGGAAACCATGCGTGAGCCTGATGCAGGACATCACGAATCAGCGATTCCTCGTCGGGGTGTTCTCCAAGTACTGTCACCGAGATTAAATGTTTTTCGTTGGGGGCGAAGTTCGGTGACAGAAGGGTTGGCACACACAAATTATTGATCGGACCGGTTGGATCGCCATTGAGGAGCAAGATCGGCTCTTTGATGGGGGCCTGATCGGCAGCAAAGTAAAGACACGTTACGGACTGCCCACTTGCAGGGTAATCGTCGTCGAACAAGCGGCGGGCGGCGGGGGCGTCGGTTGCAACCACGATCGCCCTTCCATCCGCGCGGTTGCCATCGCTGAACGTCAAGCTTGTACCGGACACGTCGGTAACCGATTGATTGCACACAATCGTTTCCGCGGGTAATTGATTCGCAAGTTGCTCGGGAATGGCTTTCATGCCTGCTTTAGGGATTGCAGCCGAACCGGTCGAAAACATTCGAAACACGAATTCGCACATTCGACTCGACGTTGCAAGTTCTCGGTCGAGGAAAACACCTCCCAAAAACGGACGAAAAAATTTCTCAATAATGACCTCTGAAAAACCGCGTTGACGCAGTAATTCGAGAGTCTTCGTTTCCGGATGGTGGAATAATTCTGATAAGGAAGGTTGGGTGGTGCTTTTCCGAAAGCTTCCAATTCTCAGCTTATCGCTTAAGGAAGCTGCCGCGGACAATGCGGTCGCGAACAGGTGCTGCGGGCGTCTCCACGGATCGGAAAGTCGATGGAATCGTCCGCCGATATGGATTAAGGCTCCTGGCTCGAAGCTGCACAACTCCAAGGCTGCGTAGTCCAAAACTCTCGCGGCTTCGGGGTAGGCTGTTAGAAAAACTTGAAATCCGCGGTCTAAGAGAAACCCCTGTACCTCATCGGTTTGCACACGCCCGCCGATTCTGTCACTTGCTTCGAAGATACGGCAAGATATCTGTTGCTTCGTGAGTTCGAGGGCACAGGAAAGTCCGGCAATTCCGCCGCCAACAATTAGAACATCTCGATCGTGCTTCGGATTTGACATGGTATCGGGCATTCGAGTGAAAAAATCGACAGGTATTACAGCATGACCATAAGAACATAAGTAGTATCCAGACTCTTAGCTGACAAGTGGAGTCGGGAAAATAGGCTGGACAATGCCTCAAATGCCTTTGATAGACATATAAAAGTGAAGAGGCTTAGTGGAAACGAGGAGAGGTTGGTGAAGGACGAGAAAATTTCATGAGTAATCGAGTATCGAAACTTGAAGTTGGTCAGGAAAGTGTTTGGGACTACCCGCGGCCCCCTCGCATCGAAGATGTGAGGGACCGTATTCGTGTCCTCGTTGGGGATCGCGTCATTGCCGACTCAGTTCGGTGCAAACGAGTGCTCGAAACGAGCCATCCGCCCGTCTATTACATTCCGCCCTTCGATATCGACACCGAACTTCTAGTGTCGAGCGACCATCGGAGTTGGTGTGAGTGGAAGGGAGAAGCGTGGTACTACACGCTTGCTGCTCCCGAACGGCACAGTGAAAATGTGGCGTGGTTTTACCCTTATCCCAATGCGAGATTTTCACAAATTGCTTCGTACGTTGCCTTCTATCCAAATTGCGTCGATGCCTGTTTTGTTAATCAGGAACGAGTAGAATCCCAGGTTGGCGACTTCTACGGTGGATGGATCACGTCCAAAATCGTGGGTCCCTTCAAGGGTGGACCAGGAACTTTTGGATGGTAGGAGGCTGTCGTGGCCAAGATTAATGAACTGCTCGCCGCTTTAACCCTTGCTCTCCAGGAGCGGTCTCGACCCATCAACGGGGATCATGCCATTGACGGAAGCTTTGTTCTTTATTGGATGCGCACCGCCGTTCGCGCCGATGAGAACCCGGCGTTGGAGACTGCCATCGATTTGGCAAATCGATTGAATGTCCCGGCATTTGTCTACCATGCCGTAAGCGAGCGGTATCCCTACGCATCCGATCGGCACCATACATTCATCATCGAAGGCGCTCGGGACGTCCAACGTGCGATGCAGGAACGCGGTGTGGGCTACGCTTTTCACCTTGAGNGTCCGGGGCAATCCGANGCGTATCTATTCGATCTCGCCAAGCATGCTGCCATTGTCGTGACGGAAGAGATGCCGGTCCGGCCTTTATGGGATTGGACCGAACTGTTGGCACGTCGCGTGAAAACACCGGTNATCACAGTCGATACGGCGTGCGTGGTGCCGATGCGACTCGTCGGTCGTGCTTACGATAGGGCGTTTGCGTATCGGAAGGCGACCGAACGGGCGTACCGTGAACGGCTCACTCGTAAGCTGGATCTCGGTGAACCTAAGTATCCAAATTATTTCCCCCAGTTGCCGTTCAGTCCTGTGGATCTTGCCGAAGCAAACATCCCTGATCTTGTCGCACAATGCAGAATCGATCACGCCATTGGTCCGGTACCTCACACTCGAGGTGGTACCGAGGCTGGATACGAACGCTGGCGGAGTTTTCGCGAGAATGGGTTGAGCAAATATGCTCGTGTCCGCAACAACGCGCTTTACGACGGTGTGAGTAGGATGTCGGCCTACCTGCACTACGGGATGGTATCTCCATTCCGAATCGCACGCGAAACAGCGGAATTGGATCACGAAGGGGCTGAGAAGTTTCTGGACGAGTTGACGATTTGGCGCGAGCTTGCCTACACCTTCTGCTTCTTCCGTCGAGACCATGACCGTTTAGCGGCGTTACCGTCTTGGGCCAGGGATACATTGCGGTCTCATGAACAGGACCAACGCGACGCGTTGTTTTCCTGGGAAAGTCTCGCCAGGGGAGTGACGGGAGACGCCTTGTGGGATGCGGCGCAGGCATCACTGCTGATTCATGGTGAGCTGCACAACAACGTCAGAATGACCTGGGGCAAGGCATTGTTGTCATGGACGAAAGATGCCAAGCAAGCGTTGTCCACCTTGATTGATCTGAACCATCGTTATGCGTTGGATGGGCGAGATCCAGCCTCGTATGGAGGGATACTTTGGTGTCTTGGGCAATTCGATCGTCCGTTTACGCCCGAGAAACCTGTGTTGGGGACGGTGCGAGATCGAACCACGAAGCAGCATGCGAAACGTTTGGATCCGATGTTGTATGGGAAACGGACAAGGCGTTCGTTAATGAAGTCGATGCCTCGCGTTGCCGTTGTCGGTGCCGGATTGTCTGGGTTGATGTGCGCCCGCACTCTTTCGGACCATGGATTTGAAGTCCAAGTGTTCGAGAAAAGTCGCGGGGCCGGAGGCAGGATGGCAACTCGTCGTGGAGATGGCGGCTTGCGATTTGATCACGGGGCTCAGTACTTCACTGCCCGGGATCGTCGGTTCCGTCGCTACGTCAACAGCTGGAGGCAAGATGGGCTGGTCGGGCCCTGGGCAGGCCGCTTAGTCTCCCTTTCGCAAGGTGAGATCCTTGCGGAGAAGTCCGGGGTCGACCGGTACGTGGGCGTTCCCGGAATGAATTCCATCTGCAAGCACTTGGCTCATGATTTAAAGGTGGACTATGGAGTCACTGTCGAGCCGTTGACCTTGAAAGGGGGTCGATGGTTGCTTAGAGGGAAGGAAAGAGGCGACCTCGGATCTTTCGACGTATCCATCGTATCGGCCCCTGCGCCGCAGGCAGCAATTCTAGTTGCGGAGCAAGCGGCCATGGCTTCCAGGATTTCCGAAGTTCCTATGCACGAATGTTGGGCTGTCATGCTTGCCCTGGAACAAAGCACCGAACTCGAATTTGACGGGGCGTTCGTAAACGATTCGTCGCTTGCGTGGATCTCCAAAAACAGCAGTAAGCCTGGTCGCTCGCAAAGCCCTGAAACTTGGGTTTTGCATGCTAGTTCAGATTGGTCACACCAAAACATCGAGCTATCTACTGAGACAGTCGCCGAAGAACTATTGCAGGCGTTCACCGCAGCGACGGGACTGTCAACGTTGAAGGTCGAGCGGGCTGTTGCTCATCGCTGGCGGTATGCATTGCCCCCTGAGCCATTAGCGGATTCATGTGTCTTCGACGGAGATCGCAAAATCGGATGTTGTGGTGACTGGTGCGGCGGGCCCCGCGTGGAGGGAGCTTTCTTGAGTGGAATGGCGGCGGCCGGACGAGTTTTAGGGCTCCTCGATTGTGATGCCGATCCTATCGTGGCTGGTGAGAGCCAAAAAACATTGTTTTAGACCAGACGACACGACATTAAATATTCGGGTATGGAAATGCGGTTTACGGAACAGGAAATCAAAGCGGCGCAACATCTCGAGGAACTCGGGCTCCCCTGGACTCCTCAGGCTGGCCATTATGTATTGGACCCCACTGAGTTTTGTGAGTCCCCTTCTCCTTTCCAAGATCGCGTGTACTTCATTCTGAATTACCCCTACTTCATGAAGGCTGCGGGGGGCGTCGATCGCTTTAAAGAGCTGATGACATGGCTGCCCACTTGGTATGACGCCAGGCTGATTTTGAAACATCTGGAGATTTCAGATCAGGAAATTACTGATCGTCTTGATCGTGTCCAAGCCATAATTCACGGGACAGAGCGACTTGAACTCTACAAGCTGATTGCAGAACAACTGACGCCGACGTCAGAGAGTGTTTGAAACAACTAGCCCATGTGAGGCCGCGCGTGCACGTCGTTTGGTTTAAACGTGACCTTCGTGTTGAGGACCATCTGCCCCTTTTAAGGGCGGCAAAGGCTGGGCGGTGTTTGTGCTTGTATGTGTACGAACCCGAATTGATCAGAAGCGATGAGTATGATGCTTCTCACCTTCAATTCCTCAACGAATCGCTTCAAGATTTAGATCGCGAGTTGCGCAAGCGAGGCGGCGCCCTTACGTTCCGGATGGGCAACGTGGTCGACGTTCTTGCGAAGCTGCATCACAATTTCGGTATCGAGGGTTTGTGGAGCCACGAAGAGACCGGCAATCGCCTCACGTTTGATCGTGATTTAGCGGTCGCTTGTTGGGTTCGCCAGGCAGGCATACCATGGCGAGAAATTCCGCAAAGCGCCGTCGTTCGGCGCCTCCGTAGTCGTGACGGCTGGTCGCGCATGCGGGAGGGGTTTATGGATCGGCCCGTTCCAGCTCCTCCTGCCGAAATCGTACCTGTCACCGGAATTGAAACTGACAAAATCCAGACCCATTCGGACTTCGGTCTACCGCGATCTGAAAAGACAGAGCTGCAGTACGGTGGTCAGGCATCGGGGAAACATCTTCTAGAGTCGTTTTTGAAGTCGCGAGGTGAGCGGTATCAGCAAGAACTGTCGAGTCCCGTGACTGCGTGGGATTCCTGCAGTCGCTTGAGTACCTATTTGGCCTGGGGCTGCCTTTCAATTCGACAAGTCACGCAAGCCGTGAAGGATCGTCGCGTCGANGTGGAAGCCGCAAAAGCCTTCGGAAAAGCGACAGGAACTTGGCTGGGTTCCTTACGGGCGTTCGAGTCACGATTAAGTTGGCGCTGCCACTTTATTCAAAAGCTTGAGGACGAACCAAGCTTGGAATTTGAGAACATGAGTCGTAGCTATGATGGATTGCGAGAGGAGTGTTTCAATCAATGCTATTTTGATGCTTGGGCCCACGGTCAAACAGGTTATCCGATCGTTGACGCTTGCATGCGAGCTTTGCGGCAGCATAGTTGGATCAACTTTCGTATGCGTGCAATGCTGACATCATTCGCCTCATATCATTTGTGGCTTCATTGGAGACCAACGGCCCTGCATTTGGCGAAACATTTCCTGGATTTCGAACCCGGAATTCATTTTCCTCAGGTGCAAATGCAGTCTGGCACGACGGGGATCAACGCGATTCGAATCTACTCCCCGACGAAACAAGCGTGCGATCAAGATCCTCAGGGAATCTTCATCCGACGATATGTGCCCGAACTCGAGGGCGTTCCTGATGAGCACATCGCTGAGCCGCATCGAATGTCGCTTTCACAGCAAAGCAAATTCGGATGTCGTGTAGGTGACAATTACCCGAAGCCGATCGTGGAACACGCTATCGCNTATCGGGAGGCACAACGAAAGATGTTCGAAATCCGGTCGGCAGAGGGCGTGAGACAGAATGCGAAAAGGGTTTTTCAAAAGCATGGAAGCCGGAAAGGTCAGGGACGTCGACCACGCGGTCGTTCCTTCCCGAGACGTTAACGAGGCGCCGCCGATGTTGCGGCACAGTTACTAGTGCATCGACCGGTGAGCCGTAGTCGATTTCGAGCAAAAATTTTATAGCCCCAATCAAGCCCGCTCGCGATTAAGGGGAGCCGAGTGAGTCGGACGGCTGCACCGAAACCGATTGCTGAATACAGCCGCCGAAAGACTTCGACTCCTTTCAGCCACTCGCCAGAAGGAAGACGTCCCTGAATCTCGGCGATAAAGTCTTCTTGTGTTAGGTTGTAAAAGGCCGGGTCAAAAGATGGCTCAGCAATGTCCGTGAAACGAATCCGACCATGAACATCCCGTTTTTGCATCCAATTCATCTCGCGGATGCAGATCGGACAGTCGCCGTCGTGGAAAACTTCAACTTCCCAGGTTCCCAGTGTATCGGGAGGTACAGGTTGCTTAGACTGTTTTGCCGAGGCGAGAGCCATTTTCGTGTGTCTCCGGGCGCGGTTGAAGATCGGAAAACCATTTAACCGATGACATGNTAGGAGCGAGCTGAAAGGCTGGACAGGCGTTAACAACGCAACTTCGCACTGTTTTTGGGTTGTTATTTCGACCTTCCTGCGGTTAAACCCTNTCTATTTTAGTAAATGCGTAAAATCACTGGGAACCACAGAGTTATGAACGCGATGGTGAAATGGACGCTGCTGATTCAAGTCGGCGCGACTTTGGCAATGGTCGGTTTGATCTGGTTTGTCCAGGTCGTGCACTATCCCCTATTCTCAGAGGTAGGGCGAGACAGCTTTCGCCGCTATGAGATGGATCATCAGCGTCTCACGACGTACGTCGTGGCACCTCTGATGCTGGCTGAACTTGCGACGGCGGTGATGCTCCTGTGGTGGCGGCCATCAGCGATTTCAACACCCTGGGTCTGGCTGGGGTTGGTGTTGCTCGGTTCGATTTGGATCATGACGTACGCCGTGCAAGTGCCGCAACACGCGGCCTTGGCGAACTCCTACGATGAGGATATTCAACGAAGGCTGGTGTTTGGGAATTGGTATCGAACATTCGCATGGACTGCTCGGGGAGGTATTGTGTTGTGGATGGTTAGTCAAGTNATCAGCTTCAGCCCGGCTCAACATTTGCTTCGGAATCCCGCACCATGAGATCCATGAATAGAACCGTCCTGCTGACGGGCGCCACCGGCTACGTGGGCGGTCGCTTATTGCCTCTGCTAGAGGCACAGGGCATCGAAGTTCGATGCCTAGTTCGTAAACCAAGAAACCTTGAGGGTCGAACGGGGCCAAAAACAAAGGTCGTCTCAGGTGACGTGTTGAACTACGAGTCGTTGAAGAAGGCACTCACGGGTGTTGATACGGCCTTCTATTTAGTGCATTCGATGGCCTCTTCGGGATCCTTTGAGGTTGAAGACCGTGAGGCCGCTGAAAATTTTGGTAGGGCTGCGGAGCAAGCTGGCGTCAGTCGCATCATCTATCTCGGAGGTTTGGGTGAGCAGTCGGAGGAGCTTTCGGCCCATCTACGCAGTCGCCAGGAAGTCGGCGAAGTCCTTGGTAGGTTTAAACCCCAGTTGATTGAATTTCGCGCGTCAATTGTGATTGGTTCGGGTAGCCTCTCATTTGAACTCGTTCGTGCTTTAGTCCAGCGACTTCCTCTTCTAATCTGTCCGAAGTGGGTTGGTGTCAAAGCGCAACCCATTGCCATCGAAGATCTGCTCGACTACCTGATGGCCGCACTCGATTGGGAGGGAGAAGAGAGTCGAGTTTTCGAGGTCGGAGGCCCCGAGCAAGTCAGCTATGGGGAGATCATGCGTGTCTATTCCCGGAAAAGGGGTTTAAAGCGGTGGTTTATATCCGTACCGGTTCTGACTCCCCGTCTCTCAAGTCTATGGCTCGGATTGGTGACGCCGGTCTACGCTCGTGTCGGTAGGAAGCTCATCGACAGCCTTCGCAATCCCACGGTTGTCAAGGATCAGTCCGCCTTGTCGGCCTTTCCAATTAGGCCACGGGGATTGAAGGCTTCCATCGATCGCGCCCTCAGTAAAGAGGACCGCCTCTTGGCTGACACGCGCTGGTCCGACGCGCTTTCTGCGTCGCGTGGTGTTCGCCGTTGGGGGGGAATCCGGTTCGGAAACCGGGTTGTTGATTCGCGTAGCGTTACCGTTCCCGTCAACACACAGCAAGCGTTCACCCCGATTAGAAGGATTGGTGGCAAAAACGGTTGGTATTGTGCTGATTTTTTATGGACAATTCGAGGGTGGATTGACCTGCTTTGTGGAGGCGTCGGAAAACGTCGGTCACGTCGTGATCCGGAGCATTTGCGAGTAGGAGATGTGCTGGATTGGTGGCGGGTTGAAGAGTACATTCCCGACCGAAAACTCCGTTTGCTGGCCGAGATGAAGGTCCCTGGTCGAGCATGGCTCGAGTTTGAACTGCTGTCCGACGGAGAACAAACGGTCATTACTCAAACCGCAATCTTCGATCCCGTTGGATTGGTAGGTTTAGCTTATTGGTACAGCCTGTACCCGCTACATGCGGTTATCTTCAACGGCATGCTGAATCAAATCGCACAGCGTGCCGAGGTCGAATCAAAAATGGCCTCGGCCGGATCGCTTAACGCTGTCACCGAATAGTGGCGGCGGGAGCGGACTTTGTGTCTACTTGAGCGCCCACGGGCGTTGTCGAGGCTGAACCAGCCCCCGATCGTTTCTTGCTTCATCACCTATTACCGCACCCAAGGATCGACAAAGCTAAGCAGGTTACGATTAAAAGGATTGCGTATTTCATTGGTTTGCTCCATTTTTAGGGCTACGACACACTCTAGTACCAAGAGCCCGTTCAGCCCAGTTTCCGTGCGAAGCTCTTCGGGATATTGTTTGTTTCGAATCCGTTGTCACTTCCCGGGTCCATTGTTCGATTTCGACAACCTTCGCTGTTCGATCCAGAATCTAAGACTCACCGCTCCGAGCCCAAGGGGGATTAGCGCGGTCCATCGGATACCGACTTCAAGTCGATCCGAAGTTGAAACAATGGTCGGGTTTATAATCGGGTTCATCGTTGAAACGTCCGCTGCGAAAAAAGCGGGATACAAGGACATTTGGAAGATCCCGTTTGAACTAAGACAAAGCATTATCGCTGGCAAAAAGATTCCGATGCAGAACGCTTGGAGTTCCGAGCGGTCATAAGCAATGACCACGAGCATGAAGGATAAAAGGGTTAGCTGACAAAGAGCGGTGGCAGAAAAATAAAGTTCGCTCGGTAGGGCAAAAATTAGCACTAGAGGAACTGTCAGCAACAGAATCGAAATGATCCAGACGCCGATTTTGTGATAAACACTGGCCTTCGTGTGTGCTCGTAAATCCGAGTCCGTGATTTTTGCGAGCTTCTGACGATGTCGCGTTAAACGGTAGCTAGTGATGATGACAATCAGCGACAGCAGCATGATGAACTGACCAGTTAACTGTAATTGATCGCCAATGGGATTTGCCGACTTATGACCGAAGTGCGATAGAACGACCGTGCCCACAAAAGTAATGAGGAGACCCAGGCAGGCCGTTGCAATGCCTCCGTAGACCAGAAGCGACCGGCTGGTTCGTTTGGATTCGCGGTCAGGCGTCGATCCGGAATAATTGTCCGAAGAATGCTCGTTCATGGTAGAGATTCGAATTGGCGTTGCCCGGGGAATAGACTGCAGGTGCTTCACCGGGTCGACAGCGCGGCCGTAGTCTGAACTCGAAAGGGAACCCTTGCAGCTCAGTTTAACACAGAGCGTTAAGATTCGCTGTTAGAAACGAGCATCGGCGTCGAAGGTCAGAGTGTAATGAGGCTGGTCAGACGCACCCGGGTGAGTAGTCGTTGCGCCATCGGGCCATTCCACATGAATCGTTTCGACTTCAGAATCGCCGAGACCAAAGGTTATCTGTCCGGAGGACTGAGACAGATATCCGTCACCGGCGTGAATTTCGGCAGTTTGCGTTGAGCCATTTACAAGGTTGAGAGTGATTCGGCTGCCGACTGCCGTACGATTGCCAACGGGCCCTGATAACTTGACGGTGATTCGCCGTAAGGTTTCATCTGGTTTCCGGACAAAACCGAGGGGATTTCCTTGGTTGACTCCGACTACGAAATCCTCCCAACCATCCTGGTTGACGTCGGTTGAAATCAGAGCAGTGGCATCTCCAGGCACCATCAATCCGCTGTTGGCTGGCCAAACGGGGGTGAATTGACCGTTTCCTTGACCGAGCAAGAGCAGGCTGACGCCACCATCCATGTTGCCCGTTTCCACTTGAGGACCGTGGAAGTTCTGCACCAGGTAAATGTCGGGATGATTGTCGCCGTTGACTTCGGTGACGACCACACCAAATCCTGGAGATGCTTGAGCAAGGCGAGGTAGTGGTTCAAAACGAAACTCGAAGTTCCCTTCATTGAGGAACACGCCGGTTTGCAGATCGGTAGCAGCAAATTGGCTCGACTCGTTCAGGCAATCTTGTGTGTACAATTCGCCCAAGTCTGCGAGGGCAAAATCGCGGTAGGTCTCAAACTTTTTGCCGAGAAACGGCATGGCGTGTGTCGAACAGCTTTTGCCTCGTATCGGGAAGAGAGTTTCTCCTTCGTATTCTGCTTCGACGATCCGCATGCGTCCGTTGTTTTCAAAATCGCCGTAATAGATCAGTGCGGGATGTGCGGCGGATGCATGGTATTTTGTATTCAAACCGAAATTGGTGACGACCAGATCGATGTCTTGATCTCCGTCCAGGTCGCGCGCCGTGACGCCGTTAAACCATCCACTGACCTGTTCGAGACTGCTCGAAACCGTCTGGTTAACCAGCGTTCCTTGCTGATTTTTGAAGATACGTACTGGATGCCACTCACCGACAATCACCAGGTCGTCCCATCCATCATCGTCCACGTCCGTCCAGGTAGCACCGCTCACCATGCCAGTGCTGAGTAATGCTTCAGCGTGTTTTCGGGTGACGTCGGTGAATCGACCGGCGTCATTACGATAGAGGCGACTGCCCGGCGAGGTTGGGTATCGTCCTGGAACGACGCGCCCACCAATGAACAGATCGAGGTCGCCGTCCCGGTCGAAATCACTGGCTGAAATCGCACTGCCGCTGAACTCGGAAGTTGGAAGCGTCGAAGCGCTGGATCGAGTGAAATTAAGGTTGCCATCATTCAGGTAGAGTCGGTCTATCAACAGCCCCATGTTGTCCAGTGATTCGATACTTCCTGAAACGACGTAAAGGTCCTGGTCGTCATCGCCATCGGCATCGAAGAACAAGCATCCCATATCTTCGTAGCCTGAGTCATCCTGAAATGCTTGTGTGACAAGGGGACGGTATGTTCCCTGTCCGTCATTGATCATCAAACTGCCTGGAGATCTTTTTGAGCCGCCAATGTACAAATCGAGATCGCCGTCGGCATCGATGTCTGCCGTCGCGATACCAGGGCCAAGCTGGGATAAGCGGTTGGGAAGTAGCGGTTGAAGTTCAAAGTCATCGAAGGATGACTCTTGGTGTTGGTAGGGGAGGGGGTTTGTTTGGGAGAACAGTGTTTGAGTTTCGGTTTGACCAGAGATGGGACGCAGGTCAGCCTCTTTCACCACTACCACTCGTTGATCGCCCACCTCGACGGTTTGTCGGCCTCCGGACGGCCAATCGACGGTGAGGTGGCGTGGCTGTTCATCGCCGACGCCAAAATGGACCATCGGTTCATTGCTTGACAGGTATCCCGACATCGGGTTCATATAGCGAATCCGGCGCGACTTGTCGGTTTCCAGTTCGACGCGAGCTCCCAGACCAAAGCTGTTATTGGTCTCTCCTTGTAGACGTACGGTAAAGCCGGGGTTTTTGGCGACGTCATTTCGGTAAATACTGACCGGTTGATTGATGTTGGCAACAATCAGATCAAGGTCGTTGTCCTGGTCGAGATCGGCCCACGCTGCGCCATAGCTCATGCCGACCAGATCGAGTCCCCACGCCTGACTTTGATCCTTGAATTTGAGGTCACCCTGATTCGCAAACACCAGATTTTGTTCGGGACGTTCTGGGAGATGGCGATACAGGTCCCAATAAGTTTTGCCAATCAACATGCTTGTTTCAAAGGGAACGTCTGAATCGTTGAAGCTACGAACCGAGCCATTGGTGACAAACACGTCCATATGTCCGTCGTTGTCAAGGTCCGCGAGTTTCGCTCCCCAGGACCAGTCCGAATCGGCAAGCCCTGCAAGGTAGGCCACCTCCATGCAGCGGCCCGCATCGGTGTTCATGTAGACGGCGTTACGCATGTATTGCGGTGGTGGACCCGCTACCTCGGCCATGCGTTCGGCGTTCATTGCGCCCATCGTTGTCTTTTGGCCGAAATGAGTTCGCGCTGACATGTCGACGCAGAAAAAGTCGACATTGCCATCGTTGTTGAGGTCGCCAGCATCTGATCCCATGGAAAACCAGGGCGTGTGAGGGACGACTTCTTTCAATGCATCGCGGAAAGTGCCGTCGCCATTATTGTGGTAGAGACGATCGGGATCGTTGAAGTCATTGCACACATACAGGTCGGGCCATCCATCCTGATTGTAATCCCACCAGGTCGCTGAGAGTGTGTGGCCGTGACCGCTGATTCCTGCGGCCTCGGTAATGTCTTCGAAAGAACTGCCGTTGTTTCGGAGGAATCGATTTGGCCGTCCATAATCGTCGACCGAGTATTTGCCCGGAGTCTTTTCATTGAGCGTGTAGTATTGGGCATACCCTGGCTTGATTGCCGGTTTGCCATTCTGCATGACAAAGGGCGGGCTCGTTGGCCGACCCCCTTTTCGGTAGTAGCGGTTGTTGAGCAANAAGACGTCGAGGTCACCGTCGCAATCGTAATCATGGAACGTTGCTGTCAGGCAGGCATCTTTGTGATCGAGATTCCATTGGGAAGCAGCTTCGGTGAAATGTCCTGTCCCGTCGTTGATGTAGAGCAGGTTTGCACTGTCATAGTTGCAGACATACAAATCAAGATCATGGTCATTGTCGATGTCGACCATCACGACGCCGGTACTCCAAGTGGCACCTCCATCTACACCCGCAGCGTCCGTAATCTCCTCGAATCGCAGATTGCCGAGGTTTCGATAAAGCCGGTTAGGACCAGGCCCGTTACCGAAATACAAATCCGGTAACTGATCGCCGTCGATATCTCCAATGGCAATCCCTCCGCACCCGTATCCGGTGTGGTAGAGGCGTCCTTCTGGGCTGTTGTCGGACAGGCGGTGTTCAAGATCGACGCCCGTACTTTCACTTGGCATCAGCACAAAGCGATGAGGGGAGGCTTTTGCGGAGCCCCCTTTCAGTTGATTCCCATCGTGGTCGGTAGACGCGGCGGTCGCAGGCGACTTTTCGACGGTGTTGTTCTGTGCAGATCTTGACCCGCAACCCAATGCCAACGTCAAGAACAGCGCACCAAGGAGCAGCTGAGCAGCTGATCGAGAGACGGTGAATCGAGGTAAGTGCAACATGTTGGGTGCTGGCAGAATGGCCCGGTGATCCGTGCGGGAATTTCAGGCGGTCGGATCAAAAATATCGTAGCTTTTCCTTCCTGGTGGGGCAAACTTCTAGCCTAATCGATCGGCACGATGCGTACAGACGTGGGATTCGACTCGATTGTCGAATACAAGAAGCTGCGGGGCCGTTTCTAACCGCGGCCTTTTTCCGGAGGAAAGGCTTGCGTGTAACCCGTTTGAGGTGGAGATCGTGCTTGCTATTCCAGGTTCAGGGCGATATACACGGTGGGCATTCATATTCAAGCGAAATAGGAGTAGGAAATGTCGAAGCGATCGACCCGACGAAGCTTTCTACGTGAACAAGGCGCCGCTGGGGCCGCGCTGATGGTCTGGGGGGCCTCCTCAGCACCGGCGAGAGAAACCGCTGCATCCACGGTGAATGTTGGAGTGATTGGGACAGGGAATCGAGCTCGACAATTGATGGATCAGCTTCCATCGCCGGGCCGAATCATTGCGATTGCTGATTGTTACGAGGAACATCTGAAGCAAACGCTGCGAGAGAAAAAGAAAAGTTGGGCCACCTATGGTGATTATCGGCAGATGCTGGATCAGGAGAAATTGGATGCTGTGATTGTGGCGACGACTGACCACGGTCGTTCTCTACCATGTATTCATGCCTGCCAAGCCGGTCTCGATGTATACGCGGAAAAACCACTGACTGCATACGTCAAGGAAGGGCGCGAAATCGTCAAGGCGGCACGTCAGAATCAACGTGTTTTTCAGGTTGGCACGCAGCAACGTACGATGGAGCTTAATCGATATTGCTGCGAGGTTGTTCGAACGGGTGGTATCGGTGACCTGAAGGTTGTGCAAGCCGTTAACTACACCGGGCCGACCATCTACAAAGGCTTGCCACAAGAGCCTATCCCGGTAGGTGACAATTGGGATATGTGGTGTGGGCCGGCGCCGTTGCGCCCCTTTAATAATCGCCTTCAATTTGGTTGGATGCGTTGGCGAGCCTACTCTGGCGGTGAAATGACCAACTGGGGCGCCCACGGTATTGACCAGATTCAATCGGCTTTAGGCAAAAGCCTCACAGGTCCGCGAGAGCTTTGGCCGGTCACGGAAGGATTGAATGGCAAGGTGTCCATGCGTTATGAAGACGGACCGGAAGTGCGTTTCGAATTAGAAGGTGGGCCAATGGGAGGAGCGATCTTCGTAGGGGAGAAGGCCAAGATCGAGATCAATCGGAACAAGTACACGACCAATCCTGTCGACTTTTTGAAGGATGCTCCCGATCCCGCCGTGCGAGAAAAATGGGAAGGGCCTGGTTGGACGGCTGCACCTCATCTTCAAAATTGGCTCGACTGCATACACTCGCGACAGGAACCCAACGCCGATGTTGAAATTGGTCACCGTTCGGTGACCGTGTGCCATCTTCTCAATATCACCCGAGAGCTCGGCCGAAAGCTGACGTGGAATCCAGATCGCGAACAATTTGAAAATGATGATGAAGCGAACCAATTGCTCGATCGACCGCGCCGCAAGGGTTACGAGTTGCCGGTCGTCTAGGATCGACGATACGGAATTCCGGAAAATCACTTGACGTTACGGGGAGACGTAATCCGCTCCACGTAGTTGCTGAAACTGAGGGCTTTCGACGATGGCCTTTACAGCGACACTGAATCGGTATTCACTGTCTCGTAATTTTTGATGCATCTCTTGCAACAGTAGTTCGTCCGAGAGTTGTACCTCTCGAGCAAGAGCATAACCGAGCAACTTTCGGCAGAACTGACGAACGACGTCATCGCGACGTTCGGTACCAAGGTACTCGGTTAATTCGTCAAAGCCCGAGATTTTTTGGCCATCGAATAATTGGGTCCGCGTGTTGACGTTTTCGGGGCGATTGCGACCGATTGTGTCGTATTGCTCCAANGCAAAACCATAAGGGTCAATTCTCAAATGGCATTTGGCACAGCCTTCGACTTGGCTGTGCATTTCGATGAGAGTTCGCGCGTCCAGCCCTTCGGGAAGCGATTCGGGCAATTGAGGGACGTCAGCCGGCGGTTTGGGGAGGCGTTCACCTAGCAGCGTCTCATAGACCCAGTTGCCCCGTAAGATGGGACTTGTCCGGGACGCACCAGATTGACTTGCCAGGAAGGTCGCCATTCCCAGAATGCCTCCACGTCCCTGTTGTCGCACATCGTCGACNCGTCGCCAGTGCTCACCCTTGACGTTGGAGATTTGATAATGATCAGCCAATCTTTCATTGAGGAAGGTGTAGTCTGCCGAAACGATGTCCAGGATCGATCCATCTTCGCGGAATAGATGCTCGAAGAACCTGACGGTTTCCTCGTACATTTCACTGCGAAGCTGGACAAACTCGGGATACAGCTTTTCATTCTTTTCAGCGTCCTTGTCAAAGTCTCGAAGATGCATCCATTGGCAGCCGAAATGAATTGCCATACGGCGAATGTTTGGATGCGCGAGCATTCGGTCGACCTGCGCTTGCATGATCTCCGGCTCGCGCAAATTACCAACCTCGGTGACTTGGCGAAGCTCCTGATCAGGAGTCGATGACCAAAGGAAATAGCTGAGGCGAGTTGCGAGCTCGAGGTCCGACACAGGTTGGGCGTNCTCACCAGAGCTGGGATTTTCCAGGCGGTAAAGGAATGCGGGTGCCACAAGAACTCTTGCCAAAAGTAGTCTCGTTGCCGTTTCATGGTCGAGGTCCCGAGCCCGAAGCTGTGAGTAGGTGTCGCGTAGCCGGAGGGCTTCCGCGGGTGCTAAAGGGCGTCGCCATGCATCCGCTGCAAATTCCAGGATCGCGTCGACATGAATCGCTTCAGCGGCCATCAACTTGCGGCGAAACACCTCTGTGCGTTGCTCCACCTGTTGTGCGATTTTGTTCCATTCCACGACCAGATCAGGACGGTCTTGAGTGGAGAATTCTCGAATCTGTTCGAAGGCGACTGAATAGATGAGGGGCTCTTGAGCCACGAACAACAAGCGATCCCAGAGTGCATCGAGAGTTTCAGCTTCGGCGGGAATTAGCATCAGCTCGCGGAGCGCATCGTCTTGCCGATAGTAGAGGGTCAATGTGACGACCTCATCGATAGGGACAATACGTTGATAGCAGAGTGCTGCAGGAAACAGTTGACGAAAGCGATCGAAATTCGCGATCAAATTCTGAGAGGCTTCGCTGCCGTTAACGCAGACGATAGGATGTGTTCCCGATAAATCGCCTAAAGGTTCGACTGGTTCTGTGGTGACTCGCAACTGTGCAATGCCGGAATCGCGGTGGTCTCCGTGGATCTTACCGGAAACCTTAAGTGTCCGATCCTTCGCAAGATGGGCAGGAATGTCGAATCGGACGGTCTGAGGTGCCGTGACGGCGAGATCACTCGACGTAGTGGCTTCGCCCGTGGGGAGACGTCCGAAACGCGGATCGACGGGGATGTCCTTCAGTAACCCGGCCAGGTCAAGTTCCGAGAGCAGTGATCGGATCTGGCCGATCATTTTTGCATTGGCCTCATCCGGGGGAAGGGAGGATGACGTGACGAGCTTCTCAATCTCCTCGGCGAGCCGATCCTTTTCGGCTGGGTCCGTCGTCTTTTCCCATTTGGCTAACAGGGAATTNGCGGGAATGCGTCCTGGTGAATCAGGAGTATTGAACACATCCTCGACAGGGCCCTGTAAGAAATGCCAGCTCAGATTTCCATACTGGTCCTTGTGTGGATTGGATTCAGCGAGATCGGCATGGTTGTCGGCTGCGAGGTCCCAGACGCGACGGTTCCCTGCTTGTTCCGTGATGGTGAAGTTGATTAGCGTCAGATCGAAACCGTGATTACCTGCTCGTGGACCGATCGAAACCGCGATGACCTCCCCCGGTTTGACGGACAATTCGATCGGTTCAATCTTGGTCTGGCCTNNTTCATCAAATTCGCCCTTCCCCAGATTTTTCATTTGCTTGTTGGTTCGATGTTGGAGAATCCAGGCGATCCCGTTCCCGCCGGCGTTATGCGCATCAGAGATTTCTGCCTTAATCTGAACGGTACCTTCGATCGGGCTTTGCCAACCGACCGCAACGTACTGAGTCGGGGACGGATGCGCAACGACCGAACGTGGTGGCGTCGTACCGGGAATGATGACCGTTTGATCGGAATAGTTGGCAACGACGGATGGCGTTGCATCACTGCCCCAGCCATGAATGTAGAGATCTTGTTTGTCGACCTTTTCCGTAAAATGGCCGGTGATGGTNACGTTCTGGTCTCCGATCGACAGGTAATTCATCCAGCCGGCGAGNAGTTCCGGTGAAANGTCTGCTTCTTCGGACAACTCGGCTACGGACAATCCAGGTTTCCAATTGCCGGCAGCAGTGAGGTATTGAGCCGTGTTATGTNATAATTCTTTGCGAAACGTGTCGAGTCGGTCTTGAACGCCTTGAAGATCACGCAAGAGCAGTGGAGGGCGCCCTTCGCCTTCAAGGCGCGCGTTTTTCCAGACAACAACATTGTCGTGAGCAGCTTCGCCTGCAGTATCCGCGACCAGAAAAATCGGCACCGTGTCCGCATCCGCTGCCGCCGTCAGGGGGATCTCAAAAGCATGTGATTCTTGAAGCGGGTTGTTTGCCTCCATCCAGTACTTGGGCGCATTTGGCCGGTCAAGATGACCGATTGAATTAAATTTCCATAAAACACCCTGCCAGTGGCGGATCCTTTTAATGATCTTGTCGACATCCTCCGTTTGTGACTTGCTCCATTGATTTCGGATGCTGTTGAGGATGTGCGATTCCGGACCATCGTCATTTAAACTCTGCCACAAAAATCCGAGATACTTCCTGTTGAGTTGATATTTCTCCGCAACCTGATCAAGAGTAATGCTGCCTTCCGTGAGATTGGAACGCTCCGTCAGGGTTGCCAGTAGATAGCTTCGAAGGGGCAACAGCCCGCCTTGGTCCGTTGGGAAAGTCAGGCCATGCAATTCGACTTTACGGCCCTCGCTGTCCTCCGAAAAACGATTGTAAAACGATTGGATCGCGGCAAGGTTCTCATCGGTCCAGTCGCGGCGTGTTGTGAATTCGGAGAAGCGGATTCCGTTGGGCTCCAAAACCAGATGCTTGGAAATCTCCTTCGCTGCATCAAGATATTTTGAGACCAACGAGGGCGAGATGACAAGCGACTCGCCGGTATTCGTGAAACCCTCGCCGGCAGCGCCGTCGACTGGAAATTGTTGAGCGGGTGAAAGGGAGTTGACGCCCGTCAAATCGCGAATCGTGTAGGTGTATTCCGCGTTGTTGAGTCGCCGGAGAAGAACGGGGCCCGGATCACCTGCCTGTTTCTCCGCCTCCAACAAAAGGAAATTGCGAACCCATGCGGTTACACGGCGATGCTCAGCATCGCTCAACTGAGGCGAGTCTTTGGGAGGCATTTGACCGCTCTCAAGAATATCCCGTACTCGAATCAGAGTTCGCGTTGAACGGCGAAGTGCCTCGATCGATCTGAGCTGACTCAAATCAATATCCGCCTCAGCTAAGTCCTGATTGTGGCATTCGTAACAGTGGGACTCCAGTAAAGGAAGAATGTCCGGGCCCAATGAACTTGCCAATTTGTTCATCCGTGATGCCGCCGATTGGGCAGTCGCCTCTTGGGAAGAAGTCAAGCCAATAAAGGTCATTAACAAGCCCAACAGGAATAACCGAATCCGTGGGTAGGAAAACATGGGGTTCCACCGTTAAGGGAGGGACGAAATGAATTCCCAGCCAGTTTAGAGCGCGTCAATCCTGAGCACAAATTCGAGGGATGGAAATGGCTTTATTTCAGGAATCGACGTTGGGTGATGTCCCGCAATCGTGGATTGGGGGATCGCCTCGATATTCAGTGCACATTGAGGTCACTCAACTCAGGTCAAAGTTTTGAAGATTGAGGGGAAAGCCAGCCGTTATTTGGCGAAACATTGCTTCAACGAATTCGTTTACAGGTTTAGCTCCCTTAGCAGGGGCTGAGCGTTCGAGGCTCGATAGGGTGGATTTGGAACTGTCATGGCGTTCGAAATCAAAAGCCTTTACGAGTAAACGAGTTTTCTCGCTGTTTGTTTTGAATCTAGGCAGCGGTTTTCATTGGCTGAACAGCCGAATTGGGTTAATTTGGGAGATTAGAGGCGCGCGAAGTGAATCGCGGGCCTGCTGATCGTTCTGCGCTCGGGATGCGTGAATGAATCCGAACATCTATCCCGACAACCACGATACCCCACCTGAAGGCGATGAAGATATGGCAGCAAGATTCCGCAACCAACGTAGGCAGCGACGGGAGCTTGGACAAAATTCTCTGCAGGGAACCCAGCCTTTGGAGCCACGCATTTTGCTGCATGCTGAACCGATTAAGGTTAATTTTCAGCAGGACAGTACGATTGATGATGGCAGATATCCGGAGCTCTCAGGGTATGTTGCGGATGCTGGTGCATCTTATGGTAACCGAGGAAATGGTTTTATCTATGGTTGGTTGAATGGTCAGCTGACTCCCGATACTCAAGGGGCAACTCGCAATCGAAACGATAATGATTCGGCGGATGAACGCTACGATACGCTCAATCATTTTATTAAGGGAGACAACCACAGCTGGCAGATCGCACTCGGGAACGGCTTTTACGATGTTCACATGGTTGCGGGTGATCCAAGCTTCACGGATCAGATCAACGACTTGGATCTGGTGAGTGGAGACAATATCGTTTCGCTCGACGATCCTGACGGGCCTGATCACTGGGACGTGTATGATGTGTCTGAATTCGAGGTGGTGGACGGACTGTTTCGGATTACACCACGAGATACCGGATCGAACCACAAAATTGCGTTTTTAGAGATTACGCATCGGGACGATCTCGAGGCGACGCCACCTGCCATTGTCAACGGTGAGGCATCTGAGGTGAAGGCCGTGACGGCCACGCTTGGGGCGACGGTGACCGACGATGGAAATAGCGCACCCAACGTGACAATCTTTTACGGGGACAACGATGGTGGTACGAACGCGAATGCTTGGGACAATTCGGTGGACCTGGGCGTGCAAGAGGCGAGTGCGACAGGGGCTGTCGGAAATCTGAAGACGGATACCCAGTATTATTTCCGCAGTTTCGCCGAGAACAGTGGAGGCTCGGCATGGGCACCGTCGACCGCGACATTCCGAACGGAGCCGATTACAAAGGCAACGGTCGTTAACCTGCCTGCCTCGAACGTGACCGCAACATCGGCAACGATGAATGGTACGATCGAGGATTCAGGAAATGATGCACCCTACATCATTGTCTATTGGGGCACCGCCGATGGAGGCCAAAATCCGACCGGTTGGCAAAACGCATTTTTACTGCCTAAGCAGGAAGGTGATTTCTCCATCGACATCTCTGACCTTCAGGGTGGTACAAACTACTATTACCGCGCCGTCGCAACGAACGCTGCTGGAACGGCCTGGTCAGCAGAAAGTCGCAGTTTCCAAACCTCCGAAATTACCGCTCCCGTAATGGGTGATTTGCGGGCGATCGATATCGAAGCCTTTCAGGCGCTTTTGACGGCTGAGGTCCTGGATGCTGGTAACGACTTACCCGCAGTCACCATGTATTGGGGAACATCGGATGCTGGGACGAATGGAGAGGCCTGGCAGTCTTCCAGCGATCTGGGAGTCGGAGATGGGCTATTGGCGGATACGGTGACGGGGCTTCAGAGCGGAACCACCTATTTTTACAGAGCGAAGGGGACGAATCAGATTGGCGATGGTTGGACCGATGTGGGCACCTTCACCACTCTTTCAGTTTCCATTCCGGTCGTCGTTCACGAACCTGAGGGACTGGTATCTGCGACAACGGCAGAAATACGAGGAAGAGTCACGGATGCGGGTAACGACGAGCCCTTCATCGAACTGTTTTACGGGGCAACGGATGGCGGTACTGATCCAGCAGCCTGGGAGCAACAGGTTGAGGTAGGTTTTGAACAAAGCGCCTTCGCGTTTACTCTCGAGGGACTTTCGGCAGAACGTGACTATTTTTACCGCGTGCGCGCGACGAATTTCGCCGGCACCTCCTGGGCTGACGCGTCGAGTACTTTCAGGACAGAAAAAGCTCCGGCTCTCCTGATCACTGAATTCATGGCCAGCAATAGTTCGTCGCTGAGTACTCGGATTCGATCCACTCCCGGTGGTAGTTATGGCGATCAGATTTATCCCGACTGGATCGAGATCCATAATCCCGGTGACGTGGCGGTAAGCCTGAGCGGGCTGTATCTCACCGACGACGCCGAGCAACTTCGTAAGTGGGCGTTTCCCAATGGAATCTCGGTTCCCGCCAAGGGGCATCTTGTGGTCTTTGCATCAGGCGAGGACCTGACCGACACGCGACTTGACGAACGTGGGAACCTGCATGCGAATTTCCGATTGTCGGCAGGCGGAGAATATTTGGCTGTTACTTCGATGGACGGGGTGATTCATGCGTATGTACCCGAATACCCAGCTCAGTTACCCGATATTTCTTACGGGATTGATGCCGCCGGAAAACCTCACTTTTACGCCGACGATACACCGGGTGCCGATAACTCCAACGCGACGTTGAACCTTGTGGCGGATACCAAGTTCAGTCACGACCGTGGTTTCTATGATGAACCATTCCAGCTTGAGATCCGCTCAGCGACGGTCGGTGCCACTCTGGTGTATACGCTTGACGGCTCAAAGCCGACCAAGACGAATGGCCAGCGAGTCGATGCCCCGAATGATTCGACGCCACCGTTGGCGACGCTCAATATCGGTACGACCTCAATGGTGAGAGTCTTTGCTTATAAGACCGGCTTTGAATCGACGGATGTGGATACTCAGTCGTACATCTTCCCTGAGGCCGTTCTGCAACAGGCAACTGATCCTGCGACAGGGAAACAGGTGACTCCCGCAGGATTTCCAACACGTTGGGGGAATGTCACGGGAGATTATCAGGTTGACCCCGATATTGTAAATCATGCGAGTGCTGAGAATCGTTGGACAGTCGAGGATATAAAGGCGGTTCCAAGTTTGTCCGTGGTGATGGATGTCAACGATCTGTTCGGTTCACGCCAGATTTACCTTTCCGGTTCGGGTAGCCCTCGCGCTGCTTCGATGGAATTGATTACCGACGACGGCTCTGAGGAATTCCAGATTGATGGGTCGGTGCAGATCCAAGGCGGATCAAGCACGGGTCGGTGGAAACTCTACAAGTTGTCGATAAGAGGGAAATTTCAAGCACCCTTCGGGCCGAGTAAGCTGAATCACGCGCTCTACGAAGATTCGCCGGTCGATGCCTATGACAACGTTATCTTGGACGGTGTCCTGAATCATTCGTGGTTGCACAGCGGTCAGCACAATATGCCACAGTACATTCAGGATCAGTATGTTGCGGATTTGCATAATGCCATGGGTGGGTATTCGCCCTATGGTCGCTTTATGAACATCTATCTGAATGGACTTTACTGGGGCATGTATTACGTGCACGATCGTCCGGATCATGCCTGGGCCGCCAAGATGTTCGGTGGCAACAAGGAGGAGTTCCATGCTGTTAAGCATAATGGCAGCACCGTCATCAGTAATGGGAATGGCAAGAGTGCGCGCTCGGCCTATTCGGCAATGGTCGCAGCTGCCAATGCAGTGAGGTCGGACTCCGACAGCCTGGAAGCGTGGGCGAATCTCGAGCGGCACCTGGATGTCGATAATTTTATTACCTATCTCCTGGCGAATTGGTTTACCGGGAATCACGATTGGCCGCATAAAAACTGGTACGCCACGGCACGTGAAGGTGGTCCCTGGCGGTTCCACAGTTGGGATGCTGAGCNTGTGACGGACTCGAATAATGATGTCGGTGAAAGCCCAACCGATTTGCACAGCAAACTGATTCGAAATAAAGAGTACCAATTGCGGATGGCCGATCTCATTCGCCAGCATTTCTATAACGATGGCGTATTGACATCAGAGAATACCTCCGAGCTCTGGGCGAAACGAATGACCGAAGTCGATCAAGCCATCCGAGGTGAATCAGCTCGATGGGGAGATAATCGTAGCAGTCGTGCTCATACCCGAACGGAATGGATGCAATACAACGGTGAGGGGCGAGGTTTGCTCGGAAGGTATTTCCCGGGACGTTCCAATACCGTCTTGGGGCAATTGAAGTCTGCTCGCATCTATCCGTCGTTGGATGCACCTGAATTCGGCCAGCACGGTGGCGACGTGCCGGCCAATTATGCCCTCAATATTCGTAACCCCGACAATCGCGGCGAGATCTACTTCACCCGGGATGGTAGCGATCCCCGGCTACCCGGTGGCAACATCAGCCCCGCTGCCCAACGATTCACCGCGAATCTCGCGATCGGTAGTACGGAGACCATCCAGGCACGGGTGTTAGACGGAACGTCTTGGAGTGCGATGACCGCTGCGACCTTCTTGGTGAACGCTGCGAAGCCAGGCGATTTAGTGGTTTCCGAATTGAACTATCACCCGGCGCCCGCGGATGCAGGCTTCGGTGAATTAAATGTTTCTGCCGAAGCATTCGAATTTGTTGAGCTGTTAAATGCTTCCGAACATGATATCGATTTGGCAGGAGTGCGGTTTGTCGATCGAGTCATCGGCGGCAAGCATGAGGGAATTCGATTTGACTTTGCTCCGCAGGTACTCGCCTCCGGTGAGAGAATCGTGGTGGTTCGGAATCGAGATGCATTCCAATCACGCTATGGAAACGGTCCCAGGATCGCAGATGGCGTTGGCGAGAATGAAGACGGAAATTATCGCGGACAGTTGGACAACGCTGGTGAACAATTGACCCTGCTGTCTGCCGCCGGCGATACCCTGCAAATGTTCCGATTTAACGATGGTGGTCCGTGGCCAGGGCGAGCTGATGGGGGTGGCAGTAGCCTCGAGGTGATTGCTAACGGCCTCGATCCGAGTCTATCGTCGAGTTGGAGATCGAGTCGTGAATTCGGTGGATCACCGGGGGCTGATAGCCAAGGAACCTCTGAGGAGGTGGTCATTAATGAATTGTTGACGCACACCGATTTGCCCGAGGTTGATCGTATCGAAATTTTCAATCCGACAGGTACCAATATTGATATCGGAGGTTGGTATATCAGTGATTCCGGTCAAGATTACTTCCGCTACCGCATTCCCGCGGGAACAACGATTGCAGCGGGAGGTTATTGGGGAACCGATGAGAATCAACTCGGCTTTGGCTTTAAAGGAGAGCAGTCTGATGATGCTTGGCTGATTGCCGCCGATGGATCGGGACGCCCGACACGCTTCATTGATCACGTTAGATTCAGCGCGACCGAAAATGGAGTGTCTCTTGGGCGTTGGCCGAATGGAAGTGGTGAGCTCTTTCCAATGAACAGTCAAACATTCGGCAACGAAAACTCAGGTCCGGCTTCACCGGAGGTCTTCATTTCCGAATTCCATTATCATCCACCGGCCGATGCAGGGAACGGTTTGACGACCGGCCAACGAGAATTCGTGGAGGTGTGGAACGGCACGGAGACTCCAAGCGTCGTTAGTCATTGGCGTTTGCGGGGTGGTGTTGATTTTGATTTCCCCATAAACACAATCTTGCCGGCCGGCGGAGGCGCGATTCTTGTTGGCTTTGATCCCGACGTGGATTCAGACACGGCGACGGCGTTTCGACAGCATTTCAATGTGGCCGCCGATTTTCCGCTCTACGGTCCTTTTGACGGTGTGCTCGACAATGGCGGAGAGACCCTCCGCATTGAACGTCCGGAGGATGCGGCCGATCTGGGGGTCGGTTATATCCTGGTCGATCGCGTTGAATTCGACGATCAGTCTCCCTGGCCAACCTCTGCGGATGGACTTGGGATGTCCCTTCATCGTAAGCCGACCAAGGCATACGGTGACTTTGCTTCGAGCTGGAAAGCAGCTCAACCGTCACCGGGGCGGTGGCAAGCTGAGGTCGGGGCGGCTGACCTTGACCAAAACGGTCGGCTCGATGATGCCGATATCGATATTCTCTGTTCCCTGATCGGTGATGGGGATCTTCGAGGCGATTTGAATTCTGACGGAACGCCCAACCAGGAGGACTACCTGTTCCTGATCCGCGATTTAATGGGAACGGACCTCGGTGATGCAAATCTCGATGGTGTTTTTGATTCCACTGATTTCATCGTGATCTTCCAGGCGGGTGAGTATGAAGATGGAGTCGCCGGTAATTCCGGGTGGGCAGAAGGCGATTGGAACTGCGACGGTGAGTTTAACAGTACGGATCTGATTGTCGCCTTCCAGGTGGGGCATTATGAAATTGGTGCTGTTGCGCAGGATGCGAACGAGATCGATCAGGCTTTGAAGGAATGGTAATGGCCCCAACCATGGGCTGTTGCAGCTCGTGATTCCCATCCGTTGATTGCTTTTACAGGAACAGAGTGGAATTGGNTGGCGACAGATCCTCGAGGCGAAGTCTGTGGAGGGAATCACAATGGAATCAAGGTAAGACGAGGGAACATCAGCCAAAAAAGGTTTGCTGGTGGCCGTTTTTTCGCTGGTGGTTCTCGGCCTGATACCGTGGCAATTCAGTCCCGTCGAGGGANTTTGGTGGGAGGATGGCCATCTCGTCTTTTATTTTTCTGACGCGGTTGGTCAGGCCATGTGGTCAACGCACCCCAAACTGCACGATTATTTTGGATCGGACGAGCTCATGGTGCACGACACCTTGTTCTCCATCGCAGGCACGACACTCTTTGGGTATTTTCTAGCCGCTGTAGCGGTGGTCACTTGTGCTCCCGTTTTTTTGGAAGTGGAAAGCAAGGGCCCGATGATCGATACGGTCCGCGCCGTGAACGTTCATTAAACAGAAGCCTTGTCTGGAAGCGGTCGGGTCGAGGAATCGTCGTGCTGTTGAAACGGACGAAAATACCAGTTTCGAAATTGCTTGAAAGTGCGTCCAAGATCATGACCAAGCAGCATGGAGCAGGGGACCAGGTATAACGTGATCGCTGAAGCGAAGATGACTCCAAAGCCGAGGGAAACCGCCATCGGAACTAGGAATTGGGCGTGTAGGGATCGCTCGAACATCAACGGCGTTAAGCCCACGAAGGTGGTGACCGAAGTTAGCATGATTGGGCGGAAACGACGCCCTCCAGCCTCGCTCGCCGCTTGTTCTAGAGAGCAACCCGTTCGCACGCGTCGATTGATATAGTCGACCATCACCAGCGTGTCGTTCACCGCAATCCCCGCGAGTGCCAGCATGCCAAAGATGGAGAGATAAGAGGGCGTGATATCGAGCAGGATATGGCCTAGCAAAGCGCCGATGATTGAAAACGGGACGGCTAACAGAACAATCAGAGGTTGCGTCAATGATTTTAATGGGATTGCTAAGATGCCGTAGAGTGTGGCAATTAAAGCGATCGCTCCCAGGATGGTTCGGTTCCGCGTTTCCTCGGCCTCAGCCACATAGCCCATGAATTGATAACTCAGTTGCTCTTCCTGGCACAGCTCNTTCAAAGTGGGGGTAATGCTCTTTGCGATCCCCAGCACATTGACCGATGCGTCAACCGGCTGTGCTCCGCAACGGATGATTTCGGCTCGATCGTTGCGTTCCACAAAGGATGGCGCTTTCCTGAAGGTGATGTCCGCAACGGTTGCCAAGGGGACATTCGCTCCTCGCGGTGTACGTATCTTCAATTGATCAAGAGTGTGAAGTGACTCTCGAGCTTCCTTGGGAAGTCGTACCATCACGCGTATGTCGTCGATTCCACGTTGTACCCTTTGAGCTTCTTCTCCATAAAAAGCTTGTCGGATCTGCTGCGCCAACAGAGATTGGGTTAGCCCCAATTCGGCAGCTCGCGGTTTAAGGCTCAGTTCTAACTCATCTTGGCCATAGTTGATTCTGGCCCAAGCTGTGCTGATTCCCTCGGCGTTTTCAAGGAGGCTCTGGATTTCTCGCGCGATCCGCATCTTCGCGGGTGATGTTGGCCCTCGTAGCTCAACATTCAAATATTCGTTGTCATACTCCTGGCCCTTGTCGAGGGTTGTTTCGGCGTAGACCCGGAACTTCGTTGCCTCAGGAATCGGCCCGATCAGCTCCGTCCAGGCGTTGGCGATTTCACTGTTGCGCGGCCCAGGGGTCCCCCGTTGATCAGGAAGCGTTACCTCGATCGACAGGTATCCTTTGGATTTGTCGAAGTGCCCGGACCCACTATTGGCACCGTCAATACGAGAGACGTTTTGAATGAGGGACTCGCCCGTGGTCTCGTCGACAAAGGTCGTGCGAAGCTGGTCGACCGCATCGGACATTCGATTCATGTACGCCCGTGTGATCTCCAGAGGGGTGTCGTCTGGGAGGTCAAGGATGGCCGTAATTCTTTGGGTATCTACAGCGGGAAAGGAAACAAAGGCGAGACGACCGCTCAGACAGTAACCGGTCATCAGTAACGCCATGCTTGCGAAAATGGCAAGCACCGTAGGTCGATGGCGGATCGACCAATCGAGCGTCGGTTGATAGATGCGCTCGACAAATCTCTCGAGGCCCGTCGCGATGCTTTCTTGAAACTTGGCGAAGGCATTCTTCCGAGGTTTGATGCGGATCATCTTGAGATGCGCCGGAAGAATGAGCTTGGATTCCACCAGCGAGAAGAGCAAAACGGGTGCGACAATCGGTGGGATCTGTCTGGCAAAGTCTCCCCACTTACCCTCAAAAAACATCAAGGGAACGAAGGCGATCATGGTGGTTAAAGCGCCGAAGGTTACCGGAGTCGCTACCTCGTGAGTGCCCCTCACGGCGGCTTCTAAGGGCGGTAGGCCGTCTTTAAGTCTCGCATAAATGTTTTCGCCGGTGACAATCGCATCATCCACCACGATGCCCACAACAATAATGTAGGCAAAAAGACTCATGACGTTCGCCGTAATGTCGAACGTTGGCATCAGGAGGATGCCGCCCGCGAATCCTACCGGGATACCGATCACAATCCAGAATGCGAGCGATGGTCTCAGGAAAAGCCCAAGGACAATCAATACCAGGAAGCTACCTTGAAACATCGATTTAATGAGGGTGCTGAGCCGCCCTCGAATCGATAACGAATCGTCGTCCCAAATGAACAGGTCGATGCCTTCTGGGAAGCGATCACGTGTGGTCAGGACATATTCGCGGACGCTATTTGCAATACCGATCGCATTTTCATTTCCGGTTCGCATCACCTGGACGAAAAGGGCTGGCTTCCCGTTGAAGGTGACTGCTTTTTCACCCTCTTCAAAGCCGTCGTTAATGGTGGCGACTTCTCCGAGCAGAATCTCCGCCCCGTCTGCAGCGCGAATGGGGATCTTCGCAAAATCGTCGGCATTGTACGCCTGACCTCGCGTTCGGACGACGAAGGTTCCGCTGTCGCTGTCGATCGCGCCCGCGGGTAAATCGATGGAGAAACGACGAACCGCGTCTGCTAGATCTTGAAAGCTAAGGTCGTATGCGATCAGCTTGTCGGCTTCGGCTTCAATCGAAATCTCGTGTCGTCGACCACCTTCGATGACGACCCGACTGATCCCGGGCAGCTCGACGAGTTCCTCATGAACCTGACGAGCTACCTCACTCAGATCATATTCGTCCAAGTTCCCGGTAACGGCCACATTGAGGACTTCAATATAGTTGCTCGATTCCGGAATAAAGATTCGCGGTCGTTCCGTCTCCTCAGGAAAGGTGTTAATCGTGTCGACGCGAGCCTTGACATCGTCCATCAGGGTTCGCAGGTTGGTACCCGATTTGGCCTTCAAATAGAAACGAGCCATGCCTCGTGAACCGTCGGCGTGCAAATGCTTGATGCCCTTGACGCCCTCAAGCGACTGCTCGACCGGAATCAGGATGGCCCTTTCTACATCCTTTGCGGTGGCGCCTCGATAGGGTATTTCAATCATCACCACGTCCCAGCTCAGAGCCGGTGTGACCTCTAGGGGCACCCGAAATAAGGCCGTGTAGATGCCGCCGCCCAGAATGATCAGCATCAGAAAGTTGGCGGCGATACCGTTGGCAGCAAACCAGCGAATCATGCTTTCAAATGCCCTTTGCATTGATGGTGTGGAGTTAACGGTTGGTATTCTGTGTGTCGGCTTCGCCCGATGACTGGGCATCGGCTGTCGACATTTCAATATCTGGGATAATTTCTACCTTTGTCCCAGCGGGCGCGTAGACTAGATGGGTAGTGGAGACAAATTCGCCATCCTCGATCGCATCGCTCTCGACAATGACATGATCACGGTCAGACCAGAGCGGTGAAATTGTAATTGGATTCAAGGTCATCTCTTTCCGATCGACCAGGATCACCTGGTCCAGTTTTCGTATGGCGATACGAGGAATTACGACGACGTCGTGCAGCACCTTGCCGTGAATCGAAGCAATGACCGGCTGACCGATGCGAAGCGGTGGATTGCCAGACCTTCGTCCAAATGGATCCTCAATACGAGCGATCGCGAAAAGCTCGAGTGAGTTCTCGTCCAGAGTCCCCTCGGTGCGTACGATTTTTGCCTGCCAGGTGATATCTTTTGTTTCCGTGATGGCATCACGCAATGTGACAGAAACCGCCTTGTCTCCCGCAAGTTCAGGTAGCTCGAGAAAAGGAAGCTCACGTCCGGCGATGGGTAACCGGACCTCGGCATAGTCGATCGCGAAAACCTCACCCAGCACCGTGCCTGGACTCACGGACTTTCCCACCCCGATCAACTTGTTTCGAACTCGGCCGTCAAATGGGGCACGAATCTTGGTCCGGTCTAAGTCACGCTTCGCTTGATCGAGTCGAGCGATTGCTGAATCTCGCTCTGCGAGAGCTTGGGCACGTGTCGCCGAAGCCTGATTCACCTCAGATTCGGATACGATGTTCTTATCGGCCAACTTAAGTGTCCGATCGTGATTCAGGATAGCGAGTTCGACCGCTGCCGCGGCACTTTGTCTCGCTGCTTCAGCGACGTCGACCATCGTTCTGTAATCTCGTGCGTCGAGTTCTACGAGGATTTCGCCCTCTTCGAAAACAGAACCCACCTCAAAGGCAGGACTGATCAACATGACTTGCCCCGAAACTTCCGAACTTAATGTCACGTCGTTGTGGGCCTGGACAATTCCGTTGGTGGTGATCGTGACCGGATAATCCTCAACCAGAAGTTCGGCGACACGAGTACGTATCAATTGAGGTTGAGCATCGATGCCTGGATCCGTGGCAGTTGGACGTGATAACACGTAGAAGCCGGCGACGCCGAAACCGAGAATCATCACCGGGATTAACAAACGGGCGAGCATGCCAAGTCGTGGCGATGCGCCTTCGGCGGAATCAGAGGCTGATGGTTTTTTGGGCGAGGCAGCTGACATTGAATTTGTAAGGAGGGTGACGCGCGGTTAAGTCATCGGGGAATGGGGCTTCATTCATCTAGCGTCGCCTACCGTTTGCCGTGAGCTAGCTTAGAGGGTTCCGCCGTTTCCCCATCGCTCTACTATACATGATGACAGGCGATATTGGCGGGCCGATTCGAAACGCTGTAACCGGTGGCAATTGTGGAAAGTCCCCAGTTTGCAAGGTGAAAGCCAAGGGGGGTGGTGGCGTTGATGAAATGTAACATTCTGTTTCGTTTTCCCAGTCATCGAAATAGTGCGCACCCGGCTGATTCGCTCGTCCACGAATTTGAAGAATGCATGGAAAGGTTTAAAATTTGGATGGCCTTTTCACTGCGAATGAACTCGCTCGTTGGAGACCGAAAATCGATTTGCATAGATCCACGTTGAGATTGCCGGTGGATGAGCTGTGCAGCTGGCCAAATGCTCGATTGGCTCCCTATAGATCCGCAGGCTGGCCTCGCTCTTCTATCTTCACGAGCTTTACCCGACGGTCCGACGGCAACAGCATTAAGTCCTAAGAACGTCCTCCAGAAACATGCAATTTCACGCGTATCTGCCGCAAGATCCCTGGCCAGTCGAGTGTCGGTCAGGGGCTGTGAGACGGAAACGCGTCAACGAAGCCCCGTTGCAGGTATTGAACCGCATTTAGTGCGTTGACGCCGGCAGGTCCAGGCTCGATATTAGCAGGCCAAGTGATAACGAATTTAGCCGAAAGGAAAATGATGAAAATCATTCGATATGAGGACTCGTCCGGCGCTATTCACTACGGCAGGCAGCATGACGATGGGGCCGTTACCAAATTGAACGGCGACATCTTCGGTGAGTATTCGGACGCAGGCGAAGCCGCGAATGTCGCTAAGTTGCTTGCGCCCATTGCGCCGGTAGATATCCTTTGCATTGGTCTAAATTATCGAAAGCATGCCGAGGAAGGTGGTCAGCCGATACCGGATTACCCCGTCCTGTTTATGAAAAATGTGGGATCGCTACAGAATCCAGGGGATCCGATCATTCTCCCTAAGGCTCTTCCCTGTAATACTGTCGACTACGAATGTGAACTTGCAGTCGTTTTGAGTAAGGAGTGCTACAACGTTTCGCAAGAAGACGCACTCGATTATGTGCTCGGCTATACCTGTGCTCATGATGTGAGCGAACGAGAATGGCAAATCAATCGTGGTGGATCCCAGTGGTGTCGAGGAAAGACCTTTGCAACCTTCTGCCCACTGGGGCCCTGTCTCGTGACGACCGATGAGATCACCGATCCACATACACTGCGCATTAAGACGACCTTGAATGGCGAGGTGATGCAGGATTGGAGCACAGATGACATGATCTTCAATGTGCCCAAGCTGATCGAGTTCCTCAGCGCAGGCACAAGACTGTTACCCGGCACCGTCATTCTGACGGGGACGCCGCAGGGTGTTGGGGGGGCGAGAAAACCACCCGTTTTCCTGAAGGATGGAGATGAGGTGACGATTTCAATTGACCGAATTGGTGATCTGTTTAATCCGGTCGTCGCCGAGGCCTAAGCTTTCGGGCCAAATCATTTCACGGACCTGCTTTCCGACACATGCGGTTCCGTTGTTGTTTATACTTTGCGTTGCACCAACTGTGATCTCTTTGCCTATTCGCATACGGAGTTGATATGTCGTCGAAAAGAATCGTTCTGATTTGTTTTGTGTTAGTCAGCCTGTTCGAATGGTCCGACGGGGTACATGCTGATGTGCGTCTGCCGGGCTTTTTCGGAGAAAATATGGTGCTTCAGCAGGGGATGAAGATTCCTGTTTGGGGTTGGGCTGATCCAGGTGAGAACGTGGTCGTTGGTCTGACAGGGAAAGACGGCGGAAATGCCGTGAGTGCGAAGGCAAATGAGGACGGTAAATGGCGAGTTGAGCTACCGGCGATGAAGGCAACAAAAACACCTTTGACGTTGGAAGTGCGGGGTAAGAATGAAATTAAACACGGCAACATTCTCATTGGCGAGGTTTGGCTCTGTTCGGGTCAGTCCAACATGGAATGGTCGGNGCGACAAAGTGCCAATCCGGATGCTGAAATTGCCGCCGGGGATTATCCGCTCATTCGACATGTGAAGATCCCTCGCCGACCGTCAGCAACACCCCTCGATGACACCCAGGCACAATGGCAGGTTTGTTCGCCGGAAACGGTGGCTGATTTTACCGCTGTCGGATATTACATGGCTCGAGAACTACTAGGTGAGTTGGATGTGCCAATCGGACTGGTGAATTCATCTTGGGGAGGCACGCGTGTCGAACCTTGGACGCCCCCANTAGGCTTTCAAGGGGTTCCGGAGGTGAAGGGGATTTACCAGTCGGTACTGGGACGGACGCCCGGCTCGATTGAATATCGTACCGCGTTGAAGCAGCACATCAAGAACCTCGACGCTTGGGTTGCCGATGCGAAAACAAAAGCGGAGGGCAGCGATGCCGTGCCAGCCAGCCCTGCGTTCCCGGATTCACTGAAGCCATTCACGAGTCATCAAGATCCGACGATGCTCTACAACGGCATGCTCCATGCACTCGTTGGTTTTCCAATTCGCGGTGCGATTTGGTATCAGGGTGAGTCGAACTCAGAAGAAGGTATGGCCTACTTCGACAAAAAGAAGGCACTCATTCAGGGATGGCGAGAGCTGTGGGGGCAGGGTGATTTTCCCTTCTATTTCGTTCAGATTGCACCTTATCGATATGGCCGGCAAAATGTCACCTTGCTTGCTGACTTTTGGGAGGCTCAGGAAGCGGTGGAACAGATTGATAACACCGGCATGGTTGTGATCAACGACATTGCAACCGTGGGCGATATTCATCCGCCGAACAAACAAGATGTTGGCCGCAGACTTGCTGGCTTGGCGCTGCGAAACGATTATGGAAGAGATTCGCTTGTGGCTGAAAGCCCGAAAATGAAGTCGGTTGAGCAGATCGATGGAAAACTGAAGGTTAACTTTGCACGCACTGCGGGTGGTTTGAAAACTCGCGATGGAAAGGCTCCCAGCCTGTTCGAGGTGATCGGCGCGGATTCCGACGGATTCCAGGCCGCCACTGCCGAGATCAAGGGAGATTCCGTAATCCTGAGTTCCCCCAAGGTCAAGACGCCGGTTGCATTTCGATTCGCGTGGAACGAACTGGCCGAACCGAATCTGATGGGTGGAACCGGCCTTCCGGTCGGCGCTTGTCGTGGTGGCAAGGCTCCCTGATTAAAGGATGTCAAAAAAATCACGTAATCTTGTGGTGNAAATGTCAGCATGGTAACGAACTCGACCTGCATCAGTTGATGAATAAGGCAGGTTTGGACCGTTGCTTCAATCGCGAATTCATTGTTTGTCGACAAGACTTCGAAGCGATGCTTCTCCGGAGTGACACCCTTGATCACTATAAGTCGTTCCCTCTTCCTTTTATCTTGTATTGCTGGGCTCTCCGTCGCAGTTTCTGTAACTTCAGTGACTGGGGCGGAAAAGCCCAATATCATCTGGATCTTTGCCGACGATGTCGGGCGGGAAGTGCTCGGATGTTATGGCGGTGAATCTTATGAGACACCCCGCCTTGATCAACTTGCTCAAGAAGGTCTCCGATTCGATAGCTTCTATGCGGCACCCGTTTGTCATCCGTCAAGGATCGCCGCGCTAACGGGCTGCTATCCTGCGCGGGTTGGTTTTCCGACGTGGGGCGGTTTCCCGAAGGATCGAGAAACGACCACGTTGGCTCAGGTCATGAAGCAAGCTGGGTATGCGACAACGGTTGCTGGGAAATGGCAGTTGACCCTTTTGGGCGATGATCGGAAGCATGCTAAACGGCTTGGTTTTGATGAGTCCTGTCTGTTTGGCTGGCACGAAGGTCCGCGGTTTTGGGATCCATTTATTTGGCAGAACGGAGAACTTCGAAAGGGCTTAGAGGAGGCGTATGGTCCAGAAGTGTATGTTGATTTCTTGGCCGATTTCATGAAGCGGAACAAAGGTCAGCCNTTCTTTGCCTTTTATTCCATGGCACTATGTCATGCTGTGTCCAACGATCTTGATCCCCATCCTCCGCACGGTCCCGAGGGTCGTTATATGACCTATGCAGAAATGGTGGCGGATATGGATTATCGCGTTGGGCAGATCGTTGATACGGTGAAAGAGTTGGGCCTGGAAGAATCGACCCTCATTTTCTTTACGACGGACAATGGTACGACCGCCAAAAACTATATTCGCCATGAAGGTCCCCAATTGATTCGGGAAGCCGAGGTTACCTCTCGATTAAATGGCAAGGAGATCGTAGGAGCGAAGGGGAAATTCTCCGAGTGGGGCATTTGTGTCCCCACGATCGCCCGCTGGCCAGGGCGAATTGAAGAACAGACAACGTCGGACGCTCTCGTCGATCTCACAGATTTATTGCCAACCTTTGCAGANCTGGGTGGCCTGTCGACCGATGATTTCGCCATTGACGGTGTGAGTTTTCGCGATGTCCTGCTGAAGGGAGCACCCGGCAAACGAGAGTGGGCGGGATCGCAAAGCCGCAAAGGCTCTTGTGTGCGTATCCCGAATTGGAAGTTGCTTTCAACCGGTGAGTTGTTTGATCTCGTTAACGACCCGGACGAAAAGCATCCGATCGCTGTCGAAGAGGATACTCCAGCGTCTGGTGATGCGCGGCGGAAAATGTTGGTCGTGATGGAAGAGAAGATGTCGCAATAATGTCGACGCCATCACGAATCGCNAGAAATCTGCGACTCATTGACTGACGCGGCATGATCAGGCAATGATCGGAGCAATCACCTTGCCTGCAACATCCTTCAGCCGATAATCACGGCCGTTATGTCGGAAGGTCAATTTCTCGTGATCCATTCCCAGGAGATGCAGAATCGTGGCGTGGAGATCATTCACGTGGACGGGGTCAACGGCGGCCTTGTAGCCGATTTCGTCCGACTCCCCATAACTCACGCCTCCGCGAATTCCACCTCCGGCCATCCATGCCGAGAGGCAGTGAGGGTTATGGTCGCGTCCTGGCTTATTCGCTTTTTGGGCCACGTGTAGTCGGCCAAACTCGCCACACCAAACGACGAGTGTCTCATCCAACAGTCCGCGCTGTTTCAGGTCGGTGAGCAATCCGGCAATGGGTTGATCCGTTTCTCCTGCAAACTGGGAATGATTCCCCAGGATGTCATTATGACCATCCCATGAACGTTGGTTCTCGTTACCGCCCGANTAGATTTGGACGAACCTTATACCTCGTTCGATTAGGCGCCTCGCCATTAAATATTGTTTTCCGAACGGTTNATTTTGGTCGTGTCTGAGGCCGTAGAAATTCTGGATGTGTTCGGGATCATCCTCAATATTCATTGCCTGTGGCAAGGCGGTCTGCATGCGATACGCTAACTCGAAACTCTGGATCCGTGCGTCCAGGGCGGACGGGTTCGCCGCANGGTTCGGGATAAGGTTGGCAGATTCTTATCGCGCTCGGATGAATTAATCGATCTCCGTCCGACACCATTCCATCTCTTCGGGCGTGGGTGGAGGGAAATGTTGTAATCGTTGGAATGACCAGAAGCGACGCTCTGAGTCAGTGATCTCGGGTGAGGTTGACGTTGTTGTCGTGGGAGCAAATGGGGAGTCGTAGGGTGCGCCCAAGTTAATCNATTTTGCGAGTGCGGTAATCTGCGCGTCCGTGAGTTTGTCGGCCTTAAGAGGCATGCCAGGAGTCTCTTTGTGACGCACCAACTACATCATATAACCGTCTGCAGAATTNGTCCCCAAGTGGCCGCTTTCAACAAAACGGTCGCGTGTGCTTAGATCAAAATCGGGCTTGGCATTGCGCTAGTTTTTGCACTCAAGGCAACTTTCTTTAAGAATGCCACGAACCTGCTCTTTGAATAGCTTGATCCCCGCCTTCATCGCTTCGGCATGATCTGGACGAAGTTGCGGCTCCTGAGCCAACACGGGTGTGACCAATAACGTTGCGAGTAACGCGAACGTCAGAACTCCTCACGGTCCGATTGGAAACATACCAGGACTCCTGCTCGAATTGCATCTCGAGGTTGCCGCTCAATATCTTCCGATGACGTGATTATTCTACTCGCTTTCGAGGCCCTTTGCCCCATCGAATTCATTTCAGAATAGGCGGATGCGGGCTCATGGGATTGAACGTTGCCAACTCGTTTCGTGCGGCAGCGTCAAACGGAGCTAGAAAGCGTCCGAAAAGAGAGTGAAGCGTGCCGGAAATTGCCCAGCTTGTTAACGGAGGCCAAGTCGCTGCATGAGTGACTGTGGAAAAAAGTTGGCCATCATTTTTTCATTCGAGACTCGTTGTTGCTTCCATTCGGAACGCCGAGTTGCCGCGAAGGATGCAATATCCATCGGGTCATCCGATGCGGAAATGTCGCGGTGGGTTGGATAGTCGAGACTCTCGTTGAAGTCGTGGAAGGTGTTTTCTAGCCACTCCAGGTCTTGAGTTGCAATCGGTCCTTTGACGTTGCCAGAATTAACCGGGTTGATCGTTTCCAGCAGACCACCCTGCCGCGATTGTAGAAAATTAACGTTGCCGTAACGGGGGTCTGAGATGTCGGTGTGTTCTTTCGGCCAGTCGATCATTCCCTCGTCCCAAGGGAGGTCCAAAGCGGTGCAAGCTTGTTCGAGCGTTTCCCGTGGTTCACGGATGAGCCGATCGTATTGGATGGTCGCCCAGCCCTCATTGAACGCATGGTTCCAATCCGCCAGGAACCTTAGGAGTCGCAGGCGTAACGGTGGATCCTCTGCCGTCGTCCCGTTCCGACCATATTGTTTGACACGGAGCGAAGCCCAGACTTCTCGCACATCTCTCAAGACGAGAAGCGGCCGAACGTCCCAGCCGAGTCCACGAAAATACTCAGTGAGTTCTTTTGTCGAAAAACAGCATGTGGTGNTCTTACACCAGGTGTAATGGGACTCAGGAAAAGATGCGATCGAAGGCACCATGTCGTGAGCGGTATCGAAAACTCCATCCATATCCTGCCGTTGGAGGAAACACCACGAGATCAGGCTAGAACCGCTGCCTTGTAGGCCGCCGCAGAGAACGAGGGTTCGGTTTTGATCGGTTGCTCCCATAATTCAAAGTGTAGGTTGATTCTTGCTCCAGGTCGCAACAACGCGGATACATCTGCCGAGATGCTCGTGAAGCTAGTAGGGAACGAGATTCCAGCACAAGCCTGGGGCGTTATATCCGGCACCATCCGTGCGGCTGGAATGAAATCGTTTCGCAGACGGCGGTCAGAATACCAACTGATGATGCATGAAGGGAGTCTAGGCGCTGTCGACGCTCAAGTCAGAAGGGTTGATCGAAGGCTGACTTGGTGGCGAGTTGTACGGAGTGAAGAAGTCGTCGCGAATTGCTTCACCGACCAGGTTCAATTGTCGCTGAAAGCGATCAATGTATTGGTGCAACCCTTGCTCGATAATGTCGTTGATGGCCGAATAATCGAGTCCTGAACAAAGCTGTCCCATTCGCTGTTCCGACAGGTTGCGAAAGGTACCCGGTGGACTGNCGGTGATTCGATGGAGCGAGTCGGACGCCCGAATCAGTGAGAAGTGCATCGATCGGGGGAAATGACGATCGAGGATTAAGAAGTCCGCCACCCGATCGGGAACAATTTTGCCATGCTGGCGTCGATACATTTCCAGGGCGCTGGCTGACTTGAGCAAAGCCGACCATCGTACCACATCGAGTGCCGATCCAACCTGATCAGCATTGGGCAGCAGCAAGAAATACTGCACATCCACAATGCGCGATGTTTTGTCAGCTCGTTCGAGGAGTCGACCCACGCGGGCAAAATGCCACGCTTCACCATGGGATGTCGTGGCGTCTGTGGCTCCCACGAATAGATGACTCGCCAAACGAACGTGCTCGCAAAAATCCTGTGGAAGATTGACCGTGTTGGCAAATTGTGAGGCGGAGCGCACTAGCAGGTAGAACTTGTTCAGCTGTTCCCACACCACCGATGAAATGATTTCGCGGATGGTGCGCGCGTTTTCGCGGGCTTTGGAGACACAGGAGATAATGGAGTTTGGGTTCTTGTCATCGAATAGCAGGAAATTCAAAACACTTTCACGTGAATGTACGCCGTAACGAGCTTGGAAATCCTCTTGATCCCCGGTGATATAAACCAGAGGAGCCCAGGGATTGCCGAACAGACTGCTGTCTCCAGAGCCGATTGTGAGATTCTCGGTGACGTCGATAAAACGAGCTACATTTTCGGCCCGTTCAACATAACGGTTGAGCCAGTAAACAGAATCAGCAACACGGCTAAGCATCGACGTTCTCTCCATGGGTTGGCCTAGACGACTGCGACTGATTCTGCTGTCGTAAGATCCAGGTGTCTTTACTTCCACCGCCTTGAGAGGAATTCACCATCATGGATCCCTCGTTTAATGCGACTCGGGTGAGTCCGCCTGGCATCACGTAAATGTCTTTACCGCAAAGTACGAAGGGCCTGAGGTCGACGTGGCGCGGCCTGATCTTGCCGTCGATGAAGGTGGGAACGGTCGACAAGGTGAACATCGGTTGAGCGATCCAATTGCGAGGGTTCGCGCGAATCTGTTCGGCCCGTTCAGTTCTCTCATCAGGCGTAGCATGAGGTCCCATCAGGATGCCATAGCCCCCTGATTCGTTTGTCGGTTTGACGACCAGCTTGTCCAGGTTTTCGAGGACATACTTACGTTGTTTTTCGTCGCTGCAAAGGTAGGTAGGCACGTTGGGCAGAATCGCCTCTTCTCCCAGATAGTATTTAATGATCTCCGGCACGTAGGCGTAGACCGCCTTGTCATCCGCGATGCCCGTGCCGGGTGCGTTTGCCAACGTCACGTTTCCAGCCCGATAAACTTCTATCAGGTGTTCGACGCCGAGAGTCGAGTCAGGGCGAAAACAGGTGGGGTCCAGGAAGTCGTCATCGATTCGTCGGTAGATCACATCGACCCGCTGCAAACCCTGGGTTGTTTTCATGTGGACGTAGTTATCTTCCACGATGAGGTCCGTGCCTTGGACTAATTCGACGCCCATCTGCTGCGCGAGAAACGTGTGCTCGAAATAGGCCGAATTGTAGATTCCTGGCGTCAATACGACGGCCGTCGGATTCATCGCAGACGGTGGAGCACAATCGAGAAGTGTTTTGAGTAATTGTTCCGTGTAGTCTTCGATAGGCGCAACAGGACTACCCTCGAATACGTGAGCAAACGTTCGCTTCATCAGTTCCCGGTTTTCCAACACGTATGAAACGCCGGACGGGCAACGCAGGTTATCCTCCAAAACGTACAGCTGTCCATCACGGTCCCGAATTAGATCGACACCGGTGATGTGGCACCAGACGGAATTGGGTGGCCGAAACCCGGTGCACTGTTGCCGTAGCGTCTTCGATGATCTAACCAGCTCTTCTGGAATAATCCCGTCGCGCAAGATTTTGCCGTCGTTGTAGACATCATCGACAAACAGGTTTAACGCATGTATTCGCTGGCGTAGTCCCTGGTCGACCGATACCCATTCGTTACCGTCAATGATCCGAGGCAAGAGATCAAAGGGCCAAACCCGCTCTGTGCCTTCATCCTGTCCATAGACATTGAAGGTGATGCCCATTTGTTCGAGGCTAAGCTGGACCGTTCGCTGACGCTCTTCCAGCTCGTCCGGTGTGAGAGTTTGAAGACGTTCGACGAATTTGGATCCACTCGGCCGCGGTTTTCCCGCTTCGTCAAACATCTCATCAAAGGCGTGGGGCGACTCGTATCTTGTCGTCAATAGCGTCATGTTTCGCTCGTGGTGCAAACGTTGTGCGAGCTTGGGTGACTCAAGAATGGCTGCGGTACAGTCTTCCCGACCCCTCTTTCTGAAATTGAAGCACTCACCCACGGATTGGTCAATCCGCTGTAAGTGATGTTACCTACGGCAATCCTGCGAAGATTTGGGCATGCGATCGGCAGAAAGCTGCTAAAACGGGAGGGCAGGATTGAACTCACCACGCGCCTACCTCAGATCTTCGAAGCGGACCGTCGGGACGCATTGTGACGCACCTATTGTGTTTATGGGAAGCCGCTGGTAGACCTGGACTCGATCCGATGATGACCTCCCTCGAGGAGATCGAATTCAGTGATGAAACGATTCAGTGAACAGCAAGATAGAGAGAAAAAGGATGAATCGCCGAATTTTGCTAGGTCTCGCGCTGGCTTTCCTGGGGGTCTCCTCAAATCTTTGGGCCAATGATTGGGCTCATTGGCGTGGCCCCATGGGAAATGGTGTTGCGTTGGAGGCTACTCCGCCCATCAAGTGGAGTGACACGGAGAATGTGAAATGGAAGGTTGAGATCGCCGGACGCAGTTCCGCATCGCCCATCATCTGGAAAGATCGAGTTTATGTCGTTTCGGCGGTTCCGGTTGAGAGTGCGAGTTCCCGTGAAAGTGAACCCGTATCCACGCGCCAGGAAGGTCGTAGTCGAGGTCGTCGGCGGCGAGGTGAAACTGCCGGTGAACTTGAATTCAAAATCTTTTGCTTAGATCGATCCAACGGTGATCTGATCTGGGAGCAAACGGCCGTTGTGGCGACACCGCATGAGGGAACCCATTCGACAAACGGGTTCGCTTCAGCGTCGCCGTGCACCGATGGGGAGAATCTCTATGTCCATTTCGGATCGCGCGGCATTTATTGCTATACGCTTGATGGAGAGCCGAAGTGGAAACGCGATGACTTAGGCGAGATGCGGATTCGCAATAGTTTTGGTGAGGGCAGTTCGCCAACCGTCGTTGACGGACGAGTAATCATTCCTTGGGATCACGAAGGTGATTCCTTTTTGCTCGCCTTGGATGCGAAATCTGGCGAAACCATTTGGAAGGTCGATCGAGACGAGCCAAGCTGTTGGGCGACGCCACTGGTCGTCGAACACAACGGACAAAAACAGATCATCATGAATGGAGATAATTACGCCAGATCTTACGATTTTGAAAGTGGCAAGGAGCTCTGGCGATGTGCTGGACAATCGACGAGACCCGTTGCTTCACCGGTCTATGAGGATGGGATTGTATTTGTTGGAAGTGGATTTCAGGGCAGCTTTTTGGGCGCGTTCCGGCTCAATGGCGAAGGCGACATTGAGGGAACCGATCAGGTGAAATGGACCGTTAGACGAGGGACGCCTGATATCCCGTCACTGTTATTGGTTTCGGGACGATTGTATTTCTTCAAAGGAAAGACAGGGATCTTTTCCTGTTTGGACGCAGAAACCGGTGAACCACACTATGGCCAGATACGCGTCCCCGGACTGCGAAGTGTTTATGCCTCACCGATTGCTGCGGGCGGATATATTTTCTTAACCGGTCGTAATGGAAGTACGGTTGTGATCGAAGACTCGGATGAATTCAAAATCGTCGCGACGAATTCAGTCGGAGAAACCGTGGATGCAACGCCGGCACCGGTAGGCAATGAATTATTCATTCGCGGAGAAAAACATCTGTTCTGTATTGGGGAATGAGTTCTCCCCAATCGGAAGAGGCAAGAACGCCGGGATCAGAGGTGAAGTCCGGGCGTTGATTGACAGGACGAACTGCAAACGTTGGCTAATTAAGTTCCCGCAATTTCGCCATCTCATTTGCTTCCTGCTTCCATAAATCAGCGAGCTCTTTGACCTTTTCCGGGTATTTTGCAGCCAGATTATTGGATTCCGATCGATCCTGGCTCAGGTCGTACAACTCCCAGGGGTCGCCCTTTGCTGCGACGAGTTTCCATGGGCCGACACGAATAGCGCGATTCTCCTCGTGTAGCCACCACAAATGCGGGCGGTCGATCACAACGTCTTCGTGGAAGGCCGGTACCAGGCTTCGGCCGGGAGCGGCGGGAATCGTCGTCCCTTTCCATTCAGTCGGTTTGTCCAACCCGGTGATCTCGAAGATCGTGGGTAAGATGTCGATGACATGAGATGGTGTCGACCTCAATTCACCGCGAGCCTTGATGCCATCCGGCCAATGGACGACAAGGGGGGTACTGATTCCGCCTTCATGCACCCAGGTTTTGTGCCGACGAAAGGGAGTATTACATCCGCTGGAGAATCCGGGGCCGAGACAGAGATAGGTGGGAGCACTTCCAGGCGCAGCCGTAGGGTCATGGCCTCCGTGACGCACCATGATTTCGGCACTCGCTCCGTTGTCAGATGCAAAGCAGATGAAGGTGTTGTCGAGCTCGCCCATGGAACGCAGTTGCTTGACAACCCGACCAATCTCTTGATCCATTCGGTCAACCATCGCAGCGTGAATCGCCATTTTGGTGGCCTGGAATCGTTGCTGTTCGTCGGTCAATTCCTGCCAGGGCAGTGGGCGGTTGATTTCACCGGGTCCCAGGATCGGAAAGGCTTTGGGGAAGTGGTAGGGCGGACCGACCTCGGCTTCCAGGGGGGATAGCCGGCATTGNAGGAGCTTCATCGCCTGTTGCCGTTGAAATCGCTCCTCTCTCATCTCGTCCCATCCTTCCAGATACCGATCGCGATACCGGGCGATGTCCTCGGGCATCGCGTGNAGTGGGAAGTGAGGTGCGATAAAAGCGATGTAGTGGAAGAAGGGACGGTCGGGATGTTTTTCAGAGTGCTCGCGCAGGCATTCAATCGCGTGGTCTGCAGTGGCCGTTGTTGCGTAATAGCCCGTCTCGTCGCCGTTGAGATCGATGGGCTCATCATCCACCCGGTTTCCCTCAGCGGTAAAGAAGTTTCCCTGGTTACGCATATCCAGAGAATGATGAAAACCTGCATCCAGCACCTTGCCGTCGATATGCCATTTGCCGCTGTGATAATTGCGATAGCCATGCGGGGCGAGGAAATCTGGGAGCAGCCTCGCCCAGTCGGGACGTTTGTTGCGACCGCCTCCGCCGATGCCAGCCAAACGATCCCGATTGACCTGTTGAGCATAGTAGCCGGTCAACAAGGCGGCACGAGTCGGCCAACAACGAGCGGTATTGTAGAAACTTGTGAAACGCAGTCCGCCTGCCGCTAAAGCATCGAGCTGTGGTGTTTCAATCTCGCCGCCGTAACAGCCAAGATCGGAGTAACCCATGTCGTCTGCGAGGATGATCACGATGTTGGGAGACGTATCGCTTGCGAACGAATCCGTCGAATTAAGCGACCCAATCAAGAAAACAGTCGTTGCGATGCAAAGGGATCGAGTGCAACAGGAATGTTTCATGATGATGTGTCTCCATTTGTTTCGAAGCTGGTCATAGCGGGCATGGTTGATTGTGCCAGCGGACGGAAAGCAATGAACATGTTGTCTTGATGCGAGGCAAATAATGGCGGGACGGGTTGAACCTTATCGATCTGCGAGTGTCGATATCGAACGACATGAGTTAAAGGCAGTAGCTCGCGTTTCCCTGGTTCGTTTTCAAGGTGCTGTATTGGATTCTAAAGACTGTTCATCAATTGTAGAGGGTGTGCCCCGTGGTCGCACGCTCTTTCACTACTTATTCACTACTTAAAGGATCGTTACGCTTTGATGTTGTTGGGGGATGCGGCAAATCGTGGTTGTTCGGTGGCAACCCTGAAGTCGACACGGTTTTGGTCGTTACTGAAGAAGCCTNTAGTGCGAAAAGTGTTATCCAGCAGCANCGGGAAACTCAATCGCCATGATTTTCAGGCGTTCTGGGTAGAGCCATACGTGACGTTTCGGCTTTCTGTCGGGCAGTAGTCGCCTAAGGGGCAACGTTGGTCCTATCAAATGACGCGTCCAGGTTGCAATCTCGTTTTGCAATTGAACCTATGTCAATCGCATGTCCGCAAGGTTGAAGACATGTTGGGGCTTACACAGGATGATCTTCTTGGATGGAATGGCCACCCCATTGCTACGGCTCCAGAATTTACGTTGTCTTGGGCACGAATTGATTATGATGCCGAGCGAAAAGAGGCGTTGATCGAATAGATTCAAAGTGATTGGATCCGTGAGCTGGTAGACATGGTCAAAGACAATGACGAAAGGATTAGGGAAATCTGGCGACAGTACAGGGAGGATGCTCTGCAGGCTTATCTCCGGTTTTGAGTGAAGACACGCTCGCGGCTTGTCTGTCATTCCTGCAGCAAGAATTGAAGGTTCGGCGCATCTTTTATTACACGTTCAAGGCTGGAAACTGCTTGAAAAGAATTCGCCGATATCAGCCGCCGCGATCACTCTATGAGGACCTGCCTCGACGATTCTGTTTTCAACGAACCCATGACGGCCCGCTTTTTCTTCGTGATGCTCAGGCCAGACCGGTGCGAAACAAGCTCCAAGACCCTCGTATGCAATGGTTTCGATTTGATGTGCGTACAGCATCGGGCGTAGAACAGCTGCCGCAGTGATTCGTCGACGATGATCCATCATCGTCGAATCGAGCCCTATCGATGCGGCGGAAAAAAAGAAGGCATGATGAGTTCGAATTGCCAATGCCTTAATCAAGCAATCTCATGGAGTATTGCCATAGGCGATCAATCTTCGGTCCGAATTCTTGACGGACAAATTCGTAAACAGGTCGAAGTTGATTCACCACCCATTTTTGTGTCTCTTCATCGAGTTCTGTTTTGACCTCGCTTGGATTAGCCGCCCGGTTCAGTGCAGAAACTGGCTGAATCCCCAAGAAGCTAGAGATCTGGTCAATGCCGTTTTGGGTAAAACCGTCGTCCTCAACAAAAAGATTTAGAATGTTATCCTGGTCCGCAATGGCTCGCACTGACTTGATCGTCTTTTCGTAATCGGTGCGACGTAAGATTGTCTCGCAGTTCGTAGGATCTCGCAGAAAACTATTCGGGTCGGCTTCGCGCATGAATTTATAGTAATCCTCACCTTGTTCGAGTGCCCTTCTTTTTAACACCTGCGTCGTCGCTGACGTTACTCGAGCAAGTGGGTCCCGCATTCGTAAAACGAACTTCGTTGTTAATGAATGTCGGTGGCCAAGTTGCACAATTTTTTTTAGGTCGTCCGAGGTGAGTTGACCATTCGCGGGAGTTAAATCGGCAAGTACCTTACGTGACGATCGTTGGGAGAAATCTGAGAATTTATTGGCGATGGCTGTGTCGAGATTGTTGGCAACCTCCATTCGTTTTTTCCACGTCTCAGGTTTCTTTGTGCTGACATGCCGATCTGCGCAACGAATTTCCTTGTGGGATGCCATTCGTGAAAGGTTTCGTGCTTTCCGTGTTGGTCTGCAGTAGAGTTTCCAGATCTTCCATTCGCCTGAAAACCAAGGGTCATATTCTGGGCTTCTGGAAAGGCTCATGTGCATCCAGGTGGTCCCCGATTTTTGAGCACCTAATCCGATCAAGAGGATTTTGTCCATATGCAAGCTTTCGGTCAGGTTTTGAGAAGGGCTTGATGTTCTCGAATCTGGATTATTCGAGAATCGAGCGGAGTTAAGAGTCCAGGGACATCGGTATAGGCAGAATTATCATTGCAACATTTGTTTGAGCGAAACCTCGGACTCGGGTATGCGTGATCGTCAGTAATCATCGAGGCGAAGACGCTTGCATTTCATGATAATTACCGAACGGCCCGCTTGGACGATGTGGTTTCCTGGCCCGAAATTTAAGCTCAAATGGATTCCGATAATTCGTTCAAATAGTTATCCGTTGTGCGGTCCTGACATGTTTCGGACCGTAAAAAGTACATAACACCTTTCCAGGGGTATGACGTACGATGGCAGCGTTGGGTCGTTTAGCGACGTGATAAAGTGGAACATGGACACTTGCTCGGAATCGTCGCAGGCTGTCAGAAATAACTTCAGAAATTGAGGCCAGGCTCAACGCAGGAGATGCGAGCGTCGTGCGTGAGAGAATGAGCCTTCGTATCCGAAATTGTACGGTTCGGTTGCTAACGTTTGCGAAACCGCAGAAAGTAATTCTCTTTCAAGTCTTCAAACTCGACTTCTTCGATGAGCTCAAATCCAGCAGCCTCAATCTCGCGTTGAAAGGTCGACTTATTCGCTCGAACGTGCTCCAGGATGAATTCGCGTGATTTACCAGGAATGCGATCGAAGTCGATCAAGATCATTTGACCGTCATCTTGGAGTGCTTGATGAATGGAGGTGAGAGTTTTCAAGGGGTATTCGAAATGGTGGTAGGTGTCGCAAATAAACGCGATCTCAATCGATGCCGGGGGAAGACTGATGGAGTCTTCCGGACAGACGACGGCCGTGACGTTTTGTAAGCGATCTTCACTGGCCCTCTTGCGAATGTGCTCGGCAAAGGTGGGAGCGATATCAACCGCGAAGACCCAACCGTTGGAGCCAACTTGTTTCGAAAAGAGGCGAGTGAAAAGGCCTGTTCCGGCTCCGATGTCTGCGATTCGATCGCCCTCCTTGATGCCAATGGCGGCGGCGATCGCGTTGCGAGCGGCAAAGACTTCTCGACTCTCAACTTCAAATCGGCCGGTCCATTCGTCAATCTTCAAATCGTCCTGCAGGAAACGGTCATTGATACCCGGACGCACGCTCTTGGCATCTTGATGATCGACGATGTATAGGCGAGCCAAACGCTCGTATTCGGCACTGCGTAACCCCACCTCCTTCGCCTCGGCCAAAGCAACGTCATAGGACACGCCCTGGTCAAGGACGCGATGGGCCAGCCAGACCGCGCCCACGCGATTTGCAGAACCACAATGTAAAAGGGTGGGAGTGTCTCCGGCATCTCCGAGGATATCTCGAACTTCTCGAAATATCCTCGGCGTTAACGATTCGGGAGGACCAAACGGGATTTCAGTGAAACGAATCCCAGCTCGCTTCATGAGTTCGCCTTCGTCCCAGTTGAGTTCGCCCTCTTCCCTTAAGGTAATGACGTGCCGTATGCCGCGAGCTTTTAACGTCGCGATATCGTCGGGCGTGGGCTGTCCGCTCAGGAAAAGAGTGCCTGTCGAATGCACGTTGAATGTATCACCAAGCTTGGCGTCTTGAATCTTTTCAGGTGTCGCAGCCTGTCCCCATGCAATGGTGGTNAACAGGAGTGGAACGAGGAGGAGCGAAAAGATGGGCCAGCGGTTCATAGTTGACTCCGTGTTTCGACTTTGGGTTCGTCGTGATTGAGACTGCATCGTGTTGTAGCAGAATTAGACGATGCCGGGCAACAACGGGTGAGGACTGTAGGGTGATCCGAAGTCAAGATTTCGCAACGCTCGGATCAGAAGGGGGCTGCGTTGCAAAAGAGATGAATTGTCAGCCGTTNNCATTAAGACTGGAAAGTTTCCAGTGTGCGGCTCTTGGGTGTGGTTGAGGTTGCGAGAGATGCATGGATTGTTCGAGCATCGAATTTGAACCGATAAGCCGATCCACAAAACAGGAAAACATGGGCGTATGAGCGATAGTTAAAATAAAGTTTCCCCGCACCACCACGTTTCCGTTGTGCAGGCTGCATTGATCGTGTTTGTTGTCGGCCCGATGGATTGGCGGATAGCCAGGTCGGATTTTNTTCGCCTCCCAGTTGAAAATGGAGCGNACCTGATTGAACAATGTCTGTCTGGGGGGCATTGAGATTCTTAGAAAGATTTGGGCAGAGCTGCTCTCCATGGACAAAACATTCTTGATCGGTTTAGGCGCGCAAAAGGCGGGGACCACCTGGTTACATCACTGCCTGGCTCAGAGTCCGGAGTATGACTATTGGTTTGCGAAGGAANGGAGGATTTTGGAGGCCTTTTGCGATCAAGGGAGCCGAGCAAATCTAAAGCGTCGGATGGAGAACCAAATCAAAACCCGTCGAATGAACAGGCGTTTCGGGCTATTTCGAAGCAGGCGTGCTTCAAGGGAGCTATTGGAGTGGGAAAAACGTTTGGAATTCTTGCAGACGGTGGAAGAGGCACTTCCTGAAAAGTTTGCACATTTCGCCGGAGAATCATCTNGCAAGGTTCTCGGAGACCTTTCTCCTGCGAACGGTCAGCTCAATGCGGATCAATTGAAGGTGGGGGTCGAGCTCGCTCGTCAGCATGGTTTGAAGACTCGATTTGCGTTGCGAATGCGAGATCCTCTTTCGCGATTAAAATCGGGTCTGTCCCACCGGCTTAAACGCGAAGCCAGGTTGAAAGGTGAGAAAGAGATACCGNACATGCGTGGTTTGGACTTTGATTCTCTTGCGCGTAAGCACAGTTGGGGTCTTATTGAGCGTTCGAACTACAAGCAGATGATTCAAGGCGTCGAAGAGGTTGCGTGTGCGGACGATCTGTTTTGCTGTTTTTTTGAAGATGCCTTCACACAGGAAAGTTTTGAATCCTTTTGTGGGTTCTTAGGGATTAAGCCAGTTCAAATTGAGCGGCAACCGAAAAATGTAAGCCGTATGGTAATCGAGTTGAGCGGCGACATGGAAAAATCGTTGGTTAACGAGATGCGTCCGATTTATGATTTCATAGTTTCCCGGTTTGGCAGTAAGGTGGAACATCTTTGGGCTTCTTCATTGAGACTTCTTGATTGAGATTGGATTTCTCTCGCGGTGGTTGCAGTCGAGGGTTAACCTCACTGTTCTAACCTTTGGTTTGAGATGGGGTGGCGACTCTCGGTTGAAAGAGGTTGTTTGTATACTGCGGAAAGTGTAAATGGCGCGCAGCGGCAGGTGCCGCACTCAAGGTTGGTCTTACGTCGGCGTTGTTCAGCCTCGCCGTTCGCAGCTTGAGGTGTGACGCACAGAATAGTTTGTAGGAGCCAGGGAATGGATAGTCCTTCGATCGTTGAAGCGAAGAGATATCTTTTCGTCGACCAATTTCTGCAAAATCTCGTGGGTGCGGCGGCCCTGAAAACGGCGTTCGAATTGCATTTGATGGAACGACTCGTTGATAATGTGTCGGTGACGCGAAAAGAACTTCTTCAAACGATCAAGGTCGACCGGCAAGGGTTTGACATGCTGCTGGAGTTNCTCTCCATGAATCATGTCGTCGAGCTACTTGGCGAAGAGGTGCGACTTACAGAGCAATTCGCCCGAGTATGGCCGTTTCGAGATCTGTTGCAGACGAAGTTGGAGCTGGCGATGCTCGTGACAGTTGATTTGGCGGACCTGCCTGCATCTCTCTTCAGCAGCCCAGCGAAGTTTCAGGAGAAAGCTCGGATCTTTCGGCTTTTCGACTATCAGCGATGCTTTGAGTTAACCCCGGAGAACTACGAGGCTACAAAANGCTGGATGCAGTTTACCTCGACTCTGACGCGGTACGAAACACCTGTTGTCATGCAGTATTACGACTTCAGCAGGCATAAACGATTATTGGATGTTGGAGGTAACAGCGGAGAATTCCTTTTTCAGCTCTGCCAGAAAAATAGTTATCTGCAAGGAACGGTCTTCGACTTGCCCGTGGTTTGCGTCGTAGGGCGTGAGCATCTTCTGCAAAAGGCAGAAGGGGATCGCATCAGGTTCGTCAAAGGTTCTGCGATTGATGGGGTATTTCCAAAGGGCCACGATTCGATAACCTTCAAATCGATGCTGCATGATTGGCCTGATGAACTTGCAGCGCGCTTTTTGTCGAAAGCCGTTGACGCACTCGAAACTGGCGGAACTCTGATTGTTTTTGAACGATCTCCTATGAGAGGTGCGGAACTGTTTCAGTTTTCGAACTTGCCGATGTTGCTGTTCTTTCGATCGTTCCGCGAGCCTGCTTTTTATGAAGAACATCTTTTGAAGTTGGGAATGGTCGACGTCTCGGTTCAATGGATTGATCTTGAGTCTTCATTTTTNCTGCTCACCGCTAGAAAGACGCGAAATTGAGATAAGATCGCATCAGGGAGTATGAGGTGCTGTCGGAGGATGAAAATTTGTCCTNAGGTGGACAGGTATTGACCCGCCATGGCTGTTGTGTATCGTAAAATGTGGTCTGCGCGACTGGCCTAGTGTCGCTTCTAACCAGATTCTAATGGCCTCGAGAAACCGTGATGGGGTACTTCAACCACGCTCATTACGTTGAAGTCACAATGCACTTCCGGTGTAATCTGAAGTGCAAGCACTGCATGATCGAAGACACGATGGATCGTCTTCGGCCTGAGTCCGACGATGAGTTCGAAAAGCTAATCCAACTNAACGCTCGTGAGGATCTTTGGAGAGGGATTGTCTTTACCGGTTCTGAGATGACGTTGCGAGATGATTTGCCGGATTTGGCTCGCCGGGCACGGTCGCACGGATTTGACCATGTGAGAATTCAAACGCATGGTATGCGCCTGGCGAAACGAGATTATTGCCGAAAACTGATTGATGCAGGGATCGATGAGTTCTTCGTGAGCATTACGGCGGCGGACGCGGGAAACCACGACGCGATCACAGAGGTACCGGGATCTTTTGACAAGGCTCTCAAAGGACTTGAAAATCTAGATGGGTTTGAGGGCGTGGTGAGTTTCACGAATACCGTGATTACGAAGCGTAGCTATCGCCAGCTTCCTCAAGTTGTCGATCGTCTTTCTCATTTAAAACGACTCGTGCAGATGGACTTCTGGAATTATTGGCCGATGAGGGACACGGACGATAAAGATCTCATTGTATCGCATAAAGATATACTTCCCTATTTAATCCGAGCCGTTGAGCGGGCGCAGGCTTTGGGGCGTTCNGTTGAGATCAAAAATTTTCCGGAATGCCTGTTGGGCGAACAGCGAGAGGCGTTAGATAACGACCAGCCGAAACTCGTTATCGACCCTTCATTCTGGAAGGAATTTCACAGCAATGGCTTCCACCAATGTGTGCATCGTGATGTGTGTGGCTCGACGAAGTGTCTTGGTTTAACAACGGCTTACGCAAGGAAGTTTGGATGGGAGGAAAAATTTCTTTCGCCTCTCGGTAAGCCAGAGATTCCTGAGGACGTTCAACCCAAGGAGAGTTGCAANCTGGATGGTTTATATTCACCGCTTGAGACAGCCGTTTCTGCAACCAGCGAACGTCAGCGTTCGCTGGTCGATGCAGTGGCAGATCTTGGTGTGCCCTTCACCTCGGAGAAATCATTTCGCATTTGCCATGGAACGCTCGATACGGATCGTTTTTTGTTGACTCTGAACAAACGATACATTCGAAATCGTCCAAATCAAACCGTGATGGGAGTCTGTCGTGCATTGCAGATGCCTGAAGATCTGCTTGCAGGATTAGGAAAACAGTTGGCGATCGCTCGGTTTGTACACTTTGGATATGAAAGACGCGGCGACGCAGAGCTCTACAAGGTCTACCTCGAGTTTTCAATGCCACAAAGGGTTAATTCAGATCCGCGTTTGTTGTATGTGGCTTTCAAGTGGGACTGCCAGCATTCAGAGCGGCAGGTCGAAACGAAGTATCATTGGTTTCCCCGTCTTTCTGGAGAACAGATCCAGCGTCGTATCACTCGCCTTTATGATCGTCCGGACGGCCATGCTTTGGAACAGGTGGGTTCGATAATTCGGCTTGCGGAAGAACGGAATCCAGAAACACCATTCCGTTACTTAGAAGTGACGGAGGCGGGCAATCAACGTCGTTCATTTGATCTGAATCTTTACGACTCGGAGCTGCGAATGAAAGATCTAACCAATCCGCTCGCCGGCATCGCCCGTCATCATCAGATTCCCGAGGGCGAGTTTAAACAATTGTTCGATACGATTCAGAGGGAACCGATCGGGCACCTGGCTGGCGGGATGCATCGAGAAGGTGTTGATTTCTTCAACGTTTATTATGGTGTCGAACGGCATCAACCGAACGCAGCGATAGGCTCTTCTGAATGAGACAACCCGTAGTCGAATACACCGCAGCCGACGATAAGTATTTCAACTATTGTTGGTGGCCCTACAATCCGATTGGCAGCACGGAAGGGAAACTGCGACCTTCCAGCCTGTTGTTCCATGCCTTTCATCTGGCCCAGATCGATCAGCGTGCCTATGAGCTGGTTGAGCGGATACGCTCCAACATCGGCATGTTCCGTACTGTNTGGGGAACGAAACAGGTTGCNGGAGAAATGCAATGGGAGTTCTATTTCTATGACTATCAAAGACGCGATCGAGATGTGTCGATCACATGCGTGCTCGATCTGATTCGGCCCCTGATTTCGTGTGATCTCGCGCCAGATGAGAGGATCCCTTACTTTATGTTCTCGATGGATATCGACGAACAGTTGCTTACGGGCCGGAGAAATCTGGATGACATTCAGATTTACATTGGGAACCCAGGGAGTAGTGTTTCGTCAGGTATCGCCTACGAACAGCGGGGTGATCAGCTGTCGCTCAAAAACCTGTATTGCTTTTTTGATGCTAAGCGGCAACTCCGCCAGGTTGCGGAAAAAATTCAATGTTCAGCACATCTCGGGTCGGAGAGTGTCGCCATCGACCAGATTCTGTACCCTCAGCTGCGAACCTGCCACACGATCTGTGTCGCAAATAAGAAAGATTGCGACACGATTTATTTTTCAGGCGTTGATGTTTCGCAGCTTTCGTTCTTCCTCGAAAAATTTGACTATCCCGAGGCAACGCGAGAATGGGTGACGCAGCATTGTTCTCAACTTGACCATCTGTTGTTCGATGTTGGGTTCGACTACCATGCCGACCAACAGGGATTGCATGTCGTCAAGAGCGGGTACTATGGTGTCTTCTGAATCGGTTCATTGGTCTCGCGGATCAACGTGGCCGTTGTCGGTAGATTAAACGCGCGCAATTTAGCTCAATACAGCTCATTATTCAAAACGAGAATCCGAAGCATGGGCGACAACACGCACGTAAAACAGATTCTGATTATTGGTGGGGGAACGGCCGGTTGGATGGCTGCCACCTATCTCAATCGATTCTTGCGACAGTTGGGTTGTAAAGTAACACTCGTCGAATCTCCCGAAGTCTCAACCATCGGTGTTGGGGAAGCTACGATTCCTTCGCTGGTCAGGTTTGTGCGCGAGATGAAGTTGGATGAAGACGACTTCATGCGGCGTTGTAATGCGAGCTATAAACTAGGCATCGAATTCAATGATTGGGTGCATCCGAAGCATAAGTATTGGCATCCTTTTGGAATCTGTGGCGNCATTATCGATCGTCTCGATCTGTTTCATTTCTGGCACAAGGCGCTGAGAAATGGTCGCGACGTGGGNCCCTATTCATCGTATGCTTTGCAGGTCTTGCTTTGTGAGAGTTTAAAAGCACCTCGGCCATTGGGAGGCAGCTCCACGATCATCCAACGCGGTACCTACGCCTATCATTTGGACGCCGCTTTGCTTGGTGANTATCTGGCGGATATTGGAGTCACAGAGGGAGTCGAACAGATTTTCGATAGTGTNCAGCATGTTCAGCTTGGAGATGATGGCCTGATCGAGCACGTCGATACGGAATCGGGCCGACGATTGTCTGCCGATCTATACATCGATTGCANCGGTTTCCGGGCACAGCTCATTGAGAAATCGCTTGGGGTCCCATTCGTGGATTGGTCTCATCACTTATTGTGTGATCGGGCTGTGGTNGTCGACTTGCCGACCGATACAAAGGCAAGACCCTATACGCGATCGGCGGCGTTGCCCGCGGGGTGGATGTGGCAGATACCGCTGAGTCACCGCCTCAGNTGCGGCTACGTTTATTCATCCGCACACACCGACGAGGAAAATGCAGTTCGTGAGCTGTTAGGTGCACTTGGAGAAANNNGGCCCTTCACTGATGCACCCCGGTACTTGCGTTTCCCCGTGGGGCATCGGCANGATTTCTGGCGTGGAAATTGTATTTCTGTGGGACTTGCTGGCGGCTTCATCGAACCGCTCGAGTCGACAGGCATTCACCTGGCTCAGAAAGGGATCGAAACGGTGTTGCGATTCCTTCCTGACCAAAGTTTATGTCCAGCTTTGATTCGGCAATACAACGAAACTATGAGCAATCTCTATGAAGAGGTGCGTGACTTCATTGTTCTGCATTACATCTTGTCAAAACGCGATGGAGACCCCTTTTGGCGAGATAGTCGCAATGTTCCCTTGCCGGAATCTCTGGCCAAGACGTTGGAGATTTATGACGAGAACGGTTTGGTCGAGATGTCGAGGGATTCTGTCTTTCACGAAATTAGTTTCTATCACATTCTCTGCGGAGGAGATCGATTGCCCCGCCGCGTTCTGCCGTTGGCAGATATCTCTAATTTTAACGCGGCTTGCGAAATCCTAGGAAAGATCAAACTGCAAAACCAAGGGCTCGCGGATACGCTTCCTTCCCATCAAGCTTTGATGGAGTGGCTGCATGGCGACATTGACGGCTGAAATCGATTCGCGGGCCGTTGAAGAATGAGGACGCCCAGGCGAAGGAAGTGTGATTGTGCCATGAAAANATGGCTTAGCGGCTCACATTGATTGATCTTCTTGACACCGGCGATAGATGTTTTTTATTCCAATTCCTTGACACTAATTCCGCTCTGGGTAGTTTTGGGGTTAAGGGCTCGCAATGAGATGTCCTGTTCAATTGAAACACCGTCCTGTGACGCTTTTGTAAGTTGAGCTGCGCTGATAGTTTTACGGCGGTGCCTGCGGTNGGGCTTTCTCTATGTTGCTGTGTTCCAGCGATCTTTATCTCGACGTTAATACGTCAGTTTGCAACCTGCGTATCAAGCTCGGTTGTTTCTTCAAACCGATGCTCGCGCATGTTAGACTGTGCGGCAGAACTGAGGAACGGAATCTTCAAGAGTTTCGAGTGTGACCTGGAGAAACCTTCTGCATTTGCTCTGTTCAATCTGGTGCTCGGCGCACCGAACATGAGTCACAACAAGACGAGTCAGAACAAGACGAGTTGCAACAAGACGAGTTGCAACGAGGAGACTAGCTATGGCGTTGGGGCGACGCAGGGTACGAAGGAATCGCACAGGCGCAGATCTGCCACGAGTGGCAAACATCCCCATGGCCGTTCATCAGCTTGAAATGCTGGAAGAACGTGTGCTGTTGGTCGGGGATATTCAGCAGGCAGACTGGGCTGTGACCGCGCTTGAGTCGCAAGATCAAGAGTCATCGTTGTCCAAGCTCGTCAATGCCGCCGCCAGCGCNGTTCATCATGAATCTCCATGGTGGAACGATAGCCTCGCCATCAAACAATCGGCGAGTGCAGAACAAGGTCGAGTCCTGCTTGATGACGAACTTGTTGCCTTCACGGAGTCACTTGGGTTCGATTTGACAGTGGGACTCACCGGTGACTCGTCCGATGATCAACTCACGTTGACCGATACCTTCACGGGTGAAAATCTCGCCTCGCTGGATCTCGCTGCGATCACTGCGCCACTCCGTGTTCTAGGTACCGGGCACGATGATCGTCTTCGTGTCGACCTGGATTGGACCGAGGTNAGTGCTTTGCTGCCCCATGGGATCATTTTCGAGGGTGGTGGTGGCGAGGATGATCTTCGGGGAACGTTGGATGACACGACGTGGACAGTGNCCCGCTACAACGAGGGNTTTCTTGGCGNCGAGGGTGTCGTCGGCTTCCTTGATGTTGAGAATCTCTCGGGTGCTGCCGACAACGAAGACACCTTTGTCATTGGCGAAGGCGGCCACTTGAGTGGTCTCATGCATGGTGGCGATCGCGGTTTCGACAGTTTGGTGTTAGATGGTGGGGATTACCAATCCGTCAATTATGTTGCCACGGGGCCGGATTCTGGGTGGATCACGCGCGACGAGCATCAACTCAACTACGCAGGGCTTGAGCCCATTACCGACAATATGTCGGTGACAGATCGAGTGATCCGTACGAGCAACTTTACGGACAGTGCCAGGCTCGTGGATCTTGGTGGTCAGTTGCGACTGGAAAGTACGGATGCGATTCCCACCTTTGAAAACATTACATTCAATGAGCCAAGTAATTCGCTCACCATTAATCTGGGTGACGATAACAATATTCCACTGCTCCCCGATGCAGACGAACTTAACATTCAGGCGTTGACGTTGAGCGCAGATCTGACCATCAATGGCGAGAATGGTCAGGATATTGTCACGATCACCGGCAGTATGAATTTGGCCGGTCACAATCTAAGGATTAATGCGGAGGAAATCACTGTTAATCCTGGAGTAACAATCGCGGCGGGGGACATTACCTTTGACGCGACAGCGGCCGAAGGAACATTGGTTACCCCGAATAACCTGCCGCTGGTCGACGTTGTCGCAGCGATCAATATTAATAGTGCACAGCTCACTGGGGATACTGTGCTCTTTTCTGCAGACGCGTCACTGGTCTCGGCGGTTACGAATCTTGGGCCCTTGCCGACGGCGGGAGTATCGGCGAACGTTTCAGCAGAGATCGCTGTGACTGGCAATTCGACCATCACTGCCACCGGGGATTTTACGGCGGAGTCGGTGGCGGCCGTCAATTCAACTGCGACGGCTACGGCGGTTGCCGGTTTGGGTGTTCCTGAGATCGGTTCGGCTGTTCCTGTCATCAATAACACGGCGAGCAGTACGTTGTCCGGCAATACCGAGGTCAATGCCGGTGGTGCAGTGTTGGTGGACGCGACTACTAACACGATTGTTGACTCCGTCGCCGATGGGCTCACGGCAGTCACTGCAACTGGTGCAACAACGGCGACTCCGGTGCTTATTGTGACGACCGAGTCCTCGATGGAGGACAACGCAGAGGTTTCTAATTCGACAAGTATCGACATCAATGCGACCGCAAATTCCACCATTACAACCACCGCAACGTCGACGCCGGACGGTGCCGACCTGGGGCCCGATACTCTTGATGATCTGGAAATAGAAACAGCAGCTGGGCCGCAAACCTTAGCTGCCGCCATCGCCGTCACGACACTCACTGCCACCACGCGAGCGTTCCTTGATACGTCAGNAACGCTTACCTCAACGGGCACCGTTTCGTTGGTCGCCAGCTCCAATCACAACTTGAATACAACGGCCGATGCGAGACCGACAATTAATGTTGACAACAATGGAGCTGCGACTGCTTCGAATGTGACTCTCATTCGTGACGAAGCATTTATCGGTGGGAATCCAACGATCNATGGAGCCAGCCTTGTCATTGAGACGAGCACGGATAATGACATTACGGCACTCGCACGATCAGGGGCGGCAGGGCTTGGCAGCGCGAATAGCAGCATCGCCGCGGGTGCGATCGCGATCAATACAATTATTCCCACGCTGGATTCGATTCCGGGAAACCTCAGTCATGCGTACGTCGAAGAAGGAGCCATACTGACTCTGATTGGAAGTCCCGACGTTACCATCACTGCAGTTAGTGAGGCGACGACAGATATCAGTGCGGAACCCTNGGGGGCTGCGTCCATTGCGGAGGATCTCGGGACTGGCCGGTCAGTGGCCACAAATATGTCGGCGACGACAGCGGCTGCGTCAGTCCAAGACAATGCTGAGATAATTGGTGCCCAGAACCTGACGGTCACTGCCGACGGTACGCAATCCACACAAATAACGGCACTCGCTGGNGCGTTGGCAGAGGGNGACGCGAATGCGCAAACCATTGCTGGATCCTTGTCGCAGAGTCAAACCATGGCTCTGATCGGGGCTGGCGCCACGATGATGTTAGGTGGCACGTTGACGGTGCACTCAAGCCATCGAGGCACTAACCTTCTGCGGGCTCGTAGCGATGCTGCTGCTGTCGTTGCCGCTTTCAATGCCTCTGAGGCAACGGCCACACCCATTGCGGTGAACCTGGCAAACGATGTCGCCTTCACAAACGTCGCTGGTACCGTNACTGCTGCGGGCGCGATTGAAATCACCTCTGATGCCGATGTTGAAAATCAGGTGGATGGAATTGCCGGTGTACAGGGAGCTGATCCGGACGAAACATCGGTCGTTGACATGGTCGACGATGAGATTGCATTTCTATCGGATCGCGCNAACCTGATCTTCGGGTCGGCTCCGACACCACCCACCATGGACCCCGATGGCGGACCCCTGAGCTTGCTTCAACTCCTAGGCAATCAAACTCAGGGAAGGGCAGCGGCGGTTGCGATTAACTTGGCCAACGCTGCTTCGAGTGCAGCCATTGCCGAGACAGGCATCGTGACAGCCACAAACAATACTCTTGATGTCGTGGCGACGAGCGACGTTGATTCGATCGGGCTCGGCAGCGGAAGTGCCGTTTCAAGCTTGGTGGGTATCGCGGCAGCCATCGCCTTGAACGCACAGAATGCGAATACAGTCGCATCGATCGCCGGGACCGCGACGGCGGACACCATTGAAGTTCGTACCGGTAACTCAGGTGATGGTGTGCATTCTCTCTCCGCAGAGACGATCTCGGGAGCGGGAGTCCAAATTGCCGGAATTTCTGGTGCGGTTTCTGGCACTCAGTCACAAGGAATGTCAAATGCGGTTCTGAACGATGACGCAAACATCGTGCTCACCAATAACGGCAACCTTCTGATTCAATCCGAAATGGAAATGGTCAATACCACGGATGCCGCCCCACTCATTGATGTGGGGTCGACCGTGGGTGTCGGTGCTTCCTTCGAACTAAACAGTGGCACGTTTCAAACGGTGGCGGACATCCAAAACGTAGAAATTTCGGGTGCCCACGATGTTTCAGTTCTCGCCACGGGCGATTACGAAACAAATGCGGATTCTGAAGCCGGTGTAACGGCGGGAACTGCCATTGGTGCCGCNGTTGCGGCGATGATTACCGACAATCGAACTCGCGCTATTTTGAGTGAAACCACAAATCCCTCGAACATTACCGGTGACCTCGAAGTATCCGCATCGCATACGGCGGTGGCCAATCATCAAGCAGATGCCAATAGCAACGGTGGCGACATTACGGTCGGGGCCGCTGTTGCAATTGGAGTCATGCAAGGCGGAGCTGAAGCTTCGATCGGAAATAACATGGACGTTGACGGGTCGGTGACGGTAACTGCCGAGTCAGACACAAGCATGGATGCAGATGCTGTTGCCTCTTCTTCAGGGGTACCGAGTGATGATCCAGATTTCGAAACGANCGTCGCCGATNTCGCATTTCCCTTTTTGTTGATGGCGATAATGCCAGACATCGATGTGAACCCGGTTGCCGATGTGGATGGCACGAATGATTTGTTGATGCTCTCAGATCATGGATTCTCCACAGGTGACCAGGTGTTTTATAGCAGCAAAGGCGATGACGAAACCATTGGTGATCTCACTGACAGCGCTGCTGGAATTCTGCCTGAAAGTTATTTTGTGGAGGTTGTAAGCCCGGATTCGTTCCGAGTGCATGATTCGCGCGAAGGCGCAGAGGGTGGTGCAGCTCCGGTTGACTTGGAACCGACAACTGATGCGGGAACCATGCATGCCCTGCAGGCTGGGCTTCCTGCGGCATTAAGTGATCTCATCGATACCGGGCGACTCGGAGCGGCCGATGGATCGGTAGGTGCCGCTGCAGGAATTGCTGTCAATTTGGATCTAAACACTGCCACGTCCGGCATTACGGACACCGCAGAGATAGAATCCGTCGGCGCAGTGGCGGTTACCGCACGCATGGAAAACGATGTCGATGCGCTCGCCAATGCCGCCGCGGTCGATTCAGTGGTTTCCTTGGGAATTGGTGCAGCAGCCAATTTTTCGAGTGCGAGTAATCAGGCCTATGTCGGTGGCACGGTTGAGGCGCCTTCTGTCTCGGTGGAATCGCTGCTGGGCGGCGATGGTGTGACGACTCTGAATGCAGAGGCGATCTCTGGAGGAGGAGGGCAGGCTGATCTCGGTGTGGCCGGAGCGTTTGCAGTGAACGTAGGCGCTGAACTCGTTCCCATCTTCCCGGTCGAGATCCCATCGCCAACGTCCTTAGTGCCTGCCGGCCTACCGCTACCGGCATTCAGTTTGCCGGCCTTTCCAAACATTCCTGAACCCACCGGAGGAACTCACCTTGCGGTGATCCAGGAGGGAGCTGACATCACGCTGATCGATGGTGGCGATCTTGTTGTGAGATCTGATTTTGAAGCTGATTATTCTGCAACGACCCGATCGANGCCTCAAGATACTGCAGACGTTGGTGTAGGGCCTTCGATTTCAGCCAACGCGATGACTCAGGTTGTCAAGGCCGAGATTCAAGACGCAGTCGTTACCGGTAGCGAAACCCTGGGTCCCCTTCGCTCCGATATCCAGGTCCTGGCAATCGGTGAATATAACGCAAACGCGGATGCCACGGCTGGGGCCAGCAATGCCATTAATCTGCCGGCGGCGGTCGCGCTCAACTACAACGACTTCCAGACCATTGCGCAGACGGGTAACACCTCGGCCTCATCCAGCATCAATGGAAATCTGTTGGTCGATGCTGATCATGACGCCAATACGACGCATACGGCGGACACGGATAGTGGAGTTGTCACGACGAGTCTCGGCGCCGCAATGGCGTTGGGCTATGTCGATGGTGGTGCTCAGGCTTCAAATGGGATGACCATTGATTTAACCGACGCCGCTGGCACCGTCACCGTGACGGCCGATAGCGACACCATGTTAAATGCGGATGCCACTTCGGGACAAAGCGGCGCCCCGGGCCCGGGGAGTGGAACCGATCCGGTCAGCGAACAGCTCGAAGAACAGCTCGAAGGTTTACTTGCCTTGGCGGGACAGCCGGAGATTCCAGAGGATGTCATTCGTGTTTTGCAGCGAGCCCGGGCGGAAACTGCCGATGGTTCGCTCGGTGCGGCGGCCGCTGCCGCTATGAATCTGGATTTTGGTTCATCGGTTGCCGTTCTCAGCGATCATAGCGTCATTACGACCAGTCAAGTTCCTGTGGTTGCTGCCACGGCGGATATGGATGTAGATGCTTCGGCCGATGCGAATTCGGTGGATGCAACTGCAGGAGTCGGTGTGGCAGTTGCCATTAACGTTGACGGGCAGTTGATTCAGAGTGCGATTGGCGGTGAAGTGCATGCACCCGCGATCACTCTGGAAACGGTCTCCAGTGGCGACGGCGTGAATCAATTCAATGCCAATGCTATCTCNGGCGCCGGTGGGCAGGATGTAGGCGTTGCAGGGGCNTTTGCACTTAATCTGTCGGGAGATCCGTTTGAACTCGTGGGCGATCCACTCTCGATTTTGGAGCCTACCGGCGGAGGACAGCACAAAGCGTCGATCTCCGATAACGCCAACCTGATGCTTTCCCTATCCAATGACATTACGGTCACGTCCACCTATGTAGGTGAATACAATGCGACGGCGACGGCGATCCCTACGGTGGGTACTTTGGGCATTGGTCCATCGGTCGCGTTGAATGCAATTAATCACTCGGCCATCGCTGAAATTGGCGATGCCTTCATGAGTGGGGCGACCGATATCGATGTCACGGCAACGGGGACCTACACCACCACGACGTTATCGCAGGCCGGCGCCAATAATAGTGGAAGTCTACCTGCGGCCATCGCACTGACAGCTGCCTCAAACAACACGATCGCGCGCATGGCTCCCGGATCGCTGCAAAGTGAGATCACCGGAGATCTGACGGTCACCGCGAATCATACCGCGAATACGAATACCGTGGCCAATGCAGAGGTGGCAGGTGCTCAAGTGGGGCTCGGAGCCGCGATCGCAGCCGGGGGGCCTTTGGGCGGAGCCCAAGCAAATGCCGGCGGTAATCTGGATCTGGATGGTAACGTTACCGTATTAGCGAATACCGATTCGGTGGCGGAAACCGATGCCTTTGCCAGTCAATCAGGAGCCATTGAAGACGGCCTTACAGTCGATGAGGAGACGCAGCGACAGCTCAGACGGCTGGCTGAAATTGCCGATGTGGAACAGCTACAGTTCGCGGTCATCGATGCCCACCCTCTGCTCAAGGTAAGCATCGATACAGAATTGGACATTGATGAAGATGCAAACACGATCCGCATCAACACTCCTCACGAATTCGATACAGGCGATGCCGTTNCTTATCACAACAATCAGGACGATGAAGACATCGGCGGACTTGTCGATGGGACGACCTATTTTGTCAGCGTCGATCCCCACGACCGAACTCTGATCCAGTTGCATTCCAGTCCAGCCGCGGCGGTCGCCGGTACCAATGCGATTGATCTCGCGAAGATTGCCGAACCGGAGGATCGTCATTCGCTGGTCGCCGGAAATACGTTCGATCCCGCCACCGCTGTCGATGCAAATGCGGATACGATCAACGTCGGCAATTTCATTGGGCTGTCCGATGGGGATGCTGTCAAATACTTCAATGGGGGTGACGATAGCGTTGGCGGCCTGGAAGATGGAGGTCTTTTCTACGTCAATATCGACGAGACTTTTCCGACCGCGATTACCGTTCAATTGTTCGAGTCTCGCCAAGACGCAATGGCAGCCGAAAACGCCATCGATTTGGATTTGAACAGCACGACGGGCAATCAGCATCAAATCGTGAAAACGATCGATGCTTACGTATCGCAGCGTGTTTCGTTTGATCCTGTTGGTGATGTCGATGGAGATAGCATCAGTTTAAGTCTCAGCGGGCATTCACTCGCGACAGGGGACACGGTGATTTATCGAAGCCGCGGGGATGACGAAACCGTGGGTGCGTTGGTAGATGGTGACCGTTACTTCGTTCGAGTGGTGACGAACGATGATGACGATAAGGACTCGATCACGTTGTATCCGACACTCGCGGATGCGAATGGCGAGGGTGACTCCAATCGCCTCAATCTCGCACAGACGGGAGAGGCGGAAATCCCTCATGTGCTCGAGCCGTCGCACCTGTTTGACCCGGACGACGCGGTTGACAGCGCTACGGATACGATTGATTTTTCAGACTTCCAGGGGCTCAGCACTGGGGATGCATTCGTCTATCGAAACGGTGGTGGAGACAACATCGGTGGACTTGTCGACGACACGGTCTACTACATTCAGGTCGATGAGGAAGATTCCTCGCAGGTCACGGTATTGAAGACCCAAGACCCTGGGGACGGCATCATTAGCCTTGATGCGACAGCCGCGACTGGAACTGAACATCGGTTTGAACGAGTGGTGATCAGTTCGATTGATCGAGTCAATCTACCGAATATCCGTGTGGGTGCGGCTGCGGCGATCGCTGTGGGAGCAGGAAGGCCGGTGAGTCATGCCTCGATTGGCGATGATGCCACGATTGTTGCCTTGGGTAATGTCGATGTGACTGCCTCGATGGATTTCGATTCGGACGCGGAAGCCGATGCGATGTCGATCAATGGTGGGGTGCTTGCTGCAGGCGTCGCCGTGGCGGGTAACTTCTCCGAAGGTTCACATATCGCTGAAATTGGAAGTGATGCATCGGTCGACGCCAATTATGTATCGCTGGAAGCGATTGGGGAGGGAGATTTACCCTATGAATTCTCCGCAGACGCAGCATCGGTTGCCCGCACTTTAGGGGGTAACGTCGCCGGTTCGGTGGCCGTGAACGCGATCAGAAATCATACGGCAGCCAGGATCAATGATGGAGCAACGGTCGAATCGGATACCACGGTTGACTTGCTCGCGAATTTACGGCGACAAGGCCCTGACCTAATCGAAGCAGGCCGCGTGCAGTCCGTGACCCGAGCCGGTCAGGCGGCCTTTAGTTTGCTGGCGTCGGCTGGAGCATCAGCAGCGGGAAGCGCCAGCTTGGATGGGGATCTCACCGAAGCGGTGATTGGGGATGGCGCTGCAGTCATCGCCCCGGACGGTGTCGAGGTTCGAGCGAATACCGATCACGATTTTGAGGATCGCGCGGTTGGTGGTTCCCTGAGCCTGCTCTTTGCAGCGTCAGTTGGCGCTGCCTTTAATTTCACCAACAGTAGGACGAGTGCTCGGGTCGAGGGGGGCTCGGTGACCGTGAGTTCTGGTAACCTAAATGTCCAGGCCGAATCCGGGTCGCCGTACTCGCCGGAAGCGTTGGGGATTGCGGCAGCGGGCCTGATCGACGTCGGAGGATCACTTGAAGCCAATGTGATCAGGAATACGACCGAGGCGGTTATCAGCGGCGACGGGACGATTGTGGTCGATGCGTTAACCGTGACGGCGACCGATGAATCCGCCCTGGATGTAGATGCGGGGGCCCTCGCTTCAAGCATCTTGGGAGCCGCGGGTATTTCTGTGGCTGCAAATCGGATGAATAACACGGTCGAGGCCTCGGTAGGTGGGTCCGACGTGAGTACGGATATCGGTAACGTAGAGATCTCGGCGACATCAAGCTATGAGGTTGAGGCCGATGCGCTGGGAATATCGGCGGCGGGAATCGTAGCCGGAGTCGGTTCCTTAACCTTCAATGATTTGTCGAACCGTACGGCGGCATCTGTCCATAGCCAAGCAACGATTAACTCGGCGACGGATGTACGACTCCATGCTTTTGATGACACGCGACCAATTGCCAACTCGGGCGGGCTCGCGGCAGCAGGTTTGGTGGGGGTTGCTGGATCGTTAGCGACAAACATTACGGAGAACGTTGTCGAGGCCTTTGGTGATAACGCTGATATCTCGGCGCTCAATGGGGAAGTCGATGTATCTGCGACGTCCCAGTACGATGTCGATGCCCTTGCGATTGCCGCCGGGCTCGCGGTTGGCGCAAGTGGGTATTTATCCCTTTCCAAGAACGAAGCCAGCAATTCGACCAACGCCAGTTTCCGCTCGGGGGGCGAGATCCAAGCACAGGATGTGACGATTCATGCCGTTGACGATTCGTCGTTTAACAGCCAATCCGGTGGGGATAGCATCGCTTTGCTGGTCGGCGTTGGAGCCTCGCTGGCTTCCAATGAGTTGTCTAATTCCGTCCAGGCGGGTATCGGTGCCGCGACGGTCACCACAACTGCTGGTCCGATTGATATTTTGGCGTATTCAACACCCAGCACTGAGGCGGATGCCCTGGGGTTTGCTGCAGCATTGGGATTGGCAGGTGCCGTTGGCACCGCCACGATTAACGAGGTTGCAAATGAAACCTCAGCGTTCATCAACGAAAACGCAACGGTTAATTCCGCGGGCGACGTGTTGGTCCAAGCACAGGATGATTCGGACGTCGACGCAGATGCGGGCGGACTCGGCGCTTCGCTTGTGGCCGGTGCAGGATTGTCTTACGCATCCAGTGTGGTGACCAACAATGTTCAAGGAATCATTGATGGTTCGGGAACAAGTGTGACAACCGGTGGGCTTGTCGATGTTGATGGCAGCTCCACGCCAAGCATTGATTCGGAGGGTGTTGCCTTCTCCGCTAGTTCGTTGGTCGCCGCCAGCGGGGCAGTGAGCGTTGCGGAAACCGGCGGTGAAGCTCGCGCAGAAATCCAAGGTGGAGCTACGGTAACTGCCGATGTGATCTCTCTCCAATCCAACGCCAACGCCTCACCGTCGACATCTTCAATGGGGTTGGCAGGTGCGAACCTGTTGGCCGCGGGCGTCATGATTGCGGAATCTGTCGCTGGAGATAGTTCCCACGCCGAAGCGAATGGTGATATTTCGGCCAACACGCTCGAGGTCCTGGCCGACGCGACACGCACGCCCGTACCGAATGTTTTGTACGCGCAATTCGCCATGTTCGCTGGGGAAGTCGGCTTTGAAGCAGCGAAAACGTCCGGCAATACGGATGCCGTGGTTGGAGCAGAAGCCGACATCGACATCAATCCCGGTGGCACGCTCGACGTGCTCGCGACGTCCACGGACAATGCTTCTCCGAGCATTTTTGATTTCAATCTTTCCGAGTTTGAAATCGGAGCCTTGGCCACATCGGCAACGGCGAACTCCAGTACGAGCACACAGATTTCGGGTGAGATTGACGCGCCGACGGCGACAGTGGCCGCCACGTCGAATAAGACGGCGGATGCGACCACCACGGTCCTCAAGGCGGCCATCGTGAGCCTCGATGGTGTCCTGCTTTCCGGGATTGTCGATGCACTCCCCGAAGATTTGCCCATTCCAGTGGTGCCACCCTTCGATACGGTATCCGAAGCAACAATCGACGGAACCACCGAGGCCGTGTTAGGTGCCGGAGCGAAGGTAACGACAACGGGTGCTTTCAATTTGACGGCGACGTCGAACAACAGTGCAACGTCCGACACGACGGGTGGAGGCGCGATTGTAATCAATGTAAGCGATAGTGGGAGCCAGGCTCTCGTACGTGGAGCGACCAAGATCGGTATCGATGAAGGGGCGACGGTTGACGTCAATTCACTCACCACCACCGCATTCGCAGATAACGATGCAACTGCCGACTCTGCATTCATCGGGTTGGCTGGAGTCAATGTACAGCTGGCCGACGTCAATGCCACGACAAATCACAATGTCGTAGCACGGCTAGGGCCTGGCGAAGGAAGTGAACCCACGGGAGAAATCGGGAATCTGACGGTCGATATCGGCGGCATCGTCTTCGAAGCGATTTCTGATAATGACGCGACGGTTAACCAGGTTGATATCGATGCAACTGGAGTGACCGTGGAAATCGTGGACCCAAAGGCAAAAGCCGATGGCTCGACGCTTGTTCATCTTGGCGGAGAATTTGGAATCTCCGCAGCAGCCTTTGAAGCCGTGGCGACGAGCACCAACGCGGCTACGTCAGACGCGCTTTCTGTCGAATTTGACGCACTTGACGTTGAAATCCTGTCTCGTGCCTCAGAAACCTCGCATCGCACTGCGGCCATCGTTGGCGACGAGGCGGATCTTGATGTCAGCGGCTCGCTTGCGCTGACTGCGAACTCGATTAACAGTGCCAGCACGGGTGAATCTGCTCCCTTTGATTTGAGCGCTGTCAATGTGAGCATCGTAGAGGCGGAAGCTCTAGCCGGTGGTTCGACGGAGGCATCGATTGGTGAAGGCGTCCTGCTTGATACGGCCGCATTGGAGTTGAATGCAACGTCAAATAGTGATGCAACCGCCGACGCAATGTTCACAGGTTTGGGCGGGATACTTGTTGACGTCACAAAGCCGATCGCTCAGACCTCTCACCAAACGTCTACTTCGATCGGGCCGCAGCCCGGCGTGGCACCATCGGGGGCGCTTGAGGGCACCATCAATGTTGATGGGGGTCCGGTAAGCATGAATGCCCTGTCGACAAATACGGCCTACGTTCACGATGTCGATCTCGTGATTGGAGGTATCACCGTTTCAGTAATCAAGCCCGAAATTGAAGTCGGGGGTACGACAGGCGCGCATCTAGGCGGCGACTTTGAGGTCAATGCGGACGGTATCGACGTTGTCGCGACGGCCAATAATTCTGCGACATCGGATTCTAACTCAGTCGAAATTGCCGGCATTACCGTCGATGTGACGAATCGAGATACTGCAACCAGTCATGTGACCGAAGCGTTGGTAGGGGATCTGGCCAATCTGATCATCACGAATGGCCCGCTCTCACTTGACGCTCAATCGACAAATGAGGCGCGTGTTGGTGAGGTGGGATCCGATCTCGGTGGAATCGTCGTTAATGTCGTTTCTCCCGATGCGAAAGATGATGGCGTCACGCGAGCCTGCGTGGGTGAACAGGCCACGATCGAAACGCCTGACTTGGAGGTTTTGGCATTTGCTGATAACACGGTCGTGGCCCGCACGGATCTTTCGAGCCTACTCGGGATCACGGTCGATGTGGCGACGCCGACGGCAGAATCAAATCATGAAGTCGAAGCCTGCGTTGGCGATGATGCCACTCTCGTTGTCGAAGGGGAGACGAGCGTCAATGCGGTCAACGAAAATGATGTGACGGCTGAGGCGACAAGTACAGGCGTTGCTGTGATCGCCGTGGGAGTCGCGATCGCAGATGCGATTGCGGACACGAGTACAAGAGCCGTGCTAGGTACGAATGTCAAACTCACCGGTGGGAGCTTGGAGGTTGTTGCCACGGGTGTCGATGAGACGTTTGCCGAAACATCGGCCTTTGCCGCCGCTGTCCTGGCCGGCGCTGGAACGGTGCCGAGCACCCGTAACACGAGTACTACTCTCGCGGAAATTGGCAATTCAAATCCCGCAAGAAATACTGATTTGACGCAAAGCGGCACCGGCAGCCTGACCGTTTCCGCCAATCATACGGCGATCACCAATACTCAAGTCAGTAGTGATGCTTACGGTGTACTTTCGGGTTCCGGCGCCGAAGCGGACAATGATGTGGTCGCGACGGTTCAAGCTCGTATCGGAGACGATGTCGTCATCGATGCTCGAGACCTTACGGTAAATGCGACGAATGAAGTTGATAAGCCATCGCTTAGTGGAGGCAATATTGATGCGACGACGGGAGGGCTTGTCAGCGGTGCTGATGCAGATAGTGAAACTCGGCTTAGCCTTACCACGTTGGTGACGATTGGCGACCGCGTTGACCTTGAAGTCGTTGGTCAACCTTCTGATCCCGGCGAATTTCTGCTGCGTGCACAGAATAATATATTTGCACGTGACAAGGTGACCTTGGCAACCGGCGGTGCCGTTTCTGGAGCTGGTGCCGATTCCGATATTAGGACGCTCGTCGATCTGGCTCGTGTGGAAATTGGTGAAGAGGCTGATCTAACCAGTGTTGGCGAAATTGATATTTCCGCGCACGGGACGGGGGATGTCCTTATCCAGGCCAACGCCGAAACCTACGGATTGGGAACCGTGGCCGTTGGTGAGGCCACCATTAGCCTGGCCCCGGTCAATGAAGTTGTTGTGGGCGCGGGATCGAATATTGTCGCAGAGGGAAATGTACATATCTCAGCTGGTACCGATACGAACTTCGTTCGGGATGAATACAGCCTTGAGGCACGCATGGACACCTTTGCGGGCTCGGTGATCCCCATCGAGAATATCGATGCGGAAGCCTTCATTGTGCAGGACAACATCATTACGATCGAAGCAGGCACGTTGGTTGAGTCGAATCAAGACGTGCGAATACACGCGGAACGTTTGGGCTTAGCAGACGCCATTGCGAGGGCCAAAGCGGTCAATTGGACAACTGCGGTCGCTGACGGGATCGATGCCATCTTTGGCGCAGGAACCGAAACCTTTGATGGTAGTGGCCAAGCTGAATCCCATGGAATCGTACATATTGACGGTACGATTCGCACGGGTCGGAATCGGCACAAATCACTCGTGCTGGACGAATACGATCTGGTGGCGGGCACCGTCTCCAATAGTGTTCCTTCGGAGATCTCATATTCCGTTGACATTGAACTCGTGAAGTCGAGTCTGTGGAAGGCGCTTGAGAGCGCCATCGATAACCTTGAAAGATATGCGGATTCCGGCAATACGGACCTGATTGATTTCTATACCGAAGAGATTGAGCGGCTCGAACAGGAGATGCTCGATGACAACCTGGCGGAGGAATTGGACGATGGAAACGGCGGTACGGTTATTGTTCCGATCGAGCAGTATGCACTCTCTGTGAATGTCGATCCGGTTGTTGCTCAGGCCGGCATTGTGGATATCCGTGGCGATCAATTGCAAGGCAATGGAACATTCGACTCGCCGGGCGATGCGAGTGTGACAATCACTAACAGTACACCGGCATTCTTGAATATTCTCGGAATTAATATTCCAGAGAAAAATGGCGGACTTTTCTTTCAAGGGCAAGAAGTATCCGATGCCGGCAATCTTGCGGCCATCAATGCTGCCATCAATGATCAGAACGTATCCAATGCGGCAGCTGACAATGAATTCAATTTAGCCGGTGAAGGAATTCAGATCCCCGGTGTTGCGTCATTTGATTCGGTGACACCCGGCGGAAGCGCGGTAGAGCCGGTCGTCGAAGTTGTCAACGATCTAGACGTCGATAGCTTGCCTTTGGCGACGTTGCCTCCGTGGCCCGACGTTACGGTGCTCGGGACGATTTCGAATCTACAAGGAGATGTGTACATTGAAACACTCGCGACGGGTGGTGGGGACATCGCTGGTGGGGACATCGCGGTTGAAGCGCTCATCCTCGCCAAAAATGTGTATTTACTCGCCGGTGGAAGTATCTTTATCACCGGTCTTACGACTTTCGCTGCGGCTGGGGAACCTGCGGCGAAGTGGAATGTGCTGACGGGAGGCGATGGCACACAANCGGCCGATCCGACTTCGCAAGCCTTCACCGANTTCCTGGCCGAAATACCGTCTGAGGCTAGTCTGTTCGGTGACCGGATTGAGATTGAAGCTGAATATATCAATGTCAACGGTATTATTCAGAGCGGGACATCCGACTATCAGTTGACCCTTGGGAATGATGCCGAGGATCAGATTCAAAGTATCAAGAATTCAGGTAATGCATTTGGCAAGATTACAGNGAATGATGATTTCTCCGTGCGTTACGATGTGGCGAATGATCGAATACTTGTTGAAGAACTGCGTGTGTCGGGTGGATACATCGACTTGGGTGGCCACATTACGAATACACGAAATGGCGAAATCCGTGCCTTGGGCGCGTACGCGAATATCGAGATCGTAAACAACACGGACTACGATATTCTGATCAATCGCATTGATGCCTCAAGGCGAGGTGACGGGAATGTCGTGATTAGAGATTTGGCCAAGGGGGATGAATATTCCACGATCTATCAAAAAGACGAATCGGGCGTACTAGTAGAGGAGACCGGACAACCGGATCGCAAAGGCGCGGATCACGAAATTTACAATCCCGAGGATGGTTTTCGTTATGGCTGGTCTACCGGCGAAGAAACGGCCGAGCGAACGACGATCATTTATGGCACCTCGGAATGGCTCGGAATTGATGCCTTTGCTCCGGATCCGGAGGACGAGATTTCACGCGAAACGGAAAGTCTCGTCGAGCCGACGTTGATCGAGGNATCGATTTATTATTTCACTGATCCCGTCAATGCACTTCCGTACGACCACAATGAGACAGTCGTGTCCATTGAAGATCCGGTAGACTATGTTGTCGACCTGCCAAGCGAGAGCACGTGGTATGGTACGACCACTTACAAATACAAGCGTACGATCGAAGAGTTTGAACGATCGATCGACACGCATACGATTGAAGCGGATCGCCCAATCGATATTCGTTTTCTGGGGTACAAGGAAGCCACGGTGGAAATTCGGTCGACCGGTGAAGGTCGAATTCTGCTGGCGGGAGAGATTGAGAATTCGACGGGTGAAACCAAGATCGAATCTGCCACCACCGTGGAACAGGTGGGTGAAGGTGGTGTCGTCGGAGGAAGACGAGTTGAAATCGACGCGAATGGAAAGATCGGATCTGATGTTGAGCCGATCCAAATTGAAATCGCAGACAAGGCAGAATCTAGTTTCAAAGCCGTTACCTTGGATGGGCCAATTTACATCGAAGGTGTTAATGAACTCCCCATTGAAAGCGTAACGGCGGGGGGATCTCATGATCTTCAGCTGTACGCCCGTGAATCCATCCGCCGCGGACGAGCGGGTAGCGAAGCCGTTTCAATACCGGGTGTCAACAAGGGTGACTACTTCGTCGGACAGATTGTCGGCGGTGCCATGGATGTCGCATCGGAGATTGGAAGCATCGGTGAAAGCATTCGCCCGATCAGTCTGGATTCAGGAATTCAAACGAAGGACAAGGCGAATATCCAGGCAACCTCCGGTGATATCTTTCTCGAGAAGACTGATGGCGACCTGCGACTCGAATTAATTTCGACAACGGGTGATGTTGAGATCAATGTAACCGCCGGCGATATTCTGGATGCCAATCGCGTCGAAGTCATTGAGGATCGCACGGTCGAAACATTGCTCGGTGGAGTCTGGGCTGATTTGCGACTCACCAATGCATTGGGAGCCCAAGACAAGATCACCGACGCACTGGCGCTCAATGCCGAAGCAAAGGAACAACAGTATCGAGCCTATTGGGCCTTTCGCAACACCCAGGATGATCCAAGTGTTTATGACCCAACGCACGAGATTACCCTGGAATCGCATCAGGATGAGACGTATCGAAATCTATTGGGTTACGATCAGTCCGGCATCGACGATTTGCTAGACTCGACAACGGCAAGCTATCACGAGCTTCACGCGGTCTATGGCTCGCTCGGCAATAGCTATAACTCGGCATTCAACTANGTGCTGTCGGCAGAGGAAGAGGACCACATACGAGACGGCATTCGAGTGTGGACGGTCGACGAATTGCTTTCTACGTTCAATGCGGGGTTGCTGCAAGCGGTTACCGACACGCAGGTCAATATAGAAGACCCCAATATTGTTGCGGATAACGTGACGTTGAATGTGTCCGGTGCAGTGGGGCGGACTTCGGGGCAAGTGCTGATCGATCTGACCGTCGATCCGGTTGTCTTGACGGATGATGAACGACTCGTGCTGGCGGCTGCAGAGCGTGATGATGTCGTCTATCTGGGAAGTGAGAAACAAGCGGCAGTGGTCAACTTCAACTCCGTTGCACGCACCATTACTCGCATTGATGGGCTGCCTTGGAATGGTTTTGAAGATGGCATGATTCTGCAGGTCGAGGGTAATTCGGCGAATGCGACGGAAGAGGGGCCGTTTTATACCGTCAGCAATGTCGCCGGCAATGTTGTGACGCTGGCTCCTGGAATTGGCATCGCTCCCGAAAACGGTGTTTATGTCTCCCTGGCCTCGGTGGTCTTGAACCCACGTGGCGTTGTTGAATCGGCGAACGTCAATTTTTCCAGCAATACGATCACTCGTACCGATGGCGATTGGAACGCTTTCGAGAACGGTATGAGCGTGCAGGTCAGGGGCGATTCTGCAAATGCTACGGGCCCGAATGAGTCGTATTCAATCTTGAGTATTGTCGGCAATGTAATGACCATCGACGGTGGTGTCGTCTTCCAGGCGGAAACTGGGGAGGACGTTGTCGTTGATCAAATTGTCTCAAACGTTGCAGCGATCCAGATCAGTCAGCGTGAGGATATTGATCTTGAGGCCACTGGCGTTGTGGACGTAACGACGGACGAGGGGCAGATCTACCTCGGGTCAGAGGGCACGCTTCAAATCAATCATATTCGAGCGGGTGATGCGATCACGGGAGACGAAGCGAGAATCAAGGTGGGGCAAAGTCTGGTCAATGCGGCCTTGCCTGGCACCACCAATGTTCGCGGAAACGACGTGATTCTCGAGGCGGCTGCCGGGCCTATCGGAGCGGCTGGGACCGAATTTAACATCAATCTGTTGGATGACGGAACGATAACCGCTCGTGCTCAGAATGCAATTCATCTGGACGAACATGCACCGGGCAATACCGCGGGCGATATGCGAATCGCCACCATGTATTCGCAGTCGGATGGAGTGTTTCTCGAGGCCGACGGGGCGATTGTCGAGGGCCTAGGGCTGACCGGTGCGATCAATGTCAAGGCAGTTTCCCTCACAGCCCAATCTCCCACGGGGTACATTGGCACGAATCTTCGACCGATTGGAACTGACTTGTCGAGTGGACAAGTCGAGGCGATTGCGATTACCGGCATCTCGATTGCCGAAATGGTCGGTGCGATGGAGGTTGTTGCTGCGACGACGGTAGTAGGCGAAGTTCGTTTGCAAACCGTCGATTTGTCCTACGCTGGTCAGGACATCATTCTGCCTGCCGGGAATACAATCACATCGAGCTTCGGAGATGTCACGTTGCTTAGCGGCGACGGTGTCACGATTGAACCTGGATCAATCCTCAAGGCCGGGAACCATCTGTTGATTCGTGGCGATCACGATAACGCCGATGTTGCTTTGGGCGCGTCGATCGATGTCCATGGACAAGTTCAATCGGCCTATACCGAGATCACGGGTGAGGACGACGACGATGTGATCAACGTTTCGGTGATTTCAGAAAATGCCACGACACTCATCTTGGCAAATGCCGGTGAAGACGTCGTGGATCTTGATGTAGCCAATACGGTTGGTGCGTTCCTTGCAGCTTATGGAGACTACCCGATCACAAAAGGTCCGCTTCCATCAGATGCCGACCGTGTTGACGGTTCCGATTCCTCCCATCCGCTCGTCCTCGATGGCGGTGGCGGACTTGATGATGTTTTTGGCGGAAGCGGGCCCGACAAAATTACCGGATCAAGTTCCCACGACGTCCTTGATGGCGGGCCTGATAGCGACGTTGTCTACGGTGATGCTGCCTTCCTGTTTGATGTCGTAACCGGACATGTCACGGTTATCACAGGCGGCGTGCCTAACGTTGGGGTGCCAGGGGCCGATGTGATTTATGGTGATACGCGAATGATCACTGATCTTGGGGCTTTGACGAACAATCCCGGCGACGATCTGCTGTACGGGAATGGCAATCGAGACAAGATCTTTGGACAACATGGTGACGATACGGCCTATGGCGGGCCAGGAGTCGACTTCATTCTCGGGGATGTTGGTAACGACGACTTGAGCGGTGGTTCGTCGGATGACTTTGTTTCTGGTGGAGTCGATCGAAGTGCCGCTGATCAGGCTGTTCCGACCGTGAACGGGGATGTTCTAGACGGCGAAAGTGGCCATGACCTGGTCGTGGGTGGTTCGGCCATTTCACATCCGCAGCTTGAGGCGTTGATAACCGCTGAATTTAAGAGTCTCTTCGATCGTAACTCGGCCAACCCGATGTTGGACGCGCCGGATGATAAACTCGGTGACTTCCAAGCTTTGATGGTGAATTTGAATAGTGCCGGGTTGGATGGCAACGACGTGATTCATGGCGGTCATGACAATGACCTTCTGGTTGGTGACCAGGGGACTGATCAACTGTTCGGGGATTGGGGAGAAGATGTTCTCACGGGATTCGAGATTGGCAGCATCAGTTCCAATGAACCCGATCGCCTGGAGGGTGGACCTGATAACGATGATCCCATGTGCGGAACGCTTGGGCTTAATGAGATCATCGGCGGAACGTCAAATCTCAATGTCGACTACATTCTCAACGATCCGGGCACTCCGGCCGGTGGTCCGTATGCAGGGGGATACACCATCGCGTCGTGTGTGATGGATGATCCCGTGATCGGCGATACCTTGCCCGTTTCGATCTACGGACAGAAGTTCGATGATCCCAACGGAAACGGAATTCATGACCCGGGTGAGGTCGGACTCGATGGATGGATTATCGAGCTTCGCGATGATGATAATCAGACGATCGCGCAGGCCATAACCACCAGCATTGATCTCGACGAGAACGGCTCCATCGACCCTGAAACGGAATCGGGTTTGTACTCCTTCGTGGACGTGAGCGAAGGCGGGGAAGTGGTCGATCTAGGTGCCGGTACCTATATCGTCGTTGAGCTTCCGCAAGAGGGTTATGTACAGCGACTGCCCTACGACGGATACGAAATCACGCTCGAAAGCGGACGCGTCGCGACGGTCACGGCCGTTGAGGTGACAGCGGATACGACCGCGATTGCCTATGTTGTGCCTGTGGACTCCGGCCAAATCCCCGAGGAAGTCGAGGTTGCGAGAGGGATTAACTTCGGGAATGCGGAGACTGCCGAGATTCACGGCACGAAATGGGACGATCTGAATGCCAACGGCCAGCTGGATGCAGAGGATACACCGCTCCAGGGATGGACGATTCAGTTGTCCAGTGGTGGTGAAGTGGTCAATGAACAACAGACCGATGAGAATGGGGAATATGCCTTTACGGGTTTGTTACCGGGCATCTACGGGGTCTCAGAAGTCCTCAATGACGATTGGCTCCAAACCGCCCCAGCCAATAATAAATATCAAATCACAGTCGACTATACCGATACGGTGTATGGCGTCGATTTCATGAACACTCAGTTGGGCTCTGTCACAGGAACCAAGTGGCATGATTTGAATGGCAACGGAGTCCGAGATGACAATGAACCAGCTCTCTCAGGTGTGACCGTTTATCTCGATTCGAACAAAAATGGCGTTCTCGATGGCGATGAAATTTCGACGAAAACCGACGAAGATGGAAGTTATCAATTCAATGACCTCGTCGCGGGTTCCTATGACGTTCGAGAGGTCGTCGTAAAGGGCTGGCGGCAGAGCTACCCAGGAGCCATTGCTGGCGAAAGTCACAAGCTGGATCTGCAGAGCGGCGAGGATTTGACCGACAAAGACTTCGGCAATTACCAACCGGGTAGTATCGAGGGAGTGAAGTGGCATGATCTGAATAGCAATGGCGTGTTTGATGTGAACTCGGAGCGAGGTCTCCCGGGTTGGCGAATCTATTTGGACCTCAATCAGAACGGTGAGGTCGATGCCGGTGATCGTCAAACTGTTACAGACGCCACCGGATCCTATCGCTTTGATGATTTGACGCTCGGCGAGTATGTCGTCGCCGAAGTGATTATTCCGAATTGGACGCAAACGTTCCCCCGTATCCTGGGCGATGGTGACACACATGCTGTCACGTTGCTGTCAGGCGACAAGCTGACCGCGGATTTCGGCAATGTTTTGGCTTTTGATCTCAGGGGTATGAAGTGGAACGATCTCAATGGCGACGGCCGCAGGGATGCGGGTGAGCCGGGATTAGCGGGTTGGACGATCTTCGTCGATCTCATCCCGAATGGTGTATTGGATAAAGGTGAGCCGTTTGCGGTGACGCAATCGGATAACCCCGATACCGTGGGTGATGAGACCGGTTTTTATGTGATTCGAGATGTTCCCGTTGGAAGGTTTAACGTCTACGAAGTGTTGCAGGATGGTTGGCTGCAGACGAAGCCCGGCGGACGAACAGGCTATCTAGTCAACGTGGATGATCAGGTGTCGGGACTTGATTTTGGGAACGTCAAGGCTGGCGGTATCTCGGGGGTCAAATGGAACGATGTTAATGCAAACGGCGTATTCGAACCTGACACGGAAAGAGAAGGGTCGTCGGAGGTTGGACTGGCCGAGTGGATTATCTTCATCGATCTGAATCGAAATGGTGTCTTTGACTCGAGTCTGCCACAAGCAGGTACTGAACCGTATCGCATCACGCGAGCGGATGATCCAGAAACCTCGGTCAACGAAGCAGGGCAATACTTCTTTGGCAATTTACTGCCGGGTAACTACCGAGTCGGAGAGGTTCTCCGGGGCAATTGGCGTCAAACATGGCCGGGCGTGAAAGCCGGTGGGTTTCATGAAGTGGAGGTCAAGGCCGGTGAGGTGGCATACGGTGTTTCCTTCGGCAACACCTCCTCGGGTGAAATCCGTGGTACGAAGTGGGAAGACCTCAATACGAATGGACGGCAGGATGCTGACGAGCCAGGTCTGGCCGGCTGGACCATCTATGTCGACATGAATCTCAACGGTTCACTCGACAGCTTTGAGCCGTCTCAGGAAACCGATGAGCGTGGCGAATATGCGTTCAAGGGACTTACTGCTGGCAGCTATACCGTGAGGGAAGTTGTCCAGGACGATTGGGTTCAAACCTATCCAGGGAATCAAGGGCAACAAGAACACTTTGATTTTGAAGGGCTCGAACGGCAGTCCCGGTTTTTCTTCGGGCAGCAATTTACCGTATTCGGTTCGCGTGGATCGGCGGTCACTGTCGTCGGACGTGAGTTCTTCTTTGAAAATGGGGCTTCCACCGCGGATGGTAGCGTGCAAACCAGCCAGGCTGGTCGTGCTTTGCACAACGGAAATGAGCTGGAGATAAATCGACTCAACTTGCAATTCAAATTGTCTGAACCGTCGGAGCAGGTCACGGTTCGCTTTGGGGAAACATCCGGCGCTGTAAATCTTGCAGTGAATGGCGATTTGGTCGTACTCGAAGATCTTCGGCAAGCCGATGGTAGCAAGCTTGGTGGTGCCACTGTTTCAGTGGTGATGTTTACCGAGACGAAGGGTGAACTACGGTTGGATGGTGATATTTCTGGCTTCCAGATCGGTGGTGAGGATTTGTCGATTGATCACCTCCGGACTCATGGTAAAGCCGGTGCGGATGCCCACGTTTTACGACTCGGACTGGCGGAGTTGCGTGAAGACATTTCCTTCGGGAATCGTCGCGTTGCCAGCAGTATTCGCGGCGTGAAGTTCTTGCACAAATTCACCGACGGAGAATTAGTCCGAGAGGGCGGGCTGCCAGGCTGGACCATTTATGTCGATGCGAATCAAAACCAACAGCTTGATCGTGATCCGAATTCAAATGAGCCGCTTGAGCCCTCGGCATTGTCGCAGGGCGACGATCAGAGCACACAGGTTGATGAGACCGGGCATTACTGGATAAAAGATCTCGCCCCCGGCGGCTTCCACGTTGCGGAAGAGATGCAAGATGGTTGGCTACAAACCTGGCCGAGAGAGGGCACGCATTTTGTCGCATTGGGATATGACGAAACGGTCTCGGGCATCGATTTCGGTAACAGGGTTATCGGCGAATGTGATCAGGATGGAAACGTTGACGCGGAGGATATAGCGGCCTTTGAACTGGCGTTTTATTCGAGGTCGGGAGACCCTCGGTATAACAGTTGCTATGACAGTGATGACGATGGTGATATCGATTTTGCTGACCTGTATGCATTCCGTACGCAAGGTGGGTTTAAGCTCAGTGATGGCGTTCAGCCAGCCGAGTCAGATTCAGCTCCAGTTCACGAGATTCCATTGGCGGCGAAGAATGCGTCGATTCACAACACCGTTCCAGCGGAAGTGCAGGATTCGGAGCCCAGCGAGGCGGGTTCGTCGATTTCTCCTCCGACGGCTGGCACCTATTGGATCCCTGCGGACGGCCGCCTGGACGATGTTTGGCGAGATGCATCGTTCGATGATTCGGATTGGTTGGCTGGCACGACGGGAATTGGCTTCGAAACCGTTGACTGTTCCGAGTATTCAACCGCTTACATGGACGATGTTTTGGGCGGGAGTGTCACGGGATATTGGCGACTTGAGGAACAGGGAAGTCGGATTGCGAAAGATTCCAGCCGATCCGCAATCAACGGTTCTTATCAAAACTTGGCCAGTTTCATCCTCGATCAGAGCGGTATCTTCGCCGAATGCAGTCTCGCCGCTGGATACCCGTTTTCGACTCGTTTAACGCCTACGCCTTTTGTGAATGTGCCCTATCATCCAGTCCACAATCAGCTTTCTTTTACCGTTGAGGCGTGGGCGCTGGTCAACGACCAGATGGGGACGACGCAGTCGATTGTTTCGACACTCAATCTGCAAGAACTGGCTGGGTATGAATTGGGCGTCTCCGAACAGGATCGTTGGACTTTCAGGGTTGGCACCGGTAAAGACCTCGCCATGATCGAAGGCCCGTCGACCAAACCCGGTCGTTGGACTCATCTGGCAGGCAGTGTCGACGCATCAACCGGAAGAATGGCGTTCTTTGTCGATGGGCAACGGTTAGATGACCACGTCCTCGATGTGGGACGCATCAATGTGAATGCGAAATCTCCACTAACCATCGGTGCTCTGCTGGGTGATGCCAGAGAAGGCGGGATCGTCTCATCCTTCGTGGGGCTAATTGATGAAGTCGCGGTTTATGACAAGGCACACTCAGCCGACTATCTTCGTAATCATTACGAGATCGTTCAGGGAGAGGTGAAACCAACGTCGTTGTTCAGGCCCCTGATTGTCACGGACATCGAGACTCAGATGTTTGGACAGAGTACGTCAGCATACCTGCGGCTTTGCTTTGAAATTGATGACGTCGCTTTGGTGAATGGCCTTACGTTGCGTATGAAATACGATGACGGCTATTCGGCCTACATCAATGGGAAATGGGTGGCGTCTGGCAATGGCACTCCCACGAAATGGGATGATGCAAGCAACGATCGTGCGGATGCACAGGCGTTGATCTATGAGGAAATCGAGATACCCCTTGCGTCCATTAATTTGCAGCCAGGCATGAACTTGCTTGCCGTGCATGGCACAACGCATGGAATCGATGACGACGATTTCTTGATTGTTCCGGAATTAGAGATCGATTTGAGGGACCCCAGTGGAGAGATTCGCGGAGTTAAATGGTACGACGAAGATGGGGATGGAGTAAGAGACACCGACGAAGTCGGCTTGGCAGGCTGGACGATCTATCTCGACCAAAACGCGAATGGGCAATACGACGCAAATGAAGTTTCAGCGGTCACCGAAAAGGACGGCTTTTACAGGTTTGAAAACCTACCATTCGGAAACTACACACTGCGAGAAGTCCAGCAGAACGGTTGGGTCCAAACCTTCCCGCGTTCTGGGGCTTATTCGTTTGAAGTGAATGGAAAACTTATCGAGGGTGTTGATTTTGGGAATGCGCTGGTGCCGACCGGAGGTATTCAGGGGACTAAGTGGTACGACGAAGATGGCGATGGAGTGCGAGACGCGGATGAGTTTAGTCTGGCGGGTTGGACGATTTACCTGGATCAAAATGGCAATGGCCAGCAAGACGCTGGTGAACCGTCAGCAGTCACGGATCGAGATGGAAGGTACCGGTTCACGGAATTGGCAGACGATAAGTATGTTGTTCGGGAAGTCTTGCAAACGGGTTGGGCTCAGACGTTCCCAGTAGTCGGTTTCTATACGATTAGTGTCGAAGGAAAGGCTATCGAGGATGTTGATTTCGGGAACGCGCTGATTCCGACCGGCGGTATCGAGGGTGCGAAATGGTATGACGCCGATGGTGATGGTGTGCGAGATCCTGGCGAAGTCGGCTTGGCGGGTTGGACCATCTATTTGGACGGAAATGGCAATGGCCAGCTTGATGCAGATGAACGCTCAACCGTAACGGATCAAGATGGAAAATATCGATTTACGGATTTGCCACCTGGCAATTACGTTGTCAGCGAAGTTTTGCAAACGGGCTGGACTCAAACGTTCCCATTTGCTGGAGCGTATTCGATCGGTATTGATGGAAAGGCCGTCGCAGGTGTTGATTTTGGTAATACGCTGACGCCGACTGGCGGCATCAAGGGCACGAAATGGTTTGACGCGGATGGCGATGGAGTGCGCGACCCAGATGAAACCGGTCTATCGGGTTGGATGATCTATCTGGACGAAAACGGGAATGGCCAACTTGACGCAGGTGAACGCTTAACGGTCACTGATCAAAGTGGAGTGTATCGGTTCACGGACTTGCCGGACGGTAACTACATTGTCAACGAGGTTTTGCAGACGGGTTGGGCTCAGACTTTCCCAATAGCTGGCTCCCAATCGATCAGTGTTGATGGACGGATCATCGATGGTGTTGATTTTGGAAACACGCTGATTCCCGTCGGTGGTATTCAGGGGACAAAATGGTACGACGCGGACGGGGATGGCGTACGAGATGCCGGTGAGGTGGGCCTGACTGGTTGGACGATCTATCTCGACCAAAACGGTAATGGCCAACTTGACGCAGGTGAACCATCGACTGTCACCGACCAAGATGGAAGTTATCAGTTTACCGAATTGCCAGATGGCCTCTACATTGTCAATGAAGTTTTGCAGACGGGTTGGGCTCAGACTTTCCCAATGGCTGGCTCCCAATCGATCGGTGTTGATGGAAGGCTGATCGATGGCGTTGATTTTGGAAACACTCTGATTCCAACCGGTGGTATTCAGGGGACAAAATGGTACGACGCGGACGGGGATGGCGTACGAGATGGCGGTGAGGTGGGCCTGGTTGGTTGGACGATCTATCTCGACCAAAACGGCAACGGCCAACTTGACGCAGGTGAACCTTCGACGGTCACCGATCAAGATGGAAGTTATCAGTTTACCGACTTGCCGGATGGCCTCTACATCGTTCGTGAGGTCTTGCAGGCTGGTTGGATGCAGACATCCCCAGTTCCCGGAACGAATCCCTCTTATGCGGTGGACGGAGAGATCGTGAAAGGCGTTGATTTTGGGAATGCTCTGATTCCCACGGGTGGAATTCAGGGAACCAAATGGTACGACAAAGACGGGGATGGAGCGCGAGATGCGGGTGAGGACGGGTTGGCTGGTTGGACGATTTATCTCGACCAAAATGGCAATGGCCAGCTTGATGCGGGTGAACCTGTAACAGTGACCGGTCCGGACGGAAGTTACCGATTCAGAGATTTGCCGGATGGCGAATACCGAGTTCGCGAAGTTTTACAAACTGGCTGGAGTCAGACCTATCCGAATCCAAGAACGTCTCATTTTTACGATGTTGATGGCCAGATTGTTAAGGGTGTCGATTTTGGAAACACGCTGACTCCGACCGGCGGCATCTATGGTGTTAAGTGGTATGACGTTGATGGAGACGGTGTGCGAGATGCGGGTGAGATAGGGCTCGCAGGTTGGACTATTTATCTCGACCAAAATCGAAATGGTCAGCTTGATGCGAATGAACCGTCAACGGTTACCGATCAAAATGGGGTTTATCGCTTCACAGAGTTGCCGGATGGTACCTACTTTGTTCGAGAGCTGCTGCAGGATGGCTGGACGCAAACTTTCCCGAGAATCGGCTTTCACTCGATTGGTATCGATGGGAGAGCCGTCGATGGTGTTGATTTTGGGAATTCGCTGATTCCGACCGGTGCCATTTATGGCACAAAGTGGCATGATGAAGATGGAGATGGTAAGCGAGGACGCAACGAAGGCGGGCTTGCAGGGTGGACGATCTATATCGACCAAAATCGCAATGGCCAAATCGATGCAGGGGAACCGTCAACAGTCACCGAGAACGACGGAAGTTATCGATTCACGGATCTTTCCGATGGCAACTATGACGTTCGCGAAGTTCAGCAGGATGGTTGGACTCAGACATTTCCTCGCAACGGTTTCTATTCGATCGGTGTCGATGGCAACGCCGTTGTTGGTATTGCATTTGGGAACGTCAAGGAAGGCGAGATCCACGGTACAAAGTGGAAGGATCTGGATGGCGATGGTGTCCGTGACGAAAATGAACCGGGCATCGGTAGCTGGACCATTTACCTCGACTTGAACGGTGACGGGCGACACGGACAAGGAGAGCCGACGACAGTCACGTCGGAAGATGGTTCTTATTCGTTCACGAATGTACGTCCTGGACGCTATGCGGTTGCCGAAGTGCTTGTGCCTGATTGGCGACAAACCTATCCCGGTGTTCCTCGTGAGTATTTCGATTTTGAGGAACTCGCGCAAGGATCGAGCTACGGCAGGGGAGAAAGTTTCGTTACGGTGGGATCCCTCGGCACCGAGGTGGTGTTGAACGTCACAACATTAAATCAGGACGGTGCCGCAATCATTGGCGTCGGGGGGCAAGCTGGGCACGTTGGCCAGGAACTCGAATTTGACCGAAGCATTGCCAGTGCCGATTTCCCGCGACCTGTTGACGAATTGCAGTTGCATTATGGAGCGGCGGGCACCGCCTTCATCATCGAGGNGAATGGTGAACGCCAGTCGTTCAAGCTGTTCCGAGAGTTGGATGGCCGCGAACTTGGTGGAACCCTCTTATCCGTATTCGAGGCCGACGGCGAACGTGGAACATTGACAATTGGTGGGAGGATACACGCGTTTGCAATTGGCGGCTTGGATCTAGCAATCGACCATGTCAGCGTCCTGGCATCCGAAGGCGGTGGTATGCATTTCGTTGATCTCGGGGCGGGCGAACGACTCACCGGCGTCGACTTCGGCAATGAACCGCCGAGAGGTCAGATCCATGGAACCAAGTACGACGACCTGGATGGAGATGGACGACGAGGTAGATCGGAACCTGGCGTTCCCGGCGTGCAAGTCTATCTCGACCTGAACAATGACGGCGTGCTGAATTCGGACGAGTCAGGTAGGCCCTTGGAACCTGTGACCACGACGAAGCAGGATGATCCGCGTACCGAGACAGATGAAGCCGGCATGTACTGGTTCCCGGATGTACCCGCCGGTCAATATGTTGTCCGAGAAGTGGTTCCTGAAGGACAGTTCCAATCCAGTCCGGAATACTCTTTTTCCGGTCCTGAAATATACGCCGCTGGCGATTCCGCTTTTGATGTGACGGCCGCCGACATCGACAACGATGGATCGCGTGACTTGATCGTCGTGGATGTGAGTGCCGGAGGTGTCCAGATCTTGGCCAACCTGGGCGACGGGCAATTCGGGCAACCGGTCTATCATCCCGTCGCTGATGACGCACGGTCGATTGCGGCCGGAGATCTCAATGATGATGGTTTCAATGACCTGGTGGTGACCTTAGTGAGAACCGGTCAGGTTGCCGTGCTGATTAATCAAGGCGATGGTAGTTTTGAACCGCCGGTGATCTATGCAACCGGTAACGAACCGTTCGATGTTGTCCTGGGAGATTTTGACCGTAGCGGCGATCTTGACGTTGCAACCTCCAATCGAGTGGACGACCAGCTGGTGATCCTTCCCAACCTGGGTGACGGTACGCTGGGAGTTCGACAAACGATCGACGTGAAGGCAGCGCCGGGCGGGCTCGCAACCGCAGATATCAACCTGGACGGACATCTGGATCTGGTGACAGTGAGCACACAGGACGATCTGGTCTCAATCTTGTTGAATCAAAACGATGGCACATTTGCAATCGACGCAGATTTCAACGTTGCGAGTGGAGCGGTGTGGGTAACCACGGCCGACTTCGATCAAGATGGTGATGTTGATTTGGCGGTGAGTCACCCGTCGCTCTCTCAAGTGAGTGTACTCATGAGCGAGGGTGGNGTATTTGGGCCGACCTTTGCTGAACCGATCGAGCTGACGGGTATGGAATTGCCGCGGCAGCTTACTTCTGGCGACTTAAATGACGATGAGATTCCGGATTTGATTGTCGCCGAAGGCGGTTTTAACTCCATGCATGTGTTCCTCGGCGACGTTGAGACTCCGATGGCGGAACGCTTGCAACTCAATACAGTCATGCCGGCAGAATCGGCTGTCAGTGGTGATCTGAACGGGGACGGTATTGATGACGTTGTCTTCGCCAGTACTCGTTATTTTGACCAGGCCAGTGTGAGTGATGGCTATGTGACAGTCTTCCTTCGTGGTGCGAGTGGCGGATATACCGTTAACCTCAAGCCTGGAGAGACGATCGGCGGACTTGACTTCGGCAACGTACGGCCTGGGCAGATTCGAGGACTCAAGTTTGATGATACGAAGTGCGATGGCAAGTATGAGCCCAATCTGGATCCGGGATTGGCCGGTGTCACGATCTACGTCGATCTCAATGGGAATGGCGAATTCGACGAGGGTGAGCCTTCAACCGTCACGGGAGAGGGTGGCAGCTACGTGATCCAGGGTGTGCCTCAGGGAACTCACATCGTCCGTGAGGTACTTCCTGAAGGCTATTACCCGACATTTCCTGAGGCAGGTTTTCATGAAGTGACGATTGTTGGCAGCGGTCAGGGGATCGGCAGCGTGAACTTTGGGAACTCACAGAAGACCCCACTGTATGATGGTGATGATTGGATCTATGGCACGGAAGAAGACGACGAACTGTTCGGTGATAATACAGTCGATGATCCTTGTATCGTGCATATTGGTGGCGACGACCATCTGTATGGCTACGAAGGGAATGACACGATTGCAGGCCAGTTGGCAGATGACACGTATTACTTCTTCCCAGCTCCAGAAATAGACGATGGCGACGAGGTTGATACGGTGATCGAATTGGCCGATGCCGGTACAGAAGAACCCACTGACCAGGGTCTGCACGATCAATTGAACTTTAGTGCATTGGGTCCGAATGAGCCGGTGATTGTTGACCTCTCAGGTACGCCGGTCTGGGCAGTTCCTCATCAGATTGCCGAACACTTTCGAGTTGATCCGGATACGGATGCACCGACCAGCGCTTCTCACATTCTGGTCACCGATAAGTTTGTCCAGCATCGGTACTTTGAGGAATTGATCGGTGGAGCAGCCGACGACTTCCTAATTGGAAACGATGGTGACAATCTCTTTGACGGTGGATTTGGCTCGGACTTCATGCAGGGTGGCGCTGGCGATGATGTCTATCGATTTGTCCTGGGCAACGAAGACGATGAAGACACGATCGTGGAAACAATTGGTATTGATACTCTCGACTTCAGCAATATCAATGTCTCAGTGATCGCCGATCTCTCCGGTGGTGGACAGCCCGGTTGGACCGCCGACCAGGTGGCTGAATATGGTGGCCGGACGGTTGAATCGGTCGTTCCGGATCTATTCGAGAATATCATTGGCGGAACCAACGATGATGAACTGACAGGAAATGATGTTTCTAATCTGCTGGTCGGCGGGCCAGGCGTCGACATCATTAATGGGAAACGCGGCAATGACGATTTGGTTGGTGGCACCGAAGCCGATCAATTCGTGTTCGAAGAAGACTGGGGAATCGATGAAGTCGTGGAAGGGCCTGACGCTGGCGAAGATACGATGGACTTCCAGGCTGTAGGCGATGACCTGACGTTCACGGTCGGCACAAACTTCATCACAGTCACTGATGGTATCAACACTGCCCACCACCTGGGCACCGACACCAATCATATTGAAAGGCTCTTGGGAGGATCGGGAAACAACACGCTGATCGCCGCTGACACTCCTAACACGTGGATTATCACGGGAGAAAATGAGGGGACGATCAATGGCGTGTACTTCAGAGATGTTGCTAACCTGATTGGTGGCAGCGATGTCGATACCTTTACCTTTGAAGCAGACGGTCGCATTACCGGAAATGTCTCCAGCGGAGACGGTGATGACGTGTTTAATCTACGGTCAGGTCACGGCATTGATGGCATCCTGAATGGCGGCTCGGGAATTGATACGCTTCTGGGCCAAACGGTCTACAACATCACCGGAACGAACTCTGGAGATATTCCTGGTCTCGTCGGTCTCTTTGCCAATATTGAGAATCTGTTGGGCGGAGATGACGTTGACACTTTCAATGTCGGACCGCTCGGGCAACTCACCGGTCTCGCTGATGGAGGTCTTGGCGACGATGATTTGATACTCGCGGCAAACAACAACCTTTGGAATATTACCGGTATCGATTCAGGGCATATCGTTGGTGTAATAGGCGCGTTTGAACGCGTTCCAAATCTTGTGGGTGGAACAGGGCAGGATGTCTTTGCGCTTGTGGGCGGTACGATCAGCGGCAGTGTCGACGGTGGCGATGATAGTGATAGGCTGCGGGGCGATGATGTTGCAAATAGCTTTGTGGTCACCGGCTTAAATGCGGGCTCCGCTACTGGCGTGGGAGTTGGATTCACCAACATCGAGAATCTGACAGGTGGTGCCCTGGTTGATAGCTTCCAAATGAATAGCGGAACATTGAGTGGCACGATTGACGGAGGTGATCAGGATGACTTGCTCATCGGCGATAATTTTGGAACGACTTTTGTCCTGACTGGATTAGATACCGGAACGGCGACCGGAATCGGCATCGGATTCACCGACGTCGAGAACCTGACAGGGGGTGATTTGGCGGACACGTTCCAATTGAATGGCGGCATCCTCAGTGGAAACATTGACGGAGGTGGGAGTAGTGACAGGCTAATCGGCGATGATGTTGTCAGTAGCTATTGGGTCACTGGACTGAATTCAGGAACCGTCACCGGTGTTGGGAGTGGATTCGCTGATATCGAGAATCTGATCGGCGGTCTGCTGGTTGATACGTTCCAATTAAGCGGCGGGACGCTCAGCGGCAATATCGATGGCGGCGGGAACAATGACTTCCTGATCGGTGATGATGTATCCAATAGCTTTGTCGTTACCTCGCTCGATACGGGAACTGCCACAGGTCTAGGCGTTGGATTTGCGAGCGTCGAGAACCTTGTTGGGGGAACGCTGAACGATATATTCCAATTAGACGGTGGTACGCTCAGCGGAAACATCGACGGTGACGATGGCAGTGACACCCTGTTCGGTGATGATGTTTCGAACAGCTTTGTACTTACGGGACTCAATTCCGGAACGGCCACCGGTTTAGGGGGCGGGTTTATCAGTATCGAAAACCTGACGGGTAACTCGCTGATCGACACCTTCCGCTTGAACGGCGGTACCCTCAGCGGCAGCATCGACGGTGCTGGAAATAGCGATCGCCTCCAGGCTGATAATGTTGCGAGTACCTTCGTTGTGACCGGATCGGACACGGGCACTGCCACGGGGCTAGGTGCCGGATTCATCGATGTTGAATACCTGAAGGGTGGTGGCCAGATCGATACGTTCCAGTTAAGTGGCGGTTCGATCAGCGGATTCATTGATGGGGGTGGTAACAGTGATGTTTTGGTCGGCGATAATGTTGCCAACAGCTTCGTGGTAAACGGACTTGATATGGGTANNGCCACAGGATTAGGCGGTGGATTNACCNACGTCGAAAACCTNACAGGCGGNGTTCTGGGCGATACATTCGAATTAAACAGCGGTACGCTCAGTGGCAGTATCGATGGTGATAACGGGATCGACACGTTGATCGGCGACGACCTTCTCAATGTCTTTGTGCTGACTGGAGCGGATGCGGGAACAGTTACCGGCTTGGGAGTTGGGTTCACCGGCGTCGAAAACCTGACGGGCGGTGCCCAGGGCGATACGTTCCAACTCAATGGCGGTACGCTCAGTGGAAGCGTTGACGGTAGCGGAGACGAAGATACGCTGATTGCCGATGATATCGCCAGCACCTTTGTAGTAACCGGAGCTGATACGGGAACGGCGACCGGTTTGGGGGTTGGATTTATCGACGTCGAGAATCTGACGGGCGGCTCTAGTGGCGATCTTTTCCAGGCCGCAGCCGGTGCGATGTTGACGGGTGTTATGGATGGCGCCAATGGTAATGATCACATTATGATCATGCCCGATCCGTTCGTGTCATTCCGAGCTGTCGGGGGTGGAAATGGGCCTGGGATTGGTGATGTGCTAACGGTCCAAGGCCAAAACGCCCTGCCCGTAAACGATGGGCTGGTTATTGCGACAAGCGAATCCGCCACCGTTGAACACTCTGGGTTCGAGACGTTCAGTTTGCAGTGTGCACTCTGCGCTCCACTCCCCGCTACAATGGCCAAGAGCGTGGCGGCGTCGCGGGTCGACCGGCAATTTGCGGACGTCGTGTTCGGTGATTGGCGAGAAGATGAAATTCACCGCGAAATGAATCTTCCGCGACACGCCGAAATTGATCGAGCAGTGAAATTGTTGAATGACGGCGATGCTGCTCCGGTGTTCGGCGATTGGTCGGAAGATGGATCACGCGTCGAAGCTGAATCGCCGCTTCACGCGGATCCCACGCGAGCGGACGATTTATGGGACGATGCGCTTGCCGTGATTGAACGTGATCAGGATTCGAACGAAAGCACCAAGACACTGAACGTACTCAGTCCAAATCGCGGTCGTGAAGACCGCTCCAGTATCTAATCCGTTCACTCGACTCGAATGGTCGAAATTGTGGGAGGAGAGGGGAGTAAGAAAAAGCCGACCAGCCCGGGTCAGCTTTTGACCTCGCCAATGTGATAGAAGAGCACATTCTGTGCTTCTTGGCTTAGTGTGTCTCGGCGGTTGCGCGAGACGCTTCAGTATGTTGATCGTACGCTGAGCTGAGTCCCGTTGAGCTAATGACATCAACGTTGTTGATCAGCTGATCGATATGATCGAGATCGCGTAGCAGCGTCTGCAGAACCTGCTTCATATAATAGGTCGGCACCGCGCCCGATACGGTGAGTCGATTCCCGTCGAGATTCCATTGCACACGGTTAAAGTAATAGGAGTAATGGCAGCCGTCCAAACGGTTGCGAATCTCCTGGTTTACGGCGAGTGATTCGTGATTCTCAGGCAGATTTTTCATGGTCGTCATCCTTTCTCCGTCAGTCGTCCTGGCATCTCATCGTTGAGCAACAAAAAACCCAGTTGCAAAATCGGTGCCGATTCGTGAATCCGTCCAGCAGAAACGCCCCATCGCTTTTTCAGGAGTCCCTAATATTATGTTTAACCTGAGCTTGAGAAGAGAAAAAGGCCAATTCGGAATCTTTCGGATCGCGAAAGGCTCGTGGGCCGCCTTTGATGGGATGATGTTGCAGCAACGGTATTTCCGGCTGAGTTCGCTTGCTCTTGGTAGGATCCAGCAAGAGATAACTTTAGCACCGGTTGCGATCCATCCATGTTCAAGGCACGATGGGCTTTCAGGAGAGGTTTTTGTCGACAAAAATATAGCCATAATCGCTAATAACACGGCTCGTTAACTCAAGGAGCTCTTGACGGTCCCAGGAAATCGCAGTGAGCAGTTCTAAGGACGATTTATTCGGAACTTAAATCTATTCTTTCCTTATTTCGCCTAAGTTGAATTTTGATGACAACTGACGTAACGCAGAGCCGAAGAAAGCCGCGTATCGCGGTAACGATGGGGGATCCCGCCGGCGTTGGACCCGAGCTCTGTGTACGCGCTCTCAAGGATCCTGAATTGCGGAAGATTGCCCAACTTGTTGTCTTTGGCGACGCTGTGGTGTTAAAGGAGGCTGCGAGCGCGACAGGCCAACTCTTCGACTCGCCTGTAAGCGATGTTTCGCAATGGAGAGCACTATCGCATTCGGATGCCTTCGTCGTCGATCTTTGCGCGATTGAGCCTTCTCAATTTAAACCGGGCATCATCTCAGCTACGACCGGACAGGCGAGCTATGAATACATCGACGCGGCCATTCACGCCGCTCAAGATGGTTCAGTGGATGCGGTATCCACCGCACCCATCAGTAAGGAGGCTTTGTGCCTCGCGGGACTGGACTACCCCGGTCATACCGAGATTTTTGCGGAACGCGATGGATCTAAGCGTTGGTGCATGATGCAATACTCAGAGGTGATAACATGCACGTTTGTCACGGTTCACTGTGGTTATGCAGATGTCCCAGCCTTGCTCACCCANGANCGCATTCTTGATGTGATTCAGTTATCGGCTGAGGCTCTCTCCGGGATTCGAGGTCGGCCGCCGAAGGTGGTTGTTTGTGGGCTCAATCCCCATGCTGGTGAAGCGGATCTCTTTGGAGAGGGTGAAGAGGATTCCATCATTCGACCGGCCGTCGACGCCGCTCGTCGTGCCGGCATCGACGTTGAAGGGCCCATTCCTGCAGATACAGCTTTTGTCGCAACGAAACGAGCTGCCACGGATGTGTTCGTTTGCATGTATCATGACCAGGGACATATTCCCGTAAAGGCGCTTGCCTTTGACTCTGCCGTGAATACGACGCTCGGATTGACGATCATCCGAACGAGTGTGGATCACGGAACCGCATTGGATATCGCCTGGCAGGGCAAGGCCGACCAGGGCAGTCTATTTCAGGCCGTTCGACTTGCCGCCGAGATCCACTGTTCGCGGCAATCCGCATCTCGTGTAGAGAACCGTGGCTAGACGATTCGCATCGTGACGGATTACAGGAGCGTGCGGTGCCGTAACAATTTGTTGCGATGGAGGTCAACGGTCGTGGATTACGGTAGTATGCATTGCACGTTAATGACGACAATTAGTTTCTGAATTCTATTCAATCGAGAATGACTATGTACCATCGCTTTTGGGTGAGCATGCTGACGCTTGTTGTGGGTTGTATTTCTGGCGTTGCGTGTGCCGATACAGATGCGCCTGAAGTTCCGACGGACGTAACCTATCGTTCTGCCGATATCTTGAGTGAAGGGACACGGATGTCAGCGGAGGTGTTTATGCCGTCGGATTCAAGCGGTGGTAAGCTTCCAACGATTGTGATGAGCCACGGTTGGGGCGGGCTGGCGGAACACCTGCGCCCCGATGCCATTGAATTTGCCAAGGCTGGCTACCTCGTCGTTGCTTTCGACTACCGCGGTTGGGGCGAGAGTGACGCCCGACTGGTTGTTCAGGGACAACCCACCCGAGATAACGATGGAAAACTCTTGGCGGAGGTCAAGGAAGTTCGGGAGGTTGTTGATCCCATCGACCAGACCACCGATTTGCTCAATGCCATTCACTGGGTTCAGGGCGAACCTCGATGTGATAAGAATCGAATTGGCCTGTGGGGATCATCGTTCTCGGGCGGGCATGTGGTCTATGCCGCCGCGCGGGATCCGCGGGTGAAGGCGCTGGTCAGTCAAGTCGCCTCTCTCGACTCTCGTTGGGTACTTCAGAATCCTTTGATGCGTCGTGAGACCTTTCGGCAGGGGACAGCGCGGACTCGCGGGGAGCTTGACTACCCAAAGCCCGGTGAAAAGTTTGGGTCGTTAACCGGGGTACCGCTGTTGGAAAAACTGATGGCCTATTCTCCTCTTGAAGACATCGATCGATGCGAGAAATGTGCCAAGCTCTTCATTATTGCTGAAAACGAAGAATTGTTTGACAACAACGATCACGCTGTACTTGCTCATCAACGTGCCACCGGCGTCAAAAAACTGGCTGTTGTCAAGGGGATCAAGCACTACGGCATTTATGGTGAAAAGCGAGAAGAAGCTCAGCAGTTAGCGATTGATTGGTTCGACGATCATCTCAAGGGCAAGTCGTCGAATTAGCGGTCTTCGTTGATCGCCACATCGTACCCGCGCCGTGAAAGAATCGTGGCCATTCCTGTGTTGAGATTCCCGCCGGTGCCGGCCCCGGAACTGTCAACGATGCTTGTACGTTGTTCTTCTACATTGCGACGGTTAACACGCCTGCCATGGTCTTGGAAATGGTTGGCGTTGGATCCCAATACGCTCTCGCAGCGGTTGACTCAAAAGGTCAAGATCTTGATGGTGCCAAGAACTATAAGCTGACGATTCCTGCAGACTTTCCTGGCAAGGATTTCTGGTCCGTGGTTGTCTATGATCCCCAGACACGGTCAATGCTGCAGACGGATCAGCCTTACCCCTCCAAAAATAATGAGCGAAACCGAGATCTGCAAAAGAATGCAGGCGGATCGACGACGATTTGATTCGGCCCCAAAGCTCCGGCCGGAAAAGTAACAAGCTGGAGTCAAACCGCTCCTGGAAAGGGATGGTTCACCGTTTTTCGACTCTATGGTCCGCTTAAGCCGTGGTTCGATAAGACCTGGCGACCGGGCGAAATCGAACTGATTGATTTAGCGAGAGTCTGGTGAGACGGTGAGCCCGAGTGANNTGGCTCACCGCTTTCCTAGAATGTGCGACCTGAAGAGGTCGGTACGGAACTAAGCGGGCAGCTAACTGTCAATCGCTGTTCGCATGTCAATCGGGGACTGATCAACAACAAAACGCAGGAATTCGTCAGCGGCATTCGGCAATTCTGCGTCGGAATGGGAGATCAGGAACAATTGCCGTTTGGGCCGAAATCCGCGAATGTTCACTGCGGTAAGGCCCTGTTTACGAAACGGCGTGCTTTTCGAGAAAAAGGCAACTCCGATGCCTCGCTGCACGGCGGCGCGAATGGCGTCGTTGCTGTTAACCTCCATGGCTATTATTAAGTCACGGGTGTGGAGCTGATGTTTTTCAAGTTCCCGTTCAAGGCAGCGCCAACTTCCAGAGCCTGTTTCGCGTGCGATTAACGGCTGTTCCTGCAATTGTCGAAGTGTTGCGCGACCTGTTGCAGCGAAGGCATGGCTGTTGGCCACGGCCAGCACTAATTCATCCTCGGCAATCGCCACCGATTCAAGATTGAGGGATGTTGGCTCCTCGCCGATGAAGCCAAGATCGGCCTTTCCGGATTCTACGGCGACAGCTGCTTCCCGGCTGTCTGATACCAAAACTGACTCTCGAACTTGAGGGTGCCGTTTGCGAAATTCCGCGAAGAGGCCTGGTAGGATCTGCTCAGACGGGACCGTACTCGTGNCAATCGTCAACTCACCTGAAATGACCCGTGAATTCTTGCCAATTTGCCCTGCTCGATCAATAAGACGGAGGATCTCCGTCGCCATGGAAAGCAACTGATGGCCGTGATCGGTAAGTTGCACGCGCCGCCCTTCGCGGCGAAAGAGTGTGATGCCAAGCTGCTTCTCCAGGTTGCGAATGTTTTGACTCACCGCCGCCTGAGTGATGCCCAGTTCGCGGCCTGCCTGGGTGAAGCTGAGTCGATTGGCCGCCGCCACGAAGCTTTTGAGTTTCCGAAAATCCATAACTGGCGCTTATGTGCAATGTGGGTNTTCCGTGGAGACGTTGCCCAACAATCTATCTATTGTTAAGTTGTTACGGGTGTGGATTTCATAATCGATAATTTATACTTATGATAATGTGAGCGGTCTGAAAGGGAAATGATGAAAGGTATTTTGTCTTTTGCGGCGATGTTGGTGTGTTTAGGCTTGGCGGTTGAAGAGGGACGGGCGGCTGAAAAAGCCAAAACGCGTACCTATGATCTCCATTATGGAGCCACCTTGAAGGATCTTCCTGAAGGAGCCAAGGTCCGAGTATGGTTGCCGGTACCCCAAAACACGGAACACCAGTCGATCAAAGTGGGTAAACGAACGTTGCCCAGTACTCCGAAGATCTCTTCGGAGCCCGTTCATGGAAACAAAATTCTGTACTTCGAGACAAAAGCTCCGGAATCCGGAGAAGTTGCTTTCGAGACGAATTATCAAGTCAAACGCAATGAGGTGCGTGCATTGGACCAAAAGGGCGCGGGCGATCTGAGCTCAAAGATGCGCGATCTTTACCTGGCTCCAAATTCGACGGTGCCAATTGATGGTAAGCCATTGGAGCTGCTGTCAGATATCAGCTTTGGGAATGATTCACTCGATGTAGCTCGACGGCTTTACGATCAGGTTGACACCCATGTGCGGTATGACAAGTCACAGCCTGGTTATGGTAATGGAGATGTGTTGTGGGTCTGCGATAGCCGGTTTGGAAATTGCACGGATTTCCACAGCTTGTTCATCTCTTGGGCTCGAGCCAAGGGTATTCCTGCTCGATTCGAAATTGGCTTCCCGCTTTCACCGGAACGTGGCGAAGGCAAAATCGGCGGATATCACTGCTGGGCCTTGTTCTATGATGCAGAACGTGGTTGGGTTCCCGTGGATATCTCGGAAGCCGACAAGCACCCCGACATGAAGGAATACTACTTTGGTAATCTTACGGAAGATCGTGTCACCTTCACGACCGGTCGAGACATTCAACTGGTTCCAAAGCAGGACGGACCTCCGTTGAACTACTTCGTCTATCCCTATGTCGAAGTGAACGGCAAGCCCTGGCCGAAAAGCAAGATCGACTTGGCATTTGGTTTCAAAGATCAAGAATAAGATTCTGACCCAATCAGATTAAAAACGGCCTTGCAGTCATGTGAGGCCGTTTTTTTGCGTTGATCACCCGCGACTTGGTGAAACGCTGGCCGTGAATCCAACGACCAATTCTAACTGGGGTCGTGGATCTTAAACTTCGTCGAGCGGAGCGCGAGCGTCGCCAAATTGGTCGATGTTCACGCCCATCTTGTTCAACATCGTTAGATACATGCGGCACATCTGACGATTCGGATTGTCAAGATAATCGAGGTTTTGGCCGCCTTGAATGCGTCCACCAGCTCGGCCAAGCATCACAACGGGTAGCTGAGTCGCATCGTGATGACCGTTCAACATGCTTGAACAAAGCATGACCATTGAATTGTCCAGGGCCGTTCGTTCGCCTTCCTGGATGCTGTCGAGTCGTTTCGCGATATATGCCATCTGTTCTAGGAAGAACTGATTCACCTTCAGCCAGTCATCAGTATCGCTGTGTGACAAGAGGTGGTGAATCATATAGTCCACCCCCAGGTGTGGGAAACGTAGCGTGCCATGATCATTGTTCAGTTTGAGAGTGCAAACGCGCGTCGTGTCTGTCTGGAATGCCAGCACGAGAATGTCGCTCATGAGACGCATGTGTTCGACGATATCCTGAGGATAGCCGTCATTGGGGCGATTCATGTTGGGTTCGGTGAGCGTCGGACGCCAGCCTTGTAATTCCCTACGCTGACCGGCTCGCTCAATCCGCAGTTCTACCTCGCGAACCGAATTAAGATACTCGTCCAGTTTTCGTTGGTCGGTGCGACTGATCGTCCGACGAACATCCTGAGCATCCTCGAGAATGGAGTCCAAAACGCTTTGGTCACCAAGCTCGGCCGAATCTTTGAAGAGTTGGTCGAAGGCGAGGGCCGGGTAAACCTCCAGCGGTGTCGGAGTAGTAGGGCTGCTCCAGGAAATGTGGGAGCTATAGAGCATCGAATAGTTTTTGTGAACGGATGGGTTCGACTTTTCACAGCCTAGGACTAGGCTCGGTAGCTTGGTGGAACGTCCGACCATCTGGGCAACCAGCTGGTCTACACTTGTACCAGAACGAATGGTACCGCCTGAAGCGAGTGGCGCACCGGATAACAGATTGCCGGTTTGCGAACTATGGATATTGCCCTTCAGTGCTTGTTCATTATAGAGACCACGCACGAAGGTCAGGCGGTCGCGAAAAGGCAGCAAGGGCTCGAGCACCTTGCCGAGTTCCATCGACGCTCCTTGGCCTTTAGCCCACCATTCGTGACGATGGAAACCACAGCCAGCAAAGAGAATCGCCATTCGAACGGGCGCTTCGTTTTCCGCATTCGGTGAGGCGGGACTACCCCACACCGATTTGGACTCTAACCAGGGAAGTGCCATGCTGACACCGAGTCCCCGGAGCATTGTTCGTCGAGTTAGGGTAGGCTGATGCACGTGCATTATCCATAACTAACTGTATTGCTGACTAACCACTCATCCTAGCAGAAAAGATGGGGCCAGTCGAAATCAGATTGTTGTCATCTAGGAGATTTGTCATGAAGTTCGAATTCCTCGAATATCAGCTGGATCAGCACGTCCTGACGATTACCCTGAATCGCCCGGATCGCCTCAATGCCTTAACGCGGGAGCTAGAGGACGAGCTGTTTCATGCGATGCGGACGGCTGATGAGGACGAGGAGGTTCGCGTCGTTATCTTAACCGGGGCAGGGAAGGGCTTTTGCGCCGGTGCTGATCTCGAGGCACTTGGCTGGATCTCTGAGCTGGATTGGTCACAGGTCAATACTGAGGATTTGCGACAAAAGCTTATGCCCTCGCGGCGACTCGCTCAGGGTTCCGCTGACTTTCAACGAACCTACAGCTATTTTCCTGCCGTGCGTAAGCCGATTATTGCAGCCATCAACGGCGTCGCCGTGGGACTTGGATTTGTCTTGCCGCTCTATTGTGATCTAAGGATTGCTGCTGATACGGCACGGTTTGGAACGGCGTTTGCGCAGCGAGGCCTGATTGCTGAGCATGGGGTGAGTTGGATGTTGCCTCGCCTTGTCGGCATGGGAAATGCCACTGACTTGCTTTACTCAGCCCGCTTGGTCCAAGCGGATGAAGCGCTCCGCATGGGGTTGGTGAACCGCATCGTCTCCGCGGGTGACTTGATGTCAGAAGTCCGAGCCTATGCCGAACATCTTGCCAATAATGTCTCACCAAGATCTTTGCGCATCATGAAGCAACAGCTTTATGACGATCAGTTCCAAACACTCGCAGAGTCGATCGATCGTGCAAATGACGCCATGATTCCCAGTTTTGGGTGCGAAGATTTCCGCGAGGGCGTTGCCCACTTTGTGGAGAAACGACAGGCACGTTTTAACGGCCGTTGAGCAGGCTAAAACAGCGTACTTCCGTGATCCCGCTGCTGGTTAAGATCGTAACTTCGGTGTTGCGATCTTGAGTTGAGCGATCACTTAATCGGCTTTCTTCTCGATGATCTTTTGAGGCACAAAGGCGATTGAGGTTTGAAGCGAGTGTCCGCAGGAACAGCCAGCGCTGGTTTCTGGGGCCAATAACAAGCCGCCACTGGGGATCAGGCTTAACCAGCAACCACTTCGGATGCCTAGGAACTCAGTCCGCTTGTTGGTGGCCAAATCGAGCATGCCATGATACTCGTAGCGGCTGAACACGGTGTGGTTTGATGCCGACATGACACCGCATCCGTGCCAATCAAAGTTGTGGACACCAAGCACTTCACCGGTGCGCAACACATAGGTGTGTTTGTTGAAATAAACCCGGTCACCGACAATCGTTGGATGGGCCAGTTGTCCCGTATGGTGTCCTTTGAGTTCTTTGGCTTGATTCGCCCATAACTCGGATCCGTCTCTGGCATCGAATGCGTAGGTGTGGAAAACGCTGTCGCTGTCCGTACCGGTGATTAGCAGTGTATCCTTGCTGTGAGTCATGTAGGTCACGTAGCGGCAACGGCTAAAATCAAAGGGTTTCTCCCAGAGTTTCTTTCCTGTCGCTGCATCGAGTGCCACGAGGTATTGATCCTTCGCGATTTCATCGAGAAGTCGGCCGCTAGTCGACTCGCTGGCCGCCTCATTTCGGCTCTCAATGAAGTAGATTCGACCATCTGCAATGGTGATGCTGGAATTGATCAAGACACCATTTTCGTACATCCACTGAGTTTCCCCCGTGTAGGTGTTGGTCGAGAAAAGACTGTTGCTCGTGACCTTGGCAATGTCCTTCTGGGCGGCGGTTTCATACCACTCTCCGTCGTCCCCCAGGTAATGGGCTCCAGGATTGACGGAGGAACCGATGAGCTGTTCATTGTCGACAGCCGCCACGAAGCCCCAGTCCTGGATTTTGCCACGAACGTCCTCAGGGATTTCGAGATCCTTTAAACGGACACCTGTCTGGCCGTCAAAGACCACACAGCGGTCTTCCATCGCCACGAACAGATGGTCGTCTGTGGCCACCATGTTTGATCCGTCACGCGGCATATTTGCCCGTCGCATATTCGGGATCTGTTTGGCCCAGAGAATCGCACCGTTGTAGGCATCAAGGCCGAACAGGGTGCGATTGCCCTGCACATACAATCTTCCGTTCGCGGACACCGGAGGGGGATTGCGGTTGCCGCGATCCGGCATCGGTCGCGCGCCCGGGCGCCCCCACCAAAGAACGTTCATCGGTCCTTGGATCACATCATCGTTGCTGCAGGCAGAATTGTCCGGTGAAGCATACTGATGGCTCCATTCACCCGTCCCTGGCAGTTTTGGACGTTGGTGAAGCCAGCACTGAGTACCCTCGAGCGACAAACTCTTCCAATCGATCGCATCGGTTGCCTCGGGTAATGAGATGGAAGTCGTTTCCGAACCGGCTCCATCACGAAGACCCCAGCACAGTAGACCGCCAGCGGGCCGCAGGCAGTTATAAATCGTGTCGAAGGGAACGTCGAAGGATTCTCCGTCCAGCATCGACTCCGAGATTACCAGGTTGGCTAGAAAGGGTCCGTAGGGAATCCGAGTCAGGTCGCAGCTGTGGACCGCGATACGTGCTCCGTAAAGTCCGGTGGCAGCCAGTCTCTCGCGGATCTCTGCGACGCGTTCCGGAGATGGTTCGAGAATCGTGATCTTTAAGTCACTCTTTTGAGCCAATTCAAAAGCAAGGCGACCATCTGTTGCACCCAGAATCAGGACCTGTCCGCGCCGCGGTGTCCCCGATTCGAAAAGGCTTGTCGTTAGTTCCTGGAAGTGAGCACCTCGCTCGTCGTCAGGATAGGCCGCCGCGATCGTTTCTGTTTTCGGTGGTAAGTAATTCAGGAATGAGTCGAACTGATACTTCGGCGAAAGTACGGCGGTGCCAGATGCTTGAGTGCCGCCCACCTGGAATTGATAGACGATTTCCGGCTTGACATCGTCGAGGATCAGTTCGTGATACCGGCTCACTTCATCCGAAGACCAGCTTCGTTCACGCTCAAAGGGATGGAATAGACGCACGGTCGATGTCATCGGCTCAAGCGTATCCCAGGTAACGCGCACTTTGCCTGGTGCAATGAATTCAGCAAACGGGCCGTGAAAACCTGCCGGCATTTTCTCGGCGGGCTTCTTGGGGGGACCGAGGTAGGGCGGTCGCTGATGAGTCGCGACATCGGTGGTCTCCGGCGCTTCGTCGCCGGAGGGATTCCCGAAGCAGTGAATCGTTCCCTCGTCCGTACTCACGTAAAGCTTGTCGTCCGTGACGGCTAGGCCATAGGCCTTGCCCGGGACGGCCAGCTTCCACAACTCTTCACCCGTTTCGGCGTTGACCGCGACAACATGCCGATCGCCGCCGGCGACCAACACCCCATCAGCCAAGACCAACGAGTAGGGTGCGAAGCATTCGGTGGTCCATTGAACACACGCCTTGATTTCTGCCGTGATGTCGGCCAGTCGTTGCTTGATTTCTTCGAGTTCTGCTCGGCGTGCTTCGATGGCCGCTTCGTCATTGGCTTCCTTGGCTTTCTTTAACGCGTCTGCAACGCTGCCCTGGCGTTTCGCCATTGCTCCACGTTCGCCATAAAGCTCGACATATCGCCCGCGATCGAGGGACGAGAGCTGGTTTTTGCTTTGAAGGTAGGACCAGGGTCGCGCGACGATCATCTGATTGCCCTGGAATGATGCGAGCACATCCTGGTTGTTGCCGACCATGCTCACGTCGCCCGTTTTGTTGGGGCCGTAAAGCAACGTGTCTCCGGACAGCAGGGCGTAGGTACCGCCCGTTCCACCTTTGACCTTGTAAAGTCGTTTTCCCGTTTTCGCATCCAGCACGACCGGAGTATCACGAGCGGTGACCACATAGAGTCGGCTGTCTGAAGCGAGCATGTATCCTTGTGCAGGGAGATCTTGAGTTTTTGTCTTCCAGACTTCCTCACCCGTATCTGCATTCATCGCGACGACATAAACGCCCTCCGACGGAATGACGCCCGCTCCGCAATAAACCGTATCGCCAATGGCAACGACTCCCGTTCGAATCGCCCACGGCGAAATCAAACGACCGTTTCCGACGACACGTCGGTCCGATGGGCCCGGGCGATGTTTCCAGATGAGGGTGCCATCATTCGAGTTCAGGCAGTAGNCGAACCCGTCGTCNCTTCCAAANTAAACTCGTCCATCCCGCAGATAGGGTGCAAGACGCACGGGACCTTCGGTGAAGAACTGCCAGATCGGTTTACCCGTGGTTGCGTCAACACAATAAACTTGGTCATCCACCGATGAACCAAAGTAGAGACGATTGGCCTCAAGGGCGACCTGAATCGCCTTGTCGAAAACCTGGCGATTCTTCAAGTCGTGGACTTTGCCCCAACCGTCCCAGAGNGCTGGTTCATCCCAGGCCGGAACAGGTTTGAACGGCGTCTCGTATCGCCACAGCTCTTGAGGGTCGTTCGGTACGGATTCCGCCGTCGAGCCACTCCGAGAAATATCATGTTGGAAAGTTGGCCAATCGGCCCGAACCGAGGCCGGAACTAAGAGGGCAACCGTGAGGATGAGATGCCGAACGGAAAATGACTTCATGGTTATCGGCTCCAGTGGGTGTGTTTCCCTAAATTTAAGCGATGGCAACGTCATTTGCGATGCCAAAACAGAAAACCGCCCAAGGGATTTGGCGTTGAAACTTCGCCTGAAATTCATATTTGCTTATCGTTGAAAATTTCTTCAGAGGTCGATCGCGTCAGAAGGTTTACGTTCCGCCAGGTATTCACACTAAATTTCCCAGAGTGACACTCGAAAGGAACACTTATCTTGAGGGCAGATGTGGCGCTTGGGGCCAAGGCGTTTTCCCTGGAGGCCAAGATTTCGGTTGCGTCTTGCGAACCTTCTCAACGGCTTCGATGAGCCAGTTTGGCGGGTTGGTGTTTTCATGGATCCCATAGACGTATGGCAGGGGTGGCTCCATCAGTAAGGGCTTGTCGCCCAGCGGGGGACGCTCGGCACTGGCCTGTGCAAGTCGTGCCTTCATTCGCTGGACTTGATCCGGGTGTTGTGTGGCGACGTCGGTTGTTTCTCCCGGGTCTTCGGTGATGTTGTACAAGACGTCGCCCATCAGCTTGAAATTATTCATGCGAATGGTGGGGATGCGAACGCTGCCCGTGACTTCGAAGATGATTTCTTGTCGTGGACTTGGCCGTTTTGCGAAAAGCATGTCCGTCACATTCAAGCTGTCTACCGGCAATTCCTGTTGGGTGTCGCCTCCAGCGAGATGAATCATGGTAGAGAAGAAGTCAATGACGTGCATCATTCCATCGTTCTTCGTGCCCGGTGCAATTTTCCCAGGCCATCGGATAGCGCATGGGACGCGTACGCCGCCCTCAAAGGTTGTGTTCTTCGTGCCTCGGTATGGGTGATTGCTTTCCTCTGTTAATCCGCCGTTGTCATTCGTGAAAATAAATAGCGTGTTGTCGGTCAGTCCCTTTTCTTCGACAGCGGCCATGATGTTTCCCACGGCCTCATCGAGGATTTTCAAGGCAGCATCGCGCGGCGAGAGACGATCGGTGTACCGTGGTACTTCATCGATCGGGCCGTGAACCGCGTTGAAGGGTACGTAGAGGAAGAATGGTCGGTCGGCTTGTTGGCTCTGGATGACGCGCACTGCTTCGGCGGCGATCAAGTCGGTCGCATAGCCCTCCTCTTGGATGGGTTGCTCATTGCGATGCCAATCGTAGACGACGAACGGAACCGGCGCATTATGGGGAATCATGAATTTGTTGTAATCGATCCCCCAGGCATAATGACCGTATTGATGCATGAAGCCTTGCTGCATTGGCAAGTGTTCTTTAAGCCATTCCCCGCAATGCCATTTACCAACCAGAGCCGTGAAATACCCAGCGTCTTTCAACGCCTCCGCAATGGTTCGCTCCTGGCTGTCCAAAGCATGGATTCTTCGTGTTGGTTCGCCCCGCTCATTTTTCGCAAGGGTCAGTCCAAGCCTGTTGAGATAGGTCGGTTTGCCAAAATCTTCGGAACGCCAATCCATCCAATTACGAAAGGCATATCTGCCCGTCAATAATGCGCCACGCGTCGGTGCACAAACGGAATGGGTGTAAAACTGCGTGAGAGAAACACCCTGGCTGGCGAGCTGATCGATGTTGGGCGTCAATTCTCCTGAGCCGCCCGTGAAGCCTGGTTGAGCGTAGCCCATGTCGTCGGAAAGGATGAGCACAATGTTTGGGCGACTTCCGGCGAGATTCCCCGACTCAGAGCCCGTGCATGGACGACTCAATAAAGGACAACTTAATATCGAGAAAAAAACAAAGGCGTGAACGGCGATTCGCGTCAGCATTGAAAAGCCCTGTATATGCGTGTTGGTTCGTCGAGTGAAAATCGTGGAACTGGACTTATCTTAAATGGTGTGGGTCGACATGCAACGCGTCGTGCCGACGGAATGAATAACTATTCGATCCATTCGACCGTTTCGTCAAAACTCTTCTACTGACGATTGGGGACCTGAGCGTCCTTGGCCGGATACCCGATGGGAAAGAGGATGAAAGGGCGTTCGTGCGTTGGCCGTTGAAGAATCTCATTCAGGAATCGCATTGGGCTTGGTGTGTGCGTGAGCCTCACGAGGCCCATCTGCTGGATCGCCGCGATCAAGAGGCCGCAAGCGATTCCAACCCTTTCCTTGGCATAGTAATGCTTGAGAGGACTTCTATCGAACTTCAGCCCGTGCACCTCTTCGAAGACCACAACGATCCAAGGTGCGGTTTCGAGAAACGGCTTTTGCCAGTTTGTGCCGATGNGTTTTAATGCGTCCAGCCACTCTTTCGACATGAATCCCCTCTTATAGGATTCGTATTCCTCCTGTTCGGCCGCGACTCGAATCTCGCGTTTGATGGCAGGGTCAATGACTGCGACAAACTTCCAAGGCTGTTGATTCGCTCCGGAGGGAGCGGTGTCTGCAGTGCGAAGTGCATATTCGATCAATTGCCTGGGTACCGCATNGGCGGAAAACTCGCGAATACTTCGCCGGCTTTGCATTTGCCGCCAAAATTCTTTGCCCGCTCGTTGCATCGTGTCCATACTGCGAGCCGTGCATGGGTAGGGTAGAAAGGTGTCGCTAATTGCAACAGTCTCGTCGGTGCCCAGGTCGGTCAGCGTTGGCTGTCAAGGACGGAGAGTGGCTCGTGCTGAGGAGTGGGCCTATTGGTTGGCTTCGGCTTCTCCGGGGTCGGCTTATCGTGGTCTGCGACACCGCAGCAATATAGAAAGTCGTAATCCATGACGGAACGCAGGTGATTGTGAGCGTTTTGATTTAGCAGCCGTATCTTTTTTCCCTGTCTTGTTTCGGCGCAGTGCTCCCGTCATGATTGTGAGTGGTTGATGCGGGCGAGATTGGCTGCCGTGCATCCGGTGGACGGCTCTCTAGTTATTCGGCGAGGAGTTTTGGGATGAAATTGCGTTACTTGGGACGTTCTGGTTTGCGTGTGTCACGGATCTGTTTGGGGACCATGACCTTTGGCATGGAGGGATGGGGATGCGATCAGGATGAAGCAACGAAGATCACGAACGCCTTTATCGAGTCGGGTGGCAATTTCATCGATACGGCCGACATGTATAGCGCTGGGGTGTCGGAGGAAATGTTAGGGACGGCTCTGACAGGCCATTCGCGTGACGATCTCGTTCTCGCAACCAAATGCTGGTTTCGGATGAAGCCCACGGCCAACGCCAAGGGATTGTCGAGGAAGCATATCTGTGAGGCACTCGAAGCAAGTTTACGGCGATTAGGGACGGATTACATCGATCTATATCAAGTGCACGGCCCCGACCCCTTCACTCCGATGGAGGAAACCATGAGGGCGTTGGATGATCTCGTTCGCGCCGGAAAGGTTCGGTATATCGGGTGTAGTAATTATTTTGCATGGCAAATGGTCAAGGCGAATAGTATCTCCGCCCAATTGAACACCGAACGGTTCATTAGCGGCCAGCACATGTACAATCTGCTCCGAAGAGACGTTGAACGCGAGATCCTTCCGGCCTGCGTTGATCAGGGGATGGGAATGCTTTGTTGGAGTCCGCTTGCGGGTGGCATGTTGTGCGGCAAATATGATGCCGAGGCGGGACCAGAAAAGGACTCGCGAGTAGGATTGCGATCGGCCATTGATCTGCCGCGGTACTGGCGCGATGAAAGTTTCTCAATCATTCGCAAAGTCGTCGAAATTGCTGAAGAAACCGATCGCACTCCCTCTCAGGTTGCCCTGGGGTGGCTGCTGCAGCAGCCGGGAGTGACGGCGGTGATCGCCGGCGCCCGCACACAGCAACAGATCGAATCAAGTCTTATTGCTGGGGAATGGGACGTGACTGACGAAAAGGTCGAGCAGTTAAGCAACGTTGTCCCGTTCGACGAGGGTTATCCCCGAGATTGGATCAACACGACTTTTTCCAACATCGAATAATTTGCGTTTGCCTTGCCTGCAACAGCTCGGTAATCTGAAGATCCGCGTTTGCTGGCTGGAGATGCCACGCCTCCTACGATCTCATTCATGTCACCTCTGGAGAAGAAAATGAAACTTTCGCTTGCTGTGATTCTACTTGTGCCCTGCATGAGTTTGGGACTCGTTTCCGCCGCCGATGTGTCACCGGAAACGGAGGACATGCAGCGAATCTTCAACGGCAAGGATCTCTCTGGATGGGACGGTGATCCGCGACTCTGGTCCGTGAAAGATGGTGCCATTCGTGGGGAAACCACTCCAGAAAATCGAGCGGATGGAAACACCTTTCTGATTTTTGAAGACGGCCAATTGAAAGATTTTGAATTGCGAATGTCGTTCCGGTGTAATGCGACCAACAATTCGGGGATTCAGTATCGTTCTCAACGGAAGAAGGCTCGTCATGACTGGTCCGTCAAAGGCTACCAGCACGAGATACGCAATCAGAACAAGCTGCCGAGTGTCGCGGGCTTCATTTACGACGAGGGGGGGAAGCGAGGCCGAATCTGTCTTGTCGGGGAAAAGGCGCACTGGGGTGAAAATGGCAAGGAAGTGACCGGTAGCCTCATAAATGGTGAAGAGTATGCGGAATTATTCAATCTGAATGATTGGAACGACGTCGTGATTGTCGCCGAAGGGAATCGAATCCGGCACTACATGAATGGCAAGCTCATCCTTGATTTTACCGACGACGACAAGCACGTCTTGCGCGAAGGACTGCTCGCCCTGCAATTGCATGCGGGCGCACCCATGTGGGTCGAATTCAAAGACATTCGAATGAAGTCGATCGATTGATCCGACCGGAGCAGTCGGGAGACTACCCCAAAAGGCGTGGCGTAAATTGCGGGATTGTCCCTACATCATCAGAGTGACTGATGACGAATGAGGGACAACTTCAACCTGCATTTCAGACTCAAGGTACTGGTTGGTTTCCATAACCTCCAGCACCGCTTGCAGGATCTCTGGATCTTTGCGGGAAATCTCATTCATCGCTCGCCCCACCACATCGGGGCGAGTGGCGGCAGCTTCGGCCATCTTCTGAGATACCTTGTTGGCCGTTTCACTGCGAATCAGCCCCACCCGGTTTTCGCCGTCCTGTTTCATCGCACTGGTCACCTGCACGAGTCGCTTCACGACTTTCTCCGTGATGTTGTTGACCATTTGCGAATCGGTGAAGAACACCTTGCGGATATAAACCGAGCCTAGTCGGTATCCCCATTTTTCCGAGAGGGGAGACACCGTGTGCCGCACGTTACGACTCAAGCTGTGCCGGTCCTCGAGCATCTTGTCCATCTCAAGGTTGCTCAGAGTCGAGATTGTCGAACTTGCGACGTTTGCCTGAAGTGAACCCTCAGGGTTCGTATTGGCGAATAAATAGGCGACTGGGTCGTTCACCTGCATCTCATACCAGATTCCAACGCCCATCGGCGTACCCTCTTCGGAGTTCACCATTTGCCCACGTAGATAGTGCTGTCGTAGGGCCGTGCTTACATCATGTCGTTTTCCGAAAAATGGGATCAATAAGGAGCGGGGGCCATAGGTGAGAAAGGGGAAGTGAAGCCCCGGCCGATCCATCGTACCAAGTACCTTGCCAAACAGAGTGAAGACCTTGGCTTCTCGCTCATTGATGACGATGTAAATGCCGAAAGCTCGAGCCAATCCGAGGACGATCGGTATGACGAACAGTCCCGCGAGGCCGGGTGCAAATATTTCGAGAGGATTCATCTAAGCCTCAGGTTGCTGAGAGGAGTTGGCGGTTGTCACAAACTTTGTCGTTCGCTTGAGTAGCGGTATTCTCATGTTGCGGAGGTACGCCTGTAACGCGGAGGAACCTCCCTCTGTTTTGATCGCTTCGAGCGTTGTCGCAAGTTCCCGCAGTGGAGCCACTTCGGCGTGAGCGTTATTGGCGGCAATGTCGACAGCCCGTTTGCTCATCGTGATTTGTTGCTCTGCATCCGCCCGGGCCGTACTGATATCGGCAGCCACCTGATTGCGCGTGCTGTTAATGGCCGACAAAGCCCGATCAACCTCGGGTGGAGGATCGATCGATGTGATCAAGGCGGCGTCTAACTCAACGCCATAGCGACCACCTGTCGACTCGCACTGCTGTTCCATGAACGAGTTCAGTGTCGGCAGGTTTTTACGGAGATCATTGATCGAGACACCCTCCGATATGTCCGGAATTGATGGGTCATGTTCACCGTCTGGAGATGTGGACATCCCTTCCCCCTTGGGATCCGCAAATACTGCGATCCGTTCGCGCAAGATCGACACGAAATAGCCCATCACGTGTTCAAGCGGACTGGCGACTCCGAAAAGATAAGCGTAGAGGTTGCTTTCGCTAACGCGGAAACGGATTTGACCGTTAACGCCCGTCGTCAGGTTGTCTTTCGTGACGGCCTCGATGGTCGACTGGGTTTTCGAAGGATCCCAGACAAGATCGACCGCCTGGGTCGAAACGTTAACCTTGTGGACGGATTGCCAAGGCCATTTGAAATAGGGTCCACCTGGGCGGACGACTTGGACGGCGGGATAGTTGTATCGCTCATGCTCTTCGTCGGAGAGAGGAGGTAGCTCGGGTTTGCCTGGCGCGTTATCCGGGAGCCGTTGCGCTCGACCGAACGAAGTAATCACGGCTCGTTCGTTGGGCCGGACAATGTAAAACGCGGTCAATACAACGCGAAGCAAAATGTAAACGCAAAGGCCGCACAGAAAAGAGATCAGAATGGTCATGGCGTCTCGTGGGGCTGTGGCCAAAGTGGGTTAGTTGTGTTGAAAAGATATGCACAGTGAAGTCGATGTCAAGATTGTAAGGGGCGAAGGCGAAAGAATCGACAAAATTGCATTTATCCATAACTGACGGCCTGAAAAGACAGTGGNTGTATGGTTGATCTACCAATCTGACCGTCCGACGATCGGAAGTGCAAATTCAAAGGCTTCTTGCCAGTCAGCCGTGTCGGCGGCTTGAAAACAGCGATAGATCATCTTTTTTGGCCGCGGATCATCGGACCCAGGTTGGAATCGCCGGAGTCCGAGTCGAAGGCCTCCTTCGTGGGGATGATCGACGTGCCGGTGAAGAATGAAAGCATCAATGCCATCGAGTTGATCGACGTTTCGATAGGCAAGGCAATAAGCGGCTGCCTGGATCGCTTCGCCCTCGGGGCCATCCGGTGTATGAAAACCCTGTTCGCTGAGGATGATGCGGCGTGGAGATTCACGATATTGCAATTCCGGCCGACGCATGTAATCCGTCAACACCTCTAAGTTCTTGAAGGTGATGCGATCGGTTTCGGCGTCGTCGGTCGCCGTTTGATCGTTCCAGAAACGGGGTTCGAAAAGATTTTCAGGGTAAGGGTGAAAAGCGACATGCCATTCAAAGTCGCCTCTTTCGCGTGCCGCCTTTGCAAAATAGTCGAGAAAGGCCTTCGCGGGAAATGCCTGGTTGGCAGTTCCCGCGGCGTAGCGAATGTTCCAGTGGTGATCCAACGACAAGTAGACACGAGCCCACGATGACTGTCTTCTTACCGCATCATGCGAGAGACGCATGACGTCCATGTACTCGTCCGCAAAACCTTCCATCGTCTGCGGCCCCATGTTGCTCCACCACCAGTGGGAATTGACTTCATTGCCGATGATGTAACCGACGACACGGCCGAAGCGTTCATCGGGCCGAGAGTATCGTTCCGCAAGAAACTCCATGATGGCGGTTAACCAACGACGGCCCTCGTCCGTCTTGATGTTAAAAGCANTCAGCCGATTGGGCGCCTCCGGGTCGTATTGCGAATGAAGCATGATTTNATCGACCTTTGTATTACCCGAGGCATAAACCAGGATGATCAGGTTCACGAGTACGTTCTGACTTGATAGTGATCGGATTTGGTCATCGAGTCGTGCGAGATAGCCTTGGCGGAAATGGTAGGTCCTTCCCTCGGATTCCCACCGAGGCGCGTCGGCCGAAGGCGTGGGAAGAATTAGTTGGGATAAATTGATATTGAACGTGGCGTGTTTGACGCCGAGTGCTAAAGCGTCATCAATTATCTCTACCTGGAGCCCTTTTTTCGAGGCGGCCACTGGATACGGGGCTTTATAACGCGAAGAGATTTCTTCCGCAGTCAGTATCCCCGGGGATGAGAGGAAAGGCGTCAGGATGGCGATTGCCATCCATGAAGTCAGCAATCTAGTGATCGTTTGCGCCCTGAGAGTGTGGAAGGACATGGCTTGACCCGTTAAGCTGTGCGGTGGTTAATGTCGCCGAAACCCCTGCTTCGAATGAGGTTATTGATCGATGAGTCGAATGTTTGCAATCGCTATTTTGGTAATGTTCACGACGGTTCCGCAAGTTTCCGCAGATACTTCTGAGCTTGTCGCCGACGATGGGAAGGTAGAAAAGCTTGCCGATGGGTTTATTTTTACGGAAGGCCCAGCCGTCGATGCCGATGGCAATGTGTTTTTCACGGATATTCCCAATTCGCGAATTCACCGGTGGTCCACCGACGGGAAACTATCGACGTTTCGCGAAAACACCGGCCGGGCGAATGGCCTATTTTTTGATCGTGATGGAAACCTGTTGTGCTGCGAAGGCGGCGCTCGGCAGCTGACTTCGGTGAGTCCCGATGGAAAGGTCACCGTTCTTGCCAACGATTATGACGGCAAGAAACTGAATAGTCCAAACGATTTGTGGATCGATCCTCATGGCGGTATCTATTTTTCGGATCCAAGGTACGGAGATATGTCCGACCTGGAGCAGGATGGTTTCCATGTTTATTACTTGTCACCCGATCGAAAGAAATTGACGCGGGTCGTCGACGACATGGTGAAGCCTAATGGCGTGCTGGGCACGAAGGATGGAAAGCTCCTCTATGTTGCGGATGCAGGTGATGGCAAAACCTACGTCTATAAGATACTTGGAAGCGGCCAGCTTGGTGAACGCAAATTAATCGCTCCTGTGGGATCCGATGGGATGACGCTGGACGAACACGGGAATCTGTATCTCACCCGAGGTGCGGTTCGCATCTATTCTCCCTCCGGCGAATCGCTCGGTACAATCGAAGTGCCCGAGGGTCCGGCGAATGTTGTCTTTGGAGGCAAAGACCGAAAGACGCTATTCATCACCGCCCGCAAGGGATTCTATGCGATCCCAATGAAAGTGCGTGGCCAGTAATAAGGCGGAGCTCTTGAGCTGAATCCCAAGGACTCGCTGCGATCAACGTTCGATGCGTAGACGTTTCCCCGTGAAACGTTCAATCGCGTCGTGGTTCCAAGACAAGCCCAGGCCTGGGCCTTCGGGAATCCGGATAAGCCCTGCCGAATCGAATTTAATCGGCTCGGCGAGGAGATCTTCGATGTAGGGCGCGGGAGTGATATATTCCACCCACCGAGCATTGCCGGCGGCCGCCACTAATTGAAGGTCGGCAGCCAGGCCCACGGCAGTATTCCAGCCATGGGGCACGACCAGGATGGCGTGATCGTCGGCGTATTGATTGATTCGATGATGCTCGCTGATACCACCCACCTTTGTGACGTCAGGTTGGAGATAATCGACACCGCGTTTCTCGATCCAGGGTAAAAAAGCCTGCCGACGCGTGAGGACTTCACAGCCCGCAATCGGAACAGGGGAGTGCTCCGTCAATTTGATGTAGCTATCCAGGTCGTCCGGTCTCAGCGGCTCTTCAAACCACCGGACGTCGTAGTCGGCAAGCATCCTTGCGGTGTTGATTGCCCATTTGTAACTGTGAGGCCAGAAGCCGTCGCTTCCACCTGCATCGACCATCAATTCCACGTCATCTCCGACGGCATCGCGTGCCGCCTGAATGATCGCTCGATCCAAGGTCGCATCCACTCGGCCAAACGGCCCCCAGCCAATCTTGAAAGCACGAAAGCCGCGTGCCAAACCCGACTCAAGACGATTTTGCATCTTGGGAGGTTCTGCCATCAATAGAGAGCCATAAGGCTTAATCGACTCGCGATGGCGACCGCCCAGGAGTCGACTGATTGGCTGTCCTGTCACTTGTCCCAGAATGTCCCACAGGGCAATGTCGATGCCAGATATGGCATGCGTGACAGCGCCGCCACGACCTTGCCAAAAAGTATGTTGGTGGAGCGTCTCGCTTGTGGCAGACGGGTCAATGGCGGATGCGCCGATCACCAGAGGACGGAAAACGTCGATCGCACCTTCGATCAACTTGGCTGAGGTGAATACGCTACCGACGCCCGAAATTCCCTCGTCCGTGACCACCTCGACAAGCGTGTGGAGATTGTTATCTTCGTCGAGGATTCGTTCGTCCCAACCGCCGTCAGGTGTCGCGCCCCGTAACGGCAGTGAGCGTATCTCGATAATTTTCATGGGGTTCGAGACGTCTCCATAGATTCGTCTGCAGTTAGATCGACCTCAAGTCTTAATTATATCAATTCTGCAATAGGATTGACGTGTTCGACGCCAACGAGTTTCTGATCAAGTCCACCGTAAAAATAGCTCAAATGGTTAGGGTCGAAACCAAGTTGGTTCAGAATTGTGGCGTGTAGGTGTTTGACATGGTAGGGCTTCTCAACTGCTGACGATCCCAACTCGTCTGTTTGTCCCAGACTAGTCCCGGCCTTGATACCACCCCCTGCAAGCCACATTGTGAAGCCGTAAGAGTTGTGGTCCCGGCCCGTGCCTTTTGCATATTCAGCCGTGGGTTGGCGGCCGAATTCACCACCCCAGACAACGAGTGTTTCATCGAGCAGGTTACGTTGTTTTAGATCCTTCAACAGCCCTGCGATCGGCTGGTCGGTACTTCCTGCGTGGTGGTTGTGGTTCTTCTCCAGATCTCCATGAGCATCCCAGTTATCGTCGTTATGGGCACCTCCAGAGTAAATCTGAATAAATCGAACACCTCGTTCGACAAGTCGCCGTGCCAAAATGCATTTGCGAGCAAAATCAGAAGTCTTCGGCCGATCCAGTCCGTACAGTTTCTTCGTGGACTCTGTTTCTTTGGATAGATCAACAGCATCCGGAGCATGTTGTTGCATCTTGTAAGCTAATTCGTAGCTCGCGATACGAGCGGCGAGGTCGGAATTGTCGATGCGGGATGCCTGGTGTTGTTGATTCTTTGCTAATAGGCGATCGAGCATTTTTCGTTGCGTGCTGTCTGACATGCCCTCTGGTACCTTCAAGTCCAGAATGGGCGTTCCAGCTGACCGCATGACCACGCCTTGGTATGAGGCTGGCATATATCCGCTCGACCAGTTCTTGGCCCCGCTGATGGGCCCGCCCTTGCCGTCCAGCATGACGACAAAGCCCGGGAGATTCTCGTTTTCAGTTCCGAGCCCGTAGTTGACCCAAGAGCCGAGTGCCGGGCTACCGCTGAGAACCTTGCCTGAGTTCATCATTAGCATTGCGGATCCGTGAATTGGCGAGTCGGCAGTCATCGAATGAACGAAAGCAATATCGTCAACGCAGCTGCCTATGTTCGGGAACAGGTCACTGATCCATTTTCCGGATTCCCCATACTGCCGAAACTTCCATTTCGGTTCGACGATACGTCCTTGGTTTTTGTGTCCGCCACGACCGAAGGTTTTGACATCGACCGTTTTGCCATCCATGCCGTACATGCTGGCCTTATAGTCAAAAGTATCGATATGACTTGGCCCGCCATACATGAACAAGAAGATAACACTCTTAGCTTTTGGGGCGAAATGAGGAGGCTTCGGAGCAAGCGGGTTTTGATAGGTGCTCTTGCCATCAGCCGCATGCGTCTGGCGTGCCAGAAAACCGTCTTCGGCGAGCATCGACGCGAGCGGTAGGGCGGTAAATCCACCTCCTGCCTGCCAAAGGAATTCCCGTCTTGTACGTCGGCAAAATTGTTTACGGTCGTTCTTCATCAATCAATCCTCGGTCCTCGTTGGGCAACAGCCCCCGTTTTAGTGCAACTAGTCCAGATAGGCAAATTCGTTCGTGTTGAGAAGGACTAGACAATAGTTTCGTAATGCTTCTTCGGCCGAAAGACCCTCATCACTGATCAATTCTTCAATGAATTCGACATCCTCGGTCACCGTAGCTGGATCCGGTTGGCGGGCCGTCGTTAGCAGCAGTCCCAATTGGACCTGATCAGACAACGCTCCTTTTTCCTCGCGTAGACGTGTCGCAAGCTGTGCTGCCTGGCGATTAATGAATTCTCCGTTGAGCATACTCAGCGCTTGCGTCGGTACGGTCGTGGAAACGCGAACTGCACATCCGGTGTCGGTATCCGGTGCATCGAAACTGGCCAACATCGGGTGCCTCAAAGAACGTTTCACGTGTACGTAAATGCTGCGTCGAGATGATTCCTCGGGCGATGATCGCCCCCAGGCTGCGCCGGGGCGGGATGCCGTGGCGAGCACTTCTGCCGGAAGCGGTGGGAAGATACTTGGGCCGAATTGTTTTTTATTTAAATTGCCGGCGATCGATAAGATCGAATCTCGCAACTCCTCGGCTGTCAGACGCCGCATATTGAAACGCCAGAATCGGTCGTTCGTGGGATCTTTGGCCAAGGCGCTCCCGTTGGGCGTCGAGGACATCTGATAGGTCTTGGACATCATGATCAGCTTGTGCATTCGCTTCAGATGCCAGTCACCCTCCATGAACTCGACAGCGAGCCAATTCAGTAGTTTGGGATGGGTCGGAGAATCGCCCTGGAATCCAAAGTCGCTGCTGGAGCGAACAAGGCCCCGACCAAAGTGATGTTGCCACAGTCGATTGACTAAGGCTCGAGACGTGACCGGGTTGTCGTCGCTGGCAATCCACTTGGCAAGCACCACTCGCTTTCCAGATGTTTTTGCGTCGGATGATGGGTTGGAGAGATCAGCCGCGGGAGGATCCAGGATTTGTGGGAATGCCGCAGATACCTCGTCGCCCTTCGCGGCGGGATTTCCTCGTCCGAGGATCCACATTTTGTGGCGGCCTCGCTCGGCGACGGCCATGGCAAACGAGGGTCGGAATTCGAGTTTTTGTGCCTGGCTCTTTGCTAATTGGCCACGCATTTGTTGGAGTCGCTCGACCTCTTTCTCTCCGAGAATCTCCTGGCCATATTTTTTGATGAGGTTTGCGATGGATTCCGAGACGCCATCGGCGACCAAGCCGGCGTCGATATATTGGTCACCGCCGGTTTGCCTGCAGTGAATTGCAATGGTGTTTCTGCCTGTTTGCAAAACATCGATCGATGCTGCGGTGATGTCGACCTCGCGGTACTCGCGCAGGAAGCCTTTGAAGGTTGCAACCTGTTTGCCGTTCAGGTAGACCTCCGCGTCCTCATCGTGATGAATCTGCAGTGTGAGTATTTCGGGGATCTCTGTGAGTCCAAAATCCTTACGCAGCCAAATGTCTCGGCTGTGCCAGTCAGTGCGAACTTCCGATCCAGGGGTTCCCTTTCTGCCGAAACCACCAGGCCCCTTTTTCCATTGACTATCGTCGAAGGCGATTTGGAACCAATTGTCGCCGGGATTCGACGTGGTGAATTCCCACTCCTGACCCTCCTCGCGTGAATCAGCGAAGATGATGCGCTCACCCAAATCCGGATTCTTGGGCTTTAACGCAACCTCCGGATGCTTGGTCTTCATCGCCTCCACGAAGTTGGTTTCGATTTTCGTAATTTCGTCGGTAAGTCGTTGTTCATGCTGTTGCTTCGCGGCAACTCGCTGGTCGAACTCCGCTTGTTGCTGCGGGTCCATCAGCGGGACATGATTCGCATTGCCGGATCCATGCGGTGAAATGTCCGAAAAGAAAGCGAGGAACGAGTAATAATCTTTTTGAGCTACGGGATCGATTTTATGGTCGTGGCACCGGGCACAACCGATCGTCATTGACAGAAATGCCTCAGATGTCGTGCGTAGGATATCGTCCAGGTAGTCGTATCGTGCGAGTTCGCGATCGGCGGGTTCATCATCCCAGATCCCCAGCCGGTAAAAACCTGTTGCCGTCACACTGTCGGCATCTGCGTTCGGCAGTTCGTCTCCCGCTAATTGTTCGAGAATAAACTGTCTGTATGACTTGTCTTCATTAAATGCACGAATGACATAGTCGCGATATTTCCAAATCAAATCCTTCCGTCCATCTCGTTCATAGCCGTTCGTTTCGGCATAGCGAACGAGATCCAACCAATGCCGAGCCCACTTTTCACCGTAGTGGTCCGAATCGAGCAACTCGTCCACCACTCGCTCAAAAGCGTCTGGTGATTTATCGGCTAGAAAAGCGGAGACTTGCGATGGAGTCGGAGGCAGTCCGGTCAAATCGTAGTACGCGCGTCGGAGCAAGGCGATCTTGTCGGCGGGTGGTGCGGGTTGGAAACCAGCTTGTTCAAGTCCTGAAAGAATAAACGCGTCGATGGGATTAACAATCCAATCGGTGTTTTCGGTCGCGGGTACTTCAGGTCGCGACGGACGTTCAAAAGCCCAGTGTTCTGACCAGGAGGCGTCCTGGGAAATCCACCGTTCGATCAGCTCGATTTCTTCAGCGGTCAGACGTTTGCCCTCCGGTGGCATTTGTAGGTCTTCGTCTTCACTGCGGATACGGTCAAGGATGACACTCGCTGCCGGATCGCCAGGGACGATGCCAAACTCGCCGGAATCCAATTCAGCAAGGGCGCTGTCTCGACTATTGAGTTGCAAACCACCCTCTGAGGCACTCGGACCGTGGCATTGATAACAACGTCGAGCGAGAATCGGTTGGATTTCCCGCCCGAAATCGACGGGTTGCGACTCCGTTGCGTTCACCGATGCGGCGAAAAAAGAAAGCCAGACAAGCGAGCAGGTATTCAAACTGGTCTTGTAATTCATGGACTCGGTTAGGGCTTTGGGGAAGGTGAGGGGCAGGAGCTTTCCTGCCTCCGTACCATGGCCGACCTAATTCCTATAGATTAACCGATTTGCGGCCATAGTGCTATGAAGATCGAGGCCTACGAAAAATGCTGAAACGTCTCCAATCGCAAAAGAATGCCTCCCTTAACACCCCGAAGAGTACTCCTGGGTGAACCCAGTGATTTCTGAGTGTCATATTGTATCTTTTTCAGTTTGAAAAAGGGGGATGGGGTAGTCATAGGCAGGCATTTGAAACCTGATGTTTGTCATGAGTTACTTGCTGTGAACGATGCTGGGCCTTCCGATCGTGCCGACGGTCGCTGTCGCGGGGTTTTCGACTCCAGCTTCGATGGGCGGGAAGAGGCTCACGCGACGCGGGCAACGTTGATCCGCGGCGGAACGTTGTGCACCCGGGCACATCAAATTTCAGAGATCTGACTCGCGAATTTTGACGATTTGTCTACAGTGATGCGGACTCGAAATGCTTGCTTCGATAGCCTTTGCCTTCGAGTGTTTTCGAGACTACCCTTAGCCACACCGCTGGATTCGTACCGGCGGAGACAGTTTCACGAGGCGTCTTGGTGGACGCGTAATGGTATGCCCATTTTCGACTTTGAGTTTGATGTCAATGCCGATCTGGCGGCGGTGCAAGATTTTCATCGCGACACGAGTGCGCTGAAAAAGCTGACTCCGCCCCCCGTGATCGTTCAATTGCACAGTATTGAACCGCTCGGTGAGGGGTCCGTTTCTCGTTTCACTTTATGGATGGGGCCGCTTCCAATTCACTGGAAGGCGGTGCATCGGAATGTCTCGGTGCTGGGTTTCACGGACGTGCAGGCAGAAGGACCGGCTCGGAAGTGGGAACACACCCACACCTTCACGCCGATCGCCCCAGGTCGAACTCGAATCCAGGAACACATTGAGTACGAACACGGCGGGGGGGTATGGGGCCTGTTGACTCGATTTCTCTTTGCGAAATTAAATCTCTATTTCATGTTCTGCTACCGCCGCTGGGTGACCCGTCGCTCATTGCGTTCTAGCCAGGCCTGACCGATTCATGGCGAGGGGCGAGGGAATAGGCTGATGACGTGGAGTTCGCAGTCTAAGGACCTTGTGTGATGAGATCGCAACGAGCGTCGTTGCCGGAATTTACAGAAGAGGTGAAGACCGTCAGCCCTGCGGTGCCGACATTGGTTTCAGAACGGTCTAAACTACACCTTATATTTCAGCATCAGTTTGCCCCGTACCTTGACGGAGAGTGATCGGTTAACCGCATTTTGTCGCTTCGGCAGGACTGCATAATCCGACCGATCCCCATAACCGCATCCATGAATATCTTAGGTTTCTTTCACGGCGTCGATTCCGCTGCTTGTTTACTGCAGGACGGAGTTCTCACGGCTTACGTCGAAGAAGAACGATTGATTCGTTTTAAACACGCCGAGAACATTTTTCCAATCCGGGCGATTGAGAGTTGCCTCAACATCGGCGGCATCGAATTAACCGACGTGGATTGTGTCACCTACGGTTGGGATCTAAAAGGCTATTCGGACGGGACGATCGCTGCGTTTTACGAGGAAACGAATCAAAAGTATCCTCCGGATCCTGGCACGTTAGCCTGGCAAAAATCGAATCTATCGATCTTCAACGAACAAACAGTGCAGAAACGCGTCCGCAACCATCTGTCACGACATTTTGGCGTGCCCTTTGACCAGCTGCCTCGTTTGGAGTCCTTTCCACATCATCAGTGTCATGCGGCTAAAGCTTTTTGGTTGAGTCCTCACGATGAAGCCTTGGTTCTGATCGTTGATGGTTCGGGGGATTGTGAATGCACGACGCTCTGGCATGGCAAGGGAAAGCAGCTGGAGTTACTTCACGAAATCACCATTCCGCATTCGCTGGGTTGGTTCTATGCGGCCATCACTGAGTTGCTCGGATTCCGTGCTTACGACGGTGAATACAAGGTCATGGGCTTGGCCGCCTACGGTCGTGAAAATCTCGACTTTCGCTCAAAGCTCGAAGAGGTACTCAGGCCGGGTGAACACGGTTGGGACTATGAATTACCTCCTCACTTTATTCATCATGGGAAACATACTTATTCTGATCGATTCACGGATGAACTTGCGGAGCATTTGAATTTCGAGCCGCGACAAGGCCCGGCGCCGCTCGAGCCGATACACGAGGATCTAGCCTTCGAGGCACAGCGTATTCTTGAGGAAACGGTCATTCGACTCGTGACGCATTGGCAACGGGAAACCGGTTTGACGAATCTTTGCATCGCTGGAGGTGTAGGGTTGAATGTCAAACTGAATAGCAAATTGCACAAGGCAGAGCTGTTTGAACGCGTCTGGCCATTTCCAATTCCCAATGATTCAGGGACCTCAATTGGCGCGGCCGTTGGAGTCCATCATCGATTGACGGGCGAGCGTCCGGAACGATTGGAACATGTTTATCTGGGGCCCGGCTACACCGACGAGCAGATCGAAACACAGATTCGAGGCTGTGGATATGCCTATCGTGATTGTGAGGATATCGCGGAAGCAGCCGCTGAACTGTTAGCAGAGGGGAAGGTTGTCGGCTGGATGCAGGGACGTTTGGAGGGTGGGCCGAGAGCGTTGGGAGGACGTTCCATTCTGGCCGATCCTCGCTCGGTGGAAGCCCGAGATCGCGTGAACAGTGCGATCAAATTTCGAGAGTATTGGCGCCCCTTCTGTCCAAGCATGACCGCCGAGTCGGCCGAGCGATTCCTGCAACGTGCAGAAGACGCTCCCTATATGATCCTCGCATTTGATGCGACGGAAGAGGCCAAGCAATTGATCCCGGGGGTCGTGCACGTCGATCATACCGCGCGTGTGCAAACCGTCACCCACGAAACAAATCCAAGATACCACGATTTGTTGAAGGCTTTTGAACGTAGGACGGGAGTGCCTGTGTTGCTGAATACGTCCTTCAACATTAAGGGAGAAGCAATTGTCTGTTCGCCGCGGGATGCATTTCGCACCTTCTGGAGTACCGGGATTGATGCCCTTGCTGTCGGGCGATTCCTGATCGAAAAACCTGAGTCGCCAGAGGCGACCGCACCGGAGGATGTCATTCGATGAACGTCTTGGTCGTCGCGCCTCACGCAGATGATGAAACGCTCGGTGTCGGTGGAACGATGGCCAAGCATGTCCTGGCCGGTGATAAGGTTACAATTGCCGTGCTGACGGGGCATGGACGCGAACGGCCTCACCCCGTTTGGCCACCCGATGCCTGGGACCAGGTCCGAGCGGAATGCCGAGAGGCAGCAGAAGTTCTAGGCGTGCAAGAACTGATCTTTGAAGAGGTGCCTGCGCTGCTTGCCAGTGAGGAACCGATTTATCGCCTCAATTCACTCGTGTCGGAGGTGGTCCAAAAATTTGAGCCTCAGGTTGTTTACGTGCCGTTCTTGTATGACCTGCATCGTGATCATCGTGAGTTTTTTCAGGCGGTTACCATTGCTTGCCGACCGACCTCTGAGGTTGCCAAGAAAATCAAGGCGATCTACACCTACGAGACTCAATCAGAGACGCACTGGAACATTCCCTATGTTGAAGGCGGCTTCCTGCCGACGCATTTTGTGGACATTAGTGAGACGATCGAAATTAAGCGTAAGGCATTGCGATGTTACAAAAGCCAGATGCACCCGTTTCCTGAGACTCGATCGTTAGAAGCAATGGATGCCCTCGCACTTTGGCGAGGTTCTCTAATTGGCGTTGCGGCGGCGGAGGCATTTGTCACCGTAAAGACGATCAGTTGATCGTCAATGTATTGGGCGAGGGTTCGCGAATCCGTCTCGCCCTCTTTGGTTTTCAGGTCAGTTTGATGTCTTCGTGAATACTGCGGCGTGACAAGACGGCCTGCCCGACTCTTTGAATAGCAAGTAAATAAGCTGCGGTACGCAGGTTGCAACTTCGCTCCCCCGCCACTTTGGCGACGTTCTTGTACGCTCGTCGCATAAATTTCTCGAGTTCCTGAATGACCTGTTCATATTCCCAGCGATAGCGCTGGATGTTTTGTGTCCATTCAAAATAGCTCACCGTCACGCCCCCAGCGTTGGCCAAAATGTCGGGGACAACGAGGACGTCTCGCTTGAGTAGGATTTCATCGGCCTCGGGTGTGGATGGCGAATTCGCGGCTTCGACGATAATCTTGGCACGCACCTCATCGGCGTTGTCGGCCGTGATCGCATCCTCTAAAGCGGCGGGGATCAGGGCCTCTGCATCCCAGCCGATGATTTCGGTGTTTTCAATCGAATCACCGCCTGGGAAGCCGGTGACCGTGCGGTGCTCCTGCGCGTATTCGAACAGGGCAGGGATATCCAAGCCGTCGTCCTTTTTGACACCGCCCAGGTGATCGGCAACTGCGACGATGAGAGCTCCCTGTTCGGCCAGAAGGCGTGCCGCATGGCTTCCAACATTTCCGAATCCCTGTATCGCGACCGTGGTTCCCTTGAGCGGCTTTCCCATGCTCTTAAGAGCCTCGTCTAACGCGTACATCACGCCGCGCCCCGTTGCTTCTTCGCGGCCTTCAGAGCCAAACAAATGGACAGGCTTGCCGGTGACGACTCCGGGTGAAAAGCCGCAATGCTTGCTGTACTCATCCATGATCCAGGCCATGACATCGCTGTTGGTATTCACGTCAGGTGCGGGGATATCGATGGTGGGGCCAATGATTTCTTTGGTCTGTTCCACGAAACTTCGAGTGACTCGTTCCGTCTCGAAGCGACTCATTTCGCGAGGGTTACAGTTAATACCGCCTTTGCCTCCCCCAAAGGGCACGTCGACCACCGCCGTTTTCCAGGACATCAAGCTGGCTAAGGCAGCCGCGTGGTCCTCGTCCATCGACGGGTGGAAACGAAGACCGCCCTTGAATGGACCGCGCGCGGCATTGTGTTGGACGCGGTAGGCCGTGTAGTGCATCAAATGACCATCGTCGTCTTCTTCGACAATGGCGACCTTCACAACGCGATTGGGACGCAGCAAGATTTCTCGCATCTTGCCATCCAAGGCCAGGATGTCCGCCGCCTGATTGAAGTAGTGATGGCTGTGTTCGAGCACCTTCTCGTCTCCTTACTGCGGATTGCTTATTCAATTCAATCGCGTCATCGACGACATCGTTTATTTTTCGGGAGCCGCTGGCAAGGCCAGTTCGGTCTCAGAGAGCTGCACGTTTGCTCCCTTAGAGGGGACATCCACTTTCGCGGACCAAAGAATCCCGTTGACGATCATGCGGCGGAATGGCTCTTGCTGGAAGTTGCGATAGAAATGGCCCAGAGTTGTGGCGAATGCACGACCGCCATCAGGCCGTTCATAAACCCAGGCGACCACCACCGGTTGTTCCTTGGCAACGACTTGGAGCAGCGGTGTCGCAGTCTTGATCATGGGATTGAGGTAGTATTCATCGTGAATTCCATGATCTTTCCAGCCACGGCAAACCGGATGGTCTGGAACGAGTTGCTTCAGTGGCGATGGTCCCGTGTGAAGGCCGACATTACTGACCCAGGTGCCGCCCAAAATATCGATCCAGTTTGGTCCGAGACGCTCGAGGTTCTGTTGGAAGATTGAGGATGCCCAATGGATTGTTACGATTCCCACGCCACGTTTCATGGCGGCAACGACCTCGTCGCGGTGAGGGCCATCGAGAAGAAGTTCCGCGGCGGGAGTTGTGTACACGACCATTGCATCAATATCTGCGAGCGTCTCCGCATCCTGCGGCCATCCGTCAGAAATGACCGTTTCGACTCCGTGGTTCGCCAGGCATTTAGCGAGCATGCCGCAGGTGTGGAGGTACATGTGCGTACCAAAAGGATGGTCTGGCTGCTTGCCGATGAACAGGACTTTCTTCGTCTCCGCGCTTGCCCATTGCGAAGAGAGCAGGACGGCAAAAAAACTCAACAACGTCGCGCGTTTCAGCATCACTCGTTCTCCCCAACAACTGGCTAAGTCTGCCGAACATTCTAAGGGATAGAAGACGCCAGTTCTTTTTCATCGGCGGCAATTGGTGCGATTTTTGGAAAGTTACCGAATTCATCCGTGGCCGCAGTCGTAACTGACGTCGGGAGGAGGACCGCAGATTTGTGACGAGAGGCTAAAGATGCATCGGGACCAGGCGAGTTTCTTCGTCAGTGTCCGGTGCCGGAGGAGGTTCAATCCAGGGAATCTTCTCGCCCGAGCTGATCAAGGTCGTCACACGCTCTTTGAAGTGCCGCAGCAGATGGCTCAGCAAATCACGTTCGTTGGGAGCTGTGTGTTCTAGCCCCGCTAGATTCGCGACTCGACCGGAGACGCCACCCTCTGGGAGTCGCCGTAAATAGATCACGCAGTTAAAGACAGGAACGCTAAGGCCATCACTCATGACCCTAGTGTACACCCGCGAAGGTCTCGTCGCGAGCGGGCTCCGGTCGCCAACAGGATTCCAAGGGCCAAAAGAATGAGAGAGGAGGGTTCGGGCACGACAGCGACTGCAGGACGCATCCCCCGCTCATATCCACCCTCTTGAAGTGCGAAAACTAGGTCTCCCGAATCAAAATCGCCGTCACCATTCCAGTCACCAGACTCCCAGCTTGCATTCATGGGTAGATTGTCCTCGTAGACGCCAGTCTGCAATACAAGCACGAGATCGCCTGAATCGAATTGCCCATCCAGGTTTGCATCCCCCACATAGGAATTTAGAATGTCCGCCGCGTTGAGCATCACGCGTATGTCGTCTCGGTTGACAGTGCCATTTGAATCCAGATCGAAATCTGTTGAGTTGGTCCCGGCTCCCACCTCCATCAGCAAGAGATCAACGTCAGCTACGTCGACCACGTTGTTTTGGTCGAAATCTCCACGCAGTGCTCCACGTAAGATGATATTGTCAATCGCGAGGGAAGCCGCAACAACCGTCCCGCCTGCGCTAGGGCTGCCTGAGTCGTGGCGAAGCATCGTGCGAATGACGCCGTTCGATACCTCTTCGAAGGTAGCACCGCCCCGGACAGGAACAATCGCCTCTTCGTCAATAGGAAAAGAATAGCTTCTCCACTCCCCATCATTCGGAACCGTAATCGCTACGTCGGAGGTCCAGCGACTGGAAGTGTTATTGGGACCAAAAAGGACAAGCCGCATCTCCAATTCAGACGAGGCAGTGGGATTCATCATGTCGAGGTTTAGAGAAGTTGCAGCGGAAAAATCACCAGTCCATAAATCATCGTCATTGAACAAGGCTAACTTCGAGCCGGACCCGCTACCGCCCGTCGCCTCGACGACAAGAAACTGGTCATCCGGTCCGTTTTGACCGCCAGATTGAACGGTAATCAAGTCCGCCCTGTTTGAATTGGACCATCCCTGTACAGACCCGTCCTGGAAATCGCTTGTACCGCCAATGCTTGCAGCCATCCCCGCAGTGGTGGATAGCAAAGCAATGATCCCGAGAAGAAAAAATATTGCAAGGAGATTGCGAGCCATGGTTGCTTCCTCTTGTGTTCCGTGTTTTGCTTCGACTCATTGTTACGCAACAATCGCACATGACAAGCGTTTGGCTGCGGACAGAGGTGTGTTTGCCTACTCCTTGCCAAGAAGAATTTACATAAAAACTGAGCAGGAGCGTGTGGCTTTGCCAGCTTGGAGCTCAATGGGGCGAGCGTCAGATGGATCAGATGGAATTGATGAATCCCATCCCGTTAAGTTAGCTTGGGCTCGAACGAACTCCGCGGCCGAATCGTCTGAATGCCTCAAACCTTCATGCCGAACTCCGGTTAAGCGATGAGATCGTGGAGCACATGACCGTGGACGTCCGTCAGTCTGAAGTCACGACCCTGGTAGCGATAGGTCAGCCGAGTGTGATCAATGCCGAGCAGGTGCAAAATGGTGGCGTTAAGGTCATGAATGTGCATCGTGCCGGGCGTCCACTTTTCTTTCGATGGCTGCGGCGTTAATGTGTTGCCATCGGCATCCACGATGTTGTACCCATAGTCGTCCGTTTGGCCGTAGGTGATTCCGGGTTTGATGCCACCTCCCGCCATCCAGACGGTAAAGCAGCGCGGATGGTGATCGCGTCCATAATTGTCCGCGCTTAAATTGCCCTGGCAATACGCGGTACGGCCGAATTCACCACCCCAGATGACGAGCGTATCCTCCAACATTCCACGCCGTTTTAAATCTTGGATTAATGCGGCGGAACCCTGGTCGATGTCCTTGCACTGCGATTCATGTTCGCGGGGAAGGTTTCCATGGGCGTCCCAGCCGCGATGGAAGATCTGGATATTTCTCACGCCACGTTCCGCAAGTCTACGGGCATTGAGACAGCATGCTGCGAAGGTGCCAGGCTGCCGCGCATCTTCGCCATACAGAGCGAAGGTTTCCTCCGATTCCTGCGTGAGATCCATCAACGCGGGCACGGAGGATTGCATGCGATAAGCCATCTCATGCTGCTGGATGCGCGACAGCATTTCCGGATCGCCAAAACGTTCATATTGCGCCTGATTGATGGCGGCTAAGGCATCCAATTGATGGCGGCGGTCATTGCGACTAACACCCGCTGGATTGCTCAGATAGAGCACTGGATCGCCCTGGCTTCGCAGCAAAATACCTTGATGATCGGAGGGAAGAAATCCAGTTCCCCAGAGTCGGTTGAAGAGGCTTTGCTCCGGGAAGCTTGTTTTCGCGTGCATGACCACATAGTGGGGAAGATCTTCATTCATCGTCCCGAGGCCGTAACTGAGCCACGCACCCAAGCTGGGCCGACCTGGGATTTGGCTCCCCGTCTGAATGTAGGTAATAGCTGGGTCGTGGTTGATCGCTTCAGTAAAGGTACTGTGGACAACGCACAATTCCTTCGCCACCTTTGCCGTATGGGGCAACAATTCGCTGACCCAGACGCCTTGATCATTGTTTTCCTGCTTCGTGAATTTGTATTTGGTGGGCGCGACAGGGAGCCCATTCTTCTGATTCGCAGTCATGCCGGTGACACGCTGTCCGTTGCGCACGTGATCGGGGAGTTGTTGACCAGACATCTCCTTCATCTTGGGCTTGTAGTCCCAGAGATCATGGTGGCTCGGACCGCCACTCATGAAGAGATAGATCACGCGTTTTGCCTTTGCCGCCTGATGCAGGCCTTCGGGCGTGTTGCTGTCTTCTGCGAACAGGGAGCGTCCCATGAGTCCGGCCATGGCAGCCGTTCCGACGCCAAGTGCCGACCGTCCGAACAGTTGCCGGCGAGTCATCATGAGTTGGTGTTCGCGGATAGGATTCATCGTTTAAATTCCTTGAGCCATCTCAGTAAAGCAAAATTGCGGTGTCACTCGCGAGCACGATGACGGCTACCTGAGTCCAGGCAGCGACATCTGCCGGCGATAAAGCTGGATCGCGATTCGCATCCCCTACAGATACCAATTCTGTCGCATCCTTTTCTTGCGACTGATAACGTTTTCGCATGGTTTCCAAAAGCGATTCACAGGCGACGCGCTCCGATGGAGTCGGATTGCGCGATGCCAGAAGCGAAAAGAGGAGGTCGAGCCGTTCCTCATCGTTCGCACGTTCCTTGATTAGCCGTTCTGCAAGTTTGCGCGACATCTCGATCCGTTGAGTCTCGTTGAGGAGTCCAAGAGACTGCAGCGATGTGTTTGTACGGGAGCGTTGCACGCAGCTAGATTCGCGATCTGGTGCGTCGAACAGAGTCATCATCGGATGCGGGCTCGTTCGCTTCCAGTAAACATAGAGACTGCGACGATAAAGGCGCTGCCCCTGATCCCGTTCGTATTTTTTGGTGTTACTTGCCGGGTGGGCCATCGCTAACCACATGCCGCCCGGCTGGTAGGGTTTGATCCCTTCGCCGCCCATGTGTGGATCAAGTAAATGGCTTGCCCAAAGGCCGATGTCTCGTAAAACCTCTGCGTCCAAGCGATAGCTTGGGCCGCGTGAAAAGAGACGATTCTCTGGGTCGTCAATATCTTTTCGCCAGGATGAATCTTGGCGGAAGGTGCGACTGAGAACCATCTCTCTCAACATGTGCTTGCGGTTCCATCCGCTATCCTGGAATTCGACGGCGAGCCAGTCGAGCAGGACCGGGTGGGTGGGTTGTTCCCCTTGGAGGCCGAAATCTTCCGGGGTGCGGACCAGGCCGTCTGAAAAGATGCGTTGCCATAGTTGATTGGCAACCACGCGCGCCACCAATGGGTGTTCTCGCGAGGTGAGCCATTGAGCCAGTCCAAGTCGATTACGGGGAGCGTCTTCGGGTAAACCACCCATGACGGCTGGGACATCGGGCTGCAATGCATCACCGGCTGGGAGATTGTATTCTCCTCGTTTGAGGAGACGTGTTTTGCGCGGTCGGTCGAGATCTTTAGCGACGAGACTCGTGGTGAAATTAGCTTCGACTTCCTTTAAGGCGGCCAACAGTTGTTGAGCTCGTTCTCGGCTTTCCTCGGTGGCCATGGTTGCATCGGCTGATGCGAGCATCGAAATCCGTTGCGCTAGCTTAGCGTCTTGCCATTGCTGTTGGATATCGTCACCCAGCGTCGAGATATCAACTTGAGCGCAAAGCTCTTCAATTTCCTGCTGTAAAGTATCCCAGACGATCCAAGCCGCTTGATCCTTAGGCGCTCGGATGATGGGCCCGTATTCGTACGAATTCCCATCCATCGAGCTTTCCGCCGTGCTGTTGAAAAAGGCGAATAGCTGATAGTACTCTTTTTGAGTGATCGGGTCGTATTTGTGAGTGTGGCAACGCGCACAGTTGAAACTCATTCCGAGGAGAACGGTGCCAAGTGTTTCGACGCGATCAAAATTGTTCTTCGCCTGGAATTCAGCCGGGATTGCACCGCCTTCCGAGGTCGTCGGATTCATCCGGACAAACCCTGTGGCGAGTTGTTGTGCCAGGTTCGGATTTTGATGAAGATCGCCGGCAAGTTGCCAGCGGATGAATTCGTCTATTGGCAGGTTGTCGTTGATTGCGCGAACGACCCAGTCGCGATAGGGATAGATGCCGCGGCGATTGTCGAGATGCAAACCATGGGTGTCACCATAACGCACAGCGTCCAACCAGTAACGGGCCTGGTGTTCCCCGAATCGCGAGCTGGCGATCAACCGGTCGACATAGGCCTCGAAGGCTGTTTCGCTAGAATCCTCCATGAACGAAGCCAGTTGCTCAGGTTCCGGTGGCAAGCCGGTCAGCGTTAAGGCCGCGCGCCGCGCTAAAGTGGCTCGGTCAGCCTCAGGGGCGAAATCAATTCCGGCCGACTCAAGTTTCGCACCGATGAGCTCATCAATCACATTCGACAGATCGGTGGCGGTGACGGTCTTTGGTAGCTCTTTTTCCGGTTTGACGAACGACCAGTGCTTCGCATACTCACCACCCTCGAAGATCCATTGCCGAAGCAGTTTTTTTTCGTCGGCCGACAACGCCTTCTCGGCGTCGATTGGTGGCATTGGATCGTCTTCAGAAAAGATTCGCTTCAATATGTCACTCTCGCCCGGTTCGTCAGGATTCAAAGCTTGATAACCGCCGCGATCGCTCGTCGCCGACTCAAAGGAATCCAATCGGAGTTCGCTGTCGTCCTGCGTGTCCGGACCGTGACAAACAAAACATTTGTCCGAAAGAATTGGGAGGATCTCGCGGGCAAAGTCAACGCGTTGTGGAGGATTCGCCAACAGCAATGAACTCACCATCAACAAGAGCGTACAGGCCAGACTGAAAACGCAGCGGGGCATGGTGGAGCTTTCTCAGCAAAGGTCTTCGAGGTCAGACTCACGCAAGGTGGTCTAAGCTCCTAGTTTAGCCACTTTTTGACGACGACGCGAGTGAAAGCCTTTTCGCCGCAGCGACCCTGTACGGAGAGCCCAGAAACGATCGGGAGGCCGGTCGAACAGCATAATAATCTTGTCCTTGACGCTTTCTTTTGCTATCAGCCAATTCCCGGTGGTAAAAGGCATAAAAATATTCAGCGAGGCAGGAATCATGCAAAAGGGGAAGAAGTTCCTAAAACGTTTGGTCGGCTATTTTGTGGCTGGCGTTCTGGCCGTGCTGCCGGTGGTCATTACCGTCGTGGTCGTTGCGTGGGTTGCCGATTACCTTTCCCGTTTTGTAGGACCTCAGTCCTGGGTTGGAGGACGGCTGAAATCGTTTGGCCTTCAAATTGTCGATAACTCGGCATTGGCCTATCTGATGGGATGGGTGCTGGTCCTTGCGGTTTTATTCGCCCTGGGCCTGCTCGTCGAATTCGGAGCCAAGAAACTGATCCAAGGGATTGTGGACGCTCTGTTGAATCGGGTTCCAGTCGTGAGCAGTATCTACGGGACGTCAAAACAGTTGATCGGGATGCTCGATAAGAAGGACGAGGCCGACCTGCAGGGCATGCGGTCCGTGTTTTGCATGTTTGGCAATGAGAATCCGACGGCGGTGCTTGCGTTATTGACCTCTCCGGAGCGATTCGAGATTGGCAGCGAATCCTATCATGCCGTGATCATTCCGACGGCTCCCGTTCCCGTTGGAGGTGGACTCTTGTTTGTACCCGTCGACAAAGTCGTGCCGGCTGACGTCAGCGTCGATGGATTGATGAGCGTCTATGTTTCGATGGGCGTCACGGCTCCTCAGTTTTTGCCGATGGTCAAGGAAGTAACTTGACGATTTCGAGGCAGTGGATAGGGCAGATGACCCCTTCCCACTCTCCGGATTCCAGCTACCTCGTGTTCATTGCACCTCGTGGATGCCGGATCTTATCACGACCGCGAATATCATGAGATTGGGGCAGGCTTCTAGATGATTACGCCGTTCGAGCACAGAATCAGAATATTGGATGCTGAAGACGCCGATATTAATTTGCTCCACGAAAGCCTTACTTTTCAATGCCGCTCAATCGCTCCATTGGTCTCATCGGACTCACGTTTGTCGCCGTCAGTGGCATCATCGGCTCCGGATGGCTTTTTGCACCTCTTTTGACGAGCCAGTTGGCGGGGCCGTCGTCGGTCGTGGCGTGGCTAATTGGTGGAGTCGCGATGTTGATCCTGGCGCTTTTTTTGCCGAAGCGACCTCCGTCATGCCGGTGGCGGGTGGGATTGCGAGGTTACCACACTTTACGCATGGCGATGTGACGAGCAGTGTGTTGGGCTGGTCGGCTTGGGTGGGTTACAACACGGCGGCTCCGATTGAAACTATCGCGATGCTGGAATATCTGGACTAACAATTCCCCTGGATGTTTCTGGGATCACTACAGAAGGGAGCGTTGTCGCTTGCCGGCTGCTGTGTCGCGATGGTTGTGCTCGTCTGCTTTGTGGGGATCAATGCGCTCGGAGCCGCCATTTTTACGAAAGCCAATATCTGGATCACCTGGGTGAAGCTGATTGTTCCAGTGGTGATCGGTAGCGTCATTCTGTTTACGCAATTCGAGCCCGGAAACTTTGTGCATGGAGGGTTTGCTCCATTTGGCATCGAGGGTATTTTTGCGGCGGTCTCGACCGGTGGCGTGATCTTTGCCTTGATTAGGTTTCGGCACGCGATTGATCTCGCGGGTGAGGTCCGACGCCCGCACATTACCATTCCATTGGCACTCACGATCGCTCTGATCATTTGCGTTGGTATCTACGTGCTGCTGCAGGTGGCCTTTATTGGAGCACTTCAGCGGAAACAGTTAGAAGGCGGGTGGGCCAAGATTCAATTCGATGATGATTTAGGGCCCATGGCTGCCATTGCGATCGGATTGGGAATCGGTTCGGCCAATACCCTTTTATATTCCGGAGCCGTGGTCGCTCCCTTTGGCGGCGGATTGGTATCCGCCGGTTCGATGGCTCGCTTGACCTATGTATTGTCCCAAAACGGATTCTTTCCCAAATACCTTGAGCAACTCTCAAAGCGAGGGGTCGCGACGCGAGCCTTATTCATGAATCTCCTTTTCGGCGCACTCATCGTCTTCCTCGTCTCCTTCCAGGAAGCGATTGCGATCAATAGCGCTGCCATCACGCTGTCGTTTTGCGCTGGACCGCTCTCTGTATATGCCTTTCGCGCCCATCTGCCAGATGCTCCGCGACCCTTTAAGTTGCCCTGTGTTGGGTTAGTCGCCCGATTGGGATTTATCGTCGCCACCCTAGTCGTTTACTGGAGCGGCTGGGACACCACATGGCGACTCGAGCTGGTGGTGATCGTCGGGATGGTCTTCTTCCTCATCAAAAAAATTGATGATCGACCTAGTTTCCTGGTCAAGACTTGACGTCAGGGAATCGTGCTGGCTGCTGCCGTATGGGGTAGGGATCGGCGTCACTTTCCTATCTCGGGAATTTCGAGGGACGCGGAATTTTGGCCTCACCTTGGGATGTGGTCGCCGTCGTTGTTCTGAGTCTCCTCGTGTTTGAGATTGCCTATCGTTGCCGCCTTTCTAATGAAGTGGCCGAGCAATATCGGGCTGAATATTCGACGCCACCACCCCCGGATACAATACCGATTTAACACCTACGTTCGCAGGGAACTTGCCTGCCCTGTATTCGGGGCAGTTGAGATTGCCTAAAGGGCCATGCGGCCCGCGAAGTCTCGTGTTAGTTTCTCCACGAGTGTTTCCGCATTCAAGGGGCGAGGGAAGCAGTGTGCTAGTGCCGGAATTTCGCCCAGGCCGAATAGCTGCATTTGATCGTAAGGTCTTGTCCGTAACACATCGATAAAATCTGTCGATGCCTCGACCGAGTCAATGATCGCAAAGTCGGGACAGGAATGAAGCGACAAATAACCCTCGGCGTCTTCACGACTTGCGGAGGTGATTACTTCGATCCCACCAAAGCGTAAGCAACTTGCCAATAAGTCCCGCTCGCTCGATGCACGCTGAATGAGTAAGGCATGTGGGACAGGCTCGCTGCGGTCGTCCGACAACGAATCTGCGACCGCTTTTTCAACCGCTTGCAGTTGACGAAAGATGTCTAGAACAAAAGCTTGCCCATCAGCGTCAGAGTCGAGGTGGCGATGGAGTGAATTTAAGGAGTGGGTGACGCTTGCCAATCCCGCTCGGTGCACCTCGGTGATCATCTTCAACCGATTCTCGCTGCTCAAGTCGTCGGGCGTGAACTCCAAGCCCTTTAGATCGGCAAGCTCTTCTCGCAACACGGGCACATCTGCCGGTGCGTCAATTCCCAATCGCACCTTGTTACCGCGAATTTGAGAGACTTCGATTGAGATACCTAAAGACGGGAAAATTAATCGCTCGTTTTCCTTGCGCGATAGAACCAACATGATGAGCCTCCATTCATTCCAACGGTTCCGTGACATCGTCGACCTAAAGTTGGCAAGCAATAAGGCCTCGTGCCTGAACGCGAATGCGTTTGGAGATTCATTTTCCGTCAGCTTGCTGATGCGATTGTTGGCGCAAGTTGCCGATCAGACAAGATCATCTTTGAAAGTTTGCCTGGTGCTAGCAAGGCCGCCCGTGAAAAAACGACGGGACCTTGAGCACCGTCGTCGTTTTTGGAGATGTTCCTAAGTGCATTATTTTTGCAGATAGAGCCAAACGAATCCGGTGCGTTCTTCCGACATTAAGTCCGCCTTGCTTGCATACAACGATTGGATACGCTTCAGCGCCTCCTGCAATTTTTCTTGATCATCGGACACTGAGTTCATCTCGGCCGATGCTTCTCGGACGGCTTTTTGCCATTCCGTATGCTTTTGCTTAAACTGCTCGAGGGTTAACCCTTCCGCAATTGAAATCAAGGTTACGGAATCGCCGACAAGCAGGTCCAATTTACCATCGTTGTTGACATCGTCAGCCCAGATGCGCGTTGACGATGCGGGACCAGTCAGGTCGTTTTCGCTTGTGGGTGTGTTATACGAAATCTGCTCACCCGGATCGATGAGCGTTTGAAAGCTGCTCAGTTGCGGCGGTTTGCCAACGCCCGCCGTGTTCTCGGACCACTGAACTCCGCCACTGCCTGAGCCACTCAGGATGTCGATGTCTCCATCTCCATCCCAGTCGATCAGGAAGGGGTCACTGTGGACGCCCGAGATGCGGAGTGGTTCATCGCCGGACATGATCGGTTGTGGCGTCGGCTCAAACTTCCCGTTGCCGAGTCCCGTGAACAGATAAAAGCTGCCGGCAAAATTTCCGACCACCAGATCCAGGTCGCCATCACTATCCCAGTCAATAGCGGTGGGGCGGGTGCAGATATTTTCGGTCTGCACGCTAGGACCCTCGATGGGGATGATTAGCGGCTCGCCATCCGTTCCCACGAGCGGTTCTGCCGCCTGGAACTCACCACTGGGACCGCCCCAGAGTATTTGGAATAATCCGGCCATCGGGCCGTCTGTCCTGGAGTACGATCCCGAAAGCACGTCTTGATGACCATCAGCATTTAAGTCCACAACCTGTGGAGTCGAGCTGGTACATCACCATACGCCTGGCACTTCAGCCACTTCTCCATCAGCTTGGAGCCACTCGCCAGCGGCAAGCTTCCCGCCGCCCTGATTTTTGAAGACGCGGATTTTTCCGTTCCTGAACTGGCCGACAAGCAAATCCTTGAGGCCATCTCCGTCAACATCTGCCCAGCACGGTGCCGCGTAACCGGGACTCTCGACACGAACCGGTTCGCCGCCTCCCTCCAGTCGAATTGGTTTTTCAAACGTCAAGGCAAAGCTTGGCGTCGAACCAATGAACCACAGCAATGCCGATGTCAAAATCCGTTTCATGCTCGTGCCTCTGCTCTAATAAAATAGTGAGGGATGCCGCGCCGATCCCGTCCAGTGGGCTCCTGGTTTCAACGCTCGCCCGTGTTTTGCGACGAAAGTTCTCGGGCCGGATTAAATCAATTGTCAGTATACGAACGCGGTGAATGGAGAATCAATGTGGAGATGGGCGAAATAGGTGGCGGGTTGCCGTCAGTGTTGTGGAATTGAAACCACCCGAAAGATGACCTGAAGGTTGCGAATGTCAAAAGACGGTGGATTCCTCGTACTAAGGCTGCTGTTCCCCAGATAACAGCCGCTGGCATGGCTGTCGCTGCTGGCGGCCTTAAAGTGGCTGGTGTTTGCGTCTTTTCGGTAATCGTTAAAGTCAGCCAGCTCATGAGACGACTAAGAGAACAGCTAGGAGGGGCTTAATTTACTCTGCGAGACCCGAGTCACGGAAGGACGAACGATGTCGCTGCCCTCGCCATGGATCACTCGGCGAATTTACAATCTGCCTGCTTTTGCAATCTGTTTGTCTAGCCTGTTGACGTTGTCAGCCACCGCTGAGGATGTTGCCACGGCTCACTTGGACGTTCATGAGGATAGCATTCAGTATGCTTTGGACGATTCTTGCGGTGATTGCGGTTTGAATGAATGCTATTGTGGTCCGGCCACTTGGCCACGCTTTGCCATGTATCTCAAGTCTGGCCCTTCGTTTCAATTAGGTCAGAGTCTCTTTGAGGAGGGAACGAGTGTCGGTTACGAGGTCGCCTTCGGCGGTCGCGAGCCCCTGTTGCCTAACGACACGAAGGTCTTTTTCGACTTTGGTGGATCATACCTCTCCGCGTTCGGTGAAGGTCGTGGGCAAGACGTTTCTGGAACGTTTACTTTGCAAACGATTACCGGTCCTCAGCCGACGTTTCTAGAAGACTTTTACGAGATGAGTTTACAGGAGATCAGTCGAACAAGTGTTCACACAGGAATTGGCTGGTATCACGAGTTATCTGATAACCCAGACATTTCGAGGATCTTCACCTTTCGCATGGGCGGCCGACTCTCTCACATACGAGGTCACTTTGCAGAGGATCCTTCGGCGGCTCTTCAGGACCTGATTGATAGTGCCACAACGAACTTTACGCTTGCAAAAACGAAAACGATTTCGCAAACTGACATCGCCCCCGGCGTCTTTTTAGGGTTCGAGCTCTACAGTGCCCGCTTTGTCTCAAGAGGAGCGACACTGGCCTTGGTCGTCGACTCTGAATTTGCGACCGATTGGGTGAAGTTTGAGAATTATGAACGAGGCACGTTGGTCACCGCCAATATCCTGTTCGGATTGACTGTGACCCGTTAGGGATCACAGCAGCTCGTGGATCGGCGTTGGATCTTCGAGCACCGAAGTCGGGCGTCCCGAGTGATCCAGCAGCTGAATCTTCGGGTCGATGCCCAGGCAGCGATAGATCGTCGCGTGTAGATTGTCCGGGCGAACGGCTCGGGTCAGTGGCTCTTCCCCGAGTCGATTGGTGGAGCCCACGATTTGACCTCCGCGAATTCCACCGCCTCCCAGCAGGCAGAACATCGAATTGCCCCAGTGGTCTCGCCCAGGGGTTCCCTGGCTTAAGGGTGGACCGCCGTTACCGCCGTCGTTCATCCTGGGCGTGCGGCTGAATTCACCGCAGAGAATGACGAGTGTCGAGTCAAGTTGACCGCGTCGTTCCAGATCCTGGAAGAGTGTGGCGACCAATGCATCCACACGCGGCAGATAACTGTCCATACCGGATTCCAGATTCCAATGATGGTCCCAGCCGCCCAGGTGAACGGTGACAAAGCCGGCGCCTGCTTCCACGAGTCGCCGAGCCAAGAGCGTACTTTGTCCCCAGGTGTTCCGGCCGTAGGCATCGCGCAGTTCGTCGTTTTCTTCTGACAGTTTAAAGGCCTTGCGTGCCTTGGATCCTGTGACGAAGCGAAAGGCTTGCTTTTCGAATCGGTTCATGGCGTCAAAGGTTCCACTCGCATCGACGGCGCGTGGAATGCGGTCGAGCGATTTCATGAGCCGCTTTCGATCGTCGAGCGTCTGCACCGTCATGCCCGGCGCAAGCTCGACATTGTCGACCTTGAAATTCGCGTTGTTCGGATCGCCATTCGTTTGAAACGGATCGAATTGTGCGCCAAGCCAGTTACCACCGAAATAGCCTGGCCGTAAACCGATGCTGCTGGCGATCGGAACACTCATGTACGCCGGAATATCTCGGTCAGAAGATTGGCGTTGATGAGCGATGATCGAACCCATCGAGGGAAACTTGCCACCTGTATTGCCGCCGCTGACGCCCATGTCCTTAGTCGTCAACATGCGGTGTCCACCGGCAAAATGATCGCCCGTGTCATGGTGAAGCGAGCGGACGATTGAAAACTTGTCGGCGACCTTGGCCTGTTGCGGAAACAGTTCCGTGATTTCGATCCCCGGGACGTTCGTGCGAATCGGTCGCCAAATGCCACGGTATTCCGCAGGGGCGTCCGGCTTCATGTCATACATGTCCATATGACCTGGGCCGCCGTCCAGCCAAATTAGAATTGCTGAACGGTGGCGCGGATCAACCGTTGAGTTCGTTTGAGTTTCTCGGGCCTCGAGGAGTCGAGGGAGTTGGACGGAGGCGATGCCTGCAACGCCCAGTTGCACGAAGCTACGTCGCGATAGACCGTCGCAGTAGCGACGGGTTTCACCGGCATCAATACGAAACATGGCGAGATCCCTCCTGAGGCTGCCCTGTCAATATCGCAGAGTCCGTTGACCGTCGTTATACTGCCCGCGACAGTAGGAAGCAAATATTGATTTCACGAATGAAATGTCAGGTAATGATCCAATGCTGAGCAATTTGTTTTCAGGGCTGCCCGAGAGTGCATTGCCCGAAGAATTGACGGACATTCTGCTCGAATCGAGCGGGGTAAGGATCGAAAGAATTGTCTCTACCGGACAGGCCAGCGATCCGGGGTTTTGGTACGACCAGACGGAGCATGAGTGGGTTGTCCTGCTGCAGGGCAATGCTGCCGTCCGGTTTGACGGCATTGAGACGCCTTTCGAATTAGCAGCCGGAGATGTTCTTGATATTCCGCCCCATCAACGACACCGAGTCGAATGGACCGATTCCAAGCAGCAGACGATTTGGTTGGCGATCTTCATTCAGCCGCGAACCAATTATGGTTAAGATGAAGCGAACTGTTGAATCGTCGACGAGTAGATAAGGGATGCAAGCTGATGTTGAAGTTAAAGATCTTGGGCTGGTCCTGGTGCGTCGTATTGCTATGGCCATTCGTCGTTTGCGCCAATGAATCGCCAAATATTCTCTTCATCTACCTCGATGATTTCGGTTGGCGCGATACGAGTTACATGGGGTCCGACTTTTACGAAACGCCCCATCTCGATCAGTTGGCAGGGGAGGGGATGGTCTTTACTGACGCCTATTCGTGTGCCGCGAATTGTGCGCCGGCTAGAGCCTCGCTCTTCTCAGGCCAGTACACACCAAGACATCGAATCTTTAACGTCGGAACCAGGCCTCGCGGCAAGGCGCAGTTTCGTAAGCTCGAGCACATCGCCGGTACCGACATTTTGGATCCCGCGATAAAGACCTGGGCGCATCAGTTGCAGAAGGCGGGGTATCGAACCGCTACGATCGGGAAGTGGCATCTTAGTCACGATCCAATTCCCTACGGTTTTGACGTGAACGTGGGCGGCACGAAATCAGGCGGACCCCCGCGTGGTTATTACCCGCCGCACGGCAAGGCACCCGGGCTCGGGAATGCACCTTCCGGTGAATATTTGACCGATCGACTCTCGCAAGAAGCGGAAAGTTTTATTCGCGAGAATGCGGAAAGACCTTGGGCGTTGTACCTGACGCACTTTGCCGTTCACACTCCGCTACAACCCAAGCGTGAGCTCGTTGAAAAATATCGTGCGAAGCCGCCCGGTAAGCTTCATCACGATCAAGTCATGGCCACGATGATTCAATCCGTCGACGATGGTGTTGGTCGCATCCAGAAATGTCTTGATGAACTCGATTTGACGGATCGGACTGTCGTTGTCTTCTTTTCGGATAACGGGGGATACGGCCCAGCCACCGACATGGATCCGCTCAGGGGCTACAAGGGTACCTATTACGAAGGTGGGATTCGTGAGCCTTTTTTTGTGAAATGGCCCGGCGTGATTCCCGCCGGCAGTCAATCGGCGGAACCCGTGATTGGCGTCGATCTTTATCCCACGTTGTGCGCGATCGGAGACGCCGAATTACCCACGCGACAATCACTCGACGGTGTCAATCTTCTGCCGCTTTTACGAGGTGAAGTGAAGTCTTTGGGAGACCGAGCGCTGTTCTGGCACTTTCCTGCCTACCTGCAGGCCTATCAGGTATGGGACGAGCAACGCGACCCTCTCTTTCGTTCGCGACCCTGCAGTATCATTCGGCTAGGTGACTGGAAACTGCATCAGTACTTCGAAGATAACGCTCTCGAACTCTATAACCTGCGAGACGATATCGGGGAACAACGCAATTTGGCACAATCCAATCCGGCAAAGACGCAGGAATTGCTGAAGCGTTTACAGCAATGGCAACAGGCCGTCGATGCTCCCATTCCGCGGAAGCTCAATCCCGCCTATGATCCCAAGGCAGAGGCACGTGCGATCGAGGCGGTGCGTAAACGCAAGTGATTGACCGGCATGAGGCCGTCGGAGCCGAATTGAATGAACGATTGGGTCGCTTACTTTTTGCTTATTCCCGCTGGATTCCTGGCGGGGATTATTAACACCATTGCAGGGGGTGGATCTTTTCTGACGTTGCCCGCTCTTATGTTTCTCTGCGGACTCGATCCGAAAATTGCCAATGGCACCAACCGAGTCGCAATCTTGTTGTCCTCCGGATCGGCATCACTCACCTTTTATCGGCACGGTCAGGTTGATCGGCCGTTGGTGGTTCGTTTGATCGTGCCTCTCTTACTGGGAGTCCCCATCGGATCCTTGTTGGCCGTAAAGCTCCCTGTCGATACCTTTAAGCCGTTGTTTGGGGGCATGTTCCTGGTCATGGCCTGCGTGCTCGTTTTCAAGCCGAAGCTATTGACGGATTCAAGCCAGCCGCGCTTGCAAAATCGAGTTGCTGAATTCTTCGTCTATCTTGCCATCGGCTCCTACATCGGCTTTATTCAAGCGGGGATGGGGATTCTGCTGCTGTTGAGCATGGGGCTCTTTAATACCGGAGACCTGGTGCGGGCCAATGCGGTCAAGAACGTGATCGGCTTTGTGGTGACGTTGGCAGGGCTCGCTGTCTTTGTCATCTACGGCCAGGTCCAATGGTTACCGGGTTTGATTATGGCAATCGGAAATCTTGCCGGTGGATATGTGGGGGCCAAGCTGGCCATCAGCAAGGGAAAAAAACTCGTTTTCGCCTTCCTGATCGTCGTCATGATCGCGACAGGCGTCAGGCTGCTCTGGCCCGCGATCTAGTCGATTCTGTCAGCTTAATGTTGAACGCAGACGTTTCGATGCGTCATGAAGCGTAGGAGCGTCCTCGCACCGAAAAGTAAACGGGGCTCGTGCTGGATTGTTGCGAGCACAGTCACGGGGCAATCCAGAGATCTCGGATGCATGGAATGCCACATTCGGGGTATGATTGATGGCGCGGTGTGAGAGTCGTTCGAGAGGCAAGAGTCCCTGCGAAATTGTCCGTTCTCAGTCGAAGGCTTGGCCGTACGTCATGCAACCTAAGGCGATAGCGAAGAAAATAGAATGGCGAAGCCGGCGCGGACTAAGTCCTCAACTAACCATTTAGCTTTTCGGCTGTTTCAGCATGTCTCGAATTCTGGTTTGAGTCAGACCCGTGCTGGTTTACGCATTGGCGTGGCCATCGGATTGATCGGTTTGGTGATTGCGATTGTGTCCTTCGTCGTGGCCTATGGAATTGAACGCCGCCACAAAAGAGCCGAATTTGACCGGTTAGCAGAGCATCTTGCTCAAGTCGTTGAAACGAACTTTCGCTTTCCATTAGAAGTGTTCCAGTCGACTCCCGCATTTTTTGAGTCATCCGAAGAGGTGACGGGAGTCGAGTTTGAGACCTTTGTGCGCGGGGCGCTTGATCGGCACGACGGCATCGATTCATTTCAATGGATTCCGATTGTGGCGGCCGATGAAAGGGAGAGGTTGCAGGAGACCGCAGGAGACGAAAATCTTCCTTTTGTCATTCGTGAGTATGCGGACGACGGGGGCCTTGGTGATGCAGGGGATCGAGAGGAGTATTTCCCCGTCCTCTATGACACGCCCAATCGGTTCATGTTAGGTGTCGACCTTTCGACAGATACGATCCTCGCACCCGCGATTGAAAAGGCGGTCTCCACAGATGAATTAACCGCGAGTGGCAGATTCAGGTTGTTCGGTCGGCGTGATGCGGGTTACGGCGTCGCCTTCTTCTATCCGATCGAAGAAGAAGCAGGGACAAAAACCGATTATCGCGGAATCGTCTCGATTACGCTGAAGCTCAAGCCAATCATGGATCGGGTTCTGGAAGGGAATTACTTGGAGGATACTCGCATCGTGTTGCGTGATGCTGAGGCCCCCAGTGACGATCAGTTGCTGTTCGAGAATGTGCGAGGCGCCAGCCGGTCGACCGCTTCGTATGGTGTGGATTGGCGCGGTAGTTTTCGGATGGCGGACCGTCGATGGCTCATCAGCATGATGGCCGAGCCTGATTCCTATTGGGTATCACGAACGCAGGCTTGGGGCGTTCTCGGACTGGGCATCACCTTTAGCGTGATCGGCGGTCTCGTCGCGATGACGTTGGGCACCATTTCCGGGTTAAAGCAACGCGTCGAAGTCGCAGTGCAATTGGGACAGTACAAGCTCGAGGAAAAAATCGGCGAAGGCGGTATGGGCCAGGTCTACCGGGCAAGTCACGCGATGTTGCGCCGGCCAACAGCCGTTAAGCTTTTGCGAGCACAAAACAGTAGTGAGGCGGCTGTCAGTCGGTTTGAACGCGAGGTCCAACTGACCAGTCAACTGGTCCATCCCAATACCATCGTGATCTTCGATTACGGTCGCACGCCCGAAGGAACCTTTTACTATGCCATGGAGTATCTCGACGGCATGGATCTGGGAGACGCGGTTAAGCTGAGCGGGCCATTCCCTCCGGAGCGAGTGATCCACGTGTTGTTGCAGATGTGTGGGTCGTTGAATGAAGCACATGCGGCAGGCCTCGTCCATCGCGACATTAAGCCCTCGAATATCATGCTTTGCCAGCGGGGCGGGCAGACGGATGTGATCAAGTTGCTCGATTTTGGTCTGGTCAAGGATGTCGCTGGCGAGGATCAGTTGGCAGTCACGCAAAATAATTCGATCACCGGCACTCCGCTCTATATGTCACCTGAGGCGATTACCGATGCAGCCGATGTCGATGGTCGCAGCGATCTATATGCCGTCGGTGCGGTAGGCTATTTCTTGTTGACCGGCAGTCCTGTATTCCAAGGCAATACGCCCATGCAAGTCATGTTGCAGCAAATGCAAAAGGATCCAGAGAGTCCGTCCGCTCGACTCGGCAGCGAAATACCTGATGATTTGCAAAAGGTGATCCTTTCCTGTCTCGCCAAAAACCCAAAAGACCGCCCTCAATCCGCCGCTGAATTGGAGCGGGCCTTGAGCGAATGTCAGGCCGCCGACCATTGGTCTCAAGAAGAGGCCGACGAATGGTGGGAGGAGTTTGGAGATGATTGCATTCTTTCGGCCGAAAAGGTGGCGACCCGAGAGCTTCCAACGCTGGATATTACGGTAGAAATAGATCTGGCCGAAAGGTGATTCCAAAGTGCATAATCAGTGAATTACGGAATTCCGAATGGCCCACCTTTTGTAACGTGTCGTACAGCAAACATCGTGAAGGGACGGAGATATCAATGTTAATGCGTCAAACGTTTAACCATCTGGTTGTTGCCTGCGTCTGTTTGTATGGGCTTGGATTCGCCCCGGCGAAGGCGGACGATTGGACGCAGTGGCGTGGAAAAGATCGGCTTGCCGTCTGGCACGAAGAGGGCATCGTCGATGAATTCCCCGAAGAAGGGCTCGAAGTGGTCTGGAAGCGACCGATTGGGTCTGGTTATTCCGGCCCCGTCGTGTCTCAGGGGCGAATCGTCACGATGGATTATCGGCCTAAGCCAGACACAGAATTGGTGGAGGCGATTGAGCGAGTCGTTTGTATGGACGAAGCGACCGGAGAATTACTGTGGGCCGATGAATGGGAGACGCATTATCGCGAGGTGATGGGCTCCTATCGTACTGGGCCTCGGGCAGCACCCACGATTGATGGTGATCGCGTCTATTCGCTCGGTTCGGTCGGCCACTTGCGGTGTAATGACCTGAAGACTGGCGAACTGATCTGGGCGAAAGATAGTCGAGAGGAATACAAGCTTTTGTTGCCCGTATTCGGCACGTCCACTTCGCCGATCGTCGATGGTGATCTTGTTATTTTTGCAACTGGCGGAAAGAACAGCGAACAAGTACGGGCATTTAATAAGCATACTGGTGATGAAGTGTGGAAGGCGATTCCGGCCAATTACGAGCTCGGTTACTCGCAATTTGTCATCTATGAGCATGCGGGTGTGCGGCAACTGATTTACTGGGATCCAAAAGCCCTCCGTTCACTCAATCCGCAAACCGGTGAGGTCTACTGGGAGGTTCCGATGGAATGCATGCATGCCATGTCCATCGCCACGCCCGTCAAAAGTGGCAACAAGCTCCTGGTCTCATGCTTCTACAGCGGATCCATGCTGGTTGAATTGGATGACAACGTGCCTGCGGCTAAGAAATTGTGGCACGTTCAGGGTGCCGGTGAACGGCCCCAGCAAACCCTGGGACTTCATAGCGTCATCACGACCCCCATTATCGAAGGCGATTATTTTTATGGTACCTGCAGCTATGGGGAATTCCGAGGGCTCGAACTGAAGACGAGTGAACGGCTTTGGGAAGATGACTCGTTAACACGGCAAGGCCGATGGGGATCCGCCTTTCTCGTCGCGCATCAGGATCGCTATTTCATGATGAATGATGTGGGCGAACTTTTAATCGTGAGGTTCACGCCAGAGGGTGCGGAGGAAATTGATCGCACGGCCTTGATCGACCCGGATACGGAATCTGGATTTGGCCCGCGGCGTTTCGCCAACAGTATTGTGAATTGGTGTCACCCCGCTTTTGCCAACAAACATGTGATTGTTCGGAATGATCATGAGATCATTCGGGTCTCCTTGGAAAAATAAATCGCTGGCGGGGCTGTCGGTACGGAATCGCCGTTTTCTTTGCTAACGTTGGGCGCAAATCAGCGATCAGCATCCAGGATGCTAGGGTCGAGGGGGCCGGTTTTTGACGGAGTCGAGTAGATCGACGAGGCTCCGGTCCGAAGATTCTTGCAGGGAATCGTCCGACGGTGTCGAGTTGGATGGATTGAGTCTCTGTTCTCGCAATTGTTTCGCCTGTCGGAGATGTTGCGCGGCCAGGTGATCGTCCCGATAAAACTTTTTGTAGACGCGCGCCATCAGCCGATGGGCAGGTGCAAACGACGGATTTTGTTTGAGGCATATCGATGCCGCATCGAGAGCACCTTCTGGATCTTTCAGTCGCCATTGACCAACAGCCCGGAAAAAATGAGCAACGGGGTAATGATATTGTAAGACGATCGCTTCGGTGAATTTGTCGGCCGCTTGTTGAGGTCTCTTCTGTTGCAGGAGGCAACGCCCGTATCCCAAGTGAGCCGCGGCATGATGGGGGTGCTCCGCTACGACTCGCCGAAACACTTCGGCAGCATGTTCAGCTTCCCTGAGGCTGAGATAGGTCTCTCCGATCTGAGTGAGTAAATAGTGATCTTGGTTTGCGGCGGAGGCAGCTTTGGCGAGGAAAGATTTCCCTGCTTCTTCATCCCCTTGAATGATTTTCAGGCGTCCCTGGAGTAAGATGATGTAGGCCGGGATTTCTCCGTCATTCGACCCCCTATCTTTCACGAATTGATCGATCAAGGGTTCCAGTTGATCGATGTTTCTGAGACGCCATAAGCATTGGGCCAAGTCAAGGGTTGCCGATAACTGGAAGGGTTCGACCTGAGCTAGTCGTTTCAGGTTGGAAATCGCATTCCGATACAAACCGCTGTGCATCAGGGATTTCGTTCGGCGATATTCATAGAGGTCGGCCGCGCGGGAAACTTGGGCGTCATGTTGGTCTTGCCCGAGTTGTTGCGGGTCGGATTCGACCGGTCTTGCCGCGGCAGAGACCGACGTTGCATTTGGATGGCGAGAAATTTCCTCTTGCTCAGGGTTGGGCTCTGTTTGAGTGTCCCAACTGTCAATCATGTCGACCGGCGGGGCTACCTGCCAGGCGTCCAACAAAGGCCGCCCCTTCATGTCTTTGCCGATGGGTAAGCCACATGCAGCTAAAATGGTCGGGGTGATGTCCAGGAGATTAGCACCATGGATTAATTCGTCCTGGTGAATGTCGGAGCCGGAGATGACCAGCATGCCGTGGCTTTCCCCGAATCGTTTTTTCACGACGGGAGATTCAGCGACTGGTGAGACTAGAATGACGGTAGCATCGTCACCCGTCTGTTGAATCAACTGGCCCAGCAAAAGGTCATGGTATTGGTAGGCGGCGTTGAGGACGTATTGATAGAGTCGATGATCGTTCGATTCCTGTGTGTCGGAGTCGGCAAGATGAAATTTGAGAAAGCGACGATTGAAGTTTGCCATCGCGGGAAACCAAATGGCCATTAAGCTCCAACGCTCCTCCGCCAACAGTTGCTGGCTACAGGTAGAAACGGTAGCGGTCTGTGACATTAATCTCGCGCAAAACGCGACACGCGGGTCGTGGTCCTGGTCGATCTCATGTCCTAATGGCAGCAAAGGCAAAAGGTCTTCCGCCTTTAATTCATCTGCAAAGATTCGAAATTCTGCAAGTTTCTCATTCAACGGTTGGGGATGAATGGTGGCTGGCTGCATCGGAATGCGTCGATCCATCAATCCTTGGGCAAATCGATTAGAAACGATGTTTCCCAGAATGGGTTCGGCAGGGTGACTTACCGGCCACGCAACCGCCATGCTGCGCCGATGACGCGTTGAAAATATATTCCAAACTGCAGCAGACTCACGATGAGCCGACGTAACGGGTTGCATTTTAGAACGATCTGCGGAGGGGATTGTAGGTCCAACGATGCCATGCAGTCCGGGCGGCTTTCCCGTCACGATGGACGTCGCCATGCTAGAGAGATTGTACGGTGGCGGACTGTCCAGGCGGCCGACGACGCCTTTCTTGATGAGACCTGACAGGTTGGGCAGCCGTCCCTGTTCGAGCATTGAATTCACGATCTGTGAATGAGCTCCCGGCCACGCCACAAGCAGCACTCGACGTTTCGTACATTCTTCAGTCGACACGATACATGTACCATCAAAAAGCGGCGATCGATTTCATTGAATCAGCAATCGTTTTCAGCGGTTTCTGGCCGTTGGCGATGAAGGCTGGGGTCGACAGCTGCGGCCATGCGTTCCTGGTCGAGCTGCATCGGTAACCATTGTCCAATCTGCTTGGCGGCCTCTCGTGGAGTGGAGACCGTACGATCGTAATTCAAGAATAGCACCGTCATGTCTTCACGAGTAGCAATCAATTGTTCGATTTCGGCCAGTTGTTGCCGATACTCATGCATCAAACGGTAATCAGGCAACCTTGCTCCGTCACGATTGTTTCGTTCCAGCATCGTTCTTTGGCTTTTCACGACGGCCCTTAAGTCGCGATCCATGAAAAGGATGTTGTAGTGAGAGCCGCTGGGCAGATGTTTCAAGAGAGGGGCGACGACCTTGAGTGCTTGTCCGTGTGCCGAGGGGATCCAATCGTTATTCCGCATCAGCCCCATCACGCGTTTGTCTTCGAAATATCCGTGCGGATTATCTTCGTCGGCTTCACGGCCTTTGTCGGTAACGGCCTTGAGCCCGCCAGCCGCCAACATTTGCATCATCATCGAGGTACCCGACCGAGGCAGACCACTGACGATCGTGATCGCATTGTCACCTGTTGTGGTTGCCTTAGCTTGGGGGGCGAAAACAAAGAGTCCCAATTCTTGACGACGAGCAGTCTGTTCTGCTATTTCCTGCTGTGCGATCAGATCGACATCCGACGCCTGGCGAAGCTTCTCTTGGATCTCCGTGATTCGTTGACGCTCCTGTTCGGCTGCTGTTGAGTCACCTTGGGTATCGAGTAGTTGGATGTAAGCCTCCGAATAATCAGTCAAGTCGGGACGGAGGTGTATCGCCGATTCAAAAGCCGGGCGCGCCAATTCAGGTTCGTCACATTGGACTAACGCCTTTGCTAATAGGAAATGCGAGTGGGCGTCGTTGAATTGCAAGTCAATCGCAGACAATGACCTTTCGACCGCCTCTTCCCAATCTTCTTTGACGACGGCAATCTCGGCCAAGCCGCGTTCCGCAATGGCGTTTTCGGAATCCAATTCGAGCAGCTTCCGAAAATAGATCTCAGCCTTTGGATAATTCTTGAGTTTCAGATGGGCAAACGCCAGCATGTTATACATGGGAACGTTTGATTGGGATTCCTTATGTTTTTCGAACGATTCTATATCGGTCTGAATTCCGGACAAATCATCGGTTGCCAATCGATGTTCGATGCGCAACCATTGGATGGTCAGGTCCATGGGGGCCAGGGACCATTGAAGCTTGCGGAGCGTGGCTTCGAGCTTTTTCTTCTTTTCAGCCCGTCTCCGGCGCTCGACGGGGTGGCGGGGTTTTTCCTCTTCCTTGGTGTTGACCGTCGCTTCGCTTTTAGCTTCAGCGTTGTCTTTATCTTCGATGAGACCGAATTCCTTGAGTTCGGGTTTCAATTCATCAAGGGACTCCTGAGCCCATTGCATTGTTTCCTCGACGTTTTTTTCGAGCAAGTCAATCGCCTTTGCATGTTCAGGCCATCGTTCTAATGCGGCCAGACATCGGATTAAATTCAAACCGTAGCGATGATCCCGCGGTGAATCTGCCCAGAGCGTATCTAGCAAAGAGTAGGCATCCCAGTATTCGCCCGCATCGATATGGGATTCTGCCAAGTTGTAATGCAGCTCGCCTAAGCATTGCTTCTTGGCTTCATTGTGATCTTCGTCGGGTGCTTCAATGTATCCCAGTTCGACCAATTGCTTCATCATTTCAGCGTCTTGCTGGTTGTCTGGTTCATCCTCGACGAGGTGCATCCCAGCGGGTTTCGGCCCCTCAATGTCATCCCACGATGGGACGGTCGTCGGTATGGCTGGTTGGTCGAAGAGGTTGGCGAGTACCTTACCGTCCATGTCACTGCCCACGGGTAAACCGAAGATCTGTAAGACGGTTGGGGTCAAATCGAGGACGCTGGCTCCGGTTAATTCAGTGTTCCTTCGGATGCCCGGACCTTTCGCGACAAAAATGCCGTACGTGCGATGTTCAACGGCCGGACCGGCCGGGATTGCTGGGATGGCTGACGGTCGTAGATGATCCGGATGGAAACCATGATCACTCAACAGGATGACCGTCGTGCCTTCCCCAGCGAGCTGCAACAGAGTTCCCAGGAAGAGATCGTGCAAACGGTAGCCGGATTCCACGACATGTTTGAAGTTTTCAAAATCCGCTTCTGGAATCCAAGGATTGCGAGGAGGATGATACTTCATGAAGCCGTGTCCAAAATGATCGATCGCATCATAGTAGACGGCCGTGAAATCCCATGGTTCAAGGCTCATGAGCGCGGTCGTTGCAGCATGGACGCTCGTTGCATCTGCTAGCACCTTTGAGCAAGCGACCAGACGGGGATCTTCTTTCTCCTGAAGCTCGAGAAAGTTCGGAATAAAGGGGCCAATGTGCGCGGCTTCTAATTCCGATGGATGCATGCGAAATTCCATCAGCTTTTCTGACAGATGCTCTGGGTGCACAGTACCCTCAGGCATCGGCCACTCGTCGTGAGTCCAGCCCTGCAGTCCAGGTTTTGGCCGGTCAGCGATCGAGGTGGGTGTCCAGCCCTTGATCGGGATGGCACGATGGTACCAATTGGAAACCATCACACCGTTGATGGGTTCGGCCGGATGAGATGGCCAATAGCCCACGACATTGCACTTCTTGTCAACCTGACTCAGGATGTTCCAAATCGCCTTGCAACGGCGATTTCTATTGGTGATGGGGCGAATGGTTTTGCCGTCCGGTGACGGTTCGGAGAAGCCCCAGATCCCGTGTTTCGACGGTCTTTTGCCCGTGGCAATGGATGTCCAAAGCATCGGACTCAGGATTGGGTTGAGAGTTGAGACATTACCGTGGCAACCCTCCTCCATCATTCGTTGGAGATGAGGCATCTTGCCCTGTTCGAGGAGCGGACGAATGGCTCTCCAATCGGCAGCATCCCAGCCAATCACCAGCACCTTTGAATGATTCGGTGAGATAAGACAATCGCTGTTGACGTTGCGAGACATTGGCACTTGCAAAAACCTTCTTGAGGATCCCAAAAAGGAGGGCTACTAGGAGGGCATCCGCTCAACCGAATCGACGGGGCGCCCTTAGGAATCAATGAGAATATCTCAGAGGCCATCTTATCTAAGATAATCACAGGGGACGAAGATGTGCCCCTTCAAAAGCATCGATGCGTCGGAATGAATCGTTCGAATCTTGGACTGACTTGCCGCGATAGACAACCTTATATCGGTCCTGATAAAAGGTAACCGCTAAGATACTTGATCGTTTGCGTTTTGCCGGCGTCGCCTGAGGGCTCGGAGGCCAACCGCACCTGCTCCTATCGCCCAAATGGCAATCGACGCTGGCTCGGGAATCGTTTCCGGGTCGACGGGGTCATCGGGAGTTACGGGGTCATCAGGAGTTACCGGGTCACCGGTCATTGCCGCGACGCCTGCCTCGTCTTCCAGCGCCCATCTCACGACGTCGATTTTTCCCCAGTATCGGATGGTAAGTTCCACCCAACCATAGTAATACTCACCCCCTTCCTCAAAACGGATGCCCAGGTAGCCATTTGCCGGAGTAGGTCGCCATTCGCCCCACTGAGATGTGCCGCTATCGATGCCCGGCACCATGGAGTCCAAGTAAATGGTACTAAATCCCTCCAGAACCGCACGTCCTGTTTTCCATGAGTGCGCCGTCTTGCTGTCGATGCCTGCGGACGCCACACCGTTGTTCGCGTCGGCGCCAATCATCACCCCTGAGTTCCATTTGGCTGAATTGATATGCGACAGGTTTGCCCTTGAATCCATCAGTACTTGCCAACCATAGTTCGACGAGGAGACGGAAGAGGTGGTACCGTGGGAGTTCCAGGTCTGACCCCGAAACGCCAACTGGAAGTTGCTTTGAAAATTAGCCGTTAACGTTACGGTGTTCACGGGGGTACCGGTTTGGCCCACGTCCCAAATGTGGAGACTTGCATCGGCATCGCTGGCAAGATTTCCGGTGACGGCGGCGGCCGTTGCAGCCGTTGTAAATCGTTTGACGCGAGTTTTCAATCGATCGTTTAAAGGCACCGTCTCTATTCCTTTGAATCAGACACAGGGATGAAATTCGTGGGGCTTGTCATGACTATCGTTGGAACGTCACTTCTCAATATTAAACGAAAGCAAACGCGGTGTAAAACATGTCTTTTTCGCTAACCGACATCAAAGGACGCCAATCACGGTGGCGATTCTAAGGGGATTGAGATGACTCGTGTTTTAGCAAATGATGCTTTACATTGCTGATGCATGTGAACCCGTCGCGCCGTTGTTGATGTTAAGAAGTCTCAGCAGGCAGTTTGTTGCGAAGGAGAGCGGTGATACCAGGGTGGTCGGAGAAGGCTAGAAGCGGCGTGTTCAAAGTTTTTTATTCAGGCTTGAGAGATTCCAGGTAAGCCAGAAGATCTCCGAGTTCTGCCTGGGAAAGGTTGGCTTCCAAACCTTGCGGCATCAAGGAGTGAGGTAATCGCTGGAGCGTCTCAAGCTCATCCCGTGGAAGATGAATTTCCCGCCGTTGTTGATCCATGATCACCAGCCAATCAATTCCTGCATGACGTACGATGCCCTGATAGGTTCGTCCCCGGGTAGTCACCACGGTGTAGGTTTCGTAGCTGTTCGCGATGGTCGAATTTGGAAAAAGGATCGACTCCAGGAGATCGGGGCGTTGCCGAATCATTCCGATGTGCGAGAGATCGGGGCCGGTAATTCCGCCCTCACCATCGACGGTGTGGCAGGCACTGCAGGTCGCCCGGTCGCTGAAAAAGAGGGCGCGACCATGCTCAACATCACCTGCGGGTAAAACGCTCACAAGGCGGCTGATTCGCTGATTCTGTTTTTGAGTCGAAGGGTTGTCGTTCAGGACTCGTTTCTTGATCGTTGCAAGTTGTTTAGCCTGCTGGCTCGTTTGTGCACCGTTTGCCTTGACGATTTGTGACAGCTTGTCGTGGAGGATGCTCAGTACCGTGCCACGCGTTTGCGCTGCAGCTTCGAAGAGCTGATTAACTTGTTCGTTCGATAGGTTGGCGCCTGCGATGGCGCGAGCCGCTGAAAGTCGTGCGAGGTGTGGCGTCGACGGTTTAAGGTTGGCGAGGATGTGAGATAGTCCAGCATCCGAGATGGAGATATTGTTTTCGGCCAGGCAGCTCCATGCTGCCAGGGCCACGCTCGGTTCGGTTTCGTTCGACTCGGCAAGCTGACGTACGGCCTCATCGAACTGGCGACTTGTCGAATTAGAGATGGCGGCCAGAATAATTGTCTGTTCAAGCCGATCAGAATGTTTGAGTCGGTGGGTAATCACGGAAAGCCATGATTCGGGGATTGGATCTAATTGAGGCAATGCTCGGAAGATGGTCGCTCGTGTCGATGCAGGAGTGTCGGTGGATTCGAGAGCCCGCTTGATCGACGCTTGCACGCGATCATCGTTCGAAAAAGCTCCGATGGCAGAAAGAGCTAATGGACCTGCTAACAGATGGTCATTTTTTCCTCGCACCCACTCGTCAATCTGGGTCGCCATCTCGTCTCGCCAATCCGTGCGGGAGGTAAGCACTTTGAGGGCAGTCGACTTGAGTATCGGATCGGTTGAGTTAATAAGTGGCAATAGCTGCTCCCGCTCCAAGGACATGCCACTTATTTCATCGAGCGCGACCAACGCGGCGTGTTGAGAACGAGGGCTTGAATGAGAAAGCCCCGGGACCGTTTGTTCGAAATCCTTAATCTCCATCAAGGCATAAATGATACTGTGTCGTAAGTGATCGTCACCGTCGGCCGCGATGGCATCGAGCAGCGAAGGAATCGCAGTGGGATCGCCAATTTGTCCTAAGGCTGTCGCGGCGGCGCGTCGCAGCGGCCATTGATCGTGATCCAGAAGAGAAATCAGAGCCGCCACCGATTGATCGTCACGGAGGATTCCCGCGCTGCGAGCGGCTGCTTGTTGGACCGACGGTTCGCTATCCGTCAATGCCGTTCGAATGATGGAGCGGGCGCCCGCAGTGTCGATTCGCGACAACGCCCAGACTGCATGCCTGCGTTTTTGCGCGGATGGCCATGAGGGGAGTTCATCAAGCGCTGGCAGCGCTGCCGAGCCTCGGGCCACGAGCGTTTCGATGGCACGATCGCGGACTGCAGGTCGAGCATCATCAAGACCGTCGACCACCTCCCTGAGATTTGCCCAATCAAGATGGTGGCCACGTGGGTCCTGCGGCGATTCCACCCCGGCTCGTCTTATGCGGTAGATCGCGCCCTGGATCTCCGGTTTGGCGACTTTGGAAAAAGGGCAGCTGATCAAAAACCAGCCACCTGTATCGATGACGAGTAGACTGCCATCCGCATCCTCAATGACATCGGTGGGATGGAAGTCGCGACTCGTCGAGGTCAAAAATTTGCGATCAATACCCGTGAAGGTTGATCCTCGTCGAGTGACGCGAGTATTGACGACGGTGGCTGTGTTAAAGTGCGTCGCAAAAAAAGTGTCTCGATAGTCAGCTCCGAAAACGTCGCTTCGATATCGCATTAGGCCGGAGGGTGCCACCTGTCCCCAGCGTTGAACTGAGGGTAAGCGATAGCCGGTTTGAGGTAAGACAGGAGGAGCATAATCCTGAGGCCCTGCGGTGCTACCGCGAACCCAGTGAATCAAGGCGTCATGTCGACCGCCGATGCTGTCGAAAATCGGACAGGTCGTGAAAAGCTCACCCTCGGCGGTGAACGCTACCTCCACGGGATTGATTCCGCCGTTGCCAAAGACCTCCAGTTCGGTTCCGTCCGTTTTACAAGTAAAGACGGCTGCAGCTCGTCCCTTGGCAACCGGCTTACCGTCACTGCTTTTAAGATCGTAACCTAAATGACCGCCTGAGAAATAGAGCCGACCGTTTGGGCCAAGATAAGCACCATGTTGGTTGGCCTGGCCCGTAAAGTTCATGTAACCGACGAGCTTCCGACGTACATCAGCAACCCCGTCATCATTCGTGTCTTGAAATGCCCAAAGATAGGGCGAGGACAAAACGTATAACGTGTCGCGATGCCAGAGAGCGCCCTCCGGCATCACCAATTTGTCCGCGAAGATGGTGCTCTTATCGAAGGTTCCATCATCATCGGTATCCTCGAGCATACGGATGAAGCGGTGGCGGTGCTCCAGCAATTCTTGTTTGTTCAAGTTCTTGCCATGCGACTCCGCGACAAACAAACGACCTCGGTCGTCAAAACATCCCATCATCGGATACTTGACCAGGGGCGGTGCTGCTGCAATCTCGACGGTGAAGCCTGGGGGAACGGTTAACGGCGGCGGCTCAAAAGAGCTCGTTTCTTCTGCAAGCGAAAGATTCAAGGGGAGAACAGGCAGCGTAAGGATCGCCAGTATCCAATAGAAGCCGTGCCTGTGATGAACTCGACATCGCATCCGTTGATTATCCTTTGCCAGCTCGTGATCAGCCGCGGTCTTCAACATAATCCCTTGACCGCTTGTTGTAACAGCTCGCCCGAAGCAGCGAACTTTTCAAGCGAGCTCCGGCACGTGTTGGAGTCAGCATAATTCCAGCTTGATGCCGTCGCAATCTTTCTGACGTTGGTTCATCGGCGATCCAGATACAACGCTTCACGACTAGCCTTCTGTGCCCGGAGGGTCGTTCGGCTTTCGAGCCGTTCTTCCGGTTCGCGTTCATTGCCTTCGAAAAGGTCGTGAAACGTCAGGTTGCGCGAGTGAGCTGTACGGTTGACAGGAATGGTGGGCATGTAGAAAATAGGCGATGTTGATGAGATCGTGTCTCAATAGTTTTCGCTTTCCTCGGGCCAGCCGATCGCTACGCCCTCTTAAAAATCGATCCTTCAAGCCTCCCCGGGGGATCGAAGTAGGAGTAGATCATGCACCGTCTTTTGGTCGTTTTAGTTGCCCTCGCCTTGCCACTGCCAACCGCAGCCGATGAAGTTGTGAATGTTTATTCGGCGCGTCATTACGACACCGACGATGCGCTCTACAAACAGTTCGAGGCAGATACGGGGATTAAGGTCAATATTATTGAAGGTGGGTCGGACGCCTTGCTCGAACGACTGCGTCGTGAGGGACGTCGAAGTCCCGCGGACCTGTTTATTACCGTTGATGCAGGACGACTCAATAAGGCAGAGGAACTTGGTATCTTTCAACCGGTGAGTTCGTCGGTTTTGGAAGAACGAGTCCCGGGAAATCTCAGGCATCCGGACGGGTTGTGGTTTGGTTTGACCCAACGAGTTCGTGTTATCCTCGTCTCCAAAGATCGAGTCAAAGAGGGGGCGATCACGAGTTACGAAGATCTGGCCAAGCCGGAATGGAAAAACCGTGTTCTGATTCGCAGTTCTTCAAACATTTACAATCAGTCGTTGGTGGGTTCAGTCCTGGAGGCCCATGGGCAGGACGCGGCGCTCGCATGGTGCCGGGGGTTGGTCGCAAATCTCGCACGAAGACCGCAGGGTGGAGACCGTGATCAGATTCGCGCGGTGGCGGCGGGCGAGGCTGATGTGGCGGTTGCCAATCACTACTACTATGCCATGCTGTTGAACTCAGATGAGCAGGCGGATCGGGATGCAGCGAATGCCGTTCGATTGATCTTCCCCAATCAGGACGATCGGGGTGCACACGTCAATATTTCAGGGGTTGGTGTTGTGAAGACAGCACCCAACAAAGAAAACGCGATCAAGTTCCTGGAATACCTGGTCAGCCCGCAGGCTCAGGCGATTATCGCCTCGGGTAACAGTGAATACCCTGTCACTTCAGACGCGAAGCTGACTCCGGTCTTAGAAAAATTTGGTTCGTTCAAGGCTGATGATGTATCGGCCTATAAATTCGGCAAGAATAATCGCAACGCGATTCGCATGATGGATCAGGCCGGCTGGCGTTAATGGCTGGAATGCATTAGTTCCTGAAAATGATCCATGGCGGTTCGGTGATTGCGCCAGAGAGTGCGCCTTGGTAGAAACGACACACCGAACCTTTTCGGCGGACGATGATTCCGGGGTGCGTCGCATAGCGAGGGCGGCACGACTGGGCTGGCCCTTGGCGAGCTTTGGCGTAGCCGTCCTGGTGTCCTTGCCAATTCTGGTCGTGTTGGGCAGTCTCGGAGTAAGTTCTGAAGGAGAATGGCAACACCTGGCTTCAACGGTGTTGCCGACGTATATCAAAAATACTGTCCTCCTTGCACTAGGCGTGGGCGGCTTAAGCCTTTTAATCGGCGTGGTGTGTGCCTGGCTTGTTACGGCATGTCGCTTTCCCGGGCACAACTTTTTTTCCTGGGCGCTCCTACTTCCTCTTTCGATTCCAACCTATTTGATCGCTTATGCGTACAGTGATCTATTGCAGTACAGCGGGCCAGTTCAGAGTTGGTTGCGAGTAACGTTTGAGTGGAGTCGGCAGGACTACTGGTTTCCCGAAGTGCGGTCGTTGTCTGGGGCGATCGTGATGCTCAGCGTCGTGCTTTATCCGTATGTATTTCTCGCGGCNCGAACCGCTTTTTTGGAGCAGTCAGTCTGCGCCCTGGATGTTAGTCGGACATTGGGACTTAGCCCGTGGAAGAGTTTCTTTCGGGTGGCATTGCCGCTGGGCCGACCGTCGATTGTGGCAGGGTGTTCGCTGGTCTTGATGGAATCTGTCGCAGAATTTGGTGCCGTTGACTATTGTGCTGTGGATACGTTTGCGACAGGCATCTACCGCACATGGTTCAGTCTTGGGTCAATCACTGCTGCTGCCCAACTCTCCGCGACGTTGTTGTTCGCCGTTGCCTTGCTCTTTGCGGTGGAGCGCATTTCGCGCGGTCGCGCAAGGCACCATCATGCAACTTATCGATATCGTGAATTGCCTCGATGGGAGCTCACCGGTTTCCGGTCGGCGTTGGCCTGCTGTACCTGCGGGCTGCCGATTCTCGTCGGATTCCTGGTGCCAACGCTCGTGTTTGCTCAGATGACAGTGCGAGGTGGCGATCAGCGGGCCTGGGAGCTCGCCTTGGAGTTAGGCAAGAACACATTCCTTGTGGCAACCATCGCCAGCAGCATCGCCGTCGTGCTGGCTTTGGTCATTGCGTACGGCCTGCGAAAGACGCCCGGGCCACTGATGCGAGCCTCGGCGACCGTGGCGGGATTGGGATATGCCATACCCGGCGGCGTGATTGCGATCGGCGTGATGATTCCCGCCGTGTGGTTCGATCACCGCGTCGGCGACTTGCTCGATTCCTATTTCAATATGTCGACAGGGCTGATTTTCAGNGGCACGATCCTTGCAGTCATTGTTGGATACCAGGTCCGGTTTATGGCGGTTTCTTTGAATCTTGTTGATGCTGGCTTTAGCCGGATACGGAAAAGCCTGGACGATGCATCGGAGACGCTTGGCGCATCGCAAACACGAACACTCTGTCGAGTTCATTTGCCCTTAATGAGAGGCTCTTTGCTGGCGGCGGGCCTGTTGGTGTTTGTGGATGTGANGAAGGAACTTCCGGCCACCATTATCCTGCGACCTTTCAATTTTGATACCTTGGCGGTCCGGGTCTATCAGCTTGCTTCGGATGAACGGTTGTATGAAGCATCGACCGGGGCCCTGATGATCATTGGGGTAGGACTTGTTCCTGTCTTTTTGCTGTCGCGTTCCATTTCTCGGTCAAGACCGGGGGAATCTTCCTATGGCGATGAATTGCGACTCTGACGACAATGGCAATGACACGGCCGTTAGACGTTTGGCCACCGAATTAACGAGATGTCGATTTTAACGAGACAAAGATTCGATGACTCAAGACAGAGATGACGCGGTTGGCCTCAGGGTGGCGGACGTTTCGCACGCCTACGGGAAAGTTCCCGTTTTGAATGATGTGAGTCTGCAGGTTAACGCAGGGGAAATCCATTGTTTGCTGGGGCCTTCGGGGAGTGGCAAAACGACACTGTTGCGTCTGATCGCGGGTCTNGAGAAGCTAAGCAATGGCACGATCAATATTTTTGGTCGAATGGCAGGGAATGGTCAGACGCATGTGCCGCCGGAAGAACGTTCGATCGGATTCGTTTTTCAGGATTACGCGCTCTTCCCTCATTTGTCCGTTCAACGGAATGTCGAATTTGGCATGAAGCGGCAGGCGGAAGATCGAGAGGATCCTCTGGAATTGTTAGGCCGGGTTGGCATGCAAGATTTTGCCCAGGCCATGCCCCATACCTTGAGTGGTGGCCAGCAACAGAGAGTGGCCCTGGCACGTGCTCTTGCCCGGCAGCCTCGAGTGATGTTGTTGGATGAGCCATTTTCCGGATTAGATGCTCGATTACGCGACGAGATNCGCAGTTCGACTGTCAAGCTTCTGAGAAAAGCAGGGGTGGCGACGGTGATGGTCACGCACGATCCTGTTGAGGCCATGGCAGTCGCCGATCGCATTAGCGTCATCCATGACGGTCGAATCGAACAGACGGGCGAACCCGAGGAGCTCTATTCGCGTCCTGTGAATCATCGGGTGGCCACCTCGCTAGGAGAGGCAAATCTGGTGGAGAGTGTCGTTCAACAAGGCGTCGTTCATACGCCTCTGGGCTCTGTCGCGGCTTCCGGCTTCCAGGAGGGCGATCAAGTGGCTGTTCTTTTCCGCCCAGAGAGCCTGAGCGTGACGCAGCAACCTGAGGAAGATTCGACTCCGGTGAAATTGCGAGATGTTCGGTTCTTGGGAGACCGAACGCGCGTTGAAGTCGAGACAGAGTGTGGTGTGATCCTTTTTGCCGCGGTGCCCATGCAACAGGCGATTGGGTTGGNGGCAGAAGTACACCTTGCGATGATGGCAACACCGGCAGTCGTGGAAAGACACGACAGCGCCGCATCTAAACACGCTTCATGAATTCGTTGAGGAAATTTGGCGAATGACCATTTTTCGACCGTGTATCGATCTTCACCAGGGCCAAGTCAAACAGATTGTTGGCGGCTCGCTGGATTCCGAGCAGGAGGAGTTACGGACGAATTTCGTTAGTGACCGAGATGCTGCCTATTATGCCTCGATGTATCGCGATGATGGTGTAACGGGCGGACATGTAATTCAGCTTGGTCCAGGTAATACCCAGGAAGCTTTGAAGGCGATACAAACCTATCCCGGTGGCTTGCAGGTCGGGGGTGGAATCCATTCAGAGAATGCCAGCGAATTCCTGGATGCGGGTGCGTCACATGTGATCGTGACCTCCATGATGTTTGATCGGAATGGTCGCTTTCAACGGAGCCAACTAGAGACGCTTGTTCAAAAAATCGGCAAAGCGCGTATCGTGATTGATTTGAGTTGTCGTCGTGTCGAGAACGGATGGCGGGTGGCAATGAATCGATGGCAGACTATCACCGATCTCGGAGTGAATGCAGAAACCCTAGGAGATCTCGCGAACTACGCCGACGAATACCTCATTCATGCCGCGGATGTGGAAGGAAAGTGCGAGGGGGTAGATGAAGAACTTGTTGAAAAACTTGGGCAATGGACTCAGGTGCCTTGCACTTATGCGGGTGGTGCAAGAGGGCTCAATGATCTGGAACGCGTCGACCAACTGAGTGGTGGGCACGTCGATCTCACGATTGGTAGTGCTCTCGATGTTTTTGGCGGATCCGGCGTAACCTATCGGGAATGCCTCGCTTGGAATCGGGCGCAGCAGGCCAATTAAGGGGCCGAATCATCAGACTGGGGGCGGGATTATCCCGCTCGTAATGGCCAACCTGCCGCTTCAACGGCGATTCTTCGAGCTAGTTGACTTGCCCTGCCAATTACGGAATTTGCTACGAGTCGAGCCAACGTCCAAGGTAGACTAGATNTGGGTGATAAGACGCTGGTTCTCGTTTTTATTCGTTGTATTCAGTCCCGGCATTAAGCGGATGAAGAATTTACAGATTCTAGTTTTGGTCATCGCGAGCGTCGTTGCTCTGGCACCGACAGCGGGTTATGGCGATTCTCGACTCGGGCAGAAGGTCGATGACTTTCAACTCCAGAGTCATCTGGGACGTGACTGGTCACTCAGCGACTTCGATGACAAGAAGATCGTGGTGTTGGCATTTCTAGGAACCGAGTGCCCGCTCGTGAAATTGTACGGTCCTCGCCTGTCGGAGATGCGAGAGGAATTCGCGGATCAGGGCGTTGAATTTCTGGGCATCAATTCGAACACGCAAGATAGCCTGACGGAGATGCGGAACTTTGTGGACCGCTATGACATCAAGTTTCCGATGCTCAAGGATTTGGGCAATACGGTTGCTGATGCGGTGAAGGCCGAACGGACTCCCGAAATCTTCGTATTAGATTCCAATCGTGAGGTGCGCTACCACGGTCGCATTGACGATGAGTATGAGGTTGGCTTCCAGAATGGGCGTCCAGAGAAAACCGAATTACGCGATGCGATTGAGCAATTACTGGCCGGGGATCCCGTGACAACGCCTGAAACGAAGATTGTGGGCTGTCATATCGGACGTGTGAGCAAGGTTGAACCGACCGGTGATGTGACCTTTACCAAACAGATCTCACGCATCTTCAACAAGCGTTGCGTGGAATGCCATCGACAAGATCAACTCGCACCTTTCACTCTCGATAACTACGAAGATGTATTGGGTTGGGAGGATACGATTCTTGAGGTGATCGCGGATAATCGGATGCCTCCGTGGTATGCCAATCCGGATCATGGTGTATTCAGCAATGATGCACGACTGACGGATGATGAAAAAGAACTGATTCGTAATTGGGTTGCCAATGGAATGCCGGAGGGCGACCCCGCTGATTTGCCTGAGAAGGTTGCGTTTGGGGACGGCTGGCGAATTCCGGAACCCGACCAGGTTCTGTATATGTCAGACGAACCCTTCCAGGTGCCGGCGCACGGAGTCGTCGATTATCAGTACTTCACCGTCGACCCCCAATGGGATGAAGATAAATTTGTTTATGCGACCGAAGGTCGCCCCGGTAACACGAATGTTGTGCATCATATGTCTGTTTTCATCGTGCCACCCGGAACGAAGGCGAGGCAGGGTGTGCTTGGCAATTACGTGCCCGGTGGTTCGGCAGTAAGGCTTGATCAGGGATTGGCGATCCGCGTTCCGAAAGGGTGCCAGATACTTTTTCAAATTCACTACACGCCA
>PBNZ01000006.1 GCA_002723275.1 Planctomycetaceae bacterium
CCTTTATCGAGAGAGTCGGCGGTTTTCGTTTGCTTTTCTGATGTCGTCATGGGATCGCCCAACTTGTTCGCACTTTCCACTCGCGATTTTAACTTCCCCCTCTGAGTCGTAAAGTGATTTAATTTACGTCGGTACAACTGAATTATCGGTTCCCTGACTCAGTAACGGAATTGAAAACTTGTATAATGTTTCAGTCATTGCGGACCGTGTAGAGACAGTTGCAACTGATTCGAATGAAATGGGAGTAAGAGCAAAACTCGTGAGCGACGGGTTTGCATGATGTCTCCGGGGTAGGCGAATCGAGTCGGAGAACGTTCCTTGCGAAAAACCTTGTTCTTACTGTTGAGCCTGCTGATCCCGCTCGCGGCGGAAGCTGCTGAGCCGCTTCGATTTCAAATCAAGCGTCAACTTCATCTCCCATCAGATGACGGACAGCAGGGTATCGGAACGGATGGCAAATTCCTGTTTGTGCAGAACACTCAGCAACTCTTCAAGTACGATCTGAACGGAAAGCTCATCAAAGCAGGTCCGAAGTTGCGATTGCATCACGGCGGCATCGTTTGGGTGAAGGGCAAGATCTATGTTGCGGTCAGTGGTTGTGATGCCGCAGGCACTAACCAACACCTTGTGCATGTTTACGATGCCCAGTCGCTTGCCTTGCTTCAAAAGCACGAGATGGGTGAGCATTTTTCGGTTTGTGCTGGAGGAATCGCCTATCGGAAGGGCAATTTTTTTGTGGCCGAATCATTCTTTGATGACGATCACTTCGACAGGATTATTGAATTCGATGCACAGTTCAATCATGTGAAGGATCATATCGTCAAGTTCAAGTCACCCTATGGGATTCAGGGGCTCGAATATCTGCCCGCTACCGATCAGTTTCACGTGCATTCTCATGGGCGGGATTTTTATCGGATTGATGCCTCCTTCGAGAATGATTCTTTAATAAAGGGTAAGGCTGAATTTGATTTGCAGGATGTTACTCGACTTGATCCGAAGACGCTTGTCGTGAATCATCGAGCAGCCGAGTCCCTGCTGTTGATCGAAGTTGAAATGCCGTCCAAGTAAGCCGCAGTCCGAAGCTGTTCGGATGGTGGGTGCATCGCGGCCGCGGGAAGTTGGGAGGCTGACAGAGCCTTGGTGGGTCGCCAGCCAGTAGGATTAGCCAGGACGATGGCTGGCTCGTTTTTCCTGTTGCTCGCGGTCGAATTCCGAGTCGAGTGCTGCGGAAATCGAGGTTGAAATTCCCGTCCACGAAAGAGGTGTCGCTGCCGGACTGGCCTCCGAGACGAAGGTTCCCGCTTGGAAGACGAAAACAAAGTCTCGCGTCGTAAAGTCGCCGTCGCAGTTCCAGTCGCCCTCGGACCACTTGGCGTTATTGACAACATTGTCTTCGAATTTGCCTGCCTGCAAAACACGGATCAGATCGTCGGAGTCGAACCGGCCATCTAGATTTACGTCACCCGTCACCGATTGGAATGTCTTTTCAAGAACGGTGGCGAGATCCGAATCATTGACGGCACCGTCCTCGTTGAAATCAAGTCGAGGATCGGAGGATTCGAGCTGGGCGCAGATCAAGTCGACATCAGCGATGTTCAACGATCCATCGTTTTGAAGGTCAACTCGATCCTCTTTGCCGGGAGTTCCGTTTGTGCCCAGGCTGATAGTCCAGGCATCCGCTCGATTTTCCTCAGCCGAATCATCCTGAACACTTAATCGTGTAAGTGACGGTCCGTTACCGTCTGTAGCAGCATGCCAGTTATCAGAGTAGTTTAATTCTTGCACGACCGTTCCGACAGAATCGACAAGCCGCAACATTTCACCGCCGTTGCTGAGCTTTCCTCCGTCCGGACCATACGCACCTACAACTTTTGCTTCGTTACCATATCGCTGTCGAAATGCCGCTTCGTGACGAGCGACGACGATTCGCTCGCCTGGTTGTACTTGCGACGCAGGGAAGTTGAACGAGATTCCATCGGAGAACGAAAGCCCCGACAAATCGACGGGGGCTTCTGAAACATTCATCAGTTCGATGTATTCGTAGTCGCTTTCTTCAATGGCAGCTCCGTTCACAACCAGTTCTTCATCGGTTGTTGCTGGGTGATACATCAACTCGGTGATGCGGAGCGAACTTGGAGCGGCGGCAAAGGTTGCTTCGTTCAGCGCACTCCAGACGCCATCGGTCAACGACCGTGCTTTGACGATGGTCGGTGAATCGATCGAAATGGGGGCGGAGTACTGAGTTGCGCCAGGGCGGATACCTGGCTCTGAAACGCCAGGTTCCAAGGCACTTTGACGCGGGTCTGATCCGTCCAGGGTAAAATAAATCTCTCCTGGACCCGTCATTTCAAGATCGGGTTTTGATTGAATCAGGCCGCCGTGCTGACTGAAGACAGGTGCATCGATGGCCGGATAGAGATCGCGGCCCCTGAACTGATCCAGCAGGATCGCTGACCTTTGTGGGAAAAAGTTTTCGTAGGCTTCGTTGAGAATGCCCTGCCATTCAGCGACGGTCAGAGCGGACTGTGTGCGGCGTGCATCACCCCAGCGAGCGGATTCGGCAACAAGCGGCAGGGCATATTGTTCGGCAAGCTCTCGATAACGAGTTGCTGGAACATTTCGTTCTGGGTGAGCCGCATCCACCTGAGGATTCTCAGGGTCGACATAGAACAGCCCCCCGTTAAAGAAGTAACGGTGCACCCGATCCGCAAACATTAAACGGAATTCGTCATTCCGTCGGAGAGGCGAGATGATACTGGCCACCCCGCCATTCGCATTGAGCATATTGATACGCACATGCGATCCCTCTTCGTCATTGAGTGACCGCTCTGCATCCCAAGAATAGAATTTGAAGCCGGTACTATCAGCTCCTCGTTCACGGCCTACGTAAAAATTCTTGCTAGGCCAGTCGTTATTCCCGGTGTAGTAATTCACGATCATGTAGTCGATGTAATTCTCGAGATCCAATAGGTTCTCGACTTCCGGATCGTTGGTGCCATCTGGTTTTCGGCCAAGCAATTCAAGTAATTTTGCGTTGCTCTCCGCTTGATCGGACGTTCCCGCCCGGCGGACTTGTCGCATGAGTTGCCGCCAGGCTGCGTCGGTGCCATCGACAGGGTTGCCTGAGTTGATCGCATCCCAATTGTCTTCATCGCCTCCGAAATAGGACTCCGAGAATGACGCATCAGGTCGTTCGGATGGATTGTAAAGGCCCCAGTAGATTCCGTTGATGTAAAGATGAACGAGAGTTCCATGCGAGCTTGGGTGTCCCATTGACCGCTGTGTATTCCGAGTCCATTGATCGCGGATATAGTGAGTTGATTCGGCGGTCCATGTCCAGCTGTCATTGAAGCCAGCACGTAACACGAGCGTGTCAAAATCGGTTGCCGCATTTTCGCCAAAGAGCGGATACCGAAGCCGTGTGGGGCCGTACTCTCCGCGGAATTCCAGTCGCAGTGAATGTTTCTTAGAAGCTCGTCTTGAGAAGCCGCCGAGGATGCGAATTCCCGCGTCCGCTTGAAAACCTTTATCGCCATTGGGCAAGAGCAGTTCGACGGACGTTGGCCTTTCCCAGTCGCGACCGGAGCCCTCGCTGTTGGCATAAATTCCGATCTTGCCATCAAAGAGGTGGTCATTGGACATGACGATCGACATACTCGGGATCGACTTCAACGAGTCGACAAACTGATTCACATACAGGCCATCGTATTGATCGTTCGGGCCGATGATGTTGGGGTCCAGGCCATAGTCCGGTGTGCGCTCGCCCCAGGTTTCAGGGAGTCCAGCATCGATCGTTGCCTGTGCCGTTTGTAACGCGATGTCATTCAGGAAAAGGTAGGTATGGGTTTCAACGTCTGCCGACAGGAAGTCATTTTTGATGGCACTCACTCGCAATGCGGTGGTTTCCTCGATCCTGATGATCGCGGTCGTGGCGTCGTCCGCACCTTGATTGGAGATTGCCGTTCCGTTGTCGCGTGTCGGTTCACTTCCGTCGGTCGTATAGACGATTTCTGCGCCGACCACATCGGTCGACAAGGTTAAATCGAATGGAGAGTCGTAGATTCCGCGTGGAATGTCGACGCTCACTCCGGTGACAAAACCTGAATAAATCGTGGTTCCATTGGGGCGACCTGGCGTTGGAGTGGCAAGATAGCCTCGTTGGGTCGATTCAACCGTTCCTGGTTGTATTGCGGTGATGCGGGGAACCATCAGGAAATCATCACTCGCAACATTGGTGTTCATGGCGTGAATTGCCAGGACGTTTGAATCGGTTCGCAGCAATGAGGCGAATTCCGTAACGTCAAAGTCTTCGAAGACTTTTGCGGCTGTGTCGCGATTCGTGCGGTCCGCATCAGAATTCCAAGCAGGATCATCCGGTGCATTTGCACTTGCGATTTTGGTTCCATTCAAATAGGCAACGAAACCGTCGTCATATCTCATACCCAGAACAAAGGAGGAGACGGCGCCTGCGTTTGGGAAGGAAAACGGAACTCGGAGATAGGCTGTTGCGCTGTCCTGCATCGCTTCCAAGAGATCGGTGCCGATCAGGTCTTCAAAACCCGTGCGTTTTTCAAAACCAATATTGCTGGTTCCTTCGGACCACGATGAATCGTCGAAATCCAATGCGGTCCACGATGTCCCAAGCTGGTCACCGCCATTTTCAGGGCTGGGCACGATCCAGCGAGCTGGCGCCCCTGAATCGACCAGAATATGCGTTTCTGTTTCCTGGCGAATGCCAAAGGCAACATCCACCTTTTGTTCCCCAAATGTTCCGATGTCGTCGATGACGGTTTGACCATCGCGGTGAACCAGAGCAAGCGTTTCACCATCGCCGTCGAGTTGGAAGTTGGTATGGAGTGGCAGCTCAGTCTTCGCTCGATCTTTGCCGGATGCATGGACAACAAGATAGCGGCCTGCATCGAGAGTCGTTGTCGGAAAGGCCCATTTCGTCTTGCTTTCTGGATCATCGGTTAGGTACCAACCGGTTAAATCGGCAGACGCATCGCCAGCATTGTAGAGCTCGATCCAATCGGTTCGATCTCCATCTTCGTCCACCATGCCTCGGTTGTTGGATGCGACGAACTCAGAGATGATGACACTCGCATCCAGCACGATACGAGTCTCAAGCCGTTCAACCCCGCCCAGAGTATTTCGGTTCGTGCGGTGCCTATTGGATTGTCGACTCACGTTTAACCAAGGACGCGTCATCTTATCACTCCCGCCACATGTCTCGAGAAGTGTTCAATTCTATCAGCAGCAAACAGCGTCTGCATTCAGAATCCAAAGAATGAACGGTCGGCCAATGTTTCGTTGCAGGATCAGAAGGTCGGTATGGTGCGCTACCGAGGTTGAAGTCGCCGTTGCGTAAACTTTTACCGTCAAAAAAATTCTTGTCGACGAGTTTCGGCGGCTTGCCAGCGGGAATCACCGTGGAATTGAGAGCGTTCAAAGGAGTGATCCAAGTTTGCTTGAATCAACCTTTGAACGCAGAGGAGAGTATTTCAAGTCGCAGCCGGAAAATTCGAACTTGGTGAGTCAATCACCAACAATCGATTCTCGACCTCGTCGTCCAGTGGATCGAGAGGTCGGCTGCTACGACTCTTGGCAAGAAGCATTTAGCGGCGACGCACTCGAAGCGATGCGAAAACTAGCCCCGCGATGACGAGCATCAGCGAATTGGGTTCCGGGACGAGCATGTAATCCAACGTATTGTTGTGGTAGACCACTTCGTAGTGGAAGACATGATCTTTGTTCTCTCCGCCACCACTGGGCATGACGACGAATTCGGTCAGGCCAACTGCGTCATTGAATTCATCGAGGTAAGCCCAATCGTAGGTGTATCCATGGCCTGTCCATGGGAAGTTACCTGTTTTCGTATTCGCGACCCACCAACCGTTGTACCAATTCGCATATTTGCTTGCAGACTCATCAAGTTCGATTCCCAAGTCGATCAGCGGAATCTCTCGCCCCAATGCCATCGCTGCGCTGTCAATGTTGGGCCACTCGTTTAACCATGGCTCGTATTCTTCATTGCCGGCCCAATTGCCTAANAGAATGGTTTGAGGTTTGTTAGGAGTCNCGCTCTCCGAGNTATCAAGATTCTGATANAGACCGGTCCTGAAAAGTGCNTNTTCATCAATCCACAGATCGGCAACATTTTGAAAGCGNCCAAAGCCTGGNNTTTNGTNNAGATTGAGCATGCCCAACGCGGCTGCACCTCGATTCCAGACGCTTTTCGGGTCGTCGCTGTTGGGGTCTGTGATCGAAGCNTNCCATTGATCGTTCCGGTCGTTGAGATATTCTCGCAACTTGCCATGCNCGGTGAGCCACATTACGGCATCACTNTTCTGGGAAACCTCATGAACTCCGATCTTGGTTGGATTGTCGTNTGTCATNTAATTCGNNGTNTTGAAACATGTACGACATTTTGACCTGAGCTCGNGGAGCTAANTGACCAAAATNNGGATCTCCAGGTTGAGGCCACATTCTCCTGTCTTTGGGATCTTGACCGGGGATATCCAGAATGGATCCCTTTTTCATGCTGGAGAAATTATTCTGAATCGTCTCAGCTGTTTGTTTGTAATTGGCGATCGTGGCCGCATGGTCGCTACTGAACCAGTTGGGATTTGGCAAGCTCGGGATCGTTTGACCGAATAGATTGACCGGGAACAAACCGATAATGAATAAACAAAAGATGCCGTAAACAATGTGTGTTTTTACTGCGTTTGTTAAATCAGATCGCATGGAAGATCGTCTCGCTCTGGCTGTAAGAATTTGAAGGTTGCGTTTTTCAAGCGTTAGCTTGGAACTGCTGACAAACTGGGAGTCGTCAAAGCTAACTGAACGCGACTTTTTCTGATAGCTCTCTTGAGGAAAAACAAAGGCTTTGGGAACGCCTGTTTACATCGGTTGACATGAAGTTTTGAAATGGGATTTGTGAGTCAAAGTCACAGACCAATCGGTGTGGGAAATGGCGAGTCTTGGCTGACAGGATGCGCCGCAACTTAGAGAGAAGAGAGGCACCTACTCCGTCGAGTAAACGGTGTTCGTATGCAGCTTTGTGATGGGTTCGTACTTTAGCCCTGGTAGATGCTGCTCGAACCACGATGCGGGAAACTCTTTTTCCAAAATCAGGATGGGTTGGCAGCGGCGGATCGTCTCAAGCGATCCTAGCAACGCCTGTTCTTCATGGCCCTCAACATCTAATTGAAGGATCCTTACGTTTCGGCTGTTCGGAATCACTTCGTCAAGTCGTACAGTAGAAACATTCACGAATTGGCTTTTTGTCTCTTCGGTATGTTCAGCAAAACTGCTGTGTCCCCCTAGCGAGACTCCCTCTTCATCCGTGATTTTGAACGGAAGTGTTGTCGCATTGCTGCTTAGACCTGCGTGCATGAGTTTAATGTTTTCAATTCCATTAATCTCTGCGGTCATCTTTGCACAGCGGAATCTTTCGGGGTTAGGTTCNAAGGCCCATATCTTCGCTGGAAGAACGCAGTCGATGGATAGAGCGGGGAGAAAATCGCCAAAGAACGTGCCGGCATGGACGATGTCGCCATCTGCGCAATGTTTTCGGATGAACGCAAGGGTTTTAGGTTCGTAGATCTCTCCCGAGAGGATTCGTTGGATGGCGGGTCTTTTCGCCCTCGCCAGCGGCACGCAGTAACCACCGTGGACATTGTATGCGACGCAACAATGAAGGANGTTGTTTCTCGCTCCGCTGTACTTGAGGATGCGAGGATGAGATCGCGGGGAACGACGCCTCAGCCGTCTGCGGATTTTGCGGATGAATGACCGCAGAACGGTGTTGTTGTGTGGTGGAGCCATATACCCAAGCGAGCCCGTAACGAATGAGAGAAACCGAACGTAAGCAGAAGTCTATCAGTCAAGGCATGGGACCAATAGACGAGTTGCACGGGAATNACCACCAAACACCGGAAACTGAATCAGNTCTCAGCACCCTGTTTTGCCGTTCGTTCAGAATCGTCCCTGGCTCTAATTCGATTCCTTTTCGGTGGACCCTTCTGACGGTGGTTGCGATTCCTTCAGGTAGGCTGCCATGGCCGCCATCGCGATGATCAGCAACGTTAACCAGGATGGAAATCGGCTTGCATTCATGCTTCGTGGCTCCAGCCTGGAGAGAGAAGTTACTCAAGAGAGACATCAGCTTGTCCCTCAATGTTATGCACTCGCCATGATGCTAGTCTTGGGCACGATGAATGTTCGCCTCTGCCGGAACCGCAACGAGCGTGCGATCGTTGGTGCAACGCTCGTTGGTTGATGGCACACCGCTTACCCGTGGAAGCGGCGGCGATATCGCAGGGAGATTAACAGGGCTCCGCTGATTACGCAGAGCAGGGAGCTGGGTTCCGGAACTGCCGCCAAAGCGCCGCGAGGGCCAGTCTCATAGCCACCGCCGGTAAAGGCAAACACGAGATCACCGCTTCCAAAGTCACCGCTTCCNTCCCAGTCTCCTTCACCCCAGGTTGCATCCCCACCGGTTTCGTATTTACCTGCGGTGAAGACCTGAACCAGGTCGCTGGAGTTGAACTCGCCGTCGACATTTGCGTCGCCGATGTAGGTGTTCAACTTGTCTGTGCCCGTGACGAGCGCGACGATATCGGCTGAGGTCACAACGCTGTCCTGGTTGATGTCAAAGGTTGGGTTGTTTGCGTTCGATTTGACCGCGTCCCTTAACAGATCGATATCATTCACTGTCAGAACNCCGTCACCGTCGAAGTCGCATGGGTCACCGCTACCGAAATAGCTGCTACCTGACAGGACGTTCGCGTAATGAGCTGCAATTTCGTCGACCGTTAAAGCTCGATTCCAGATGGCGACCTCATCGATCACACCTGTAAAGGGCTCGCCTCCGTTGGGGCCTACATTTCCGATCGTGGCCTGAGCTACTCCGCCACTGCTGATCAGACTGCCGGCACCGAGGTCGACCGACCATAGTTTTTCGCCATCAATCCAAATCGATTTTTCACCCGTTTCGCTATCGTAGCTGGCGATCACATGATGCGTTTCGCCGTCCGCCAAATCGTCGACCGTAGGACGGCCGTCGAGTCCGTCGAGTGGCAGATCTAATTCTCCGTAGCCATTAACGTTCAGGCCAAACGAGAGCACTGGACCTGGATCGACAGGTGGGTTCGCACCGCCGTTGTTTGGATCATCCTGAAACGAGAACAACAGGCGGTTGCCGCCGTCCTCTTTGCGGAAGATTTCATCATAGTCGCCACCTAACCAGTCCGTTTGAATCAATGCTTCGATCGTGATTCCGGTGTCGAACGAGAAGTTGTTGTCGTCGCCCGTACCGACGTTGACCGCGTCTCCGCCTGCATTATTGAATTGTGCGGCGCCGCTCCCAATCAATCCTGATGTTCGCTCAGCCGTCGATTCAAAAACACCAAGGTTGCCGCCCGGTTGATCCTGGACGGGATCAATTCCGGTCGCTTCTTCATCAAAATTCCAATAGGAAACCAGACCTTCCTGAACGTCGAGGACCGGATCGGCAACTCGCAGTCTTACATTTCGAAACAGGCCGTCGTCCCAGAANGTGCTTCCAGGGCCACTCATGATGCCAAGCGTCAGGTAACGGGCGTTTGCGGGAACACGGATGTCGATCGCCTGGGAAGGACTATCGTTTCCACCTGCGGTTGGTACGTTGTGAGTCGTTTCGTCGAGGTTGTCGGCCCGCTGACCATCGAGAAAAACAAGTCCCTGGGTAATACCACCACCGGCATCCGGTGTACCAATATCACCCCACGATCCGTAACTGCCCGTCAGTCGCAAATCGCCAGTGGCTTCGCCCATGATTTCCTTGCGAACGTCTTCGAGATCGTAAGTGACCACCCAGTTCGCATGACCTCCGAGGCCCTCGTGCGGTACATTCGCTTCGCCGTCTCCTTTGACCCAAATGTTGCCGCCGCGACCGTATTCATTGGAACCAAATCCGCCGGCGGTTCCACCGTTAACAATCCAATCAGCAACGTCAATGGTGGGACCGGCATCGTCTGCCGTGTAGGCGACGACATTCGCAGCTGCTGAGTTGGGCACCTGTCGAATGATTTCGACCATACCGTCCGCTGTTGAATGACCATTGGGGAAAGTGCCACGTCCCAAGATATCGGTGCTCAGACTGACATTAACGTTGCCTGGACCTTTCGGAGTCGGCGGCAGTTGAGGTGGATCTGCACCTTTGCCAAGGTCATAGTGAGCTTGGACNCGACCGGGATCGAGCGCGTAGTTGTAGAGCGCTACTTCATCGATCCAGAAGTTGGGACTTCGCTCTCGATCATCTTTACCGATGTAGACTTTGTTTTCTCGATTGATCAGTTCACCAAACCGCGGATTGTCACCGGCAGAGAAATTGACGTCTGCTTCAACACCATCCAAGTAAAGGAGGAAGTCGCCCGAATCAATGTCCCAAGTCGAAACCACGTGAACGATTTCTCCCGACTGAATACGGCGGACGGAGTCAATGGATGAAAAGCCCTCGTCTGTATGGATATGCGGGCGGATAAATCCTCCAGAGCCAGCATAAACCATCATGTTAAAGTCGAGTCCGCCCTGGCCATCTCCCACGAGGTTTACAAACCCACCAGGCGTTGTCGCAAAGGAGGTCCAGAATTCAACCGAGAATCCGGTGCCCCCGAATCCCAGCACGTCGTCGAATTTCTCGAACCCATCCGTTGTGATTCGCTCTCCCTGACTTAGGTAACTGGAGCCATCCGTTTCACCTAGCACAAGAGAGGGCTGGCCTACCTGGACGCCTTCGGTGTAGTAACCTTCGCCAATGTCGGCCTGACCGAGAAGGCCAGCGTTCACAGCGATATCGGGATCCGATTCGCCTAACCGCCAGTATGCCACAGGATCGTCTGCCAAAACCGCATCATAGTAATCACCGGCGGTGGCGATACNGGAGGTGATGCAAGTTGTCACGATAGTCAAGAGTCCAAGGATCAGTTCTCGTTGTCTCATGGTACCCCTCGATTGTTGTCGTTGTTGGTGTCGTTGTATTCAATGGTTCGAATCAACATCAGCGTAAGACGACGTCATTTTATGGCGTTGTCGTGAGCATTTCTACAAAATTTTTGAGCTTCTATTTCAGAGCTATACTGTGTCTTCCCGGTTTCCTTTCTTCATCGGCTTGTTCCTCCAATGTTAGAACGGCATCGACGGCTGCGGCAACGGCTGCCGATCGGAAACCGCCTGGAATCGCGGCCGACACGTACCCACCATGCTGGAAAGCCTCAACAAGGTCTCGCGAGGTGAAATCCCCGTCACAGTTCCAATCTCCTTGCGACCATCCAGCATTGAATTCGACGTCGTCTTCATACATTCCTTCCTGGAAAACGTGTACCAAGTCGGATGAATCGAATTGCCCGTCGAGATTGGCGTCGCCCGGTCCTGTTTCCAACACGTCCTGAATCAGACGCTCAAAATCCNCATGATCGATCAACGAATCCGCATTCAGGTCAAATCTTGGATCGAATTCAGCGAGTCGGATTTGGCCACATAGCAAGTCGATATCTTGTCCATCAACCTGACCGTTTGCGTTGAAATCTGCGGCACTGCTTGATACTTTTACGGTGTCAGTGCCGATCAAGTTGCCCTGGAAATCAATGGCTTCCAGCTGCAGTTCCTGCTCGCCGAACCTGAGGGGGACCGTGGCCTGCCAACGAGTTGTGTCTAACCACTGTAGTGGCAGGCTTTCGCGACTGTTGGCCAGACGAAGCTCGCGGACGTTGATCCAGCCGCGGCCTTCAACGGTCGTCGTCAGAGTCGAAACCGATTGATCGCCTGACGTGATCGTGAAATCAACCTCGTCGGGCAGTTGGCGACGAACGTAAGAGGCTCGTTGACCGATCCAACTCAAAATGCTGCTGAAGTTTTGTCCTGGCAGCAGTGCGGAGTAATGTTCAACCCAACGTTCCATGTACTCGCGATTAAAGGATGTCGATACGATATCGTGCAGGTGGCCGAGAAACGCATGGTCGCTGTTCGGGTTGCGTCGCAGGCGGTTTAGGTCGGCGTTAGAAGCCAGAGATGTCGACGGTGACTGGATGAAGGCAAAGTCCATGTCGAAGGGAAACAGCAGCATCTTGTCATCGGAAGGTCGCTGATAGAACAGGGCATTATGCTGGGAGCCGGCATTGAAATTGTCTCCGGCACCACTCAACGATAAAGCCGCAAAGGCTCTCATCCATTGATCGACATCCAACACCTCTTGCGTGGCACGATCGAACTCCTCGCCTCGTTTGCTCAATGTACGAGCTAACGAAATGATCGGCTGATAGTCGTCTCGTCGACGATTGTTCTCAATCAAGAAGTAATGTCGATAGAATTCTTTTTCGTCTCCCAAGTCTGTGCCGGGCGAAATTCCCACCACCGACGGACCCTCTTGTGCTGCCTTAAGACTTTCACGCCCCGCGCTTTCTTGCATCGCATAGATCAATTCATACTCATAGGCCGTTCCAGCTGAACCGTCGTCGAATTGCGAGTCGAGAAAGACGTCGTTGTAGCGAGCCATCTGCAGGATCGCGGTTCCGGATCGGACGGTGGGACCATCGACGTAAATGAGATCGCTGTACATGCCGGGGATCTGCCCGGCTCGATTGAAAAAGTGATAGACCAGGATCTCATCTTGACCAAACGTCCGTCCGAATCGCCAGCCGCCCGAGCGATCGATGGAAATGGTTTCATGCACACCGCGGAAAAGCTGGTCGGGATGGAATCGCAGCGAAAATCCGCGCCGATTAGGATCGGGGCGACCGTGTTCGCTTCCCTTTAAACGTACACCGACGTCGTAAACGACCTGGTCCTCGTAGATGACGGTGGCCCCGATTCGATCGTTGCTCATCAGATTCGTTCGTGCACCGAGCCGATCTTCGTCGGCATCCGTCATGATGATCTGCAACTCATGAAGACCGGTGGTTGATCCGGATCGCTGGCCCACCTGGTACAGGGCACGGGAATCTTTACCCGCGGCAGGGAAGTGAGACTCGGCACCTTCCGCGTCTACGCCTTGCACATAGAACTGCACGCGACGTCCACTCGCCTGTCCTGGGATCGTGGCCAGATATCGTTTTGTCGACGTCGAACTCATCGAAACCGATTGGAACACTCCATCATCGACGCTGTACCAGAGTGTCATTCCGGAAATCCCACTCGGATCGGTCGCGTCAACACTCACCGTCACCGCTTGACCGCTGGTTGGTGCAAGCGGTTCGTGCAGCAGATTTGTGTAGGTGGGGCCCGCGTTGATCACGCGGCGAGTATTCTCGGCACCTGGAGTTCCATGTTTTGTTGGCGTCTCCAGAATTGTTGTTCGTGGTAGATAGTTGAAGAAGAGTCGCGTATTGAGTTGGGGCGAGCCTCCCAGCCACTTGGCTCGAAACGAGATCGAGTATTCCTCATTACGCCGAACCCGTTCATAGGTATTGCCGTTCTTCAGCGTTGTCTCGACATGATTCTGAAGATGCTCTTCGGGCCCGGTGGCAGTGAGATGAAAGACCGAGTTGTCCGGATTAGCTGGATCAACAATCACTTCGCCGTGGTGAGTGCCGACCGGGCGCCATTTGTCGAGCCCGGCCTCGAAGTCGGCGTTCTGGATAAACGGGAGTGACGCGCCGCCCGGATCTTCGATGACTTGCACATCGTCGATCAGAAGCTCCCCGGCGTCGAGCAACCCGAAACTGAACTCACTGAAGGTCGAGGGGAAATTGGATCGCGAGGGCCGGACTGCGGGGCCACTGTAGGAATACGTTTTCCATTCCGATCGCAGACTCTCATCACTCGCAGCCCAAGCCTCCGCTTTGGCGTTGTCCGCATTCGGATCGATTAACTCAAGGCTCGAGCCTCGACCGTCCGCGAATTCTGGCCAACGACCGCCGTCGTAATAATGCACCTGATCCACCGGATTCAACTGCGTATCGACCAGACGGATCTGTTCATGCCGATCGTTGAGTCGACCTGAGTAATCCCCCAGGATTGATGAGGCCAGGTTGGGATGTTTGGCAGCTAGTTCCTCCGGTCGTTTTGCGATGACCAGATATTCATTGGGGCCCAGTTCCGCGCCCGCAGGAAACTCAAATCGAATGGCATCCTGTAGTTGCCAGCCGCTGAGATCGACGGTTGATGTGCCACGATTATAAAGTTCAATCCATTCCTCTTCGGATGGAACGTACGAAACCCCTTGATTTGGATCGGCATAGGAGATCGGGGGCGCCTGGTACATGATCTCATTGATGACGATCTGATCGTTGATCTCAAATTGATTGTTGCTGCCGAACGTCATTTCGCTGGGCGTCAGCCACTCGCCTTCGTGTGCGGGTGAACGTCCAGAGGGATACTCTTCAACGCGTTGTGCGTCGACTAAACGCCTTCCATCGGACGTCAGTAAATACAACCGATCTCCTGGCTGGGGGCGGAATCCGATCTGCGTTTGATCTAACACAAAATATTCGCCGGCTCCCAGTTCAGCCGCAGGTAACTCGACGCGTTTCAAGGAGTCGCCGTCAACGGCCAGAGCAATCTCTTGCAACGAGAGCGACTGNGTGTCGATGTTNTGCAATTCCACGCGGAATGCATCGTCTTCAACACCTGAAATCTCATTCAACACAAGACGGGGGAGATCGTTTTCTTGTTTTGGAAATCCAGAACCGATCAGTTGAGTTTGAATCAGGAAGGTTCCATCTGCGACGTTGGAATTGAGACCGTGGATAGCCAGCAGATTCTCGCCGGTTTGCAACAAAGGAATCGAATCCCCTAAATCGATTGTTTCCGCAGCGAGAACTTGTCCGAGCTCGCGTGGCTGACTAGCTCGGCTTTGATGAGTGAGTGGTTCCGGTGGCGAATTGCGACGGACGATTTCGACTCCGTTCAGATACGCGACGAAGCCATCGTCATACCGCATGGTGAGCGACAGTTGATCGAGGTTAAGACTTGGCGATACCTCGAAGGGAACTCGCAGGTAAGCGGAGGAACCGACAAACTGCATCGATTGCCCCACGTCGGTTTCGATCTGACCCGTGATTGATTCGCCGCTTGTTCCAAAATGGGCAGCTGCTTGAGTGGATGAAAGAGCATAGTTGTAGACGGCAACCTCGTCGATCTGCGCCTCGAAGCTGCCGGCGTTGCGTTTGTCTCGGCCCACAAAAAAGGCGTTTGTCGTGTTGCGTGCCGCGCCAGGATTGGGCAGTGAGCCGTCCACTAACGTCGTCGCCGCAGGTTGGCCATCAAGATAGATTGAAACTTGGCCTGAGGGTTGATCCCAGGTTGCGACCACATGGGTCGAATCCCCGAGGGTTAATGCCCGGTCAGTTTGCAGAACGGTGATGCCAAAATTCTCTCTCTGAGTGGTTCGCAATAATGTTTGCAGGCGGCCGTTCTCGGTCAGGTAGACCATCAAGCCAAAGTCAAGAGCTCCCTCACCATCTCCGACAAGGCTGGCAATCGAATTGGGGAGAGTTTCTAAAGAAATCCAGAATTCCAGCGAACGACCGGTGCCACCGATTCCCTCAGTTTCTGCATACTTTTCAAAGCCAGTGGTCGACACCGTGGCCTCGCTGTCATTGGCCTTCACCGTGATGGATGAATCATTCACCGTGTTGACGAGCGAGGGCGTTCCAAGACCCGCATCGACCGAATAGGTTCCGTTGGCCGCGGCCCCCAACCGACCTGCATTGACTGCGGCTTCGGTGGCTTGAGTTTCCCCAAATCGCCAGTAGGCGAGCGGATTGTCGGCAAGGACGGTGGCTTCGTAGCTGGCCGCTTCCTTGTTTTCAAAGCCCACACTGGTTGAAACAGGGGTCCAAGTTTCGCCAAGGCTTCCCTCAACATAAGACGAGTCTTTCCAGCTATTTGCCAGACTCTCATCACGGGGAACGAGGAAGCTTGCCGACGTTGTCGTCGAGATCATTTGCGTGGTCACGCGCGGCACGGCGCCCGTGGGAAAGTTGGCTTGTCCCGGAGTGCCTCCCAACTGCACACTCGTGGTCCAGCTATTCACATCGGCGGTCCCGAATAACGGATGCTTCTTGGCCAGGGTTGCGCCGGAACCGTCCGCACCGGGTGGCCAGCGATCACGGTCTTCGTAGTCCAGCTCGTCCATGACTCGTTGACTGTTATTCAGCAGTTGTACGGTTTCACCACCATTGGACAGCCGACCTTCCAGAGGCCCCATGATATTGCTGAAGCCAGTTGCTTCACGCAGTGGTGTAGGATCGTTCGCGACGACCAGATAGCCGCCGCCTGGAATGATTGTTCCATCAGGAAATTCGAAATCGACGGCATCGCGAATCGACCAACCACTGATGTCCATGTCCACTGCCATCTGGTTGTGTAACTCAACCCATTCCTGGGAGTCTTCACCCTGGCCGTGATACAACAATTCGTTAAAGACAACCGTGCTGTCGAGTAGATAACGAGCTTCGAGTGACTCGAAGGTTGCTTGCTTTCTGCGCCGTCGTTTCGGTGTGACGGTGCTGAAAGAGGTCGCAGACGGCAGCGAGAACGGTTGGCGTTGCTCGACACCCTGTTGCGGAACGCCAGAGTCTCCGCCGGATTGAGTATATTTCGATCTTCGTGGAATCAACCGCATCGTTACGATCCCGTTGCCTACTCGCCCTGACATCAACAACGGTTGCCTTAGCAGGGGCCAACGAGTTGATTTAGACGAACAAGCTTTGATTATGGTGATGCTAACGGAATGTGGATTGCCTGCTGGGCATTCTCATCAATGCGGCTGCCATTATTAGTCATTGTCGAGACGATTGGAAATGTATTCGCAAAAATCTAGCCAATCTGACCGGAGAAAATGTCGTCTGCTTAGGATCAGCAGCAACAGTACACCCTGGCAATCGGGTTAGCTTGTCGCGTCAAACTGCTGAAGCATCTGCTCGACCCATTGCCGCTGTTGTTTAATGAGAGAGGGCAGGGGGTGACGGTATTTTTGATGGGTGTTGGGTTCTAACAAACCCATGACCTTTTTCTTTTTGGGGAGCTTTGAAACGCAGCGTTCAATCAGCGGAGATAGTTTGTCGCTGATACCCCAGGCCAGCACCAGTGACGTCTTTCGGCGGTGATTCAGTTTGAGCGACCGTTCGTCGGTTCGTGCGTCCGAGAAAATCGAGTGTGCCTCGAACTGGTCTTCTCGCTCCAGGCGTTCAAACATCTTGATGAATTCAGCGCTCTTCGGGCTGCGTAGATCAGAGAGATTCAGGACACGCACATGCTGCCATTGAAGAAAGTGCATCAATCGCATCACCTGGTACTGCGTTGTGTCCGGTCGAGTTGGGACCAGGGACGTCTTTAACTTGCGAATTGCTTTTGCGCGGACGTGGTTGTTGACTTCGACCAGCGGCTTCGACGAGCCGGGATTCATCATGATGAAGATGGCATCGGGCTGAGATGAAGATAACTCGTCGTGATCGCTTGGTGTGATGTCGTGGCTGGCGATCTCCAACACACTGCGGCATTCGACGATCTCTTGAGAAGGGAGTTCGACTGAGTAGAAGTGACCATAGACCCCGAATTGTTGCTTCAACTCTTTGGCGGGAATGAATGGTTTCATGGTTGTTCTGTTTCCACTCCCTCTTTCGACTCTACGTAGGGAAGTCGGTCGAAGGCGTCCTTGAGGCGGGGATCGTCGGTTGCTCGCAGCACCGTCATTAGCTGTTTCGATAGATCGTTCTTGGTCGCTGCATAGGATTCATTATCGGCTAGATTTTTTAACTGGTGTGGGTCACGACGAAGGTCGTAAAGCTCTTCACCGGGGCGTAGGCTCATCGTCAAGTCGAACAAAGCTTGCACGTCTGGGTTGTCGCGATGAGTCACCAGCCAAGCCTTCGTGAGACTCGCATCGAGATCGGACATCGTGGCCAAGGTGTTCTTGTGAAGTTGTTCGTAGGTTGGCTCATTCTCGCCGCTCAAATAACGCGGGTCACCCATGGGCCAACGGTCTGGTTTGAAGTTGCGAATGTACAAAAAGTCGGGTGTGCGGATGGCACGCATTGGGTAGGGCAGATTGCCCTCTCTTGCCGAATGGACATGCAATTCGCGTCCCACGATCACATGGTCTCGCTGTGGATCGATCCATCCACTTGCCGGGGAGACTAATTGTGAAAGGAAACTGCGGCCATCCATCTCGGGAATGAAGGCGTCTTGTTCACGAGCATTTTCACTGAGAGCGAGTTCCAGCAAGGTGGGGCCAATGTCCATCACGCTGACGAAATCGTCCACCTGGCGACCTTTTGCAATCAGCTTCGGATAGCGAACCACTAACGGGGCTCGAATGCCGAGGTCATAGCAATTCGTCTTTCCGCGGGGTACGCCTGGAATGCCGTGGTCGCCGGAGAGGATGATGATCGTGTTGTCCAGTTCGCCGCTCGCTTCCAATTCCTCGAGCATCACGCCGAGCATCGCGTCGAGTGCCTGGATCTCACCGAGGTAGTCGGAGAAATCACGTCGCACGTCTTCCACGTCCGGGAGGAAATGAGGAATCAGCCCTTTGAGGCGATCGGGATCAATATTCCAAAGGCGATTTCCAGAATCAGGTGTGTACGGTCGGTGAACATTGATTGATCCGTAGACAAAGAAGAACGGCTTTCCCTTGGGACAGCCTGCCAGTACACGTTGCATTTCACTGCGAGGGTGATCCAGTACTTGTTCGTGCCGCTTTAACCTTTCTGCTTCATTCGTCGCCTCGCTCACGAAAAGTCCATATCGCTGATAGTCTTCCTTGGGCAGTTTGCGAGCGCCGCGACCCTGAGGACTGGGAGTGAATGCGAACGTCTTCAAGCTTTTACGCACGTAATATCCGTCGTCGCGAAGTCGATCGACGAACTTTGGAAGACTCTGGAATGGATTGTCGTATCCTTCCCAATTGCTTGCTTTGCCGTTCAAGAAGGCGCCACTTCCGCAATTCCAAAAGTATCGACCCGTTGCCAGTGAGGCACGGCAGGGTCCGCACGATGCAACGGGTACAAAAGCGTTTCTAAATAGAACGCCCTCCCGCGCAACTCGATCAATATTCGGAGTTTGGATGGCGTCGTTGAGCGATGGAACTTCAGGGTCCGCGTAGATGCTTGCCTCACGTCCCCAATCGTCAGCAAAAAAGAACAGGATGTTCGGTCGCTCGGCGGAAAAAACGTCAGGGACAAACGTGAAATAGACGAGAGTCGCAGAGAGGATCCATCGCCAAATGAGTTTTTGGTGAGTTTGAGTTACCACGCCGCTTTGCCTTGCAGTTTTTTCTTGTTTCTGTGATTTGCACTCTGCCAATTGTCCGCTTTTTGATTTGCGACGGCAACCATTCAGTCGTCGGCTGCAGCATTCAACGATAGGCGTTGTAATTCGGCAGCGTATCTTTTGACGCATTCCCGGCATTTGGTTTCACGGAGCCAATCAGGCAGCGGGTTTGCGCGTTAGGATTTTGGCACCGGGAACATCTCGTTGACTTGTTGAATCAGTTTGTTTTTCTGGTATACGACCTGGATTGCACTCTGGTGAACGAGGAAGACGCACACCAGATCTCGCCTCCGGTCAATTCGCAAATGGGACCCTAACGCGCCACCATGAAAAACGAGATTGGCGAGGCCTGACTTCGATATGTCGTCTCGAAACCAGCCTAATCCATAAGATCTTCTGCCTTCATTCGGAGACTGGAGTCGCCGCATCTCGTTGACCGATGTCTCACTCAGAATTCGCTTTCCGTTGTAAACGCCATCGTTCAGATGCATCTGACCGAACACAGCCAGTTCGTCCAGTGTTGTGAATAGCGATCCCCCGGGTAGGATAAATTTGAGTTCCATCTCTGCCATGGAAGGTTGTTTCTGGAGTTTTCCGTTTTGTCGAAGATATCTCGTGGGTAACGTCTTTCGGACTTCTTTGGAGGGAAGATAAGTTGTGCGATTCAGCCCCAGTTGGCGAAACAGGGCGTCCTGTGCAATCTGCTCGAGTGACTGTTCTAGAGCGACCTCCGCGATACGACCGACGACGCAATATCCGCTACCCGAATAAATGTATTTTGTTCCAGGTTCGTAGACGAGATCGTACTCAGCAATGCCTTGTACCGCTTCCGACAAAGGTCGTTGGAAATTACGAATCAGGTCCAATTGTCCGGGCTCGATCCCCCGGTTACCCCAAAAGCCACCGGTGTGGGCGAGCAGGTGTCGCACCGTCATCGGTTGCGCAGGGGACGCGTTTCCTTTCACCCTTTTGTCTTGGAACATCGGCAGATGTTTTGCCGCCGGATCGTCCAGTCCCAGCTTGCCTTGTTCAACCAGGGTCATGATCACGCTGGCCAGAAAAGGTTTGGAGGTCGAGGCGACCATGCACAATTCGTTCGTCGTGAATGGTCGCTTCGATTCAAGGTCGGCATAGCCAAATGCCTCTCGAAAGACAATTTCTCCTCGGTGTGCGATCAGAAAGGAGCATCCCGCAATCTGCTCTTGCTGCACGGCCTGACGCATTGTTTCGGCAAGCAACTCAATTTGATCTTGAGTGACGCCATGCGAAGCAAGGTCCGTTGCAACAGGCAGCTTGGTCTCTTGTCCGGAAACGGGCAAGCTCAACACCAGGCAGGCGAGAAACACGCTCCCTAGGTAACCTTCTTGAAGACTTCTTGGTCGTCGATTCATCGAGTCGGTCGTCACGTCAATTAGATCATTCCCAATTTGTTTGAATCTATTAGCGAACTTCAGCCTTAGGTGTTTTGGTTCACTAGGTGTTTGGGGGCACCGAATTCTATCGGATGTTTCACCTTCTTCTGGATCGCCATTGAGCTTGATGTTACCAATCGACGACAGAGCCGTCATCGGGATCGAATTGGGTTGGATAGGGTTGAGGTTCTCCGACGTGAGCCATCAGTTTGTCTTCGTCGAGAATAACCCCAAGGCCAGGATCTGTGGGAAGAGGGCGATGTCCTTTGGAGACGGGGGGTAAGGGCTTGGCAAGAAACTCCGCGTACTCATTGTCGCCCCGCTCCTGCACCATGAAGTTGGGGATGGAGGCGGCAACCTGAAGACTTGCTGCCAGCGAACAGGGGCCCTGGGGATGGTGGGGAGCAATAGGGGTGTAGTAGGCTTCGGCCATGCCGGCAATGACTTTCAACTCGGTGATGCCACCGGCGTAACAGACGTCGGGTTGTAAGATCGTCGCAGCTCTTTTTTCAAGAACCCGGCGGAAGCCCCACTTTGTGAAGACGCGTTCGCCCGTTGCAATCGGGATGTGAGTTTTCTTGGCCAGTTCGGCCATGACGTCGACGTTCAGAGGTTGCACGATCTCTTCGTAGAACCAAGGGTGAAACGGTTCAAGGGCTTTGATCAACAACGCTGCTGTTGTCGGTTGAACGGCTCCGTGAAAATCGATCCCAATGTCGACGCCAGAACCGTATTTGTCGCGTAACGCCCTGAATCGTTCAGTGACCTCTTCGACAAATTTTCGCCCCTCGGCATATTTGAACGGTGCCCGTGTGGTGCCCGGTCCTACCTTCATTGCGTTCACGCCATTCTCTTTGTTGACTCTGCCGTAAAGGCGAACGCGATCTCGCGTGGGCCCACCTAGGAGTTTATAGACGGGCACTCCGTAGCACTTTCCAGTAATGTCCCAGAGTGCTTGGTCGATGCCGGAGGAGATTGCAGTTTTGATGGGGCCGCCCCGGTAGAAAGCTCCGCGATGAATCGCCTGCCAATGGTGAACGACACGACGTGGATCCTTACCGACAAGATAGTCCTCAACTTCGAGAGCTCCGGCAGCACACGCCTTGGCATCGTCCTTCAACATTTCGCCCCAACCGGTAATTCCTGCATCGGTTGAGATCTTGACGAAGACCCAGGAGTTCTTCAGGACAAAGGTTTCAATTTTCGTTACCTTGATCTTCTCATTGGGACTGATGGTAGCTGCATCGACGAAGTCGGTATTGAAGAGTTGCGACCCGACTGCAGCCGAACCATACATCATGTAACGGAGACAGGAGCGGCGATCGTATTGAGTGGGCAACATCGTAGGAGTCCTTGGGCAATTGATTTGAAGAAGCGGCAGCTGAAGACCGAAGTGCGATTCTTCATGATTCGCAAGTCAACTTTGCCTGCTAGATTCTCCAAGTAACTGAGACATTCTCTTCCATGTAATTCTGAGCGCCCCACATTCGAAATGCAAAGATAAAGATAGGGCTGGCTATGGATGAAATCGATAATCGCAGTACGGAGAGGATGCGTCGCCGATAAGAGATGCAACGTCTTTATCGCAAGCAATAGGGTTTTCTACGGTTACCAGGCATAGATCATGGGGGGCCCGTCCCGTAGCTCCTTGCGATACTCGTCCACCTGTAATCCGATTCGCTCCAATGGTATCGGTTAAAAACCCAGTTTGAAGGCCAGGGAATCACTCTTGAGACGAAAGTCTTGCACTGAGTTTCTCTCTTCGGAGACAAAGCCAGGATCCGCGTCGACTAGATTGTCCGACAATTCCAGCTCATCGGGTTCGGTATACCACGAAACGTGTAGCCATTGGCCACCCATACAAATGTTTCGTTTCACCACATTGTTTTCAGGGGGCACGCTCTTAAAGTCTGCATCTGAGATGAGAGGGCCATTCGGAGGACCGTAGTAGGCATCGAGATTTTTCAAAGCTGGTTAACGCTCACAGTAGAGTTCAAAGGGCATGTCCCGAAGACTTTTGCCCATGTTGACGACGTTGTTCCGCCAAGGGGATGGCGGGGCCAGGCCCTTGTCGTCAGAGAATACGTTTTGTGTCAGGGAAATTGCCGCGTGTTTCCAATGATGTAGTTTTATCTTTGGGCCTACAACTGTTTATAGTCGGTGGGATTCACACCTAAACCGAGATGCATATGTGCTGCCTCAATTTTCACTCGATTTGCCGCGACACTGTCGCTCTGTTTTTCGTACTTATCACCACCACCTCGGCTGCCTCGCAAGAAGTTTGGACTTTTGAAGAGCATGTGAGTCCCTTCTTGAGCAAATACTGCACGAGCTGTCACGGTCAAGAAGAGATGGAGTCTGGGATCCGCGTGGATCAGCTCGATGGTGAATTGCGAGGCAGACGTCAATTCCCTTGGAAGGCGATTGATAAACATGTGGGGGAAGAGAGTATGCCTCCTGAAGGCGAACCACAACCAACCGCCGACGAAAGAAAGGCGCTGGCCCTTTGGATTGATGGGGCGATTCAAAAATCTTTGCTGCGCGACAAGGAGCGAAACGGTTCGGCTCTCGACAATACGATCGTGCTCTTCGGTTCGGGGGTAAGCACGACACACAACCCGCGTAATCTGCCGACCATGCTCGCCGGCGGCGCTAACATGGGGCTGAAGCACGGTACCTATTGGCGTCAAGAAAACTCGCACATGTCGAAACTCTTCCTCAGTATTCTGCACTCGATGGGCATTCATCAAGAATCGTTCGCCGACAGTACGGGAACACTCACCGATTCGATCTTCTTGGACGCTTAAACACGAATCTACCCAGCGATGTTCCAACAGCTGCTTAGTCAGTTATCGCTGATGAGGATTGCGTTTCATCTGCAGGAAACGCCTGGACTTTGACCTTCAGCCGGTGATCCGATCGGGGTCGAGCGTCGGTAAATGGCAGGATTGCCGAGCATTTCAGGCGTTCGAGCTGAGAAAGCTGAAAAAATGAAAATAGGTCGGAAAAATTTGTTTTTTGTTTTTGAGACTGTTAGGATTTTGGCCAGAAGTTCTGCATACGATCTCTGCATACGATCAAGGTGTAACGCCAGTGACTCTCCGCTGAATCACTCAAAACAACTGCCAACTTTTCGAGTGCCTTCATTCATCGCACCCGCAGTTATCTGAAGTGATTTCACTGTCGTCGATTCCCACTCAAGATTTCGTCTTAGCGCTCGAGGATCACCATGGATTTGAAAAGAATAGTTTTGGCAATGGTAATGGCGTCTTGTTTCCTGTTGGGGTCCGTTGCCTCGGCAGATGCTGATCTCATTGCAGCATATACATTTGATGAGACCTCTGGCATCACGGCCGCAGATTCGGTTCGGGGAGTTGCTGGAGAAGCCATCCTGGAAGGCTTCGATGGATCACCATGGGTCGATGGCGTCATCGGCGGTGGGGTGGATTTGGATGGTGTCAACGATTGGATGTCGGCTGTGAATCCGATCGCGCAGGGTGCGACGGCTATGAGCTTTTCCGGATGGGTCAAAGCTAATTCCCGACCGATATGGTCATCGATTGTCAAAAATTGGGGCGGTGCTCAGGCAGGCCAATACCACTTTGGGCTACAGGCGGGCGATGGTGACCTCAGTGATTTTTTATTCAACACGAGTGGTGATGTCAGCAACGTTCGTGAAGGTTCACCCTTTGAATTAGACACCTGGACGCATGTGGCATTCACTTATGATGGCTCAACGCACAAGCTCTTCAAAAACGGTGCGGTCGTTGCTGAAGCAGCGTATTCCGGTGCACTCAACTATCCAGCGAATCAGGGTGATGACGGGGTCGTGGGCTTTGGAGTCAAGACGAATGACGATGGCTTGGCACCCGATCCGGGAGCTCCTGGATTCTGGAATGGCGCCTACGATGACTTTGGGTTCTGGAGCACAGCGCTGACTGATGCCGAAGTTCAGACAATTTACACCAACGGTTTAGAAGGGATTAGCATCGTTCCGGAACCGACAAGTTTCGGTCTTGCGATGTTGGGTTTGGTGATGTTGCTGCGATTGCGACGTCGTCAGTAAATCGTAGACGGTCTCGTCGACTTTAGGGAGAACGAAAGATCATGGTGATCGCGGATAAACGCGGTCACCATTTTTTTGGCCTGATGCGTCGATGTCGTTGAGGTGAGTTTGATTGAGATCCGTGTTTCTCGCTATTCGGCGGTTAGCTCTTTGACCGCTATTTTTCGGAAATTCATCGGCGTTCCATGTCCGAGAATGGCGATATGCCCACGTGTTCGCAACATGTCGGGGTGGAGATTGAATTCGTCCAGCCGTTTGTCCAGGATGACCTCACCGTTAAGAGTGACCGTGATCCGCGAACCTTGCACTGCAATCGTTTGCGAATTCCACTGGCCAACACGACGCAGTTGACCGGACTTGGCTGCGGCCACCGAATAGATGGCACCGTGACGATGCTTGCCGTCAAGCTCCTGGTATTCTTGGGCGGAATTATCAAGGATCTGGATCTCAATGTCCTGCAGTGGTTGGAAAGGTGGGGCATAACGAATTCCAATACCGCTGTTTGCTCCGGGCGTGAGTTGAAAGTCAAAGCGAAGCACAAAGTCGGTAAATTGAGCCTCCGTGAATAACAGCTGGCCACCTGCTTTGCAGACCAAAACTCCATCCTCAACGTGATATCCGTCTGTGTGCCCCGTCCAGCCCTTGAGATTCTTTCCGTTAAAGATAGAGGTAAAACCCTCCGCGATCGGTGGAACGGAAGAAGTCGCCGGTTGTTNCTCTGCTTTGAGTCGGTGGCGGCAATTCGGGAATACAAAGATCAAGGCGAACGACACGATCGCCAGACTGAGGTATTTCATTTTGAATGCCATGTTTACAGCTGCCATGGCTCCCGCATGGTTTGGTGGACGAGTTGGTTGGCTTCTTGATCTCCAACGAACGACTGCTTTTTTGGGTCAAACCGCAGCTTTCGACCGAGTCTTACTGCAATCTTGGCAAGATTGACGAGTGTACAAGAGGCATGGCCATTTTCTTCGTTGAGAGCGAATTTTTTCCGCTTCTTGACCGCTTGTTGAAAGTCGGTCACTTGAGGTGCTGGGTTGGGTAGTTCGTCGAGTTTCGACAGAAGGTTAGGGATGTCGGATCGCAAGCCAGGGAAGAGCTTGCCATCGGGGCCTGTCAAAAAAGGCTGAACATCGTTCCCGCTATCCAGGATGATTTTGCAGCCATCGGCATATTTCATTTCAATCCGACGCCACCAACCACAGGCGTCCGGATGTTGTGGATCGGCGTCGGCCTCAATCTCGACGGGGTTCGTCCTGTCTTTTCCCAGAAGATATTGCACGGGATCAAGATAATGCTGTCCCATATCTCCCAAGCCTCCGCCGTCGTAATCCCAATAACAGCGGAATGTACCGTGAACACGATGGGGGTGATAGGGTTTGCGGGGCGCTGGTCCGAGCCACATATCGTAATCCAGCTCTTGCGGAACAGGTTGGGGAGTCAGATCCGTACGTCCCTGGGTAAGATTCAACTTCCAATCGAAACCTGTACTCGGTCCGATAAACGCCGTCAGTGGCCAGCCAAGTATGCCGGCGTCAACGAGTTTTTTGATGGGAGCAACCGGTGTACCCATACCGTAAAAGGTATCGCGGAATCGAAACCACGTATTCAGGCGAAAGATTCGATTGTGCTTACGCACCGCGTCGACGACCTTTTGGCCCTCACCGATGGTGCGAGTCATTGGCTTTTCACACCAAATGTCTTTCCCTGCTTCGGCTGCCGCCACCGACATCAATGCGTGCCAGTGCGGTGGAGTACAAAGGTGCACGACATCAATGTCCGCGCGATCCAAAAGCTCACGAAAGTCCTTGTAAGCTTTGACCTCTTTATCTCCCAGGCCGGTCGCGTATCCCAAATGCGCTGGGCCTGAGTCAACATCGCAAACGGCCAGCAAGCGACCGATTTGGTAATCCTTGTGAGTTAGATGGACACGAGCGACGCCACCTATCCCGATGACGGCACGAGTCAACTCTTCGCTGGGCGGCGTGTGGCCGTCACCTCCCAGCACATGTCGAGGCACGATATGAAATGAAGCCGCTGCAAGAGCGGTTCCACTAATAAACCGTCGCCGGCTGATCTTAATTGACATAAGTGACTCACGATTTCGAGGTCGTTTTTTGCCAGAAGGCTTGATCGTATCGTACGGATGACATTCCTGGAAAGCGTTTTCTTGGCTTGCTGGATAAAACCGTTTGATGGACCGTCGTTTTGATCTGGGAGGCAGCGTGGTATTGCATCGGTCGCTGCAGCCAATAGATGACTGTCCAGTACGTGATGGTAGGCGTTGATCATGGGAGAGCGAAAACCAGGCATGAATGAATCTGAAAAACTGAACTCTGGCCCAAGTCGGCGCAAAATTCTGAAGAGTGCTATAGCGGTTGAACTGGCTCTCACAACGCGCGACGCTGGCATCAACCTGGCATTTCTTAGTGGCAATTCGGTTTGGGGCGTGGTGCCCTTGCTACCGTCCGATAAAGGGCAACCTCACCGGATCATGAGACGCGAAGGTGTGTTCCTGAGAGAGAACTCGCGAAAATGTTTTACGAATATCGCGGCTTCGATTTTAAAGATTCCTCGGGACCTAGTGGGGCGCTGCTGATGGGGGACTCACCGGGGGAATCGGCGGTGGGGACTCGACGTGCACCATGCCCGAACATTGGTTGTATCAAGACACGGGGATGAAGAAAGGTGACACCATCGCTGGACTTGTCGGCTGGCAATGGCACGGCAGGCCGGCTCGTGAATTGCCCGGATTGGAAGTGCTCGCCGAAGGTCCCATAATGCCCAAGAATTCGCAATACCACCCTCATACAGCAACGATCTATAACGGGCCTCAAGGCAACTTTGTCTTCAACGCGGGTGAGATCTGGTGGGCGCAAGGATTGACACCACCGCCTGGGCACATTCTGCCAGCTCATCGATATGCCAAATCCCAAGGTCCGGATTCTCAAGTGCAGCGGATGATGACAAATCTTCTGATGCAGTTTGTCAGTTAACACTCGTTAATCGTGGTTGCTGAAGGCACTCGATTGGTCGACTGAATTGCTGAATTCNTTCTCAACGAAAAATCCGGTTGCNTCCGTCGGTAAAAAGTTGAGCGTAAAAAGTTGAAATTCACTTGGTNGGCGGTTATGTTATTCGTCCGNAAAAGGTTTAGGAAGAATTTTATTCTATTGGNTGAANCATGACTCCGAGGAAGCAACGATGAAGTTAAACCNTACAATTNCCCTGGTAATGCTTCTTGTTATAGCGAACCAAAGTTTNGCGCAACTCCCGGTGACCACAGGNCTTGAGCTCTGGTTGGATGCGACGGACGCGGCCTCCGTCGATGTGGCGGGTGGTTATGTGGAGACTTGGATGGACAAGAGTGGCAACGAAAACAACGCCTTTGCAGCCGCATCTGCACCGGAATACGTGACCGAAGGTGTCAGTGGTTTGCCNTCGATCCGGTTTTATGGCAACACCGGCGACGGCATGGTGATTGACGATGCCTTGTACTTGGAAAGACCCTACACGACGTTCATCGTCAACCAGTATTGGGGGGACATTAAAGGTCGAACTTTGCAAAGCCAAGATAGCAACTGGCTTGCGGGCCTTTGGANTGGCGAGGTCAGTCACTTCGCAGGTGGGTGGGTNACGCAATNGCGACCAGCTGCTGACTTNGATGAACCTTACNTGGTCGAAGCCCATGGCTTTGAGGNAAGTTCGGGTGCCTACATCAACGGTGGGAATTGGACGACCAATACCCTGCCACCNGGAAACCCTGGGAGATTGGCGATTGCTGGCGCAGGGNNATTTCCCGCAGAAGTNAGTGATGCGGATGTTTCNGAAGTCGTGGTNTTCAATCGAACCTTAGNGACGCCGGAACTCGAATCGATGCGATCTTACTTTTTGGAAAAGTATTCGATCGATCGCTGGGAGGATCACCCAGACGCTCTCGACCCANCCTTCGTTCCCGAAGTAGACGAGATGGAAATTTTCAACGGTTCGGTGACCACTTTTAGAACCGCCGCAGACTTGGACTTCTCTGGAGATTTTGTCTATGGCATCAATGTTGGCGGTCCGGCAGAGAACGACTTTGGCGATGCTTTGAGAATTGGCGACGTCGAACTTGTGGCTGGCACCAACGATGATGAGCTTGATCTTAATGACCAAGGTGTCTACATGACGGTTGCCAATGAGCTACCTTCGTGGTTCAGCGCAGCCGCATCCGGTTTTGGGGACGGTTCTGATGACGATAANAATCTGGGATTTGCGTTGCAGTCCATTCGCTGGAATCAGCCACCGGGAATCGACGTNGGGCTTGATGTTGAACCAGGCGAGTCGTACAAGTTGCAGCTCATGATGGGCGAAGGGTGTTGCGACCGTGGATTCGATGTCTNGGTAGAAGGCGAGCTGATGGTTGACAACTTNATTGTTCATGATCTTCAGGACGAGGGAATCAACGATGGAACATCGGCGGTTGCATTCACGCATGAATTTGTAGCCGGCGATGACCAGTTGGATATCACGCTCGGAGGCACTGTCTTCGGAACTCCAGACAATAACCCGATTTTGCACGTGCTCACGCTTGANCATCTCGCAGGAGCGGGAGTAGCGGGTGACTTCGACGGCGATGGTGTCCTGACGAATAGTGATATCGANGCTCTTTCCGCAGCAGTACGGAATAATTCCACCGATGCGAAATTCGACTTGAATTCCGACGGCGCGGTTGACGCTGCAGATCGCTCGGTTTGGGTGGTTGATTTGCGGTCGACCTATTTCGGTGACTCCAATCTTGATGGCCTCTTCAGCACGGAAGATATGGTCGTCGTCTTTCAGGCTGGCAAATATGAACTGGATGTCGAGGCCGGATGGACCGACGGTGATTGGACGGGTGACGGGCGATTTGCCACCGATGATTTGGTTGCCGCATTCCAGGACGGAGGCTATGAGCAAGGCCCACGTGCCGCCGTCAATGCAGTGCCAGAGCCATCGTGTGCGGTTCTGTTGGCCATCGGTTTGATCGGCCTCGGCTCCTTGCGAAGACGCCGATAGAGTCCCGCTCGATGGACTTGAAATTAACGAACAGGCCCGCAGCTTTTAAAGATGCGGGTCTGTTTCATGCGCAGGAATCCAGAGGCAATATGCCCTAGGCAGGCCGATTCAGGAAATGCACTTTTAAGAGCTCCGTTCAGTCTTCGTCACGCCGCGATAGGTTTGGGCTCGCCATAATTTTTCGATAGGTCCCATTTTGAAATAACTGAGCCAAAGCGTACTGATAATGATTTGAGCGACGAAGATAAGAGAAAACCAAACGAGCACTTGGACGCGCGATAGTTGGTGATGGAGGCCGAGGCCGAATGCCATGAAGACGACGTTTAAAATGACGGACTGAAGCAAATAATTGGTGAGTGCCGTACGCCCGACAGCAGCCAGGCATCGTGTCAACCGTGTCAGTAAATTGCGGTGGACACTCCAAAGCACGATTCCCATGTATCCGAAACTAAGAATCACAGAGCCCAACTCATCCAACACTGTTCTCAAGAGACTCAGTCCGAGACTTGGTGATTCGATGGAGAGCGTCCAATAAACGCTCAGCCCTTCCATGGTCAGGCCGATTGCCAGGCAAACCAAGCCAACGTTACGTTGCCAATTCACAAATTGCGGTTTAATCCATCCGCACTTCATGATGGCGGCTCCCATGAAGAAAAACGCGACGACGCGGCAGTTGAATGACAGTAAGCTGGATAAAAAGAGCCAACCCAAGAACTCCATGGGACGAATCATCAGCATCTCTAGAAAGGTCGCTGACGGAAGCATGCTCTTAAACCAGGAATCTGATTCAGCATATTCGCTTGCCTGATCGAGGTGTTCCAGCAAGGTCCAGGCCAGCGCCAAAAATAAACCTAGCATCAATGGGAATAGCGACATTCCGAATAACGCTCGTGCAGACAGGTTACGGAAACAGAATAATACCGCTGCGACGATCGAGTAAACTAGCAGGATATCGCCCTCAAACAGCAGGCATCCGTGCAGTACGCCGATCACAGCCAGGATGGTGAGTCGACGACGATAGATCGGTGCGAACGGCTGTCTCTTGGTCTCGGCTCGCTCATTTTGCAGCACAAGTCCCATGCCGAAGAGCAACGAAAAAATCGCGACGAACTTGGTGACGAGCAGTCCGTCAAAAATCGCCCAGGCGATTGTTTCCGAAATCCCTTGGCTCGCGTCAGCAAGATTCTGCAAGTCGGGAGGTGCGACCGCCTCTTCCAATGAACGCGATGAAACCATGGCATTCGTCAAGAAGACGCCATAGAGTGCAAACCCTCGCAGGATATCCAGTCCTTCCAGACGTTCAGTGGTTTCCGTCGGTGTGGCAGCCATCTTGTTGTCGAAACTCAAGGGAATTCGCCAGGAGTGGGNGTGTGCATCGCCTTGCCGAAAGTTGATGGCCAAGCGACCGTTATTGAAGGTTCGCTCCAGTGATCGTAATATCCATGGCAGGTCAGTGTAAAGCCGGGTCGAATTTTGAAGACGCTGTTCAAAAGCCCCGTGAACAGTTTTAAAGTGAAAGCGGTGGATGATAGAATCAGGAACAACCTGTTGTGCTCTCCTCGAGTCAGCGTCGACCCTTTGATGACTCTTTGCGATGAATACATTACCTTGCTTTTGACTGGATAATAGGCGAACGATGAAACAATCAACTTTGTTGCTGTTGCTAATGCTGTCCCTTTTGGCATGGAATGCTTCGGTCCAAGCAGAGGAGAAGCCCGCATCGAAGATCGGCGAACTCGATCCGGAGATGGCTGAACGAAAGCGGGCTGGCGACGGCCTGGCCTGGTACGATGTGGCCCGCTGGGGTGTAGAAGGCCGAATTCTACCCGAGTTGGAACGAAAGCGATGGTTCGATCGTTTACCGGCTGCAGCGGACGGCAAGGTCACAAATGCGGTCTGGAACCTGAGTCGTCATTCCGCCGGAATGATGGTCCGTTTCAAGACGGATTCCACAGCCATTCATGTGCATTACAAATTGTTGAATCCAAACCTCGCGATGCCTCATATGCCCGCAACGGGGGTGAGTGGTGTCGACCTTTATGCGCGAGATGATGAACGCAAATGGCGGTGGGTACAGGTGACACGACCTTCGTCGCAGGAAGTCAAGACGCAGCTAGTCAGCGACCTGGCTCCAGGCTTTCGCGAATACGCAATCTATTTGCCTCTATATAATGGTGTCGAATTCCTGGCCATTGGTGTGCCGTCGAAGAGTCAATTTGAAGCACTCGAGCCTCGCGAAAAACCCATCGTCTTTTACGGTACCAGTATTACTCACGGAGCCTGTGCGAGCCGTCCAGGAATGGTACACACGGCGATTCTGGGGCGACGTTTCGACATGCCCGTCGTGAATCTGGGCTTTTCCGGAAACGGGAAAATGCACACGGAAGTTGGCGACTATNTGACTCGGATCGACGCAGCGGCTTACGTCATTGACTGTCTTCCGAATATGAATGCCGAGATGGTGGAGGAGCGATGTGTGCCGCTGGTGAAGCAGATTCGATCCAAGAAGCCAGACACACCGATCATCCTCGTCGAAGATCGCAGAAACACCAACAGTTGGATTTTGCCCGCCCGAGATGCTCACCATACGGCCAACCATGCCGCGTTGAAGGCGGCGTTCCACAAACTGCAATCCGAATCCGTCGGTAACCTTTACTACATTCAAGGCGATCGTTTATACGGAATCGATGGTGATGGTGCGACGGACGGTTCTCATGCGAATGACCTGGGCTTCTTTCGCCAGGCAAACGTGTTTGAGCCTGTACTGCGAGAGGCATTGGGGTATTAGACAGGCTGGTACTCTCTCATTTAATTCACGGATGCTGGTTCCGGTCGGTTNCCGATCTAATCGCTGATGACCGTCAGATCGGAGCGCAATCCGTGGACGTGAGAACCGAACACGACTGTCGCATTCGAGGCGTTCTCGATCGACGCAGTTCTCAAAGACAGCGTGGCTGTTGAAGTGCGGGATTCAAGCCAGCTTGGACAAAGCAATCGGGTTATGTTCCTTTTGCCAATGCGGNCGCAACGTCCAGGATGAAGATCTGATTCCGCGTTTGACCGTTTTCTGAGATGTGGCGTACGTACGCGATCTTCGTTCCGTCGGGTGAGAAGACACATGCCTCAGGTCTGATCGTCCCAGCATTCTTGTCTGTCAGGCGAATCGTCTTGCCCGAATCCGCAAGCGTGATGCAAATCGATCCATCCATCGCGTGGGCGATCTGTTTTCCATCGGGGCTCCAACTAAATGCGGAACTAATCGGGTGGGGATTATGGGTGAGTTGTTTGGCTTCTCCGCCGTTCGGTGAAACGGTCCACAACTGNGGAACACCCTCGTCGGACTTCATCAAGAATGCAATCTTGGAACCNTCGGGTGANCTGCGCAGCCANTGCCGAACGCCTTGTATGCCAGGATGCTTTCGATCGGNGGTNAATGTAAGTCGGCGCTGTTTCGTTCCCTCCGGCGGCTGCGGTCTTTGATGTCGCGTCCCCTGAAGCGGCCCTTGGTCGGACTCTTGGCTAATGTCCTCTGGAAGATCCACCACAAACACCTCAGGAATGGTGTCACCCGATTGCGTCAGCACGTGCCCCTGAAAGGCGATTGATTTTTTTTGCCGAGTGCCATCGGTGCGTAGGTAACCATCGGTTCCAATCCATGCATCGCTGAAGGCCCGAGTGATGTCATCTGAACCTGGACGNGGAGTCGAGGTGGTATGCGTGACCAGCGCCGAGAAATGAGAGCCGCCGTGATTNCGAGGATGCGATTGTGGAGGTGACACAGCTCGTATGGGTGCACTGACTCCGACGTTGCGTTGGTTTTCATCAGGGCTTCCGTTGGTGTCACCTTCTTTGTCACTCGCATTGAGATTTGCCAGGACGTGATCTTCGTAGGTGAAAGCCACCCACTTGCCGTCTCCGCTAAACGTGTGGACATGGGTGCCTCCACGCAGAGCGCCGGGAGTGAAGGGAGCGACGATATCTCGGGCATCAAGATTTTCATGTTTGTCAGGATTATCTGCGTGAACGATCACGCCGCGACGATGAAAGGCGGCATACTNCCATTGATCATCAGGGTTTTCCGGGCCATGAATGAAAACGATGCGATCGTCGGTCGGGCTTGTCGTCGCAACTCCGCAATGGGCTTCGTTGCGCGATTCGAATAAGACCTCTACCTCTCCCGAATCGAGATTGACCCGTTCAATCCTCTGCCCATCGAAGTTGTCTCCTGCCGCATCACTTCGGACGTCGTAGATAACCCACTTGCTGTCTGGCGACCACACGCCCATATTGGTCAAGATGTGGCCNTGTGCGGCAGATGTAATTTGCTTTTCCACCTGGTCCTCTGCTATTGATGAATTGATAAGGGCACTCNGGCAGCAAGCTACGCAGAGCAGCAACGGAGATAAACGGAGTTTGAGTTTCATTCCCGGAGCCTACCGTCTGACCGAGCACAATTCAATTGCCATCGTCGATGCGAGAAAGAAAACCATCTGATTCCGGGATCTACCGGAGCATCAAGNAGCTACGGGGTGGATTGAGGAAGCTCCATGATGTCAAAACGGATGACTTTGTCACCATACAGCGGATCGTAGTAGTGTCCGTTCTCGAGATAATCTGCATTCCAGATTTTCGTTTTGTCTGTTTTCGTTCGATAGATGAATGGCGAGCGATGTAGCCGTTCTTGATGCCATCGGCCTGCTTTGCCTGATGGAATGTCAGTACCTTCTCCGTAAAGCATTAAGCCACCCTCACCTTGAACCTCGAATTGAGGGCTGATCTCTCGATATTCGTGACTCACATTGATGAGTTTGTGACCTAACTCGTGGGCATCAAACGACCTCCGGTTTCGTTCCGATAACAGATGGTGATGACGCCGCGAATAAGTCGTGGAATTCGTGCCTCGAAAAGATAGGCAGGNAGCGACAGTCCGCCGGTCNGTATCGATTTGATTTGTGGGTCGGCTGGATCGGAGCGATCGAAGTATGCCATCTGAACTTCTGTCAGATATAGCAAATAAATTGTCTGATGATTATCGACGTGTTCCTGAATGATGCCCTCAAAGGTGTGTTTGGCTTCGTCCGTTAATTTCCAGTGGGCGGCGCGATAACCGATATACGCGTTGATCTTTGGAGACACAGCGACTCCGGTGACCTGATTTGCCTGAAGCGTTAGCCATGCGGCAGAAACAAGTGCTTGCTTGACGAAGAGTAACCGCAGTTGGACACCTGCTTCGACGAAAATCTCCTTCGCTTGCTCGAACGAAGTTTTCAACTCGTCAGGTGTCGTGACATAAGGGTGTGGCTGACCCTCTGTTTCCCCGAGATAAATCCCAATATCAACGGTTGGCATTCCGACGACGAGATCTTTGTTGATCTCAGTAGCCTGGATTTCCAATTCTTTGTAGCTGACGGGCTGGTTCGATTCGCCTGTTTCCACAGCCACCGCTTTGCCAGTGGAGATAAATGCGGTTGCCACGAAGACAATCCAGAATCTTCCATGATGGCGCGCTCTTGGGTTCCTTCAAAAGATGTTGGCAGAAGACATAACAGGTACCACCGAGAAACGCGTTCAAAACCGCAGTTGACATTGTTCTGTCGATTCAGTGTATGCCGCGAATTCAGTTCTGTCGTCAACCATAACTCCAAAATGTGCATGTTTGAATCNCCCGAACAACGCAGGGCGATCACCGTTGATTGGGCAGGGTGAAACCTTCTGTCATGGGCTGAAAGAGAGTGATTGTCCCGATCGAGATCCCGTTCCAATAGGGGAGGCTATGAGAGTCAGGCCAGCGATTTCAGCGTGCCGTCTGCAATCCTTTTCCTCCTGGGGATTCGGGTAAGCGTCGGCGTCCCGGTAAAATCAATCCTTTCAACATTTTCCGGCATTGGGTCAAAAATCCCGCTAGGGCTAACCGGTTTGTGGTTTCCTCTTGTGTCGCCGCTAATGTTGTTTGTCGCCGTCACTTGATACCGCTATATTGACCGAATCGCAATCGGTCCATTCCTGGTGAGGGCAGACTCGATGCTCACAATTCTGGGTCAACAAAGCAAGTTTTGTGACGGCCTGTCGCGCCGTGGCTTCTTACGGATTGGTAGCCTCGGACTTGGCGGAGCTACGTTAACGCAACTGTTGCGTGCAGAGCAGACGCACGGCATTCAGCGTTCGCACAAGTCGGTCATCATGATCTTATTGCCCGGTGGCCCCCCGCAGCTGGACATGTTTGACATGAAGCCAGCCGCGCCCGTTGAAATTCGTGGTGAGTTTACGCCGATTCGCACGAACGTTCCGGGAATCGAGATCACCGAGCTCATGCCGCGGACCGCCGCGCTGATCGACAAGTATGCCGTTGTCCGATCTCTCCACGGCGCTCGCGACGATCATAATCTTCACCAATGCCTCACCGGTTGGGAAACGCATCCGCAACAAGGAGATTCACAGGCGTTTGGTCAGTTCCCCCAGGGCGGTTGGCCTTCTTTAGGGGCGGCTGTGTCCAAGATTCAGGGATCGGTTTCTCCTGCCGTACCGTCTTTCGTGAGTCTCTCGCCGAAGAACGCGGAATCGACCACTCGAGCATCGTTGAACCAGGCAGGTTTTCTTGGGATCGGTCACGCCGGTTTTGAACCGAACCGGCGACGGCGAACGGACATTGTCTACAAGTCCGGAATGAGTGGCGAAGCACTTCGCAAGCAACAAGAATCATCGGCCGATATCGTACTCAATGACATATCACTCAGCCGACTCGCGGATCGTCAAAAACTGCATCGCAGCATCGACAGACTGCGGCGTGATCTGGATAACAGTGGCGCGCTGGACGGGATGGATGCGGTTCAAACGCAGGCATTCGGGATATTGACCTCCAGCAAACTGGGAGCGGCTCTCGATTGGCAACGTGAAGATCATTCGCTCCGTCGTGAATATGGAATCAGCGATTCAGCGATTCCCGTGAACGGAGGCCCCGAGTTGCTGAAGCAATTCATTGTGGCTCGCCGTTTGGTGGAAGCCGGAGTTCGTTGCGTCACGCTTGCTTTCAGCCCTTGGCCGCTTGAACGCGAAAGTCGTGGTGGCCACAACTGGGATTGGCACCAGGGCAACTTCAAAAAGGCGCGGTTTACCATTCCCATGCTCGATATGGGCCTGAGCGCTTTGGTTCGGGACCTCGATAACCGCGGCATGCTGGACGATGTATCGATTGTTGTCTGGGGTGAATTTGGCAGAACTCCACGAATCAACAAGGACGCAGGGCGCGACCACTGGCCGCAAGCTGCATCGGCTCTCCTTGCTGGTGGAGGTATGCGAACCGGACAGGTGATTGGCTCGACCGATGCCCATGCCAGCGAACCCAGAGACCGACCTGTTCATTATCGAGATATATTCGCGACCCTGTATCACAATCTGGGCATTCCACCAAGCAGTCTCGTGCTGCAAGACCGTGATGGGAGACCGCACCAAATCGTAGGTGGTGCGAAACCGATCGGCGAATTGCTTTAGCGACGTCGAATTCTCCAGCGGTTATTGAACGAATACGTAGCAACATGTTTTCGGAGCGCAGTGATGTTGGATCGACGATCTTTTTTGGCCGCCATGGGTGCTTTGTCTTCGGGGGCTTTATCTTCGAGTGCAAACGCATGGTCTACAGATAGCTCGAAACGTAAGCGGCTTGCCATCATTACCACCGAATGGCGTTATTATTCGCACGCATGGCATATGGGCACACGGTTCCTTGTCGGCTATCCACGCGAGGGTCGTTGGCATCACCCGCCCTTTGAAGTTGTCTCCGCCTATGTTGATCAGCAGCCTGAAAACGATCTGAGCAAAAGTCGTGCGAAGGAATTCGGCTTTAAGATCTATCCGAGCATTCCAGAAGCGTTACGCTGCGGTGGAGACCAACTCGCAGTGGATGCTGTGCTGGTGATTGGAGAGCATGGGAAGTATCCGCGAAATGAATTCCAGCAAACGCTCTATCCACGATTTGAATTCTTTAAAGAGGTGGTGAAGGTCTATCGTGAAGATGGGAAGACGGCTCCGATGTTTAACGACAAGCACTTGTCGTGGAAGTGGGCCTGGGCCAAAGAGATGGTTGATACCTCGCACGAGCTGAAATTCGGCTACTCCGCGGGTTCGTCGCTTCCCGTGACCTGGCGCATGCCTGCGATCGATATGCCCTATGACGCCAACGTTGAGGAAGTCATGTGTGTTGCGATGGGCGGGATCGACAGCTATGACTTCCATGCTTTGGAAGTGATTCAATGTATGGCGGAACGGAGAGCAGGGGGGGAGACCGGTGTGAAGTGGGTCGAGGCACTTCGAGGTGACGCCGTTTGGCGAGCCATGAAGTCTGGTTCGTGGCAGGCGGGCGGATGGAGTACTGAGTTATTTGAGTCTTGTCTCAGCCGGA
>PBNZ01000007.1 GCA_002723275.1 Planctomycetaceae bacterium
GCAAAGGCATTCGTATACCTCAAAGATTGGGATGCCAATCGATCGAGATGCGGCGTCGAAGCAAAACGATCTCCGTAACAGCCCAGATCAGGGCTCATATCCTCAACCGAAATCCACACGATGTTGGGATGCCGTTCTTCCGCTCGTAGCGATCCGCTCCAAAAGCACGCCAACAAGAGAAAAATTAATACGAATCGTGTCATCGTGATGTCCCGATAGCTGACCTTGTTAAAATAAAATTCCATGGGTTCCTTTTTCCCGTATCTTTATGAGAAGCCAAGATACAGTGCAACGCAAGAAACCATCGGAGAAATTCGTAGCCGCCGAAGATTCATTCATGACGAGGCCTCAAAGGCCTCCTGAGATCTCAACGATGAAACGATTCATCATTTTGCTTTATGGAATGGGTTGCTACGCAATTTCAGTGCTCACACTTTTGTATGCAATCGGATTCCTGACAAACCAATTTGTCCCAAAGTCCATCGACGCTCCAGTCACGAAAGCTCCTGCCGAAGCGTTCTTCATCAATCTAGGTTTATTGTCGTTATTCGCTGTGCAGCACAGCGTGATGGCCCGCCCTTTCTTCAAGTTGTGGTGTCTTCAATGGATACCCGCGGCTGCAGAAAGGAGCAGCTATGTGTTGTTGTCCAGCGGAGCATTGCTGCTTCTCTTCCAAACCTGGCAACCGATAGGTGGAATCATCTGGCAAATCGACAGTCTGTTCGGTCAAATCTCCCTTTGGACTCTCAACGCGTTGGGCTGGATTACGATCGTTATCACTACCGTTCTGATTCATCATGCAGAGATGTTTGGCCTGCGACAGGCTTGGCTTTTCTGGCAGGCGAAACCCCACACCGCGTTACATTTTACCACTCCCGGTTTCTATCAATGGGTCCGTCATCCGCTGTACGTCGGCTGGCTGTTGGTTTTCTGGGCAGCACCCACCATGACGACATCCCGACTGATGTTTGCCTCGTTATTGACCGTCTACATCCTCGCTGCCATCCGATGGGAAGAAAAAGATCTCGTGGACGTTCATGGGGCCTCCTATGAACAATATCAACGTCGAGTTCCGATGCTGCTCCCAGGCCGGCGAAAATCCGACCTTTGGTGACACCGCCGGTGTCGATCGGCAGGTGAGCTTCTTGAGCGAAACACGAATCATGCATTTTTTCCTTACCTGGCAGGCGTCCCACTTCGGCAAATCGAGCAGTCTGGAAGTAGGAAACTGTCTCGTTTGATTGACATCCAGTCGTCGGGGGAGAGGAGCCGGGACCGAACAATCGGCAGAGAGGCTACCAACGACGATCGAGCCGTCTTCTCCCCAGAAAGGTGTGCCGGGAAAATGATGTCGAATTTTTGATCCGCACTTATAATGAACGCTCACTGTTTCGCCAGCTTTTCGGACTCTGGATTCCCACGATCAATACGGTACCGCATGTTTAGAAATCGGAATGCACGCCGCGGCAGCCAGCGCCGCGTATCCGCTCTTGTTGTTGAAAGTCTCGAGTCGCGAACGCTCTTGCACGGTGGCACCTTCGACGGTGTATTTGCCGAGGGAGAGGGCGACATGGTTCCGGACTTTGCATTGATTGACGTCAATGAATCTTCCGAGCGTTATGACCAGATGGTGTCACCTCGAGACTATCTTGGGCAAGTCAGCGGTTGGTATCTCGGGAACGCTCAGTGAGGTTACTGCCGTAGCCAGTTTGGCTACTTGAATGACATGCAGGACGAGTTGGATGCTGATTATGGCGATCTCAACATTGAGATTCTCGGCATCAACGGCTTAAACAATCACTTGGGCAATGGATTGGCAACTGCCACTGTGGACATCCCTTGGTTGCAGGATGTCGATTCAGACAACGACGGCCAGTCTGACGTTTGGGGAAATCTTCTTGCTTATGACTGGCGAGACGTCGTCATCCTGGGCAGCGAAAACGAAGTGGTGTCCGTCTACAACCTGACTCAGAATGGCTTGGAGGACTCCGAAAACTACAAAGAACTGAAGAACATCTTCATCTCGGCAGCAGATACCGAGGAACCACTCAATCCGTGGCACAATTACGACCAACCACTCGACGTGAATGACGACTCCTTCATTTCGCCCATTGATGCTTTGTTTGTGCTGAACGAACTCAACACCGTGGGTCCTCACGAATTGGACCCCACGCAAATGCCAACGCATTATCTGGATTCGAATAACGACGGTTTTGTTTCGCCGATCGACGCGTTGCTGGTGATCAATCATCTCAATCTCGAGAGCCAGGAAGACAATTCCGTCGCGGCGATTCCACTCCCATTCCAGCTCGAAGAAGACCGATCCACGCAGGAATCGAAGGTTGGCTTATCTCCAGCACTCGTGGATGATGTGCTCTCTGATGAGGTTGAAAACGGGCCGATTGCTTTAGATCTGGTCGCGGAGACCGAGCGAGCTGAGTCTCGGGATTTGATCTTGTTGGTTTCGACGGACTCGGTTTCGACGGACTCGACCGAAGATTTGCTCAACAGCATCTAATCGCACGATCTATGATCAGGCCGTTGTTGTCGAGCTATTCGGGTTGTCGAATTCTGATTAATCTTGGGAGCTGTTGATCTCGGAGAGCTTTGCTTGCAATTGTTGCTTCAGGCTTTGTACGGTCTCTTGATGCTCACCGGTAGCGGCCAGATTCGTAAACTGCTTTGGATCTTGCAGCATGTCGTAGAGTTCCTGCGTCCCGTCCCGATACTCGATGTAGGCCCATCGGTTTGTCCGTAGCAAGTGGCCTTTGCCGTGCATGCAGTAGGCCTCAGTTCGAACAACTTGATTTGGATCATCAAAAAGTGGGGCGAGGCTCACTCCCTGACAATGCTCAGGCACGGTCAACTCACAGAGTTCTGACAGCGTCGGGAAGAGGTCGATCTGCTCGCTGAGACTTTCGGTCACAGCAGGATTCTTTCCAGGCACAGAAATGACCAAAGGGATCCTTACCGATTCCTCATGAAGACTCATCTTCTGCCAAAAATCATGCTCACCGAGGTGGTATCCGTGATCGGAGGTAAAGACGACGATGGTGTTTTTTCGCAAGTCAAGCTCGTCGAGTGCATCAAGGATCCGACCCACCTGATAATCCATGTAGGCGACAGAGGCATAGTAGGCAGCGAGCACCTCCTGCTGCTTGGCGGAATTACCAGCGAAACCGATGCGTTGGGAATTGTGGGAGATTCCCGCTTTGGGGATGTCGCTCCAATCGTCAGACCATCGGGCGGGTAATTTCATCTCTGCGGGCGGATAGGGCGCGTAGAATTCCGCCGGTGCGACCAGCGGGACGTGAGGACGAACAAACCCAACGGCGAGGAAAAAGGGTTTATCTTTTAGCTCTCCCAGAATTTCGATCGCCTTTTCAGCGGCCTGATCATCGGCTTGCTCAGCACCGTTTGTATTTCCCTTGACGACATAAAAGGCGGTGCCAAAACCTAGTCCATAGTGTTTTTCCGGATCTCGACTCAGGCGTTCATGACTCAAATGAGCATGTTGGCCCTGCGACATCCACTCCGGTGCCTGGCAGTTGAATCGTTCAGTCCACGAGGCATGATGGTCGGGCCCATCGACTCCCGCCGTAATGTCACCGGGCACCCGCATATGATAGATCTTGCTAACGCGTGCGGTGTAATAATCGCGGTTCTTAAAATGCTGACTGAAAGAAGGTCGATCGCCGAGATTATTGGTGAATTGACGAGACGATCCGTTGCCGACCACGCCGATTGCCTGGGGATACATGCCGGACATCAAGGCAGCCCGTGAGGGACCGCAGACGGGGAACTGACTATAGGCTCGCTCGAATCGCAGCCCCTGTTCTGCCAGACGATCGATCGCAGGCGTTCGACATTGTGAATTCCCATAACAGGCCAACGCCTCGGCAGACAGATCATCGGCGATGATGAAGACGACGTTCGTAGCAGCCGGCGCGAAATCAGCGCCGACTAAACCGACGACGAGCATGGCCGCCGCGACAAGCGACCATGGAAGAGAGTGTTTCGCCATGAAAGGGTCCCAATCAGGTGAGGTCGTTTTCGTTATCCGCCCCACTCTAATCCGCACTGCCTCAAATGTCGAGAACCGAGTCTTCGTCGAGGATCAGGAGCGTCTTAGAGTCTTCGGACGGCGAGGTCTCAGCCAACTCATCAAAAACTCGATCAATGGCAACTTGATCGTGAAGTTCGATCGGCCCCTGCATTTCCAGCTGACCGTCGGCAGTGCGAGCGACGTGGACGGTCGCTTCACGATGATCGGTTGTGGGTGCCAGTGCAGCACCAACGAGTTCGAGCTGCAAGCCTGAGCGAGCCGCGACGACCTCGTAGAGTCCCAACTGGAACACGTAAACCAGATCCGACGAATCGAAATCGCCATCCTGATTCCAATCGCCTTCTTCGAAGGTTGAATTGCCGGCGATGCCGTCTTCATATTCACCAGACTGGAACGCAACAACGAGGTCGGAGGAATCAAAGTTACCATCACCATTAGAGTCACCCGGCAAACGGTCGATTCCACCAGCGCCGGGCGTTCCGCCGATCACGGGGCTTGCTTTCCAGCCTGCAGCCGTCGACCAGCGGGCAAGATCCGTCGCATTAACGTCGACGGATTCTAAGGTGGCTCCCAGTCCGTCCGTGGATGCATGCCATTCATCGTCATAGGTGAATTGTTGGATGACACTACCAAAGGCCGAAACCGTAATCTGTTCCGAATTATTACTCAACCGTCCATTCCATTGACCTGCCACTGGAAGGTCGCTTCCGTAACGGGAATTGAAGGCCTCCAAATCTTCTACCACCAAGACGCGCTGACCGGGTTCAAGGACGGTTATGGTCCCCTCGGCAAAGCTGAATCCAACACCCTGCTCACCTTGTTCTGTGTCCACACGATCCAAGGCAGCAGCTGAGAGGTCGATCGACTCAGCTCCAATATTTATCAGTTCGATGAATTCGAAGTCAGAATTACTTTCAAAGCCATTAGCCAATTCAGCAGCGGTTGGGGCAGCCGGATTGTAATTGACTTCGCTCACTCGCAGAGATTCCGCCAATTCGGTTGAAACAGCCGCGTTGGCTACGAACTGAACGGGTGCGGACCAGTGTCCCCAGTGATCATCGTTGTCCATCATCCGGACGCGAACTCGATAGGTTTTCCCAGGCTCGACCAGATGCGAAGGAATCGTGATCGCATCGTCGAAGGTCTCCAATTCGCCACTTTCCCAAAGCGAATTGATTTCATAGAGCCGCGGTTCGGTTCGACTGTATCGATCGAAACCTGGCGCCGATGGATCCGTCACCTCAGCAATCCGCCATTCCATGCGAGCAAACTCGGCACCGATAGGACTATCGAAGGCAGTTGTTTGGAAGGTCAAATCACTCAGCGGAAATCCTTCCGGCCCAACATAGGATGCCGTCGGGGTTTTCGGAACATTATCTTCGTTGGTCAAAATCCTGCGTGTGATCCAACTGTTACGCTCGTCCACATAATCCTTCAGAATTTTGATCATGCCGGCATAATCTTTGGTACTCGCTTGAGCGTAGAACTTCCAGCGTGACGCATTCTTGCTGCTATTCGAGTAGCGAGAATTGACTGCGTTGACGGGATTGTAGTCCCACATCGCCCGATCCGCATCAACAAACGAGACTTCACCCGGCTGATAGACAAAGGAAGCCATCTCATCGATGAGCATTCCCGTTTGCTCCTGGTTGTAGAGCAAATCCAGAATCTCACGCGACCGATTCTGGTAGTAGCGATTCAGCCGATTACGTGAATCCATATTCGCCTGGTTGACATATTCATTGAAGTCATCATTCTTGGCGACCCTGGTGTTGAATTCGTGGTTTTCATTGCCATACATATTGTTGGCCCACGTCAAATCGAGATCCCAGGGATGAATTTCCCAGCGACCGGTTTCCGGGTTGTTGTAATAGAAGAAGTTTTTACCGAAGGCGGTGTCGTAATGATGAATCGCGTGCGATATCGCCTGGTAGCCGTAGTACTTTTCGAGATTGAGGTTTTCCTGCCACCACTGGACGTCCGGTCTTGAGTTCCCACGGAATGAACGAATGAAGGAGCGAGCATCGGAGCGATCATCAACCTGATAGGGTCCTTGGTTGGTTACCGACTCAGGGTTATTTCCTTCGATCTTATAGAAGTTGCCATCCGGTAATCCGTGTTCGTCCAGGAAGTTTCCATCCGGTTGTTCAATGGCCAGATAAAGACCTTGGAAATCACCCTTATATTGATCCGCTCCGTTCTCGTTTTCGCTTTCGACAATCCGGAAATGAACGTAATTCGTATTGGGACTTTCGGTTCCCGCAAGGTTATAGAGCTTGAAACCAACCGACTCGAATAATCCTTGTTCACCGCGATGGCGGAAATCGCCCTGTTGGATGACGGAGGAGAAATTGATTTTGTCCCACAGCTCCGAATATTCATTGCCGTAGTTATCACGGGCCTGGAAACGGTGACCTCGATTGAAGTCGAATTTCCACATATTCTTGCCCATCGCATAACGCCAAACGCCACCGCGTGCACGATAATTGATGTGATCGTAAACGACTCCGTCATAAACCATGGTGCCTTCCCACAGATAATCACTTCCGCCGTATCCACCTCGGCGGGTCGAATCGGGAATATATTGCGAATCGATGTGGGACTGGCGAGTCGTGATCAGCTGATAGACAGGAATACTGTTGAGCACATCGCCGGTGTACGTCACTTCAGGCTTTGAGCCGGGCCGATCGGATGCGGTCCAATCCGGAACGCCGTCATAGACGAAGTAAGCGAAGTTCGGCTGTAGATCATCTTCATAGGGTGCACGAATGGCCGCACCTTTCGTATCGGTCGCCGTTAGACGATAACGGACCAGCCGTCGATGCGATTGCAATTCTGCGGGCATGACTGCGGTGTAAACGCCGTCGAACCCTTCAACGTCGCCGTTTTGGCCATCATCTCTCATCTCGACGGATGTCCAGTCCGTCTTGTAACGGTTGTCCGACAGACCAATGTAATCTCCCGGATTTACCAACTGGTATTCGAGCATGACGGACAGCACTCCGTCTGGGTCGGTGACTCGGGCTGTAATCGTCACGTCGTCGGCGGAAGTTGGCGACGTGGGTGAATGTTCAACCCGTCGCATCTGAGGCGCGGCGTTGTCCGCGTAGACAGAGTTTTTCGCTGCCGGAGTTGGTTTGGCTGAACGCCAATTGCCACCGAGATCGTTCTGCATACTGGGCTCGATCAGTTGAATCGAGCGACCATCATCTTCGCCATAGGTTGGCCACGGGAAGCCCAGTTGATAATCGACCTCATCGACTTGTGCTCCACCGGCGGTCCACAACTCAATCGTCTCACCTGAATTGGCAAGCCGCCCTTCCCAAGGTCCGATCGCCGGCTTGGAGAATTTATCGGTGAACATTTCCGGATTCATCGTCACCACAAGATAGCCACCCGAAGGAATCGAAGCTCCCTCAGGGAAGGCATAATCAACGGCATTGCGAAGTGTCCATCCAGACATGTCGATCGGCGCATCGCCCTTGTTGAACAACTCGATGAATTCGACAAGTTCAGTTTTCTGCGGCGGATCAACATGCACTTCGTTGATAATAATCTGCTGTTGCTGCTCAAGTGAGTTAATCGCGACGCGAACGGTGGCAGGTGCCGACAGATCCTGACCATCCGAAGTCTGATAGGTAAACTCGACGACACCCGTGGTATCAGCGACCGGTTGATAGGTAAATGATCCATCCGATTGCAGCGTCAGGGTCCCCTGTGCTGGCGGCGTTGCCAGTACGGCAGAAAGTTCACCGCCTTCAATGTCCGAGTCATTTGCCAGGACCCCCGCCAAGACGCTGACTTCCAGTGTTTCGTTCGCCAATGCAAAGTAGACGTCATCCTCAGCCGCAGGAGCATCATTGACAGCTCGCACCTCTAGGTTAACCGTCGCGATCGCCGAGCTATCTTCTCCATCGGAGAGTTGATAGGTGAACGAATCGGAACCGGAATAGTTGGCCTGCGACTGATAGCTAAAGGAACCATCAGGATTCAGTTCCAGTGTTCCATGCTGAGTCGATTCCACCAAGGAGACAACCAGATTATCGCCTTCAGCATCGACATCATTTGCCAACACACCATTGGCAACCGTGGTCGTATAGACTTCATCCTCGTTGATCACAAACGAATCATCATTAGCCGTGGGCGGGCTGTTGACCACGATCGAAACTTCGATGGGACTCGAAAGTTGCGAACCGTCATCAATGCGATACTCGAAAGTCGCGACACCTGCGAACCCCTGAGGATCGAACGTTAAGCCACCATCTTCGGCCAAGGCCAATTGACCATGATCGACATCTCGACTGAGCACAGCCTTCAGCGTTGCACCGTCAACATTGATGTCGTTTTCAAGAACACCAACCAGAGAACTCACCGAAAGCACATCCCCTGAGAGCAACTTGTACCGATCAGGAGTTGCAATCGGCGGATCATAAACGGGCGTCACATTAATCGTTACCAACGTGACTTCTGAATCTTGAAAATCACGTGCCCGATAAGTGAAGGAATCGACGCCTGAGAAATTCTCATCGGAATCATAGGAAAAAGAACCATTCGGATTGAGAGTCAGTACCCCGTGTTGAGCGGTATCGACAAGAACTGCCGTCAGGGGATCTCCGTCGGGATCCACATCGTTACTAAGAACTCCGCGATCGGCGGTGACGAGAGCAAACAAAACGGAAACATCTTCCGCAAAGGTATATTCATCCGGAGTCGCCGTCGGAGGACTATTGTTGTAGTAGCTGTTCAGATCGCCATAGACTGACAACACCTCCTGTTCGGAAAGCGCACCGTCATAAAACCGCACGTCGGCAATGTCGCCATCAAACCCATGCTTTCCTGCATTCGTCCGGCCAATAAAGATGTCGTTCGGAGAAAGCATCGTGTCGACCCCATTGGACAAAGAACCGACAAGGGCCCCATCCACGTAGATCATCATATTCGCGCCGTCTCGAGTCAGCGTTGCGACGTGGAATTGGCCGTCGTTCAGGCCATTCACATCCGAATAGGCGGTGGTCGACGCAAAGGGAGCCCCTAACCCCATCCCCACAGACAACGCACCGTCAGGATTCATGGTCAGTCCCCAATCCTGACCAAAATTCAGATTGTTCGCATCGACCAGCCCGGAATTATTCAGCCAGGCAGCGGTGCCACCGACCAGGTCTGTTGACGACGTGGCAAAGGTAGCAACGACTGAGAAATCGGTCTCGTCCAACAACGGACTTATTGACGATGGGATCATCAAACCGTCGGGGCCATCCGAATTCTCGAACCGGACAGCAGACCTTCCGCCGACGCTCCCCTTCGCTAAAACGGGAGTCCCGGTCCGACTTGCTTCAACACCACCAACGACGTCCGTCCAGGTCGAAACAACTGCCTGATCATCGACCACTGCATTCAAGTCATCGGCGCGCCAATGTCCGACGAGATCGCCGGCCAATAGCACACGTTTCTCAAGAGTTTCGATAACTCGATGCCGCCTGCGGTTGACTCGAGAATTCGAGCGTAAACCCATATCCATCTCCCTCGTTTTATTTGGTCGCGTCGCAATCGTAGAATGTGAAGATCACACTCGGAAAGCCCATCTATTGAAACATCATCACTCAGGAAGCGCCGTCAAGGAAGCGTGACGCGAACCCGTCACGTCAATGAAGTTTTCCGATCGATCAGACTGGCCTTATTATACTGTAAAGACCGAAAACCATTGCCGTTTTGGCGATTGGCTGGAGGACGCCGCACGCCCTAAACACCTCCCCTGAGTTGTCCGAATTCGTCCAGGTTGCGACCGAGCTCCTGCATTTCTCTTTCGTCGAGTTCAAGATCCGCTTCAAAAAGGGATTCAAGACTCTCGTCGATCAATTCAATGGCCAAGGGGCGCAAGTTTTCTTGGACACTAATTTGCTCGGTCACCATTTCATTCAGCTCGGCGTTATCCACGATATCGTGAGGCAATGCCGCGGCAATTGCCCGGAAATCCAGCGCCCCAGGTCCAGCTGGCGCATAGCCGCCTTTCTGGAAGGCGAGCACCAGATCGCTGGATCCGAAATCGCCATCGCCGTTCCAATCACCCGTTTCCCAAAGCGAATTTAAGGCAACCTCATCCTCGTATTCCCCGGCCTGGAAGACGATCACCAGGTCGGTTGAATTGAAGACAGCATCAAGGTTCGAGTCACCAAAGTCGGTTCCCACGACATCCTCGATCATCGTGTCACGATCATCCGCATTGACCTTTCCGTCAGCCGTGAGATCAAAGCTCGGGTCGGGTGTTGGCGACCGCATTTGATCGGTCAACAGATTGATATCGATCTGGTTGATCAGGCCATCAAAATTGAAATCGCCAACGAGAGAAGCGTCAGGACTTCCGGGCGTGGGCACGGTGGCAATCCATGACTGGCCGATATTGCCAAAGGCATCCACGCTGCTCCGTTGCAGCGAATGGCCTGTTCCGTCTGCACTCTTCGGCCACGGCTCCAGGTCATCGTAAAGAACTTCATCTTCTTGAACTCGAATTAAATCGTCCGAGTCTTCTTCAACCAATCCATCCGGCCGCAACAAGACGATGCGATCATCGGCATTACTCAGTTGGCCTCGATAGCCACCCATCAACCGAACTTCTTCATTAATGCCGTATTGGGCACGGAAGGCATTCAGTTGATTGATATTTTCCGGATCCGCGGGATTAAATTTCAACAGCACAATCGTCTCACCCGCGGCTAAGTTATCACCTTCACCAAAGTTGTACTCAACACCTCCTCGGAGTCGCCAATCGGTAAGTGTCACGTTGACGGCTGTCGGATTATGGATTTCCACAAATTCCAAATCACTCGGATCGAGATTCGGGTCGATTTCCAATGCAACTTCAGAAAGAGCTGGGTTGTATTGAATCTCGGTCATGACCACCGGTCCCACGCGCGGATCGATATTCGGCAAACCGAAAGTCGGCCGCCTCAATGGAGCTAACCGTCCTGTGGAGTTTGGAACACGGGCCAAAGATTCGCCGTTGAGGGTCCCGCGGAAATGCACGTCGTCCACGAAAGACCCGTCGGCGGTAACCACCCACACATCGTCACCGGTACGGCCGTTGAGCGCGAAGTCATTCGAACCAGCCGGGGGAGTATCGGGATTGAAATCATCCTCGTCAAAGACCCAATAACCACTCGGAGAGATCACCGTACCCGCAGGCACCGTAAACTTGTAGAAATCATCGGCCGAGTCACTCATACCCCAACCGCTGATGTCGAGGGGAGCTCCCGTTGTGTTGTGCAATTCGATCGAGTCATCGAGCGAAACAGGACGCTCGGTGCGGGCCAGCACTTCATTCACGACCACCCCAATCGGTCCGGAACCCTCGCTCCCCGGCGAACCATGGACATCCGTGCTGCCCCGCCAACGGTACCATTTATTCTGTTGCTCAGGTTGCACGGACATAGGATCGATCAATTCCAACGTCGCTCCAAACCCATCCGCACGAACGGGCCAAGGGTCGCTATCGCCATAGCTAATCGAAAAGACTAGATCGCCAGTTCCATCGATCAGATCAATATCCTCTCCATCGTTGTCGAGTGTACCGTTGTATTCACCAGCAATCGGGACATCATTGCCGTAACGCAACTGGAAAGCTTCTTGATTACGAACGACCACAAGTCGTTCAGCAGTTCCGAGCGAGGAAATGCTACTGTTGATGAAATCAAATTCAATCCCATCCACTAACTCAACACCGGTCAAATCAGCCGCGGCAGCACCGATATTGACGAGCTCAACAAACTCGAAATCGTCGTTACCGAAACCAGCATCTTCTTCCGCCTGACTTGTTCCGCCGGGATTGTAATTAACTTCGGAGATAGCAAGCTGTGACCCGCTCACCACAAAGTCGTACTCTCGAGGACCACTCCAATCGGTCAAGACAATTCTTGCCTCACTACCTCGATCGGTAACGTCGTCGAAGTTACGAGCAATCACTCGAGTATTCGAATCGATATTAAGCTTGTGTCCAGCTGGTAACGCCACCGCCGAAAGCGAGGGCATGCCGTCTGGTCCACGTGGATCTGTTCCATCGGTTGTATAGTAAACCGTGGCATTTGGATTCACCTGGAAGGTTGTCGTGCTCAGGTCGGCCAGCATCAACATATCACTGTTGGTCGCCCGTGAATTAATCATTCGGATCCCCAGCACATTCCTGCCATCGACCAACAGGTGCTTGTAATCCGAAAGATCGAACGCTTCAAAATTGGCGTTCAGTCGATCGGAGCGTGAGCGAGCGCGAGAATCCCAGGCAAGGTCTTCATCACGTATATTGGCTCGCAACACCTCCTCACCATTCAAGTAGGCAACAAAGCCATCGTCGTACTTCATCCTTAACACAAGGCCGTTGTCATCCAACGCGGCTGCGTCGTCCACGTTGAAGTCGATGCGAGACAGAATGGTTGTCGCGTTTTCGTTGTAGTCCTGCGGACGAACTTGGGTACGAATCAATTCCGCGTGGTCACCGTCAGGCGCGTCGAAACCGATACCTGTGGGTCCTTTCGACCAGCTGGTATCATCGAAATCAGGCTTAGCCCAATCGGCACCAAATTCATTGTTGACGGGCACGAAATAGGAAGCCATCGCACCGCCTGGTTCGCCGCTAATCAATGCAGGATTATCAAAGGCGTCCACCTTTGGACCCTGAATCTCGATCGACGTACCCGCTTCGACTCGCGTTCCCTTCTCGTTGCCCAAGACCTCATCGCCCACGATAAAGCTAACCGGCCCAACAAAGTTGCCGTCCATGAAACCGGCCCGAGCGTGCAACCAATGCCGCATATGCTCGACTTCACCTTCCCAGGTGCGGTCAAGTTTTCCAGAGTCATAAGGACTGCTCGGCCGAGGAGCACTCGCGCGCCATTTTGCGATATTGCGTTGCGCTGATTCACGAGCCTCGTCGGCTAATCCATTCAACATGGCGTCAATGTTTTCAGGACTAAATTCATTGCGTCGCAGTTCCTGCCATCGGTCGATGTACTCTTGCCAGAAACCCGGATCCCGAAACAGCTCGCGGAACCAGGTGTAATTGAAGAAATCAGTACCGCCGGAATCAGCCCATTTCAAGGGATTATCATCACGGCCATCGGTGGATTCCATGCAACGATCGCAGTCCCACAGAGGTCCGTAAGTCAACGGCTCATTGCGTTCCTTGAAGAAATAAGCGCTGAGCCGGAAAGCATCAACATTGAACGTAAAGACATTGATCAGATGCTGCTCAACCCAGGAATCCACCTTGATGAACTTTGTATAGCCCTCGGGATCATTGATGTCAGTTGTGCGCAAGGCCGTGAGGAAATTATTGAAGTAGTCAGTGACCCAATCCTGTTGAGCATCGGTTGCCCGCTGGTCTTCGTCTGCTCGACCTTTCGGACTCTTGGGCTCCACCCAGTTAATGCCCTGCCCTCCCGCAGAAAATGAAGGCTCTCCCGGATCAGCACGATCGACCTTCCAGATGTAGCCGCCGGTGATCTCCTCGCTATTGGGATCACTATCGGATCGAGTGATTTCAGTAATATCAACACGGTTCGCGCCTCGTTTGACTTTTTCCATGAGCACATAGCTGCCCATGTAGTCTCGTTCTTCAACGATCCCATTACGTTGATTGAAATAGACTTCAACGACGCGAGTCCGCGGTGCCCAGACACCAATTTCATTGCTCAAGCCCATGAAGAATTGATTTCTAAGATAGGCACGGTCGAAATTATAGGGAGCGTGTAAGACCCAATCGCTATCGGCCGGCAGTCCGCCAATCGATATATCTTCGTCGTCGTCTTGTGTGGTGCCGTTTGCACCCCAAGTTTCGAAGGTCATATTGGGCTTCGGCTGGCCCGCGGTGCTCGATCCGCGATCGCGTACGCCGCCACGTCCGAGATACTCGACATTGCCATCGATCTTGGATCGGCCTGTGGCCTTGCTCACGTCGTAGACGAGGACATTGACCGGACGCAAAGAAGTGGAACTACTTCCAGGCAAACGCTGCCCAATTGAATCGAGGAGTACCAGAGGCACATCCGAGTCGCGCTCACGAAGCTCTTCTTCGAGGGCAAAGAAGGTTCCCGCCACCGGGTTACTCGGATCAAAAAACGGTTCAGGCGAGACGTCGAAAGTACGGGCTTGCAGCATCGCACTTTCGGTCAAGGGGAATGGCCCCTCATACAACAAGGATGAGGGAGTCGGCTGACTTCCATCCAACGTGTAACGAATCTCAAGGGACGGATTGGGGTCTTCGATTTGCAGTTCCAGCAGGCGGGTACCAAAGAAAACACCCTGCTCACCCAAAATAACAGGAACAGGAGCGGCGGGCAAACGATTCGGTTCTCCCGGTGTCGGCACAATAAAAGGCTTTTCTGACTCGTCGAGGATTTCGGCAGCGACCAATTGAGTGTTGAAGAAGAAGTCTCGATCGAGCGAATTCACATTCATCCCGTGGACAGCGAGCACGTTCGCGCCGGGACGCAAAGCCCCCAGATGCGATCGCAAATCAATTTGCTGAGTTGGAATCCGGCCATTCACCGCACCAAAACTGCTCGTTGCCGATGAATTCCAAGTTGCTTCGATCGGAACATTTTGCTCGGTCACCAACGTGCCATTCAGATACGCTCGAAAACCGTCGTCATACTGCGCCGACATCGTCAACTCATTCAATGCACTGGGATCTGCACCCGCATCAAAAGGAATCCGCAGATAAGCCGAGGCGTTGTTGTTGAACATCTCATTGACCAGATTCAACCCGATTTCAGGCCCATAAGTCGGACGCTGATCAGGGACGCTGATCTGGTAGAAGTCGAAATCGGCTCGCATCACGTTGTTCGGCGTCCGGGCATACATTGCTGGCCGCGGGGAATTCACCACAGGAGCCCCATCGAATCCGTCAACGGCCTCACCAATTTCCTGCCAATCATCGCCTTCTGCTAGTTTGTAATATCCCGTCCAGCTGCGCTCAGCCCCGTCGCGTACCAACCGCAAGAAATAGTCGTCCTGGCTCTGGCGAACACGCGAACCTTGTGACTCTCCACCGGCAATCAAACGGAAGTTAACACGTTGGTAGTATTCCAGCTGAATCGCCAGCTGTCCCGTATTGGCATCGATCACCCCAATGCCCGCGGCACCTCGATCGGTGGATCGCTGCGTAACGCGAGTGATGATTTCAAAATCTGCAGGCCCTTCGCCGGGCAAATTGCGAGAGACAACCGGCGCGGTGCCACGGTCATCGTACTCGACGTCTTGCCCTGACGATGGCACGTTAAACCGAAGCTTCTCGCCGACGACGGAAACGGTAGAATTCCCACCCTGAGGAATGCTTACCGTCCACTTTTCATTGAGTGGACCATCAAAATTGTCGGTTTGTTCGAAACCGGAATAAAGCGATTCGAAACCAACTCCTAAATCACCTTCGAGCCAGCCGGCATCACTGAAGTCCGGTTGGGTCCAACGATCCTGCAAAGAATCATCAACGGGAACAAATGCCCGGACATCGGCACCTTCGCTCACCATTTCAACCGTGTTGCGGCCAATCGCCAGGCCGTAAGACTGATCCTCTAACTGCGGCGGATACTGTTCCCCAAAATCATTGGAAACCGTCCCATCGGGCTTCACCAATCCCAGATATTCGCCGTTCCCACTGAGTTTAAAATTAGTATGAAGTTCACTGTCGACAGCGGCGCGATCTTTGTCCGAAGCGAAGACCACGATCTGACCACCCCCGGGAATCGTGACAGCGGGGAACGCCCATTTATTCAAATCATCAGCATCATCCGTAAGATGCCAGCCGGCCAAACTAGCCTCTTGAGTCCCACTGTTTCGGATCTCGATCCAATCCGAGTAGTCACCATCCTCATCCTGCAACGTCGAAACATTGATCGCCTGAAATTCGGAAATCACAAGATCGCCCGCCAAAAGATGACGCGGCTCCAGCATTTCAAGTGTGGCCTGCACCTCGTGATGCGAGCCTACTCGACGACGCGATTGCCGATGCGACCTACGACTCAAACTCCAAACAGAGCGATTCATCAAGGACTCCTTCGAAACATCTTTCGATAGACCTACACGGTAGATCTACACAGTAAGGTTGTGCGCAGTGTGATCACGACAGGCCATCAACGATGTGACAAAGATCGTGACAGTACCTGAGAAACAATAAGCGGCGGGAATTGACTCACCCACGTTTGTCGCCGAGCCACCAATTCGATCGAATGTCGCCTGAGAATTGGTCGCAACCCTCGAGTGAGGACTGGTGCGAATTATAAAAGAAGAACTGGCTAAGTCCCAGCAATTACCGGTCCGTATTCAGAAATTTATACAGCCTTTCAACTTGATCCACGACATTCAACGATCGCCTCAACCGAAACCAAGACAGGGCGTGGTGAGACGCCGAAACGGAAGCTGCTTCTACTGCAACCGCAGAGGAGCTTCCTGGCGGGTTTTGTTTGACTCTAGCGTTCAGATACTCATTCCGTCGTCGACCAGGGCACCCGCAACATCGTCGATCGCCGTGCCCTTATCGTCTGCGAGCTGATCATTGTCGAACAAGGACTCGACCATTTCGTCGATCAGTTCAACTTCGACTTGTGAGCTTAGTGGCTGGCTGGTCGTCGAAGCCGTAGTTAACAGGCCATCCGTGAATTGAGCTTCCGGACCTTCTGCCAACGCTCCGCCGATGCGAGCCATATCAAGATGGGCTCCCAGAGGACCGGCTGCTGCGTAACCACCATCTTGGAAGGCGATCACAAGGTCACCACTTCCAAAGTCGCCGTCACCGTCCCAGTCACCTGTCTCCCAACCGGAGTTGAGAGCCACACCATCTTCGAATTCGCCCGCGATAAAGATGGTCACCAGATCGTTCGAGTCGAAAACACCATCAAGATTTGCATCACCATAATCGGCGCCGATGAGTGTCTTGACCAGCACGTCACGATCCGCAGTATTCACCAGGCTATCGCCATTCAGATCATAGGTAGCATCATTGGTGCCATTACGAATCTCAGCGAACAGAAGATTAATATCGCCAGCATCAAGTGTGCCGTCGCCATTGAAGTCACCCGACAGTTCACTTGCCAACGACTCTGGCAAGGCACCGGCAACCCAACTCGAGGCGACGTTACCGAAAGCAGTCAGTGATACTCGCGACAACGCTCGGCCAGTCCCATCAGCCTCGGTCGGCCAGGGTGCCAGATCGTCGTAGAGAACTTCGTCTTCGATGACGTGTGGGATTTCATTCGGCGTATCCTCAGCCGGCGTATCCGGTCGCAACAGCGTGACACGATCGTCGCTGTTGTTCAGCAAGCCGGCGTATCCACCCACCAGGCGAGCACTCTCATCCAGGCCGTAATGAGCCTTGAACGCGTTCACTTGATTGATGTTCTCCGGATTGTCCGGGTTGAACTTCAGCAGGATCAGAGATTCGCCAGCCCCAATCTTCACTCCATCATCGAAGTTGTAATCGGTACCACCACGAACTCGCCAGTTCGTCAGATCGATCTCACTCGCTGAGGAATTATGGAGTTTGATGTATTCCAAATCGCTCGTTTCGAGTGTGGGATCCGCGGCCAAGGCGGCTTCCGAAGCACGAGGATTGTAATTCACCTCACTAATCACCAGTGGACCTACGCTCGGTGATGCATTTTGAGCACCGAATGTCGTCTGCGAGAACGGCGCGAGTCGGCCCGAACCATTCGGCATACGACCAAGCGAAGTGTTTGCCTTCGTCTCATCGAAGTGAACGTCGTCGACAAAGGAACCATCCGCCTTCGTCAGCCAGACGCTGTCACCGGTTCGTCCGAGAGCGAAGCTCTCGTTGTTCCCCACTGGGGTGTCAGCGTTAAAGTCACCTTCGTCGAAGACGATGTAACCGCCTGCTGCCAGATTAGTCCCGGCGGGAATCGAGAACTTGTCGCGGTCGCCAGCACTGTCGCTGAGCAACCAGCCGCTGATGTCGATCGCTGCTTCCGTCACGTTGTGCAGCTCGATCGAATCTTCGAGATCACCATTCGTGTTGGCAACCACTTCATTGATCACAACGCCAGCAGGTCCACTTCCAGCCTGGCCGGGTGACCCACCGTTCTCACTACTGGCCTGCCAGCTATACCACTTGTTTCGGGTGGCAGCGTTGACGCCATTAACGTCCGCTAATTCCAACGTTGCACCAAAGCCATCTGCACGAACGGGCCAAGGATCATTATCGGAATAATTGACCGAGAAGAGGACATTGCCGGCACCATCGACCAGATCAATATCTTCACCAGCATTCGACAGCGAACCCTCATAAACGCCGATGACCGCGACGTCTTGGCCGTAACGCATTTGGAAAGCATCCGCATTTCGAACCACGACCGCGTGTCCACCAGGTTGAATCGAGGCCGCATCAAGGAAGTCGAATTCAATACCATCGGTCAGTCGCATGCCAACCAAGTCTGCTGCAGCACCACCTCGGTTATGNATTTCGAGGAATTCGAAATCATCATTGCCATAGCCAGCTGCAGCTTCAGCTTCGGTTGCATCGGCGGGATTATAGTTCACTTCACTGATGACAACATCGGCTTCTTCGACCACGAATTTGAGCGCCGTCGGTGCACTCCAATCGGTCAATACGATCTTCGCCTCGGGGCCACGATCGGAACTATCCAAAGTTCGCGCTATCAGACGCACATTCTCGTTGACCGTGAATTTCTGGTTCGCATCCCACTCNATCGCATTTTGACTTGGAAGCCCATCGGGAGAGCGTGGATCACTGCCATCCGTCGTCACATAGACTTTTGCGGCAGGATTTCCCCCAACCGTAACCTGTTGGCTTACAAGCTCGGGAACGAGCAGCANGTCTCCCCTTTTATCCTCCGCATTGACGAGTTGAATCGCCAAGACATTAGTACCCTCGATAAGCGCCTGGCGATGCTCTGACACGTCAAACTCAAGGAATTCGACAGCCGCNTCATTTCCTCTTGTGTTTGCCAGTGCATCCCACGCAGGCACTTCATCACGAAGATTTCGCGAGGCAATTCTTTGCCCATTCAAATAGGCAGCAAAACCATCGTCGAATTTGATGCTTAACTTGATCGCCTTGTCTGCAACCTCGTTCATCTCGGCAAGCTCGAACGGAATTCGGACGAGCAAGTTCGTCGCGCTCGGCACCAGTTCATGGACCGGCACCTCTGTTTGAATATGCTCGGTCAAGTTATTCCGGGAATCAAAGCCCAAACCAAGTTGGCCGGTTGACCATGCAGAATCATCGAAGTCGATCGTGGTCCAGGATTCTCCAAGCGAGTCATCGGACGGAACGAAATAGGATGCAATGGTCGATTCTGGCGGCCCTGTGAGCGTCGCCCTTTCCCCTGGGAATGTCATCTGCGCCGGCGAAATCGCAATTTCAGTACCCGCCGCAACATGAATCTCATTCAACGAACCAGATTCCTCATTCCCCACGAACAACTCAGGACGGCTGACAAAACTCTGATCCATGAATTCTGCCCGAGCATGGAGCCACATCCGTAGATGCTCAACTTCGCCTTCCCAGGTTTTGTCCAGCACCCCGGAATCAAATACTGATGAGCCACGGAATTTTCGATTCCAGCGATCTGCATCGAGCTGACTTGAGTCGGCTAGTGGCGCTGCATGTCGATCGATGATCTGGTCCAGACCGTCCGAGGACCAAACGGTCTGTCGCAATTCGGACCAACGATCAATATAGAGTTGCCAGAAGTTCGGATCTTGGAACAACTTTGAAAACCAAGGATCATGATGGGGACCCGTTGTAAAGAAATCGGTTCCACCTGGGTTCGACCAAACCGTTGGATCATCATCTCGATCATCGACCGACTCCATACAACGATCGCAATCCCAAAGCGGTCCGTACTCGATTTTCCCACCACGATCTTTGAACAGATAAGTGCTCAAACGCATTGCGTCGACATTGAAGGACAGCACATTCACGAGGTGAGCATTTATCCACGAGTCGACATCGATATAGTGGGAATAACCAGTCGGGTCATTCAAATCGGGAGTCTCAAGCGTCGCCGCGAATTCTTCGAAATAGGACTGAACCCACGCTTCTTGCTCTGCAGTGACCTGTTGGTCAACCCTGGAGCGGTCTCCGGCACTCTTAGGATAGACCCAATTCAAACTTCGACCACCAGCGTTAAAGGGTGGCTCTTCCGGATCACCTCGGTCCACTTTCCAAATGTAGCCGCCACTGATTTCTTGACTGTTCGGATCACTGTCGGCTGGTGTAATCGGCTGAATGTCCACTCGATCCGGACTGCGTTTCACCTTTTCAATGACGACATACATACCAGCGTAGTCGTCACTCGAAATAACGTCGTCATCCCGATTGAGATAGACCTCGATCGGACGAGTTCGTGGCGACCAATCGAGTAGCCCGCGGGACAAATCGAAGAACACTTGATTCCTGATGAGTGCCCGATCAAACACGAAAGGAGCATGTAAAACCCAGTCACTATCTGACGGCAAACCGACAAGACTCACATCAACATCATCATCTTTCTGAAAGCCGGCGACGCCCCAGGTTTCAAAAGTCAAGTTTGGCTTGGCCTGCCCACGAGTTGTTGAACCGCGAACACGAATCCCTGCACGACCGAGATAGCCAACATCACCACTTCCTAAAGAGGAGGCATTAGTTTCAGAATCCAAATCGTAAAGCAGTGCGTTTGCAGCCGTCAGTTCGGTCGACTCAGTTTTTGGAATATCTTGGCTCAGTGTATCCAAGACCAAAATCGGAAGATCAGACTTTCGTCCCATGAGATCGGGCGTAAACGCCAAATACGTCCCGCCTACCAACGGACTTGGATCGCGCCCATTTTCGTCCAAATCAAAGGCACGTGCTTGAAACATCGTCGTCTTGGAAATCGGAATCGGTCCTTGATAAAGGGCCGAAGTGGCGGTGGGATCCTGTCCATCCAACGTGTATCTGATTTCCGTATTCGGCCCAGCAACGTTTTCGACAGTGATCATTCGGGTATCAACAAAAGCCCCCTGCTCACCCAGGATCTGAGGTGACGGTAGTGCTGGAGCAGGATTTAAATCACCTGGTGTGGGATGAGTAAACTGCTGTTCCGTTAGCGGCGCCGTTTGCAAGGCAGTGAGTTCCGCTGCAAAGTAGAAGTCGGCATCAGCAGAGTCGTTATTTAGACCCTGAACTGCAAGCACATTGTTGCCTGGCTTGAGTAGGTCAAGGTGCTCAGAAAGGTCAAACGACCTCGATGGAATCACCCCCAACGAAGCATCATGACTTCCGGTCGCCTGAGCGTTCCAACGGGCGTCATCAGGCGAATGGTGAGAAGCAACCTCGACGCCGTTCAGGAACAAACGGAATCCATCATCAAATTCGGTGGACAAATTGAGCCCATCCATCATCGCTGGGTCCCAAGAATCCACATCCAACTCAAATGGAGCGCGCAAGAAAATCGAGCTGTTTTGGTCGTACATGGACGACTCAACCGAGTTACCGATAGACGATTCATAAACGAATCCAGCCGGGCGACTGATCGCAAACGATCCAACGGAAACCGCAACGTCTCGACTGCCCGACTCGGCAAAAAATCCCACACGCAAGTCGACCGGTGTACCAAGGCCACGTTCACCTTCTCGAACCGCGGCGATCTGCGCCCAGTCGTCCTCCGGCTTTACCTTGTAGTAGCTCGTCCATTCGCGAACCACATGGTCAAAATCGACACGAATGAAATAACTGTTTCGGTTCGGCTTACGCGCCGTATCAAGCTCAACGCCATCAGCACCACGCATCGCGAACTGGCGTCGCGCTTCGTATTGTGCCACCAATATAGGTTCATTTCGTTCAGCATCAAAAACAACAACCCCAGTGTTTCCTCGCGACATTCCCGACTCAACTTCGGCTACCAAACTAAAGCTGTTTGTATTTGCGGGTAAGTCACGTAAAACCAACGGCGCCAAACCTCGGCCATTCTCCCCCATCAATAACTGCTCGGGAGGCAACTCAAGAACCAACCGTCCATCTTCGACTGCAACTCGGCTTGAGGCATCCCCTGGCAAATCAATATTCCAATCGGCACCCAATTCACCCGTGAACTCTTCTAATTCCTCAGAGCCAATCAACGGCCGTTCAAAGCCAGTAGGCCCAATACCCTCGTGCCATTGACCATCGTCATATCCCAGTGCTGTCCAGTCCTCTCCTAAAGAATCATCAACAGGCACAAAAGATCGAACGGTCGTTTGGCGATCTAACAACTGAAGGGCAACACGACCAACGCCGAGACCGTAGGAATTGTCCGGGACCTGGGGCAGATACTCCGGTCCAAATTCTTGCGACACCTGCCCATCCGGATCGACCAAACCGAGGTATTCACCGCCGCCTGAAAGCTTGAAACTCGTATGCAACTCCTGTCCGGCGACACCACGATTCTTGCCTGACGCGAACACCACGATCTCATCGTTCGCCGCAAGTGAAGTCACCGGAAATTGCCATTTCATTAATTCATCGGAATTATCCGTGAGATACCAGCCTTGTAAATCAACAGGTTGATTCGAATCGTTGCGGATCTCGATCCAATCCGAGAAGTCACCATCTTCATCCTGCAGCGTCGAAACATTGATCGCCTGAAACTCTGTAATAGCAAGATCACCCGCCAAAAGATGTCGCGGCTCGAGCATTTCAAGTGTCGTCTGCATCTCGCGATGCGAGCATCCTCGACGACGCGATTTCCAACGCGCCCCACGACTTAATCCCCAAACAGAGCGATTCATCAAATACTCCTTCCGATAGATCTTCGCGATTCGGTTACGAGCAATGTGATCACAACAGGTCATCAACGATGCGACAAAGACCGTGACGACTCCCGGAAAACAAAAGCAGTGAAGATGCAACTCACCTACCGCTTTTTTGCTGAGATGCTAATTCATTTGAGGATTATAAAAGAAGAACTGACCAAGTCCCAATAATTACCGGCTTGGATTCAAGAAATGAATCAGTCCCACACATGATCGACTCCGGTTTGACGATCATTCTTATTCGGTCGACAAAATATCGTCGCGCCATCCCACAAAAGAAAGAAGCTCCTCCTGCAATCACAGGAGGAGCTTCTTTTGAAGTTTTGATTATCTCAACGGATCAGATACTCATTCCGTCGTCGACCAGGGCACCCGCAACATCGTCGATCGCCGTGCCCTTATCGTCTGCGAGCTGATCATTGTCGAACAAGGACTCGACCATTTCGTCGATCAGTTCAACTTCGACTTGTGAGCTTAGTGGCTGGCTGGTCGTCGAAGCCGTAGTTAACAGGCCATCCGTGAATTGAGCTTCCGGACCTTCTGCCAACGCTCCGCCGATGCGAGCCATATCAAGATGGGCTCCCAGAGGACCGGCTGCTGCGTAACCACCATCTTGGAAGGCGATCACAAGGTCACCACTTCCAAAGTCGCCGTCACCGTCCCAGTCACCTGTCTCCCAACCGGAGTTGAGAGCCACACCATCTTCGAATTCGCCCGCGATAAAGATGGTCACCAGATCGTTCGAGTCGAAAACACCATCAAGATTTGCATCACCATAATCGGCGCCGATGAGTGTCTTGACCAGCACGTCACGATCCGCAGTATTCACCAGGCTATCGCCATTCAGATCATAGGTAGCATCATTGGTGCCATTACGAATCTCAGCGAACAGAAGATTAATATCGCCAGCATCAAGTGTGCCGTCGCCATTGAAGTCACCCGACAGTTCACTTGCCAACGACTCTGGCAAGGCACCGGCAACCCAACTCGAGGCGACGTTACCGAAAGCAGTCAGTGATACTCGCGACAACGCTCGGCCAGTCCCATCAGCCTCGGTCGGCCAGGGTGCCAGATCGTCGTAGAGAACTTCGTCTTCGATGACGTGTGGGATTTCATTCGGCGTATCCTCAGCCGGCGTATCCGGTCGCAACAGCGTGACACGATCGTCGCTGTTGTTCAGCAAGCCGGCGTATCCACCCACCAGGCGAGCACTCTCATCCAGGCCGTAATGAGCCTTGAACGCGTTCACTTGATTGATGTTCTCCGGATTGTCCGGGTTGAACTTCAGCAGGATCAGAGATTCGCCAGCCCCAATCTTCACTCCATCATCGAAGTTGTAATCGGTACCACCACGAACTCGCCAGTTCGTCAGATCGATCTCACTCGCTGAGGAATTATGGAGTTTGATGTATTCCAAATCGCTCGTTTCGAGTGTGGGATCCGCGGCCAAGGCGGCTTCCGAAGCACGAGGATTGTAATTCACCTCACTAATCACCAGTGGACCTACGCTCGGTGATGCATTTTGAGCACCGAATGTCGTCTGCGAGAACGGCGCGAGTCGGCCCGAACCATTCGGCATACGACCAAGCGAAGTGTTTGCCTTCGTCTCACCGAAGTGAACGTCGTCGACAAAGGAACCATCCGCCTTCGTCAGCCAGACGCTGTCACCGGTTCGTCCGAGAGCGAAGCTCTCGTTGTTCCCCACTGGGGTGTCAGCGTTAAAGTCACCTTCGTCGAAGACGATGTAACCGCCTGCTGCCAGATTAGTCCCGGCGGGAATCGAGAACTTGTCGCGGTCGCCAGCACTGTCGCTGAGCAACCAGCCGCTGATGTCGATCGCTGCTTCCGTCACGTTGTGCAGCTCGATCGAATCTTCGAGATCACCATTCGTGTTGGCAACCACTTCATTGATCACGACGCCAGCAGGTCCACTTCCAGCCTGGCCGGGTGACCCACCGTTCTCACTACTGGCCTGCCAGCTATACCACTTGTTTCGGGTGGCAGCGTTGACGCCATTAACGTCCGCTAATTCCAACGTTGCACCAAAGCCATCTGCACGAACGGGCCAAGGATCATTATCGGAATAATTGACCGAGAAGAGGACATTGCCGGCACCATCGACCAGATCAATATCTTCACCAGCATTCGACAGCGAACCCTCATAAACGCCGATGACCGCGACGTCTTGGCCGTAACGCATTTGGAAAGCATCCGCATTTCGAACCACGACTGCGTGTCCACCAGGTTGAATCGAGGCCGCATCAAGGAAGTCGAATTCAATACCATCGGTCAGTCGCATGCCAACCAAGTCTGCTGCAGCACCACCTCGGTTATGAATTTCGAGGAATTCGAAATCATCATTGCCATAGCCAGCTGCAGCTTCAGCTTCGGTTGCATCGGCGGGATTATAGTTCAC
>PBNZ01000008.1 GCA_002723275.1 Planctomycetaceae bacterium
ACTTCTTTGATCCCGAATTTGATGACATTGGTTTGTTCCATCCGTTTGCACCCGCTGATGGTGACGAATGGTTTTTTAACATAACTCGTATTGAGACAGGTGGTCTGTTGCCTTCTTGGGCAAACAACCCAAGTGTAAACTCTTTCGCGATACGTCCGCACGGTGTTCTCGCCTTCTCCGAGGGCGGTGGCGGTGGCGCTGCATGCGACATCAATGGTGACGGGGAATGCACCGGAGCCGACATCGACGCCATGGGCGCTGCCATCGCGGCTGGTGCCACGGATGCCAAGTTTGACGTCAATGGCGACGGAAGTGTCAATCTCGCAGATCACGAATTCCTGATTGAGGCAGCTGCTCCCATGTTCAACACCTACTACGGTGACTCCAACATGGACGGCGAATTCAACAGTACTGACTTCGTCTTTGTCTTCACGGCTGGCCAATACGAAGATGGCGTTGCTGGCAATTCCAGCTGGGTAACCGGTGACTGGAATAGCGACACCGAATTCGATAGTAGCGACTTCGTCCGCGCCTTCACGCGAGGCGGCTATGAGCTTGGCCCGCGTGCAGCGGTTGCCGCAGTTCCCGAACCTTCCAGCCTCGTCCTGCTGTTGGTTGGTTTGCTGCCCTTCATCCGACGTCGTCGTTAATCGGACTTTGTAAACGAACAAAAGGCTGCTGAGTCAGACTCGGCAGCCTTTTTAATGCGCTGTTGGTGATGAAGCTGAAGTTGTTTTGAGACTCCATCAGCTGAAACGGTAAGGGGCAGCTAAACGGTAAGCGGGCGACCGTTGTCCCGTGATGACAAGGACAAAACGCAATCCGCTGCCTTGTTGGCCCATGACTCCGGGCCTGGGTAACAGTTTGCACCGTCTCCAAAACAGCTCCGAAGCATTTCGGTATCAATGATGCCTGGGTTCAGGGGAATGGCCGCCATACCGGAGGGCAGTTCATGAGCCAGGCTTTGCGTCATGCCTTCGACAGCCCATTTGGTGGCGCAGTAGGGAGCGACATCGGCAGATGTGGAACGTCCCCAGCCGGAGCTGAGATTCACGACGATTCCCTGTCCCGCTGTGATCATGGACGGCAGAAAGGCTCGCGTCACGTGGAACATTCCTTTTATGTTCACATCCATCAGATCGGAAAACTCGTCGACCGGGACTTCCCAGAGGGGATTGTTGCGATTGATAATCGCGGCGTTATTGATGAGCAAATCGGGTGCACCTCGTTCTGCGATGATGCGCTCTGCCCATGACTCAACATCGGCGAAGTTCGCGACATCGACGGTATCCAAGGGATGGTTCGGATGGTATCGTTCGCTTAATTCACGAATTCGTTCAGCACTTCGCGCACATCCGGCAACAACGTGTCCTCGTTCGATCAGTTCTTCTAAAAGGGCGCGGCCGAGTCCGCGACTGACGCCCGTAAGGACGATGAAACGTGAATCCTGTGACATGAGTGTTTTCCTCTGCTGTGTTTTCCTCGGCAATGGTCGAAGAGGCCTCTATGTTAAGTGCTGAGTCCCACAATTGGCCAGATCGATCCAAGTTGCCTCGGCTTGCGCCGGAAATGCAATTCCCGCCCTATTCGTATGTGACAGGAAGGTTTCCCCATCCGCTGCGGGATGCTGAGGGACATGCCTATGGGAAGCCTGTGGTTGGGGCAGCGCCGCTGGATCCAGCCGATTGGCGTCCCTGCGATGCCTACTGCCAGGCGATTGATCTCTTTAATCATGGGTTTTATTGGGAGGCTCACGAAGCTTGGGAGCAAGTCTGGATTGCCTTGGGCAGAACTGGCGAAACGGCCAATTTCGTGAAGGGCGTAATCAAGCTCGCTGCCGCTGGAGTGAAAGCACGAGAAGGACGAGCAAACGGAGTTCAGCGGCATGCGCAGAGAGCGGAGCAACTGATACGTTTGACCGCAGGCCTGTCGAAGGCCGGCGAGCAATATGCCGGCCTTGAGTTGCAGGAGCTGATCCGGATCAGCCAGGCACTGATACGAGCACCCGAAGAATTTGTCGACCGATCGGACGATCCGGTGAAGATCGTCTTACCACCTCTCGTATGTCACGGATGATCCAGGAAAGCTGGTATCCGGTGGCGATACCAGCTTCGTAGCCGACCTAGTCTAACGGCGAGCTCGTTGATGTTTCAGCGGCAGCCATTCAGCATTGTTCGAGTTGCTGGCGACACATTGTTGAATGAAGTACATGCCTTCGACACCATCGTTCACGTTTGGATAAATCGTATCGACTTGATCGATCTTTTCTCCCGTTGCCCGAGCAGCCATCGCGTCGTAAGCCGAACGGTAAACATTCGCGAAGGCCTCGAAGAAGGCTTCTGGATGTCCGGAAGGCAGACGGCAAGCGGCTTGCCCCGACTCGTTCATGAACGGTGCGTTGGGGTCGCGCGTGTAGATCTGATGAGCATGACCGTTGCGACGGAAAATCATGTGATTTGGCTCTTCTTGACGCCATTGCAAGGCGCCCTTGGTGCCATCGATTTCGATCGTCAGGTCGTTCTCGCGGCCATGACTGATTTGAGAGGCCGTGACTGTTCCGAGAGCACCGTTTTCGTAGCGAATGACAGCGCACCCATAGTCATCGAGGGCACGACCGTCTTCAAACGCTTTCAGATTACAGCTGACCGATTCCGGCAGAAGGCCCGTCATGTAACGGCCGAGATTGTAGGCGTGGGTACCGATGTCACCAAAGCAGCCTGCTGCACCGCTCTTTGTCGGATCTGTTCGCCAAGCGGCTTGCTTTTGGTCTTCCTGCTCCAGTCGCGTTCGCAACCAGCCCTGAATGTAGCAAGAGCGGATTGCGTTGATCTCGCCCAATTCACCGCTCATGATCATCTCACGAGCTTGTCTGACAAGCGGATAGCCCGTGTAGTTGTGCGTTACCGCGAAGACGACATCGGAATTATCGACGACGTAGGCCAGATCTTCGGCTTGGGCGAGATCAAAGGTCATCGGTTTGTCGCAAATGACGTTGAAGCCCGCTTCGACTCCGGCCTTCGCAATCTCGTAGTGTGTGTGATTCGGGGTTGCGACCGACATGAAGTCGATCCGTTCGTCTTCGGGGAGCGCCAGTTCGGATTCGATTAGCTCTTGATAAGATCCGTAAGCTCGATCGGCGGGGATATCGTAATCAGGGGCGGATGCTTTGGCTCGTTCGGGATTTGACGAAAGAGCACCTGCCACCAAGGCAGCACGATTATCGAGTACGGCGGCGGTAGCATGGACTCGGCCAATAAACGCGCCCTGACCTCCACCCACTAGCGCCATCCGCAGTTTTCGATTTAACGATCCGTTCGTAGACATATCGACCCACCCTCATATTTGTCGGTTCTTCATTGACCCATTTTCGTACGCTTTCGGTCGACCCAAGCTCGGGCCGATGAACGGGCGATGCTGGCACGCAACACGGCTGTTGCTACCCTCGGACCGGGGTTTATTGCGATGCCGCTCCCATGCAGGCTATTTTTTACCAGATTCGGGTAGTCAGACCCACCACCGCGTGCCACCCGTCATTCAGATTCGCCCGGCATCCCTGACGAAGGCCTTTTGCCCGCCGGCAGCTAGCCCGGTTTCTCTGGCGAAACCTCCCCGAAGTCGCTACAGTTGATCGTGTGACCCGAAATTGGACTGGGAAGCTCCGAGCCTAGCCGGAAAACAGGGCACGCGTGTGCTCGCCAGTGGCTTCACGGACCCGAAGCCTTGTTGAAGGAGATAAATACGGATGATCCGAACTCGTACTGTTGTCGTTTTGCCGGTATTGCTCGCAGCCACGGCTGTCGGCAGTTGGAGCGTCGGCTTTTTTCTCCACTCGAATCAGCCGGCTGGGATCTTGCCCGAAATGGTGTTGCACGCCGACAGTGCAACTCAGGATGGTAGCTTCGCCATGGCGGTGGGCCCCATGGACAATGACGTTGAAGGGCTTTGCATCCTCGACTTTTTGACCGGTGAGCTTACCGTTACGGTGCTGAACACGCGAAATGCAAAATTTAATGCCGTTTTTAAGGCGAATGTCATTCAGGACCTAGGCATCGACCAGTCGAAACGGCCAAAATACCTGATGTCGACTGGGCAGATTCAGTTTCCTCGTGGGGGAAATATCGCTCGCCCCGCGAGTTCGGTGGTTTACGTCCTCGATACGACAACGGGCAGCTACGCTGCCTATGGGTTGCCCTGGCGACGTGAGTTGGCGACGAGCGGTCGATCTCAGTCGGGACAACTCGCGCTGCTCGATTCTGGAAAGGCGAGAACCGCTGCGATTCGAGAGTAATTTGCAAGATTTGTGAGAAGGTACGAACAACGGTGATTGTAAGTGTTAATGGAGATAGCCAGGAGGTGATGGAAAACGCGTCCGTGGCAGATTTGCTCCAACTCTTGGAATTGAATGCGGCCCATGTCGCCGTGGAGGTCAATCGGGAACTGATACCTCGCGAGCAGCATCAGCAATACCGACTGTCGGCGGGTGACCAATTGGAAATCGTTACACTCGTGGGCGGAGGCTGAAAAAAGTGTCAACCGAACTTGATGTAAGCACCAATGATTGGCTTCAGATTGGAAGTCATCGACTCGACAGCCGACTCATCGTCGGTACGGGCAAGTACGATACTTACGAATTAATGGCCGACTCGTTGCGTGAATCTGCGACGCACTGCATCACCGTCGCTGTTCGCCGCGAACGACTCTACGATCAGCACGGTCAAAATATTCTGGATTACATTGATCTCAACCGTTACATCCTGCTGCCCAATACTGCAGGTTGCTACAACGTTGAGGATGCTGTGCGAACCGCTCGGTTGGGCCGCGAGATTCTGCGTGGACTCGAAAACTCAGGAGCGGATTGGGTCAAGCTTGAGGTGTTGGGCGATAGCAAAACCTTGTTGCCCGATCCCATCGCGACGCTCAAGGCGACGGAGCAGCTTGTCGAAGAAGGTTTTCAGGTGCTCTGCTACACCACGGACGATCCTATCGTTGCACGTCAGTTGAAGAACGCAGGAGCCACTGCGGTGATGCCAGCGGGCAGTCCCATCGGATCGGGACAGGGCATTCTGAATCCCAATAATATTCGTATTTGCATGGAGTATCTGAAGGCGGATGACCCGAACTATCCCGTAATTGTGGACGCGGGAGTCGGCACAGCAAGTGACGTTGCCGAGGCGATGGAGCTTGGCGTCGATGGGGTCTTGTTGAACACCGCGATCGCTCACGCAAAAGATCCGGTTCGAATGAGTCATGCGATGCGGCTTGCTTGTGAAGCTGGTCGATCCGCCTATCTCTCCGGACGCATTCCCAAGCGACTCTACGCGACGGCCAGTAGTCCAGAAGACGGTGTTATTGGTGGAGCCCGACCTCGCTAGATCGAGGAGCACGAATTCTTTCGCTCTTCGAGCGCCCTTGGATCGGCCACGTCGCTTATCGAGTAGGAGCTGGAGCGGTTCGTGGTATTCGGGCGGGCTGTCCGGTTACCAAACGATAGATGATGGAAAAAGCTATCGTGATGAACGGCAAGAATACGATCATTCCCAGGACACATGCCACGAAGGTCAAGGCAATTCCGGCGACGACAATGAAATTTGACAAGAGTATTCCAGGAAGAGGCAGGAGTATGAACAAGGCAATTCCGGCGAGGCCAATGATCAAAATGCTGAAGAAAATGGTCCACACGTTCCCTTTCGTGTAGGTGAACGAACTCGATATCGAATCGAAGACACCTTGTCCTCGATCGATGATGAACAGAAGAGGCAGGCAGAGTCGAGTGAAGATGAAAATGTAACCGGTCAATCCCGCGAGGAAGGCCACTATTACGACCGCGCCTTCCTGCCTTTGCAGAAAGAAGATTAAGGGCAGGATAGGTAACGTGATGGCAAGCATGCCGGCGAACGCGAGAAGGCCAACCACGATATTTGTGAAAACAATTCGTAACAGAAATGGGAAGACTTTAAATGCCCGCTCGAAAGGCGATCGGCTTCCTGACAGGACATCCAAGGTATAACGCAAGCCAACGGCATAGATAAATGCTACTAAAAACAGATTGAGTATTCCGCCGAGGATTTCCGCGATCACCATGAACCTGGGGTCTCCAGCAGCCGCCGCGGCAAAAATTATGGGAATTGTGACAATGGATGTAGCCATGTACATTCCAAAAAGGATTACGCCTAGCAATAAGAAAGCGCCGAGATTTTCGGTGAAGCCGTTCCAGGTTTCGGTGAGAACCTGATTAACCGAAATGGTTGAGCTGGCAAGGCTCGCTTGAGAACCCTCCGTCGGGATCTCGGTAGTCGACGTCGGAGAAGCATAGGGATTCGATTCGGAAGAGTCTGCTGGCGGATTCGAAAACGGATTGGAATTGCCCCCATCGCCTGCTGACGGTGGGTTCGATGAGGCTGTGCCGGCGTTTTGCTGCGGAACGATCATCTGTTCTGAGCATTTCGGGCATAAGGCCGTTTGACCCTCCGATCCATCTGGAACCCGAAGTCTATTTTGACATTGCGGGCAGTCGAATTCGATTGGCATCTCGTTAATCCTCTAGCGTTTTACCGGGTTTGACTGCTATCGTTGTGCTCAGCAACAGATGGTCTTTGGGCGATTCGAGAAACGGCCTAACATACACTATTCGGTATTTCGACGCGAATTTTGGAATCGCTCTTCCTTCTTGCGGTGGCTTCTAGAACACATGTCTTTCTCTCCTTCGATCGACGACATCCTGGGGCCAGACGGACGTCTCGCGGCAAGACTCGATGGCTACGAAGTGCGAGAGCAGCAAGTGGAAATGGCTATCGCCGTAGGCAAGGCGATCGCTGAGCAGAAACACTTAATCGTCGAGGCCGGCACCGGGACGGGGAAAAGCTTTGCTTACTTGGTCCCGGCAATTCTTGCAGTGACCAATCTCGAGCAAGAGGATGAAGACCGACCGAGGCGAATTGTCGTCTCCACCCATACCATTTCGCTGCAACAGCAGCTGATGACCAAAGATCTTCCGATTCTCAACAGCGTCATTCCTCGTGAATTTACCGCGGTGCTTGTTAAAGGCAGATCTAATTATGTGAGTTTGCGGCGGCTGCAGAATGCTGGTGACCGGTCCTCGAACTTGTTTCATGAACCTGAGGAAGTCGACCAGTTGCGCGACTTATTGGCTTGGTCCAAGTCGACATCGGATGGTTCGCTGGCTGATTTGAACTTCCGACCCAGGCCCGCAGTGTGGGATGAAGTTGCCAGCGATAGCGGTAACTGTTTGGGGAGAAATTGTCCCCAGCATCAGGCCTGTTTCTATTATCAGGCTCGGCGTCGAGCTCAACACGCTCAGATTCTCGTCGTTAATCATGCTTTGTTCTTCAGCGATCTCGCGCTTCGGCAGTTGGGTGTCAGTCTCATTCCTGAATACGATGCGGTCATTTTGGATGAGGCCCATACTGTCGAGGCGGTGGCCAGCGATCACCTCGGGCTGCGGATTGGATCAGGACAGGTAGATTACGTTCTACGACGCCTCTACAACGATCGCACCAACAAAGGACTGTTAGTGCAGCAAGGGGCGGCAAACTCCCAGCAGCAAGTGAATCGTTGTCGCATTTTGGCAGAAGAGTTTTTCGGGGATTTGGACGAGTGGTATCGGGGGCAGTCGGATAGATTTAATGGACGTGTCCAAACCGCTCTGATCGTCGCCAATGAGCTGAGTCCTGAGCTCGATCGACTTTCTCGCATGATCACGCGCATGGGGGATGGAATTAGTGATGATTCAAAGCGACTTGACTTTGTATCCGCGAGCGATCGTATCGCAGTTATCTCCGAGAGGCTTGAGGCCTGGCGGCGACAGGAAGAGGTTGATTCGGTTTACTGGATGGAGCGTTCGCAGACGCGACGCGGGCTGCCGCGGACAACACTCGCCGCAGCTCCACTCGATGTTGGTACCGTCCTACGTGAACAATTGTTCCAGCAAACCAAGTCGGTCATTATGACGAGCGCCACGCTGGCCACGGGAGCTGCGGCGAGTTTTGATTTTTTTAAATCGCGAGTCGGCATTACACACGTTCGCGAGGAGCGAGTTGGAAGTCCCTTTGATTTTAAGAGACAGGCGCAACTGGTCTTAGTGCATGGCATGCCCGACCCGAACCGGGAACGAGCTGACTTCGAACGACTGACGGCGGCAATGATCGAGCGTTATGTTGCCGAAACCGATGGCCGAGCGTTTGCACTTTTCACCGGTTATGACATGCTGCGACAGGTGGCAGCAAGACTGGCGGACTGGTTGAGATCGCAGGATATCGCATTACTGAGTCAGGCCGACGGGATGCCTCGCCACCGAATGCTGGAACAGTTTCGCGCCAATCCTCGCTCTCTCCTGTTGGGAACTGACAGTTTTTGGCAGGGCGTCGATGTTCCAGGGGATGCTCTGCAAAATGTGATCATCACCAAGCTTCCATTTAGTGTTCCTGATCTCCCGCTCTTTCAAGCACGCATGGAAGCGATCAAGGCGGCAGGAGGGAACCCTTTTCGAGATTATCAATTGCCGGAGGCGATCATCCGGTTTCGTCAGGGCTTCGGTCGGTTGATTCGTACCCAAAAAGATACGGGAATGGTGGTCGTTCTCGATCCTCGCATTCGGTCGAAGTACTACGGTCGCCTATTCATCGAATCATTACCCGACTGTGAATTGAGGGAAGAATCCGTCACTCATTCGGAATCGGATGTCGAGTTCATCTAGGCTCGATACGCGGGTGACTTCATCCCAGTTTTGGCCGTCCCGTTATCTCTCGTGAGCGTGCGATCTGCGGGTAATAAGGTCCGACGGCTATCGGAAGATGGACGGGCCAGACTGGCTGTCAGGTTCACGAGAATTGACCCCTGGGCGTCTTTCGTCAACGAAAAATATCACCGGACGAGAATTGTCCCGCATCTTTGACATCGTGGCTGCTTCGCACCATTGACCGCCCCATGCGGTCGGCTTAAAGTTAAAGCTTTCCTGCGCCGGGGTTTAGCTGGTGTGGGGGAACCGGAACAGCAGCAACTCATTCCCCTCATTCGCGGCCTCTTTCCATGCTGGCAAAGCGCATCATTCCCTGTTTGGATGTTGACCAAGGTCGGGTGGTGAAGGGTACGAACTTTGTGAATTTGCGGGATGCAGGTGATCCAGTGGAAGTGGCTCGTCGCTACGAAAGCGAGGGCGCTGACGAACTGGTCTTTTTGGATATAACGGCCAGCCACGAACAGCGCGATATCATGCTCGATGTGGTGAGCCGCACCGCTGAGCAGGTGTTTATGCCCCTCACGGTTGGAGGAGGCATTCGTACGATCGACGACATTCGTTCGTTGTTGAATGCTGGGAGCGATAAGGTCTCCATCAACTCGGCGGCTTGTCGTGAGCCCGAGTTTGTGCGGGAGGCAGCGCGACGATTTGGTAGTCAGTGCATTGTGGTAAACATTGATCCCAAACGAGTTCAGCAAGAAGGTCGAGAGGTTTGGGAGGTCCACATTAACGGCGGCAGATTGCCGACGGGACTCGAGGCGGTTGAATGGGCCCAACGTGTGGAAGAGCTCGGCGCCGGTGAAATCGTACTGACGTGTATGGATTGCGATGGAACGAAAGATGGTTACGATCTGGAAATCACTGCGGCCGTGAGTCGATCCGTCGGCATTCCGGTCGTGGCCAGCGGCGGAGCGGGTTCGCCGGAACATATGGCCGATGTGATTCAAGAAGGAATGGCGGATGCGGCGTTGGCAGCGAGCATCTTTCACTTTGGAGAGTTTACCATTCGCGAAACGAAGCAGGTTTTAGCGGATCGAGGGATACCCGTTCGACGGTAGGGATAGAGATGAGCACAACAACCCAAAACGACATTGATCGATACTCTGGAAAGCAACAGGAACTTGAAGTCGACAAGCTTTTCCGTGCGTGCGTCAAGTTGGAGGGAAGCGACTTGCACCTGAAGGTAGGGCAGCCGCCCTACGTTCGGATTCGTGGTTCGTTGCGGCCCTTGAATCGAGACGCCATCAACGCGGAAGAAATGGTCCGGTTGTTGTTTCCGATGCTCAATGAGCGCAATCGACGAATCTTTGAAGAGGACGGCGGCGCCGACTTTGCTTACACGATCGATGTCGAAGGAACCGCCTGGCGTTTTCGTGTGAACATGCTCCAGCAGCTTGGCAAGATTGGCTTGGTTGCTCGGCGGATTAACAATTGGATTCCCGATTTTGAAGGGCTCCATCTGCCGCCAGTCATGGAGAATCTCTGCAGGTTCGATCAAGGTATGGTCTTGCTGGCAGGCGTGACCGGGTCGGGGAAAAGTACCACCATTGCCTCGATGCTCAATTGGATTAATCGCAATTATCGAAAACACATTTTGACACTCGAAGATCCGATCGAATTTATCTTTAGTGAAGAAAAGTGTTTGATTAATCAACGCGAAATTGGCATGGATGTGAAAGATTTTGAGATCGGCATGAAGCATGCGGTCCGTGAAGATCCGGATGTGATGCTCGTCGGCGAAATGCGTGACCAGGAAACCTTTCTAACGGCGATTCATGCCGCGGAAACGGGGCACTTGGTATTTGGTACGATTCACGCGTCAAGTTCTTCGACCACCATTGGTCGTATTCTCGACTTGTTTCCTGAAGAAATGCATGCAGCACTGCGGAGTGCGATCGCGTTTAACATGAAGGGGATCGTTGCTCAAAAGCTATTGCCATCGATTAACGAAAAAGTGGGGCGAGTTCCAACCATCGAAGTGATGACCTTCTCCCCCACAATTCGGAAACTCATTCTGGAAGAGGAAGATCACAAGTTGCCCGATGCGATTCGAATTGGTGCGGAAGACGGCATGCAAGATTTCACCATGAGTCTGAAAACGTTGGTCGATCGAGAATTGATCGATCGACCAACGGCTTTCAGCGTGGCGCCGAACGTCGAGGCACTCAAGATGGCATTGAAGGGTATCGACGTGTCACAGCCTGGAATTCTCTGATGTTGCGCAACCTTTGCTCGTTTTGTTTTTTCGTTCTTCTCGTTCTGTTCTGCACTGATGCAGTCTGGGCGCAGGCGAATACATGGCCCGCCTATCCTCTCGGAGGAGAAGGTGAACACGCTATTGAGCGCGGACCCGGTGGCTATTTCAGTTGGATCAAACTCCTGGCTATCTTTCTGGTCTACCTGCTGTGGGTAAAGACAACGGATTGGGTGAATCAAGACTGCCAGAAATTAGACTTGCCCTACGCCGTTTGGAATCTGGTCGTCTATGTTTCCTTTCTAATCGGTTTTGTCTTGGCCCTGTCGATCCCGTTGTTCGTGGCCGGTTACTCGGTTTTTGCATTGAGCTATCTCATCCCGCTTGGAGTTTACATCTTTCAACGGAATAGCATTGTTGATCCGCATGAACGCGTGATGACGCCAAGCCATATTCGCTATCTGGCGGCCAGGCAGGCAAGCAAGTCGGGCTTCGAAGTTCGCGGCGAAAAACAAGCGGCTCATGAAAAGGGTGCGCCGGTTGTGTTTACGGCAAAGGGTGGCATTGAACAACAAAATCAAGCCAACATGATCGCCGCTAGACAGTCGCCAGGATTCATTCCCGCCAAAGAACTGATAGCGGAGATTGTGCGGCAACGTGGCGACAAGTGTATGTTGGACTACACCCGTGATGCCGTGAATATGCGATATCAAATCGACGGGGTCTGGCACGAAGGAGAGGGCCAGGATCGCGAATCGGGCGACGAAATGTTGGTCGTCTACAAAAAGCTCGGTAATCTCAATGTCGACGAGCGTCGCAAGCGGCAGTCCGGTCAATTTGTGGCCGAATATGACGGTGTCGTCTATCAGTGCGATATCCTCAGTCAAGGTACGCAGACCGGTGAACGCGTGATCCTTCAAGTGGATCGTCCACGCACCGATTTTAGCTCGCTCAGCGAATTGGGGATGCGTGAAAAAATGCAGCAGAAATTGAAGGAGCTGCTGAGCAAGGACGAGGGAATGGTGCTCGTCTCGTCACCTCCCGCAAATGGATTGTCGACAAGTATGCTTCATGTCCTTGGGCTCACCGATCGCTACATGCGGGACTTCATCGCTTTTCAAAGTGTCGATGCTCCAGAGTCGCTCGCCGAGAACATTGAGTTGACCACCTATGACGTCTCGAAAGGTGAAACGCCCCAGAAAGTGCTTGAGACGGCGATGCGACGAGAGCCCAACGGTCTGGTGGCAAGTGATCTTCCAAACGAAGAAACTGCAAAGATGTTTTGCCAGTATGCTCGTAAGGATCGGTTGATCATCACATCCGTCCGAGCCAAGGAGGCAGTCGAAGCATTGCTGAGAGTACTTGTGATGAAGGTCCCTGCGGCTGATTTCGCTCCGGCGATAACCGCGGTTTTGAATCAACGACTCATTCGGCGACTCTGCGATGAATGCAAACAAGGTTATGAACCTGGCCCACAGTTATTGAAGAAGCTAGGGATCCCTGCCGGTCGTGTCGAACATCTGTTCCGGCCTCCTGACCCTAATGAAGAAGATAAAGTGTGTCCAAAGTGTAATGGAATTGGCTACTATGGACGCATCGCCATTTTTGAACTTCTCGTGGTTGATACTGAGATTCGTAATGCACTCATGAAGCAGCCGAAACTCGATGTATTACGAAAGGTCAGCCGTAAATCGGGAAACCGAAACTTGCAGCAGGAAGGCATCGTACTCGTTGCCCAGGGGATTACCTCGGTGCAAGAATTAAGTCGGGCCCTCAAACAGTAACTCCAACGGAAATAGTGAAACTATGTGGTTGACGATTTTTTGCCTGGCGATCATCGCGATTTGTCTCGCTATCAACCTTTCTGAAGGTCTCTGGAGCAATACCGTGACCTTGGTTAATGTGATTTTCGCAGCGGTTATCGCGACGAATTGTTTCGAACCGACCGCCGACTTTTTCACCGAACAGTTTTCGGACTACACCTACTTTGCGGAGTTCTTGAGCTTGTGGGGGATCTTTATTCTGTCACTCATTATTATTCGAATCCTGACGGACAAGATTTCGCGGGTGAAGGTTCGTTTTAAGAAGCCCATCGAGCAAGGCGGAATTATCGTATCCGGCCTGTTGATCGGTTGGGTTATGGTTTGCTTTACCGTTTTCGCCTTGCATCTTGCTCCCTTGAAGCGAAATCATTTTGGAGGGGCGTTTGCCAAATCGCCTACGTCGAATAACTTTTTTATGTCGCCAGACCGTCTCTGGTTAGGGTTTATGCAGAGTCGTTCTGAGGGAGCACTGTCTGCGAATCCGGTGAATGCGTTCGATCCACAAAGTGAATTCATTCTCAAGTACGGTCAGCGGCGACAGAATTTCTCTAAGTTTTCAACGCTCCGTGCGAGTGCCCCACGCGTTAGGTACGGGCCCCCGCAATAACACGATCTCGGTCACAGGGTGGTGTAAGACGTATGGCGACTCCCGCGTTCCGAAGCGAACAGCAGGAATCTCGAGGCGATGGACAGTATCGATCTGTCAGCGTTTTAGCGGTCTGTGGCTTGGTGCTTGGACTGCTCTCCGTCGCCGCCCTGGCACATCCCGGAGCTTGGGTCTTTCCTGGGTTAGCCATCACTTTTAGCCTGCTTGCTTTGATTCGAATCGGACAGCAATCGGACGTGCTTTCCGGCAGAAAGTTGGCGGTCGCCGGCTTGTTGCTGGGGTTGTTTTTCGGTGTTTGGGCGACGACTCGCTATTTTTCAGAACGCTGGATCGTAACGGAACAGGCTCAGGATTTCGTGGAAGACTGGTTGCAGGCTGTTCTTGATGGCGATTTAGAATCGGCGCATCAGGCGACGCTCGAGTTCTATTTGAGAGAACCCGAAGGCACGCGACTCAAGGAATATTATGCGAACGATAGTGAGCAGCTATCGCTACTTCAAGAATATTTCAGTGAAGGAATGGCCAAAACCCTCGCAGACTTGGGGGAACGAGGGGAGTTCCGGTTTGACCGCGCCGTTCTCCGAAGGAAAGAATTAGATTCGCAGATCATCGGACTCAGGTACTTTATCTATCCACGCGGAGGTGGCGTACCAATCGTGAATCTTCATATCGAGGCTCTGATGGATTTAAGAGATGATGGAGTATATTGGACAATACTCGGAATGGACGATGCCGAAATCCTCGATCGGCGACGTACTTACTAGTCCCGTTAATCAACGATCGGACTTGGCACAGACGGTGCCAACAAATAAGGGGTCATAGCTGTGAGCGAATTTGTCAGCGTCTTCAAAACCACGAGTGCCAACGAAGCCGAGATTGTAAAGAACACTCTCGCGGCCGCAGGCATCGAAGCCTTTATCGACGGTGAAAACCAAGCCGGATTCAGCGGCATCCTCGAGATCAATGTCGTCGTCGATTCAGAGCAAGAATCGGCAGCACGTGAAGCGCTCGCTCAGTGATCGACAACGCTTAGGATGCCATCGACTGGTATTGGAATTCGACAGCTGGCCGCTTTTGCGGAGCACAGCGACGCGTGATCAGCGTCTCGAAATTCCCTTCCTGCACAACCTCTCCACGCTGGTTCACCAAGGAGCGTTTCCAGACAACGCTTCCCCGTTTTCGTCCCTTTGGTTCCATTTCCAGGATCTCGGTAACCACGTGCACGCGATCGCCAAAGTAAACGGGCTTCAGGAATTTCCATTCCGAAACTCCCAGAAAGGCGACCGTGTCGACAAGCGGACTGGCGCTGCCAAGTCCAGCAGCAAAGGAGAGGCCGAGAAGTCCGTGAGCAATCGGGCGACGGAACATAGACTCTTTCGCGAAGTCATCATCCATATGGAGTGGATTGAAATCACCCGTCAGATGAGCGAACTGTGAGACATCGGAGCGTGTTACCGTTCGTGTCGGACTAATCCAACGATCACCGCGCCGTACGTCTTCGAAATGGAGTACTTCTGACATCGCTGGTAGGCCTCCTTTGTTTGGAGACTTGATGCTCCGGCCGATTGGTAAATGATCGGTGCCTGCTCTCCCTTGCAGCACTCAGGTCCAGGATAAACGTCATTGCAAGAAAAGCCAACCCATGCTTTTTGATCACGGTTGCGGCGCTGACCATTGTTGCCGGCAACGTTTTCCCCGTCCAGTTTTTTCCCGTATTCGGCAAACTTGATGCATTTGATCCAGTCAGATAGCAGATGGCCGGCCGATTCGACGAGGAAGATTTAGCTTACTGGGGGAATCTCTTCACCATGTTGCTCGTTTCGCTCGTGAAATCCGCGTTCGTCACGAGGAAGCTTGACGACGTAAGTCACAAACCAGCCAGTGCATACACCAAATAGAGTGATCAACGCGGCGGCCAGAATGCCGACCGCCGTGCCGGCGGGTGACAGCCATGCGGTGAGCAGCAGTGATGCCATGATGGCTGCTGCCACGGGCCATTCGCGGCCAAAGCTAGCAGGCTGCCGATTGGGTGCTGGTGGAAAATCGGGTCGGCGAAGCATTGAAATTTTTGAAAATGAAAAGAAAACTGAACATCAATCCGCGTCAATCGGCTGACAAACGGTTTACCGATTCCTTCATTTTGGCGAGTCCCTTGCGCGCCACTTCATTCGCATCTTGTTGCCAATAATCACGATTAAAGAGTTCGAGCGATAGTGCTCCGCGGAAGCCATTGGCGACTAGGGTGCTAAGGACTTCATCGATCGGAGCAACGCCATCGCCTGGGTAGACCCGATCGGCATCGCCGATTTTGGATCTCGCGATATCGGGATAGTCATTCATGTGCATCACGTAGATCGGTTTGCCTGAGACTAACTCAAGACCGGTAAAGGGAGAGCCTCCCTTGTAGATGTGATAAACGTCGGGAAGCAGGCAAGCGTCTGGATGCCCCGACTCAACGGCAACGTACATCAACTCGCCCAGCCGGCTTAAGGATTTTGAGAACCCCCATAATTCGAGTTGGGGTGTGATACCCGTTTGAACTCCTAGTTCCAATAACGCGTGGTATCGTTCGGCTGCCTTTTGCAAGTCGAGATCTGTCTGGTCGGTTGCACCGACAGGGGGAGCAGCAATCCGCGTACCACCAATCTCGCGAATGAGTTCCATGTCCCGCTTCATCTCCTCAAACCCCTTCGCTCGCTCGGAATCGTCATCGACAATCCAGCGGGCAAAGCCAATCGCGCTTTCGACCTTTAGGTTGTGGTCCGACAGTCGTCGGCGAATATCGGCCGGTGTGCACTCGCCCTTTTCTACCGATTCGCGGATTTCTCCGATCCACGGTTCGATGCCGTCATAGCCCGCGCGGCCAATCACATCAATTTTCTGTAGAAATGAAAGCTCCTGGCCGCGAATCGTGCTGGTGTTCATGCAGAATCGAAAACGTGGCTCTTGCGCTATTGCTGCTTGGCTCGTTGAGGTCTGCAGGAGACCGGCGGCTGCGGCCGCTCCCGCCGATTGGAGAAGCAGTTGTCGTCGGTTTAGTCGGTTGAATTCACTCATGCGAGGATACTCAGGGAATGATGGGTGGGGTGGGGCTCGAAACTGATCTGCACGCGAGACTCGTGATTCTATACGCAAAAACCAAATTGGTGTGACGCGAATTCTTGAGAATGTACAAATGAGCTCGTTGGTCGATTCGCTCAGATCAAGCGCTCATCGCTCTCACGGCAATGGATGTCGTGTTAGGGATCAACAACATCGTCTTCTTCTCCATTCTTACCGGTCGCTTGCCGGATAATCGGCGAACACTGCCTTCCGCAACGGGTTGGGACTTGCTTGGGGGATGCGCATTGTGTTGCGAAGCATAATCACCTGGATTACGGGACGGATCCAGCCTGTTTTTCAGCTTGAGTCTCTGGGGATTCCGGGGAGTGGGGTCCAGTTCGCCTATCCCTCGGATTTTGTCGCGATGGCCTTGGCCTTCATTATTGAAGTCCTCAGTATTCGTAGGCGCAATGCAAAATTAAAACGTCAGGCCTCGACTCACGGACGTGCCTCGGGCGACGGTGGCTGTTGCGGCGAAAGATTGGCGATTGTCTGAAGACGCTGCGCCGCTGCCTCGCGCAAGGGACCCCTGCTTTTTTTCCAGTCTATGCGATAGAAGATGCGGGGCGTGCCAACTCTCCTCTCCGTGTAATTGCGATCTCCTTGTTGTAATAGCTGACGGCCTTCTTCTTCGGTGCCTAGTCGAGTGCGCTCGGTCGACGAGGCAAGTTGCCGCTGTTGCAGTTCGATCTGCCGGCTTGGGTTCTGGACCTGTCGTTTTAATTGCAAAAAACGCTCTGATCTTTCCCGTTCGAGAGAGGTGTCTCCCCCTCCTTGTTGAGCTTGATTCAGGATCGCCTTGTCAAGTTCCTCGTGATCGATGATCTGCGCGGAAACCTGAACTGAAGATGCCGATCGAGATGAGCCGATCGCTCGATGCGGCAACCAGCCATAGCCTCGCGCTGAACGGTAGCCAGCGGCTTGCGAAATCCCACCAACGACGGATGTGCCACCGTCGGGGACGACCGCTTGCAATGGTATTTGGAAAATTCGATAGCTGGGCAACTGAATGGCTTGGCCAAAGCACGATCCACCAGCGCTACTAATCCCGATGTTGATGCTGATCATCCAACTGAGTGATCTCATCTTCCGACGACCCTTGTAAAACCGCGAACTGTGAGACGGATTCGCAACAGGATCCGATTTCGAGACCTCGTCCATCCTATGTGTTTCCAGTATAGCGGCACACCCTATCTGGTTCTGGCTCTCCAATCGCTCGAATGGCAATCTCTGGCGATCAGGAAAATCCGTCGATCTTTTTTGCCGTCGGTTGTCGGTCTTTAGGGGATCGGTCATCATCATGGGGCATGTCTGCCCTCAGGTCGCAAGCATGCTGTGAAGTAACGTCGCGAAATAACGCTATGAAAATGAGACTTGCATAAAGATGAATGACAAAGCAGATCATGAGTTCCTGGTTTCAACGTCGACGGACAGCGATTTGAGACGCGCCGTTGAACAAGTTTGCGGAGAGATGAGGGCTTTCAAGTCCGAGCCTCCAGATCTAGCCGTTGTTTACATCTCTCATCATCACGCGGAACACTGGGGTGATTTGGCGAATGAGTTGGCGGAAAAACTCAAGCCAAAAAATCTAATCGGCTGTTCGGCCGAAAGTGTTGTAGAAACCATGAACGAGCTAGAAGAGAAGCAGGGTTTTGTCGTGTGGTGTGCCTGGATGAATGGTGCCAACTTGACGCCACTTCGTTTGGGTTTTGAGAAAACGCCAGACGGTGGTGCAATTGTGGGATGGCCGGACGAGCTTGAGCAGGAATGGCCAAGTGGGGCAGTGATGCTTCTGTTGGCTGATCCCTTTACCTTTCCTGCCGACTATCTGTTGGAGCGCGTTAATGAGGACCACGCAGGTGCAATGGTAGTCGGAGGCATGGCGAGTGGTGCCAGTGAACCAGGGGTGAATCGTCTCTTCTATCAGAACGAAACGCTGACCGATGGGGCTGTAGGCATCATGTTTGATGAATCGGCACGCATCAAAACGATCGTTTCGCAAGGTTGTCGGCCCATCGGTGATCCACTAGTGATTACTAAGGCGGACCGCAATATAGTTGAGCAATTGGGGGGTGTTTCTGCGTTGCAGCGATTAGAAGCTGTCTTTCATAAATTGCCGACTCACGAGCAATTATTGGTGCAGCGAGGTCTTCTTGTTGGACGTGTGATGACGGAGTATCAGGATCAATTTGAAGCGGGTGATTTTTTAATTCGAAATGTCTTGGGAGTCGATCGAGAGGCGGGGGCGATAGCCATCGCTGACTATGTTCGGCCAGGCCAAACGATACAATTCCACGTTCGAGATGAGCTTGCCGCTCACCGTGACCTTGAACTGCTCCTGCGACGGCAGAAAAAACAGATGGCTGCTAAGGCCGGATTGCTTTTCACCTGCAATGGTCGTGGGAGTCGAATGTTTTCGGAACCAAGCCATGATGCGTCGACGATCGGAGCCGAGCTTGGTTCGGTACCGCTGGCGGGATTTTTTGCTCAGGGAGAGATCGGGCCGATTGCCGGCAAGAATTTCTTGCATGGATTTACCGCAAGCCTTGCATTATTTCACTAAGGATTTGAGTTATGTCGGAAGGTGACATGACGGCAGTTTTGAAGCCGGCAAGTCGCGGTCGGCGTTTCATGCGCTGGGGCAGCATACTGTTGATTGGCGTGTTTCTGCTCATCGTTTTCATGCCCTGGATTGTGAGCAATACCCGGGTGCTGAATTATTTGGTTTTCAACGGATTTTCTCAAAGTGATATTGATGCGAAGATTGGTTCGGCAAGTCTAGGCTGGTTTAGGTCGGCGCAGCTATATCGAATTCAGCTTGTCGATCAACAGGATCGCTGGGAGATGACTGCCGATGAGGCTGCTACGGGACTGACGCTTTGGCAGTTAATTTGGTCGCAAGGAGATTTGGGGGAGTTCAAGCTTAAGGGTCCGACGGTGACGATCAACGCCAGTCGTCCCTGGCCACATTCTGCTCCGGCTGAGCACGCGGTAGCCGAAACGTCCTCTTCGCGGGACGGGAGCTTGCGAGTCACGATCGAGGATGGCACCGTTTTGGTTCGCACCAAAGATCTGGATGTTCCGCAGGAGTTTGTGACCGGTTTAAACGTGACGGTCGACTATCTTCAGGACGCTGGAGAACGCACGGTCATTATTGCGCCTGGTAGGCCGATCGAAAGAGCTCAGCTCACACCTGAAATGTGTAATCTTGGCATCAAGTATGTTGTCCCGGTGCTCGCGGATGTTACCTGGGTCAAGGGCGCGATGTCGCTTGAGTTAGATGAGTGTCAGATTCCACTCGATGCCCCGCAGGATGCTTATGTGGTCGGCCGTTTGGAAATCGAGGCAGTTGAGTCGGGATTGCAGAAACGCATCGCGAATCAAGTCATGGCCATTGTTTCCCGGCTTGAGTTGGCAAGAGTTCCGGAGTCTGTGAAGCTGGCTCAGAATTCGATCGTGGAATTTCGCGTTGCGGATGGGCGCGTTGAGCACCGCGACTTGGCGTTTGGACTTCCATCAGTTAATCCTGATTTGGTCATTACGACGAATGGAACTGTCGGTATGGATTCGTCCTTGGATCTCGTGGCGACTTTACCACCCATTGGTGAATGGTTAGGCGACGGGCCAATTGGCCAGGCCATGCGTTCCCAACGACTGTCTTTGCCTGTCACTGGGACTCTCGATGATCCTCAAGTATCGGTTGACGGTCACCAGCAAATTGTCGGCTCGCTGTTGAATCAATGGGTTCCTGGCCTCAACGCGGATCAGCTGTTGAATGATGGAGAGATCGATATGGCGATCGATGACGTAGGTGAAACGGTTGTGGATGTTCTGGAGTTATTGCGGAGTCAGCGGCAGCGAATGCGAGAGCAACGTCAAATTCGTCAAGACCCGCAACAGTCGGATGCCGACGTGAATCAAGAAGACGCTCCGAATCCGAGAGGGTTCTTGGAGAGAAGACGCGAACGTCTGCGGCAAATTCAAGAACTGTCGCCTGATGACCAACCTTAATTTGGAAGCTGGCTAACGCAACAGGTTGAAGAAGTTTCCCTTGGTCTTGGGCTCGCTTTCAATCACGATTGTGGCGAACCCTGTTAGCTTGTCCTCAGACAGTGTTGCTCGTGCATCGAGCCCGCGAAACCAACCTAGGATTGGAGATACGAATTCGGCGTCAGGCGATTCGCCTTGTTTGACCCTCTCGGGCCAACGGGTGGAGGACCAACATTCGAAGCCCGTTGAGTTACGGGTGCGGTCGTATTCTCCACCCAAGGCGCAGATTAGATTCGTGCCAAGGATCCGTTCCGTGACCTCCAGTGCCTCGTCTGGCGGGACTCCAAACTGTTGTGATACGGAATGGATCAGCCGAGTGTTGCCAATCGATGCCTGGTAAGAGCGTTGAAAGTCTAATGCGGCAAACCACCTTTGAACTTTCGACTTGGTCAAGTCCTCGACGTGGATTCTCAATTGAGACTCATGCTTGTCTTTTTCGAGGGTCAGGTGCGGGGCCTCGTCAAGCAGGATTGAGCGGTTGAATGACAGTAACGAAAAGTCGTCTCCGATCGACTTTTCCCAAAGGCCAAAAGGCAGTCGAGTGACACCCTTGTCATCGGGTTTGGGCGGAGTTCCAAAGGGGAGCGACTGCAAGAGGCCCATCGTTGGATGGGCGCCCACGTAAGCTGGCGCGGTGCGCAGGATCTGCATAGCGCGGATCGCTCGCAAATTGGCAAACTCCACTGGTATGTCTTTGTCTTGGATGCCAAGAAACATTTGGTGATGGCTGATGTCCGGCCGATAAACGCCTCCTTGCAGAGACGCCTGAATCGTAATTGCGTCCTGCTTCGATTGGTGGACGTAAGTTTGCGTTGCCGGGCCAACGACCGAAGTGAGGCGAGGAAATTGTTTTCGCTCAAAGGGCGTCATCTCGGCGGTGATCTCAAGTTGATCTCGACCTTTGCTGATAGATTTCCTTTTGAGTCGTATTACGAGTGGAGACAGGTGGTTCCATCGCTTTTTGTGGAACTTCTTGAGTTTCTGGTAGCTTTCAGATTCAGCAGAAGTGACTCCTTGGATCTTTACATCCGGAATGGGCAGGAAGGTTCCTCGAGCCCCTCGGACCGTATCGATAACTTGATCGCCTTCGAATACCGGCTGACTTTGTGTTATCTGTGCGTCGAAATGCAAGGGGAGGAGATCGCTTTGGAGAAGCTCAGCGACGGACTGGTCGGGGAGATTTTCGTTTTGTGCAACCAGCCTGGCCATCTGGACCAACTCGATACGTGCAACAGCCAGTAGTCGTCGTCTGAGTTCAACCTGGTATTGAGGTGAGACGAGTCCTTGGAAGAATGTTGGCGCAATATACACGAACACGGTCGTGTCCTCTTCTTGCGGGAAATTTGTGCGCGTCAGCTGGAAGGCCTTTGTGTTTCCCAAGGATAGGCGTTGATCCTCATTTACCTCGATGAATCGCCGGGCGATTTCCTTCGTGTTCGTGACGAGGTGATAGTTGCCGATATTCACAAGGAAAGAACGCAATCGATTATCCGGCGTCGAAGCAAAGGAAACCGTGTGATTCTTCAGCTTGATGTTTTTGATCGTTGCTGCTCGTCCTCGCCATTTCTGCACTGCATCACTTCTCTGTTTCATAAGATCAGCTTGCAGTAAGTTGGAGTTCCGTGATTCAAATAGAACGCCTACGGCTGCGCCGTCCTTGAGGTAGGTGTCACGACCAATTAAGGCGATGTCAGAAATGAGTTTTGGACCGAGTATCGATGCTAAGGCCGACTCGCGGATGCCGAGTTGCTCTTCGATTCGTTTTTCCGATTGTGCATCATGTCCTCGCATCGTGACGATTCGAGAGATGCTGCCTGCGTGTTGATCGAGCAGTCTCTTGATCCAAAGGTAATTGTTGAAATTGCCGTAACGAATGTAGAAGCATTCCGGTGGAACTCGCATGGCCATCGGCTCGATCTCGGGCGATCCGGCGGCTGGTTTGATTTCGAGCGGGGGCCAGTCAAGGTTGGCTGGTAAGGGAAGTGTCGTTGCTTCGTCGTTGGCTGGGGGGATTGCAATCGCCTGCTCCAATGCCTTCATGTGCATCGACTCGGTGTTGAGAACCAGCAGCAATGATTGCTCAGGTGTGTCTGGAGAAGACTCTTGGCTGCGGTCGAGTAACGGTGATTTCAATCCGAACCGTTGAGAGAGCATTGACGTTAAATACAGTTCCGTAATTCCCGGGTACTCGCTGGCGGATCTTTGCAGTTCGGCAACCGCCACATATTGATTCCACCAATTCGCAAGCAGTTGCTCGTAGAGTTCAGGGTCGCTCTTTGGGATTACCACGACGGTCCGTCGAGATGGAAGATTGATGTCCACCTGGAACGGACTGTCTCCTCGAAAGAGAAAGAACGCCATTACCTTCGTGCGAGGTGATTGCCGGTTGACCCCTAGCAGTTGGCGAACAGCGCCTAGTAGACGAACCTGCCCAAACGCTGGGTAGAAGACTCGTTGGTTCGCCTCGTGAATTGTATACCCGTTTGTATCGACCGGGCGGCTGTCTTCGAGAGGGTCGACCGTCAATGTGACGCGGGCCACCCCAAAAGGTTTTCCGATCGCAGCTTCGACAACGGGAGCAGCAGTTGCATGACCTGCATGCCATGCGCTGGCAAGTAATAGAATACCTGTGATGGTGAAGTGATACCGCTGCATCAAGCTGCCTTTTCCCTGAGCCAAAGTGCGATTCACGAACTCGAAATTCACGAACCTGGCCTCCGATTGTAGGACTATTCGCTGATGGTGCCAGAGAAGATCGTTGAGCACCTGGAAGGGATAAGCGGGAGTCTCAGGCAAAAACGAGCTCCGCTGGCTGTGTGATGATCCAGTCGTAGGTTACCACCCAAGTCGCGGGCAAGTCGTCTCGGTAGTGCTAGCCCCAAGCCTACGCCGGGAGCGGATTGAGCGGCTTCCTCGGAGGATTTGTGGAAAGGGCGAAATAGACGCCGTTTTTCATCAGCCGAGATGCCAGGACCCAAATCCTGAATTACAATCTCCGGCTATTGGGCCACTTTACTGCCGCCAGGCACCGGCTGTCCTTGGGGACGGAACCCTTTCAACGCAAACTGGTGGTCATGCGGTTCAAGCCGCCACGGAATCCTTTATCTGCTTAATCAGTTTTCGTAGCTCTGGTTGGCTGTAGCCTACCTCGACGGCCACTTGAGAGATCGTGTTCAGCTCGAAGCGACTGAGCTTACCGTCGGCAAGCGCAAGTCGAATCAAATGTCGTATCTGCCTGTCTGTCGCGTTGCCGTCGGTCTCCGTCTTTTGGCCGCTTTTGGCTTTCGCGACTAATTCAGCGATCTTTTCTTTGGACCACCCCTGTTTTTTGGCCCACTTGGTAAGGTACTTCCGTTCTTCGATATGCACGTCTTTGTCTGCAAAGCAAAGACGTACAAGTTCGATGAATTCCAGTTCAGCGAGATCTACCTCGTCCAGGTCTTGGCCCATGTCCAAGGCCAAGCCTTGTTTGAAGTTGGCCTGAGACTTTAGACCGCGAAGGCGTAATAGTAGGAAGAGAGCGACGCCGACAGCAATCATCAGTGCCAGTATCCACAGATTGTGCATCAAATAACTGGCAGTGATCGTGATGATGCTGACCGTGGCACCTAGCGTCAAGCTGACGATCAACACGCCTGATTGGATAATTGAACCGAGTAGCGGTACGTGATACAAGAATCCGGCAACCGCGCCAAACATCAAGCTGAAGCCAATGGTAATGGCCAGGAAACCTCCGCCTCGAAAAAGCCACTTTGTCCTTGTGAGGTGTTGCTGCATGGTATTCAAGGCAACAGAACGTTCACCAGCCACAATGAAATGGAGAACACCTGTGTCGCCTATCAGGTCTTCGATAAAGCTGTCTTTCTGCTCCGCTTGATGCGCAACGCCATGTCCATGTTCATACTTACCAAAGTAAGTCGCCGTAACGGGAACCGGAACGCCGCTGTAGCTGACCCGCTCATCACCGACTTGATTCGCTCCTGACTTTGCAAGAAAGAGGTAGTCACGTTGCTTATTGAGCTTCGATGCTTTTCCCGAATTGTTGAGTGTCAGGGTGGAAGTCGGAATCGATTTGCTGTCATCGACAAATTCGATCGACTTGCCGTTGATGGTCAGTTTTCCCAAGTTGTAGGTGTCAGGTCGGAAAAGCTTTGAGGAGAGTTCTTGACTCACGTTGTCTCGACGGTTTCGGGAATTGCTATCAACACTTGACATCCATTCACGGCTCCAAGTGACATTGCCATCCTCGTCTTCGTCCTCGTCCCAGGCATAGATTTCGGCGTAGCGATTCACCGTAAGATATCCAACAAGCGATTCCACATATTCACCGGGTATCGTCAAGTCGGTTTCCATGGAGCCGGTGTAGGAGATTAATTCATTGTCAAATTCGGTCGTTGGTGCATTCATGGTTTTGGTGGCGCGCGCCGCTGCCGCATAATCAAAACGACCCTCGTTGCTCCAAAGAGCCAGGATGCCAACGACGATGAGAATTGGGCCAACAATGATACCGCTGAGATTGTTCTTGTTTTTGGAACGAGCCACGTTGACCTTGCCTTTCGTCGGGAATTTGAGACGACACCTTTTAGTGTTACTCGCGGCCATGATGCCTGAGCGGCATCCTAGATCTTTTCGAGGTAAAGGTGTTGGTTAGGTTTGATCGCAACAGGCTAAAATCAGAATTTCGAACTTCGGTTTCTCGGCAAATTGGTCAAACCGCCTGTGTATTTGGGCGAAGCAAAGATTGGCTGATTTTTTTAACTTTTTTGGTTCCGATTCGGTCTTTCATTTTGTGTCGTACCGAACCCTGCGCCGATGTGTCTTGCTCACAGTTGATCAGATGGCGGGGAGGGCTGGGGGGCACGATCGTTTACCGCGGGTGAATGGATTTCGTGTTGGCGTGGCGATTTTGAGGCGGTTGTTGCCACATGGCCGAGCAAGACTAACTCTTGGCCTCGTAAGAAATAGGGAACTTGCTCGATGACCTGATGGGTTGGTGGTAAGTGGGGGCGGAGAAGATCGTATCCAGTTTGGGTGGTGATCAACAAATGATTTGGATGCTCGCAGAAGAAGTCACGTGCTTCTACGGTTTCATCGACTCGGTAAAACGGAATGTGGTGACCGGCGTAGAAGACCCAGCTGGGTTCGTGGCTTGCGTAGGCCGCCACGATTTCTGAATCAGAGTCGGCGAATGCCAGGAGCTCATCGATCTGTTGATGATCACTCACACGCGGACCAACGATGCTGAACAGGATGAGAACGAAAGTAAGCGAACTGCACGACAGCGAAAGCATCGATAGTTTTCGCTGGTTCTTGAGTAGGCAGATGATCGTGATAAATCCGCCTGCGAACGGAATGCTGCCAACCAGTCCTAGCCACTCATCGCCAGGAAGGAGTTGGGAGGCTGCAATCGGTAATCCGATCAGCAATCCCAGGCCAATCACCGTTAAACAGATTGCCGAAATTCGTGGCCACCAACTTGCAACTTTGGCGTCACTTATTTGGTCAAGGAAGGCCACGATAAATCCGCCGCAAAGCAAGGCGACCGCAGGGTAGGTTGGGGTGATGTAACTTGGGAGTTTAGTCGCGGCTAACGAAAACGCTGTCATGAATACAGCGATCCAACAAGCGAGGAAAGTGTAGGGGCGATATTTGTTGGCAAGCTGGAGCTCGGAAAAGCTCCATAAACCCACCGGTACCGCAAGTACGGACCAAGGGAAGAAACCAATAAGTAATGCGACTGGATAAAACAGAATGGAACCCTGGTGGCCTTCCATCGACGCGATCGCGCGGCTCACATTATGTTCCAAGAAAAATCCTCGCAGCCATTCGCCATTCGTTTGAAAGCCTACCGTCAAATACCAGGGAACGGCGACGACAGACGCTGTTGTGATCGCGGTGAGAGGACGCATCGTCCAGCATGTTTGCAGAAAGTGAACGGGTGCGGACCACTTCAGGCAATGAAGCGTCCTCTGCGGCCATGTCGAGTTGGGGGGCAAGGGTGCGCTGCGGGCGATCAGGAGAAACATGCCAATCACCGCCGTGGGCAGGACGATTCCTACCGGACCCTTTGCTAAAACAGCCAGGCCCATGGCCCCATAAATCAACGCTGCCCAAGGCCATGAGCGAAAGACAAGATTCGAGTGCTCGCCCTGGTTGGGATCGCTCCAGATTTCTCTCGGAACCGACCAGACATAAATCGCGAACGCGAGCGTCATGCAAAAAATCAGCGTGGAATCGGGGGTTGCCGCTCGTGCTGCCACATTGAACATCAAGGTGCCAGTCAGCACCACGCTCGACCAGAGACCGACCCGAGGGTTCAAAAGACGGCAACCGATGAAATAGGTTAAAAGCACCGTGCCAATCGCGAGAAATGCACTGGCGAATCTCGCGCCGAATTCATTGACGCCAAAAACGATGTAGGAACTCATCGTGAGCCAATAGAGAAGAATTGGTTTGTGTGTTCGAAGTTCGTCGTTGAAGGTCGGGACAACCCAATCTTGGCGATCGAGCATCTCCCAGGCACAGCGCGCATTGCGGGGCTCATCGCGATCCCAAAGCTTGGCTTCGCCAAGTTGCGTCAAGAATACGACAGAAGCCAAAAGAATGAGCCAGCACAGGTGACGTGACATAGACTGCATGCGCTTTCTCGCAAACTCAAACGATCGGTAGGAGGATGTTGAGGGCGAGTTTAGATCGACCGCTTGCCCTGCGGCAAGACCAGCCCTTGCTGTCAGTGGCCCTTACTGCCAGTAGAGGAGTTTTGGTGATAAGGGTGCTAGCGTGTTCGGCTAGTCGATCTTCAAAAATTATGCGTCGCTTGATATTCTGCCGTCCTCGTTCGACGTTGTGGAAATTCTGAGAGATTGTGTGCGGTATGAATCAGCAACCATTGGGAAAGACGGCTTGGAGCCAGATCGCTTGGGTGGTCGGTGGATTGTGTTTCTTGGGGATTCTGTTTTTGCCCTTCGATCTCGGCATCGCCCGTTTCATGTTGCAAGACGTGACACCGGGTGAGATTCGTGCCATCGCTTATCGAGCAGAAGTGTTCGGGCATGGATATGGGATCTTGGCGATGGGGATAACCATTTTCCTGCTGGATCCTAAACGCCGTGGCGGCTTACCTCGATTGGCTCTCAACTGTGTCGCTGCCGGGTTTTCGGCCAATCTGATCAAGCTCTCGGTTTGGCGAACCCGCCCTCGCATCTTTGAGGGCTTGGAGAGTGAAGGAAGTACCTTTCTCGGTACGATTTTTACCGCGTCCGATTGGACTTGGGCACAGCTGATCGATAGCAGTCAGCATTCATTCCCGTCGGCCCATACTGCCACCGCGGTGGCGGTGGCGATTACTCTGTCCAAATGGTATCCCGCGGGCCGTTGGTGGTTCGCGTCCTTGGCTTTGTTATGCGCGTTCAATCGAGTTGATGGTGGGGCCCATTACGTGAGCGATGTGTGTTTCGGTGCCGCTCTCGGATACGGAGTCACACAATTCTGTTACCACTCGGCCAAAGTGAATCGGTTTTTGGCTCGATGGGAAACGCCCCAACGAGAGACTTTCGTGGGCATGACTCCTGAGTTGCGACAGGTTGCTTAGTCGGATATTTTTCCGGCTCGCGGTTGGATCCAGAAACTAACTGCTTCCGAGGATGGAGCGGGCGGGGTATTCTAAGGTCTGGATGGGTTTCCGCTTGAATCTGATCGCGTCCGAAATTTTCTCTGAAGGTTAGGTGTCTGATGATCTGCTACCTCGTCAAGGTTTGGTCTGCGATTGGATTGCGCGTTGCGTTGTCAGCCGTTTGTGTTCTTCTTTGGGCGCAGGTTGGTCACGCGGCCGCTCCGCCAAATATTGTTTTGATCATGGCAGACGATATGGGGTATGAGTGTGTTTCGGCTAACGGATCTACCACCTATTCGACGCCACATCTTGATCGCTTGGCAGCGGATGGCATGAGGTTTCGACATGCACATTCCCAACCGATTTGTACGCCTTCGCGTGTTCAGATCATGACGGGAATCTATAACGAACGGAACTATATTCGATTTGGGATCCTCGATCCCCAGGCGACAACCTTTGGGCATCTGCTGCGCAAGGCAGGGTACGCAACTTGTATTGCGGGTAAGTGGCAACTTGAGGGGGGTATGCAAGCGCCAGATCTATTTGGTTTCGATGAACATTGTCTCTGGCAGCTGAATCGTCGGCCGAGTCGCTACCCGAATCCGGGACTCGAGGTCAACGGTCAGCAGAAGGACTACACCGATGGTGCCTATGGCCCCGATATTGTCACTGACTATATTGTCGATTTCATCGGACGGCATCAGGATCAGCCGTTTTTTGTCTACTACCCGATGATCTTGCCACACTGGCCTTTTGAGCCGACTCCTGACAGTGAAGACTGGGATCCTCAAGCAGAGGGCCTGTTAAGGGGACATGGAGAGCTCAAATATTTTAAGGATATGGTTCATTACACCGACAAGATGGTCGGGAAGGTGGTGGCGCAGTTGGATCGACTTGGACTGCGCGACAATACCCTGGTCATCTTCACAGCGGATAATGGAACATACGTCAAAATCAAAAGTTACATCGGGGATCGAGCCGTACAGGGCGGCAAGGGCCTGACGACTGATAACGGAACTCATGTACCGATGATTGCTCGCTGGCCGGCGCGAATTCGAACCGGTCAGGTTTCTAATGCATTGATTGACTTTTCAGACATTCTGCCAACATTGTCCGAGGTTGGCGGTGCCCCCGTCCCGGATCGTATTGATGGTCGTAGTTTCTTCCCCGTGCTGACAGGACAAAAGGATTCTGCAAGGGATTGGATTTATTGTTGGTATGAGAGAAACGGGCGCGTTAATCGAGCGAGCCAACATGTGCGTGATCGGCAGTATAAACGTTATGCCGACGGCCGTTTTTTTGATCTGATTGCCGATCCAACCGAGCAGGCCAATCTGATGGTGAGCGAACTTTCCAGCGAGCAGGAAGTCGCTGAACTCAAATTAAGTAAAGCACTTGCCGAAGTTTTAGAGCGATCGGAGCAGACCGAGGCAGTTAAGCAGGAACGCAAAGCGAGCAAAGACGAATGAAAACAGCTTTCAAGTATGCCGCGCAGGCTGCTGTTCTGATTGCGGTGATGCTCGGTTTGATGTGGCTGCTCGGTGGGCGGACCCACTCAACATCCGCAACCATCAGGGTCGACGCGAAGGCGGATAAAGTGTTTTCCTTCCTTTTGGATCCCAGCTTGCGAAGGACGTGGATGGGCGATGTCGAGTCGATTGAATCTTTAAATGGTTTAACCGATGCCGTTGGAGCAAGCAGTGAAGTGCGCACTGTGATCGACTCAAAGCCTGTGCAAGTTAAGGAAGAAATAATTGAGTTAGAGCCTGAACAGTTATTGCGAGTGCGTTCCGAAATTCCCTGGGCGACATGGACCACTAATTTTGCTCTCGAAGCCAGTCAGTCCGGAACCCAGGTGCATCGGCGAACATATACACAGTATCACCGGTTGTGGCGATTCTGGAGTTTGTTCTTTGGGGATCCGATTGGAGATTATCAACAAAACCAATTGGACTCGCTGCGACAGGCTGTCGACGCCTCTTAATCATCTACGATGAAATGCGTCGGACGGTTCCCGGTACGACGGGTTCGTTGCGTTCGGCGCTCGCGGTCGCCGCGAAACATAAGGCCAGGCTGTTGAGATTGCTGCGGGCGTCAATGGTGGGCACGCGGTCTTCTTCGATGCTGCATAGCAGTTCTCCCATCGTGCCGTGAAATCCATCGGGAAACCAGCTCCCCTGAAGTTCCGGCTGGCAACGCCCGGCCTCGGTTGTCATCGTTAGCGTTTGAATTTTGTTTCCTGGCCCCACACTCGAAATCGTCCCGGCAGAACCGCTCACTAGTGAACGATCCTCCGAACCAAAAGGGATGTGGCCGTCAAAGGCAAGTGAGGCCTGTGCCGTCTCGTATTCAATCATGGCCTGGCCCAGCAAGGCGGGCATGATGGTTTGCCATGCAGACGGAGCCATTGACGCATAAACTCGTTGCGCCGGTTGACCGTTCATCAGGCAATTCACCATGTCAAACCAGTGGATCGCGTAGTCGTAGAGAATCAGATGCTTCACCTTCTCAAATTCCGTTCCCTGTACCCAGGAATGATCCCAGTGCACTGACAAATGAACGCCTGCGATTTCTCCCAGTAATCCAGCCGAAACCGCAGCTCGCATGTAACTGAAGTGTGGAGCCCACCGCCCGTTTTGATTGACGGCCAGACGGACTCCGCACTTCTCGGCTTTTTCGATGAGCCGCTCCCCCTCGTCCAGGTCGAGTACGAATGGTTTTTGACTCAGGACGTGTCGCCTCGCCTCGAGAGCTGCCTCGATGATCGGCGGGCGTTGGTGTGGGTGAGTCGTGATGTCGACGACTTCGACCGAATTGTTCCGTAGCAGGTCACGATAGTCCGAATAGATTTCCGCTTGAGGAAAATACTCTTGTTGGCGGTTTTCAGCTCGCGCCCGCTCAACGTCGCACAACGCCACAACATGATATCCTGCACTTTGGTAAGCCTTTAAATGGTCTTCGGTGATTCCACCACAGCCGATCAGGCCGATTCCCGGACGGTAGTTTTTCGGATCCTGGGGTAGATAAGGCAGGTTAGGTGCTGGGATCAGCGGAGTTTCGTGGGCAGTCATGGCCAGGCACTTCTTGGGGGAAAATGAGTTGTTCAATTCGAGTTGCATTGTGTGCGACTGGGCTACGTTTTAACGAATCGTGCCCGATGCCGTCAGACGTTCTAGCCCAAGCTCACAAAAAACGGTGTTGGATTCCCCCCCCTTGTTTCGACAGGTTTTTCGGGCAAAACTGAAAAAGCGGCATTAATTGGGTTTGTCGGCGAGCGGATTCAGGTATGTTAGGCCGCTCGGAAGACGCCTGAGAAAACGACGGAGTATTGAGGCATGGCTGCAGCGGACAAGACGAACTCTGGTGACGTCAACAAAAAACGTATTCTGTTGGTTGATGATGACGCAGAAATCATTGAATCCCTCAAGTACGCGCTCTCCGCTAAGGGATACGAAATCCTCATCGCGCGCGACGGCAATCAGGGGCTCGCTACGGCGGAACGGGAAGATCCAGATCTCGTTATTCTCGACATGATGATGCCCAAGCGGAGTGGGTTCCTTGTTCTCGAAAAACTGCGCCGTTCAAGGCCCGTTCCCATACGTGTCATCATGATTACGGCAAACGAGGGAAGCCGCCATAAGGCCTACGCGGAAATGCTCGGCGTGGATGATTACATCCGAAAGCCATTCGCAATGGACCGTTTGATCGAAAGTGTCACTCGATTACTTGGCGACGACTAAGCGATCAGCAACGCATCAGATTTCTCAGGCGTTGTCCGTTGTTCCGCTGGCTCCATTAACCATCCTGGTGTTGATGCTCCTTGTCTGGTGCTCATTCGGATTTCGCGAAGTGTCCTGCTGTATGGAAATTGAACGGCCACTTCGTGATAGATTTCACAAGGACAGTTATCGGTTTGTCATGCGCTTAGGCAATCTTGTCGTATTGCAGAAAAACGTCTGAATTATTGTTGGTTTGTTGAGTTAATTCGACACGGGGTATGGGTTCTCCCAGTTGAGGGAGGTTAAGCCGTTCACACTCTTTGTGTTTTACTTTGAACAAAACTTTCTCTTGTCGGATCTGTACCTTGTAACGATACTAGACTTGATGGAGGCAAACGTTCAGGCGTAGAGATTGACGTCTACAACTCGAACGTGCCTTGTTCTTCGAGACAGATCTTTTCCAACTTCTCGGCGTCCCGCGTGACTCTTCTTCGTGGGTGTGATTCGCTCGCTGCCAAACTTGTGTGATTGCCTGGCAATCTTCCACACTTGTGGTTGCGCGCGTCGTACTCGCAATCGTTTGATAACGAAGAGCGGTCATTGCTGCGCTGAAAAAACGACGCCTCATGGAAGATGGGTTGATGGATCAGGTTTGAAGATTGCAAGGCAAGTTGTGTCTCAGTCGGATTGGACATTGAGTCAACCCTGCAACCAAAACCTTAGCAGATCGGAGTCAGGTGCCCTTTGATTTTTTTGGGGCCTCGGGAACTGAGGCTTTGAATGGGGGACCTGCCCGCCGAGGAGAGTTCCTATGAACGCTGGTCGGGAAATCATGTCACTTGTCGGTCAACGACAGGATCTGGAACAGTATCGACGTGAGCATTGGATTGGTAGCTTCGAAGAATTTCTCGATATTGTGCGCGAGAATCCGCATGTGACGAGAAACGCTTATCAGCGTGTTTACGACATGATCATGTCTTACGGTGTTGACGAATACGAAGTCTGCCGGGAGCGTCGTTTTCATTATCGTTTTTTCGACGATCCAGACGACGGTGGGCAGGATGCGATCTTTGGTCTGGACCAGATTCTGCAGGATCTCGTTCATGCGTTTAAAAGTGCGGCTCATGGCTACGGCATCGAAAAGCGGGTACTCCTGCTGCATGGGCCTGTCGGAAGCAGTAAGAGTACGATTGCAAGGCTGCTGAAAAAGGGACTGGAACGTTACAGTGCATCGGGACAGGGGGCTCTGTATACCCTGGGATGGGCCGATGAGGAGAGCGACGAGATTCAATGGTGTCCCATGCATGAGGAACCCTTGCATTTGGTACCTGCCGTACACCGCAACGAAGTGGTCGGCTTCTTGAATCACGGCACCAATGGTGGATTCAAGACTCGCATCAAGGGTGAACTGTGTCCGTTCTGCCGCTTCATGTACGCGAAACGGTTGGAGAAGTATCACGGCGATTGGAGTCGCGTGATGAAGGATGTTCGCGTGCGACGGTTGGTGCTTAGTGAGCAGGATCGAATCGGGATCGGAACCTTCCAGCCGAAAGATGAAAAGAACCAGGACTCAACGGAGCTGACTGGCGATATCAATTACCGAAAAATTGCTGAATATGGAAGTGACAGCGATCCGCGAGCCTTCAATTTCGACGGTGAATTCAATATTGCCAATCGTGGGATCGTTGAGTTTATCGAAGTGTTGAAGTTGGATGTGGCTTTCCTCTATGACCTGCTCGGCGCGAGTCAGGAGCACAAGGTGAAGCCCAAGAAGTTTCCGCAGACGGATATCGACGAGGTGATTCTTGGTCATACCAATGAGCCAGAGTATCGCCGTTTGCAAAACAATGAGTTCATGGAGGCACTGCGGGATCGTACGGTAAAAATCGACGTTCCGTATGTCACTCGTTTATCGGACGAGATCAAGATTTATGAGAAGGATTACAACAACGAAAAGGTGATGGGCAAGCATATTGCTCCGCACACGATCGAAATGGCTGCCATGTGGGCTGTTCTTACTCGACTCGAGGATCCGAAAAATGCCAGTCTTACGATCTTGCAAAAACTCAAGCTTTACAACGGCAAGACGTTGCCGGGATTTACAGAAGAGAACATCAAAGAGCTTCGGGAGGAGACAGTCAAAGAAGGCATGATCGGAATCTCGCCTCGATATGTGCAGGATAAAATTTCGAATGCTCTCGTGGCCCATCCCGAAGCTCGATCGGTCAACCCCTTTATGGTGCTCAATGAGTTGGAGTCCGGGCTGAAGCATCATTCTTTATTGACGAGTGACGAATTGCGCCAACGCTATCGCGATTTGTTAAGCCTCGTGAAGGAGGAGTATGAAAACATTGTGAAGAACGAAGTTCAGCGAGCAATTGCTGCGGATGAAGACGCTCTAAAGCGGCTTTGTGGCAATTACATTGACAATGTGAAGGCGTATACGCAGCACGAAAAAGTTAAGAATAAGTTTACCGGTGCTTACGAGGAGCCTGATGAACGCCTGATGCGGTCGATTGAGGAGAAGATCGATATTCCGGATAGTCGCAAGGATGATTTCCGACGTGAGATTATGAACTATATCGGCGCTCTTTCTATCGATGGAAAGGTGTTCGATTACAGAACCAATGAACGGCTCTACAAGGCATTGGAGCTCAAGCTGTTTGAAGATCAGAAGGACACGATCAAGTTGACGAGCCTGGTTTCGAACGTCGTTGATGCGGAGACTCAGGCAAAGATCGATGTCGTCAAAAGTCGCTTGATTCAGAACTATGGCTACGATGACGAAAGTGCCACCGATGTACTCAATTACGTCGCGAGTATCTTTGCGCGTGGTGATGTGAAGGAGAGCTAGTTGGCCTAAGCGGTCGAATAGGACTCGCATGGGAGATCTTCATGGCTACCAGAATTGAACGCGATGCAACTCGGTTTCACCATATCGTGCGTGGGAAAATACGCGAAAACATGCGCAAGTATGTGACCCATGGTGAAATGATTGGACGCAAAGGACGGGATATCGTCAGTATTCCCGTGCCGCAACTTGATGTGCCTCGCTTCCGCTTCGGAAAGAATAAGTCGGGCGGCGTAGGGCAGGGCGAGGGTGAGCCTGGACAGCCGGTTGCCAGAGGCGATGACGAAGCAGGGCAGGGTGCTGCTGGAAGTGATCCAGGTGCCCATGTTCTCGAAGTTGATGTCACGCTAGAAGAGCTTGCGGATATTCTCGGAGATGAGCTCTGTTTGCCCCGGATTGAGCCGAAGGGCGACGCCAATATCTCCGAGGAACATGCTCGTTACAATTCGATTCGTCGAACCGGGCCGGAGTCATTGCGGCATTTTAAACGGACCTATGTTCAGGCCCTGCGCAGACAGATTTCAACAGGCGTCTACAACCATCAGAAGCCTCGCATTGTTCCCGTTCGTGACGATATGCGGTATCGCTCGTGGACGAATGTCCCCGAACCGCATGCGAGTGCCGTCATCATCTACATGATGGACGTCTCTGGATCGATGACCGACGAACAGAAGGAAATCGTACGGACTGAGGCGTTTTGGATTGATGCCTGGTTGCAGCGCCAGTATCAGGGGGTTGAGCGACGGTACATCATTCACGATGCCGCTGCCAAGGAGGTTGATGAGGAAACTTTTTATCACACGCGCGAAAGTGGTGGAACCAGAATAAGTTCGGCCTATCGAGTCGCAATCGACCTGATTGAGGAACATTTTCCAAAGTCGCAATGGAACATCTACTGCTTCCAGTTCTCAGATGGAGATAACTGGGGAGAAGATAACAAGGAAAGCTTGCGGATGCTGGAGGATCACCTGCTCACGGGATGTAATCTCTTCTGCTACGGCCAGGTTGAGAGCCCGTATGGTAGCGGTGACTACATTCATTCGCTGCAGTCTCGCTTTGGGGATGAATGTGAGAATTTGATTCTTTCGGAGATTGAAAATAAAGATGGAATTTACGAATCCATTCGATCGTTTTTGGGAACGGGAAAGTAGTTGACTCGAGGCGGACTACCGGAGTTCGCCGTCCATTTACGGATTTACGCGAGGGACTTAATGATGATCGACATGAATCGATCCAGATTTCCGACTCGTTATCTCGTTCGAGTCGGCCACAACAGTGTGACAGTTGATGGGCATTCACGGGCAGAAGCCATCCGGCGGGCCCGTATTCGTATGAGTCTCGATTTGCCTCGACTCTACGATGTGATTCATTCACTCGAAGATCAATGTTTTGTCGTCACGCAAGTAGAATCATCCTAAGGCAAGTACTGGCAGGATAAGTTATGGCGATTGTAGATCTGCGCGAGTTGCCACAGCAACTGGTCGACGTTCAATGTGAAATGGAGTCGCGAGCCACCGAATATGGGCTCGACTTCTTTCCCACGATTTTTGAGATTGTGGACGTGGACCAATTGAATGCCGTGGCCGCTTATGGTGGCTTCCCGACGCGATATCCGCATTGGCGGTTTGGGATGGAGTATGAACGGCTCTCTAAGGGCTACGCCTACGGCCTGCAGAAAATCTATGAACTGGTGATCAATAACGATCCATGCTACGCCTATTTGCTCAACAGCAACTCAATGACAGATCACATGATGGTGATTGCGCACGTTTACGGTCACTGTGATTTCTTCAAGATGAACCATTGGTTCAGTCAGACAAATCGGAAGATGATCGATGAGATGGCAAACCACGGAAATCGGATTCGCCGGTACATGGATCGGTTTGGCGTTGAAGTGGTCGAGTCGTTTATTGACGTGTGTTTAAGCATTGAGGACCTTATCGATGTCCATTCGCCATTTATAAAACGCTTTGAGGGCGAACAGCGGTATCGATTTCGAGAGCATATCGATCAGGATGATCTTGCATCGTCCCGNNGATTTCAGGCGAAAAGTTATATGGATGCTTTTGTGAATCCTTCTCGGGATGAAGCGGATTCGACCGATGACGCTAATGGCGATCCGCCGTCGACGTCAAAAGATGCGATGCGGGATGTCATGCTGTTCCTGTTGCAACATGCTCCTCTGAAGCCATGGCAAGTCGATGTGCTATCCATGATTCGCGATGAGTCTTATTATTTTGCCCCTCAGGGCCAGACCAAAATTATGAACGAAGGGTGGGCCACCTATTGGCATTCCACCATCATGACACGTCATGGCCTGGCATCGTCAGGCGACGTCATCGCCTATGCCGATCATACCTCCGGGACCTTAGCGAGTTCTCCGACTCGATTGAATCCCTATAAATTAGGAGTCGAGTTGTTGCGCGATATTGAAGATCGTTGGAACCGAGGATGTTTCGGTCGTGATTACCATGACTGTGATGATATGGAGGCAAAGCGGCGCTGGAATACAAATGCCGGGCTAGGACGGGAAAAGATCTTTGAGGTTCGTCGAGTCCACAATGATCTCACCTTTATTGATGAGTTTTTGACACTGGAGTTCTGTCGGAAATATCGGTTGTTTTCCTTTGGCTACAACGACAACAGCGGTTACTACGAAGTGGAAAGTCGCGAGTTCCAGAAGATCAAGCAGCAGCTGCTCTTTAGTCTCACCAATCTTGGACGCCCAATGATTCATGTGGAAGATGGCAACTACAAGAATCGTGGTGAATTAATGCTCAAGCACCAATATAGCGGGCCGGAAATCAAGGTGGATTACGCGGCAGCTGTTCTTGAAAACCTTTACCAAATCTGGAAACGTCCCGTACACATTGAAACGGTCTTGGATGACCATTTGACGTTGCTAAGCTATGACGGATCGGAACACACGGCCAGTCAATCNAAAGAAACGTATCGACTCGCCGAGGAAGTGTAAGCGAACAAGGGGAAGTCATGAACCTGCAAGCCGAGTTTTCCCGTCAACTGGACTCGCTTCTGCAAGCTGGACAGCGCCAGAAGCGAGTGGAAGTTACCTGGAATACGGATGTCATTAAAATGGCCTTGGTCGAATTGGATTCGATCGGATGTGCCTTTACTGAAATCGAGTATACAGGGACACATCTTGAGTCGTTGAGTCCTCCGCAATTACGTCGACTCGGGAGACGACTTGCCGAGAAGGTCAATTACTTGATGGAGCCCATTCGAGCGATTGAGTTCGATCTCGAGGAATCGACGCTTCAGTTGCGGTCCGAGCGTCCGCAGCAACTTGATTCTGGCCGCCGGTATTACGAAATTCTTGCTCGAACAGCCTCCCTTCATCTCTGTCGTTACGAGAAAGCGACAGGAATGAAACGACAGCGTGTACCGGCCCAATTGACGCGAGAAGTCTTGTTGAGACTTGTTGGTGATTTGGAAAGTATCAGTAAGAGCTAGTCTGCGTCAGTCTCCTTTCTGCTTTTTCCGGTGTCTGTTATCATTCCATGCTGTGTCGAACGTAATACGATTATCGATAAGGCAGTGGAATCATGAGCGATCGTCGCCCTAGAATGAAACCGGTTGAACCTTCTCTGACACCCGACGAAGGTTGGCACTGTAGCCATCTTTACTACCGGCTGCGCCGGGATGTCGTTTCGCAGATGTCTCAAGCTCAGCACGAAGAGGCTCATCGACAAGTCGTTGAGTGCTTGAATCCTGAGCGAGAAGACGCGCCTCAGCGTTTACAAACGTCCATCGTTAGCGGGCATAAGGCGGATTTTGGGTTGATGCTGATGGATCCCGATCCGCTCCGCGTCGACGCTACCCACCAAAAGTTGCTCCAAAGCGAATTGGGGCCCGCGCTTGAATCGACCTATTCCTTTGTGTCAATCACTGAGATCTCCGAATATGTGCCCTCCGTCGAACAATACAGTCAGCGGTTGGTCGAAGAAGGGGAAGTGGAGGGCAGTGAAGTCTATCAGGCAAAAGTTAGCGCTTACGAGCGACGTGAGCCAATGATGCGAAAACAGCGTCTAGCCCCTGAATTCCCCGCGTGGCCAGCCACCTGTTTCTATCCCATGAACAAGAAACGCAAGGTCGGCGAAAACTGGTTCACGTTGCCCTTTGAGGAACGCAGCCGGATGATGAGCGAACATGCCAAAAGCGGCATGGCTTATGCCGGCAAGGTTTCACAGTTGATTTCCGTCGGAGTAGGGCTCGATGATTGGGAATGGGGTGTGACCTTATGGGCAGCAAACCCACAGTTCCTCATGCATATCGTCTACGAAATGCGATTTGACGAGGCGAGTGCACGCTATGCCGAGTTCGGTCCGTTCTACACCAGCTACATTGCCACTCCTGAGCAGATGTTGCAGCACTGTTTGCCGGGGTAGTCCCTGACCCAGTTAGCTTGAAGGCGATGCTGGTGGATCCGGCTTGGGCGGTTGACGAGGAGTGAGGATCATTCGCACCTCAGTGCCCAGCGGTGGAATCTGGTCGGTCAGTGCCTCAAAGAACAGACTCGCATTCTCCTGAGGACTCTCCACAGGAAGATCCATCATCGCCGTTGAAAAATTGGAGAGGCAGATCATCTCCCCGCCCTCTGCCATGTAGTACTCCTCGCCCGTTTCCTCGTCTTTCCAGAAACCGCTGCCGGCGAATACCCAGTCTTCTTTCATCGGTTTTCGTGTTTTGACGTGTCGAATCATTTCTTGGGCGCGACGCTTGAGGGTCTTTCCATTCTCATCTTTCCACGCAATTTCAACGTCAATGATCGGGCCAGTTGCCGCAACGTATTGGGGATCGTAGCTGACAGGTGAGCCAGGTTTCGCGCCGGCCGCCAGTAACGCCGTGTGGACTAAGGAAGACTTGGCGTTGACTGCAACGATGGATTCATGCTCCTTCGTGCCTCTCGGGCAAGCAAACATTTCCAAGAGACCTTTGCGGAGGCAGATTTTTCCGCCAACGATGACACGCTTCTTTTTCCGATCGAGCCAAACTTCTTCGGTGGGCGACAGACGCACCAAACGGTTTGCTTTGGGCTCCGTTTTTTCAGAGGCTGCCGTGGTGACCTCGGAAGCAGGAGCAGTGCCGCTCTCCGTTTGCCCGAAAGAACTGTGAGTGAAAAAACACAGCCAAGCCATCGCGAATAGGTGGAATTGAAATACACGCGTTTTCATCGTTAATGCTCGCGTTCGGTCGCGGTTCGGGACGGTGCCATGGGGATTCAACCGATAATTTAGTCCCTTTGGCGTCAATCGTTAAATTGGTTTCGGGCCCTGAGTTTCCATTACTCAATAAACATAGCTTTTCTCAGCCATTTGGCCTATCGACCGTCACTCTTATCTTTTGTACCCTAAATAACCTATCTGGTCTCGGACGCCATGAGGATTTCAGGGCCGCCTCTCAGAGGTTACGATCCCAAAACTCGTTGAGATTTAGGTGCGGATGGCCACGTTTTTCAGACTAGGATTCTACCTACAGGACGTGAAGAGCAAGCATGACCGCAACGACTGAATCTCGTCCGAAATCGACGTCGAAAAAGTCAGACAAGAAGTCGAAAGCTCAAGTTGGACGTCTTCAGGGGAGCAGTTTTGTCGCTGGGCTCGAGCAGCATGCGCCCTGGGAAACGTGGGCAGAAAAACTGGCGAATCGAAAACGCCCCGTAACGTTGAAGAAACTGGTGGGGCGATCATGTCGTCCACTCGAATGGTCGATCAAGGTCAATACCGAATCAGAAACAGTCGACCTATTGCGGTTGCTCGATTCACTCAAGAGACGTCCCCAAAAAGGTGAGCCTGCCGATTGGCCGGCCGTCGTTAGCGATTGGGTGGAGACTGCCAAGCAGCGGGCACCGAGTCAAGCATTTGCATTGGAGTCGATCGCCTGGGCACACGCGTTGTCACGTTTGGCGGTTCGATTACCTGCCGAGCAATGGTGCGATCTCTTTGCTTTCCTGTTGAATACGGTACACGAGTCGAATGCGGCGGCTGTCGACCGGGAGGATCCCGAGCATGCTATTTGCTCGCATTTGTTCTCGGGCGAACTCGCTCTCACATTGGCCTATTGGCTACCGCGGGTGGATGCGTGTGCTGAGCTTGGATCAATGGCTCGCAAGTCCATCAAGGACGGCATCGTTCTTTTCTTGGATGGTGAGGGCGTACCCCAATCGAATTATCTTCGGATTTGGCGAGCCTTGCTTGCGTGCTGGACGCGTTGTTCTTTGCTCGGTGAATTTGTGCCGGGCCGAATGAAAAAGGAAGCTCGCTTGCAATTTGAGTGGTTTGTTCGACAATCCTTACGCAGCCGGCGAGATGACGGGCGTTTCTTGTTCGAAGAAAGCTCCGTCTCTCCCAAGAGCCGAGATGATTTGGTGAAGGCGGCCCTGCGAGCCGGGGGCGATCAAGCCGACCATGATGTCTTCAGTTGCTCCAACGGAGACTTGTCTCCGGGGAAAATCGAATACGAATTACCGCCCAGTAGCGAGCATTCCGAGTGGGCTGAGTTTGCGATACTGCGGTCCCATTGGACACCTAAGTCTCCCTACATCGGCGTTGCGTTTGATCATTCTCGGTTGAAGTCCGATTTTGGTATTGGGCGAGATGTGATCTGGTGCGGCGAGACGATACCCGATATCCGCATTGACAGTAAACCGCTTCAGATCGAATCGGAATGGGAAGAGCTTTGCTGGTTGTCTGATAAGGATGTTGATTATCTCGAGCTGGAAGTTCGACTGAGTGGTACCTGGAAGTTGCAACGGCAAATCCTGCTCGCACGCGAAGACGGATTTGCGATGTTCGCCGATGTCCTTGCCGGTGGAACACGGCCGAGCAAGATCGAGTACTTCCGGCCTTTGCCGTTGAGCGAAGAACTGGAATTGTCGCCCGAGGAGGAAACCAGTGAGGTTTTCATTTGGGGGAAACGGGGACTGGGGTGCATGATGCCGCTTGCCCTGAACGAATGGCGGCAGGATCGGAGCCATGGTGAATTCGGTGGGTCCGGCTTGCGGCAGCGACTTGTTGGTACTGGACTGTATGCTCCATTGTTCATCGACCTTGATCCGAAGCGGTTGCGAAAACCACGGACCTGGAGACAGTTGACGGTTGGTGAGCAATTGCATCTCGTGCGACGCGATGAAGCAGCAGGCTTTCGTGTTCAAATCGGAAAACAACAATGGGTGATCTACCGATCCTTGAACGGTACCGCAAATCGAACCTTCCTGGGGCAGAATGTGATCAACGAATTCCTGGTTGCCCGTTTCTTGAACGACGGCGAAATCGAAACGTTGATCGAAATCGAATAGGTCAGGAATTCTATGGCGGTTGCGAATCAGATAGGCCTGAACCTCGCTCGAGTTCGCGATCAAGTCGCTGCTGCTGCGAAACGCAGTGGCCGCCCAGAAGGTGAGATCCAAATGGTCGCGGTGACCAAGTACGCGCCGATTGACGTCACGCGTCAACTGGTGGAGGCCGGATGTTCGGTTCTAGGGGAAAGCCGACCGCAACAGCTTTGGGAAAAGGTCGACGCTCTCAGCGAACTCAATGTCCATTGGCACATGATTGGCCATCTTCAGAGAAACAAGTTGCGACGGACGCTGCCCGTGGTTCACCTTTTGCATTCGATCGACAGCTTGCGACTTCTCGAAGCCGTTCATGCGTGGGCCGTGGATACTCAACAGACGGTTCGCATTTTGATCGAAGTCAACGTCTCAGGAGACGCTGAAAAACACGGCTTCCAACCACAGGAAGCAGCAGAGGCCCTTCGGAAAACCGTCGACATGGATTTTGTCGACCTCCGAGGTCTCATGGGTATGGCAAGTCGGAAGGGGGATGAGTTGATTGCTCGTCGGAATTTTCGAGATCTGCGGCAACTTCGAGATCGTTGGATGAAGGAAATTCCTAACTGCCCGGATCTTCAAGAGTTGTCCATGGGGATGAGTCGCGACTTTCCGATTGCAATTGAGGAGGGCGCTACATTGATCCGAGTCGGTTCGACACTCTTCGATGGAATCGACCTCTCGACTTAGGCGTGGCTGAGTTTACCGGATTGGTAGTCCGCGTAAGTTATGGCCATGCTAACGGACACAACATATGTTGTAACAGAATCGGTGATTCCGATGACGATGGGTAACGATAAGGAGTGGGCGCGCTTTGCCCCACCCAATCACCGTCGGAGGATCGGCCGTATGCTCAGTCCAGCAATGATCTCACGTTGTGCCCTTGTTTGGCTGTGTTGTTGTCTGACACATGTGCAAGCTGAGCAGTTTAAGCCACTTCTCATTAATCCGTTTCTCTTGCAGTCCGATGTCTCGGGCGATGCCACTAATCCTCCAGGGAATGATGGCGGTGCTATCGCTCCGTTGCCCCAGGATGAGGGGCTGCTGGCGGAAGATAACGGCATTCCACTGCATGATTGTCCCACTCGCGAGCAGCTTCGCGCCGCGATTAAACCGATCGGTGAGATTCAGGCTCGGCTGTCGGTCGATCCCAGCCTGTTGGGCGAAGAGGGCACTCCGCTCAACTGTTCCTATTACGTGTTTGAGGCACGACAGCCTGCCCGTGCTCTCTTCCCGGGCCTGATCGAATTCAATTGGCAACCCACTAATTTCTTTCATCAGCCGCTGTATTTCGATGACCAGCCGTTGGAGCGTTACGGGCAAACGACCTGCTGGCAGCTTCAGCCCATCATCTCAGGCTCGCGTTTTTTCTTCACCGTACCTGTGGTTCCCTACAAGATCGGCCTGAATCCACTTCATGAACCGGTCACTACACTGGGCTACGACAGGCCGGGCAATTGCACGCCGTGCGTGCGCGAAAGAATCATCCCAAGGTTGGAAGGGGATGCGGCACTGTTGCAAGCAGCGACCGTCCTGGCGCTCGTTTTCATTCTTCCATAGCCGTAATCTCAGTTCTTTTCTGATAGCCGCGTTCGTTGAAGCCTAGGATTGCCTAACGCGCTAAGCCGTATGGTAGTCTGCGGTAGATGCGTTGAGTCTGTCGAAAGTGCGGGTCCTACCGACGGGTCACGTTGTATTAGTGTTGCCGGTCGCATCAGTCGATGAATCCTGACGTACCGTTCCTGTTTGTGTCGTGATTCGGGCTCCGCTGTATGATCAACCATTGGTGCAATCGTGAGATCTGTCGACTTACCTGTCTAGCCATATTGTGGTTAGCTGCTTTGTTGGTTTTGGGATGCAAGACCAAACGAGAGGTCTGTTTTGTAGAGCCCATGGGGGCTGCGCCGATCGCAACTCAGATCGAGTATCCGGATGCATGTGTGGCAACCGTTTCCGCGGTTCAAGAGTTACCTCCGCCTCATACACTCCGGGAACCGGACCCGACGGAGTACTGGAATCTGACGTTGCAGGAAGTCGTGCAGATCTCACTCGCCAACAGTCAGGTCTTGCGTGACTTGGGGGCTCGGGTACTCGTGGCTCCGCAGGCGGCACCGACTGTCTTTCAACCTGCTCTTGCTCAAACCGATCCTCGGGCAGGTGAAGAGGCTGCTTTGAGCGCTTTCGACGCGCAATTTGGTACGAGCATCTTTTTTGATCGCGATGAGCGAACCTTCAACAACCCCTTTTTTGCCGGAGACATACCGGATCCCAATCGAGCGGCAACGCTACATTCCAACACGGGCATCTTTGATCTTGAAATTAGCAAGATCGCAGCGACCGGTACCCGTTTAGCCATCCGCAATCGAACAGATCGTGCCAGTGCAAACTCAACGGCGAATCTGTTTCCCAGCGCCTACAACACGTTATTGGAAACTGAGTTCCGACATCCCTTGTTGAAAGGGGGCGGAATCGAATTCAATCGCATTGCTGGTCCCAACGGTAGTCCCGGTAACTATAACGGCATCATGATCGCTCGAACTCGGACGGATATCGCTCTGGCTGATTTCGAAGCAGCCGTTCGTGACTTCCTGGAGGATGTAGAGCAGACCTATTGGCTGCTCTACTTTGCCTATCGGGATCTTGATGCTCGTATCGCTGGTCGAGACTCTGCGTTAGAAGCCTGGCGGAGAGCAAAAGTGCAATTGAATGAGGAGGTCGGAGATCCACTCGACGAACCACTCACTCGGGCTCAGTTCTATCAGTTTCAGGCTCAGGTTGCCGAGGCGTTGAGTGGCGTAGGAACGGATTCTGCCCTTGCTCGTTCGACTGGTGTCTATGCAACGGAACGACAGCTTCGCGTGTTGATGGGGATCGAAGTCAACGATAAACGATTGATTCGTCCTGCCGACGAACCGTCTCGTGCTGAACTCGTGTTTGACTGGGGCGAGTCACTAAATCAAGCGATGCAACGTCGAGTTGAATTGAGGCGGCAAAAATGGACGGTTCGCCAACGAGAGCTTGAATTGATTGCAGCCCGTAATCTCCTGCGAATGCAGCTTGATTTGGTTGGCGGTTATCGTTGGCGCGGATTTGGGGATGAGCTCCTGGGAAGAAGGTCGTCCGGAATCGAAAGCTCGGCCTTCGCAGATCTGTTCACGGGGGATTTGCAAGGATGGCAACTTGGGCTCCAGCTATCAACGCCTATCGGAAATCGAATTGGTCACGTAGCTGAACGAAATGCTGAGTTGCAACTGATTCGAGAACGAGCTGTGTTAGAAGAACAGGAGCGATATGTCGCGAAGGAGCTGAGCGACGGCTTTGCCGACCTCGACCGAGCTTTCAAGCTGGCGCAGATTAATTTCAATCGTGCGATCTCCAGTCGCCAGCGTTTAGAGGGCGAAAAGCTCAAATACGATATTGGGACCAACCTGTTGCAGTTCGTCTTGGACGCGGAAAGTCAATTAGCGGACGCGGAAAGTCAGTTTTTCCGATCATTGGTCGATTACAATCTGGCTGCTGCCAAGATTCATTTCGCGAAGGGGACTTACCTCGATTATCTTGGCATCTCACTCAGCGAGGGATCGTGGGTGGCGAACGCCTATCGGTCAGCTGCGAAAGAGGCTGATCGATACGGTCCTCGTGTCTTCAACTACTGTATTTCCAAGCCTGGACGCCTTTCGCAGGGACCTTACCCGCAGCTTGTTCTGCCTCGTGAGAAGGGGGAAGTGGAAGAGGTTCCGCTGCCTTCTGAGCCCTTGCCAGCTCCTTAGCTGGATTCTTGTCGGAATCGCCGGCTTAGGTGCCGGTGTGCGAGCGTTGACAATTGCCAAGATATCTCTCCGGATGGCCAGCAATTACTTGCCTCCATGCTCGCGAACGCCCAGAATATAGAAACCCCGCAGCCGTCTGAGGCAGATTTTGAGACGCCTCCCTGCGACGTTGCTGAGTTCCTATTACTTGATCGGAGAATGAGATGCGTTTGTGTTTTGGATTCGCCCTGATGTTGGCTTTTCTCGTTAATGCACAAGTTTGGTCCAAAGACGATAATCCGGCCTACACAGATCCCGAAAAGGCTGGCCGCGATTTTGAGATTCAAGGTGAGTACGCTGGTGATGCCGCCGATGGAAATCGGTGGGGAGCCCAGATCATTGCCGATGGTGATGGTAAGTTCACCGCCATTGGTTATCCCGGCGGACTGCCCGGCGATGGTTGGTCTCGTGGCGATGACAGCGGCACTGTCAAAGGTAAGTGGGATGGTGATGAGGTCCTTTTTGAAGCCGAGGAATTCATCCTGCGGGTGAAGGACGGAAAGGTCAACGTCGAATCCTTCAGTGGCGAGCCCTACGGCACCTTGAAGAAGGTTGAACGCAAAGGCGATACCTTAGGCAAGAAGCCGCCTGCAGGTGCTAAGGTTTTGTTCGACGGATCGTCGGTCGAAAACCTCACCAATGGGAAAATCATCGAAGGCAATCTATTGGGAGCCACTAACGTCGAGTCGAAAGACAAGCTTGGTGATCACCACCTGCACATCGAATTCCGAACGCCCTTCATGCCCAAGTCTCGAGGACAGGCACGCGGTAACAGTGGTGTTTATGTTCAGGGTCGCTACGAAGTTCAGGTGCTCGACTCGTTCGGACTCGAAGGCAAAGATAATGAATGTGGTGGCATCTATTCCATCAGCAAGCCGATTGTGAACATGTGTCTTCCGCCGCTCACATGGCAGACCTACGACATTGACTTTACGGCAGCCAAGTATGATGGTGACAAGAAGGTCAAAAACGCTCGCGTGACGATCAAGCATAATGGTGTCGTAATTCACGACGATCTTGAGTTGCCGAATGGGACCCCCGGACGTCATCCAGAAGAGGCAGGACCTCAGGTACTGTACTTGCAGGACCATGGCAACCCGGTTGCCTTCCGTAATATCTGGGTCATCGAAAAGTAAGGTGTATAAGAGAAGGCAGGCCGACGCTTGGCCTGCCTTTTCTGTGCGCTATGAGGAGCGACCGTAATGAGAGTTGCGCTAATCGTTGTTGGTGCGTTATGTGTTTNGTGGCTTGCAATGTCAAAGTTTGCCCGGGCAGAAGCTCCTCGATTGCTTTCGNTCGGAGAGCGGCCGGACGATCAACGTCTCGAACCGCCAAAAGATCTCGACGGTTATTTTCCTTTTGAGCCAAGTACAACGGCAGAAGATTGGAATAACCGCGCGGAACGCCGTCGGCGTGCTTTGTTGGTCGCTTTAGGACTCTGGCCAATGCCAACGGCCTTGCCTGCAAATGCCGTTGTGCATGGCCGTATGGATATGGGCGACTATACGATCGAAAAGGTTTATTTGCAGAGTCTTCCAGACTTTTACGTGACCGGGAATCTCTACCGACCCAAAAAGATCGAAGGGAAACATCCTGCTGTACTTTGCCCACACGGTCACTTTGCCGATGGGCGCTTCGGGGATTTTGGGCGTGATGAAGTTAGACGCCGGATTGTCGAAGGAGCGGAGCGTTTCGAGGAAGGTGGAAGAAACTCGATCCAGGCTCGTTGTGTTCAACTGGCGCGGATGGGGTGCATCGTTTTTCAATATGACATGGTGGGCTACTGTGACAGCGGGCAGATTTCCTACGAACTCGCTCATCGGTTTGCAAAGCAGCGGCCGGATATGATCGGGACCTCCTCTTGGGGGTTCTACAGTCCTCAGGCTGAGTCGCACCTGCAGAGCATCATGGGGTTGCAAACCTATAATTCGATTCGCGCTCTTGATTGGGTCAGCTCTTTACCTGATGTAGATCCCGAACGAATTGCCGTTACCGGGGCAAGTGGCGGTGGTACGCAGACATTCATCCTGTGTGCGATCGATCCTCGCCCGGCCGTATCCGTGCCTGCCGTCATGGTTTCGACAGCAATGCAAGGCGGTTGTACATGCGAAAATGCAACGCTACTGCGATTGAATACGGGGAATGTAGAATTCGCTGCGCTCTTTGCGCCTAAGCCTCAGTGCCTTATCTCAGCCGATGATTGGACGCGTGAGATGCCCGCGAAGGGGTATCCTGAATTGCGGCAGCACTACGAACTCTTGAGTGCCACTGATCAGTTGCAGCACCGACCGTTTTTGCACTTTGAACATAATTACAATTACGTCAGTCGGGCTGCGATGTATGAATGGTTGAATCAGCATCTCGATCTCAAATTGCCGGCTCCGATTGTTGAAGAAGATTACCAGCTTCTGTCGGCTGAACAGCTGACCGTTTGGAACGAAGAACATCCCGCGCCTCAAAGTGGACCGGCCTTCGAACGTCGAATGCTCCGTTGGTGGGCCGATGATGCTACTTCGCAACTGGTAGCAGCTACTCCCGAGGATGAAGCTTCCGTCAGTCGATTTCGCGCGATTGTGGGGGGGGCCTACGAGGCAATCCTTGGTCGCGGCGTTCCTCAGACGGACGAACTTGAATTCGATGAGTTCCTCAAGGATCGGGAGGGCGGAGTCGTGCGTATCGGTGGCTTGTTAAGGAACGATCGATACAACGAAAGCCTGCCCATCCTGTTTCTGGTGCCCCACGAATGGCAGCAAGGACGTGTGGCAATCTGGCTCGATCAAAAAGGGAAGCAGGGGCTCTATGATGGCGATAAACTTCGCAGTGAAGTGCAGCGACTTGTCGATGCTGGAGTCGCAGTCGTTGGAGTTGATCTTCTGTTTCAGGGAGAATTCCTCGAAGAAGGTCAGCCGATCGAGCAAACTCGACGAGTTGCGAATCCCCGAGAGGCTGCAGCTTATACCCTAGGGTACAACGACTCGCTCTTCGTGCGCCGAGTTCATGATGTGCTGAACCTGATCGGTTACGTCTCCGATCATGAGAAATCGCCGTCTGAAGTTTGGCTTGTCGGCCTGCATGGCATGGGGCCTCTGGCTGCCGCTGTTCGTGCCCAAGCAGGAGGAAGCGTGGATCGGGCTGTCATCGATACCCAAGGATTTCGGTTTCAGCAGGTGTCAGACATTCGACACCCCATGTTGTTGCCGGGCGGTGCAAAATATTTCGACCTGCCAGGCTTGCTCGCTTTGGCGGCACCCCATGAGACGTGGGTCGGGGGAGAGGATGAGATAGGGATCTTCATTGCACAGCAGATGTACGATGCAGTTAGAGTTGCGGAGGCCTTGACCGTTTCAGATGCATCTGGAGATGCGGCGAGCCGAGAATCGCTCAATTGGATACTGAGCGACTAGACGTCGTGGTGAGAGGCGACCCTCTTACCGGCCATTTGTGAGGGCAACGATATCCTACCGATCCAGGGCCCCCGGGCTTCGGTCGGTTTCCGTTGGGCGAGTCCCAGGTGTGGTCTCGTCGTTTTTTTGTGGAATCGAACTCGATTCACATCCGCCGGGTAGTCACGACGAACCCCCCAAGCGTGGTAAAATCCAGGCCTGCAAAACAAACCACGCCGCGAAAATTACCAGAACGAACAGCCACTTCATTTTCTTGCCCTTGTAGGTTGCCGGANATGGTAGCGNATGGGGTCACCCGTGAACGATTTCATCTCTTATCGATTATTGGCCAAGCCAATCGATTGGGCGAGCATCGAATTTTCCATTTTTGACAAAATCAGAGTGATTACACAATCGTAAATTGACGTTGAGATTATGCAAAACGAATCCGGAATCCAGTGTGAAGTCTGCATCGATTCGGTCGCAGGTGCGCTAGCTGCTGAGCAGGCAGGGGCTGATCGAGTCGAATTGTGTAGCGATCTTGTCGAGGGCGGAATCACTCCCAGTGCTGGGCTGATTCAGGCGGTGGTCAGAGCAACCAGGTTGCCGGTCATGGTGATGATACGACCGCGAGGTGGTGATTTCTGCTTCGANCAATCTGAGGTGGAGATCATGCTTGCNGACATNCGAATTGCTCGCGATTGTGGTGTCGCAGGTGTCGTGATCGGTGCATTGACGACGGATGGAAAAATTGATTTGCCAACTTGCCAGGTTTTATGCGAGCAGGCTGATGGCTTGGGGGTCACTTTCCATAGGGCCTTTGATTGGGTTGCCGATCCGCTCCAGTCGCTGGACGAAATCATGGGACTCCCTCGTGTCGATCGTCTGCTAACCTCAGGACAGCAGGCCATCGCTGTCGACGGCATTCCCTTGCTAAGGGAGTTGGTTGCTCGGGCTCAAGACCGTCTTTCGGTCATGCCAGGATCGGGCGTGAATGCGGGTAATGCCGGAGTTTTGCTGAGCGAAACGAAATGTCGTGAGTTGCACTTCAGCGCCGGCGACCTTGTCGATAGTGAAGTGACTTTTCGTCGACAGAACGTACCTATGAGTGCGGAGAGAACTCCGGGGGACGCTTTTCGTCGAATCACCTCAGCGGACAAGGCACAAGCGATCGTCGCAGCAGTCCGGGCGTGGAAGCCTTAAAACGACCAATTCCGCCTACCAAAGATCGCCGAAAACACGTATGCTGGGCGTCAGATGTTTCGGAAAATCTCGGCTGTTGCAGGCGCCGCAGCCCGTTAATTCAATTATTCAGTCGGATGCTAAGAGGAAGTGAGGAGCTNGAATGCCAAGAGGTAAGACGTTTGATCGAGTAACCGGAGCCATTGGCGATACTCCCATGATCCAGATTAACCGCTTGGTGCCCTCGGACCAGGCTACCGTGTTTGCCAAGTGCGAGTTCTTTCAACCGCTTAACAGCGTTAAGGACCGAATTGGTGTGGCGATGATCGAAGCGGCAGAAAAAGAAGGGATCTTGAACGCCGACTCACACATAATCGAACCAACAAGTGGTAACACAGGGATCGCCTTGGCATTTGTCTGTGCCGCTAAAGGTTATCATCTGACACTGACGATGCCTGAGTCGATGTCGTTGGAGCGGCGCGCATTGTTGCGAGCTATGGGGGCTAACCTTGTGTTAACCCCTGCGGCGGAAGGCATGAAGGGAGCGATTAGTGCGGCTTCCAGCCTCGTCTCAAAAGATNCCAATGGTTGGATGCCACAACAGTTTGAAAATCCAGCGAACCCAGCAATTCATGAGGCNACGACGGGTCCAGAGATCTGGGAAGACTCTGGAGGACAGATCGATGCGATCATCGCCGGCGTCGGGACGGGTGGCACGATTACGGGTGTNGCTCGTTACATCAAATCAAAGAATCCGGACTTCAAGGCGATCGCGGTCGAGCCGAAGTCATCGCCGGTGATTGGTGGTGGACAACCTGGCAAGCATCGCATTCAGGGAATCGGCGCTGGCTTTATACCGGGTAATCTTGATACGTCGATTATTGATGAGGTCATTACGGTTGATGACGAAGATGCTTTTGCCTGGGGGAAAAAGCTTGGGCGAGAGGAAGGGCTCATGGCCGGAATTAGTTCTGGGGCAAACATGTGGGCTGCTGCCCAAGTTGCCGCTCGACCAGAATTTAAGAACAAACGCATCGTGACCGTGATGTGTAGTCTTGGTGAACGATATCTCTCAACACCACTCTTTGATGGTCTGACTGGCTGATTAGATTTTCAGTCTGAGAAAACTTCGAACGTGGGCTGCGATGAGAGACAGCCCGCGTTATCCCCGATTTTCTGTCGGCATGTTACAGGCGTCGGTTGAGCTCTCATCCTGTGCGTCATTCACCGTACGCTGATCGAGCCATCTCGCGACTTCATCGAGTAATTCTGGAGTCGGTGGGCCGTAAGGTCGGAATTTCTCGTGCTGACCGCGATCGTCATCGTGGAAGAAGGCACGGTAGGGTCCGAGATGGCTGGCTGCGGCACTGTCCATCAGATTGCTTGAGTCCGTGGCGCTCATTTGGAAGAGGACGCGATAAGCAAAGTCTCGGAGTACGGGCCGATCGAACCAGCGAGTTGCGTTGTTGTAGTTATCGGCCCAGACGAGTGTGTGCACGCCGACCGCGGGTCCTTCACGAAGAATCTCGCTCAGGTATTTTCCCGGATCATCGGTTTTCTCTTCGCNGAAGCCACTGAATCCAAATTCATCCGCTTTGGGTTGGAGATCTCGGAATCGTCCAAGATCGTTGATGAGTAGGAAGAATGGATTAAATCGTTGGTCGATTTCTTTGCCTCGCTTGCGCACTTCTGTCAGGATGGTTTTCACTTTATCGACCGACTCACGTGGTCCNCAGAANTCTATTCCGAAAGGCTGCAGAATCTGCAGTTGCTCGGAAAGCCTAGCATGATTCGGTTGGTCGTGCTCGCCGTCCAAGACGACGAATTGTGTCCGGGCGTCTTTGGCTGTGTCCTGGGGTGACTGCCCAGCGATGAGGCTAACGATGGCACTGGTCAGCATGCCGTTTGCGAGCCTCTGGTTTTGTCCGACAATCAGCAGATTTGCTCCGCTTTGAGGTCGGAATATGGCTGCCGTTGGATCCTTGATTTCTACGGCGGCACCAAGCCAGGCTTGGCCGGCGCGAGCTGAATCTTGTGGGGCGTCCGGCGCCAGTAGCTCCTGAAGGCGGGGGTTGTCCGTGAGATCGGCTGCCGCGTGGCCTTCGAAAACGATAGGCGCTTCGTGAGGCCTGGACGATTGATCCGCCTTTTCTGCGATCCGGCTCAAATAGTCATTTCGTTCCATGTCGGATAGCCAGACGACCTGAAACGGATGGTTGCCTTCGAGCAGGCCGTTGGCATCGTTGTAGATCGCTTCTCCTGGGCGTCCAAGTAGCCTGGCAGCGGTGTTCTCCTCGCTCAGGATGAGGTGAGCATCGGATGCGCTGCACTGAAGCGCGACTCTTACTGCCATTTGGCCGATAGTGCTTCTTGCCAACGAGTAAGCGCCAGCCAGCGTCTGTGATCCGAGGATCAGGTGCATTCCGAATGCCCGGCCTTGACGAACAAGCCGATCGAGCAACAGAGAAGCGCGATGCGCGATCTTGTCATCAGCTACGAAGAATTCCTGGAATTCATCCACGATAAAGAGGATACGAGGGAGCGGTGCTTCCGGGTTGCGTTCACGGTAGGCGGTCAGGGACTGGACGCCTTCCGCTCGAAATAAATCACCCCGTTTGCGGAGTTCTTCATCCAGCTTCTGGAGAACGCTCAAGCCGAATTCACGTTCGCTTTCGATGGCTACGACGCGGGCGTGAGGAAGTTGCAGGTCGGCGTATGGTTTGAATTCGACCCCCTTCTTGAAGTCGATTAGATAAAACTCAAGCTCCTCAGGTGAATAAATCATCGCAGCATTGGTGATCAATGCATGCAGTAGCGTCGACTTGCCGGAGCCAGTTTTTCCCGAGACAAGCACGTGTTGGGACGTTCCTCGCCCCAGGCGAACTGACTGTTGCTGAGTCGCGCCGCTACGACCGATGGGTATCTTCAATTCATTGGAGCAATCGGCTGACCACCATTCCGATAACGGCGGTGTCACGGAGGCGAATGGCACTTCGACTCGATTTGAATCCTCAGCAAGGCGACCGACCGATTTGACGATCGTCGTTATTCGCTCGTCCTTGGGCGTTTCATCGAGGTCAATGCTTGAGTGAGCCAATGTGTCATCTTCCCAGTGGAAGGCTCCATCTTTCCATTCCACGCAATTGGCGTGCGTTTGAAGATCTGACAGTTGAAGAGTTCGCGGCAGTTGGGCGTTCATGTCCACACTCATCAATGTGTAGACGCCGCAGCGAGCGCCGCTGTTGGCGATACTGACCAGACGACGTATCGCCTCCTCCGAAAAATGTGTCGGAAAATTAGCAATGACCAGAACCCGAAATGGTTCGGCAACCTCTCCAGCACGATCGTTGTATTCCTGGATCGATGCGTATTCGTTCCGCAGATATTTCTGGATAACGTTCTCCATGTGTTCGGTCAGATCCGCCAGTCGCTGTTGGATGTGTCCGGTTTCAGTCCAGATTCGATTATTGATGAGTCTGTCGTCGAAGTCGGCAAGATGCATGAAGGCCGAGAAGTTCTGTCCCAAGCCGGTTGGATCGAAAATGGTGAATCGCAATTTGCCGGGTGGAATCGCCATTAGCATTCGCAGCATCGCGTTTTGAAGGAGATTGATCGCAGCTGTTCGGCCCTCGTCGGTCGCCTTGACCAGCAGAGATGCTTGATCCGGAAAACTTAGTCCTGCAGGTAACTCCCAGTTCGCGTCCGCTTGATTCGTCGAAATCTGGGGGTGATGAATACCCAGCGGGATTAACGAAGGCGCGGATGAGGGTGGCGACCATTCATGTTCCTCATTCAAGTTCAGAAGGGGCGACCATTCCCGTCGCTGCCGTTCTGACAGTTCATGATTTTGCTTTTGAAAGGTCTGGAATCGGTTGAGTGAATTCTCCCAGCTCTTTCTGGCGACTACCGTGTCGACTGCCAGCCGTTCGCGGGCCTCAGACAGACGTTCACGATAGGCGTTTTCGAGGGCTTCGCTTTGAGTTGCGTATTGCGTCTTGCAACGTTCAATTCCAGGTGCCAGCCTCGCGCGAATGGATGCAGTTTGCTGGTCCCAGGATCGTTCCGTAAGTTCGAATTGTCGCAGGTAGGTCTGCTCGAGTTCGTCTCGAGTTTGGTTGAAATTCGATTCCGCATTCAGCTTGCGTCGTGCTGAATCTTCTTCGACCTCGCGTACTTGTCGCGAGTACTCGTCCTGTAGGCTCGCGGTTGCTGCCTTTGCTTCTTTTTTTGCGGCGAACTTTGCTTGCTTTAGGCAGGTAGCGGCCTCCACTAGTTTTTCGTACAGACTAGGAACTTGTTGTCGTGTTTTCGATGTGAGCCAACGTTGTGCGATGAGGCGGAAGGCAACGGTGATCCCAATCGTGATAATCAAGACGGTGGGAATCCAAAGGATGGGATCAGACGAAACTGCCACCCTGACAGGATAAGCCAAGATGGCCGCTGCGATGAATGGCACTGAAATGGCTGAGAAGCCATCGATGAAGCGGTTCATTCGCCATTGATTGATGTTGCCGAGTTGTTTTTCAGCCTTCGAATAAACCTGTTTGAAATTCTTGATTTGTGTTGAACTTTTATGAGTCGACTTAAGGTCCTCAGGTTCGATCTCTTGCAGGGAAAGTTGCCGCCTTTCTAACTGGTTTTGGATCGATTCAATCAGTCCTTCAAGCCGTTCGCGATCCGCTCGGCGTTTAGTGAGGAACTTTTTGAGTTTCGCCTCGGTCGCTTCAATATCGTTCTTCAAGCAATCTCGCAGTTGCAGGAGCGTCGCTTCACGATCGGATTTACTGGAGGAGATTTCATCGGCTCGTCGGCGAGACGACTCGTCCGATTTCTGGTTGCGGGTGTGGTTGAGTTGTTCGACCTGGTTCTCGAACTGGAGCCTTGATGCTTCGAGTTCTTCCGTGAGTTGGTATTCTAATCTGGTAAGTTCATCCTGGTACTCGTGAGCGCATGTCGAGGTTTGGTTTTTGAAGGCTTGCTCAGCCTTTTTGGTTTCTTGATCGAATTCCTTCTGGAGCTTGTCCGTCTCTCGTGAAAACTGCGCAGCAGCCTGTGAGAGATGTTCGATCTCGATACGTTGTGTAGCGGTGGAAACGTCATGTCGCATCGCTTGTGCCTCGCTCTGTGTTCGCTTCCAAGCCTGAACTCTGAAATATCACGGGTTCGAAAGCATGTCGTCTCGACATGCACCCTCTGCCTTCTGTAGCGTCTCCATTAATTGCGTTGCGTGTGACAGCAGTAATCGCACCTTCGGATTGATGGGCTGTAAATGCCGCTCTTCAAACTCACGTTGAGTTCCATCCTGCCAGGACTCCTTGGTCTTTTCCCATTGTTGAACAAGGTCGCGGGTCGCCTTTTGCAAACGTCCCGTTCCCGATGTCAGGTCGCACACCTTCATTTTTTACCTCGTTCTCGTGTTGGAGGCGGTGGATCTGCCTCGAATGGCTGCAATTCGGCTGATCGAGAGCGAGACAGTTGGGTGTATTTTTCCAGGGCAGCGGACATCCGTTCGAGCGTTGCGCAGGCTTTCGGCACGTCTGTTTCAGGGAGACTTGCCAGTTTTAAAATCAGTCCTTGGAATTCTTCAACGTCATGTTTCACAATCCTGAGCCAATGCTTGCTGTTTTGTAAGCGTTCCTCTGCATATCGCAATCGTTGGTGGGCGGACTCAACCGCTTGCTTCTCCTCGTAGCAGGAAGGTGCATCGGAACCGTCAATGGTGAGTTGTTTCATCTCCAACTGGTTCCTGGCCTCGGTCAGTTTATCTTGAGCCCGTCGGACTTCGGCAGGCCAGTAAGACATTCGATCTTGTTCAAACCAGTCGACAGCACGCTGTGTTTCCATCTGCAGGGTGGAAACAATGTCTTGAACTGTTTCGCCGTAGCTCTTGAGAGCGTGGTGAAAAAGACGTAAGGACTCGACAGAAGTAACATCGACTTGGCGATTCATTGGTTCGCTCAAGATTGAAGGTATTCGTCGATTTGGTCAGCTTTTCGAGCCAAGTAAGGGACATGGCGATCAGATACCTCTAGGAAGCGTCCAATCATTTTGAGGTGTTCATCGAATTGCTCAGAAAATCGCTTGTGTTCCTGATCACGCCATGTCGCGGACAGCGCAGTCACATCATTGTTTAAGGAAGCGAGCCGATCACGGAGTTCGGTGTTGAACTTTTTCAACTTGCGAGCGAATTGCCGCAGTTCATCAGGGTCCACAACGGCTTGTGGCATGGTAGACGCCTCTTGGTTGGGGCGAAAAGTGAGCGGGAAAGTCGGATCACGCCTCTTCAAAAGCGTACCCTACATTATATCGCCGAAACCGTCAGAGACTCAAATTTCTTGAGCCTGTCTCATGCTGTGGACGGCCGTGGAGGGCGCGCTACGCGACCTGATAGACAGCAATCTTCGGGGCAGACATCGTGGCTCGGACCGTATTCTCCGAGTGCACGACGCTCCGGAAGATCTTCCGCTCGTTCCGCGATCAATTCACGAATCATCGAGACGAAACGAGGATGTTTGCCGGCAGTTGCTGCTCGCTGCATCGGAATCCCCAGTCGGTCGCAGACCTCGCGCGCTTCCGTATCCAGGTCGAAGAGAACTTCCATGTGATCGGAGATGAATCCGATCGGAAAAATCACAACACTTCGCCCAGTTTGTTCCTCGTGAAAGCTCTCCAGATAGTCGCAGATATCAGGTTCGAGCCAGGGTTGAGTGGGTGGCCCACTACGACTCTGGTAGACGAGTTCCCAATGGGGCAGATTGAGATGGTCACTGACGAGCTTGCAGCTTTCCCGAAGTTGCTCAACGTAACGACTGTTTTCGGACATGCCCATTGGAATACTGTGGGCTGTAAAGAGAAGTTGAACCTGTTCGTTATCTGGCGATCCGAGTTTGCTAATGGCCTCTCGGATCTTTTCTGCCATCGTTTCTACAAAGTCGGGATGATTAAAGAAGACGCGAATCTTGTCGACAGTGGGCGGCGTCCCTCGAACGGATTCTTGAGCTCGCATGATGTCTTCACGATATTGACGACAACCCGAGTAACAGCTGAAGGCCGAGGTGACGAAGGCTAAGGCCCGCTTCACTCCGTCGTCGGTCATCTGCTGAAGCGTATCAGACAACATAGGATGCCAGTTTCGGTTGCCCCAGTAAATTGGCAGGTGAGGGCCGTGCGTCGCCAGTTCCTGCGTTAAAGCCTCGATGAGTGCTCGGTTTTGGCCGTTGATAGGGCTGACTCCGCCGAAGTGTTGATAGTGCTCAGCCACCTCCAGCATGCGTTCTCGGGGCACATTACGGCCACGTAAAACGTTCTCGAGAAACGGCATCACATCATCCGGGCCGTCGGGACCGCCAAATGAGACAAACAGAATGGCATCGTATTTCAGAGACATTTCTTCCATCCGAGGAGGAATAATCAACATCTAGCCCACATTGTAGGAATGACGAGCAAGCTGGCAACCGACTGCCCGGTAGGATGCCGTCTCCGGCTGTCGCAAATACTCCTGCTTATGATCGTTATTCGGCTGAATCTTGCTCTAATCGATCCTGTCGACGCAGCTTGGGTAGGCTGACGGCCGTGATCGCCACCACGGCGATTGTGCCAATGCCACCACTCACGACTGAAAATACGGGGCCAAACCAGTGAGCCACGATTCCGGATTCGAAGCCCCCGAGTTCGTTCGAGGCACCGATGAACATACTGTTGACGGCGGAAACGCGGCCTCGTAATTCATCAGGGGTCAGTGTTTGTACCAGTGTATTGCGTATCACAACGCTCACATTGTCAAAAGCACCCGTGAGGAAGAGCATCAGCAGTGACAACCAGAAGATTTTTGAGAGGCCGAATACGATCGTCGCAACTCCAAATCCAACCACCGACCACAGCAACACGATGCCCGTTCGACGCATCGGAGGTCGATGAGCGATGATGAATGCCATGACCAACGCGCCGACGGCCGGTGCGGCTCGCATCCATCCAAGTCCCTCCGGACCGGTTTTCAGAATGTCTTCCGCGTAAACGGGCAATAACGTGACAGCACCACCCAGAAGCACTGCAAATAAATCCAGCAGTAGAGCGCCCAGTACGACTTGTTGCCGACGAATGAAATGAAACCCGGCTGCCAGCTCCTTTAACGACAAATTGTTCTGGCTTTGCGTTACCTGTTTGCGATGAAGACGGATCGTTGACAGCATGCAGACAAACGTGAGAGCAGCAAATACATCAATCACGTAGATAAAGGTCGGTCCGTTAAACCATTTAATGCAAAAGCCCCCGGCGGCTGGACCTAGTACCGATGCCAGATGAAATCCGGAACTATTCCAGGTCACTGCGTTGTTGAATTGCTTCTGGGGAACAATCAGGGGCAGGAGTGCGGCGCGAGCCGGCTGTTGAAACGTTCGTGCGACGCCAATCATGAACAGGCACACGTAAATTAAACGCGTATCCAGTTCGTAGTGGGATATTAAGGCCAACCCCATCGATGCGATGGCGATTAAAGCCACGGCAAACGTGACGATCCATTTGCGATTAAAACGATCCGCTACATGGCCAGAGACGAGAAATAACAGAATGACAGGAAAGAATTGAGCTAAACCAGCGAGTCCCAGAGCCAGTTCGCTATTGGTTCGCGTATAAATGTCCCACCCCACAGCCGTGGTCTGCATGTGGACGCCAAAATAGACGATCAAATTACCGATGAAATATCTTCGGTAGTCTTTTAGCTTTAAGGCTGCGTAAGGATCGTGGTTATTCATGAACGACTTTTAGCGAAACTCAGAGGTAGACTCCTAGGATGGACGGTCTTCATGCTTCCGGCAGGGCGCATCGGCTTCCCGTCAATTGACTGTTTTCAACCGCTTCGGTGAATCGCATGTAACGAATGCCGCTGTCGAAGTCAGTGAATTGAACTTCTTCTTGACCGCGGATGGCACCGATGAACTCGGCTTCAACTCGCCAGCCCCCTTGTTCAGATGGTGGAATGTTCACCGGGCGGAGTTCAGGCTCATCGTGGCGTGCTGCCAGGAGTTGCTCTTGATCACCCAAAAGACAATGGAGCGTTCCTTCGCTGCCATACAATTGAATCTGCGGTGAGGGGCCATGATGGATGGCGCTACTTAAATAATACGCACCATGGGCACCATTCGGCAAACGGGTTAACAACTGAACGGTCTCGGGTGATGTTACCGCAGCGGTCTCGCCGGTCACCTGGTCGACCCGGGACTGCGTAAACGTTTGTTCGGAACTGAATACGTCGACCGGGTCCGGAATCCAGCGGATGAGAGTCTCATGAAGGATGCCCATCCCCAGTTTGTTAATGCCGTTCAATTCGGCACTCTGTCGCCAGTGCAGAGGCGAGTTCGGATCAGCGCTCGAAGCATTCGTGCCTAGCACTAAGAACTCGCGAAGCTCGCCGAGATATCCATCATTCAACATGCGGCAGACCGTTTTGTGGATCGAAAGTCCAAACGGACTTGGCACGATTTGCGCAACGAAATTTGGATGTTCCCGGCTAGCGGTGAGCATTCTTTCGGCTTCCTCGAAATTGCGAGCCATTCTTGCTTCTGTGAGGACGTGCTTTTCTGCATTCAACGCAGCAACTGTAATCGGTTCGTGTAAATATGGCCATGTTCCGACGACAACGGCGTCGATGCTTGGATCGACGACAAGATCCTCCCAACGCTCGTAAGTCTGGGAAATCCCATAGTCCGACGCCGCCTTGGCGGTTGATTCCGGACTTCGATTGCACACGCCGACGATCTTGACGGCGTCACACGCCATCAGGCCCGGTACGTGTCGGAGCCGTGTGTTCGCCCCGAGACCGACGATTCCAACTTTGACTTCATCCATTAAATCACCTCGTTTATTGACTATTTCTTTTCAGCCAGTTCTGGAAATTCGGTGCTTTCAGGATCTCATGAGATAATTTCTGGTAGCCTTGTTCAAGGGGATGGCTCGCGTCGGCATAAAGTTTCGAGCTCAGTATCGTTGGGGCGTCGTAAGCGATTTCGTGAGTTTCGAGCCATTCGGATACTTTGTGGCGGATGTGTTCCCAGTCCGTTCTGTTCTCAGCAGCCAGTAGATGTTCATTGAAGGGACCGATAATCACATAGACGTCACAACCTTGTGACTCGAGAAGCATGACCGTTTCCCGAAAGGCCCACCACTGTAGTGATTTTTCCAGAGGCACCCAATTGTAATTCTGTCGGGGAATGCCCCGTTCTTCCCACGAGATGTCGGGATGTCGTAGCTTATCGACAGGGATACGTGGGACCGCGTGAAGCGGAGGGTTCTCGATGCCCTCGCGTTCTCTTCTGGCACGCTCCAGGCTCCATGTCTGATAATCCTGGCCGGAGAGATAGAGCATCCGGAGATGCCGCACCAGTGGGCGGAGCGACGTGTGTTGGAAGACCTTGTTGCCGAGTCGTTCGGACGGTGTCGCTCGATAACAGGGGATCGTTGGTGAGAATTGAGGCACCAGGGATTCGTGATTGAAGGGGATCTCGGATTCTGTGGTTAGATCTCGATCCGGAGAACTCATCCAGATCAGATTGCAGTGAACAACGACCGGCTGGTTCTGCAATGTGGGTAGGAAGTGGTTGACTAACCCTAGCATCGCCAGCGGATGTAACCCGTTCACGCCTCCATTGGCAAACGTCAGTTCATCCTGGTCACGATTAAGTTGACCGGGTAATGATTCATTCGGCAGAACGTATTCTCCCCAGATGACTGAATCGCCCAGCATCAAAACGCGTTCTTCATCGACCCATTGCTGCCCGACCATGTCGTATTGCCAATAGTCATCGCTTAACTGGAAAGGTGTGCGATAGCCATCTGGTGCGATAAATGAATCGGATTGGCGATACAGAGCGGGTGTGGCGCTCCAAAGTAGTACTCCTAAGACGATAATCACCATCGTGGCTTTCGGTCTCAGGCTAGGACCGGTGACGCTGATAAGACTCGAGGAGGCCGATTGTGAGGATTTGGATTCCATGGATTGCTCAGAACTGGAAATAAATAAAGGGACTGTTCGATTCTCCCGGAACAAGGCTCAAGTAAATAATCATGGCTAAAACGCAGGCGAATTGCAGGTAACGCCCAGGTCGAGATTCAATGCGAAGGTTTTCCACGATCCATTGATAGAACATGATCGACAACAGCAGAACTGCACATGTGAGAGGAAAGCCAGGAAGGTCCCAACTCTCGGTCGCAATTCGACGGATGATGTTCTCCGCATCCGCAAGTGTTTCGGCGCGAAAAAATATCCAGGCGAAACTGACGAAAATGAAAACGCCGAATTGTTTGAATACTTTGGGAATGAATCGTTGATACCAGTCAGCTCGTTCCAATGGACGCATCAGCATCATGCCGATGCCATGGATGGCACCCCAGATCAAAAACTGCCACGCCGCGCCGTGCCAAAAGCCGGAGATCAACATCGTGATGAACAGGTTTCGGTAAAGTTTGAATTTTCCACGTCGATTTCCTCCTAGCGGAATATAGACGTAATCGCGAAACCAGGTGGAAAGGCTGATGTGCCACCGAGACCAGAAGTCTCCTAGCCCCGACGCCAGGTATGGGTGATTGAAGTTCAACATCAGGCGGAAGCCGAGTAGCTGTGCGATGCCGCGTGCCATATCGGTGTAGCCGCTGAAATCGAAGTAGATCTGCCAGGCGAAACCAATTACGGCACAAGTCAACGCCGTCGCGTCATAGTTGGAGGGGTTTGCGAAGATCGGGTCGATGTACCCGGCCAGGTAGTTCGCTAACGCAAGTTTTTTGAAGAGTCCGGTGATGAAGAGACAGAACCCTGTGGAAAGGTTATCGCGAGTAATCGTCGGTCGCTGATGGAATTGTGGAAGGAGTGCCTTGGCTCGTTCGATGGGACCTGCCACGAGTTGTGGGAAAAAAGACACGAAGGTGGCGAAGCGTATGAAACTTTTCTCGCGAGGAATCTCCCCGCGATAGAAGTCAATCGTGTAGCTCATTGACTGAAAGGTGAAGAAGGAGATGCCCACGGGTAGCAAAACGTCTGGCGTTACCAAGGCCGTTCCTGTTCCCATTTGGTCTAGTGCCCAATTGATATTTTCCGTTACGAATTCGGCGTACTTGAAGAAGCCTAGCAGAAACAGGTTGTTGGCAATGCTAATGCCAAGCCATACGCCCCGACGTCGAGATCGCTCCATCAGGATGACACAGGCGTAATCCAGCAACGTCGAGTAGGCGACGAGGATCAGGTAGAGAGGGCTCCACCAGCCGTAGAAGATGTAGGATGCGACCAAGAGCCATGGCAACCAGAATCTAGTCGGGCGTAGCACCAGATAGATGCTGTAGACGACAAGAAAGAAGGCGATGAATACCCAGGTATGAAATAGCATGCGGATCGCTGTGGCGACGATAAGTTTGACGTCGCCTTCATTCAGGTCGTTCGGTTACCGTACCAAGGTAGTCCTTTTCCTCTTGCTCGGTCAGCTTTCGGACGCATCGGAATCCGTAGGTGTCGCGGGTGAAACAGGCGTCGTCAATCCCTGGGTTGTCGGACATGCGAGCCGTGACACGACAGGATTCCGGACTGGATTTCCATGAGCCTCCACGCAGGACTCGCTTGTCACCCTCCGTCGGACCTCGTGGATTGGAATCCGGTGCCGACGCATAATAGTCGGCTGCATAGATGTCTTGGCACCATTCCGCGACGTTGCCAAGCATGTCGTGAAGGCCAAATGCATTGGCTCGCCGACTGCCAACCGGCTCTGTTTGTTTCGTTGAGTTGCCGGCGTAGCATGCGACCGACGTCAGTTTTGGATTAGGGCCGGCCGTCGCGTCACCATGATCACCGGCACGTGCTGCAAACTCCCATTCCGCTTCCGTGGGTAAACGGTATCCGTTAGCGTCAAAGTTGCATGCGAAGGTCAACTCGTTATAGCAGGGTTCCAGGCCTTCTGCATGCGATCGAACGTTGCATAATAAAGCCGCCTCTGACCAGCGGATCTGCTCGACAGGGCGTCGAGGATCCTTGAAATGCGATGGGTCCGGTTCTTGTAATTTTGCCAGGATGTCCTGCGTGAATTCGTATTTGTCGATCACAAAATTGTTGATGATCACCGTGCGCACCGGAGCTTCATCCGCATCGTTGTTGGTGCTACCCATCGTGAATTCACCAGCGGGTAGCACGACCATCGGAATGCCGAGTGAAGAGACTACTTCTAACGTATGAAGCTCCTGTCTATTTTCCCCGGAGGGTTGAGTGCGTTGGCAGCTCCAGGAACAGCTAAGAAGAATGATGATCGTCGCGGTTCTCAAGACTCGATATCTGGTCTTCAACTCCGTGCTCCTAGTTCGCGAGGATCCAATCTGATTCCTTGTTGGAAAGTTTGGGCGATTTCGTCAATTGCTGTGGATCGCCCTCCGTGTCAATCTGTTTCAAGTAAATGTCCCACATGCCAGAAACGCCCACCATTTCGGCAACGCCCGTGTGAGTGCCAGGGCCTTTCGCCGGAACTCGTCCCCCGGGGCCCAAGCTGAAAGAGATCGACTTGCCATCAGGTGAGAATTCCGGATGGTAAAGATGCATGGTGTCGTGGTGATACAGAACTCGTTGGTTGGAAAGCTCTGGTCCTGATTTGCCGATGGCAACATCCGCAACCTGAATGGTGTGGTCGTTGCTGCTCCAGGTAAGCTGTTTCCCGTCGAGACTTAATGAAGGCCGGCAACCGGAAATGTCAAGGTCCACCACGCGGTGAGGTGCATTTAATTCGAGCCCAATGATCGCATGACCAAAGCCCATGCCGCCATGAACCGTGGTAATGATCCAACGGCCATCGGCAGACCAGGTGGGAACGTAGATGTGTTCGATCTTGTCGTTGGGGTGTTGAGTGATCTCACCGCTCTCGAGATTGTAGATGTAGAGGTATTTGGTGACATAGTCGGTCAGCCGGAATTTTGGGAATTCCTGCTTCGCAAAGGCAATCTTCTTGCCGTCCGGGCTCCAGCAGGCGTGCCTGGCTCCATCGGCGATCTTCTCTCGATTCGATCCGTCCGCATTCATCATCCACAGATTGCGAGTCGTTGTCCGACCATTGGGGGTGTCGACGAGGAAGCAGATCTTATCGCCCTTCGGTGACGCCTGTGGATAGAGTTCGTGCACGTCACGCGTTTGCGTGATATTGGTGCGCCCACTGCCATCGGGATTGATGCGGCAAATGTCCCAGTTCTGGTCGCCATAGGACTCGAAGAGAATTTGATAGGAAGACGAAGATTCGTCTTCGATTGCGAATCCTTGTTGGCCGGGGATGGTGGTGTTCATGACGAACACGAACACGATCGCGAGAGAACGAATGTCGAAAGGTAAGCGTGACATCGTAGCTGAATCCTCCAACCCCATCCAATCGACCGAGCCCGTCTTATCACAGTGCCTGTTGGAGAGGGCTTGGCCGATGAAAAAAATATATCAGCGACGCATTGTAACGAATCCTTGGTAGTGGGGGAATTCGGCGATCCGTTCAATCGTTTGACATCAATACAGCTAACAGAAATACAGCTAACAGATTTTGGGAGTGGCGTTTTCTCTCGAATAGAAACGCAAACGATCTTGTGAATTAGCTGGAACTGACACGCTGCGGCACTTATCATTGAGGGGCCTTAAACAAGACTATCTGCTTTGAATGGAGAGATTGATGGTGAGGTATTTTTTCGCGTTGTTGGTGTTTGCTCTCGTCGGCACCTGGATTGCAGTTGCTGACGTCCATGCCCAGGGCAATAAGGTGGTGGCTACGGATTTGACTCAGGTCGATGCGGATTACTACTTGATGGGTGAGTACGTAGGCTATGTTGACGGTTTTGGTGAGATGGGGCTTCAAGTTGTTGCGGAGGGAGATGGGCAGTTTGCCGCCCGCGCTTACCGAGGTGGTTTACCTGGTAATGGCGGGGATAAGAATCATCAGTTCACTCTCAAGGGCAAGGTTGACAAGGAAGTCCTGCGATTGGAATCCGAACGATTCGTGATTACGTTCGAAGGAGTGAATGCGGAGGTCGCGGGACAATCAGACGAAGATCGAGGCAATCTGAGAAAAATGGTGCGCCGAAGTCGTACGCTTGGTCGACGTCCTCCACGCAATGCACGAGTCTTGTTTGATGGCAAGGATGCGTCGAGTTTCAAGAACGCACGGATCAAAAACGGTTTGCTACAGATCGGCACCGAGATAATTCCCACTTATCGAGATTACCAGCTGCACTTGGAGTTCCTGTTGCCGTATATGCCTTATGCACGATCGCAGGGTCGCGCGAACAGCGGCGTTTATTTGCAGAGTCGCTATGAAGTGCAGATTCTCGATTCGTTCGGCCTCGAGGGGAAGTTCAACGAGTGTGGAGCGCTCTATCGTTATATTCCACCGGATCAAAACATGGCCTTCCCGCCTCTCACCTGGCAGACCTATGACATTACTTTTCAAGCGCCGCGATATAATCGGGCCGGCGAAAAGATCTGTGATGCACGCATTACCGTGTTGCACAACGGCGTTCCCGTTCATAGCCGACGAGATTTAGAGCGAAAGACGGGTGCCGGAAAACCGGAGGGGCCTATCCCCTTGCCGATTAAGCTTCAAGATCATGGGAACCCTGTGCAATTTCGGAATATCTGGATCGTCGACCAGACTCGGCGGGAGGCGACTCCCCGCAATTGGCTGACACGCCCCATTTGGTGATCCCGTGGGGCCGCCTTGGCAGGCTTAACTTGAATCCTGTGTGAGGTTGTGATAACACCAACCAAAGGTGATGCCTTTCCTTAACACGTTCGGGAGAGCCGAAGATGCTTTCAATATCGGACCAAGACTTAAGTCTGAGACGGCGACAGTTTTTGAAAATCGGCGGACTTGGATTGGGGGGACTGACGCTCAGTCAGTTACTCGCCGAACGTGAAGCGGCGGGGATTGGCCAATTGAATTCCGATCGTTCTGTCATCTTTTTGTTTCTGCACGGCGGCCCGAGTCAGACGGAAACCTTTGATCCGAAGCCCAATGCACCTGCCGGCATTCGCAGCGCGACGGGTGATATCGCCACTTCGATTCCGGGTTTGCGTTTTGGCGCTACCTTTCCCAAGCTGGCTTCGCGATCGCACTTGTTTTCGATCGTTCGTACTTTTCAGACGGGCGACGGAAATCACGATATCAAGCCGATTGTGGGTCGAGATTCTGGTGGTGCCAATCTGGGATCGATCTACGCTCGTGTCGCTGGTACCAATCATCCAGTGACGGGAATGCCCCGAAACGTCGCACTTTTTCCTCGTGCTGTCGCGCCGGACTCACAGCCCGAAAACAATAATTTCGGTCGGTTTACCTCCACCGGTGCACTTGGTTCGGCTTTTGCACCGTTTGTGCCAGGTGCAGGGGGAAACGCACAGGCCGATATGCAGTTGATGATCTCTCGGAAACGTCTGGACGATCGCCGAAACCTGCTTGGGGAGCTCGACCGAGTCAAGCAGGCGATTAACGTTGAAGGACTGGCCGGTAATGACCGGTTGAATCGTCAGGCCTTTGAAACCATCGTCGGCGGCGTTGCGAATGCCTTCGATCTGTCGAATGAAAATCAAAAGGTCATCGAGAGCTACGACACCGCTCCCTTGGTTCGACCTGAAAACATTAGTCGGAAGTGGAGGAATTACAATAATTACGTGGACAACGCGCAGTCGCTCGGCAAGTTGTTGTTGTTGGCGCGTCGATTGTGTGAGTCCGGTTGCGGATTTGTCACCGTAACGACTAATTTTGTTTGGGATATGCATTCCGATATCAATAATGCGGGTGTAGAAGAAGGTATGCAATACATGGGGTTGCCCCTTGATCATGCTCTCTCCGCGTTGATTGACGATCTTGAAAGCCGGGGGCTTCGAGACAAAGTGATGGTGGTGGCGTGCGGTGAAATGGGGAGAACGCCTAAGATTAACGCACGCGGTGGCCGAGATCATTGGGGTGGGCTGGCTCCGCTGTTGATCTACGGTGGTGGCCTCAAAATGGGGCAGGTCATCGGTGAATCAAATGCCGATGCTAGTCGGCCAGCAGCCGATCCCATGAACAATCAGAATCTCATTGCAACGGTCATGCACCAACTGATGGATGTGGGCCAGTTGCGGACGGTGACCAGCTTGCCTCAGGACGTGATGCGGGCTGTTACAGCCGCCGAACCTATTCCCGGCCTGCTGTAGGTTCCAGGGTGACAGGCGTGTCGTAGTAGACGGCGCACTCTCCATCGCCGGTTAATTCTGCCGGGATTAATGCGTTGGTGCATCGGCCCTTGCGGTGCCAACCCCCTTTATCCATCAAGATGATTTCTGGACGTTGATTGGGATCGAATTGAAGACGTACTTGGATTATTCCGGTGTCGGAGCTTAGCCAGGCTAGATCGCCGTCTGCGTAACCCGTAGCGCGACTCGGGTGAAGCGTCGTCAATGCGGCGCCCTCTTGCTCTGCTTCCCTCCATTGGGATGACTGAGCGTCGCGTGTCGAAAGGGCTGCCAGTTTCAGCGAACTTGAAGATTTTGGACTCGAAAGTTCAGATGGCAACTCATGAATGAGATTGATTCGATCTGTTGAGGTAGCGAATTTTCGGTCCGCAAAAGCGACCTCTTTGGCAAACGGATTTTTGATCGCCTTGGCTTTCAGCTGAGCGAGTGAGACCTGTTACTCGGACAGTTTTTTGAGTAGCCGCTGACGCCAAGCATTCACGTCACCTGAAAAAGCTTCGGCGAGTCCGAGCCGAGGAGCAAGCTCGCAGACAATTTGGTAGTCGCTCCTTGCCTGTTCTGGGGGATCGATCACCGCTTCCATTGCGGTTAGCCAATGGTGGCCATAAGCACCGAGTAGATCGTCCTCTTCCAACATTGTCGTTGTCGGCAGGATTACGTCGGCGTAGCAGGACGAATCAGTCATGAACGCATCGATAACAACGGTGATTTCTCGTGACTGTAACGCATGGGCGGCAGTCTTAGATGCTGGCGACATCGCGACCGGATTGGCAGCGGTGACCCACTCCATGCGAATCGGTGGATCGGTTTGTTCGAGGATCCCGGGGCCTAATAACGGTTCGAGAATTGTACGGAAAGCGGAAGTGAGGTTCGCAAAAGAAAAGTCAAACGCGGTTCGACGTTGGAAGTAGAAGGAGGCACCCCCATCACGGATTCCGATGTTGCCTGCAAATGTCGCGAGGGCGTCGATGCCGCGTATCGTTGTCGCACCGTGACGGCGGCGTTGCATTCCCCAGCCCATCGAGATCGCAGAGGGACCGCTCGCATAGGCCGTGGCGAGCGCCTGCAGGGATTCGAGGCTGACACCCGCGGCGGCGGCCCACTCCTCCAATGTCTGAGACTGAATCAGATCTCGGTAACGGTCGAAATGGTCACAGTAGAATTCTGCATCTTTGTCGTGTTGCTCGTTTTCCAGGAGCCAGCGAGAAATGCCGTACGCCAACGCTGCGTCACCACCTGCTCGTGGTTGCACGAAGAGATCAGATAGTTGTGTGGTCTGATGATGAACCGGGTCGATGAGTATAATCGTCGCCCCTTTGCGTTTCGCTTCCTTGAGGAGAGGAATCAAGTGCGCGCTGCTGATGTACACATTCTCACCCCAGAGCACGATGGTCCGACTGTTGGCAATGTCAAACATGTCATTGCTGTCGCAGTGGCCGAAGTCTGTCGCTTGGGCCGCTTCACCCGCTCCAGAGCAGATGTCGCTTGATTAAACCGTGATCGGGCCAAACCGTTCAAAGAAACGGTCAAAGATGTGCTTCATCATTCCCAATGAGCCGCCGCATCGATAATGTAGGATCGATGCCGCACCCGACTCATCATGAAACTACAGCATCTTTTCTGCAATTAGATCAAGTGCCTCATCCCAGCTGGCTTCCTGGAAATCGTTGTCGCTCCGTACGAGCGGATGAGTTAACCGATCCGGCGAGTATTGCCTCTCCAGAAAACGATTTGTGTGATGAAAGAGAAACCCCTGTGTCACGGGATGCTCTGGATCACCTTGCAGCTTAGTGATCACACCATCTTCCGGCGTCGCAACAATTCGGCATGCATCGGGGCAGTCCTGATTAAACGCGGTTGTTTTCTGAATCTTTGGAAATCGAGTTCTCCTCAGTTACCACTTTTTCTGGCAGGTGGCAGGTGGCAGGTGGCAGGTGGCAGGTGGCAGGTGGCAGGTGGCAGGATTCGATTTGGCTTTGGCTTTCAGGAAAGATTATTATAATCGTTTGTGTGTACTCGATAGAGATCCCACTCGACGTTCCGTCCGTTATGGCTCGGGGTGACTTTGGGGGCCAGTGTGTGGGGTGGTAGGCGAGACGGACGGATGATTGAAGAGATTTTGAACATGGCAAAAATAGTCTTGATCCCAGTGCTGCTACTCCTTTTCACGGTGGATGTTGCTGCTGAAAAGAAGGTTGTTTTCATGATCGGAGAGCGTGAGTATGGGACGAAGGACACGTTGCAGGAATTCTACAAAACGGAACTTGCTCCCCAGGGTTGGCAGGCCAACTTTGTGATGGCTCCCAGTCGCGGGGAGGTGAAAAATAATTTTCCCGGTTTGGAGCATGCTCTCAAAGATGCTGATCTTTTCTTCCTCAGCGTTCGTCGGCGCGCACCAACAATTGGCCAGTTAAATGCTGTCCGAGAATATCTTTCGGCAGGAAAGCCAATGATTGGAGTTCGCACTGCGAGTCATCCCTTCGATACTCGGGGCCAAGCTCCCTCAGGGCACGCGGAATGGCTTGGGTTTGATGAGGAGGTTTTGGGGGCAAAGTATACAGGGCACTATGGCGATGAAACCTTTGCGATCGAGACTTTAGAAGGTGGTAAGACGCATCCGTTGCTGGAAGGCGTCGTTATGGGGGAAAGTACAAAGCTCTACAAAAATGAATTGCGCTCGCCAGCTTCCCATTTGTTGCTGCAAGGAAGGCGAGAAAATGGCGACCTGGAACCGGTGGCGTGGACCCACACCTACGGACCTCAAAAGGCCTGGGTGTTCTACACGTCACTCGGTGTCCGACAGGACTTTAAGGATGAGGGTTTTCGAAAGTTGTTGCGTAATGCGGTTGAGCACAGCACGATATCGAAAGAGACAGTCAAGAAACGTTCACCGTGATTTCAGCCGCAGGAATTTGGGTTGGAGTCGGATCACGGGATATAATTGACAGCGGTTATTGTTGACGAGAGACGCTGGTGATGATCTATTCTCGTTGCCGGTGACGTCGCAATGGATGTTGAGTCGTCGGCGTTGATCGAGGCCAGCTAACCTTAGGAGTGGATTGATGATTCGTATGCAAAGACGTTCAGTATTGAAAGCGTTGGCAGCCTCCGGTTTGGGGTATTGGGTCGGGTCCTCGGGATCGGCTCGAGCTGAATCGCCCAATGAAAAACTCAATATCGCGGTCGTTGGGCTTGGTGGACAGGGCGGTAGTAATCTTCGGTCTGTTTCCAATCAGAATATCGTGGCTCTTTGTGACGTGGACGATCAACGTGCTGGTAGTGCTTACGAGCGGTTTCCGGCTGCTAAGAAGTTTCACGACTATCGTCGCATGTTTGATGAGATGCATGCCGAAATCGATGCCGTGGTGGTGAGTACTCCTGATCATACGCACTTCCATCCTTCGATGATTGCTTTACAACTGAAGAAGCATCTTTATTGCGAAAAGCCGATGGCCCATTCTCCTTGGGAAGTTCGGCAGATGACGGAATTAGCAGCCCGGCAAGGCGTGGCGACTCAATTGGGTGTGCAACGACATACGATTCAAAATGTTCATCGGGTCGTCGAACTGATTCAGGGTGGCGCTATTGGAGACGTCAAAGAGTGTCATTGCTGGGTGGGTGGTGATCGAGGCATGCCAGCAGCACCGACTTCGAGTCCTGAGATCCCACAGCATCTCAGCTGGGATCTGTGGTTGGGCCCCGCTGCCGATCGTGATTACAGTCCTGAGTATTGCCCCTACAAATGGCGCTTCTGGTGGGACTTCGGTACGGGGGAGACCGGAAACTGGGGCTGCCACATTCTGGATATTCCGTTCTGGGCGTTAGGGTTGAAGTACCCGGATCGCGTCGACGCTTCGGGGCCTGCAACGGATCCGCAGCGAACGCCAAAATCGATGGCGTCGAGCATGCATTTTGCCGCTGACGGTGGTCGGCCGGAAATGACGCTCCATTGGTATCATGCCAAGCAAGGGCCACCGATTCTGAAAGAGCATAATCTTTCTCACAATGGCAACAACACTCTGTTCATTGGAACGGATGGAATGCTGTTGTGCGGTTTCGGGCAACGCAAGCTGTATCCCGAGGAGAAATTTGCCGATTATCAGGCCCCGGCGAAATCGATTCCCGATTCTCCCGGGTTTCATCGAGAATGGTTTGATGCCTGTCGAGGTGGAATCCCGGCTACCTGTGACTTCAGCTATTCCGGACCGTTGAGTGAATCGGTGTTGTTAGCGAATTGTGCCTACCGTGCTGAGGGTGGATTTGATTGGGACGCTGCGCAGTTTAAAGCCTCCGGCAATGATCGTGCGGATCAATTTATCTTTTCTCAGTTCCGCCGTGGCTGGGAGCTGAATCTTGCTTAGGACAGTCGTCATCGCGTTGCTGGGAGTGGTGCCAGGCTGGATGCTAGGGATATCCGCTTCCCAGACTATCGCAGATGTCGTCGAGCCAGGTGATCGAGTTGTTTTTATGGGGGACTCGAATACCTATGCCGGCCATTACGTCAACGAGATCGCTGCTCAATGGAAGGCTCGATTTTCGGAGCAGGAGACTGAGTTCATTAATTGCGGTCTGTCGAGTGAGACTGCCTGTGGACTATCCGAACCTGCTCATCCGTTTCCTCGACCAAACGCTCAAGAGCGGATTGATCGGGTCATCGGGAAGTTGAAGCCCGATGTGCTCGTGATCTGTTATGGAATGAATGACGGGATTTATCATCCGTTTGATGCGTTGCGTTTTGAGGCCTATCAGGAGGGGATTCGCGCCCTAGTCGGAAAGGGGCGCGAGGCGGGAGCCAAGGTGATTCTGTTGACTCCGCCGCCCTTTGACACTCCTGCCGTGAGAAAACGAGGTAAGTTGCGACCTCGCGACGCTGGTGAATTCAATTGGATGACGATCTACGAAGGTTACGATGATGTGTTGAAACGTTATTCGCAGTGGATTCTTGAGCAAGCATCGGCAGTCGATCAGGTAATTGATATTCGTACGCCCTTTGTTGAATTCCTTCGAGAACGAAGGCAGGCGAACTCGGAGTACGGAATGACTGGCGATGGGATTCACTTCAATCGAGATGGTCATCGTGTCATTGCCAAAGAAATCCTACGAGCCTGGGATATGGATCTCGTTGAGGTTCCCGATTCGATTCGATCCAAGGTTGAACAGTCTCAGTTTATTCTGCGGGACAGTAGTCTCTCTCACGTTGGTCATCAGCGTCCTGGTGTCAAGCCTGGCCTCCCCTGGGCGGAAGCTCAACGTCGATCAAGCGAGCTTCTCAATTCTCTTGAATCACCCTAGGCGAGTTTCGCGATCTGCTCGTGTTGCGATTGCTGCTGGTCGTAAAATCGCTTCGGGTAGGCGAGGCTGTAGCAGACAGGGATCACGATCAAGGTCTGTGTGGTCGCAAAAATTAAACCGAAGACAATGGCCCCAGTTAGTGGTTGCCAGAATTCAGCGCCACCGGTCAGGTTCAGCATGAGTGGCAAGAGACCACCGACCGTGGTGATCGTGGTCAATAACACGGGCCGCATGCGGTTTCTTCCAGCCTCCATGATTGCATCGCGGAGAGGAAGACCGCGGCGACGCGATTGATTAATGAAGTCGACGACAACGATCGCGTCATTGACGACGATTCCCGTAAGACTTACGAGCCCGATAAAGGAGGCAAGGCTGAAGGGGAAATTGCAAATCGCCATGCCCGCGATGACTCCGATGAAGCTCAACGGGACGGTTATCAGGACGATGATGGTTTGACGAAAACTATTGAACTGCAATACGAGTATGCCGAAGATTAGGATAACGGCGACGCTCATGCACATTATCAAATATTGGAAGTTCTCGTCTCGCTCTTCATTTTCACCCGTGAACGTTGCTCGGATGCCTTCTGACTCCGTGCCCGTTTGTCCGACGAACACGGTGTTGCTTCCGCTGACTGGTCGAAATCCAAGTTCTGGTAGCAGTTCAGACCTCAAGATTGCGAAGATATCGTCCGGACTCGTGTCGGGTTTCTTGACATTGCAGCGAGCCGTAACCGCTCGCTTTTGCTGGTAGCGATTGATGGCGAAGACCCCAACGTCGCGAGTGACTGAGCCAAGCTCTTCGAGGGTGGCGACATGGCCAGCTTGTCCCGTTAACGTAACGCGTCCGAGCGTGGAGGCGGTCGATTGAAACCGGTCGTCCGCCTGGATGCGTACTTTGACATCCTCGTCGTCAATGTTCAATTCAATCGATTCGTCGCCGTGTACTGCCATTAGTACCGATTGAGCAATCTGAGCCTCCGTGATTCCAAAGATTCCCAGTACGTTCGCGTTCGGTTCGATAACTAATTCTGGATTTTCCGGGCGATAGTCGCTGCGGGCATCCAAGGTGCCAGGCGTTTTCCCGATTTTTTCCGTGAGCATTGTGGCAACATTGCCAAGTGAATTGAGGTCTTCGCCGGTGAGTCGAATAGCAACATCAAAACCACCCGGTGGTCCCTCTTCAATTTGCTCAATGGAATAAAGCATGTCCGGATACATGTCGATCCGTTTTTCCACCCGCTGCCTTAGGTCCTCAATGAAATCCGCTTCATGGCGTTCTCGGTCCAGGGGCGAAACGAGCTGTACCATGATGGTGCCAAATTCGGGGCCGATGGCGGGGTCGTTTTCGAGTCGACTTGCCAGTCCCTCGGAGGATCCGATCGCAGAAACGAAATGCACGAGTTCCTGGCGTCCGTTGCGCCGATTTTCAGCGGCCATTTCATGGAGTGGCTCAGTAAATACTTCTGCCGCGGCGATTGTCTGTTCGATGCTGTGACCAAGCGGAAGTTCATACCTGATTTCAAATTGCCCGCGATCGCTTTCTGGGAAGAAGCTGAAGCCAATGCTGCCAAAGGTAATACCCGCCCAGCAGAGGGCCAGGATGCTGCAGCAAACGATGGCCCAACGGTGATTCAGGGCCCATCCTAGAATGACGCTGTAGCTTTTTATCAGGATGCTGTGAAGTGGTCCAAGGTGTTCTGTGGTATTGCTTTCGACGGTTTTCGCAGGTCGTTTGCGAAAGAAGCGAGCTGCCAAAACGGGGATGAGGAAATGGTCGACAAGGATCGAGCCGAATAGTGCCATGGTGACAACCTTCGGCATGACTCCCATAAAGTCGCCCATGATTCCGGGAACCATTAGCATTGGCAGGAAGGCGGCAATCGTGGTCAGATCGGCGATGATGACCGGCATGCCGACTTCGTTGATTCCGTTTTTTGCGGCCGTCGAGGGGTCCTCGCCTCGTTCAATATGCCGGTAGATGTTCTCCGAAACGATAATCGCGCCGTCGACAACGACACCAAGGGCGAGGATGAAACTAAAGACGACCATGTTCGAGATCGGTACACCGGCGACGTAGGATGCAATGAGCGCAATCGCAGAACTCATCGGGACGGCGGTTAATACAAGAAGTGAAATGCGAAGTCCCATCGTCCAGCCAAGTAGGATCAGGACAAGCATCGCGCCGAAAATTAAACTGGAGCCGAGCACTCGAAACATCACCGTTATTTCTTCTGAGGTGTCTCGAGTTGCTGAAAATTCCACAAACGGATACTGCTGCTGAAGCTCCTTGACCTTTTCCCGGATGGCAGTCGCAGTGCCGAACGTGTTGATGTCAGATTCTTTGTAGACAATGATTGTAGCGCAGTCGTTTCCGTCGATCCGTGCCACGTTCTTTAGACGGCGATTCGTGTCGCGGACATTGGCAACATCCATGACTCGGATCAACCGACCATCTTCCTGGCTAACGATGGCTTCGCGTATGTCATCGACTCCCCGCAGCTTGGTTTCATTTCGTACCTGATAGTCGAAGACGCCTGTATCCATCTGTCCACCAGGCAGTTCAGCGTGGACTGCGGACAACGCGTCGCGCACATCCATGATTGTCAGGCCATATTGGGCGGCCAGATCGACGTTCACATCGACATGGATCTCGCGTTCCAAACCGCCAAAAAGCTGTGTGGTTGAGATTCCGGGCACCGCTTCGATTTCGTCCTGGACCTCTTTCGCGATTTCTTTCAGCGCGCGTTGATCAAAATCCTGAGGAGCTGTCAGATTGACGAGCATCAGAGGCGAATTTTCAAAATCAATTTTGGTGACTATTGGCTCGATGTTGCGAAAGATATCCGGTAACTCGCTCCGGACTTCATCGACAAGGTCCTTGACTTCGCCCCGTGCAGTATCTGGTTTGACACCATCGAGAAACATGATTTGGGTGACGCTCGAACCACGCATGCTGGTCGAGGTGATGAAATCCACATTGTTGAGCCGTGCAAGAGCCTCTTCGATTTCCCGTGTAATCTGAACTTCGGTCTCCGTGGGCAATGCTCCCGGATAAGGAACAGCAACCATGATGACCGCTGTCGTGATCGCAGGCGCCCGTTGCACCGAGATATTCATCGCCGCGAGAAATGCCATCGCGATGGTCAGAGCCGTCGCGATAATAACGATTCGCGGATGATCAATCGCCGAATTACTAATTTTCATCGAGGCAGTTCTTGCTGAGTTCTAACGGTTTAAGCCGACGGAAGTCTGGCGGATTTTAGTTTTCAGCGACAATTCGCACGCGGCGATCATTGATCAGGCGATGCTGGCCCGCCGTAACGACACGGCCCTGCACAGGTTTGCTGAAAAGATCATTAATCGAGCTCTCGACCTCCTCTCGTAAGGGGGCGTTGAGCTGTTCTGCAAGTACAGTCAGAGTGTGTTCCCGGATGACTTCCGGTTCTTTGTGCTTGTCGAAGAGAGTTGAGACATTTGCCTCGAGCTCCCCCCGGTTCATGTCATCCAACGTACCGTCAAGCTGATCGTCAATTAGATTCATCAGCTTTTGCAGCAGCATCTGTTTTTCAAAGTGATCTTGTTGGATGACGATGTTCGAACCCTGCTCGACATATTCTGAGAAGGGAACATGGATCGCACGGAAATCCGTGGCGTCTCCGAGATCCCAGAACATGTAGCCAAGATTCGATTCGTAGGGAGTGACCGTGAAGAAGGCCGGTTTTCCGTCACGGAAGAGTACACTTTCAAGGGGCAGTTCATAGCCAGCTAATTCATCGACAATAATCTCGGCAAGTGCTATCTGACCTGGTCGGAGGGCGGTGTTCGTTTTATCGTCCGCTGGGTTGTCGAGCAAGATTTCGACCTCGAATAATCCGGTCTTGTCGTCTGCGGTTTCACTGATCCGGTAGATTTCACCGGATTTGGTTGCCTGGCTCTTCCCGAAAAGATCCTTGCCCATGAGTTGCACCGTCGTGTCAGGTGATTGATCTTCGGAGGCAATAATTGATTGACGTCGCTTCCAACGGTTTTCAATTCGCGTGATTCGAGATTCAGGAACGCCTACCACAAGCAAGACGCGATCCACTTCCACGATTTCGAAGGCGGGTGCATGCATGTTGATGGATTCACCTGCATTAATGAAACGACGGGAAATTCGTCCATTGCAAGGAGATCGTAGGGTGGCGTCCTCTAGATTCTTGTTCGCTGTCTCTGCCTGAGCTTCCGCGATTGCTACGTCCGTTATTCGCTGGCGAAACTCGGTTTCTGAGATGACACGATTCGCTCGATTTCGTAACTGTTTGGCACGCTCCAATTCCTCCTGAGCCTGTTCCAGGACGGCGACGGTTTCCTGAACTCGAGCCTCGAGGATGCGTTGGTCGAGAACGGCGAGCACTTGTCCTTTTTGGACGAGATCCCCTTCATCCAATGGCTCGCCCGCGTCGTTCTGTCCTAGTTCCCTGACGCGGCCTCCAATCTCAAATGCCATCAGATAACGCTCGAATGGTCGGATCATGCCAGCGTAGGTGTCGGTAATCGTACGAGGGCCTGCTTTGAGTGTCTCGACAACAACGGGGGCAGCAAGTGAAGTCACGGAGACGCCTTCGGTGGCCGATTGTCCGAGATCGGGCGTCTTCCGTGTATTGAAAGCCCACATCACTGCAAGCGCGAAGACGGTGACCAAAACCAGGGCCACAAAACGCCCGCGATCAAGAGATAACTTGAAAATCATGAATTAACTACAGGTATCGAGTAGGTTGAAAACGGCAAGAAAGGCGAGCTTCGATGATTGATGCAAGGAACAGGAGCCGTTTGTGAAAGGTACACCGATGGATTGGAAACTCTCAATATAGTTTGCATTGAGAAATTCGACGAGGCGAAATCAGCCTTTCCTACCAGGCACACAGGAAGCAGTGCGATACGGCCAAATCGAAAGGAATTGCCCACGAAATACTGATTGATCTCGCTGGGGTCAGGAGGGATTAAGCCGGCGAACGACAACACGGTTGCCGTGTATCTGGATGATTCGGACTGTTTCACCCGCGTCCACAAAGGTCCCGTCGGATACGACATCGATATACTCGTCTCCGAATTTGACCTTTCCAGCTGGTCTCAACGGTGACTCTGCCGTCCCTGTTTGTCCAACCGTGACGATGGGTTCTACACTTTCCCCCTCCAAGATTGGACCTGCCGTGCTGGTTGCCGCCGCCATCGGAGGTGCCAGAGTAAAACGATTCAATATCGGGATTCGACCAAGACGCGAGGTGATCCAGATGGCGGCGATCATAAAGGCGACGCCCGATCCGAGGACGATGCATACGCTGCGCACCATGGAACTCAAGTCGTTTTGCGTCTGAGGGACGACGAACGATTGTGAGGCAAGCACGAGGCTCGAAAATAGGAGCAGGATTCCGGTAATACCCCAGACACCAAAGCCCGGGATGATGAAGATTTCAACAACGATCAACGTGATGCCGCTGAGAAACAGAACAACCTCCAGCCATTCGGCCGTGCCGCCGAGGAACCGACTCCAGAAGAAAACACCAAAGCAAATTAACGCCGTCAAGCCACCGATGCCAATGCCGGGCGACGCAAATTCAATATAGAGCGCAATCATCGCGGCGACGATGAGGATGCCTGTCACGAAGGGGTTGTTGAGGATCAAGATGGCCTGATCAATTTTGTTCCATTCGAGACGTGACCATTCCTTGGCTGCGAATCGGGTGCGTAGTTCGTCTTCATTATCGACGACGGCTTCAGCCAAGCCTAATTCCACTGCGCGCCGACCGTTTACCTCCAGGAATTTTGACTCGCGAGACTCAAGAACGGGCTTGATGACTTTCCAAGCCTCCGGATCGTCACTCGCGTCGATCTCGGCCTGTGACATGAATGAGGTTTCACCCGTTTTGGTGTTCTTGACTTCGAAGACCACCAGGTCCATATCGATCATCGCTTCGGCAAGTGCCGGTGATCTACCTTGTTTTTCGGCGAGGTCTCGAACTCGACGCGCTAAGTCGCTTCGTATTTTTTCCGGGGCGTGTTTGAACAAAAAGTCTTCGTCCATGAAAATCGGGCCGGCATCGCCAAAGACTGCGTCTTGGCCAATGACGATCTGGTCGGCTCCTAACGACAATAACGCGGCTCCACTCAGCGCCTCCCGCGGGATGTAGGCAACGGTTTCAGCGAACGATAGGTCTCGTAATCGAGCTGCAATCCGCATCGTGGCTTCGACCTCGCCACCGGGACTGTCGATTTCAACGATGACCAGATCTGCCCCTTCCGCTTTCGCTTGCTCCAGTTTGCGATAGAGATATTGTTCGCTAAGCGAAGTGATGGGGCCCTCGAATTCGATTACTGCGGCGCGGCGAGCGGTCGCCAAGGACGCCTGAGCGAAGCAAGGAAGTGTCGCGCAGCACATAACCGTGAACATCAGGAAACGGAAGCGGTGATCGAGCCAAAGAGGCAAAGTCATTTGTTGATGGTGCTCCCGATGGATTACCACTGATCTACGTCGAAAACTCGCTGAGCCGCCAGCAAGTCGCTTTCACGCGGACGGCATTCGAGGCCTACGTAACCGTCGTAGCCAAGGTCCTGGATCTCTTGGAACACGCGCGTGTAGTTGACTTCCCCGGTTCCCGGTTCATGTCGACCTGGATTGTCTGCCAACTGAATATACCCCACGTTATCGAATCCCTCTCGTAGATTCATGCATAAATCGCCTTCCACGATCTGCATGTGGTAGAGATCCCAGTTGATTTTGACGCTCGGTGAATGCACCGCTTCGCAAATGGCGATTGCGTCGGCGCTGCCGTAGAGGCAATGCTTCGGATGATTTCGAGGATTCATCGGTTCAATGATAATGGTTTTCTTTCGTTTTTCGCAAATCGGTGCGACTCGTTTCAAGCCTTTGATCGCAGCCGCGTGCATGTCTTTTTTGCTTACGCCGGGTATGTCGTTGCCAATGACGACCGTGAAGAGCGAACAGTCCAATTGATCCGCAACGTCGCAGCTCTTTTCAATTTGCGCCTCAAAGGGTGCGTGATCATAGTAGGGGTTGTTCAATTCGGTTCCAAAGCCCCATGCTGTAAATTGGGCGACCGCGACTTGACGTTCCTTGAGTAGTTTGGCGGCTTCCTCAAGCGGCTTGTTGGCAAAGGGCCAGAATTCAATGGCTGGAAAGCCCATGTCGGCAGCCAGGTTAATCTTTTCGAGGAACGATTTGTTGCCGAACCACATTTCCACATTCACGGCGAAGGGGGTGTGTTGCGTTCGCCCCGGTTTATTCGCTCGGTCCAGCTTTTTGGCAGGATTGGCAGTGGATGGCTCGGCCAGTAAACCGGTTGCCAGAGTCGCCGCTACACTGGTGCCCAAAAATGTACGTCGGCCAATGCCAAGATCTTCGTTGCGCATTTCTTGCTTTCTTGGGGATGTCACGGTTGACTCCTTCGCCTGTCGGTTTGCCTATGGAGAATACACCCCGACATTATAGATGAGAAAGCCAATCCGCCATATCGCTCTACCCAACCGGGCTGATCATTCCTGGGCTGGCGGGAACTGGACTCAGAGCGGTAAGTTGGGTTCCATGCCTTGCGTTGGTCGTCGGCGTCAGCGATATTTGTCGGCGACAAAATTTGAAGAAAAACAAGCCTCTTCCGATTCTTTTCACAAAGGGAGTTAAAACGTGGAACTCGAGCGACTCACCGAACCGGTCACCCTTGGTGAAGGTCCCTGTTGGCATGCCGATGAACAGGTTTTGTATTGGGTGGATATCTTCGGCAAGGCATTGCACCGCTTTGATCCCTCGGCAGCGACCGATCAGCACTGGGATCTTGGGGCCTTTGTGGGAACGGTTGCCCCTCGTGCTTCGGGCGGTCTGGTGGTTGCCTTGGAAGATGGTTTTGGCCATTTCGAGCCAGGAACAGGGACGTACGAGGCATGGGATACGGTTGAGGCGAATCCCAGCACTCGCTTTAACGATGGCAAGTGTGATCCTTCGGGACGATTCTGGTGCGGCTCCATGGACAAGAGTGAAGAAGAGAACCTGGGCACCCTTTATCGGATGGGACCGGACCGATCCGTTCAATCGATGGTCTCGCCTGTTGGGATTTCGAACGGTCTTGGTTGGAGTCCGGATGAAACAAAGATGTACTACATCGATTCGCCCACGCGACAAATCTGGGTTTTTGATTACGACGCAAGCACGGGAGCGATTGAGAATCGTCGGACGCTCGTCGAATTGACCGAAGGAGAAGGGTGGCCGGATGGCATGACCGTCGATGCGGATGGCAATCTCTGGTTAGCTCAATGGGCAGGCTCCTGCGTGACTCAACGAGATCCCGAAAATGGCAAGGTGATGCAACGGATTGAGACTCCGGCTCCGCACACGTCTGCCTGTTGTTTCGGTGGCCCCGAACTTACCGATCTCTACATCACTTCGGCCAGGAAGGGGCTTACAGAGTCGCAACTGCAAGAGTATCCGGATTCTGGCTGTCTTTTCCGAATCCGTTTGTCGACCCAAGGCTGTCCAACATTTGCCTACGCAGAATAGGGTGTTTGCTGGACGGTCATCACCACAGCAGTACGAAGCGTGCCTCTTTTCAAGGCAGAGGCACGCGAAGGTTGACACCCTGCGTTATTTGCTGGGCACCATCAGCTTGATGTTGCGGTAGGAAACCGCACCGTGGTCACCCTGGAACATGAGCGGGCCAGTTGCACCCTCACCACGCCCAAGGCTGCCGCCCGTCACTCCGGTAACCTCAACGTTTTCATGTAAAACTTTGCCGTTGAGCTCGACGAGTTTGAAGATGGCATTGGAAACCTTCTTGCCGTCTTCAAATTTCGGTGCTTGAAACTCGATGACGAATTTCTGCCATTCACCTGGTGCCAACGCTGCGTTGGTTCGGGGTGCTTGGGCTCCGTAGATGCCGCCAATGTCGCCGGGGCCTACCTTCTCTTTGCCATAGCTGTCGAGCACCTGGACCTCATAGTTGCCATGGAGATAGATACCGGAGTTCGAACGTTTGGGCACCATGACCTCGATCTCCAGTCGACAGTCACCAAATTCCTCCTCGGTAAAGATGTCAACGCCACCACCCTTCACGTTAACCAGTTGACCTGATTCTCCAGTGATTTTCAATTTCTGGGGATCAGCAGGATCCAACTCCGCGGTACCAGCTTGCCAGTGACTGCCCGTATCCTTCTTGAGTTTCCAACCATCGAGGTTGCGACCGTTGAAGGGTTCGATCGTTACGGTGTCAGACGATCCGCTGGGGGTCGCATCGGCGGATAGATCACCCAGGACAAATTGCAGTCCGGAGAGATAATGTTGCATGACCACGGGATTCCAAAAAATGAAATCGTTATGGCCGAGGACCGAATAAAAAACTCGTCCACTTCCGAAATCTCGAATCCAACTGATTGCATAGTCTCCGTCGTCTCGCGCTCCTCGGCTTACATCGAACTTGTCTGTGTCCAAGCTCAGCAATACGCGAAGGTTGTCACGCGTATACGGCTGGTAGCCGTTGTAAGACGAATTTTTACCTCGAGGGGCAAACTGGTAGATCTCGTCTTTGACTTCGAATCCCTCGTCCGCATCAAACATGTTCGTCAACGGATGATTTGGAGAATCAATTTTGAGAGGTACATCAGTGTGCCACGGATGGCCGGTGAACCAACCGCCAATCATGTCGCCGTAAATCTTCCAACTGTAAAAGGTGTCGGTGGCTGAGTGGACTCCGAAAAGGCCTTTGCCTGATTCGACAAATTCTCGAAGGTTGTCTTTGCGTTTTTCTAATGTCTGTTTTTCTTCGGCATTGAGATCGCCATTGCGAGGCGCAAGGCAATCACCCGTGGTGTTGAGCATCACGACGGCATCGAATTGATTGAGCTTGTCGGCGTCAAACATAACAGGGTCTTCACTGTGAACGGCTGTGAAGGCGCGTGTCTTTTCGCCGAGCATCTGGATCGCCTTGGCTCCAGCGGGAATGGAGCCGTGTCGAAAACCCAAAGTCTTGCTGTAGATCAGCACATGTCGCGGCTTCTTCGGTTCAACAACCGAGTTTTCCGGAAGCGCGTCAGAAATCTTGGCGACAACATCCGAGCTGATCTCGCCGCAGGATTCTGAACTAAAGCCAAATGCCGTCATGAAGGCAGTGGCAATCAATAGGATGGAATAGTTTCGCATGGGTGGATTCTCAGCTTATGTTGAGGTTGGATGAACGGTTTCCGATAAGGGAATAATCGCTCGGAATTATACCCCGCAGCGCGACCGGTTGCAGCCAACTTGAGCGGGAAATTCAACAGAAGTGAGACAGGTTGGAGGTGCCTGTGGAACTCGGTCAATTAAGGATTAAGCGGGCGATCCGAGTTGAGAAAGCCAAATTTGAAGAGTTCTTGATAGATCGCCTCGAGCTGTCGAGTTCGCTCCTCAAAACTGAGCTGCGTTTCCACGCGTTGTCGAGCTGACATTGCCATTTCTCGGCTACGTGTCGGGCTTTCCAGTGTTTCACGCGTCGCGGCAATCAGGGCGGGTATATTTTGACAGGGAACAATCCGTCCATGTTGTTGATTTTGGATCAATTGGGATGTCCCACCCGCATCGGTGGCGACGATCGGTATCCCGAGCGCCATCGCTTCGACGACGACGGTTGGAGTTCCTTCGTAGTCAGAGGATTGCACCAGCACGTCGAGTGCCTGGTAAATATCGGTCATCTTTTCACAATGACCAATGAGCCGGCAGTGTTTGTCAAGCTTACGGCGGCGAACCTCTGCACGTAGTGGTTCCAGTAGGCTTCCCTCACCTGCGATAAGAAGCTTTAGGCGATTATCTTGATGTCGTAATTCCGCGAACGCTTCAATCAATAAATCGAATCGTTTTTGCAATTCGACGCGGCCAACGCCACCGAGCACAATATCGCTTTCGGTATAGTCGAGTTCTTTTCGGACTCGAGAACGTGCGTTCAGGTCTCGTTGGTATTTGTGGGGATTGACTCCGTTCAGCACGACACGCACTCGTCGCGGATCTGTGCCTGATGTGACGAGTGTATCGCGGATTTGATTCGACACGGCGATGATGCCCGGGAAGTTTGACAAGAGTCGACGGTCAGCTGGATAAAACAGGTTTTTCTCGCGCCATTTTTCACCGGTCCAGCCATGGGAGGTTGCGAGGCACAAGATAGGATTTCGTCTCGCTAGACGGGATGCGATAAAGCTGGCCTTGTAATCGTGTGAATGAACGATGTCCGGCTGGAAATCAGTAATCACCTTTTGGACGCCTCTGAAGATGCGTAAATCGAATGGCCCACGATGCGTCTCTTCGTACGTACGGATACCCAGTTGATTTGCACGATCGACAAGGTCGAAATCGGTGTCTGATGGATGGTGGATAAAACAAGCTGCCATTTCGATGGATGCGGGCGAAACAAAATCCGCATTTCGAAGGACGATTTTGTCCGCGCCGCCTCCCGCGCCGTCAACGGCACGAAGTGCTAACACCCGCAAAGCGCGTCGGGGCGATGTTTGAATTCGATTTGATTGAGCTGGGATCGAAAGGTGTTGGATCATGACAGGTTCAGGCGAGTTATCGACGTGGGGTCCGATTCCATGAATAGTTGCTAAACCCAAGGAGAGCTCGCATCGAAATAGCGGCCATCCCGGCGACGACGGCGGGTGTTTGTAGCAGGTACTGGAAACGTTTTGTATTCAACCCGAGTTTCCAGATTCCTGCCGTGAGATAGGCTGCGTAAAGGGGGATTAAGCTCATCGCTAAAATCCACGCGGAAACGGTGAAACGAGTGGGAGACCAGAAATGCAGTGATGCCGCACCGAGTTGAGTGAGTAATAAATGGAATAGCACGAGAGGACGACTGGTGATCAATAAAGTCCAACCTAGATCGACGGTTCTGAGGTTTCCTTTTCTGATTCCTTCCCACATCAATCGAAACGAATCTGTACGACTGAGACTCATGTTCCCACTCGCCCAACGTGTACGCTGTATGGCTAGTTCTTTCCGTGACTCGGCGTTGGTGCAACGCACATAGGCATTGTCGATAAAGCGAATGCGTTCGTTCTGTCGTGTCAGACTGATTGTGAATTCGGTATCTTCCGCACAGGAATGAGATGACCATCCAAAAGATTCGATAATGGAACGGTGGAACACCATACCTGTTCCGACGAGAACGACTGCTAGACCGAGGCGAGATTTTGGTGAAAAGAAAAGGTCGTACTCTAGCGTGCGCCCAACGCCTGCAGTATACGAGATTGGACTAGCATCGGCGTTGGATACAAGGTGGTTGGCTTGGAGCACGCGATTACCGTCCTGGAGAAAACGATCGATGATTTTCAGCGAGTTGACATCTAAAGGACAGTCGGCGTCGAGCACCATGTAGGCATCGTGTGATTCTTGGATGAGTTGTTCGAAGGCCCACGCCAAAGCATGGCCCTTGCCCGGACGCGTTGGGTCTTGACGCTCAAGAACGCGAATGTCCATGTCACGGGCGATTTGAGCGGTGTTGTCTTGGCAGTTGTCAGCGATGACAACGATTTCAACAAGATCTTTTGGATATTTCGCCGTCAAGCAGGACTGGAGAGTTTGTTCGATGACGATTTGCTCATCGTGAGCGGGGATCACAATCAAGATCGAGTTGCTCGGTTCAGTCGCTGGCTGTTGCCGATCGCAGACACCATTGAGACGTGCACACACAAGAAACAAATAGTAGAGCACGACCGCAAATGACGGTATCAGAAAGATCAGCGCATACAGGATGAATACGAACATACACCAGGCCAGATCAGACTCGGGGACAGGATGCGGTGACACCTGAGCGATTTTGATGCCAGAACGACCGCGATGTCCCTCTTTTTCAGCCTGATTGACGAACCTGCGCTTTCAACCGATGGATCCGAAACTTCCCCGCAAAATTCCGTCGATTACGGCCCGGTGGTGGCCCGCATATCGAACGTATCGATGATGCGGGTTTTCAGATTTCTTTGTAGCGGTTAGAGCAGGAAAGGCCCCTTGTGGCGGACGAATCCTTCCATCGCCTTGTATTCTGCGAGCCCCAGTCGATCGAAGGTTTCTGCCGTATCCGCATTTCTAGCTTCGGCGCGTTGCCAGAACTCGCGCATGTCGGGTCCGGGAAACAATGCGCGGTCTTTTTGCGACTCGTGTTTAAAAATCGCAGCACGTTTGCGAGTGACTTCTTCCGGACTCAAGGGAACCGCCATTTCGATCTGATCGGGACCCCACTCCTGCCATGCTCCTCGGTAGAGCCAGAGTTCACAGTTATTGAACCATGATTCGTTCTGTAGCTCGTGACAGCCTCGTAATACCGCGTTGAGGCAGGTGCGATGCGTGCCATGCGGATCACTGAGGTCCCCAGCAGCATAGATCTGGTGCGGCTCGATGTCTCGCAATAGGTTCGTAATAATGTCGATATCTTCATTGCTGAGCGGCCGTTTGCGAACACGTCCTGTTTCGTAGAACGGCATGTCCAGGAAGTGAAGATTCTCACGCGGAACCCCGCAGCAACGCGCGCCTGCAACGGCCTCGCATCGTCGGATCAAAGCCTTGGTTTGCTGAACTTCTTCACTGTCCACCTGGCCTGGGCTCTTGTTCTTGAGGAATTCCTCAATGTGGTCTTCCAGTTCGATGGTACGCTGCAGGTCGATGTCAAAATGGCGGTTGAATTCCGTCGCAAACTCGATAAATCGAATTGCGTCATCATCGAAGACCGCAATATTGCCCGATGTCTGATAGGCGATGTGGACCTCGTGACCTTGGTCGACAAGGCGGATCAGAGTGCCACCCATGGAAATGACGTCGTCGTCCGGATGGGGTGAGAAAATAACGACGCGTTTCGGGAAAATCTCGTCGAACGGACGGTCTCGATCGCCCGGTTGCTTTGCATGTTCTGGCTTCCCACCAGGCCAACCCGTAATCGTGCTCTGTAAGTGGCGGAAGACGGAAAGGTTGATGTCGTAGGCGGGGCCTTTTTCCGCAAGCAGGTCCTGCAATCCCTTTTCGTTGTAGTCTTGATCGGTGAGTGCCAATACTGGCTTGTCCAGTTGGGTGGCCAGCCAGATCACGGCGTTTCGGATTCGGTCTTCTGGCCACTCAATTTGACCAACAAGCCACGGACACTTAAAGCGAATGAGCCCCGAGGCAGCTGCCGAATCAAGTATCACGTGGGCGTCCGGATGATCCTGGAGAAAACTCGCGGCAACTGAGTCAGTGATTTCTCCCTCGACGGCCTGAGCAACGATCTTGGCCTTGTGTTCACCGAACGCCATCAAAATCACCTTTCGGGCGTTCAGAATCGTACCGACTCCCATGGTGATCGCGCGGCGCGGAACATTTTCCTCGCCAAAGAAGTCACTTGCGGCATCAATCCGCGTTATTCGGTCAAGTGTGATCAGACGAGTGCGGCTCTCTTTACCCGATCCCGGCTCGTTAAAGCCGATATGGCCCGTCCGTCCAATACCGAGTATTTGGATGTCGATGCCACCGGACTGACTGATCTTCTGTTCGTAAGCCTCACAGTAGCGGCTTACCTCTTCGAGCTGGAGCTCCCCATTGGGAATGTGTATGTTTTCTCGCGGAATGTCGACCCGATCGAACAGATGCTCGTTCATGAATCGCACATAGCTTTGCAGCTCTTTGGGCGTCATCGGATAGTATTCGTCGAGATTGAAGGTGACGACGTTCGAAAACGAAAGTCCCTCTTCGTTGTGCATCCGAACCAGCTCGTTGTAGACACCAACCGGGGTTGAGCCTGTTGCGAGTCCAAGGACGCAGTTCTTGCTCTCCGCCTGTCGACTGCGAATCAACGCCGCGATCTGCTGAGCTACAGCAGTTGATGCGTCACTTATGTCCGGGAAAACTGTGGAAGGTATGTGTTCCCGGATCGTCAGGTTGTAGTTCGATTGCCCCACCGCCATAAATCTGTTGTCTCCACTCAATTTGATTGAAAACATTTCGGAGGACGCACTGAGGCTGCCTTTGGCTTGAACCGTGTTGTCACACACCCAAGGCCGGATGCCGGCAAGATTCGTAGACTGTCAAGGTTTCCTAACCTTTTTCAGTAACTGGCCCGATCCCACAGCGACTTCGTTTGTCGCTGACATCGAAAGCTTCAGCTCCTCCGGATAAACGTCTACTAAAAGCTCAAGGATTATATCGGTTTCCGAGATTGAGCGTTACCCGCCAACGGTGAAATCCAGTCGGTCGTTTTGTGAGCTAAGCCGTAAAATCAACCAACTTTATGTCCACACCAAAGAACTCGCAATTCTGAGAGAAAGGAAGTCTGAATTCTAAAATTCCCTTACTATCTATACCCGGGACCTAGATCGCCTAAACCGGATGTTTCCGGTCGCTAAGGCGATGATCGGGTAGAAGGTCCATCTTAGACTCGATCAAATCCGTATGCAGAATGGGAAGTCACGGTATCATAGTAGAATATGGCGGGGGCGGCGGAACGCTTTTGGAAGATCGCGGGACAAGCGTATGGTAAGGACATATCGACGGATGAGGGTCTTGCCGGCGATGAAGTCGGCTTTCACGCTCATCGAATTATTGGTGGTAATCGCGATTATCGCGATCTTGATCTCATTATTGCTGCCGGCCATCAATTCTGCGCGGGAAGCCGCTCGGCGAGTGCAATGCATCAACAAGGCAAAGCAGATTGCGACGGCGGTGATTGCGTATGAGTCCGCATTCGGCCGTTTGCCAGCGAGTGGCCAAGTCGGTGAAAACGACGATCCGGGAATCGACTTCGGCAAGTACGATCCGAAAACCGGAACAATGACCAGTTGGATGGTGTCTATTCTGCCGTACATCGAAGAGGAGGCTTTGTATCAGCAATTCGATCCGGCCTTGAACGTTCTGGATTTGCCGTATCAACCTCAGGCACAGCATGTCACCACCTATTTGTGTCCGAGTGATTCCGCCTCGAACCGGTATTATGAACACCCGGAGCTGACGAACTCAGTGCGGTTTGCAAAAGGCAATTACGCGGCTTTTGTGAGTCCCTTCCACATCGACCTCCAGGTGCGTTATCCAGGTGCCCTCGGGGGAGGGCGATGGGCTGCTGACGGCTCTAAGCGGCTTGGTCAGACGCTCCGCAAGGTCAAGGACGGACTTGCGAAAACGTTGATGATCTCTGAGGTTCGCACACGCAACCATTCACAAGATCAGCGAGGTGTGTGGGCTCTGCCCTGGGCTGGCTCAAGTCAATTAGCTTTTGACGTTCATCATTATCCGCTTTCAGGCCGACCCTACGAGCCTTGGGAGTACACGATCGCAGGAGCTCAACTGCCCAACAATCGTGGCTTCAATGTTGACATGCTGTATGACTGTCCGGACATTGAAAACGCCCAGTTCGAGAATATGCCCTGTGCTGAATGGAGTGATGGAGGATCCAACTACTATCTTTCTGCGGCACCACGAAGTCAGCATCCAGGAGGCGTTGTCGCTGCCGGTATGGATGGCCATGTCCGATTCCTGCCCGATGACATCGACGATGTACTCATGGCACTCTTGATCAGTATCAATGATGGCCAGAATTCCAAAATTGAAGAGCTAACTCGGTAACTCATCTTTTTGAAGTCATCACGACGGTAACGGTTGACTCATGTTCAAGAGCATTGGATTTGCGATGGGAGTCATTTGCACGGGGCTGGTGTTACTGGGCCTGTCCTATGCCTGGAATTTTATTGTCCCGCGAGACGTTGTTTGGTCTCAGGAGCAGGCACGGGAGAGTGCACAAGCCGCAGCAAATCTGCATCAGATGACCCATGTTGCCGGGCATTCGGATATCAGCCGAAGTTCCGACGAAGATAAGCGGCACGTCGAAGCTCATCTCGCTTCAGCTCAAAAACGATTTGACGAATCGCGGGCGGGTTTGGATCGAGCGGTGGCACTGCGCGAGAATTCAGCAACCGCCCTTCGTTGGATCGGAATCGGATTGTCCGGTTTTGGAATCCTCCTGTACCTGGCGGCTCAGGCGAGCCATGACGGAAGTCCTCGCCGACCGCGCGGATCTGAAAAAAAGGTCGCGACTAAACGTTAGGCGACTGGCGAGACTCAATCGTCTAATTCTGCTTGGAGCATTAGCTCCACAGCTTCTCGACCGGTCATCCCCAGGGAGATTCCGATTTTCTCCGCTTGCGGGGTGCAGCCCACGATCGTTGCCTCATATAAATCCTCCGGTTCACACAGGGGATTATCAGGCGTGCCCTTTGCGATAGCGATGGCCTGACCGAACTCCGCGGGGGTGTCCAGGGCATAGATGCCACAACCGACGATGCCGGCCTTGGTGAGGATCGAGCAATATTGCCCTTTGTGCCAACGGTGACTCATTCCGATCGCCGATCCGTTGTTGAACTTCAGGTTGCGATGAGTTGTTTGGGGTAGCTCGCTCATGCTCGAATTCCTTTCTCTGATGAAGGCCTGGGTGGCGAATTGCGAGCGTGTTTTCATCTCGCACAACGTGTATTGACCTACGGTATGACACCGTAGCAATTGCTGCCACCCGATAATTCTAACTTAGGGCGCTTGGGGCAGGTTGTCCTGTGGGGGCGCCGTCAATAAATAAGATCCCGATTTGAATTCATTTTCTTCTAGCCAGGAAACCCAGCCACCCACGGCGCCACGATCCTTGATCGTGGTGGCGGTGCTAAAGAGGGTTGGCCGTCCGAAGTCGATCGCTTGGAGCTGTTGTTCACGAAGATTCCATTGGATAGCGACAGTCCCGCCTTCAGGCCCCGGGGGATCATCGCTGTTGCCAACCACCTCACCTCGATTGTTGATTCCCAGAAACTCAAGGCTTGCGTCACCTTGGAGCGGTTCCACGAGGAATGGTTCGGCGTTTGGGCCGACGACCAGTCCAATTCTCTTTCCTCCTTGGCCCGTTATCGAACCGACCACGACACCCTGATTGTTCACGTCACCGAGGCGAACCGCATAATGTGCGATCACTTCTTCTTTCCATTGGCCAGAGGAATCTTGTTTCCAGAGGACGAGTTGACTTCTGCGAACGGGTTCCTCGCTGACGACGACACTGCCAGCAATCACTTGACCGTCTGAACTAATAGCTAAGCGGCCTGTTGTGAGAAATGGGTTGTATGCGGAAGGGCAGGGGAGCAGCTGACAGTTCCAGCCCTTGTCCGAATGTTGCCACACGCACGGGGTGATGCGGGCAGGGTTGGCACCCAGAATAAAGCCACATACCATCTTGCCGTTTGCTGAGAGATCGAATGCGCAACTACCACGGAACGTTTTTGGAACAGGCAGTTCTGTGAATTGCTGTTCAGTCCAGTCCCAAAGGAAAGCCCTTTGGTTGCCCTTTGGATTTCCCAGTGGCCGCGTGGCAAAGCCAATCACCTTTGCGGTATCGCTAATGTGAAAGAAACTAACGCTCGTGAAATTAGGCGGGCAGGGAAGCCTGGCCACGTCCTTCTGTCCAGCGGGATGGATGAAAGTAGCAAAGGAAGTGGAAAACGGGGTATCCGCAACCTCGCGTTGCACCAAAAGGTCGCCGCGTCGGTTTTGGTCCAGGACCTCTGCGTAGTGATCTACAGGCGTCACTTGGAGTTCGGCCATCGCCGTGGTTTGGCCAAGGAGAACCGTACTCATGATGCCGAAGAGACAACCGCGGATTGCATATTGGATGATCATGCGATCATTGTACGTCAACGAGAACAGTTTAGGCAGTTCCTGTCGACTTCTGCTTGTGAGTGTCCGCTTCGATCGCCGCCGCCAGGTCGCTGGATCGTATCTCGGGCCTTGTTGAGGTCGCGACTTGATAATCACCTCCCTGAAATGCGACGACTAAGTCACTTGAATTAAACTCGCCGTCACAATTCCAATCCCCTTCCGACCATCCGGAATTGGCCGTCTGATTGTCTTCATATTCGCCCCGCTGGAATACCTGGACAAGGTCACTGGAGTCAAACACTCCGTCGAGATTGGCGTCACCTGGCCCAGTGCCAAGAATGACGCGTACAAGGTAGTCGTAGTCGTCCAGGTCGATGTCACCACTGTCATTCAGGTCAAAGGCGGAGTCCTGTGATTGTGCCTTGATGCCTTTGCAGAGTCGATCGATATCATGGGTATCGACTTTAGTGTCCTGGTTGAGGTCGCCAGGAAGTGCCGCTAGTCCCAGTGCGTAGAAGCCTAGGTCGAGACGACTTCCATCGTCATCGACTCGGTCGGGCATACCGGCGTCAATCGCAGGGGAATTGGGTTGGAGGTGAAAGTCGTTGAGATTGGGAGCGACGAACAGAGGGGCCCCGTTGATGTTCCCCTCGCCACTACCAGCATGGTCCCAGCTTTGGGGTAGCAGGGAATAGTTAATGTGCAGATCCTCCGGGGCATAGTCGGTGGCGACCGCGACCCCGCCCTCATTCACGTGCAGAATAGAGTTAGTGATATCGTAGGTGATCACAACATTGGGATCCGGAGAACCTTTGTCGCGAGCGCGAATTGCACGATTGACATTCGCGATCGTGGTGTTGTTGACGCGAGTGTCCGGTGTGGATGAACCGGAGCCCTTGGTTTCAATGCCGATGTCTGAATTCACCAAGAGAGAATCGTTAACGATCACTTCGCCATTGAAGACACTAATCGCCTTGTCATCGGCATCTCGGACAATTGTGTTTTGAATTAATACTTCGGATCCCAGGGTATCAATCGCGTCGTCCTGGACGATCGCAACGACGGAATCTGATAGCGTAATCGTCTGATTATCCGCCTGTGAGTGCAGGTAGATTCCATCGTTGTCATCCACCTTGCCGTTGTGATGAAAACGCCCGGCCATATCAACGATCCAGCTGTCCCGCATTTCAAGACCGGTGTTGTTGATTTCAGGGCCCATGACGGCACGAGTCAGCAACGTGTTCGTTAAGTGCAATTCACCCGATGACGATTGCAAAATCTTGCCACGAATGTCGGAGACGACGGAGTCGGTCAGTGAAAGAGTTCCGTCGCTGCGAAGTCGAAAGGCAGGACCGGTTGAAGTGTGTCCGCCCCGAGGTGAGGAGCCAGCACGAGTCACGATCGTATTCTCCAGCGACGCTGTACCACCTTGGACGTCGATCTCACCCCAGGTTTTGTTGGCGTTACTTGCCGTCAGCGTGACCGGAGAACTAGCGGTACCAAGCGATTTGAGTTCGCCATACACTTCAATCTGCGTTCCATCTTCCCCACTGGTGACTCCCTCTAGCAGCAGCAACGACCCTGCAGACAAGGTTAACGTGACTTGTTCGGGAATGGTCAGATCGTCGGTGATGCGGACAACGCCCGAGATTGTGGTGTCGGTCGTCAAGTCTCCTGACAACGTCGGCAGGTTCGACGCGTCAACGGGTGTCAATTGGGTTTCGGCAAGGTAGCTATCCCCCAGACGTGCCTCGAGACTGAAGGGTTGTGCGTCCTCTATCGTGATGAGCGTACTGCCGCGGCCGTTGACCAGCCTCAAAGGTTCAGCGGCAACGGTCTCGCCATTGCTTGAGAGCTTGACTGTGCCATCCCAAGCGTCACGGTCAATCGTACCGTTCGCGTCCTGGAGGGCAGCATGCACCAGCACGGGAATGCCGGGGATGAAATTCTCTCGCACGCTCAGGCTCAGGGACAGGTCGGCAGCAAGCAGTTCTCGGCCCTCCAACGATTCGAAGGTCGCTCGGTGTCGGTATTCGCCTCTTCTTCGTTTTTTGTTCGTCATACGATCATCTTAACGACAATGGCCAAATTGCAAACGATTTCGCAAGAGCTTAACGATTGCGAAATCGTTTATTTTTTAGATTCAGGTCGTCTTCGAAATCGAACGCAGCAAACAGGTGGTCAAACGATTCAATCTCGAAACGACGAGCTGGTTCAATCCCCGATTCGTACTCGCCATTCTGGAAGGCTGTGACGAGATCGGCTGAGTCGAATTCGTTGTCCCCGTTCCAGTCTCCGTCAGCCCAAGTCGAATTTGCGACTTGATTGTCTTCGTATTCTCCTGCCTGGAAGACGAGGACCAGGTCGCGGGAGTTGAATTGTCCGTCACGATTGGCGTCACCGATGATGTCCCGGATTCGACCCGGAGTACCGTGAGGCAACGGGGAGGCCGTCCATTGAACTGATTCCGACCAAAGATTGAGGTCTGATTGACTTGGCTCTCGGAATTCGAGCGAAGAACCAGCTCCGTCGGTCTGGCCGTACCAGTCGTCAGAATATCGGAAGTTGTGAGACGACTGGTCAGCAAAGTCAAGGAAAACAGATTCGCCTCCGTTGCCAAGACCGCCGCTCCATTGCCCTGCGACCGGTAAGTCCTTTCCGTAGCGGACCTCAAATGCGGTGCGGTCTTCCACGACGATCACGAAATCCCCAGGATTCAATTCGATCACGTCGGCCTGAGCGAATGGAAACGCCACGCCCTCGATGCCATTGCCCGTGTCTTCTTGCCGCAGGCTGACTCCACGAAGATCAATTGTTGTGGAGCTTGTATTGAACAGTTCGATGAATTCAAAATCATCCGCATCCGTATGCCCGGCATTGGCTTCGGAGAGCGTTGGATCGCTTGGATGGTAATGAACTTCGCTAATCTTAAGAGAGTTCGAAGAGGCCGGTGTTAGTTCACCGAATGTTGCCTCGCTGAGAACACTCCATGTTTTACCTGCAAATGCACGGGCCTTGATCTGGGTTCGGCCTTCAATGGAGATGCTCGCTCCGTTAGCAGCTACAAGTGCACTGGGGTTGATGCCGCCACCGATGAGACGAGGGTCAGACCCGTCGCGAGTATAGTACAGCGTTCCGTCCGTGCCGTTGATCTTGATGGCGCCATCGTCCGGAAGCGGGTCTCCTGCGGGACTGAACGTCGGTCCGTCGATCGAGGGGAACCAGTTGATTTCTCGGAGTTGAGCGATAACCTTGTCGGCTCGCCCAGGGAGCCAATTTCGCGAACGATCGACTGCAATTCCCCAGTTGTCAGCGGTGAGTGGCCGTCGCTTGCGAGCGTCTCCCCAGCGAGCTGACTCCGCGACGATCGCCACATTGATCTGGTCCGCGAATGAATTGAGTCGCTTAAGCGATGCGTCATCCGAAAAGACTCCTCCCGTTGAAAGGCGTTGATGAACTCGGTCCGCAAAGGCCAGTCGGTATTCTGTATTTTCAATGAGAGCTTCATGGAGCCAGTGCGGATTAAAGGTTGCGAAATTGTTGGGATCAAAACCGATATGCTCGGTCAGAATCGGGAAAACCATGTTTTCCTGGCCTGTATCCAGCGAGTGTTCGCTGTCATGTTCAAACCATTTGAACCCATCTGGGTTTTCGCGATTGTAGATCCCGAAGATATTATTTGGTCGCGGACGCGTGAATTTCGAACCGGGGCCGTCTGAATCTCCCGTGTAATAAGTGATGATCATGTAGTCCATCAGGTTTTCGGCATCTAGCAGACGATCTGCAGCGGGATCGATCGATTCTCCGTCGGGCTGGAGACCTTGTATTCGATAATAGGCTTCGTTGGATGCATAGCCTTCGACGGTGGCCTGCCAAAGCCGTCTGTAGGCGTCGAGTGTGCCATCGGTGGCTTCGATGTAATAGTCAAGCGGTCCTGATGACTTTATCACGTCATAGTCATCCGCATCGCCGCCGAAATAGCTTTCAGCATAGTCAGCCTCGGGGCGTTCCTCGGTCTGATAGATCCCAAAATACTCACCGTTCAAATACAGGTGATAATACCTGCCGCGAGTGTACGGCTGATCCATCTCTCGTTGGGACTCTCGCGAGAAAATGTCTCGCAAAAAGTTGTTGTGGATGTCGCCGAGATATGACCAGGAGTAATTTTGCGCCGTGCGTAGATCGATCTTCTTGAAGCTGGAAGCGCCGTCATCACCAAACAGGGGATAGTCCAAGGATGGGTCGCCGTATTCGTCACGGAAGAAAAATCGAAACGATGATTTTCGAGCTCCGCGACTGAAACCACCACGCAAGCGAAGGCCGGCATCGACCTGGAAACCGGCATCGTCCTGCCCCATTAACTCTAGTGATGCGGGACGTTCCCAGGGTTTGCCGCGGCCGCTAGAATTGCGTAGTAACCCTGTCCTTCGATCATAAAGATAAGCCGGATCGATCGCGAGTGAGAGGGAGGGGATCTGCTCAAGCGCTGCTTCCATCTGACTCATCCAGCGTTCCTCTTGCAGAATATCCGGATCCATCTCTTTTTGGCCAATCGCAGCAGCAATATTCAGATAGCTGCGTGTCGTCGTTGGGGAGCGTATCGCGGAATCGGAGAAGGCTCTGGTCCGTAAGACAGCGATGCCGTCGATCAGCAACGGCCCCTCATAGTCGATGCCGTTTTCCTCGGTCGGTTCTGTACCGTCCAGCGTGTAGCGAATAAGAGCGTCGTTTTCGTCGACGTCGAGTGTCAATTCGAAAGGGTTCGCATAGAAGCCAGCCGGATGACTGAAAGTGACTGGCTCCGCAATGGTGTCTCGTCGATCGACATTCGTTTCCCCTGGGGTGGGAGGCGAGAAATATCCTTGCCTGCCATCAGCGTAGCCAAATGACGTTCCAGCAATCTGCGCGGGAAAGTCGACGGGATAAGTACCATTGATTCCTAATGAGGGTGAGAAAATTGCCAGGGATTCACCGTCGGCCGAGATTCGAAAATTGGTATGCAAATAGCCGAGTTCGTCGAAATGTGCGTCGCGAATGTCCTGTCCCGATGCAAATAGAGTCAGGATTCCGTTCGCGGGAAGTACGGTTCCCGCCGGAAAACGCCACTTAGTTTTCGCTTCTGCATCGTCCGTGAGATAGGTTTCGCTTAAATCGACAGTGTCTGAGGTCAAATTGCGAATCTCAATCCAATCGTAGGCGATTGGATCGCCTGTGAATTCAGACGTGACGTCGGAACGAGTTCTTGTGGATAAACCCGTCGATGCCATGGCCACAAATTCGCTAATGATGACCGGGGATACTGTAATCCACACGTCAATCGGGTCGCCCAGTTGTTGACCGTCGTAGGGACGGTAGCGAAACTGGTCCTGACCCACGTATCCAGTGTTCGGAAGATAGACAAAGCTGCCGTCGTCATTTAATGTGAGTCGGCCATGTGCTGGAGGGCTTTCAAGCCGAACGGTTAACTCGTCACCATCGTCGTCCTGATCGTTGGTCAGAAGTCCGTTGGTTGAGTCTTGCGCCAAAGACGTCGTCGGTGGAATAGCAAAGGCATCCGACCGACCAAGAGGTGCGGAATTGACTGAGCTTCTATCCCAATAGGTGGAAAGCAATTCTTCTGTCACCGATAAGGCTGTGTTGGCCTGCATCGCGCCGTGATAAAAACGAACTTCGCCAATTTCACCCGTGAAGCCGTTGTTGCCAGAGGCTAAGCTGCCAAAGTAAGTGTCCGTCGCTGTGCGAGGGCCGTGGTCATTCTTGACATCCACGACGCGAACACCATCGACCCAAAGGTTTAATTCGTCCCGCGATTGAACAAAGATGGCAGCGTGAGGTTGGCCGTCGTTCAGGTTAACCTGCTTCGAGGAAAGGGTCGTCGTGGGAAGGCCGACCCCGGCCGTCAATTGGGCGTCGCCACTCAACGCGATTCCCCAATCTGCGACTTGGCCTTGTTGGTTCGCATCAAGCAGCCCGGTATTCGCAAACCACGGAGATGCCGTTCCTGTCAGGGTCGTCGAATCTGTTCCAAAGACGACCACTGCAGTGAACTCATCGACGTCTTGAATCGGACTGTCCGCTGCCTGGATGACGAAGGCGTCCAGACTGTCGCTTGAGTCAAAGGCGACCGTTGCGTGACCTAGCCAGGCGGCATGCCGTAGTATGGGATTCCCCTGTCCGCTCGCCTGACGACCTGAGATTGAGTCGCTCCACGACGCAATCGTTTGTCCGTCCGAATGGTCCGCCACCAGATCATCGGCACTCCATTGAGCGACCAAGTCGGCCGCTAGCAGGCGTCGTGGCTCCAGTATTTCGTGCCTGGCCGAATAGGATCGCTGAATCCGCTGTTTCGGAATTAATCGTGACGGACGCCGCGTCATCTGAAGACTACCTCGGAAAGGTATTTCATGCATTAAAAGATTCGGGTGATTTTAGTTGTGGAACGCAATTGTCGCAAACGAACATCGGGAACATTAACGCTTACCTGCCGGTGGTGACTCTTCCTGCCGGGTGCCGTTTTGTGGAAAGATTATTGAACTTCCGGAAAGTTTTCAGCAATTTGTGCAAGGTTCGTTCTGGTGCTGGCAACAAAGCTGGTGTTAGTCGTCATTGATACGATTTTTTCTCCGTATTCTTTTTTACTTCCAGAGGAGTTTTCAATATGTACAAGCGGGTAATCGCTTTGACCGCAGCGATCGTTGGTATCATTGCTGGTGGTTCGTTGGCGACGGCAACGGAAGCTGCCCCGAACTCACCCTTCAAGTCATTGGGCGCGGATGGGCGTGACATCTTTTTCAAACTGCCCAACGGGGAATGGACGCGAGTTGCTCCACAGCAGGTCGAAAAGTGGTTGGCAGAACGCGGACAGCACTCGCCTCATACTACGCAATTCACATCTCAGCAGGACCTGGGCGATTATTACATCGGGATTGCCTTGGCAGATGTTTCGGAGACACTTCGATCGCAGTTGAAGCTTGATGAAGGTGTCGGGATCGCCGTCGCAACCGTGGGTGAAGAAATGCCTGCAGGTGAAGCTGGATTCTTGAAGTATGACGTCTTGGTTAGCGTTGACGGGCAGGACATTGTCGGCCACGAAACGTTGATCGATGCCGTACAGCGAGCGGGAAAAGAGAATCGGATGTTGAAGCTTGAGTACATGCGATCCGGCGAGATGCTCGAAGTCGAGCTGAAGCCCGCGAATCGTGTTGCCGACGCCGATACCGAAGTTCGCTCGGAAGATGAACCCGGCATCAGCCTCCCCGAGAATGGCCTGATCACCCCAGAGTGGCTTCTCGAGAATTTGCAGGGCATTAGGAATCCCGCTGAGTTGCAGGAGCAGATTAATCAGCTTCGCGACCAAATCAAGAATCTGGAAGGTTTGATGGACGATTAAACGGGCGACGAATGACCCAGCGTCGCCCAGCGATGAGGTTGATCCTTATCGCAACGCAACCCGAGGTTGAGCTTCCCGTGACCAACCTCGGGTTTCTTCATGCGCTGAGGATGGGCGTTGCCGTTGGTCGTGTGAGAACTTTGTCCCATGAAGTCGTTTGCACGAGCACGATCAGCTCGATGTTGCCAATTAGACGTCGCAAAGTTCAAAGGCCTCCTTCAGGCCTTGGTGTGGATCGCGAGTGGGAATGAATTCGTGGCCGACGTACCCGTCGTATCCGACGTCGACGAGCGTATTCATAACGGCAGGATATTGGATCTCCTGGCTGGCATCCAATTCACCTCGGCCCGGATTACCTGCGGTATGGACATGACCAATGAAATCCTTGTACTGTCGGATTCTGCGAATCACATCGCCATCCATGATTTGCACATGATAGATGTCGAATAGCAGTTTCATCCGCTCAGATCCCACTTGTTGGATGATGTCGATGCAGTAATCGGTACCGTCGCCTTGGTAGCCGGGGTGACCTTTCATGGGGTCGGAGTCGTCTCGTGTGTTCAGCATTTCCAAGCAGATATTGACTCCCCGCTTTTCAGCGTGGCCAATCACTTGCTTGAAGCCTTTGACGCAATTGGCTGCGCCCTCTTCCAGGGTGAAATGATCGCTGTTTGGATCATCGGGATCTTTTGCACTGAATCCGGTAAAGGCGATGACGCTGGCATAGCCGTTGTCGGCAGCGGCATCGATTGCGTCACGTGTTGCCTTGATTACCATCGGATGATACTTCGGATTGTTAAAGCCTCGCATGAACGAGGGACCTGGGTTTATTTGTGCGCCGACAATGGCACAGGTCAGACCATGTCGCTTAAGGAGTGGGAAATTGCTGGGGGACACCAGTTCAACGCTCTGGTAACCCAGTTCCTGGGCGACCGCACATGTTTTTTCGAGCTTCCAGTTTTCCCCTCGGCCTCCAAAACACCAATGCACGATCGATTGCTTGATCCGCCCCTTGGGTTTGGACGGTTGCTCGGCGTAAATTGAGGACTGAGCAAGCGCCGTTCCGGCAACTGTGGCGGCCGCTGCATTTCGAAGCAGGGCACGTCTTGAAACGTGATTCGAAGGAGTGTCGTTGGCCATGATGGAGCGTCCTTTCGGAGGTTTATGGAGTCGCACCGGTGCCGGCTTTGACCTTGGCAATCCAGGTTTCGACTTGTTGAGTCAATACATCAAGCGGGACGGATCCCTGAGTCAGCACGGCAGCGTGGAAGTCTCGCACATTGAAACTGTCTTGCAATTCCTCTTCTGCCTGCCGCCTCAGTTCGCGAATTTTGATTTCACCAATCTTGTAACCTAGAGCCTGGCCAGGCCAAGCAATATAACGATCGACTTCACTACGAATATTATGCAGCGAAAGTGCTGAGTTGTTTGCCATGAATTCGATCGCCTGCTCACGCGTCCAGCCGAGGTAGTGAATTCCAGTGTCAACCACCAGTCGGCACGCTCGCCACATTTCGTAGGTCAGTCGACCAAAATTGTTGTATGGATCCTGGTAAAAGCCAACCTCCAGGCCCAGTCGTTCCGCATACAATGCCCAGCCCTCGACAAAAGCTGTAAACATCGCAAAGCGACGATAGGGTGGCAGGTCGCTCAATTCCTGCTGAAGTGCAATTTGAAGATGGTGGCCGGGAACCGCCTCGTGAAGCGATAACGCTTCCAGGTTGTACAAGGGGCGACTCTTGAGATCATAGGTGTTCAGATAATAGAAGCCCGCACGACTGCCATCGCCGGGGGGCCGCATGTAGTAGGCGGCAGTCGTTTGTGGTGCGATGTAGGCCGGGATCTCACGCAGCCCGTAAGGCGTGCGCGGTAACGTGTTGAATAGCTTTGGCAATTCACCGTCAATTCTTTTAAGAATTAACGCCGTTTTCTCCATGAGTTCCGCCGCTGTTTTGGGCTTGAATTGAGGGTCTTCTCGAAGGAATTTCATGAAGGCATTCAGGCTGCCCTCAAAGCCTGCATCCCGTTTGACCTCTTCCATCTCATTGCGGATTCGTTTGACCTCGGCCAAACCGATTTCGTGCACTTCGGTGGGGGTTAGGTCGAGGGTTGTAAATCGATGAACGCGGTGACGGTAAAACTCGCGACCGTTCGGTAATGCCGAAGCACCAATCGAGCCTCGGGCGTTGGGTACGTATTCGTCACGCATGAACTCGAAGTAAGCTGAGTAGCCGGGCACAATGCTCTCCTGGATCGCTTCTCGAGCGGCCTGCTGTAAACGGTCTCGGGTTTCTGGTGAGAAAGATTCCGGAAGGGTCTTGAAGGGTTCGTAAAAGACGCTCTCCGTTGCGTTATCAACCATGTGAGTCTTGATGGGATCGGCATAGCGGGACAGAACCACGGATGGCAATGAATAGCCCTCAGCAAGCCCCTTTCGCATGATCTTGATGTGTTGGAGCGCGTATTCGTGGAATCCATTCAGGCGAGCGAGATAATTCAAGTAGTCGGCTTCGGTTTCCAGTGGCATGCGTTTTTCCAAATCCGGAAAGGAAATGTGAAATCCGGAGCGGTTCGTGATGGGAATCAAATAGGCCTTGTGTGTGGCCTCGTCTATCTCGTTCTTCAGGACTCTTCTGAGGATGGCATGATTGATCTGATTCACGGGCGATAACGAACCCGTGGGAAGAGCATCGAGTGCTCGGAGATATTTGGATAGGTTGGCAGCGTTCTGTTGCGACTCTTCAACACCCACCTTCGGTAAGCGATCGTTGTAACGATGGTCACCCGTCGAAGTTGCAAGTAAAGGGTCCTGTTGTAATCGGTAATCCCAAATCTCATCGGCCAACTGAGTGAAGGCGTCGTCGGATGCTTGTGCGCTATTTGATGTTGAGTAACTGAGGAAACAGCTTGCCAGGCACGTCATGATCAGGCTGATCTTATTCTTCATGTTCTAGTTCACGCAGAGAGGTGGCTGAATGGAAAGAGGGTAGGGGCCAAGCATGGTTTTACGTTCGTCATTTGCATCCTGCAAGTCAATCCTTCCGTTTCGATGGGTTTCGTCCCGGGGGAGAATGAGCCAAATGGGTAACTGGCGATCGAAACAATGTTGAATTTAGATAAGGGTTTATTCAGCAGAATTGCTTCGCGAGCTCGAGGGCGTTATGGTGGTCGGCGAGGAAACCTTTCGAGAAGGGAAGATCGATGTCTGATCAAGCTGGATTCGAGGCGCCCCAAGTAGGCTCCCAGAAGATGCCGCGGTGGGAGACCGGGGAGCTCGCCCCTGCACCTGTCTTTACCTCCAGGAATTGGTTTGCCTTGTTGGGCCCCGGACTTGTGATGGGTGCTAGCGCCATTGGCGGAGGCGAATGGTTGGTGGGACCTCTTGTGACTGCCAAGTATGGCGGTGCAATGATGTGGCTGGCCACCATTAGTATCCTTGCCCAAGGACTCTACAACATTGAAATCAGTCGGTACACGTTGTATAGCGGCGAACCGATCTTTACCGGCAAGTTTCGCACGTTGCCTGGACCGATGTTCTGGTTAGGCATCTACTTGATCCTGGATATTGGAAGCATCTTTCCCTATCTCGCTGCAAATGCCGCAACTCCCGTTGCCGTCGTATGTCTCGGTGGAGAGATGCCAAATCCGGATGAGGTGCGATCGCATTGGTGGATGATTAAGGGGATCAGCACTGCTATTTTTGTGCTTGGTATTATGCCGCTTATCTTCGGCGGCAAGGTTTATAACTCGCTCAAGATCATGATGTCGGTCAAGCTGGTGGTCGTTTTGGGGTTCTTGCTCTTTATGGCGATCTTCTACTCTCATGCCAGCACCTGGGTTGAAATTGGATCCGGTTTCTTCAAATTCGGACACGTCCCGGTCCAACGTGCGGAAGATGCAAACAACAATGGGGTTCTCGACCCAGGGGAGGATTGGGACGGCGACGGCAATTTAGATGTTGTTGAGCCGCGATTGAAGAAGACTCGGGATACGAATGGAGACGGACGTCCCGACGCGTATGAGCAAGATGAAAACGGTAACTCGATCAAGTTTCATGATGTCGATGGCGATGGTTTCCGCGACGGTGACAACGTCGAGAATATGTTTGTGACTTTCTTCAAAACCGGACGTTTACCCGATGTTGATTTTACGCTGATTGCCATGATTGCGGCGTTGGCGGCCATTGCTGGGAATGGTGGTCTCACAAATACCCCCATCAGTAATTACACACGCGATCAAGGCTGGGGCATGGGACGCGTTGTCGGAGCGATACCGAGCATTATTGGTGGCAAGGGGGTTAAACTCTCCCATGTAGGCAGCGTGTTTCAAGTCAATTCAGAAACCTTGCCAAGGTGGTGCGGCTGGTATCGTCATGTGGCGCGTGATCAATTGGCTGTCTGGGTGCCTGCCTGTTTTGTCGGCGTCGCCCTGCCGAGCATGTTGTCGATCGAATTTCTGCGGCGAGGGACTGAGGCTGGGAATTGGAATGCCGCAGCCATGACAGCCGACGGAGTCCGTGCGCAGGTCGCCGACCCACCGCCAGATGTCTTCGCGTCGATGAGTGGACTCAATCACCTGATTTCGGGGCCCGCCTGGGGTAATCTATTCTGGGCGATTACCCTGTTGTGCGGATTCCTTGTGTTAGGCCTCGCCATGGCTACGACCGTCGATGGCAATATTCGAAGATGGGTCGATACCTTCTGGACGGCCAGCGCTCGCCTCAGAAACACCGATCCCGGATTCATCCGTCAACTCTATTTTCGAGTGCTTTGCTGCTACTTTGTATTTGGGTTGGTGATGCTATGGCTGAACAGACCGACTCAATTAATCGCCATCGCCACCCTGGGCTATAACTTCGCACTTGGGTTCAGTTGTTATCACACCGCCTTTGTCAATTCGTTGCTGCTGCCGAAACCATTGCGTCCGAATTGGTGGATTCGAATCGGCTTGATGCTCGGCGGGACCTTTTTCCTGTTACTTGGCACCGTTGCTGCCTATCAAACTCTCATTGAAATGGAGTTGATTGGTTGAGTTTGAGAGTGGCATACCCCGGTGTGAGATGAGCGGGGCTCGGTTGAGAGAACGACCGCGACCCTTTGCGATGAGTCAGGTATCGCGGTTTCGAGAGTTCTCTCGATTCGCCGCCATTGAATGGGCGAATCGTATTCTTGGCGTTAATGTTTTAACGTGACTCAGTCCGCAATCGCGAAGACAACGTCGATCGTCGCGGTGAGCTCTTGCTCACCACTGGCGATCGGAACGGCTGAATCAGCCATGGCTGCTCGGGCGAAGAATTGAGGACGAGGTGCGATTACGGATGATTCACTCACCGACACGACCTTGCCAACCTTGATCCCGAGTGCCTGGGCATACAGATTCGCTTTACTCCTGGCGTCTGCAATCGCGTTGTTCCGAGCTTCGTTCAAGATGCCATCGGAGTCAGTGATTCCAAAGCTGATGCCCGAAACTCGATTGCTGCCGGTGCTCACTAAAGTGTCCAGGACCTTTCCCAGTTCTGGCAGATTGCGAATCACGACACGAACCTGGTTGGAGACACGGTAACCCACGATTTCCTGTTGGGTTCGCCCTCGATCATCGCGTGCATACTGGGGGCTGACCGAGAAATCCGAGGTTTGGATATCTTTGGCTGGAATCTTTTGGGCTTTCAGGGCAGCCATAAGTTTGGCCATGATCTCATTGTTGGCCTTCATCGCATCAGCAGCGTTTTTGCCCTGCGTCACGACGCCCGTGTTAATGGTTGCCATGTCGGGCGGTGACGTAGCCGAGCCGTTTCCTGTTATTGAAATCGTACGAGGCAATGCTTGATCGGCGATGGCAGTGGTACACATGGCGATGAACAAAATTCCGGTCAAAGTCTTCATTTTTCGTTCTCCTCAATTCTGAAACCTAAAATCGCTCTGTTTTTCGTGGTCGCGTCTTCGGCACACGGGTTGGACGCAAAAGTAACCGCTGAAGTTCCATGGTTCCTGAGTCTGACCTTTCGTGAAGGGGACGCAACAGGTCCCTGCGTAAATCGTCGATCGTTGGGGACAGCGGGCAGCCGACCTGGGAGATTTAAGCCTCAGGCCCTATAAATGAACCTACCGATTTTGATGAAGCTAGGAATGAGTTCAATATGAGTTTGCCTGCCGAATTCGTCGAGCGTTTACAGGAAATCCTAGATCCCGCCGATTTCGAAAATGTCGTAGCAAGCTTTTCGAAGCCCCGACCTGCCAGCTTTCGTGTTAATACGTTGATTGCGGAGATACCTGTGGTACTCGGGGAACTCGAAAAAATTGGCGTCACGACTCGAGAAGTCCCCTGGTGTCCGGAAGCTTTTACCGTCAATCCGGAATTTCGTTCAGTCCTGGTCGAATCGGATGCTTTTCGAGACGGTCGCATTTACATTCAGAACCTTTCCAGCTTGCTGCCCGTCTGTCTTTTGGATCCAGAGCCGGGGCAGGCTGTGTTGGATCTGGCGGCTGCCCCTGGCGGGAAAACATTGCATCTGGCCGCTCGAATGGCGAATCAGGGCAGATTGTCGGCCGTTGAAGTTGTTCGATCTCGCTATTATAAACTGCGACAAAACCTGCAACTCGGAGGGGCCACCCTCGTCAAAACCTACCTCAAAGATGGTCGGGGCGTCGGTTCTAAAACGCCGGAGCAATTTGATCTTGTCCTGCTCGATGCTCCTTGTTCCTCCGAAGCTCGGTTTCATGTCGATGATCCAGAAAGCTGGAGTTATTGGGGGACTCGGAAAATCCGGGAGCAAAGTCGAAAGCAACGCGGTTTGCTCAAATCAGCCATCCAGGCGTTGCGACCGGGCGGACGACTCGCCTACTGTACTTGTTCCTTTGCGCCAGAAGAAAATGAAGCTGTCATAGATTGGCAGCTCGAACGAGACCCGACGCTATCGGTGGTTGAGGTCAAATTGCCCCTCGATAATGTGCGAGTTGGCCTTTCTGATTGGAGGTCCAAGTTGTTTTCTCCGGATTTGGCCAGAGCCTGTCGAGTGTTACCCTCGGCAGAGATGGACGCTTTTTTCGTTTGCTTGCTCGAAAAGTCATCGGATCGGCCGCGAAAATTGAGAAGACGATAGTTTTTTCAGTCACTGGTGTAGTCTGCGTTCAGATTTTTGAACGCATCTATTTGCAATTAAATGACTGATTCAAAAAAAACTAGTTGCAAACCGAATGTCTTTGAATAGACTGGGCTTCTAGTGAAAATACTCGGACTACGCAGCTAGACGCAAAACACAAGAGGAAACGCTAATGCTTGCTAAAATTCTGATCCCATCTTTCGTGGGCGCTGCCTTGTTAGCTACTTCCGTCGCTATGGCTTCACCAGTTCCCATGTCCCCTCGCTCATCAGCATCAGGCACTGGACTTGATGTTATCTACGATGCCGATACTGGTAATCTTTCTGCCACTGCTCCCAGTGGTTCGAGTCTCACCGCACTCCAAGTGACGAGTGAATCCGGTTTGTTCAACGGTACTTGCGGAAACCTGACCGGTCCCTTCGATGTTTGTACGGCTGAAAAGGTTTTCATTTTGAACACGAATGGTTTTGAATCTTTTGACTACGGCAATGTCTTAGCCACGGGTTTGAGCGCGAGTACGCTGCTGAGTGACCTTAAGGTCGATGGCGCAACTGCGGGCGGTGGATTTGATGTTGGTACCGGGCCCTATTTTGTGGCGATTCCAGAACCTACGAGTATTTTAACCTTGCTCTGTGGTTTTGCTTTTCTCTTCGCAGCGCTGTGTGGGCGTGTGCGAGTCTGATCGGAGAGGTCTTCGATCCACCAAAGTCGAAAAAGTTGATAGCTGAGAAAAGTAAAATCGAAGATCAAGGACGTTAAAAATGGCCCGAACGCGAACGCGTCGGGCCTTTTTTGTTTTGAGGTGTTTCGATTTATATTCTCGAACTGCAGCAAGTTGGACGCCGCGTTACAACCGATGGGCAATGGTTGATTCGAAATGTTTCGCTCACCTTATCGCCCTCAGAACGCCTTGTGATTTGCGGTCGCTCTGGCTCTGCAAAATCCGTCTTGTTACGTGTGCTGGCGATGCTAGATCCCTGCCATGTCGGACAGATTCTGTGGCAGGGTAAACAGGTTTCCGATGCGCAGGTTCCGCGTTTTCGGTCTCAATGCATTTACCTTCATCAACGCGCAGCGATGCTGGAGGGCAGTGTCGAAGAAAACCTGAAGCTGCCCTATCAATTGGCCAACCACCGGTCACTTCAGTATGACCCCGAATTCATCGTCGATTGGCTCAAACAAGTGGGTCGAGACGAGGAATTCTTGCGGCGTTCCTCGGATGATTTATCGGGTGGCGAACGCCAGATGGTCGCGCTCTTGCGGGCCATACAGCTCAATCCCCAGGTGTTGCTATTAGATGAGCCAACCTCAGCCGTAGATTCTGGGACAGAGTCGATCATTGAAGAGTTGATTGACCGATGGTTTCGGGCCGAGTCGGATAGAGCCTTTGTCTGGGTTACCCATGACCGAGCTCAAGCAAGTCGCATGGGCGATCGTCAGATCATCATGGAGGCAGGTGCACTGCAAAAGGAGGGCGGGCATGCAGGCTGAATATATACAACTGTCATATCTGCAAATGGGTCTCGCATCAGCCTTAATCCTTGCGAATGGTCTGATCTCATTGTTTCTCGGGCTCAAATTGGGGCGGTCGATCATTTGGGCTTCGATTCGCACCATTGTGCAGCTGTTGCTTGTTGGCTTGGTTTTGCGGCAAGTTTTTCAAGTTCGAAATGTCTACCTGGTTTTGGCTTTGATGGGAGTCATGACGGTTCTTGCCGGTTTCGCGGCGGTGCGACGGACGGAACATCGATATCCAGGGATCTGGTTGAACACGTTTCTATCGGTCTGGGCGAGTTCCTGGGTGATCACCCTTTTAGCGTTGGTGGCCATCGTTCGTGTTGATCCCTGGTATCTGCCCCAATATGCAATTCCCTTGTTGGGGATGGTGCTGGGGAATTCCCTCACAGGGGTCTCGCTGGGACTCGAAAGGCTCGGAGACGAAATGTCTCGAGGACGTGACAAGATTGAGATGATACTTGCCTTGGGCGGAAGCTCGTGGGAAGCCGCCAATCGACCCATTGCAAATGCCGTTCGCACGGGAATGATCCCGACATTCAATGCGATGGCGGTTGTGGGCATCGTCAGCCTGCCAGGCATGATGACCGGACAATTACTCGCCGGTGTTGAACCTGTGGACGCGGTCAAATATCAAGTCGTCATTATGTTTCTGATTGCGGCTGGAACCGGGATCGGCATTGTCTTGGCCGCTTTGCTGACCTACCGTTCGATGTTCAGCTCAAAACACCAGTTCCGCTATGATACGCTGAGATCGCGGTAGTTTGCGGGCAAGATTGTGGGCGAGCCGTGATTCGGGGGGCTACGTGATTGGCCCTTCCACCGCTAAAATCAAATAAATAGAGGTCGACACGGGCCGACGGACACGCCCAGACTACCCTGGACGTTTGGAATTCATCCCTCGCGACTTGTGTCTCCCTGGCAACTTTCATGGTTTTTGTGAGGCGAGTGCCCCTACTTATGACGAAGCGACTTTCCATCGACGGCGCGAAGATTCAAGAAATTGCTGCTGAGTTTCCTACGCCCTTCTATCTTTATGATGAAGCCGGTATTCGGAATACCGTGCGAGAGTTATTGGCGGCATTTTCATGGTGTGAAGGGTTTCGCGAATACTTCGCAGTCAAGGCAACTCCGAATCCCCACCTTCTGGATATTCTCAAAGAGGAAGGGTGCGGAGCTGATTGTTCCAGCTTGAATGAATTGGTGTTGTCCGAAGCAGTAGGGGTGACTGGCGATTGGATTATGTTCACCTCGAACAATACGCCTGCCAATGACTATGCGAAAGCCATGCAACTCGGAGCCCTCATTAACCTGGACGATATCACGCAGATCCAGTACATGTTGGAGAACGTGGGTCTGCCCGAAGTTCTCAGCTTTCGGTATAACCCTGGGCCGTTGCGAGAAGGGAATGCCATCATTGGTAATCCCGAAGAGGCGAAATATGGCTTTACTCGAGAACAGTTGTTCGAGGGCTATGCAATGCTCAAGGCCAACGGCGTCGAGCGATTTGGCTTACACACCATGGTCGCCTCGAACGAATTGAATGCCGACTTTTTCGTTGAGACAGCCAGGATGCTTTTTGAAATTACGGTCGAGATTTTCCAAAAGCTTGATATCAATATTGATTTCGTCAATCTCGGTGGCGGAATTGGAATTCCCTACAAGCCCGGCGAGCAAGCGGTGGATTTGAAGCATGTAGGGCAGGCCATTCATCAGCTTTATAAGGAAATAATCGAGCCGGCCGGTTTGCACCCCATGAAGGTGCTGATGGAAAATGGTCGGATGATTACAGGGCCGCATGGATTCCTCGTTACCAAGGCCATCCACCATAAGGACATTTATAGGAACTATATCGGGGTTGATGCCTGTATGGCGAATCTCATGCGCCCCGGAATGTATGGCGCTTATCACCATATTTCGGTGGTTGGAAAAGAGGATGAACCAGCGGATCAGGTCTACGACGTCGTCGGGTCGCTTTGCGAAAACAACGATAAGTTTGCGATCAATCGAAATCTACCGCGAATCGATGAAGGAGATATTCTGGTAATTCACGATGCCGGCGCGCATGGGCATTCCATGGGATTCCAGTACAACGGCAAGCTTCGTTCAGCCGAATTGTTACTCCGCGAGGACGGTACCGTTCAAGAGATTCGACGAGCGGAAACTGCCGAGGACTACTTTTCAACGCTCGATTATCCCGGCCTGGTCGCCCGACCAACGTTGAGTTAATTGCCGGACGCGAGCAAGCGAAGGAGTCGCGGGCTCTAACGAACGCGTGTCCTTAGATTCACGAGCTCACGATATCACGGACAACTTCTCCGTGAACGTCCGTTAACCGAAAGTCTCGGCCTTGGAATCGGAAGGTGAGCTGTTCGTGATCGATTCCCAGCAAGTGAAGAACCGTCGCTTGCAAATCGTGCACGTGAACCTGGTTTTCGACCACGCTAAGGCCTAGGTCGTCTGTCGCACCGTACGAGATGCCAGGCCTCACGCCTCCTCCCGCCATCCAGATCGTGTAGCTGTCGATGTGATGGTCTCGACCGGCCGGCTTTCGCAATTCTCCCATGGGTGTCCGTCCGAATTCACCACCCCAGATCACTAAGGTATCCTCCAGCAGTCCTCGTTGCTTCAGGTCCAGCACCAGCCCGGCGGCTGCCTGGTCGATCTGTTTGGTCCGCAATGGTAGATCCTTCTCCAGCGATTCGGCTCCGCCGTGATGGTCCCAGTTTGTATGGTACAGCTGAATGAACCGTACACCTCGCTCGACGAGTCGTCGAGCGAGCAAGCAATTGTTTGCAAATGATGCCTCTCCTGGCTTGGCCCCGTAGAGATCCAGGGTCGCCTGAGTTTCATCCTTGATGTTCATGAGTTCGGGGGCGCTGCTTTGCATGCGATAGGCCATCTCATACGCCGCAATACGCGTTGAGATCTCAGGGTCCCCGACGACACCGAGTCGGTGGCGATTCAGATCCCCCACTGCGTTGAAGAAGTCTTGTTGTCGATCCTTCGTCATGCCCTTAGGTGACTGGAGATTTAGAATGGGATCGCCCGTCCCACGAAAGGGCACACCTTGAAAGGTGGTTGGCAGGAATCCACTCGACCAGAGCGAAGCCCCTGACCTTGGGCCGCGTGGTCCCGATTGGAGAACCACAAACGAAGGCAGGTCCCGTGCTTCGCTGCCGAGTCCATAGGTCACCCATGATCCCATGGAAGGTCGACCTGGTTGTGGCGAACCGGTGTTTGTGAAGAGCTTGGCGGGTCCATGATTGAACACATCCGTCTTCATGCTCTTAATAAAGCAAACATCGTCGACGATTTTCCGATGATGCGGCAGGAGATCACTCAGCCACGCTCCACTTTGACCATGCTGCTGAAACGGCCGATAGGGCCTCAGGAGTTTTTCGGTTCCCTTCAGGAAGGCAAATCGCTTGTCCTTCATGAATTCGGCGGGGGTGGGTTTGCCGTGCAATTCGGTAAGCAGCGGCTTATGATCGAAAAGTTCAAGCTGGCTAGGACCGCCGGCCATGAACATGTAGATCACTCGCTTCGCTCTTGCTTGAGTCATTGGGTTCGACGCGGCATCGTTTGCCTTACTTCTTCGTTCCAGCATGGAACTCAACGCCATGGCACCGACGCCTACGCCGCACTCGCGGAAGAAGTGTCGTCTTGTTTCGAGCTTGAGTTGATCTTTCTGCATCGTCTCTCTAGCCTCTTGTGAGGAACTCGTCCAGGTTCATAAGCACTCGGGCCAATGCGGTCCACGTCGCAAGCTCCATGTCTGCGGGCGCTTGATCGGTTGACGACGTGTCTGTGTCTGTCAGCCGGTCCCGCTGAAGCGCGATAAACGATTGGAGCTGCTGTGATTCGGCAGCGTCTGGATGGCGGCTCAAGCAAAGGCGAAAGGCCATGTTGATTCGGTCTTCGTCGGAGGACGGGCCATGGAGGATCAAGCGACGTGCAAGCCCTTCGGCCATTTCAATGATCGCCTCGTCGTTGGCCATAGTCAGTGCCTGTAGTGGAGTATTCGATCGGACTCGACGCGTGCAAACTGTCTGGAAGTTGGGAGCGTCAAAGGTCGTCAGCATGGGGTGAGGCGCACTGCGATAGAAGAAGGTGTACATCCCGCGGCGATACCGATCAGCGCCTTGGCTCGTTTCCCAGCTTAACCGTCGTTGCGTAAAGGCGTAGACCCCATCAGGCTGCGGTGGGTAAACACTTGGGCCCCCGATCGTCGAGGTTAATGTTCCGCTTGCGGAGAGTGCCAAGTCCCGCACAAGTTCGGCATCGACCCGAATCCGCGATTGTCGACCGAGTAACTGATTTCGCGGATCGTTAGCCACCAGCTCGGAGGTGGCTCGTGATGAACGTTGGTAGGTGTCCGAAAGAACAATGTAACGGTGCAGACGCTTAATCGACCATTCTTGTTCGATCAACCAATGAGCAAGCCAATCCAATAGCTCTGGATGAGTGGGTAGGGATCCCTGAGTGCCGAAATCGTTTTCTGTTTCAACCAGACCCTGGCCGAAGAATCGCATCCAAGTTCGATTGACAACCACTCGAGCGGTCAAAGGATTGCTGCGGTCTACGAGCCAATTTGCGAGATCCAAGCGTGAATGTGAGCCGTCGGTCGCAGGAAGAGCAGGGAGTACTTGTGGCACGTTGGCAGTAACTTCCTCTCCCTTTCTGAGGAAATCGCCGCGGATATGGAGGTGAGTCGTGCGCGGCTCTCCCAGTTCTCGCATGACCATCACGCGCCCAAATCGACCTTCGATGCCTCGTTGAGCCTCCTCCAATTGCTTAATCACGGATTCAAGTGATTTTCGCAATGATTCGTTTTCCGTGCTATCGCCCTCCGGCAGAGCCTCGCGGGTCGACTTGATCGCCGCCACGATCTCGTCACGACTCTTCTGGGCTTTTGCCGGTAAAGGATTGATCTGAGGATTATGGCTGTTCTTGTCTTCTGTTGAATTGAAGAATGCAAACAGCTGGTAGTATTCCACTTGAGTGATCGGATCGAACTTGTGAGTGTGGCATTGTGCGCAGCCGACGGTGAGTCCCAACCAGACCGCGCCGGTTGTGTTTACACGATCAACCACTGTCTCATTGCGGAATTGTTCGGGATCACTTCCTCCCTCTTGATTAACGAGCGTGTTTCGGTGAAAGCCAGTCGCCACTAGTTGGTCCACACTCGGGTCGGCCATCAGGTCGCCTGCCAACTGTTCAATGGTAAATTGATCGAAGGGAATGTCCTGGTTGATTGCGTTGATCACCCAGTCCCGATAGGGCCACATCACCCGCGCGCCGTCAATCGAATAGCCATCGGAGTCGGCGTACCGCGCCTGGTCAAGCCAGTATCGTCCCCACCGTTCCCCATAATGAGGACTCGATAGCAACTCATCGACCAGTTTTTCAACGGAATTGGGACTTGTGTCGGCAACAAATGAATCGACGGCCTCCGGCGACGGAAGGATTCCCAGGAGATCGATGTACAGCCGACGTATTAACTCGTCTCGCTTCGCCGCAGCGACCGGTTCCAGCTTCGCCGCTGATAGTCGGTCCGAAATAAATACATCGATCGGGTGTCGGGAGTCCTTGGTTGCGGGCAACTCAGGCTTTTGGATCGATTGAAACGCCCAATGTCCCTCCCATGGGGCACCCGCGGCAATCCATTGTCGGAGCATCTCAATCTGCTCCTCCGTCAAGGCTTTATTGCTAGAAGCTGGTGGCATTCTCTCGTCCGGATCTTCGGAGAGTAGCCGACGCAGTAGTTCACTATTTTCCGGATCACCTGGGATCACGACGCCGTCGCCGCCTGCCACCACTGTCTCGCGGAAATCAAGTCGCAGATCGGCTTCTCGAGTCCCTTCATCTGGACCGTGGCATGTGTAACACATGTTTGCAAGCAGCGGCTGTATGTCACGACTGAAGCTGACGTCATCGGCCGAAGGTACTTCGTCGGCTCGTAAAGAATGGCATGTTAGCATTGCAAGCGCAAGGCAAAGCAGTGGCGTTTGGTGCCGGCGCTGATTACCATTCTGGGTAAGGTGTTTTCTCATGGATACGATTCTAGCATGGTGAAAGCGTCCGTGCCTCCCTTTCGCCAATGCTACTCAAATGAAGCGGCGACGTCGATTCCGCAATCCGGTGTCTTATGCGATTCTTGGTTTCAACTATTTTGTCCGTTCTGCTTGTCGCAGGCCAATCTTTGCGAGCGGAACAGCCTGTTCAGGTTGATCAAGAACTTCGACATGAACTCGCGCGAATCGTCACTCAATACGAGCTGCCGGGAATGGTTGCTGCATTGGTTGAACAGGGAAGAGTTACTCGGGTTGCGGCTACCGGCGTGCGAAAATTGGGAGATTCCGAGGAACTGACGATTGCTGATCGGATGCATCTCGGGTCCTGTACGAAGGCAATGACGGCGACGATTCTGGCGCAACTCGTTGACGCTCAGAAGATGACCTGGAATGGAACTCTCGCTGAGTTACTTCCAGATTTAAGTCCAAGGATGCATGAATCTTTTCGGGGTGTAACGGTACGCCAACTGTTGACTCATCGTTCTGGACTCCCCGCCAATTCTCCGTTAATGCATGCGGCCGACAAGAGTCTTTCCACCCGCGATCAACGTGAGTGGTTATTCGAACAAGTGTTGGCAATGGACCCTGAGTATGAGCCGGGGACGAAGGCACGCTATTCGAATCTGGGATATATGTTGGCCGGATTCGTTGCAGAAACTGTCTCTGGTGACACTTGGGAATCTCTCATGCGGAAACGGATCTTTGAGCCGTTGCAGATGGATTCTGCCGACTTTGGTGTGCCGGGAACAACAGGCAAACTCAATCAGCCTTGGGGCCATCGCGAGGTTTCAGAAGGAGAGATTCGGGCACTTCAACGTGACAATCCGCCTGTCTTGGGACCGGCGGGTACCGTGCATGCATCCTTGATGGACTGGGCAAAGTTTGTCGCGGTGCACCTTAAACATCAGCCACGTCCGCCCTTACTTATGGAGTCTACGATCGACGAAATGCATCGTCCTTATCCCAACGGAAGGTATGCGCTAGGATGGGTTGCATTACCTCGATGGTGGTCGCCGGGGCATGCGATTACTCATTCCGGTAGCAATACAATGTGGATGGCGGTCGTCTGGGCTTCGCCCCAGCGAGATTTTGCTTTTCTCGCGGCGACGAACAGCGCCCAGCATGGTGCAGCAAAGGCTTGCGATGACGCCGTGCGTTTTCTCCTGGAGGGTGTGATCAAAAAAGTCGAAGACGAATAGCTTGAGGATTTTTGCAGGGATGACTCCTCTCACTTGCGGTTCTAGATTTTGGCTTCGCCTGTCTTCACACGCTTAAGTTTTTTCCCAAGAGCAAATTCTGGATAGATACACTCGGCTTTAACGGAATCGTTACCAGCGATATCATGAGCAGACAAGAAGGATTTTGACGAGGTGCATCGTAGCACTTGGGTGCCATCGGTTTGGGCTGCGATTTGAGAAGTTGATTGGCAGCAAATAGGCTTCGCGACTGATTGATTTGGATGCGTCATGCGAACGTTGTTGAAAAAGTTCGTTTTAGCTGCGGCCCGGCTCTCGCTGCGATTGCGATATCGCATTCGCGTTTCTGGGCTTGATTCGGTCCGGAATCTTCAAGGAGCAACTCTGGTGCTCCCCAACCATCCGGCCTATATCGACCCCGTCATGGTGTTGACGGAGTTGAAACTTCCAATCGGTATTCCCCGGCCGGTCGTCTATACGGAAACCTACCGGATGCCGCCCCTTTATCCGCTGATGCGTGTCGTCAATGCAGCCGAAGTCCCAGATCTTCGTCGCCACCCGCGACAGGCTGCCAAGGCGACTCGCGACTTGATTGATTGGATTTCTCGCGATCTTAAAAGTGGTCAGAGTTTTTTGATCTACCCCTCGGGACGACTGCAACGCAAGGATACCGAATGGATTGGTGGGGCTCGAATGACCCATGATTTACTTGCGCAATGTGGAAACGTTAACCTCGTGCTCGTGAGGACTCGTGGGGTTTGGGGCAGCGTCTTCAGTTGTGCACCAACAGGCGATGTTCCTGATCTAAAGAAGGTGTTTTGGTTGGGTATTCCGCGTCTATTGGGGAGTCTCATCCTTTTTTTGCCTCGCCGCGATGTTTCCATTCATGTGGAATCTTTTGACTCGACTCATTGTTTGGGAATGAGTCGATTAGAATTCAATGAATGGTTGGAGAACTGGTACAACCATGATGGCGGCGAAAGTCCGATTTACGTTCCCTATCACCGATTGCGCCGTCGAGCATCCAATCGAGATCGTCTAGCTCGCAGGCAGTCCGGTCGCGGGCGACGGCTGTGGAGAAAAAAAGAAAAGGCAGGGGACTCGGTGAACCTGCGAGCCCAGAAGGCTGACGGAAATGATTGAGCTAAAACAGGTCAGCAAAAGTTGGGACGGTGGTCAAAGTTTTGCTGTGAAAGAACTATCACTCAAAGTTGAGGATGGTGCGGTGCTCGCGTTGTTGGGCAGATCAGGATGCGGTAAGAGCACAACGGTCAAGATGATCAACCGTCTGGTCGATCCCACCGAAGGCGAGATCCTGGTCGACGGCGTGAATGTGATGCAACAAGATCCAGTCGCGTTACGCCGGAAAATTGGCTACGTCTTTCAAGGGATCGGTCTTTTTCCGCACATGACCGTTCTCGAAAACGTCGGTATTATTCCTCGTATTACCGGAGAAGAGTCTGCAGCCTATCGAAAAAAGGCTGATGAGCTATTGGATTTAGTCCACTTGCCGGCCCAGGAGTTTGCCGCGCGGATGCCTGAGCAACTGTCGGGGGGGCAGCGGCAGCGAGTTGGGTTTGCGAGAGCTTTGGCAGCAGATCCCAGCGTTATGTTGCTCGACGAACCGTTTGGAGCACTGGATCCAGTCACTCGTGATAGTCTTCAAACCGAATTTAAGAGTCTGCAACGGAAGCTTGGTTTTACTGCGGTCATGGTGACGCACGATATGGCCGAAGCTCTGCTGTTGGCTGATCAAATTGCGGTGATGAAGGAAGGGCTTCTGGTGCGTATTGGAACTCCCGCTGAACTGTTGGCTGATCCTGGAAATGATTATGTGGCTGCTTTATTGGAGACACCACGTCGCCATGTTCAGCTATTGAGAAACCTGGAGAATCGAAACGCATGATCCGATGCGTTGGGATGCTATTCCATGGACAGTGACCTGCTATCACAAATTGCGTCGCAATTCGACACGCTTCCAAGTCGTTTGGGAGGGCACATCTTTTTGTCCCTCACTGCTCTGTTCGTTGGTATCGTGTTGAGTGTTCCTTTGGGGGTATGGGCTGCGCCACGGCCTCGCGTTGAAAAAACAGCCCTGTTATTGACCAGCGTCATTCAAACGATTCCGAGTCTTGCGCTGTTGGCGCTGATGGTCTTTGCCTGGGGAACCATCGGTTGGATTCCCGCGCTCATTGCTCTGATTCTATATAGCCTGCTGCCGATGCTGAGGAACACGATTACTGGTTTGCAGGGGATCGATCCGGCAATCCTTGAGGCAGCCGATGGTGTTGGGATGAATCGTTGGCAGGCCTTATGGCTCGTTCGCTTGCCGCTTGCTATGCCAACCATGGTTGCTGGAATCAGAACCGCGAGCGTTTGGGTGGTAGGTGCCGCCACAATCGCGCAACCTGTGGGAGCGACAAGTCTCGGTAACTATATCTTTGTCGGTTTACAGACCTTTAACCCGGTGTCACTTCTCTTTGGTTGTTTTTTCGCCGCGTTGTTGGCGCTTACGCTCGACGGTCTACTGCATGGCTTAGAGCGAGCAGCGAGGGTTCGCAATCTACGGTTGGCCGGAATCATTGGCTGCGGACTCTTGTTGCTCGCCTTTTCGCCCTTGATCTTGAGTCAGTTTAAAATTTTGGGTAGGCCTAACGCCGTTGCTGTACCCGGTGAAGATTTGGCGGTGCAGGATGATCCGCAACAAAACGTTTCCAAGTTCGTTGTCGGCAGTAAGCCTTTTACGGAGCAATACATCCTCGCGGATCTCATCGCCAAGCGACTCCGGGCTGGTGGAATGGAAGTGGAAGTCAAAGATGGCATGGGATCGGCAACCACGCTGCTTGCACTCGAGACCGGTGAGCTCGATTGCTATGTCGACTACACCGGAACTATCTGGACCAACTTTATGAAGAAAAAGGAGTTGTTGACGCGTGCAGAGATTCTGATCGAGGCGTCGGCCTATCTGCTGAAGGAAAAACAGATTGTCTGCCTGGGCACTCTTGGCTTTAGCAACGACTATGTGTTTGTCATGAGCCGCGATCGCGCCGAACAACTTGGGATCCAAGACCTCTATGAACTGGCAAAGCAAAGTTCGAAGCTGAAGGCGGGGGGGGACATCGAATTCTTTGATCGGCTGGAGTGGCGAAATGTCAAAAAAGTCTATGGTTTGGACTTTGAAGAATGCATCTCCATGGATTCGACTCTGATGTATGGAGCGGTTGAGAGCGGACAGATTGATGTTGCGGTCGCCTATGGGACAGACGGACGTATCAATCGGTATGATCTCGCTGTACTTGATGATCCAGCCGTGGCATTGCCTCCCTATGATGCCATGTTGGTCGTGTCGCCTTCACTAGCACGTAATCACAAAGCCGTTGCTGCTCTACGGCCTCTGTTGCAAGCGATCGGACCTACGCAAATGCAAATTGCCAATGGGATGGTGGACGAACAGGGAGCTACGGTGGAGGAGGCTGCTGAATACCTGGAGGATTCCATTAAAAAACAGGAAATGGCAGGCACGACAGCCGAGCCCTCCGTTGAAGAGTGAGCCTTCTTTTTCGTCGTACGTCTCGCTGACAAAACGGTCGATCTCGAGAATCAATTTCCAATACGAATCGTGCCGACGGAACTTGTCAATCTACGGGTCGGAAAGGTGCAATCTGAAATCTGCAGAATTCGGAGATTTAACTGCCGAAAATTAGGCGAGCGGGCTCGGAAGACGTCGGCTTTCCTGTGATTCGTCCGAGCTAACCACGAATGTGTCTGCGATTCAGAATGCCGAGCAACAACGCGGTGCCGAAGAGAAGGGTGATGGAAGGTTCGGGCACGATATAGGTTACCGTCATCGGGTCGTCCAATGCCATGATGACCGGTTCCAAGTCGTAAGGGCCCGGCATTGTGTAGGTCACTCCGACCGTCGGAGTATTGCCTGGCCCACCCGGATTGTAGAACGGTAGATAATCGCCAGTAGCAGGGATCTCAACATGAGTGATCAATCGCATGGCGGCTTCATCTCCGCTCATGATGATATCGATTTGATTATCATGATCCTCGACATACGCGTCATTGACGGGATCATCAGTGGCTCCCAGATCAGCCAGCCCGTGAATGATGATGTTGCCAACCGAAGTGGGATATTCTTGACCCGTTTCCGTCAACCATATCTCATCCGCTCCATCCTGTACCCGCACTCGGAAGTGATTCTCAAAATCATCAGGGTAGACGCTCGAGACGCCATCGGGTGAAATGCCTCCCGTCGTCAGCAGACGCAAACGATATTCGGCGGCGTCGCCATAATAGGCAATTCCATCATTTGGCATTTGTCCTGTAAAAACAGGTGGGGCGCCTTCTCCCGCTGTTGACATAATCGAGAGCTTCGCTCCGACCAGGCTCGGGCCACCATTGGGGACGTAAGGGTTTCCACTGGCGAATGATAATCCGACGGCGCTGACGAGACCATCGGGCCCGACTAATTGCAACGCTGTATCGTCGGCCACGATTTCTACATTCGTCACGTAGATGGCTCCCTCCGTGCCGGGTGTCAGTCGATTGCCATACTCGCCGAATGTCACCACGGTCGAGCGTTCGTTGTATTCCATGTTCGGGTTAATCGACACCACCTCCGGCGATATCTTTTCACCCGTGTTGAGCGTGTAAAGGAAATCGGATGTCTGCACGGTGGAGGGTAAGACTGGCCAACTGAAAACTACCGGCAAGGCATCGGCATAATTCACGGGATAACCGAAAGCCACCGCGGTACCCTGTGGGGTACTCGAGGAGGTGACGGCACGGGCGGGTGGGTCCGGTGTGGTCACGTTCTGCCAGGCGCCACCGGCCGCGATCACATCCGCCTGATTACCCGGAACTCCTATGATGTTCTCGAAAGCGTAGTTTGCCGCAAGGATCTCGGGTGTCGCGCGCCAGTAATCGGCGTTGATGAGAACATCCTGCATCAGCTGTTGGTAAGTTTGCGTTTGTGCGTGGAGTTGAGCTGACCATGGTGACCAGAGATCGGTAACGCAAAGGGATACAACAAGTGCCGCGTGCGATAGGTATTTCATGTCTATAAGTTAGTTCAGCCCCGTCGTGAACCACACGATTGTCTAGGCCGATCCGCTGTCTGGGACCATCCGCCTGGGGGTTAGTAGAACTGGCCGGTTGGGATGGGGCATATTGACATTCAGGAGATTTGGCTCCATCTGACCAAGCGTCCGGGAATGTCAAATGGGAGGATCGGAGATCTCTCTCGCGACTCAATTGCGCCGGTAGGCGAATTGGATGCCGGTGTCTCCCTCTTTGTCAGCTTAATCTAAGCTCTCGGGAAGTGAAGCTTCTTTGAGGCGAGATCCACGTGAATGCCGCCCACCATCTTACCGTGGCCCTTCCGCTACTACGGTCCTTGAGACGATCGCCGTGAATTGGTAGATGCGACGTACAACCGCAGTTTCAAACGGGTGCTGAATTCGTCCCGCAAATCGTTGCTTTCGCGTTAACCCTGAAGTTCTCCGGTCACCTGGGCAAGTCGCGGATCTAACTTGCCGTGTTTCAAGGGATTGGCGCAAACCTCCTACCAAAGGTCGACAGGTTAAATGGGTAATGCGGTAACCGGTAAAGCAGGCGATCGCACAACGCTACCATTCCAATAAGACATGTTTTACGAATTGCCTGAGCAACTCGTTCGCCTCTGGCGTTTCATGGCATCCCTTCCCAAACTCGTCGTGAGACTTTCCCGAAATCTTTTCAATGTATTTCGGATAGGCCTGGACTCGTTCAAGTAAGCCGCGTAGATCGAGTTCGGGATGGAACTGAGTGCAATAGATAGGACGATCCACAAATCGAAAGGCCTGGTGGGTGACCCGTTCCGAGAATGCCAGGTGAATCGCATCCGGGGGCAATTCCTCGACTAAATCTTCGTGGCCCATTTGTGCCAGGAATGATCCGGGCATGGATCGGAAGATCGGGTCTTCGATGGCTGCCTGAGTTCGGGAGATTTCCAGGGTGCCGAGTTCCGCTCGGTTAAGGTCATGGATCACACGCCCGCCCATCGCGCGAGCCATCGCTTGAAAGCCCCAACAGGATGCAAAAGTTGGCTTCGAAATCTCATGCAGTTGTCGCAAGACGTCTAAGGCACGATCAAGCCATTTGCCTTCGCCAGCCGCAGAATAGTCACCACTACCGCCCAGCAAAACGATGTTGGCTAAATCGAGTGTCGGCGCGGGTGGCGCGCCATCCAGTAAATTGTGGACGGTCATCTGAACCGGAGTGCAGTCGAGAATTCGGCAGAAACATTCCACCTCCTGCTGACGCATCTCGTCGTCGTTGTTTCGGATTTGGAGAAGGAGATAGCGTGGGGAAGCCATTGCAGGTGCCAAAACCCGTCTAGTCGATGCGATCGTTCGAGTTAATCCGAAGAGTATACGCGACGTTCCCCTGGCGAGCGAAGGGGGCTGTCGAGCCTTTTCAGGTGCTGAAATTACCACCGGTCGAGTTATCGTGAAAAGAAACTTAACCGTGAGTCGCTATGAACCTCGTTGATCAAGCCAGGAAATCATCTGCAAGGTGTGGGAGCAATGACGAAACAGGTGCGGTTTCGATTCTGCTCCCCATCGTTTGCCTGATGCTCTGCTTGAGTAGTCGTTCCTTCCTGGCTGACAAGCTGGCTGACACCGAGGGATTTCCGCGACTTTTCAATTACAGTTATGGATTGATGCTGTTCGCGCTTTCATTGGCCGTTGTCTATTGGGGTACGATCGCGACAGCCATGAGCGAAGTATGGAGTCGCTGGCGTTATCGTTCACTGTTCCTCGGCGTTAATCTGTTACTCATGAGCGCCGTTCTCGTTGTTGTTCTCACCAAGCTCGGCGGGATACTTGTGCTGGCGTTTTCTGCCGGTGTTATTTTCTGTGTCGCTGTTTCCACGGAACAGAAGACCGTCGATCGTTTTCAAAAGCTCTTGCCAGCTTCGATCGTCTTTTTTGTGATTCTTTACTCGACAGGGGCGACGGCTGAGGGACTCTTAAGGTTAAAGCCGCAGTTCGTCGGAGGTGGCGGAGGCGGGAATCCCGCTCTGCGCCGCATCTATCAAGGCCTCTATAGCGTCAACACGTTGGGGCTCCGTGGGCCTGAACTTCCGCCTGCTGCAAGTGATCCCGCTCATCGAATCCTGGTATTTGGCGACTCTTTCACGTTCGGCCAGGGAGTCAAGGATCATCAAACCTTTCCCGTCTATCTGGAGGAGGTTGCAAATCAAGCCTCTCCGTTTCCACGTTTTCGAGTGATCAATGCGGGGCGCTCAGGGAGCAATACGAAAGAGCAGTTGGAGTTCCTTGAGCAGCGTGGTTTGGCGATTGAACCCGATTCGATTCTCGTACAATTCTATTTGAATGATCTCGAAGTGAATGCCAGGAGTGACTCCGCATCGGATGCATTGATCGATCAGTTCCTCAATCAACCTCTCAAGATGAGCTACACGCTGTTCTTTCTTAAGGATCGATGTGACAGGCTCATGCTGCAATCCGAAGCATCCGCTTGTGGAAGCCGTCCCGCCGATATTTGGATGCAAGGCCTCTTGGAGCAGATCCGCAACGATGGTGATGGCTGGAGTGCATTCGAGAATGCCGTGAAGCAGTTTGCGAGCTTGCAGGATCAGCACGGGATGCCTGTTTGTTTTGTGCTCTATCCGCACCCTGGATTGGATTCGTCATTCATGAGAGAAATCCACGAATGTGTTGCCGCAAAAATTCGTGAATTCGATCTGACCGTCGTGGACCTTCTGGGGGCGTTTGACGAGCTAGAAGCGAGCGACCAAATTGTGAGTGAGATGGATCACCATCCAAGTCCGGCCATGCATCGCATCGCCGCAGCCTCGGTGTGGCAGGCATTGGCGGGTGGGGGCGATCAGCTAGGTGGCGACCTGGCCTCGTACCGTACTCCAGACGATGGCTGCAATCCACAAGCCTGCAAAGACAACTCCTGCTGCCATCTGCCAGCCCCAGTAACTGGAGAGGATCAGAGCCAGTAGAAGAACGGCGCTTGAGTACGTGCGAAAACGATTCGTCTCGCTCAACGGAAAAACGGTTCCGCCAATCCATAGAAAAGCGTCTAAGGCGATTAGCAAGAACAGGATGAGGCCGCTGAGTTCCATATCGATTTCTTTCTTATTACTCACAAAAAAATCGGTCTAACCGGAGCTGCATCATAACGTTTTATTTTGCCTGCGGCGAGGGGACCTGGACGGCAAGATAGCCAAAGCGGTTTGGGGTATTGCCTTAATTAATTTCGTTCTCGGAACGAAAGGCAAACGCCCAACAAGGTTTTAACTTTCGGGCGTGCGCTTTCGAGCTGTTGCTTCTTGTCGCCCGTTAAAGATTGCGGTTATCCGCATCTTTATATGCCGGCGTTTCCGCATCTCCATGCGCTGTCGGGGGGGGTGTTGCAGACTCGCATCAAACGTCGAGTTGTGTCAACAAACAACGACAGTCTGCGTCTTCCTAATCGACTCAATCAGCCACACGACATCAACGCTTTGAGGTCGCAAACTGAATTTGTAAGTCTGTTGGAAGAATGCATCTCGAATGTTGTCTCAAAGCCATCATTCGACGACAGGAGGAGCGATCGTGACCTATAGTTCATACCGGATCACGTCCTTTTTATCTTCCCTGCCGCGCGGTTGTCGCGGCGCTGCTGTACTTGATCAACAAGTTGGAAAACGCCCATGTCGATGCCAAAAATTTTAGTTGTCGATGATAGTCGAACGATCCGTTCCATTGTTGAACGTGGTCTCCGGAACGCGGGGTATCAGGTCATCACTGCGGCTGACGGACTGGAGGCAATTGAATTATCTCAGTTAGAGCGACCCGACCTAGCCGTCTTGGATATCTGCATGCCATTCATGGATGGCTATGGCTTTTGTGATGAATTGAAAAGCTTCGGGGAACCACTAAGTAGTCTCCCAATTATCTTTCTTACATCGATCGAGTCACATGCTCTGGAATTGCTGGGGAATTCTTTAGGAGCCTATCTTCTCAAACCCGTGAACGTAGATGAGCTATTGCAGGTCGTCGAGAGCGTGCTCGGGAAAGTTGCAGGGGACCGAGCCCGGGAACCGGCTTGAGAGATTCGGGCTTGCAATTGCAAGGCGACGATGGGGGGGCTCCGTTCGGCTAAGGATGTTTCAAAGAGAACTTAAACATGAACGACGCTAACGCCCAAACGAACCGAACAAAAAACGAGCTTGAACTCTGGCGGGATGAAGTCCGCGAGTTCTGTGAAGACGCGTTGCGTCAATTGCAGCAACTCTCGCGTGACCTGGACGCGTCTTACAGTGATGCCAGGCCGCATGCAATGGAAGCGTCGAATCCGTCCGTGTTGGAGATGGTCCGGCAGGACGAACAGGCTGAGACTCCGGAGAATATCTCTGATACGGCAGGAAATCGACTGGAAAATCTCAAGAGACAGCTTTCCGAAAAAATCAGGCAATCAGGAAACGACACGGAAGAGTAAGGCTGAAAAGACATGAACGCGACCAATACGAGAAATCGCTTACCTTCATCGCTTAGTTCTGTCGACTTGCAGGCGTGTGAGCGTTACTGCGTCTTTCAATATGGAGATGCTTGTTTTGGTGTCTTGGCGACAACCGTCCGAGAGGTCGCATTGCGACCGAAGGTATTCGTCGTTCCGGGGGCTGGGTCGATGCTCGTCGGACTGTGTCATCTTCGTAATGAATTTCTGCCGGTCGTGCATTTGCACGATGGCGTTTTCGATGTGAATTCCTCGGCTCAGAAACAACAGATTGTTGTCGCTTCTGCTGTGGGAGGCAGTTGGGCGTTGTTGGTGGATCGGGTGATTGGGCTCGTGCCCTTGGAAGTGTCGTTGAGTTCGGAAGGGAATTCGGCCATGGGTTGGTCGTCGTCTGTCATGGGATCGGCCTCTCATGACGACAAAATCGTACAGGTGCTCGACGCTAACGCATTGTTTCGGTATTTCGACGCATCGCTAAGTCAAGGTTGGCAAGCGAAAAATGCGTCGCAGGAAACACTGGTAACGTCTTGATTCTCTCCAGCTGGGACTGGCAAGTAAGGAAATACGGCTTTGAAACTAAATTCTCTTTTGATCGTTACACATCTCGGCGCCGCCGTTTTAGGAGCCATTTCCGTTACGACAATCGTAATATTGGATGGCGGTTTATTTCCAATAGGCGTTAGCTTCACGGTTACGGTCCTGCTTGTGGCAGCTTTAACTTTTTGGCTGACTCAAAAGATCAAACGATCGTTTTCCTCTCTGGAACGAGCGGTAGTTGCTGGCGATGCCAGCCACATCCTTTTGTCGGGTGTTCGAGAAATCGACACCGCTGCGGAAAAGGTCCGCGATCGAATACACCGTTGGGCGGAAGCAGCAGTTGGCACGCGAGAACAGTTTCGTGAAATCGAACAGATGGTTTCTCGGTTGAATCGTCGGGGAGTCGATTCAAATAGCCGATCCCAGCTTGGCACGCAACTGCGTGAAATGCTGCAGGCCATTACCGGAAATGCTGATTCTGAATTGAATCAGATTTTGGCGTGCACACAAGAAATCGAACGCTGTACTCGAGAAATTTCGGGGGGAGCCGAAAAGCAGAGTGAAGCGGTCAACAAGACGACGACCTATGTCGAACAGATGTCCGCGAATATCGATTCCGTTTCACAAAATGCTAAAGCAGCGCAGGAAGCAGCGATTGCGACCAATGATTCGGCCAGCGCTGCATTGCAGCAAGTTCGCAAGCTGATCGACGGAATGGATCGTATTCGAAGGCATGTTGAAGCCAGTGAATCGAGGCTGCGCGCTCTGGGTGACCATAGTCAGGAAATTGGTTCGATCGTCGAGACGATCAGCTCGATTTCATCTCGCACTGACATGTTGGCCCTGAATGCCTCGATCGAGTCCGTTCGTGCCGGTGAACATGGACGAGGATTTGCCGTGGTTGCAGATGAGGTTCGGAAACTTGCTGAACAGGCCGCACAGGCGACTCGTGAGGTTGCTGGCCTTATTGAATCCATCCAATTAGAAACGCAAGAATCCATCGCTCTGATGGCGGAGGAGAGAGAAGAGGTTGAATCCGAAGTGCAGCGCGTGGGTGCAGCGGGCGATGCACTCGAACGAATTAATCAGATCTCAAGTGATTCTGCAGCACAAGTCGGTGAGATCACGCAAGCGGCGCAACTGCAGTTGCAATTGACTCGAGATGTTGTGTTGGCCGTTGAAAGAATCTCCGCAGTTGCCAAGTCGAGTCGAATTCGAGCTGAAGAAGCCTGTTGGACCACCAATACGCTGACCAAGCTCGCTCAACAATTCAATCGCGTCCTCGAACCGTTAAAGATGACTCCCGAAAGGAACTTTGGATCTGCAACACGGAATCATCGATCAACCGTCCCGGATGTTGTTGTGAATCCGGATGGACATGCAGATGATGGCACGACAATTGTTTCCGAGACCGTACCTACGGCTTAGAGGAATTTCATAGTGTACGACAGCAGTAGTGACATGACGATTCTGCAAGAGCCCCTTAGCGTCATTGAAAGTGTCTTGCGGCATGCTGTTCAGCATTTCGGTAATCTCGAGATGCCAATGGAAATGCTGCGTGAGTTCTCTGGCTCCGCCGCCGAGGCTTCGCAGGCGGAGTTGGCAAGTTTCGCCCTGCAGTTGAGTGGCCTGCTTGAGATCGCTTCGCTGTCCTCAGGAGACGATGAAAGATTTCACGAGTTTCAGGAGATTATTGAGTTTGTGATTCATTCCTTACCCTTGTTGCAACAGGCGTTGAATCATGAATCGGATACCGATGAACATATTCATGAACGGTTTCAAACAGCTCAAGATAAATGGGGTGAGTATCTCCAGGTTGTGTTGGGTGTCGAAGAGAGTAGAAGTCTGGAGCCTTGGACTGCCGCTGAAAATCCGGGCGCTGCGGACAATCATCTCGGAAGTGAAAGTGATGGAGAGGGTGGAGGTTGCGATCAAATCGGAATGATTCTCACCACGCTTTCAGCTGCCGAATCGTCATTGCCGAATCCGGAGGTTGATGATGAGTTTCCTGGGGACAAAATGGAAAAGGATGCTGACCTCGATGGGGATCAGCCACTTGACGATAACGTTTGTCTGGATGATGAAATTCGAGAAGCTTACTTGGATGATGCTCAGCGTTGTCTAGTTTCGATTGAAACATCGCTTCTTGCTTTTGAAGATAATCCAGCAAATCGACATGTCTTGCAACAGGTTTGCCGTGAGCTGCACACACTCAAGGGGGCCTCGGCAAGCGTCGGTTTGACTCGACTGGGGAGCTTTCTTCATCGTGTCGAAGATGATTTGCAAGCATCCTGTGATGAGAATGTTGAAAGGGTTGATATTGAATTGATTCTGCGAGGCGTTGACCTGGTGCGGCGCCAAATCAATTTTTTGCTGCGCGATAAGTTTCAAAAGTCCGATGAATTATCGCCGAAAAGTCTCGTTCCCGGATCGCATCAAGCGGAGCAGACACGCACCGCAGTCGCCGAACGATTCATCGACTCTGGCCCGATAGGACAGGACTCGGTACGAGTGAAGGCGGCCCAACTTGATCGCTTAATGGACATGTTGGCCGGTTTAGTGATGCTCAGGAATCGGCGTGAGTCCTGTGTCGAAGAACTCAAGGGTGTCAATTCAGAATTGGTGCGTTGTGTATCTCGGTTGCGTGCCTTCGAAGAAGGTGGTGAATCGATGGGGGCGGCCGTAGGCGAGGCCTTGTTGAATCGATCCTCCGGTAACGTTAAGCGGCGACAGGTCAGCTCACTGACTGAAATCGCCAACGATCTCCTTGACCTTGGTCGGAACCTGCGAGATACGTACGAGCCCATCGGCGAAGAAAATCTCGCGATCTCCCGTTTTATTCGCCAGTTTCGTCAAGAACTGATGCAGCTACGACGCGTTCCCGTGAGGAGCCTCTTCACCCGGCTCCAACGAGCTGCAAGGGATGCGGCAAAAGCGGAAAACAAAAAAGTATCACTTCATCTTGTTGGTCAAGACGTGGGCCTCGAAAAGTCGGTTCAGGAACAGCTGTATGACGCGCTGTTGCATATCGTGAGAAACGCCGTAAGTCATGGCATTGAGCCTGAGTCACAGCGAATCGTACAGGGTAAGCCGCCTGCTGGGGTGCTGTCGCTTGAGGCGACCGGCGGATCCAACCTCCTCGTCATTACCGTTTGTGATGATGGTCGTGGTCTCGACTACGACGCGATTCGACGGCGTGGTCTTGAAATGGGATTGATATCGGCGGACCGCGCACTCAGTCGGACCGAGTTGGCTCAACTGATCTTTCATCCAGGTTTTTCAACGAAATCAGAGGCGAGTGAATTGTCCGGACGGGGCGTCGGGATGGATGTCGTTGCCAATACATTGCAACAACTCCAAAGCTGGATCGAAGTTGATTCTGTACCGGGCGAGGGTACCAGTATTCGATTGATGATTCCCCTCCATTCCGTGATTGAACATGTCATGGTGTTTCGGTCGGCGGGGCAGGACTATGCCGTGCCAACTCAGTTCGTTAAGGCGGCAGGTCCATGGAATCCCGGTGATGCATTCGACTATCCACTAATTCCGTTTGCGGATGTGTGCTCCGGAGTAGGTTCTGAGGACAGCAAGCAGAGCCAGGTAATCGTTATTCAACATGGTTGGAAGAATAGTTCCGATGAACAGGACGCTGCTAAAAACGGTCGACGTAATGAACGAGTCATGGGTTTGCTCGTCGATGAGATTGTGGGACCGGAGGAGGTGGTAGTGCGACCGTTGCCTGTGTTGTTAAAGGATCATCGGTTGTTCGCAGGGCTTTCGCTTTCAGGGACTGGTGAAATCATGCTGCTGTTCGATAGTCAGCAGCTTATGGATCGCGGCTTGACGGTTTCCCGAGACGGAGACGTTAAGTCAGTCGAAGAGTTAACCAAGAGTCAGGCTCCGGTTGCTCACCAACGCGCACTTGTGGTGGACGATTCGCGGACATCTCGCCGTTCATTGATCCAGTTGCTTGATCATGACCGTTTCTTGATTGATGAGGCTGCGGACGGCTCTGAGGCTGTCAAGTTTCTCAATCAACATCAATATGACATTGTCTTTACCGACCTCGAAATGCCGCTGATGAGTGGGTTTGATCTGTTGCGTGAAATTCGGTCTCGTGAGGCGATTGCGCAGATTCCCGTTCTGATGGTTAGCGGTCGGGATGAAGCAGTGTTTCAAGAGAAAGCAAGCAAACTTGGAGTCACTGATTACATCGTGAAGCCTGTTAGCAAAAAAAGGCTCAACAGTGCAATGCGGCGACTAAAGGAACTGGGAGGTAATAATACATGAGCGAAGAACACACGATTCTGGTCATTGATGATAGTGCGGCGATTCGCCGAGTTGTCGATTCGACGTTAAGTCCGGTGGGGTATCGCGTCGTATTGGCTGCTAACGCTGAAGAAGGGTTAGCAAAAGCTGCTGAACTCCATCCGGATCTGATCATCCTCGACCACCAGTTGCCGGGCACGACAGGCAAAGAAGTTTGCCTGCAACTCTTGGAGGATGCTGAACTCAAGGATATTCCCATCATCGGGAGCTCGACCCTGAGGAAACGGGCCTACGTCGAATATGCAGACTGCCCCAACGTCGTGGATATGCTGCCGAAGCCATATACTCCGGAATTGCTCATTACCACTGTCGCGAACACTCTCGATACCGGATCTCTTGTCGTTGATTCACAACGAGATGGGACCGCCGTTCCTGAGGTCATGGATGAGCAGGGGGATGCGGAACTCAGCGGTCGTTTCTCCTGCTGTTCATTGAGGGAGTTGTTGGACTTTCTTAATAACGGAGATAAGACGGGGGGGATTGATGTTGAGCTGACCCACAGCCGTATTTCGATTTTTATCAGCCGAGGGCGAGTTCAAGCGATCACCTCGGCTGGTGTGGATGCAGATCCTGTTGCCAATTGTTTGCCTGAGGCACTCAAAGATCTAACGCCCGTCCTTAAATTGACGATGGCCGGAGGTTCCTGCAGTCAGATCGATGGACTCGTTCAATTATTGGACAACAAAGTACTTGATCCACGGCTGTTGCGCCAGCTGTTGCGTCATCAGGCATCGATGTTGTTGCTGCATTGCTTCCAGAATTCATTGACCTCTTTTCGATTTGATCCAAAACGCGGAGCCCCCCCGTTGCAGCAGCGGCTTCCACTCGACATTAGTGTTGTTGCTCTCTTAGTCGAAGCCATGTCGCGCGTTCCTGCCGGGCAGCTTGAAATGAATTTACAGAATCACGTTTTCGTGAGGCGAGCGATCCGCGGACAAAACCTCGATCGAGCTGGCTTATCGGCCCAACATCAAAAAATTGTCACCTGTCTTGGAGAACCGATTTCGATTCCCGATTTGGCGATGAAGTTGGGATGGGGCGCGGACGAAGTATGTCGGGTCTTGAGAGGTTTCGAACTGGCAGACCTTGTGGAACGACAGCAGGGCATCCGTGGTCGTCGTGTCGTAATTCTTGAGACCGATCGTGAAGCGGCGGTCCAATTGCGCGATGCGACACAGCAAAACGAATATGGACACTCTATCAAAGTTGTTCGCGATCGACTCTCTCTGCAGCTTGTGCTTAAACGAAATAAACCCGATGCCATTGTGCTGGCCGTTGATTCGGAATTAGGGCAGCAAGTTTGTCGCGAGCTGCGAGAGAACGCACAGGCGTTTGATGGAGTGCGTTGGCTGTCAATCTACGGTGAACACCAGGAGGTCTGGGGGCATTGGGACGCGGTCCTGCATCGTCCCTACGAAGTCACCTCCCTGTTTGAGGCCTTAGAGGCGATTTTTGAAGAGTCGCAAGAGGCCGCTTGTGTCACCACGGATTAGTCATTGAGTTGAATCAACCCGGGAAGCTTGCCAATGTCGAATACATCCGCCGTTACCACGAATGCATTAACCATCACTGTCATTTCTGCCAATGGCCAAAGCGCCGGCTATTCGCTTAAAGAGGGCGCAAGCCTCATCGTTGGGCAGGGAGCTAATTGTGGCCTCAAACTCATCGGAGAAAGCATTTCCCAGATGCATTGCATCCTGAGATTCCAGGATGGTCAGTTGCACGTTCAGGATTGGTGCTCCGAGTCCGGTACGTACGTCGATGGAGTGCGAATTGAAGATGAAGTTTCTGTTGTTCTTGGTTCCAAATTGACGATTGGTAACTGTGAAATTTATACAAAGGCAGGGAACCACGATACGTCGGTGACTGAACAGCAGCCAACCGACGTTGTTCAGCAGCCCCAGTCGCTGGCCATTGACGAAAACGATCCGAAAATCACAAGGGAGCTGGAGGATTCGTTCGATGTTGATTCATTGCCTGCAAAAGGGCCTGCGGTAGAAGAGACGCCGAACCAGAAACCTGGTCGACGATCGGTTTCTGAACTAGACGAGATAGTACCGGGGTTGTCGCCTTTGGAGACCAGAGCCGAAGTCGAAGATGAAGTAGCGACCGACAACACAACGTTGTCTGAACCGTTCACGAATTGGCGACGGTCCTCCAATACCGTACCTCTGCAAACTAGTCTTCCCGTAGATTTGGATGGAGGGTTTGCGCAGGAAACCGTTGAATTATTGCAGCAAGAACTGGAATACCTTCAAGCTGAACTCGTCGAACGCAACAATCGAATCGCAGAGTTTCAGCAACTGGTCGAGGGCCAAGAATCGCCAGAGGAGATGGTAGGACAGGCGGAAACGGAAGCTCTCGTTCAGCGACTTGAAGGTCTTGTCGACGAATTGGACCGAAGCGATCAACGCCTCAGAACGTTCGAAGAACTATTGCTCGCCGAGCAGCAGGTTAGTCAGGCAGAACGAGATGAACGAACACAGCTAGAAGGTTGGCTGAGTGAAATTGAGAACCGAATCAGCGAACGAGAATCTGAAGGACAAGCAGAACGTGAGGTCCTGACGCGACGTATTCATGAACTCAATCAACAACTCGCGGCCAGAGAGCAGCAGCTTTGTGAAGCGGCGAATGTTTCGTCCGCCGAGAAAGTACACGAAACGGCGCTCGGAAAACTACGCGATGAAAACGAATCACTCAATAAGCAGCTTGTCAGTCTGCAGCAGGAGTATCGTCAGTTGGAAGCTCAGTTCAAGGCAGAGCAAAACACGACTGATGCTGAAAAACAAAAAGCGATGATCGAATCTGCCCTTCGTGAGGAACGTATGACGCTGGCTCAGGAACGTGCCTCGCTATCGAGGGAACGAGCTGAAATGGCTCGCAAGCTGGCGGAGGGCCAGGAGATGCCAAAGCCGAGTGTCGGTGGGTCTGCCGCCGACGAAAGATTCAATGCGTTTCGTCAGACACTCAAAGAATTACACAAGGAAGAGGGGCGAGATGCTGTCGTTCGAAAGGTAACGCTTGGTTCTCGAATCGCTGATCTATGGAAGCGTCTTGATGGTCCCACGGATACCGATTAGCCATACCCATTTTATGTCTCACTTCAAATGAGAAATGAATAATGGAATACGATCCCCTCAATCTTTCACCTGAGAAAATCGTCGAAAAGCCATCGATTCAATCGTCGATGGCTCACGAGATGGGCGGTTTTGCCGGCGCCGCTGCCGTGCGTGGACACGTCCAGCAATTGAATCTTCTCACCTCTCGACTGGAAGATTTTTTGACTTCCCAGATCAATCGCCTCCAAAAAATGGATCCCGCAAGTGGGATTGGACAGGCTATTCGTTCCGAAGAATTGGAACGCATGGTCGAAGAATTTGAGCAGACCCGCCGGAATTGGGAAGTCGAACGGCAAACGGCCGAAGATCGATTGCAGCACGATGCCGAGCGACTTCAAGCCGCCTGGCAGACTCTCGAAATGGAGCAACGGCAATTGCTGTCTCAGCAGGCTGTCGCGAAGTCCACGGCAAGATCTGCCGCGTTGGCGGCATCGGTGTCGGGACCGGTGGCGTCCAGTGGTATGTATCCCACGCGGTCTTCCGCTACACGTTCGGTTACGACGAGTACTCGAAGTGGTGATTCTGAAATGACACCTTTTCATCGGGCGCAAGTTCAGTTCCAGCAACTGCGTCGGGAAATGCAAAAGCATGCCCAACGAAGAAACAAAAGATGAACAACGTGACGACTGTTTGGCAAACCTATGTGATGTTGACGCATCAGAGCCAGCGTAACGTTTTCAGTAGAGGAGTTATGATTTGAGCCTTATCTCCAGATTTCGACGTAAACTCGATGGACGATCTAATGATAAGCAGCTGGATGTGGTTACTGAGGCAGCTGTGACAAGGATTCCGGCGACGCATGACCTGCATTACTGCCGAGTTCTTCAGATTCCGTGTGAGGGGGAGCTTGTACCCGACCAGACTGCCATCGCCTCGGCGTGGAAAATGCTGGAAGAACAGATGACCTTGGTGCCTGAGGGAGAGGTGTCGTTGCTATCGACAGACCCCGGCACTTTGGACATGGGAATCCACGAAGTTTTGACCGAGATCGCATGGGTTCACTCTTTGTACTTCGATCGCTGTTGTGTCACGAACGCAGAATTCGAACAGTTCGTCGCCGAGGGAGGTTACGCACAGGAACATTTGTGGCCGCCGGAAATCCTCGCGCACGTCCTGCAGTTTGTTGATCAATCTGGATGTGCAGGACCACGCTTCTGGATCAATGGCCAACCTGAAAGTACCTTTCAAGATCATCCTGTGACAGGGATCTGCTGGTACGAAGCAAACGCATACGCTCATTGGCGCGGCAAACGTTTGCCGACTCCAGCGGAGTGGCAGCGTGCCGCAACTTGGGCAGCCGGACAATCTGGTCCATCCGTACAGACGCGNTATCCGTGGGGAGATTCGTACGACCCAACACGCTGCAATACCTGGAATTCCGGTATCAAATCGACGACGCCGGTTAGTGATTACTACAGCGGTTGTACACCGAATGGTGTTTACCAATTGATCGGGAATGTCTGGGAGTGGACGGCAGCCTTGTACGAAAGCGAAGTTTCCGCAGAAGGAGATCGGCTCTTGGGCGACGTGCCTCTCGCCGAAATCCGTGGTGGAGCTTTTGATACCTATTTCGCAAGCCAAGCCACAAGCCTGTTTCGAACGGGTCAGAACCTTTTGCATCGAAGCCGCAATCTTGGATTTCGCTGTATTGTCGACGCCGATCAATTACTGCCGCAAACGGATCCCTATGCCTTCTTTGAGGAAAATGGCGAATCATGAACTCTTCCACAGAACAGGTCATCCAAACCAGCCAATTCTTAGATGGTAACGTTAAGGTCAAATGTGTTTGCTGNGATCGTGAGTCGTTTGATAACAACGGCTATTGTGGTCAGTGTCAGGCACCGTTAGATCTTTCGCGGACCGCAGAAAAACGTGGTGTCCCCGTCAACTTTGTATCGGTGCTCGGCGCGAGCGGTGCAGGTAAGACCGTTTTCATAGGGATGCTCTTGGATATTCTGAGCAAAGGGTGCCATGGAATTCAGGGCCTTCCCAATAACGCCTTCAGTGTCGCCATTCAACAACAAACCATTAACGCTCTCGAAGGACGGCGGTTTCCGGAAAAGACGGCGTCTGAGGCAGAAGGATGGCAGTGGGTTCATTGTGAAGTCAGTACCGAAAAAAAGCGTCGCAGATACATTGACGTCATTACACCCGATTTTGCCGGTGAAGCGATCGCCACGGAACTGGAACATCCCGGCACCTACACCGCCATTCGTGAAGTGATCCGCAGATCGAGAGCCGTCTTGATGCTGATCGATTCGATTAGCGTGCGAGATACCGGCCGAGACGAAGACTTCTTCGCCATGAAGCTCGCCTCGTACATCTACAACCTGAGGTCCGAATGTAATTCAACGCGTAAATCGAAGCCGGAAAAATTTCCATTNGGTATAGTGCTTACAAAGTCCGACGAATGCCAGGAAGCGATGGGCNATCCCGAGCAATTCGCGAGTGACAACATGCCGGGTTTCGGGAAGTTCCTNAAGCGAAATTTTGCGAATTATCGTTTCTTTGCGTCGAGTGTTGTTGGTGCCTCTTCAACCTTTGCCGATCATCGCGGCTTCTTTATGCCAGTACCGCTACATGTTGAGCCGATCGGCATTACTGAACCGTTAGAATGGATCGTGAACCATTAAGGTGAGTGCCCCTTATGCAAGTTGAGCAAGCCATCTTTACTTCCGCTCGTGGACGACGGTCCCAAGGTTATCATTTAGTGGCTCAGTCGATGGGTGTTGGTACGGAATTGTCGCGGNTGCTCAATATCTGGGGGCCATCGCATGCTTCGTTGATTCAAAACGAAACGTCTGCTGAAAGCTTTAATTTTTCGGCCATCACAGCCGATTGGTATGCAGTCTCGCGGACGATTCACGGCGGTCCTGAGTATAGTGGCCGCGGTGGTTTGCAAGTATTCACTCGGTTTTTGTTGCTGCGCCGTGAACATTTGGAAGTCTTTGACAATAATTCGCTTGCGTTAATGAGAACGGCGCAAGCTCNCGGGCTATTGCGATTGGAGCTCTCTGCATCTGAAATATTAGAACCTGTTGAATTGCCTGAACGTGCCTTAAGTCTGAGGGCGGAATCCGCTGTCAATAATTCAGCATCGATGGACGAAGTGATGAGAGTCTTGCAGTTCCAGAAACGGGTCGCGATTCTGGGGCTCGAAAATCCAGTGCCAACCCTGGCAAGAATTTTGCGAAACACTCCACGCGAAGATCGGTTAAAGCTGAGCTATTCGACGGGTTTGAAACCGTCGGTTCATCGCGATTTCCGTTTGCATTTCATGTCCATTGCAGACGCTAACGTCCAATCGCAACTGGCATCACAAGGAATCGATGCTGTCACCGCGCTGTAGCTGCCTACGGAATAGGGACAGCCACAATCTGTTGTGTAAAATGTCCGGCTTGCGCAAAGCCTGCGGATTTGCGATCTAGCTCGATTCCGTCTTCTGTTGGACAAAAGATCGCTTGTTCCTCCACGGAATGGGTAAGATCAAGGGAGCGAGCGTTGGCAACAAANTTGGAACGATGGGTTGCCTGACCGGTATCGTTTTCAAGCTTGGAAGTTATATTTGGTAATTCTTGAGGTTGGTGGCAATCCGCAACGGTGATCAGGCCGATGAAGAACCGAATGACTTTGGTCGGTTTTATGACATCGATTGTGATTCCGANGGACAGGGTTGTTTCCCATTTTGTTTCGATCTGCTCGCGAGTCTCTTCTTGCGAAGAGTGAGGCATGAAGGAAGTCTTTTTCACCGGAGCCATCTTTGGGATCGCCTTCTTTGCGATAGGCGGTGTCCTGTATCTATTCATTCACGGGTTGTACACAATCCTGGGTGATTGGAAACTGCGTCGTGAATTGAACGATCTCCGACGCGCGTCGGAAGAACGCAGGAAAAGCTCACCCGCCCCAATGACCCCAAGCCGCTCTCTGAATGACCTAACGGCAACGGAACAGTCGGTTGGTGCCGAAGAAAAGCCGCTTGCTGGTGAGAAGGTTACTTTCGATCTGCCAGGTGATTTAGCATTCGATAAGCCTCCCGAAGGAGGAGATGATAAATGGAATCTGGATCTGGATTCCGAGGAAGATGAAACCGAGGCGGTCGAAGATCCAATCGGAGAACGAGAGGCTCAGGGCTCGGTCACGGAACAAACAGGTGAGAGCAGTGAGACTGTTGTCAACTCCGAGGCAGGAAGCGATCGCCACGAAGTAATTGATGGCGACAGTGACAAGTCTCCCAATGCTGAAGACTATGTCGATGAGTTGCCATCCGAAGATACACCCGCAACTGTTGAATATTCTGATGAACCAACCCCGGAGAGCGACGAGGACGATGGCGCCGATGGAGTTCCGCATGCTCCTGATTCCGAACTAGAGCCACATGATGACGGATTGGGTGGTGTCGCAGCTTCACATGGTGACACGGCTCCGGTTGATGTGGCGGATGGATCTCAGGCCGACACGGAACATGCTTCAACGGAAGAGGTTCTCTTTGATGACGAGACCGAGTTGGTGGTGGAGGAAGTNCCTGCCCAGGAGCCGCACAGCCAAAGCACCGAGGATAGTCTTGATCAGCCACAGGTAGCTGAAGACAACGCTCNGTCGGATACCGAAGCCGCAGAGCAGTCCTCGCCAAGTGCTGCCACCTGGCCGCCCCCTCGAGACTTCATGGCGACCGATGTGGTTACCGATACGCCTAAGGATGAAGAGCTTGAGGATGAAGAGCTNGNGGATGAAGAGCTTGAGGATGAAGAGCTNGNGGATGAAGAGCTTGAGGATGAAGAGCTTGAGGATGAAGAGCTCGCGGATGAAGAGCTTGAGGA
>PBNZ01000009.1 GCA_002723275.1 Planctomycetaceae bacterium
CCACCTCGGCGGGTCGAATCGGGAATATATTGCGAATCGATGTGGGACTGGCGAGTCGTGATCAGCTGATAGACAGGAATACTATTGAGCACATCACCGGTATACGTCACTTCAGGCTTTGAGCCGGGCCGATCGGATGCGGTCCAATCCGGAACGCCATCATAGACGAAGTAAGCGAAATTCGGCTGTAGATCATCTTCATAGGGTGCACGAATGGCCGCACCTTTCGTATCGGTCGCCGTTAGACGATAACGGACAAGCCGTCGATGCGATTGCAATTCTGCGGGCATCACTGCGGTGTAAACACCGTCGAAACCTTCGACGTCGCCGTTTTGGCCATCATCTCTCATCTCGACGGATGTCCAGTCCGTCTTGTAACGGTTGTCCGACAGACCAATGTAATCTCCCGGATTTACCAACTGGTATTCGAGCATGACGGACAGCACTCCGTCTGGGTCGGTGACTCGGGCTGTAATCGTCACGTCGTCGGCGGAAGTTGGCGACGTGGGTGAATGTTCAACCCGTCGCATCTGAGGCGCGGCGTTGTCCGCGTAGACAGAGTTTTTCGCTGCCGGAGTTGGTTTGGCTGAACGCCAATTGCCACCGAGATCGTTCTGCATACTGGGCTCGATCAGTTGAATCGAGCGACCATCATCTTCGCCATAGGTTGGCCACGGGAAGCCGAGTTGATAATCGACCTCATCGACTTGTGCTCCACCGGCGGTCCACAACTCAATCGTCTCACCTGAATTGGCAAGCCGCCCTTCCCAAGGTCCGATCGCCGGCTTGGAGAATTTGTCGGTGAACATTTCCGGATTCATCGTCACCACAAGATAGCCACCCGAAGGAATCGAAGCTCCCTCAGGGAAGGCATAATCAACGGCATTGCGAAGTGTCCATCCAGACATGTCGATCGGCGCATCGCCCTTGTTGAACAACTCGATGAATTCGACAAGTTCAGTTTTCTGCGGCGGATCAACATGCACTTCGTTGATAATAATCTGCTGTTGCTGCTCAAGTGAGTTAATCGCGACGCGAACGGTGGCAGGTGCCGACAGATCCTGACCATCCGAAGTCTGATAGGTAAACTCAACGACGCCCGTGGTATCAGCGACCGGCTGATAGGTAAATGATCCATCCGATTGCAGTGTCAGGGTCCCCTGTGCTGGCGGCGTTGCCAGCACGGCGGAAAGCTCTCCGTCTTCAATGTCCGAGTCATTTGCCAGGACCCCCGCCAAGACGCTGACTTCCAGTGTTTCGTTCGCCAATGCAAAGTAGACGTCATCCTCAGCCGCAGGAGCATCATTGACAGCTCGCACCTCTAGGCTAACCGTCGCGATCGCCGAGCTATCTTCTCCATCGGAGAGTTGATAGGTGAACGAATCGGAACCGGAATAGTTGGCCTGCGACTGATAGCTAAAGGAACCATCAGGATTCAGTTCCAGTGTTCCATGCTGAGTCGATTCCACCAAGGAGACAACCAGATTATCGCCTTCAGCATCGACATCATTTGCCAACACACCATTGGCAACCGTGGTCGTATAGACTTCATCCTCGTTGATCACAAACGAATCATCATTAGCCGTGGGCGGGCTGTTGACCACGATCGAAACTTCGATGGGACTCGAGAGTTGTGAACCGTCATCAATGCGATACTCGAAAGTCGCGACACCTGCGAATCCCTGAGGATCGAACGTAAAGCCACCATCTTCGGCCAAGGTCAATTGACCATGATCGACATCTCGACTGAGCACAGCCTTCAGCGTTGCACCGTCAACATTGATGTCGTTTTCAAGAACACCAACCAGAGAACTCACCGAAAGCACATCCCCTGAGAGCAACTTGTACCGATCAGGAGTTGCAATCGGCGGATCATAAACGGGCGTCACATTAATCGTTACCAACGTGACTTCTGAATCTTGAAAATCACGTGCCCGATAAGTGAAGGAATCGACGCCTGAGAAATTCTCATCGGAATCATAGGAAAAAGAACCATTCGGATTGAGAGTCAGTACCCCGTGTTGAGCGGTATCGACAAGAACTGCCGTCAGGGGATCTCCGTCGGGATCCACATCGTTACTAAGAACTCCGCGATCGGCGGTGACGAGAGCAAACAAAACGGAAACATCTTCCGCAAAGGTATATTCATCCGGAGTCGCCGTCGGAGGACTATTGTTGTAGTAGCTGTTCAGATCGCCATAGACTGACAACACCTCCTGTTCGGAAAGCGCACCGTCATAAAACCGCACGTCGGCAATGTCGCCATCAAACCCATGCTTTCCTGCATTCGTCCGGCCAATAAAGATGTCGTTCGGAGAAAGCATCGTGTCGACCCCATTGGACAAAGAACCGACAAGGGCCCCATCCACGTAGATCATCATATTCGCGCCGTCTCGAGTCAGCGTTGCGACGTGGAATTGGCCGTCGTTCAGGCCATTCACATCCGAATAGGCGGTGGTCGACGCAAAGGGAGCCCCTAACCCCATCCCCACAGACAACGCACCGTCAGGATTCATGGTCAGTCCCCAATCCTGACCAAAATTCAGATTGTTCGCATCGACCAGCCCGGAATTATTCAGCCAGGCAGCGGTGCCACCGACCAGGTCTGTTGACGACGTGGCAAAGGTAGCAACGACTGAGAAATCGGTCTCGTCCAACAACGGACTTATTGACGATGGGATCATCAAACCGTCGGGGCCATCCGAATTCTCGAACCGGACAGCAGACCTTCCGCCGACGCTCCCCTTCGCTAAAACGGGAGTCCCGGTCCGACTTGCTTCAACACCACCAACGACGTCCGTCCAGGTCGAAACAACTGCCTGATCATCGACCACTGCATTCAAGTCATCGGCGCGCCAATGTCCGACGAGATCGCCGGCCAATAGCACACGTTTCTCAAGAGTTTCGATAACTCGATGCCGCCTGCGGTTGACTCGAGAATTCGAGCGTAAACCCATATCCATCTCCCTCGTTTTATTTGGTCGCGTCGCAATCGTAGAATGTGAAGATCACACTCGGAAAGCCCATCTATTGAAACATCATCACTCAGGAAGCGCCGTCAAGGAAGCGTGACGCGAACCCGTCACGTCAATGAAGTTTTCCGATCGATCAGACTGGCCTTATTATACTGTAAAGACCGAAAACCATTGCCGTTTTGGCGATTGGCTGGAGGACGCCGCACGCCCTAAACACCTCCCCTGAGTTGTCCGAATTCGTCCAGGTTGCGACCGAGCTCCTGCATTTCTCTTTCGTCGAGTTCAAGATCCGCTTCAAAAAGGGATTCAAGACTCTCGTCGATCAATTCAATGGCCAAGGGGCGCAAGTTTTCTTGGACACTAATTTGCTCGGTCACCATTTCATTCAGCTCGGCGTTATCCACGATATCGTGAGGCAATGCCGCGGCAATTGCCCGAAAATCCACTGCCCCAGGCCCAGCTGGCGCATAGCCGCCTTTCTGGAAGGCGAGCACCAGATCGCTGGATCCGAAATCGCCATCGCCGTTCCAATCACCCGTTTCCCAAAGCGAATTTAAGGCAACCTCATCCTCGTATTCCCCGGCCTGGAAGACGATCACCAGGTCGGTTGAATTGAAGACAGCATCAAGGTTCGAGTCACCAAAGTCGGTTCCCACGACATCCTCGATCATCGTGTCACGATCATCCGCATTGACCTTTCCGTCAGCCGTGAGATCAAAGCTCGGGTCGGGTGTTGGCGACCGCATTTGATCGGTCAACAGATTGATATCGATCTGGTTGATCAGGCCATCAAAATTGAAATCGCCAACGAGAGAAGCGTCAGGACTTCCGGGCGTGGGCACGGTGGCAATCCATGACTGGCCGATATTGCCAAAGGCATCCACGCTGCTCCGTTGCAGCGAATGGCCTGTTCCGTCTGCACTCTTCGGCCACGGCTCCAGGTCATCGTAAAGAACTTCATCTTCTTGAACTCGAATTAAATCGTCCGAGTCTTCTTCAACCAATCCATCCGGCCGCAACAAGACGATGCGATCATCGGCATTACTCAGTTGGCCTCGATAGCCACCCATCAACCGAACTTCTTCATTAATGCCGTATTGGGCACGGAAGGCATTCAGTTGATTGATATTTTCCGGATCCGCGGGATTAAATTTCAACAGCACAATCGTCTCACCCGCGGCTAAGTTATCACCTTCACCAAAGTTGTACTCAACACCTCCTCGGAGTCGCCAATCGGTAAGTGTCACGTTGACGGCTGTCGGATTATGGATTTCCACAAATTCCAAATCACTCGGATCGAGATTCGGGTCGATTTCCAATGCAACTTCAGAAAGAGCTGGGTTGTATTGAATCTCGGTCATGACCACCGGTCCCACGCGCGGATCGATATTCGGCAAACCGAAAGTCGGCCGCCTCAATGGAGCTAACCGTCCTGTGGAGTTTGGAACACGGGCCAAAGATTCGCCGTTGAGGGTCCCGCGGAAATGCACGTCGTCCACGAAAGACCCGTCGGCGGTAACCACCCACACATCGTCACCGGTACGGCCGTTGAGCGCGAAGTCATTCGAACCAGCCGGGGGAGTATCGGGATTGAAATCATCCTCGTCAAAGACCCAATAACCACTCGGAGAGATCACCGTACCCGCAGGCACCGTAAACTTGTAGAAATCATCGGCCGAGTCACTCATACCCCAACCGCTGATGTCGAGGGGAGCTCCCGTTGTGTTGTGCAATTCGATCGAGTCATCGAGCGAAACAGGACGCTCGGTGCGGGCCAGCACTTCATTCACGACCACCCCAATCGGTCCGGAACCCTCGCTCCCCGGCGAACCATGGACATCCGTGCTGCCCCGCCAACGGTACCATTTATTCTGTTGTTCAGGTTGCACGGACATAGGATCGATCAATTCCAACGTCGCTCCAAACCCATCCGCACGAACGGGCCAAGGGTCGCTATCGCCATAGCTAATCGAAAAGACTAGATCGCCAGTTCCATCGATCAGATCAATATCCTCTCCATCGTTGTCGAGTGTACCGTTGTATTCACCAGCAATCGGGACATCATTGCCGTAACGCAACTGGAAAGCTTCTTGATTACGAACGACCACAAGTCGTTCAGCAGTTCCGAGCGAGGAAATGCTACTGTTGATGAAATCAAATTCAATCCCATCCACTAACTCAACACCGGTCAAATCAGCCGCGGCAGCACCGATATTGACGAGCTCAACAAACTCGAAATCGTCGTTACCGAAACCAGCATCTTCTTCCGCCTGACTTGTTCCGCCGGGATTGTAATTAACTTCGGAGATAGCAAGCTGTGACCCGCTCACCACAAAGTCGTACTCTCGAGGACCACTCCAATCGGTCAAGACAATTCTTGCCTCACTACCTCGATCGGTAACGTCGTCGAAGTTACGAGCAATCACTCGAGTATTCGAATCGATATTAAGCTTCTGTCCAGCTGGTAACGCCACCGCCGAAAGCGAGGGCATGCCGTCTGGTCCACGTGGATCTGTTCCATCGGTTGTATAGTAAACCGTGGCATTTGGATTCACCTGGAAGGTTGTCGTGCTCAGGTCGGCCAGCATCAACATATCACTGTTGGTCGCCCGTGAATTAATCATTCGGATCCCCAGCACATTCCTGCCATCGACCAACAGGTGCTTGTAATCCGAAAGATCGAACGCTTCAAAATTGGCGTTCAGTCGATCGGAGCGTGAGCGAGCGCGAGAATCCCAGGCAAGGTCTTCATCACGTATATTGGCTCGCAACACCTCCTCACCATTCAAGTAGGCAACAAAGCCATCGTCGTACTTCATCCTTAACACAAGGCCGTTGTCATCCAACGCGGCTGCGTCGTCCACGTTGAAGTCGATGCGAGACAGAATGGTTGTCGCGTTTTCGTTGTAGTCCTGCGGACGAACTTGGGTACGAATCAATTCCGCGTGGTCACCGTCAGGCGCGTCGAAACCGATACCTGTGGGTCCTTTCGACCAGCTGGTATCATCGAAATCAGGCTTAGCCCAATCGGCACCAAATTCATTGTTGACGGGCACGAAATAGGAAGCCATCGCACCGCCTGGTTCGCCGCTAATCAATGCAGGATTATCAAAGGCGTCCACCTTTGGACCCTGAATCTCGATCGACGTACCCGCTTCGACTCGCGTTCCCTTCTCGTTGCCCAAGACCTCATCGCCCACGATAAAGCTAACCGGCCCAACAAAGTTGCCGTCCATGAAACCGGCCCGAGCGTGCAACCAATGCCGCATATGCTCGACTTCACCTTCCCAGGTGCGGTCAAGTTTTCCAGAGTCATAAGGACTGCTCGGCCGAGGAGCACTCGCGCGCCATTTTGCGATATTGCGTTGCGCTGATTCACGAGCCTCGTCGGCTAATCCATTCAACATGGCGTCAATGTTTTCAGGACTAAATTCATTGCGTCGCAGTTCCTGCCATCGGTCGATGTACTCTTGCCAGAAACCCGGATCCCGAAACAGCTCGCGGAACCAGGTGTAATTGAAGAAATCAGTACCGCCGGAATCAGCCCATTTCAAGGGATTATCATCACGGCCATCGGTGGATTCCATGCAACGATCGCAGTCCCACAGAGGTCCGTAAGTCAACGGCTCATTGCGTTCCTTGAAGAAATAAGCGCTGAGCCGGAAAGCATCAACATTGAACGTAAAGACATTGATCAGATGCTGCTCAACCCAGGAATCCACCTTGATGAACTTTGTATAGCCCTCGGGATCATTGATGTCAGTTGTGCGCAAGGCCGTGAGGAAATTATTGAAGTAGTCAGTGACCCAATCCTGTTGAGCATCGGTTGCCCGCTGGTCTTCGTCTGCTCGACCTTTCGGACTCTTGGGCTCCACCCAGTTAATGCCCTGCCCTCCCGCAGAAAATGAAGGCTCTCCCGGATCAGCACGATCGACCTTCCAGATGTAGCCGCCGGTGATCTCCTCGCTATTGGGATCACTATCGGATCGAGTGATTTCAGTAATATCAACACGGTTCGCGCCTCGTTTGACTTTTTCCATGAGCACATAGCTGCCCATGTAGTCTCGTTCTTCAACGATCCCATTACGTTGATTGAAATAGACTTCAACGACGCGAGTCCGCGGTGCCCAGACACCAATTTCATTGCTCAAGCCCATGAAGAATTGATTTCTAAGATAGGCACGGTCGAAATTATAGGGAGCGTGCAAGACCCAATCGCTATCGGCCGGCAGTCCGCCAATCGATATATCTTCGTCGTCGTCTTGTGTGGTGCCGTTTGCACCCCAAGTTTCGAAGGTCATATTGGGCTTCGGCTGGCCCGCGGTGCTCGATCCGCGATCGCGTACGCCGCCACGTCCGAGATACTCGACATTGCCATCGATCTTGGATCGGCCTGTGGCCTTGCTCACGTCGTAGACGAGGACATTGACCGGACGCAAAGAAGTGGAACTACTTCCAGGCAAACGCTGCCCAATTGAATCGAGGAGTACCAGAGGCACATCCGAGTCGCGCTCACGAAGCTCTTCTTCTAGGGCAAAGAAGGTTCCCGCCACCGGGTTACTCGGATCAAAAAACGGTTCAGGCGAGACGTCGAAAGTACGGGCTTGCAGCATCGCACTTTCGGTCAAGGGGAATGGCCCCTCATATAACAAGGATGAGGGAGTCGGCTGACTTCCATCCAACGTGTAACGAATCTCAAGGGACGGATTGGGGTCTTCGATTTGCAGTTCCAGCAGGCGGGTACCAAAGAAAACACCCTGCTCACCCAAAATAACAGGAACAGGAGCGGCGGGCAAACGATTCGGTTCTCCCGGTGTCGGCACAATAAAAGGCTTTTCTGACTCGTCGAGGATTTCGGCAGCGACCAATTGAGTGTTGAAGAAGAAGTCTCGATCGAGCGAATTCACATTCATCCCGTGGACAGCGAGCACGTTCGCGCCGGGACGCAAAGCCCCCAGATGCGATCGCAAATCAATTTGCTGAGTTGGAATCCGGCCATTCACCGCACCAAAACTGCTCGTTGCCGATGAATTCCAAGTTGCTTCGATCGGAACATTTTGCTCGGTCACCAACGTGCCATTCAGATACGCTCGAAAACCGTCGTCATACTGCGTTGACATCGTCAACTCATTCAATGCACTGGGATCTGCACCCGCATCAAAAGGAATCCGCAGATAAGCCGAGGCGTTGTTGTTGAACATCTCATTGACCAGATTCAACCCGATTTCAGGCCCATAAGTCGGACGCTGATCAGGGACGCTGATCTGGTAGAAGTCGAAATCGGCTCGCATCACGTTGTTCGGCGTCCGGGCATACATTGCTGGCCGCGGGGAATTCACCACAGGAGCCCCATCGAATCCGTCAACGGCCTCACCAATTTCCTGCCAATCATCGCCTTCTGCTAGTTTGTAATATCCCGTCCAGCTGCGCTCAGCCCCGTCGCGTACCAACCGCAAGAAATAGTCGTCCTGGCTCTGGCGAACACGCGAACCTTGTGACTCTCCACCGGCAATCAAACGGAAGTTAACACGTTGGTAGTATTCCAGCTGAATCGCCAGCTGTCCCGTATTGGCATCGATCACCCCAATGCCCGCGGCACCTCGATCGGTGGATCGCTGCGTAACGCGAGTGATGATTTCAAAATCTGCAGGCCCTTCGCCGGGCAAATTGCGAGAGACAACCGGCGCGGTGCCACGGTCATCGTACTCGACGTCTTGCCCTGACGATGGCACGTTAAACCGAAGCTTCTCGCCGACGACGGAAACGGTAGAATTCCCACCCTGAGGAATGCTTACCGTCCACTTTTCATTGAGTGGACCATCAAAATTGTCGGTTTGTTCGAAACCGGAATAAAGCGATTCGAAACCAACTCCTAAATCACCTTCGAGCCAGCCGGCATCACTGAAGTCCGGTTGGGTCCAACGATCCTGCAAAGAATCATCAACGGGAACAAATGCCCGGACATCGGCACCTTCGCTCACCATTTCAACCGTGTTGCGGCCAATCGCCAGGCCGTAAGACTGATCCTCTAACTGCGGCGGATACTGTTCCCCAAAATCATTGGAAACCGTCCCATCGGGCTTCACCAATCCCAGATATTCGCCGTTCCCACTGAGTTTAAAATTAGTATGAAGTTCACTGTCGACAGCGGCGCGATCTTTGTCCGAAGCGAAGACCACGATCTGACCACCCCCGGGAATCGTGACAGCGGGGAACGCCCATTTATTCAAATCATCAGCATCATCCGTAAGATGCCAGCCGGCCAAACTAGCCTCTTGAGTCCCACTGTTTCGGATCTCGATCCAATCCGAGTAGTCACCATCCTCATCCTGCAACGTCGAAACATTGATCGCCTGAAATTCGGAAATCACAAGATCGCCCGCCAAAAGATGACGCGGCTCCAGCATTTCAAGTGTGGCCTGCACCTCGTGATGCGAGCCTACTCGACGACGCGATTGCCGATGCGACCTACGACTCAAACTCCAAACAGAGCGATTCATCAAGGACTCCTTCGAAACATCTTTCGATAGACCTACACGGTAGATCTACACAGTAAGGTTGTGCGCAGTGTGATCACGACAGGCCATCAACGATGTGACAAAGATCGTGACAGTACCTGAGAAACAATAAGCGGCGGGAATTGACTCACCCACGTTTGTCGCCGAGCCACCAATTCGATCGAATGTCGCCTGAGAATTGGTCGCAACCCTCGAGTGAGGACTGGTGCGAATTATAAAAGAAGAACTGGCTAAGTCCCAGCAATTACCGGTCCGTATTCAGAAATTTATACAGCCTTTCAACTTGATCCACGACATTCAACGATCGCCTCAACCGAAACCAAGACAGGGCGTGGTGAGACGCCGAAACGGAAGCTGCTTCTACTGCAATCGCAGAGGAGCTTCCTGGCGGGTTTTGTTTGACTCTAGCGTTCAGATACTCATTCCGTCGTCGACCAGGGCACCCGCAACATCGTCGATCGCCGTGCCCTTATCGTCTGCGAGCTGATCATTGTCGAACAAGGACTCGACCATTTCGTCGATCAGTTCAACTTCGACTTGTGAGCTTAGTGGCTGGCTGGTCGTCGAAGCCGTAGTTAACAGGCCATCCGTGAATTGAGCTTCCGGACCTTCTGCCAACGCTCCGCCGATGCGAGCCATATCAAGATGGGCTCCCAGAGGACCGGCTGCTGCGTAACCACCATCTTGGAAGGCGATCACAAGGTCACCACTTCCAAAGTCGCCGTCACCGTCCCAGTCACCTGTCTCCCAACCGGAGTTGAGAGCCACACCATCTTCGAATTCGCCCGCGATAAAGATGGTCACCAGATCGTTCGAGTCGAAAACACCATCAAGATTTGCATCACCATAATCGGCGCCGATGAGTGTCTTGACCAGCACGTCACGATCCGCAGTATTCACCAGGCTATCGCCATTCAGATCATAGGTAGCATCATTGGTGCCATTACGAATCTCAGCGAACAGAAGATTAATATCGCCAGCATCAAGTGTGCCGTCGCCATTGAAGTCACCCGACAGTTCACTTGCCAACGACTCTGGCAAGGCACCGGCAACCCAACTCGAGGCGACGTTACCGAAAGCAGTCAGTGATACTCGCGACAACGCTCGGCCAGTCCCATCAGCCTCGGTCGGCCAGGGTGCCAGATCGTCGTAGAGAACTTCGTCTTCGATGACGTGTGGGATTTCATTCGGCGTATCCTCAGCCGGCGTATCCGGTCGCAACAGCGTGACACGATCGTCGCTGTTGTTCAGCAAGCCGGCGTATCCACCCACCAGGCGAGCACTCTCATCCAGGCCGTAATGAGCCTTGAACGCGTTCACTTGATTGATGTTCTCCGGATTGTCCGGGTTGAACTTCAGCAGGATCAGAGATTCGCCAGCCCCAATCTTCACTCCATCATCGAAGTTGTAATCGGTACCACCACGAACTCGCCAGTTCGTCAGATCGATCTCACTCGCTGAGGAATTATGGAGTTTGATGTATTCCAAATCGCTCGTTTCGAGTGTGGGATCCGCGGCCAAGGCGGCTTCCGAAGCACGAGGATTGTAATTCACCTCACTAATCACCAGTGGACCTACGCTCGGTGATGCATTTTGAGCACCGAATGTCGTCTGCGAGAACGGCGCGAGTCGGCCCGAACCATTCGGCATACGACCAAGCGAAGTGTTTGCCTTCGTCTCACCGAAGTGAACGTCGTCGACAAAGGAACCATCCGCCTTCGTCAGCCAGACGCTGTCACCGGTTCGTCCGAGAGCGAAGCTCTCGTTGTTCCCCACTGGGGTGTCAGCGTTAAAGTCACCTTCGTCGAAGACGATGTAACCGCCTGCTGCCAGATTAGTCCCGGCGGGAATCGAGAACTTGTCGCGGTCGCCAGCACTGTCGCTGAGCAACCAGCCGCTGATGTCGATCGCTGCTTCCGTCACGTTGTGCAGCTCGATCGAATCTTCGAGATCACCATTCGTGTTGGCAACCACTTCATTGATCACGACGCCAGCAGGTCCACTTCCAGCCTGGCCGGGTGACCCACCGTTCTCACTACTGGCCTGCCAGCTATACCACTTGTTTCGGGTGGCAGCGTTGACGCCATTAACGTCCGCTAATTCCAACGTTGCACCAAAGCCATCTGCACGAACGGGCCAAGGATCATTATCGGAATAATTGACCGAGAAGAGGACATTGCCGGCACCATCGACCAGATCAATATCTTCACCAGCATTCGACAGCGAACCCTCATAAACGCCGATGACCGCGACGTCTTGGCCGTAACGCATTTGGAAAGCATCCGCATTTCGAACCACGACTGCGTGTCCACCAGGTTGAATCGAGGCCGCATCAAGGAAGTCGAATTCAATACCATCGGTCAGTCGCATGCCAACCAAGTCTGCTGCAGCACCACCTCGGTTATGAATTTCGAGGAATTCGAAATCATCATTGCCATAGCCAGCTGCAGCTTCAGCTTCGGTTGCATCGGCGGGATTATAGTTCACCTCGCTGATGACAAGATTGGCCTCTTCGACCACGAAGTTCAGTTCCGTTGGTGCACTCCAATCGGTAAGCACAATTCTGGACTCGGAACCGCGATCGGACTCATCAAAGTTACGTGCGATAACGCGCGTGTTTTCGTTGATGGTCAGCTTTTGACCTCGCTCTAATTCAGTTGCTGAGGCCGTGGGATTCCCGTCCGGTCCACGCGGATCAGAACCATCGGTCGTGTAGTAGACCTTTCCGAATGTCAGCGGCTCATAAGTGACAACTCGGCTGACCAATTCAGGCAGCATCAACAGGTCGCCGCTGGTGCGACTGGAATTGATGGCACGAATTGCCAGGACGTTTTCACCGACTTGCAATTTATCGGTGTGATCCGACAAATCAAATTCTTCGAATTGGACTGCGTCAGTGTTACGTCGGTTACTTGCCCGCGAATCCCAACCGTACTCAGCCGATCGCAGATTATTCTCGAGCAGTTTCTCACCATTGAGATGCACGACAAAGCCATCGTCGTATTTCATCTTCAACACGAGCTGATCGAGACTATCGAGATCATCGACAGTGAAGGGCACGCGAATGAGAACATTCGTTGCATCCTCATTGACCAGGTTGGGTCGAACGACCGTCGTGTAATTCTCGTCGAAACCAGTAGAGGTTCCGAAACCAATCCCGAGCTTGCCTGTGGACCATGCGGCGTCATCGAANTCTAACGCGGTCCACGTATCAGCGAGGTCGTTGTTAACGGGGACCATATAGGATGCATCCGTAGCTCCATTCACGCCGGAGATCAGGGCCGTATCGTTGTTGACACTCGCAATCGGAACAATGTCGATCTCGGCGCCCGCATTCACATAGGCTCCGTCATCACGACGATCATAGGCCGAACCTTCCGCGTCTCGAATAAAGGCGGGCGGGGCGAAATTGGAATCGAAGAAACCGCTGCGATCCGAGAGCCAGCCCTTCAGATCTCGCAATTCTTTTTCCCAACCGCCACGAGGTCGAATCGAAGAGCAGTGACTGCAGTCCTCNCGTTCTCGGGCTTGCGACTCACGGATTTCATCGGCAAGCGTGTCGACGAGCCCGTGCAGGTTTTCATCACTGAATTCGTCTTTTCGGAGCACGTCCCACGAATCAATGTAATGCTGCCACCAGTTGATATCCTTCTGGAATAGCGGAGCGAGCCACTGCATACCGCCGCCGGCACCGAAGAAATTGGTACCTCGGTCACCCGTCTCAGATCGCCAGACGAAGGGATCCTTATCTCGACCATCGGTCGAGTTGAGAGCTCGGTCAAAGTCCCAGACGGGACCATAAGCCAATTTCCCATCACGGTCCTTGTGGAGATAGCCGCTCAGACGATAGGCATCCACGTTGAAGGTCAGCACGTTAATAAAGTGGTGTTCGACCCATGAATCCAAATCGATGTATTTACGGTAACCTTCGGGATCGTTGAAGTCCGGATCACGTGTGGTTCTCTGGACCTCGGTGAAGTAGTCTCGCACCCAAGCTTCTTGTGCTGCAGTCGCCTTTTGATCGGGTCTTGCTCGATTACTCTTGGGACTCTTCGGATAGACCCAATTGAAGCTACCACCACCCGCACTAAAGGCCGATTCACCAGGATCACCACGATCCACTTTCCAGATGTAGCCACCGGAAATGTTCGGTTCACCAGGAGCTGCTTCTTCCGGTGTCTTCGTCACCGACGGATCAATCGACGCAACATCGACGCGATGCGAACCGCGACTAATCTTTTCCATCACCGCGTAAACGCCGAAATAATCCTCGGGTCCAACGGTATTGAGTTCGTTACGATTCCGCTGCCATCTCATGTTCGAAAACAATTCGATATGACGGTAATCCGGAGCCCACTGGCCGATTTGATTACTCAACTCGAAGGCGTACTGGTTGTGGATTTGAACCGGATCGTAGGAAGTCGCCGCATAGAAGACGTAATCGCTATCCGGCGCCATACCGAGGACACTGACATCAGCATCGTCGTCTAAATCGGTTCCACTGGGACCCCACATCTCAAACGCCATGTTCGGCTTCGGCAAATTGGAGGAGCTGGAACCACGATCACGAGCTCCACCGCGTCCGAGATAATCGATTTTGCCCTCTTCGATTGCGGATCGGCCAGTTGCCTTATCAACGTCAAAGATAATGACGTTCATCGGAGTCAGAGAAACTGACCCCGTACCTTGCAGGGACTGGCCGAGGCTATCGATAATCATGATCGGCAGATCGGAAGTACGACCTCGCAGATCTTCTGTCAATGCAAAGAAAGTACCATTGGCCACGTTACTCGGAACGTAAGCCGGATCGGGCGACACGTCGAAGCTGACGGCTTCGAGTCTCGCACTCGTGTTCAAAGTGAACGGTCCGGTGTAGAGCGTAGAATCGGCAGTCACCTCGGAACCATCCAAGGAGTAACGAATCTCGAAGCCTGCCGGAGCAAACAACTCAACAGTTTTCTCACCAAAGAACACGCCATCTTCGCCAACGATGGTTGGAACCGGTGCCGCAGGAAGTTGGTTCGCTTCACCTGGCGTTGGATTGGTGAAGTATTGCACCGATTCACCCAGGATCTCACTGGCNACAAGCTGGGCATCGAAGAAGAAGTCTTTGTCGGCCGCATCCACGTTTACGCCATGGACGGCGAGCACATTCTCACCCTCCTTCAAGGCGCCGATGTGGGACCCCAACAGCTCCTTCTGCCGCGGGATTCNACCATTGACGGCTCCAAAAGCACCCGTAGCCGTAGAATTCCAGGTGACCTCTGCGGGAACGTTTCGTTCAGAGATTCGTTGGCCGTTCAAATAGGCGACCATGCCATCGTCGTATCGAAGCGACATGCTCATTTCGTCAAATCGCGATGGATCCCCTTCTAAGTTGAAGGGCATTCGCAAGTAGACCGAGCTGTTCACGTCTTTCATCGCCAAAACGTCGGCGTTGATCATCGGTCCGTAGATCGGTCGCTGGTCAGGAACGACGATATCGATCGAGGAAACTCGTGCCTCCATCGTGCCATTGGCCGTCCTAGCATAGAGTCCGACACCGATTTCACCGGTGATTTCCGGTGTTCCGTTCTCCCCATCGACTGCCGTCCCAATCAGCTCCCACTCACCGTTGGCTGCCGGTTTGAGCATGTAGCCGGTCCAGGTGCCTTCGAGACCATCCCGAACCAATCGCAACGAATAAACATCTTCGCCAGAGTCTCGGTCATCGTCTTGCTCCTGACCGCCAGCGAAGATCCGGAAGTATCGGTCTTGATCGTATTCGAATTGGACGACGGGTTTGCCCGTTGAAAGATCCAGGATCGCGATACCCGCTGCTCCTCGATCCGTTCCACGCTTTGTGAAGTTTGCCGTCACCTCAAAATCAGGCGCGTCCGTTGAGGGCAATGATCGGTAAATCAACGGTGCCGAGCCCCGTGCACCGTAGGTGTAGTTTGTTCCTTCGGGAGCTGAAATCACGAGGTCTCCACCATCCGCCGTGATTGTACCGGGCGAACCTTCGGGAATGTCAGTCGTCCATTCTGGCCCGATCGCATCAAACTCGTCCGTAACCGTCACGCCTTCCTGGAGAACTTCGTAGCCCACCGACAATGAACCTTCCGTCCAGCCATCATCGTTAAAGGCCGTTTGAGTCCAATCCAATCCCAAAGAACCATCCGTCGGAACAAAGGAACGAACCGAAGAGTCGCTCGTCACCAATTGCACGGTGTCACGATCCGAGGCAATCCCGAAGGACTGATCGGTGAATTGAGCGGGATACTCGTCGTATTCCTGAACGATCGTTACTCCATCAGGCTTGACCAAACCAAGGTATTCGCCACCTGACGACAACCTGAAACTGGTATGCAGATATCCCGCACCATCCACCTTGTCATCGCCCGATGCGAAAACAATGCGATGCTCACCGGGTGCCAAGACCGTTTCATCCGGAACTTGCCATTGTCGCAAGTTAGCTTTGTCATCGGTCAAATAATAGCCGCTGATATCGAGCGCTTCCGTACTCGGATTTCGCAACTCAATCCAATCACTCGTTTCGCCATCACCATCGACAATCGTTCCCTGATTCGATGCCTGGAATTCAGAAATCAAAGGATCCGCGGCGAGCATCGCTCGTCGTTCAAGAATCTCGAGAAGCGACTTCCGACTTGTCGTCACCTTGTCCGATTTCACACTCAAACGACGACGAAGTGAACGGCGTATCTTGCGACCCATAAGTGATGCTCCTAGCAGCCAGCAATCTTGTGTTTTTGTTTGTGAGAGTTACGTCGCCCANACGTAGTATCTGTTCCATAAAATTGATCATCCGAACGGACCTCGATCACCGCGAGTGCTAACTCGTTGCGATGATGAACGATCAGATCTGATGTCGATTAGACCGATCAAATGGCGTGAATCTTGCGCCATTCCACAAGCCTACAAATCGGTTGGTGCCTTTCGCCTATTCCGACGAGAAAAGTCCTCGGATCATCCGCAACAGGTAACGTTTTCGAAGCGAATACTTCTGCTGATGAACACGTTATCTTAGCGCAATCGTGGAGTCACGCTGCACGCTGGTCGTCGCCGATGCGGTGCCTATTGTAGTCACTCTGAGAAGAATTTGTGCAATAACTTTCGCAGAAGTCGCTTCAATCTCGCCAAACCCCAAACTTCAGAGGCGACTCTGGTGACGATTATTGTGCAGCGACATCCTGGATTCGAAACCACACCCACTCCCTCGAATTTCATTCCCCTACGTTCCTTATATCGAGCTCCCCCAAAATCCGCAACAAACTGTGCTGTTTTCGGCGTGCAATGTTGGCAGCCGCTTAAAGATCGACACGTAATGTTCAGCTTTTAAAACCTGAAAAATAAATCACTTGGCGCCATTGCAAAGTGAAATCACTGCAAGACAGCCTTTTCGACATCTTTCAAAAAAAGAATTCTTACGCTCACCAAATCATTTTCANCACGATTTTTTTCATGCGGCAATCGACGCAGGAACGAGATTCCCTGCGAACGTTTCAAATCCTGAACACCAGCTGATGGTGATACCGACCGATCGTTTTGAATGGCCGATCATCTCAGCCGTCACCAATCGTTCATTTCAAAAAGCCGAGCCAAGAAACATTCAGAGAAATCCGAATGCCCACGAACAATCAGACAACCTCCTCAACGAGTTGGACCGTGTCTGTTGGATTGACGACCTGAAGAAAAGTTACTTCGGCGACGCGAATTTGGACGGGGATTTCAACAGTAGTGACCTGGTGGTCGTCTTCACCTCCGGTAAATACGAGACAGGAGCGACAGCCAGCTGGCCGGAAGGCGATTGGAACGGTGACATGCTTTTCGAAAGTGGCGACATAGTCACGGCATTCACCGCAGGCGGTAATGGACTTGGGCCTNGGAAAGCGATTGCCGCAGTTCCGGAACCCAGCGGCCTGATTTTGTTCACCTTTTTCTATGCGCGGTCGAAGTCGCAGGCTGGCTTTTCTAATTCAACGAATTGACCTACAACGCGACAGTCGCCTTCGCTGATTCATACCAGTTCGAGTCTGACTATGACGCGATTCGATTTATANCGACGAAAAGCCTTCACGCTAATTGAGCTTTTACTCGTGATCGCCATCTTGGCGATTCTAATCAGCCTGCTCTTGCCAGCAGTCAACTCAGCACGCGAAGCGGCTCGCAAGACTCGTTGCATCAACCGGCTGCGACAGATAGGCATCGCTACGGCTAATTACGAATCATCCCAGCGTCGCTTTCCTCCCGGCCGCTTGTTGCCGGATTGGGTCAGCGGGGGCAAACCTCAGCGATCGTATACGAATTACAACAACGTCGATCAGCAAGCCGAACGGGGCGAGTCGACGGGCTTCCGGTCGGTTCACATTTGGATTCTTTCGTTTTTAGAAAGCCAGTCGATTTACGAGCTGATCGATCTGCAGAAGCCATCGGCATTGCGAATGACCCGCAATAGTCGCCCCTTCAACATCAACTACGCTGCCTACGCCAATGCCGAGGACATGTTTATCTGCCCAAGTGATCCGAATACGGTTCGCATCATTTCGGAGAACAACTATCGTTACAACTTCGGCGGTTCGACTCCGTACGGCGGCGCCCATTCCACTTCTCAACAAAGCCGCCATGACACGGTCGTCGACGGCAACCCGGTGCTGGGCAACGGCGCGTTTTCAGCAGGCAAACAGGGGCTCACCGTGAGCAAGTTTCGGGACGGCCTGGCGAAGACCGTTTTCTTTTCAGAGCGAACCAAGGGAAGTGGTCTGAACCCAGCCAAAGTGCCGCCGCGGCGAGAAGACATNGTCACGATGCCGGGGCGACAGGACCGGCCGATCGGTCGGGAATCAATCTTCCAACGCTGCCTGAACTACCAACCCAAACCATCGCGATATAATTTCACATCCGCTGGCCGCTGGCTTCCAGGCTCCGATTACTCGAATGGCTGGCCCTTTGCCGGTTACACGGGAACCATGTACAACCACGTGGCTCCACCCAATTGGACGGGTCAGGACTGTGGCAATTATAGCGCAATTCCCGACACTCCAGGGGAACACGCGATCGTTTCAGCTCGCAGCCATCATCCCGGAATTGTCAATGTTTGCTTTGGCGATACCCACGTCGTCTCGATCTCGGACACGATCTCCCTGGACATCTGGCGAGCTCTTGGAACTCGCAGCGGACAGGAAGGCGAGAAACACAACTTCTAGAGTCGGATAGCAGGCATCGGCAGAGGCTAATATCTGACCTGTTTCATCCCCGACCGGTGCTCCACCGACGCGGCTTAAATGTTTACAATCTGACTTGTCGTTCTNTCTTAGCGTGTGCTGGATTTCCTGAGATCTAATCCAGTGTCGATCGACGACACAAAGTCTGTCACAGGACGGTTAGAGCACTGCTTGAAGCGAGGCCGTCACAAAATATGCGGGTCATCAATACTCGAGTGAGGAGAATCAAGAATGGAAGTCCGGTTTATTACCTCTGAGGACAACTGGACCCAATACAAGCTCGTTGGAGACATCTCCAACGCTTCCACGACGGCTGATGACAGTTCTGTATTGAGTCCCTTGGACCTACCTGGTGATGAGGTGACCAAGCACATCTTGTTTGATCTCAATGACGCCACATTCTTGGATTCGAGTGGTATCGGTTGGCTGTTGAGTGTAAACCGAGCCGCCAAGGAAAACGGTTACAAAATCGTCGTTCATTCAGTTCCGCCATTGATCCACCGAGTTTTCTCCATGATGCGATTGGGGGAAGTGCTCGTTGTTGTCGAAAACCTTAGCGAAGCTCAAAGTCAACTCAAGGACTAAAACGGATGAGCACCGAAGCCGAACAAAAAAACGCCATCGATGTTGAAAATGAACCGGTGGACCGAACGGCCGCCGCATTGATTCAGTTGGCCATTCAAATGAAAGCCAGCGACCTATTTTTTCTGACGAACGAAAAGAACGTGGAAGTTCGTCTACGGCAGATGGGAATCATGCGATCTGTACGTGAGTATTCGCACGAATANGGCCGGAAACTAATGTCGCACTTTAAGGCAATGGCAGACATCGACATCACGGAGAGATTCCGACCGATTGAAGGTCGTTGGGTTTTCAACCGTCCGGAAGGAGCCATGGATTTGCGGCTGAACTGCATGCCCACCCTATTCGGTGAAGACATTACCTGTCGCATTCTCGATCGCGAACGCGGATTGATCGGTCTTGATCAATTGAGTGTGAGTCAACAGGCTTATCAGGAATTGATGTCGCTGATGAAACATCCCAGCGGCTTGATTGTGGTCAGCGGTCCCACTGGCAGTGGCAAGACGACCACGCTGTACAGTTGCCTGCAACATCTGAATAATGGCGAACGCAAAATCAACACGCTGGAAGATCCGATTGAGTACGTCCTCGAAGACGTACGACAATCTCAGGTCAACACTCGTGTCGGCGTCGACTTTCCCGAACTGCTGGCAGCTTGCCTGCGACAGGCACCGGACGTGATTATGATCGGCGAAATCCGCGACGCCAAAACGGCGAAGATCGCGGTGCGAGCAGCCAACAGCGGGCATTTAGTCCTAGCAACACTGCACGCTCCGGTCGCCGCATCCGCAGCCTACACACTGGTTTCCTATGGAGTGAACCCTCATTTCCTGGCAAGCAGTCTGTTGGGCGTAATTTCTCAACGACTGTTGCGCAGTCTCTGCTCAAACTGCAAAATTGAGATCGACGTTTCGGATCATCCGACCTTGTTTGAGGAGGTTCGTCATTTGCTACCTGCCGACAAGGGCAATGTCATGTATTCTCCAGGAGCTTGTGACGAATGTTTCCAACAGGGCTATGGGGGACAAGTCGGCGTGTGCGAAGTCATGAGCATGAATGATGAATTGCGACAAATCATCACCGAAGGCCGTCCCATGAAGACATTGCATGAAGCCGCCATCGAAAATGGCATGGTCGAATTACGACGTTCAGCGCTGATTGAAATCGCTCAAGGAATAACCACCACGGAAGAGATGTTCCGCTGTATTCCTTTCGAGTTCTTCGAAGATGGCGAAGCTTAACGAGCTCGCCTTAAAGCGTCCACAGATCTTCAATCCTCGATTTCAGCCGGGCTCACATGAGCCCGGCCTTTTTTGATCTCTCGCGCTAATGATTCACAGCCACATAGCACCGCAGTGAATGTTCTGCCAAATTGAAACATCCGGAACGAGGCATATCGGGACCATCGGAGTCAGGATACACATCCCGAGGCGCTGGGGCCGAGGTATCAATAACCAACTTCCAACGATTCCCCTTAGCAATAGGCGGAAGAATGAATTGATGCGGTTCATGCGAATTATTGATCATGATCAAGACATCGCGACCGAGTTCCTCGGGATCTTCAGCAAGAGACGGAGCTGCCAGCAAACAGATCAGACAGCGATCATCCTTGCCCCAATCGATGGCTGTACCGAGTGAGCTGTACCAGTTGACGTCGGAGAGACCAGCCTGAGTGGGCTGACCACTCAGGAAGTACTTCCGCCGTACCGTTGGCTGACGGCGTCGGAAGGCGATCACCGAACGAACGAACCGAACGGTGTCCTGGTTCTTGTTCACCATCTCCCAGTTGAACCAGCTAATCTCATTATCTTGACAATAAGCGTTATTGTTTCCGTGCTGGGTTCGGCGACACTCATCACCCGACAACATCATCGGTACCCCCTGGCTCAGCAGGAGTGTGGCAAGCATGTTTTTGACTTGCCGTGAGCGAATGTCTTCGATTCCTCGATGCCGCGTGGGGCCTTCCACACCGTAGTTGTTGCTTAGATTGTTGTTATCACCATCGCGGTTCCCCTCGCCATTGACCTCATTATGTTTGTCGTTGTAGGTAACGAGGTCATTGATCGTGAAACCATCGTGGGAGGTTATAAAGTTAATACTGTGGTAGGGACGGCGACCACCGGGTTCATACAGATCACTGGACCCAGCGAGTCGGGTGGCCAGATTCCCAAGTTGNCCCGGATCGCCCCTCCAGAATCGCCGCATATCATCACGATAACGGCCATTCCACTCCGCCCAACGGAGATTTCCAAACGACCCCACCTGGTAGGCTCCGGCGGCATCCCACGCCTCGGCAATAATTTTGGTATCGGCCAAGAGCGGATCTTCGGCAATCGCCTCGACCAACGGCGGGNTCGGAACCAGATGCCCCTGACGATCACGACTGAGAATGGAAGCGAGATCGAACCGGAAACCGTCAATATGGTAGTTATGGACCCAATGCCGCAGACAATGGAAAATCATTTCTCGGACAATGGGGTGATTCCCGTTAATCGTATTCCCACAACCCGAAAAATTCTTGTAGTAGTTGCCGCTTTCGAGCATGTAATAAACATTGTTTTCCAACCCCTTGAAGCTCAGAGTTGGACCAAGCTCATTACCTTCACAAGTATGGTTGAAAACGACATCCAGAATTACTTCGATACCAGCCTGATGCAGAGCCTTCACCATCTGCTTGAATTCGTTGACCTGACTTCCAGGTGTTGATCNAGCAGCATATCCGCGGTGGGGCGCAAAAAAGGCGAGCGGGTCATAACCCCAGTAATTGGGACGGTCAAGTTTCTTGCCATCGGTTCCCAAAATCGGGAACTCGTGAACCGGCATCAGCTCAACGGCAGTCACCCCCAACGACTTCAGATAGGGAATCTTCTCGATAACTCCGAGATAGGTGCCCGGGTATTCAGCATTACTGCTCTCATCCATCGTGAAGCCACGAACGTGCATTTCGTAGATAACTGTTTCTGAGAGATCACGACGCAAATGCCGATCGCCTTCCCAATCGAAATAATCATCCATCACGACACACTTCGGCGGCCTGATGATTCCGTCACCGCAATCCTGAAACTTGCCAGCGAGAGCTTTGGTGTAGGGATCAATCAGACGGGCGCGCCCATCGAATCGATGGCCATTCGCAGGATCGAAGGGGCCTTCAGCTTGGAAATGATAGAGTTGCCCCGCGCCGATATCGGGCACGAAAACACTCCAAATATCTCCCCAGCGATCCGTATCGGAATCGAAGGTGATAATTTCTGAAGGTTCAGTGTCATCAACATTGTCATAGAACAGCAAACGCATCGCCGTTGCCGATCGACTGAAGACAACAAACTGAACACCACGATCGTGGATCAGAGCTCCATAGGGCAAAAGGTGAGTGAATTGAAGTTCCGGGTGAGGGTGAGCCATCAGCATCGTGTTTGATCCGTCAAAAAATCACAGGTGGTTCGAAGTCGAAAAGCGATAGAAAAAAGATAACACCAGCATTTTGAACAGCCGTGATCTGAATGCTGTTTTTCNGCGAAAAACCAACACTTCAAACCACGTTGCGCGCACTGGGCAATTGATTTCGTCCAGTAAAGCTTTGCCGCTTCACCGGCATCTAACGTGTCACGACCAATCGCTGCCAATTCTTCTTGCTCAACTCTCCCTTGAGTCCACCAAGAGCAAGAGACCTCCCGGGTTGTAACGGATTGGCAACCGATCTATTCATGACAATCTTTACAAGTCGGTTGGAGTACCTCGACGCTGCAAGTCACTCGGCCACCTCAAGCCTCGCCAACGGTGATTCCATTACAATTTCCCATCGGCATTTCAGCTCCAATATTTCGCTCGAACGACAACATCGAAGATTTGGCATGGCATCCACGTATCGGAGGAAACGATTGCTCCGTTCCCACCGGTCGCCCCACTGGAAAGAGCTACCAGACAAGCCGTTTGGAAGGGGCGTCCGGGAGTTTCAGCGTATCTCGCCGTCTGCGTCCTTCCCCGGTGGTACGTTGACAGTTTATGATGGNCGTCCGTAGTTTCCCGATTTCCTTTCAGTGAAGAAGCAATCCGAATGTCGAAGGCGACGTACAAGAGCGCAGGAGTAGATCTGGACGTCTACCAACAATCGATGGCCAAGCTGCCTCGGTTGATGCACCGCACGTTTTCTCCCCGCGTCATGAAGCTGGATGGAGGTTTCGCAGGCCTATTTCAGCTGGACTTTCAAAGTCCGCTTTTTCGACGCACCTATGACAACCCTGTGTTGGTGTCGTGTGCAGATGGAGTTGGCACAAAACTAAAGGTCGCCACCGAGACAGGTGTCCACAACACAGTGGGGATCGATCTAGTGGCAATGAGCGTCAATGACGCGATTTGTTGCGGAGCCGAGCCGCTGTTCTTTCTGGACTACGTCGCCATGTCGCATGACGATCCCGAAATGCTGGAACAAATCGTCGAAGGAATCAGCGAAGGCTGCCTCCTTTCGGATTGTGCTCTACTCGGCGGTGAAACCGCAATCATGCCCGACCTGTACGCCCACGGCGAATATGACCTGGCCGGTTTCTGTGTGGCCGTCGTGGAACAAAAACATTTGATCACCGGCGAGGCAATTGCAGCCGATGACGTCGTCCTCGGACTTGGATCTGCCGGACTTCATTCAAACGGTTTCAGTCTCGTGCGGAAAATCGTATTCGAGATCGCCGGCTTAAAGGTTGATGAGCCGGTTGATGCGTTAGAAGCGACAGTGGGCGAAGCGTTACTAGCTCCCACTCGTATCTACGCCCCAGCCGTCAAAGAAATCTTAAACCACTACAAGGTCAAGAATGTCGTCCACGGAATCTCTCACATCACGGGTGGTGGCTTAGAGGAAAATCTCGAAAGGATCACACCGAACACCGTCGACATCGAGATCCATCCTGATACCTGGCCCGTTCCTCCGGTGTTCCCTTGGCTTGCACAACTCGGCGAAATTGAATCGGATGAGATGAAGCGAGTCTTCAACATGGGCATCGGCCTCGTGTTGGTCGTCAGCCCCTTTTATGCGAAACGCATTAATCAAATTGTCGAAGCGGCAGGGTTCGACTGCTATGAGATCGGCCGGGTTGTGGATGGCACCGGTCGTGTGATGGAAAAGAAGAGCTAGGCGANATTTCAGCCAAGAGCCAGCAGCCAAACCACGCAGGCGAACAGCGGCTGCAGCCCATTCAACGCAATCGATGAGCCAACAGCGTCTGACTCAAAACACTTTTCCCAGTTCGCTCGGGCGAACTTCGCTTATTCCCCAGCAACCTGCTGGGATGAGGCAGAAGCGCCTGCGTCTCGCAATTGCTGAATCAGTTCGGCCTTGGTGTAAATGCCCGTCAACTTTCGAGGTCGATAAGGATCGCCTGCGGGAAAAATGGCGAGCACGGGCAGTTGTTTGTCACCGAGTGCCTCAAGTATCTGAGTCACGTCCTCTTGCCCTTCCGACCAATCCGCCAACAACGTCACAACTTCGTTTTCGTCAACAACACTTCGAACCGATTGAGTGTTTAGAACAGACCGTTCTAAGACTTTGCAAGTCGGTCACCAATCGGCCGTGAAGTCGATCATCACGGTTCGATTAGCACGGATGTTTTCATCGAGAGTGGCCAGAGAATAAGGCTGCCACGGCAACTCATGTTCGTTATTGGCCTCGTAACCAAACGCAAACCAACCGATGATTGCGGCAAAGATTCCGCCCGCGATCCAAGCTTTTCCCTGCGCGACAAAATCCGAACCGGCCGGAACTCGACCAATCCACCAACAGGCCGCCCACAGTGCGAAGATGAGGGCGATGGTCGGCACGACATAGCCAGGACTGATGAGCGTGAACATGTAAACCACGGTGCCGAGGAGCACGAACCCCATCAGCTGCTTGAAGGTATCCATCCAGGCACCCGGCTTGGGAATGAAGCGGACCAACTGGGGAAACGCTCCAATCAAAAGATAGGGGAACGCCATCCCCAATCCCATGGCGGTAAATACGAGATAAACAAGAAACGGCGGCTTTGTGGCCGACCAGGTCAGCGCCGTTGCCAATCCAGGGCCACTGCAGGGAGTCGCCAAAACTGTCGTAATAACTCCCTTAAAGAAAGCGCCTGAAGCCCCTTCTTTGGCAGCGAGTTCATTCGCCGTATTGCCACCCGCGAAACCTGGAATTGGAATCTCCCAGACCCCAAGAAAACTCAGTCCCATCACGAAGACCACGGAAAGCAACGGGATGGTGAAGCCATCGTAATTGAATTGTTCGCCCCACCCCAATCCACGACTACTCAACCCCAGTGAGGCAGCAGAAGCCAGCGTGGCCAACAGCCAGAAAATGCTGATCATGCCCAAGGCATACCAGATGTTCAGCATCAGGATACGACCACGATTCTCACCCGCCTGCTGCACGAAGGCCATCACTTTCAGACCAATGACGGGCAACACACACGGCATAAAGTTGAGAATGAATCCTCCGACAAATGCCAACAGCAAGATGTAGCCAAAGGAACTCTCCAGATTATCCGCAACTTGAATTCTGGAAAGATCAAAGCTCGTGGTTGCCGCATCGCCTAAAGTCTGTGGCGAAACCGCAACAGCATCCGGAGTCTCACCCGTATCGACAAACTTGGCGACGGCCGAATACTTGGCGGAAGCAAACATGACAGGAATCGTTGCCGTGTCATTGCCACCCACATTAATCTTGACGGCAAAATCAGCTGCGGTGGGTCGATCACACCTAGCATCGGTACAAGTCTGATATCCAATCATGCCACGCAAAACAGTTTCACCCNGTTTCGCATCAGCTGGGATCGTCACCGGAATCGTCCAGGTCGCCGTTTGCTCGTAATAGCTCTGGATCGGCTCCATGCTCAATCCGGTTTCCTTGACGATCAGATTCCCATCGACCTTCGGTTCGCCAAAGCTCCAGGACGAAGGCGACATCATTCCAATAATGGTGGGCTTGGATATCGTCGTTGGTTCGACCTTCGACGCATAACCATAGACATGCCAACCGGGTTCGGGCTCAACCGTAAGAACCAATTGAATGGTGTCACCAGGATTCGCACTTCCCGGGACGGCACCACGAATCGAAGCGTGGCTCGAGGCATCGCGATAGCCCTTGCCAGCAGGCACCTTGAAGTTCGCCAGCGACAATGAAATATCGGCGGTGGCGGTGCTCTCAACAGGTGGAGTTCGACGAGGTGCGTCAGAAGAAATGGCAGGAGGTTTGGCTAATACTCCACTCTGCTTTGCCGCAAAAGTGGTATCGCTCGTTACCAACGGGATACAGCTGCCCACCTCGTCGCAAACCTGCCCTTTGACATCTCCGCGAATGACCANGTCGGTCGACGATGGTCCAACGACTTCAAACGGCGCCGTCCAGNTCACCTTGCCATAATGCTCTTCAGCCGGAACCTTGAAATACTCAAGCTTCTTCTCCTTCGGCTTTTGNTCCGGCACGAACGGCCCNAGTAATTNAACCTGCTTGGATTCAACAACGATTTGCGTTTTCTGAGGACCGCCACTCTTTTGGGTGACGGAGTAGATGTGCCATCCGTCTTTCAGATCGGCGGTGACCGAAAGCTCACCATAGCGGCCATCCGCGGTCAGCTTGTAACTTCCGGAAATCGTGACCTCTTGCCCTCCCGAGCTTTCCGGCAAGAGATTTCCCAACTCCGGAATCAGAGGAGCATTCGCATTCGTCTGTGCCATTGCCGCNNAGGGCATGCCGACGATGAGNGTTGCAAAGAGCAACGGACGAAGAATCTTTGAAATATGCATGTGTCCCTGGATGGCTGCACGTAAGTTATTGTTTTGAAGCATGTTATTAGTCGAATTCTATCGTTGATCCTCACTAGGGGTCAACGCTTTGAGCTGAGGATCATGAGCGATGCGTGCGGCGCCAGATAAATCCAATGCTGGCAACAAAACAACTCAAATCTCGACACTAAAACAACTCAAATCTCGACACTTTCGCCGAACTCATCCCTCGTTGGNCGGACGAACACAGATCCAATNACCTGCCTNTAGGTATCGACTATCTGATCGNTCAACCTGTGTNGGGATTAAGACAAATCGGATGAGTCTCGACGCGTCTGCAAACGGNGGAGAATCGCCTCNATTCTCTGCTGAACCGCTTTTTCATCTTCGAAGCGACGCCCTTCCAGACAAAGCCACCGAATCCAATTGGCGGCNGCCAGAATCAGATTTGCCCAATCCAATGTCGCTAGCANCGATCGCTCCTCCCCCGACAACGGACGCACNGATTCNTATGCCTCGAGTCCCGCTTGCCAAGCATCGGCGTCGTCGCCCACNAGGCTTCCCATGAGCCGCGCGATATCGGTGGCAATCGAATCGACTCGCATCGCTCCAAAATCAATCACTCCAGTGACCTCATCGGCCTGAAAGAGAATATGGTCGTGCCACACATCACGCAGACAGGGTTGTCGAGGAACGGAACAACGACTCGCCTGATCCAATGCTTCCTTGAGCGGATCCAGATTTGCAGGAAGCCAAGTGAGCAATTCTGTCAATTGAGTCTCAAAGCGGTTGTCTGTCGCAAGCCGCTGCTTCCAACGAGCATCGGCCGTAATCGCCTGCCACTCTGCTAAACGCTGCTGACGAGTGGCGACAGCGGGAGCGAAATCATTCTGATCTTCGACCGGCGCAACCGCCCGATGAAATCTCGCCAGAGCTCCCATAGCGTTCGTCAATTTTCGTGAGGAAGGAGCCGCCCAGAAGGTTGCCGCTCCAGGCATCCAATTTGTCAACTCCCAAAGGTACCCGTCATACCGAATAAAAGTCTGTCCGGTTGGAGTTGCATGCGGTGCAGGCACAAACTCAACTCCGCCAGCGACGGCGCGAAGCAACGTTTGATGCACCCAAGCAAGATGCTCCTCATCGGGGTGTTCGATGGGCCACCGTCGCAAACACCAGGTCGCTTGATTGCTTGCAAACTTCCAGAGTCGGGCACCGCTGAACCCTCCAGCATTTCCCAACGAATTGATCGCCCCCGCCGATACGACCATGTCGAAGCGCGACAGAACAGCGAGGTGAGGTGGGTGCATCACAAATTCACCGACAAACAGTTCACCGACAAACAGACTCGGCGGAAAGCATTACAACGGGCCACATTCTACCGTCGCTTCGAAAGCCGAGGGGAGTAGGCCCGCCTTCGCAGATGCCCCGTCAGCACCGTTCTCATCCGACTTAATCCCGACCTGAACGAAAAGGGAGCGGTGGCTCAACGCGGAAGCCTCGTCCTCTTTCTCGAACGGCCCCAATCGAAGTGAGCCTGCATTGACCCTGCATCGGCTCGACCCCGAAAAGAGACGTTTTTAAAGAAAATATCGAGAAAACGTGCAAGATACGGTCGTTTCGCAGCACTTAGAAAATAGGGTATATTTGACGACTACTGGTTGTTTTTTCGCAACCCGGTCACACGCAGCTCGCCTGTCACCCCCTGAGCCTATTTTTTCCAGAGATTCGCCTTTCTCAAGGGAGTTTTGTATGTATTTTCGGTTTTTCACGGCGACGCTTGCCACTCTCTTAATAGCCACGATTGCGGTCGCGGATGAAACAGAAAACTCGGAAAAAAAAGCCGGGGACGACAAAGCCGCCGTATCCTCGGACAAGACCGCGATTACCTCGGGCAGCTCTTCGTCGGGAGGCTCCAGCTCTTCGAGCAGTTCTTCGTCAAAGCCATCGCAGCCGAAGCACGCAATCATCCTGAAAGATGCGAAACCGGTGGAGGGATTGATCCGCACCTATCGCAAAGGCAATCAGTTATTTGCGGAGCTAAGTAGTTCTGACTACGCGAACCAATACATCGTCCTGATCTCAATTGCCAAAGGCATCGGACAACGACCACTCCTGGGAGGCATGTCCTGGAACTTTGGAGACGATTGGGTCTGGCAGTTTCGAAAGGTCGACGATCGAGTCCACATCATCCGAAAGAATGTTCGTTTCCGTGCATCAAAAAACACTCCTGAAGCCACGGCAGTCAAGAACGCCTATACCGACAGCGTTCTGTTTAGTCTGCCGGTTTTGACCAAGGGCCCCCGCGGAGGCGACCTTGTTGATCTGACCTCCGTTTTCATGAGCGATCTGCCGCAGATTTCGCAGGTTCTTCCGGGTTTTGCTTTTTCGACGACGAAATCGGTTTGGGACTCTGTCAAAGGATTCAAAGACAATCTCGAACTTCAGATCGCAGCCACGTATGCATCGAGCGGTCGCACGACGATTGAATCGGTAGCAGATACTCGAGGCGTCACGATCAACGTCCACTATTCGATCAGTAAACTCCCCCAAACCAGTTATCAGCCTCGCATGGCGGACGACCGGGTTGGTTACTTCATAACGGTGCTCAAGGACTATTCGAGTTCACGGGACCGAGACCATTTTCTCCGTTACATCAACCGCTGGAATCTGCAGAAGGCCGACCCTTCAGCGGAGAAATCGGTGCCCAAGAAACCGGTCATATTCTGGATTGAAAAGACGGTTCCATTCAAATATCGCAAGCCCATCTACGACGGCATCAGCGAATGGAACAAGGCATTTGAGAAGGCAGGCTTCATTAATGCGATCGAAGTCCGCCAACAGCCGGATGATGCAACCTGGGATCCCGAGGACATCAACTACAACACGTTCCGTTGGATCACCGCAAGTGCGGGCTTTGCGATGGGTCCTTCACGGGTAAACCCCTACACGGGCGAAATTCTGGATGCAGACATCATTTTTGATTCCGACTTCTTAGAGTCCTGGCAAGATGAGTTTGAAACGCTGACTCAGGAGAAAGTCGCCTCGTTAACCGGCGGTCCGTTGGATCTGGAGAGTTACCAGGAAAAGATGAACAAAGCGGCTCACATGCTGCCCCAATCTCAGCGCGAATGCATGTTGAGCCAGGGCATGGCGATGCAATTCGCCTTTGGTCGCGCCGCGTTACTTGCCAAGCCGGACGCTAAGCAAAGCAAGGAGCTCCAGGAAAAACTGATCATGCAGGGCTTAAAGGATATCGCCATGCACGAAGTTGGCCACACGCTAGGATTGCGTCACAATTTCAAATCAAGTTCGTTCTTGGATTTGGAAGAGATCAACAACCCAGACAAGACGTCGCAAACCGGCATTACCGCATCGGTGATGGATTACACGCCGGTGAATATTGTTCAAGAGGGAACCAAGCAGGGCGACTTTTATTCGCCCACGATTGGCCCTTATGACTATTGGGCGATCGAATATGGTTACAAGCAGCTTTCGGGAGGCTCAAAGGGAGAAGTCGCTGAGTTGAAAAAGATCGCTGCGCGGAGCGGCGAACCTGGCCATGCATATGCAACGGATGAGGATACTCGAGGCATTGATCCGGACCCCTTCGTTAACCGCTGGGACCTGGGCAAAGATCCTTTGGAATATGCTCGACAACAGGCAAAGCTGGTTAGCAATCTGTTGCCCGGCGTCGTTGACCGTATGACGGAAGACGGCGACAGCTACAGCGACGCTCGCCGTGCCTTTAACGTCCTGTTGTCGACTCATGGTCAGGCCATGTTCTTCGCCTCACGATTCATTGGTGGCTTGGACACCAGTCGAAGTCACAAGGGCGATAAAGACGCACCTGCGCCGTTCACCGTTATCGAACCGAAGCGACAACGAGAAGCCTTGCAGCTACTCTCGGAACAGGTATTCAGCGACAAGCCCTATCAGATTGATCCCGCTCATTACAACTTACTGGCGGGCTCTAAGTGGCGCCACTGGGGTTCGACATCTCCATTGCGACCGGACTTTCCAGTCCACCAGGTCATCTTGATGTGGCAAAACCGTGTACTCTCACAACTGCTTTCATCGTTGACACTCGAGCGACTTCATGATGCTGAGCTTAAGGTCGACTCAAGTGAGGATGCCTTTACAACTGCAGAGCTGATTGAAGAATTGACAAATGTCATTTTCTCAGAGCTTAATAATCTCGAAGCGGGTGAATACACCAATCGAAAACCGGCGATTACGAGTCTGCGACGAAATCTTCAACGCCGATACCTGGCCAGATTATCAAGCTTGGCGATGGGGAATACGAGTGCTCCGGACGACTGCCAGGCCGTCGCCTATGTGCAGCTCACCGATTTGATCGAGAAGATGGAAAAGTCGCTGGAGACGGAAGGTCTCGACAGCTACACGCAGGCTCATCTGCGAGCCTCGGCCGACCGAGCGAAAAAGGTAAAGGACGCGTCACTGACGCTTCTTGCCCCGTAGTCAATCCAGGTCGGCGACTAGCTGGCTTTTGGGAGCCCGGCTTTCGTCCATCGACAAATCACTTTCAACCGGCATCGAAATTAAATTCCGATGCCGGTTCGTCTTTTCGGCCCCGCTTCGCTCGATTAGACTCTGAAGGGTTAAACGTCGTTGTGAATTTCCCGCTGCGGAGCTCCCCCCGTGAAACTGATCTATGCCATTGTCCGGCCCACCAAACTTGAGGCCGTTCGCGAGGCTCTCGAAGGCATCGGCGTCGAACGGCTAACGGTTTGCGACGCTCACGGTTTTGGCCGACAAAAGGGGCATACCGAGACCTATCGAGGAATGGAATACAGCCTCAACCTGCTACGGAAAGTGGTGCTGGAAATTGCGGTCAATGACGACTACGTTGATCGCACTGTCGAGCTTATCGAGCAATTAGCTCGAACGGGTGGCGAGGGTAACATTGGCGACGGCAAGATCTTCCAAGTCCCTATTGAAGAGGCCATTCGCATCGGAGACGGAGTGCGTGGCAAGGAAGCTGTTTAAGGTTCAGACAATGAAAACGATTCTGTTGTCCAACGATCTGATGCTTGGATCCCAAGTCACTCAAGCAGCCCGACAGGTCGACGCCGATCTTGAGGTGATTGCTCAAGCAGGCCAGCTGGTAGCCGCTTGTGATTCGGCCGCTCCCGATCAAGTCATCCTGGACCTGAACAATTCGTTGCCCGCAATCGCCGAATTGATTGAACAGATTCGCGACGTGGCCCCCGATGCTCGCATCATCGCGATCGCGCCTCATGTGCATGTCTCGAAAATCGAAACGGCACGGGCCGCGGGTTGCGATGCAGTATTAACCAACGGGCAATTTCACGGTCAGATGACAGAGGTTCTGGCCGGCTGATTTCACGGGTCCACAGACGAGCCGTCTAACTTGTGGAGTGAGATCGAAAAACCTCATTCCCCCGAGCGTTCAACGTCACTTTGCGATTCGTCGACATCCGTGACCCCGGGCACGCCTGCATCGTCTTGAGCGATCGTGGGCAGACCATACATCATGTCTTCGTCATCATCCATGAAGACATCGTCGAATTCGGTCTGATCAACATCAAGTCTGAGAAGCAAATAGATGCCCGCCGCAGCAACCCAAAAGAAACCATAACCATAAGCGGTGAGTAAACTCTGAAACGTGCTGGTCACCAAGCCAATCAGCGTTGCTCCCCAAGTCAGCATCATCGGCGACTGATCCTCACCGGTGGATGAGATGACAAGTCGCATGGATTCGAGCCTCTCTCCTCCGGCACCGAAGCCAACCGATCCATCAACAAAACCGATAACCGTGTCGAAAAACAAGGCAAACACGAGCCAACCGAGTAAACCTAAAACAGTCGAGAGCAAGGCGTAAATCGCATAGCGAACCGGCTTTTGATAGGTGTACCCATAGGAACGGCTGATCGCATCAAAGGAATCCGTTCCCTCCGTGCTAATCGTCGCCCACATCAGCGGCCAACCGGCAATCAAGCCAATGCCAAACAGAGACATCACCAATCCGATGAGAATCACCAAGGGCCAGAGAATCCCCATCAGCAAGACTCCAAGGTCCACCCGCATCACGACCCCGGCAAACATGAGCGGCAAACTCAAGATGCCAATTGCAACCAGCGGCAGAAGAGGAGCCCCGATCAGGGAAGCCCATTTGCTTCTGGCAAAGAGTAACGCGTCACGCACACCGACTCGTTCCTCGCGTCCCAGTTGAACCGCCGCAATCCTAGTAATCGCACCGCCAATGAGAGCCCACACCAAGAGTGTCCAGAGTCCACCAATGACGTAGAAGAAAAACTCATCCCAGCTGACGGATTGCCAAAACAAACGACGAAAAGGTTCGACCAACGCGTAAACCGGAGTGCCCGTGATCATTTGATGAATTGGCTCGGTTTCAAACTCGGGCAGCATCTGCGCCACACTGGCAACACCGCTGGGATTCAATTCATTCGAGGCATCGCCAAAGATAACACCGGGCGCTTGTGAAGGCAGCGGATGGGTGTCGAGTGTTTCCGATTGAGTCAAAACGCCATTAACCTGGCCCGGCCATCGGGTAACCTGATTGAGGAATTGTTCGACGCGAGGCTGGGACGCTGAATCGGTCGACAGCAACACGAAATCGGCGAGCCGCCACCCGGCGGTTGTCGCCAAGCTGGCCAACAATGCAAGGAATAGAATCTGGATCGAAATCGCGAGTCGAAAAACGCGAAACAAAAGAATCCAAGGGCAAACGTCTCGCCAAGATATTGACCGCACAGATCCATCGCTATTGGTCATATTGATTTCTTTCGAGTGACCTGAAGGTTAATCTTCCGGAAGCTCATCGTCGAATTCATCTTCGGGCTCAACCGGTAATCCAATTTCCTCATTGAACCAACGCCCCAAGTCAACCTGTTGACAACGCTCACTACAAAAAGGCATCACCGGCGTAATCAACGGGTCGAAAAGTTCACCGCACGCTGGACAGCGACTCAAACCTGACGGCACATCCGAAGGAGACTGAAAACTCATCACAATTCGAATCGAAAAACGTTGACGAACAAAGGCCATACCATTTCGTAAAATCTCACATCAGCCTAAAACGTGAGTAGCCATTCGACGGGTGCTATCAACAAAAATCGCCTTACTTTTCAGCCCTCCGCCTCGCGCAAATTATAAGACGGTTGTGAGACTGGTGGAATGGCAGGAAAAGTGGAAGTTTGTCGCGATCCAAAAAGCAGCAAGCCGGCCCTGAAAACGTTGACCGTGGTGGCTGCTCCGTTCACAATCAAGGATCAGGGGTTACTGATAAGCTCTTTTCCGAGTTGCCGAGTCAGCAGGAGGCCCGTGTTTCGACCGGTTGACCTTCGCTGCGACTCAGATCCTAAGCGAATCTTCATGACACGTATCTCCATTAAATTCCTGACCCTGGTGTTGCTTGGCATCGCCTGTCTAGTTGGAGATGATTGCGCCGTTGCGGAGGAGCGACAGTTTCCCCAAGCAACTCCGGAAGAATTGGGGCTGGTGCTACCAGTCGCGCCCACGCGCCCCGGCGATCAGCGACGCGTTCTTGTGGATGACGATGGCAATCTGGTGGTGGGCATCGTCCACATCGAGGTAGGTGATCGTTACGTGGTCCTGATGCCAGACGGTCAATTGACGTCCAAGAAGATAGCTGAGACAACCTTAACGGACCGTCCGTTTGTGGCAGCGACCAAAG
>PBNZ01000010.1 GCA_002723275.1 Planctomycetaceae bacterium
GATTATCTGCCCATTTGTCGAGTAATCGACATTTAGTCCTTGGTTGTATGCTGGAAAGTCTGAGTATCCGACGGTACTCGTGGTTCAACTGAATCGCAGTGAAAATCCGTTCGGTGCAGATGATCAGCAGGAAACCAAAGTAGGCCCTCGGCCTATGAGTAGGATCCTCAGAGACTGTACGCCAGGCATCCAATCTCGATTGGATGAAGAGACAGTCCGAGCTGCATGGCGACATGCAGAGGTTGGCAGAAATGTCCAACCCGCCACGCTGTGTGCACTTTCCCTTCTGGGAAGTGTTTCCATTCCTTTGGAAACGAGATGAACGCGTTTCTGCGTGAAGGTAGCAGCCTCTGGTAGTAACAAACTGAGCGAAGTTCCTTGTCGGGTAAGTTCCGACCTGCATGAAAGGCGTAACGACAGGAGCACTGTCTCAACCACCGACCCGGTGAAATTGTAGTCGTGGTGAAGATGCCACGTACCCGCAGTTAGACGGAAAGACCCCGTGAACCTTTACTGTAGGCTGATATTGGGCTGAGGTATGTTTTGTGTAGGATAGGTGGGAGGCTGTGATCCGGAAGCGCCAGCTTTCGTGGAGCCGTCCTTGAAATACCACCCTGGATATGCTTTAGTTCTAACGCTGATCCCGTGAATCCGGGCAGCGAACAGTGTCAGTTGGGCAGTTTGACTGGGGCGGTCTCCTCCCAAAGAGTAACGGAGGAGTGCAAAGGTACCCTCAGCCTGGTTGGCAATCAGGCGTAGAGCGCAAAGGTAGAAGGGTGCTTAACTGTGAGACTTATCAGTCGAACAGGTGCGAAAGCAGGTCTTAGTGATCCGGTGATCCCGTATGGAAGGGTCATCGCTCATCAGATAAAAGGTACTCCGGGGATAACAGGCTTATCGCTTCCGAGCGTCCATAGCGGCGAAGCGGTTTGGCACCTCGATGTCGGCTCATCACATCCTGGGGGTGAAGAAGCTCCCAAGGGTTTGGCTGTTCGCCAATGAAAGTGGTACGTGAGCTGGGTTCAGACCGTCGTGAGACAGGTCGGTCCCTATCTGCTGTGGGCGTTCGAAACTTGAGGAGGTTCTTCTTTAGTACGAGAGGATTTGGAAGGACGAACCTCTGGTGTACCAGTTGTCACGCTAGTGGCACGGCTGGATAGCTAAGTTCGGAAAGGATAAACGCTGAAAGCATCTAAGCGTGAAGCCCTCTCCAAGATTAGGTTTCGTATGTGCGTTAGCACGAGAGTCCCCTGGAAGACTACCAGGTTGATAGGCCGGATGTGTAAGCACGGTAACGTGTTCAGCTTACCGGTACTAACGGACGAATGCTTGACCACTTATATTCAACACTCTTGACGAAGATGGAGAGTCTTCAACATCAAGAAGCCATAAACCACAACCATTGGGTGCGACGAATCGACAGGTTCGTCGTACCATTTCCGGTGAACATATCACTGTGGCCACACCTGTTCCCTTCCCGAACACAGTAGTTAAGCACAGTGAGCCGATGATAGTGCCAAAAGTGCGAAAGTAGGTATTGCCGGATTTTTTAAAAAGCTCCGCAGGCTTCGGCCGAGCGGAGCTTTTTTCATGCGCACTGCATTTCATCCGCACTGCCTTGCACGGCATGGGCAATCATCCTCATAGCCAGGATCGATCTTCAACGGCCAGATCGCTGCGAGTAATCCGCACGCGAAACGCTTGCCGCCCACCAACGATTTCAGATTCCAGGGGCGGAAGGCTGCCGGTCGCCGGAAACGGGGGCTCCGGAGATCGAAACTCGAAAATTATCTCCCAGGGCGATTCGCGGTCGGTTCGCTTTGTTGTTACACTAGCGGACCCCCGCAAGTTTTTCTGGAACAACGGAGTCCTTCTATGTATCGTGCTCTCNTGCCTCTTGGTTCTCTTCTGTTGCTGGTTGTCAGCTCNTTGGTTGTTGGAAATCTACACGCCCAGGAGAATAACCGNCCNCCCTCAGGTTATCAGGCNCTCTTTAATGGCNAGGATCTTTCCGGATGGCACGGTATGGGACATTTTGACCCCCGGAAACTCGCGGCAATGAGCGATGAAGAACGGCAGGAAAAACGAAAAACCGATCTGCTGGATGTCGCGAAACATTGGACCGTCGAAGATGGTGATCTCGTCAATGATGGTCAGGGTGTCTATCTCACCACCAATGATGATTTTGAAAACATCGACCTCTGGATCGATTACGCGACCGTCCCAAAAGCGGATAGCGGAGTCTATCTGCGAGCCACGCCACAGGTGCAGATCTGGGATTACACCAAAGAAGGTGGCAAATGGAATATTGGTGCCGATAAGGGATCCGGTGGTCTCTGGAACAATAGCCCCGGTACCGCCGGAAAGGATCCGACCGTTCTGGCCGACAAGCCGTTGGGGGAATGGAATCGGTTCCGCATCCAACAACTAGGCAGCAGGACCTCCGTCTGGCTCAATGATCACAAGGTCGTTGATAACGCCGTAATGGAAAACTTCTGGGATCGAAATCGACCACTACGGCGTTCCGGCCCCATTCAACTGCAAACACACGGGGGTGAAATCCGCTGGAAAAACCTGTTCGTTCGAGAAATTCCTTGGGAAGAAGCACTCGAAGAATTTCGCTCGCGAAATGCCGACGGGTTTGTCTCTGTCTTCAACGGGAAAGATTTCACCGGCTGGTCTGGACCCACCGACAACTACGCTATTGTCGATGAGACTCTCGTCTGTAAGCCTGGCAGCGGTGGAACTATTTTCACCGACGAAGTTTATGGCGATTTTGTCGTCCGTTTTGAATTCAAACTGCCGCCTGGTGGAAACAATGGACTGGCGATTCGATACCCAGGTAGTGGAGACACCGCCTATGTCGGCATGTGTGAATTACAGGTGATCGATTCGGAGCATCCGAAATACGCCGACCTCGATGATCGCCAGTATCATGGCTCTGCCTACGGAATGGCACCGGCTGCTCGCGGTTATTTGCGACCGACCGGAGAATGGAATTTCCAAGAGGTTACCGTCAAGGGTTCGACCATCAAGGTCGAACTCAACGGTTATGTGATTCTCAATACGGACCTCGGTCAGGTCGAAGAATTCATGGCCGGTTCAGCCCATCCAGGCAAGGATCGGACGGAAGGTCATTTTGGCTTTGCCGGACATAGTGATCCCGTCCAGTTCCGAAACGTGTCGATTAAGCGGCTTGATTAAGCTTCTAACTGAACGGTTGGCCTGGGATTCAGCTTGGCTGTCTAGGGTAAATGGGTGCTGTGCGGTGGTTCGCTGCGGCTTCAGTTGTGATGCCACTGCTTGCAATGCGGTGGCCTGCCTGCTATTCTCCGAAACATGTACATCAGGGGCCGATTTTGCTTACGCTTAATTGGCAGCATTTATCTTTTCGTTCGAATTTTTTCAAGCACTGGGGCAGCTGGGAGTTAGTCTCCCTGCGACGTGGCTCAAAGGATTGTTTAACCGCGTTTCTGTTTCGCCGTGAGGCGCAACGAAGAGCAAAGGATTTACGATGCTTGTGCTCAGTCGAAAGGTCGGAGAACGGATTTTGGTCGGAGACCAAATCACGATTACCGTTGTGCGCGTAAACAACGGCGGGGTGAGACTCGGAATTGAGGCGCCCGGTGATTTAGTGGTCGTTCGAGAGGAAGTCGCAAAAGAAAATTCTCTTTCTTTGCGAAGAGAAACTGCCCAAGCACCTGCCAAGGGATAATCGGTCGACCCATTCCGCACGTGTTCGCTTTGCGAATGGTTTGTTTTTCCATCGCAAAACTTTTTCAACGCAGGCTGGGGTATCTACCTGTAAATCGTGGGGCGGGAAGCTATCGCTGCGTTCCCCGAGGTTGGCGAGCGTATCGGATGCCAATGGCTTCTGACAGATTGGCTTGGTCATTGAGCTCAAGTGAGTCGAGATCCTGATTGCTTTCCAGAATTCGCCGCAATAACGCGACTTTCTCTTTCGCTGGGTCCTCACCAGTTTGTTCGGCACCGGGGGCGCTGCCCCAAGCAAATTTTCGGCGACTACGGGTGATTAAATTATAGCTTTGGCCATTCGTATCTGTGATCAATGCCTGGTTGGGGACTTCGATCCGAGACAGCTGCAGCGGGCCCCATATTTCTTCCAGTAAACCGATGATTCGAGCCGCGTGAAGCACTCTTTTGTCGCCCCAGGCGTTGCCGGGAGGGGCTGCTGGTGAAGTGTTGATCCCGGAGATCCAGGGATATTCCGCTGCTTCCTGTTCGGAGAGTTCAACTGGGAGCAAACATCCATCGATGTCGACAGGCAGTAAGCCGGGTTCGTCGAAATCTTCAAACATTCCCGCCGGAACCTCGACCATAGCGATCGGTCGACGATACTCGAGTTCGACCTCGACACTCGAAGGATATTGTTTGTTGACGAATTTCACCCGTTTTACCCAGGGTTGAACGGCAAATGCTTGTTTAACCTGCAGAACGAACTCTTGGTCAAGCAAGTTGGCGTCTTCAAGGCTCCCGAAGGCGATCGCGTTCTCGGTAACGTTGGATCGAATCCAATCGGGTTGTTCCGTCACTTGGATCTGATTCGGGTCAAATCCGTAATGCTCGTGTTGGAAAAGCTTGTGGCCGTAATGGTTCCATAGAAAGTAACAGGTTAATCCAAGAGCGCAGAAGCCCATCAAGGTGGCTGCCGTGAACCACGTTTTTCCTTCCAGAGGACGAAAAAGCTGCCCAATCAGCCTCCGTAGCCCGCCGCTTTCTTTCACGCTCATAAATGCACCTCCCTGTGCATATCGGCAGTGGATGGACTTCGTCGGTTCCTACCAGATTTCGAGTTCACATTCGAGCGATACACCGACCGCCGTGTGGACTCGGGTGGTTGCCAGTTCGATGAGTTCCTTGACATCCTGGCTCTTGGTTCCCGGCATCGACTCAATGTAATTCGGGTTCTTTTCTGAGATTTTGGCGCCGCCAATGCTAAAGCCCTTCAGCCCCACCTGATCAATCAGATCGGCTGCTTGAAGGCCCTGTGGGTCCTTGAAAATGCGACCGATTCCAAAGTCTCCCGATGGCTGCGTGGATCGTTTGACAATCCATGCCTTTTGCATTCGTCGCGTCAGTTCTGCTGGATCTCCCTTTTCCAGAACAAATTGAATTTCAAGAATGGCAAGCTCATCCAGATTGCTTTCTCGATACGAAAAACGAAGGGCATCTCGCCCGCGCGTCTCCGTTTCACCGTCGAAAGTCATGACCGTCACCTGATCGGTTAGTTGTCCCATGGCAGTCCCATGGCTGTCCGCATTGCCCTGGGCAGCGCCAGCGACGGAACCGGGGATACCCACCAGTGACTCAAGACCCGCTAGGCCTTCTCGCACGGCCGTGGAAACCACCTGTCCGAGTTTCGTGCTGCCTCCCGCGATGAGTCGAGTGTCTTCAACCTGGATTTGGTTGAAGGCTGGTGCGGATAGGTGGATGGTGACTCCTTCAACTCCCCCGTCCGAAACGAGGACCCTGGATCCACCACCCAAAAGCCGNATTGGGATACCGGACTTTTTCGCGAGCCGCAGTAACTGGGATAATTCCTCGTGATTCGTCGGCTCCGCAAAATATTCCGCAACGCCACCTAAACGCATCCACGTATAAGGTGCCAGAGATTCTTGCTCGCGTACGACGTGTTCTAAACCTGCAAATGCCGACATCGGAACTTCCCTTTTGTCGATTCAAGGCCCAAAGGCCTCCTGCAAAAAAACCTTCCAATCGGGGATAATAGGCGGGCGATTGGCAAGGNGTCAATGTGAAGCCTCACTCAGAAGTCGGGGCTGCTGTCATTGCTTTCATGGTTAAGCCCTTCCCCAGGCCGAGAATCTCATATTATGCACGCGGAAATTATTGCCATCGGCGACGAGCTGACCAGCGGACAGAGGCTCGATACAAATAGCCAGTGGATTAGCCAGCAATTGGANCGGTTGGGGGTGCGTTCGCTGTTCCACACGACCGTAGGTGACGAATTGCCAGCGATGGTTGAGGTGGTACGGAATGCGGCTGCCCGAGCGGATTTGGTCGTAATGACCGGTGGTCTCGGGCCGACGGCCGACGATTTGACGCGTCAGGCCNTTGCCGAAGCAGCCCAGGTTGGCCTCGAGGAAGATTCCGAGGTACTGGCTTNTATCGAGCAATTATTTACTCGCCGGGGACGTGAAATGCCTGAATCCAACCAAATTCAGGCCATGTTTCCTGTCGGTAGCCAATCGATTCCCAATCCACACGGGACTGCTCCGGGAATCGATCTGGAAATTTCAGGCCAGAATGGGAATCGTTGCCGCTTTTTTGCCCTCCCCGGGGTGCCTGCTGAAATGAAGGAGATGTGGTTTCAAACCGTTCAGCCTCGCATGATGGCTACCTGGAAACTCGATCGACTCATCACCCATTATCGAGTGAAGTGTTTTGGAGTTGGCGAAAGTCAGTTGGAAGGCATGCTGCCGGACCTGATTCGCCGTGGACGAGATCCGCGAGTCGGTATCACCGTGCATCGTGCGACTATCACTCTTCGGTTGACCACGGAAGGAGGCGATCGGGAGATCTGTCTGCAAAAGATGGAGCCGACGCTCCAAACGATCCAGGAATGTCTGGGAGATCTCGTGTTTGGTCGCGAAGATGATGAACTTGAAGATGCCGTTGTGCGGTTGCTACAGCAACGCCGTCAGACACTCGCTGTCTGTGAATGGGGAACCCAAGGTCTCATNAGTCGCTGGCTGCAGGGTGTGGCCGGCGAGGACCATCCTCTGCAAGGAGCTACTCTTTTGAGAAAGCGAGAAGCACTAGGCTCTCTTTTAGGAGCTGATTTACCAGACTCCCTACGTGGAAATGATGGTGAAACGGCTCGTTTGATGGCTGAAAGTATCCGTCGGCAAAGTGCCGCCGATTACGGACTTGCCGTCAGTGCATTACCCGGTGAAGCCGAAAACTCGCCCCAGGTTTTTCTAGCGCTTGCCGGTCCGGCGGGAACCGATGTCAGGGCTCGGCCGTATTCCGGCCATCCCGACATTCTGTTAGACCTTGCTGCCAAGCAAGCGCTCAATCTACTGCGTCTGTATCTGCTCGGCGAGGAAGCGAAAGGAAATTCATGAGTGTTTCGAGTGTAAAGATTACCTCCGGAAAGACGGAAGCCGACATACTAGTAGGGTTTGGCTTCAATTGTTATCGCTTCGTGACCGAGTCGGGTGGTGAGAGGGTCGATGTACTGTGGTCGGAACCCGGTTTTGAGTCGGGGNAGAAGCGAGCGTCGGGAAGCGGGATCCCCATCCTATTTCCTTTTCCAGGAAGGATTGCTGGAACGGTCTTCACTTGGGAAGGCCGTGAATTTCCTCTGGAAGCTGGCGATGGTCGTGGCAATGCCATTCACGGATTTGTCCATACACGCCCGTGGCGAGAAACGGATCGTGGACCAGCCCATGTGACGGCTGAGTTTCAGCCTTCCGTGGACGATCCCTCCCTGCTCACGCAATGGCCATCCGATTTCTGGCTACAGGCGACTTACCGAGTTCAAGAGGGACGATTGCAGTCAGAATTCGTGGTCGAAAATCGAGGGCAGGAAAACTTGCCATGCGGACTGGGAACTCATCCCTACTTTCGACTCCCGCTCGGACAGCAGTCGTTTGCGGATGATTGCCAAATCAAGCTGCCCGTTTCCGCTCAATGGGAGCTCACCGAAATGAATGCGACCGGCCAACGATTCGATCTTGATGATCGAAAAAAATTCCAGCATGGGTTTCCCTTTAAGGAGGCCCACTTCGACAATGTTTTTACGAATCTGAGCTATCAGGATGCTGAGGCAGAGTCGGAGATTGTAGACGAGGCTGCGGCAAACTCCGTCAAAATCCGTTTCGATGACGTCTTTCGAGAATTGGTGGTTTACACACCCCCGCATCGTGAGGCGATCTGTATTGAGCCTTACACGTGTGTTCCCGACGCGTTTCGACTTGAAAGAGACGGTATCCAGGATACCGGTGGTCGCCTGTTGGCACCGGGTGAAACTTTCACCGCCCGTGTAGAGATGGTGGTGCAGAANGCGAGCAAGAATTAACTCAACGCCACCAAACCGACTGCATGCGTTGGCAGGCAGTCGGTGCTTTTTTCGGCATCGAATGGTTTACTTTGCAGGCGGCGGAGGAAGTTCGCCGTTCTTGAGCATCTCGCCGTAAGTCTGGCCGCTTGGTGCCTTGCCCTTTTCGACCTTACCGAAGACGACATCAAGTTCCTTCAGGACCTTTTCCGTCTCCGCTTTGCGGCCATCTGAGCCACCTTCTTTACCCGCTGCCCTAATTCGTTCGTTGGCGTTGCCTTCGATCATCTTCGCCAGCTCATCGCCGTAAGCGTTTCGGACCGTCTTCTTTTCGCCTTTGACGTGACATGCGTTGCAGCTTGTCTTTTTGTATGCCTGTTTGAATCCGTCGTTGTCTGTCGTGTCGACGTACTTTTGTTGGAACGCCTTCTTGAACGGTGCAATCGCCTCGGCCTTCGGACTGATGAATGCGACCGCGGCCATGCAGGCAACACAAAGCAATGCAAAACGTTTCATCAACAATGTCTCCTTCAGTTGTCTTGCGCAGGTCTGGAACACTTGCCCTTTTCGTAGCAGAAAGTGACGAAGGCAAACTCGATATGCTCGAGTGCGTTCCGAACCGTTGGCTGGATTGGATACACTTGTGAATTTAGTAGAATCTGGCTGGACTTGTCTGTCAAGAAATGTTGGAAGTCCTGGCGATCCGCGTTAAATTGATGAAATGCGGGCATCTCCTGTAGGATCTCACGTTCGTCTGACGTCACTGCTTGCGATTTGCTATCGTAACGCAAATTGAACGGGTTAAATCGTCGTCTTTCGAATCCTGTTATGTCGTTCGTTTATTCATGGGGAGTACTCACCAAGTGGCATCCGTCGATCACCATTCAGAAAGTGTATTCGGCCATAAACCGGGACTTTTCCTGCTTTTTTTTACGGAGATGTGGGAGCGGTTTAGTTACTACGGGATGCGGGCACTCCTGGTGCTTTTTCTGGTGAGTGAAGCAGCGGGTGGCGGTTGGGCCTGGTCACGCGCCGATGCGCTCAATCTTTACGCGATTTACACCGGAATGGTTTATCTCACGCCGATCCTGGGTGGTATCGCTGCCGATAAATTGCTCGGTTATCGCGGTGCCGTTTTGCTGGGTGCCTTGCTCATGACCTTAGGACATGCTGCCATGGCGGTGGAACAGGAGCTATCCTTTTACCTGGGATTGGCGCTGTTGGTAGCCGGCAATGGTTTCTTTAAACCCAATATCTCCTCCATTGTGGGGCAGTTGTACGCCGACTCCGAGGCAAAAAAAGATGCGGCTTACACCATCTTCTATATGGGCATCAATGCTGGCGCCTTTTTGGGAATCCTGCTCTGCGGCTATATCGGAGAAAAGGTGGGATGGAGTTATGGTTTTGGTCTGGCTGGCATCTTCATGGGGTTGGGCATGGTCATGTTCTATCTTGGACAATCCATTCTCGGTGTCAGTGGCGATCGTGACGGGGCGTCGGAAACCGTTTCTCAAAGTGAGGCTGTAGAAAGCGAAACTGCGCCGGGAGTCGTTCGTGATCGACTGATGGTCATCGCCGTGCTTTCGTTTTCTACGATCTTTTTCTGGATGGCATTTGAGCAAGCGGGAGGATCGATGACGATCTTCGCGAAAGACTACACCCAACGCGTGCTCACGGGATCAGCAGCGTCTGTTTTCTTCTGGATCAATACCGCGCTAACCGTGATTCCTTTGGCGCTTGTGACCTACGTTCTGTTGCGTTTTTTCGGGACGACTTATTCCCGCATTCCCTACTCAAATCTTTCGATTGGTTTGAGCTTCGTCATTATTTGGATCATGGCGATCTGGATGCTGAACAAAGAGTTCAATATGCGAGCCTATGAGATTCAGTTTGCGAGCCCACAATCGGAAGCAGGCGAACTCGTGACGACCACTGTCAGGTGGGATAAGCCCTTGGATGACAATGACGAAATCCTGGTGGTCGACCTGGAAGGCAGGCAAGGGCAAGGCAAACTCAAAATCATTGCAATGGAAGCAGCGGAGAATTACGAAACGGAATTCTCCGCGACCGTCGTGCGGGAACGAGAAAATGAAACCGAAGTGCCTGCCTCGTGGTTTGGCATCCTGAATTCGTTCTTCATTGTTGCCTTGGCTCCTCTTTTCAGTCGTCTTTGGGAAAGCCGTTTGAACCCGTCGGCTCCTGTTAAATTCGGACTCGGATTAATCCTGTTAGGGATGGGATTTGGTGCACTGGCGATGGGGAGCTGGGGCATCGAGCAAGGCGCATCGCGAGCGGAAGTCAGTCTTTGGTGGCTGGTTATCGCCTATCTGTTCCATACGGTGGGTGAGCTTTGTGTTTCTCCCGTGGGATTGTCCTACGTGAGTAAGCTTGCCCCCGTGCGACTCGTAGGGCTAATGTTCGGCATCTGGTTCGGCGCGACCGCGATCGCCAATTATTTGGCCGGTTGGAGTGGAAGTTTGATCGATCAAATTTCCGATCAGTATGGCCTGGCGATTTTCTTTCTGATTTATACGCTGATCCCCGTGCTAGCCGGCGTTGGTATGTGGTTGCTCACCGGCTGGATTAAGAAAAAGATGCACGGTATCCAGTAGCGGATCTGTTAGAAAACCACGCGACCAGGTTTATAACCGAAGGCCCGTTTAGTTTTGGAAGAAAGGACGCGTCTTTTGCGTTGCTGCCGGTCTCGGCTCCGGAAGGCGAGGTAGCATGCCGTGTCGGAATCCCGCGTCGTAACCGTCCTGGGACGATTTTACGGCGGCGTTGCGATCCGTTCCGAGTGTGTACTCGACAACCCGATGTTCGTGCGTGGGCCGATTCTTGTCCGGGAGGCGTTCCCACTTGGTGGAATTAATACGAGAATTTTCTCCCCACTGACTTTGCCACGAATCAAAGTCTATGGTTTCCGCCTGGGATCGGTCGTGCGGCGCTAACTTCCAGAAGACACTCGATCCCTCGTAGAAATTGCGATCGCCGAAATATTGTAACTGAGCTTGCATCGTTGAGAAACGTTGCGGGCCGCTCTGTGTGATCAATGATGACCATGGTTGCGTTACGAGAATGTTGTTCGTGCAATAAATGCTGACGTCGATCAGGTACGGATCGTCCAGTGAGCTAGTGAATTCGCCAAGCCCCCGATCCATTACTGCGGTAACATGGTCCAGATCGATCATGATTTGCTCGCCCCGACCCGGCATCGCTGCTGCGCCACCAATGCTGACTAAACGCTCCGTCGTTACGAGTAATCCATTGACCCATTTGAATCTCATCGGGTCTGCTTGCGGTGCACCAATAACGGTGGCTTCCCCTCGGATGATGCAGTGTTTGAGATCGACTTCCGTCATCAATCGTTCAGCACCGGTGATCGGGTCCAGCATGTCGTCAATCGCGTTGGGGATCAACTTAAAGACCGACACATGATCCAGATTGCTGAATCTGCCTCCGTGGGTGTTGCGAACGGTCACCGTACAGTCTCGCATTGTAATGATCGGTGTGTTTCTGAGTTCGAAGAGAGACCAGGCCCCGGCGAGTGTGTCATTTGGCACGATCAATTCGAAATGGAGGCCGCTGAGTTGCAGTTCACCTTGAGATACCTCGATCATGCTTTCCGCCACGCCGCCCGCTGTGCTGAAGCCTGTCCGAAAATAAAGCACGGGGGAATATCCGTTTCCAGAGGCGATGGTGAGCACTCGGTTTGGAAGATCTAAGGAAAAAGGATCTAACATCACGCGATTGTTGTGCCGCAACTCGATCCGCTCGATCGCCGCATTCTCGCCTGCCAGACGTAGGGCTTCCTGAAGATCATTGATGACCAGGCTGCCATCGCTCGAGCGGGCATCATTTGCCGTGTAGTCGACGATAATCACGCGGTCGTTCACGCTTATATTGTTGGGATCGGACGTGGTCGACCGACGCAATGCTGGTCCGGTAATGCCGATGCGACTCATGAACTCTCGCAAAGCTCGCGGAACTCGTTGCCCTTCAGGATCATCCGCTTCTTGAATTTCATCGGGATTTGTTTCGGGGGCGGGCAATGGAGGAGGCGAGCTTTCCGCAATCTGATCGGGGGCGATCGGTTCGGTGGTGGGCATCGCTTGGATGACCGGCCGTTGATAGGTCGGTTGAGTGTCTGCTGTGTTCCCCTGCAGCCAAATCGGGTCGATCAGAAAAACGAAGACCAACAAAGCAGTAATCGGCGCAATCCACGGCAGGTGACGTTCCCACCACCGCACCCGAGGGGCGTCCGGTGTAATGTAGATGGCTTCGCCGTGAGTTGCTGCCTGCACGCCTAAGCGGTCGGCAAGGATTAGGAGGTCGCCGATTAGTTCATTCGGTTTCTGATAACGATCATCAGGACGCTTGGCCAGCATCCGAGAGATAACCGGGATAAGATCGTCAGGAAGATCCGGTCGTAGTATCCGCGGGTCAGGTGGTGCCTCACTGCTGTGGCTCAGTAGTTTTTGCAAGACGGTTCCATCCGGGAACGGAGGACGCGCCGTTAACATGAAGAAGAGTGTGCAGCCCAGTGAGTAAATATCGCTGCGCACATCCGCCATCCGCGGATCCCGGGCTTGCTCCGGGGAAATGTAATCAAACGTCCCTAGTGTGACTCCGCTTGCCGTTAAATCGTTCTCGCTGGATCGCATCGGTTGCAGCCGAGCCAGACCCATATCGACTAGCTTTGCTCGCCCTGTTCGGGTCAGCAACACGTTCGAGGGTTTGATGTCTCGATGAACGACTTCTCGGTTGTAGGCATGCTCTAAGGCTTCCGTCAATTGAAGCGTAATGTTTAATGCTTCTTCGACCGACATCGGTCCATGGTTGCCGACATAGTCTCGGACATTGCTGCCCTCGATGTATTCGAAGACGATAAAGTACCAACCGTCGAATTCACCGACGAAGTAGACGCGAGCAATATTGTCGTGGTCCAGGCGGGCTGCGCTCTGGGCCTCATTCTTGAAACGTTTCACCGTTTCTTCGTCTTGGCCCTGGTCCCGTGATAGGACCTTGACCGCGACGGTTCGGTTCAGCATCGTGTCCGAGGCGCGGAATACAGCACCCATGCCACCGCCACCGACAAACTCCAATAACTCAAAATGAGCCAGTCGTTTGCCGACCAGCGTCTGCCCTAGTTCATGAGGGCCGATCTGACCTTGAATGTGATGCGTGTGAATCGGCGGACGTGCCGAAATGATGGTTGCATCCTTGGGAGGCTGCTCGTCACGAGACGGCTCAGAAGCTGCGGTTCGACTCGCTTCCTCAGATGGAATCGTCTCCTCTGGAGATGAATCGGCCGATTCGCGACTCGGAGAGCCCGATGCCTGCGGATTTGGGTCAGGCGGCTGTTTCGACGGGTCGTTTACCATCACACATTGGCCAGATTCAGGCGCAGCCTCGATCATCGAAGGGGATCAGCGGCTTTGCCCAATATGTCGCGTCTCAGAAACGGCCGGAGCCCTTCCGAGACGGCGTGATGAATGCCGCTACTATCCCGATTTTAGTAGTGGCTTCCAGAAGGGTCAATTATTCGCTCAGGCTAAACAGATCGCTTTGAACGGAAGCATGGCCGAAAACCTGCCCTGGAAGGCGGGCGGCTGAACGTTTGTAGAATCGATTGTCTACGCAGCTTGACGACCTGGCAGCGTCTGGCGTTTCGTACTCTGAATCTGAGCGATCACTTTCAACGCCATCTCGATTGACTCGGTCGCGTCCGCTCCTGAAACCCGTGGGGATCTTTTTTCCCGAATGCTGTCGACGAAGTCCTGTTGTTCGTCCTGCAGTGGATTGTTCTCTGGAAGCTGACAAGATTCCACCGGGAGAAGTTCTGTGAACACTTTGTCCTTATAGTCTTGAGTTGCTTCTGCCGTCAGACGACGCACATTCCAGCTTGGACTACAGACTCGCGGGGAACGCGTTAGGATGCTGCCCTGTCGGCTAGCCATGTCCATGACGATTCTCTGAGCGTCGCTATGGATCGTTAATTTTCGTTCGGCGGTTTGAGAGGCTCTGGATGCCTTTAGTTGCGCCACGCAGCCGTTGGCAAAGGTGACTCGTGCCTCAGCGAAGTCCTCGTGTTCCGACAACAAGGAAAAGCCGGTTGCGGAGATCTCGGTGACCGGACAGCCGGCGAGCGAGCGAATCAAATCCAAATCATGAATCATCAGATCGAACACTACACCGACGTCGGTCGACCGAAAAGTAAAACCCCCGGTGCGAACTGCTTCCATAAACTGAGGCTGCGAAACTCGACGTCGCAGCTCAGCAAAAGTCGGATTGAACTGCTCGACGTGTCCGACTGCGAGGACGAGCTCCTGGCGAGCCGCTGTCTCGACGAGCTGTTTGGCTTCCTCCGCGTCTGTGGTCATCGGTTTTTCGACCAGCACATGTTTGCCGCTCTCCAGCAACTGTTGCACGATCGAGAAATGAAGCGAGGTTGGGGCTGCGACGATGGCTGCGTCGATGTGGGGCAGTAGGTCTGTAAAGTCTTCATAGGCTGGGCAATCGACGGTTTCCGCGACCTGTTCGCGAGCTGCCTGATTGGGATCCGAGAACCCGACCAGCGTCGCGTGCTGAAGTTGTTGAGCCAATCGAGCGTGAATCTTTCCAAGATGTCCGCAACCAATGACTCCCAATCGTAAATCGTTCATGCTGCTTTCCTTAATTCACGGCCCCGTCCAAAACGGCCTTCTTGCTGCTGCTGAACAAAACTCAGCAACTCATTGACTTGAGGATGGAGCTTGTCCTCGCTGCGGAGAAGTTCGCGAGCGTGATCGAGTCCCACCTTTCCGCGATACAACAGACGATAAGAATCTGTCAGCGCACGGATCGTGTCGTCGGAAAAACCATTTCTTTTCAGGGAGACTACGTTGATACAGCGAGGCTTAGCGGGCGATCCTTCGACCAGGATGTAGGGCGGGACGTCATTGATAACGCGACTCAGTCCCCCAACAAAACTGTTGCGTCCAATCGTTGTGTAGTGATGAACGGCAACCGCCCCGGATAAGGTGGCGTAATCGTGGACGTGAACATGTCCGCCGAGCAATGTTCCATTCGCCAGAATGACTCGATCGCCGAGGTAACAATCGTGAGCAACGTGACTGCAGGCCATCAGGTAACAGTGATTTCCAACCCGAGTGATGCCGTCTTCTTTTTCAGAGGCGCGATTGATCGTGACAGCCTCACGCATCACATTGTGATCGCCGATAATGACCTGAGTATCACCACCGCGATAACTTAAATCCTGAGGTTCACCGCCAATGACAACACCGGGATAGATGTGGTTGTATCGTCCGATCGTGACTCGACCCGTAATCGTCACGCCATTTTCGATGCGAGTCGCACCTTCGATCGTCACATCAGGACCGATCACACAGAACGGGCCGATTTCAACTGAATCGGCAATTTTGGCGCGAGAATCAACCAAGGCGGTATCGGCAACCAGCGAAGACATGTTATCGCTCCGGTTTGTTTAGGACACAACTGGCGGCGGGGCGTCGTCTGAGGTGCCTCCGGCGGCGCGCGTGATGTGTCATCTTCGGATTCTTTTAGACTGGTTTCAGTCCTGAGTGATATCTCGACGTTCCGTTAGGCCGAGACTCCACGTTCTTGAATCAATTGGCACTCGGAAAGTAACGCCTGAGCCAAGTTAGCGTTCAGGCGATGGCCACTTCTTTGTGCAACGAATTGCCCGACGATGTCGCAGCCCGCTAAGGCGAGATCTCCGACTAGATCCAGCACTTTATGACGAACGCACTCGTCTTCGTACCTTAATTCGTTATCAATCAGCCCTGTCTCGTCAAAGACCAGGACGTCTTCTGGAGTTACTCGTTCGGCCAGCCCTTGCTGACGCAACCATTCCGCTTCTTGCTTCAAGATGAAAGTACGAGCAGGCGCCAGCTCGGCTATAAATCGTTCGGGTTTGATCGTAGCCTCGTATGTTTCTCGCCCAATGATGCTGTCGTGACCGTAGTCGAGCCGATACTTGACTCGCATCTTTTGGCTCCGGATTGGACGCGCTTCAATCCAACTGTCCGCGTCTCCGACGCGAGTCACGTCGGTGACCAGCAGCCAGGAACGCAACGCGTCCTGCTCTACGATCTCCGCCGAAAGCAATGCGTCTACAAAGCTTTTGCTTGATCCGTCAAAGCCCGGGACTTCAGCCGAGTTGAGCCAGACCTCGCAGTTGTCGATCCGAAGTCCGGCTAATGCGGCCATGACGTGCTCTACCATTTCCACCTGAACGCCCTGGTGGGCCAGGATGGTACGGCGTGGAGACTCGAGCCGATTTTCGATTAAGGCGGGAATGCGAGGGGCGTGTTCGAGATCAGAACGAACGAAAACGATACCGGCGTCAACGGGAGCCGGTTTGAATTCTAGCGTTACATCTCGTCCACTCCAAAATCCAAATCCGGTAACGGAGACGGAACGACTGATGGTTTGTTGCTGTCGATGCGGGCGGGCCAAGATCACACTATCCGAAATGCTAGGAGTCAGCAGAGCCCCCAAGTGGGCTCCGCGAGTTGGTGTCAATTCAAGTGGAACGTGAAGCTCCCCTACTGTCGAACGCGGACATTGGAAGGTTGCGTTGCAACACGTCCCAGGCGATCGATGATGACCTGCGTGATATCCTGACTCTGTTGATAAACGATCGGGTTGTTCACGCCTGCCAGAACCGATTGCTGATTCGTCGGATCCATTTTTTCACTGCTGTATCGCAACACGATCGAAATGCGGTTCTGTTGAGCATAGCCCGCAATCGCGCCTTGGATTTGTTGATAGACGTCGTAATAGGCCTTCGATTCTCGCTGAAGGAATTCCTGCTTCTTCAGTTGAGTGTCGACTTGCACTTGAGCCGCTTCGTCGGCGATGCGTCGCTCTTCTTTGACGAAGTTAGGCGTGCCTGGCTTGAACTGGCTCGCTCGCAATGCCTGTTGAGCTTTCTGAAGCTTTTCATGACGCTGGCGAAGGCCGGTCTCGAAGGTCTGTACTTCACCCTTCATCTTGTCCATGGCGGCTTTGAAGCCGGCGTGGGACTTGAAAACTTTGTTCATATCGATGACTGCCACCGGACCAACGGCACGTCGTTGCTGGGGCGCTGTGGGACGGGGCGTGACCTTTGTCGTCGGACGAGGCTGGTATTGGGGCCGTGTTGTTTGCTGCTGAGCATCAACGCTTGCCGTTGTCAGCAAGATGGCCGTGCAGAGAGAGAAGGTGGTGGAGAGTTTAGCAACAGATTTCACGGTTCAGCGCTCCTTGCTGGTTTCGGTCGTCCGTGACCTCGTGACAGAATTAATTTCGATAACCTATTTTTCCCTACGGGCAGATTTCAGCTAGGTTCTTCTAAAAAAATTGTTTCCATAAAATCACTGGGCGGTTATTCTGCCGTGACCTCGGATATGGGTAAAGGCCAGTATCCTGAGCCGACAATTTTTTTTGGCGAATGCTGGCTGCTATCAATGGGGCCATAGGGCTTCTGGAGGTCTTGCTGTTTCCGCTTGGAGATAGCGACGCGATCGCGAATCCCATCTGCCTGGCATCAATCCACCGATGTTAAACCTTGATGGTTATCGGGATGAGTAGTGCTTGAGCTTTGAGAGTTTGTCCGCTTTTTGATGGCATGCTGGACCTTTAGGCCAGAGAGGGTCGTTGGCGAGACGCTAGCAAGGCTTCCTCGCCTCCGAGTTGCTGCGGTTTTCGGCGTCGGTTAGGGCGACTCGGCCGGACTGCGGTCGGTCGGTTCGCTGTCGCCGTCTTCTCCGTTGTCGGGAGCGTCCGTTTGATCTGGCTTTGTTTGATCCGCAGGAAAATCGTCGGGGGCTGCCACCGGCTTGTCTTCCTCCGCAGGCTTCTCGTCCTGATTTGACTCTTTGGGGGCTCTCTCTTGGGCGTTACTCTCCGGTTCGGCTGCCTTTTCTTTTTTCGAGGGTCGTCCCTTGCTCCGGAAGGTCGGCCGTGACTCGGCATTGGCAATCTTCAACGCCACTTGGGTCACGGTGTTTGTGACTTTTTCGAGCCCCTCAATGTCGATTTTGTCGACGTCGTCCGTGGGGCGGTGGTAGTCGCGGTGGAGTCCCGAGAAGAAATGCATCACGGGAATTTCTTTCTCGAAAAAAGGCGCGTGGTCGCTCGGGCCGGCACCTCCTGGCTTGTTCTTGAATTGAAGCTGGGTTCTTGTTGCGATCTGTTCTATCCAATCGGGGAATTCCTCGGCAGTATCGAGGCCTTGGATCGTCAAAGCCTTGTCGCCAAGGCGGCCCACCATATCGAGATTCAGCATGGCGACGGTTTTGTTCAGGGGGTAGCGGGGGTCCCGCACATAGTGTTGGCTTCCCAGAAGCCCGATCTCTTCGGCTGAGAAAGCAATAAAGACAATGCGCCGCTGCGGAGCTTCGGAGTGCGATTTGATTTGTCGAGCGACCTCCAATAAGGCAACGATTCCAGAGGCGTTGTCGTCAGCGCCGTTATGAATGGCCCGGGTCCAGGGGGCCATCGATCCGCTACCGCCCATCCCGACATGATCGTAATGGGCACCAAGGATCACGGTTTCTTCTGCGAGTGGCCCTTGGCCTTCGATCACCGCTAGCACATTGCGAGCTTCGAGTGGGGGTAAGCTTGCCTGACCCATTACGCGTGTCTCTGGGAGTGGCTGACTGCAGATGATAAGCTCGTCCAGGCGGTCTTCGAATTCCCGCAGCGGTTTTCCCAGGGAGCGCATCAGGAGGTCATTCGCTACCTGGCGTCGAATGAAGAACACCGGAATATCCTTAGTAAACGAAGCTGTGCCGGCGGCTTCGAAAGCAGGAAGCACATCGGTCGTATCGAGCCTTTGAGCAAGCTCTTCCAGCTTCTGCGAAAGGTCCAGGACTCGTTCGCGATGATCTGCAAACGAATCGGAGTCGTCGTTCGGGATTTCGTCAAGCTTCGACTGTTCGTCCGTCAATTGTTTCAGCCGTTGCTTCCATTTCGAACGAAGTGATTGGGTTTCCGAGTCGATCTCGTGTCGATCGTTGACCAGGATGACTGCCGTCGCCCCACGGCGGACCGCGTTTTCAATCTTGGTGCGGAAGTGAGCGTGTTTTGTATGGGCTCGCCCCTTGAAAACACTTTTTCGATCCTTTTGCTGAGGCTCCTTGCGGATAATTAAGACAGCTTTTCCTTTGACGTCGATCTCCGCGTAGTCATCGTATTCGTATTCTGGGGCCGTGATTCCAAAGCCGGCGAACACAAGCGGTGCCTCGAACTCAGCCGACCCTCCAATGGCGAGCGGTCGAAAATCAGCATCGAGTTCCAGGGTGACGGTTTCGGAGGAGCTGGGGCTCGAATCGGTTTGAAACGCGAGCGTGTTTTCTTCGGGAGCTCCCAGTTTGACACGGCCGGGTAGTTTGACGCTCTGGAAGGGGCCGTCGTCGTAAATCGCAAGTTGGAGGCCTGCTTCGGCGAACGCATCTCGTACGTATTCTGCTGCCTGGTCAAGCTCGGGAGTGCCGATTCCTCGTCCCCGCATCTGGTCGCTGGCAAGATATTCCAGATCCGACTTGAGTCGCTCTCGGATGCTGGATGGCGGACCTTCTGCCAAGGCTCCTTGCCCGGTCGGAAAAGCAAGTCCGGTAGGGAGGGCAATGGCGATGCTGAAAAGGATCGTTTGTATCGAGAATCGACGATGAGTGCCGAGTGTCGACGGTCGAAACACGAACGACGTCATAGCTGTCTCCTGGTGGGAGGCATCCGCTGGATGGCCAAGGAAAAACGACGAGGCGGCCTGCCGTGGGGAATGCCCCTTTCATATGAACTAATCCAGAGCATGGGTGATCTGCTTTGCAGCATTTCGTGCCTGGACGGAAGCTGTAACAGTTTAGTTGTCTCCGGCTTTATCGCAAGCAAGCAGTGCTGTCGATGCAGTGTCGGTGTCGGGTTAGTTTTCTCCATTGGAAAAAAATGGCTGAGCCGATACTCTCCCAGCCCTGCCGGGAATGGGATTGCCGGCTGCCAATCTTTTCGCCGCATAGCGATCCGCACAGGGAGGTGCGATACGAGATGATCAAGGAAGATGGCCAGCGTCGTGTTTTAATCGTGGATGAGTCGGAAGAATCTCGCGAAGTCTTGCGGACGATTCTTGAGAGACGAGGTTGGGAAATCGTCGATACCGCTGAGCCGCGGCAAGGTTTGACGCTTGCCGATCATTGTCAGCCTGATCTGATTGTGCTGGATCTGGAAACTCTTCCCCATGAGGACGGTAGTTTACGCGATCAGTACGATCGTCAGTCCCAACAGTCCAGCACTCCGATTGTGCTGTTAGGAACGACTCGCGTTTCACAACAACGTCGCGCAGCTGTTGCGAAGCCCTATCATTACGGTCCTTTGGTGCGTACAATCGAGACACTTCTTAGAAAGTCCCAAGAAACGCCGTCGACTTGACGCTTCGCTGAACGAGGGCGATGCGTTTTCGAGGTCGGTTAAAGCGACGGCCATCACTGCTTGGCAGATACTTCAGTTGAGGTGCCGTCGTGCCGTCGCTGTTTGTGATTCAAGGCCGAGATCAAGGTAAGCGTTTCGAGCTACGCGAAGGCGTGCTGGGCGTAGGCCGCGATGTTTCTAACTTTATCCGCTTGCAGGATACCGAAGTCTCCAGACGCCACGCGGAAATTCGTCAATCGGAAGACGGCTATCAGTGGTTCGACTTGGGCAGTTCAAATGGCTCCTTCGTCAACAGTGTCCGTGTTGATGGGCAGCCGCTTCGCAGTGGTGATCGCGTTCAGATCGGTCGCACCCTGATGATCTATACAGAAACGTCGGACGAAAAGGCGTCCGACGCCAGCCACGATGTGGATATCATCGGGCACGGCGATTCCCCGTCGCGAATTATCCGATCGGTGAGTCAGGAGGAAGGAAGTCAGTTTCTTGCCGGGCTTGAATCGAGTGGGAGTCCCTGGCTGGCACGGGCTCGAAGTAACCTCCAAATCATGTATCGAACCGCTTTGGCGGTCAGTCACACGCTGGATATCGATCAGCTCTTGCAGCGGATTATGGAGCTGATTTTTGAGTGGGTTGAAGCCGATCGTGGCTGTGTCATGTTGATCGATCGTGAAACCGACGAATTTGTCCCCAAGGTGCGACGCAATCGTCGAGACGACGCGGATGATCGAATCGCAATTAGTGCGACAATTTTGGAGTATGTGAGAACGCATCAAGAGGGAGTGCTCACGAGCGATGCTCGCGAAGATGATCGCTGGGACCCGGGAGCCAGTATCGTGAAGCTCGGCGTTCGTGAAGCGATTTGTGTGCCGATGCAGGGACGCTACGGAATGGTCGGGGTCATCTATATCGATACCTTCACCTCTCCCGGAAGACTGCTGCAAGAAACGAAAGCATCGAATCGTTTCTCAGATGAGCACCTCAAGCTGATGGTCGCGATCGCTCATCAAGCTGCATTGGCCGTCGAAGATACCTCCTATTATTCCGCGATGTTGCAGGCCGAACGACTCGCGGCGATAGGGCAGACCATCGCAGGCTTGTCGCATCATGTGAAAAATATCCTGCAAGGGATTCGAGGTGGAAGCTTCCTGATTGAGGAGGGACTGAAAGCGCAAGATTGGGAGGTGACCGACAAAGGATGGCGCATCGTCGAAAAGAATCAAGAACGGATCTCGGCCCTTGTCATGGATATGCTCACGTTCAGTAAGGAGCGTGAGCCGGAAATGGTCGACGCAGATCTTAATGATGTCGTTCGTGATGTCTTGGAATTGCTGCAGGTTCGCGCGGAGCAGGCGGGGGTTACGCTTGTTGATGCTCGGACTCTCCAGATTCCTTTGATGCATTTCGATCCCGAAGGTTTGCATCGAGCGATTCTGAATGTTGTCTCCAATGCGATCGATGCGTGTGAAGAGCAAGAGCACGCACGCGTTGAAGTCGTCACCGAATTTCTGGCGGATGAACAAAACTTGCTGCGAATTCTGGTCCGGGATAATGGCGCTGGGATTGCTGCCGATCAGCTGCCTCGCATCTTTAATGTGTTCGTTTCCGGAAAAGGTAATCGGGGGACAGGCTTGGGTTTGGCTGTCAGTCAAAAGATCCTGCAAGAACACAATGGAGAGATTCGAGTCGAAAGTGAGCCTGGTGAGGGAAGTCAGTTCTTCTTGGAACTGCCCGCTGTCAGGGTTGACGCCACTGGCGAAATTGCTGATCTCTCAGGGCTATCCGAAGGGGATGTCATGCCTGATTCGGATCTGGGGGGATCGCTTGGCTGACTTGGCGAGAGGCTAGTAGTCTCTGTGGGGCTCCGCACGAGCTCTTGCCGTGGATAGACTGGGTTGAACCCGCACTCTATGGGGGGGCTGTTGGCAGGCGAGGAGGGGTTTTCCGGGGTTTCTGCTCAGTTGGCGTCGAAAAGTTGACAGAAATGAACGCAAATCGGACAAAAACACACACCAGTAGTTTCGGATTTCAGCCTAGAATGATAGCTATCTGCACAGCCCTGAATTGACCAGACGAAGCGACCTGTGGATGGTGTGGTGAAATGCCGAATGGGTCATCAAGGTTGGATCAGCGTGTCAGGATTTTTTACAGATTAGGATTGGGATTTGAGACGGGGATGAGAGGGCGAGCGGCGACAACGATGTCGATCACGTTGCCGTGGAAAAGCTTGCAGTGGGTAACAGTTTGTGTTACCCTGCTGTGACTCAACTCAGGTTGCTCGGAACCTTCTTATTTTTGGTCTCATCGTCTTATTTGCTTTTATTGGGAGAGGGAGGATTGATGAAGAATCCACGTAAGGCCTTCACTCTGGTCGAATTGCTGGTGGTTATTGCCATCATTGCAATCCTCGTGCTTTTGTTGTTGCCGGCAATCAACGCCGCACGCGAAGCTGCACGACGTGCTCAGTGCATCAACAAGGTCAAGCAGATCGCACTGGCTATGGTTAACTACGAAAGTACGTTCGGCGCTTACCCCTCGGCTCTGCCGAGTTGCACGGAGAGTGCCTGGATTTCGACCGGAACTCAAACCGGTAATTACTGTGCAGGTCCAAACTGGGCCGGTCAGATCCTCGGCCAGATCGAAGAAGTCGATCTCGACAGGTTCTTGAGCAAATGTATGGAACATCAATGGCAGGCAGCAGATGACTGCGAGCATGAGCTCGGTGCCGTTGGTCGATACACGCCTGAATTCATGATCTGTCCGAGTGCTCCCCAAGCGATCAAGCTTCACGAGTCCGGAACTACCGCTTTCGAAAAACTTTCCAAGGGTAACTACGCGGCCTGCTTGGGCTCGGGTACTTACTTCCAGTCGATCGACAACAACCCGAACGTTGACGAACGACTCGAGCCTCGGGAAAAACTTTTGCGTGGTGTGATCACCGTCGGCATGATCCCTGGTTGGAAAAACGTAAACCAGCGAGAAAATGACCAGTCGATCGCCGGTCAGTGGAAGTACGGTCGTGGTAAGGGCGTCAAAACCCGTAAAATCAGCGACGGTACTTCGAAGACTATCGTCGTCAGTGAAGTTCTGACGGTTGATGGTAGCGGTCGAGGTCAATTCGCGAATGACATTCGCGGTACCTGGGTCGTCGCTTCGATGGGTGCAAGTACTTACAGTCACTTCACCACCCCGAACTCGACAACTCCGGACGTGATCAACTCTTGTGAGAGAAGGTTGCCAGAAAACTCGCCATTGATCTGCGAAGAAAAGCGACCTAGTCGTAGTCCTTCCGCGGCTCAGACGTATGCAGCCGCTCGCAGTAAGCACACCGGTGGTGTGGTTGCTGGACGTGCTGATGGTTCGGTTGGTTTCTATTCAGACGATTCCGCTCCCGAAGTATGGGCAGCTCTCGGTACTCGCTCTGGTAAAGACCGCACCGACGGCGAAGAATTTTAATCGGGTCTGTTAGACCAAGGTAATTTCACGATGCCCGAGTGCCGGCCTTTGTCCGGCACTCGGGAGTTTTTGTTTAGAGGGGAAAGGGATGAAGAAGGATTTGCAGAAGAAGCCGCAGTTACTTGGCGGCGCTATCGCGTTGGTCGTGCTCGGATTTACGGCTGGCTGTGGCGGCGGCGGGACTGCCGGCGATCCAGCTGCTGAGCTCACGGACGACCAAAAAAGTATCGAAGTGGTTGTTGGGTCAGTTGCCGATTTGGCCGGTGACGTCAAGCGGCTACGTGAACTGTTCACCAAGGAAAGTGCTCCATCGGCGACGATGGCGAAAAAGTACAGCAGTCGTATGTTCCAGATCGATTATGACAGTGAAATCGCTGTCACGGGTGACACGGCCACGATGAATGTGAAGGTCTTCACCTACGATGATCCTCCGACGGAAGAAACCAAGACTTGGAAGGCTCAAAAGGTCGGTGATGCCTGGAAGCTTTCCGACGCCCCTCTATAATAAAGATGGGCAATGTTGTCGGATCGAGGCTTTGTGCTTAGATGATGAACAAAAGGGCGAGTGATCAGAGGAAATGGATCGTCTCGCCCTTTTTTGATCTCTGCTTTGTGATCAATATCTGGTGGCTGTTGGCTCTCTTGCCTCAGCCGAGTTCGATCGGAGTGACACAGTCCACTCCGTTTGATTTCTTTCAAGTCTATTTTTTGACGACGCCGCATCGTTGGATCACGCTGCTCCTGGTCGTCACGGATCCTGATCGTCGTCAAGGAAAAACAGTTGTCTTTGTCAGCATCGCGATTGTGGCTGCCGTTGTCGTGGCTGGTAGTTGGCAGCTCTATGGCGCCTTTAGCTGTTTGATTCTTGTCGATTTTGTCTGGAATGCTTGGCACTTCGCCTCTCAGCATGGCGGCATTCTTCGTATCTACGGTCGGATGGGCGGTGGTGGCCGTCCGTTGCTCGAGCGGTACGCGTTTCGAACCTTTGTGACCTATACCGCACTTCGCACTGCGGGCTGGCTCACTGGATGGACGGAAGATATTGCGTGGGCCAAAACCACCATGTATTGGCTCGACTATGGGGCGTTGATCTTGCCCGTTCTGATGATGGCGCTCGAGTTGAAAGATCATCCATGGCAACGACGTGGAAAACTGCTTTACCTCACCAGTGTCTTGAGCATGTACACCATTCTCTTGTTTGCGATACGGGGAGGGCATCACTATACAGTCATTGCGTTGACGGTTGCATCGGCTGCTTTTCATGCCGTGGAGTATATGGCGATCGTTACCTTTTATGCATGGCGTCGTCAGAATTCCGGATCCGATGCGCCTTTCCGAGTGATGGCGAAGCAATGGTTGCGGATTCTGGCTCTTTATCTGGTCTGCGTGGGTCTGGTGGCGAGATATTCAGATAGTCATTTTCGAGATCTCTACATCGGTGTGAATTTGTGGGGCGCTTTTCTGCACTATGCCTACGATGGCATGATCTGGAAGTTGCGTCGCAACGATACAGCTCAGGCACTCAACGTGCAGTTGAAGTCAGGGCAGGCCGAACGTTAGGGGGGGACTATGGCACAGCACGAACGGGTGACGAACGTTGCCGAGCAAAAGTCGAGCGGCGAGTCGACTTGGAGACCCCGCGTCGTGCCGGTCGTGTTAACGGCTCTCGCATTGCTCATCCCATGGTGGGCGATTACTCAGCCAGGATTGGTCCAGTTTCAGGCTTGGCCAGCGGCGGCAAGTCCTTTTGGCTTGAATCGCATCTTGGTGGTCCATCTCGTCGCTGCCTTGCCGTTCAGTTTTTGGGTAGCCTGGCGACTGCCGTTGAAAGGCGGCCAGCTGTTTCAGTTGCTTTGTGTTTGTGTGGGGTTGCTACTCGCCTGGGGGTCGTTGAAGTCGAGTGGCTGGATTGCTCAGACTGTTGGTGAGTCTGCTGGGTCTGCCAATTTCTTCTGGCGAACACTCTGGGTCATGATCGTTCAGTTGCCGTGGGTCGTGGCGACTGTCGATTTTCTCAAAACAAAAATGGGGATAGAACGCCCGTTCTGGACCGATGGGATCACGGCCGCTCTGTTGCTCGTCGTTCCATTCGTCTATGTCGGTTTTGTTGTCGAAAGGCAGGAAGTGCTGCTCAATGAAGAGTTGGCGAATCAGCAATACGTTACAGCGCTTGGCCTGGTCGAAAAACTGGCGGTCATTGGTGATGACAAAAGTCGTCATGAAATGTTTGTCGGACTCAAGGCAGATCTCCTGCGAGCCGTCGTTGAATTGCAAGAGCGGGTTCAGCAGCCGTTGCCAGAAAATGCAACCCGTGAACAACGGTTAGCGGCAGCCATCGATTTCTTTCGGCTCGGGGATTTTGAGAGTATGAAGAAATTGATCGGCAATCAGGCCAATGTCGATCCCATGGCCAGTTACCGAATGGCCCTCAGCTTTGAAGCACAGCGGAAATGGGAGGCTGCCATCAAGCAGTTAAAGTCCACCATTCGACTTGTCGAAGCCAGTGGCGATCCAGCGTGGGAACCGGTATTGCGCAGTGCGATTGAGCACTTGGCCAATAATCTGAGACGGAATGGTGACTATGCGGAAGCAGAGAATATGCTGCTAGGAGGGCTCGAGAACCAGCAGCTGCAAGATACCTATCTGTTGCAACTTGGTTTCCACTACAAAATGGCCGGTCGTACGAATGAGGCGGTTGATTATTTTCAGAAAGCTGCCGATGCCAACGAAGCCATGCAGCCTTTCGTTCAACGTGAACTAGGAAACATCGACCAGCAACCCGAAGGCTGTCTATTGCGGATCACCCCCGGTGCGACTCGTTGACGCCGTGCTGCAGTCGAGAAACTCAATCGACGCGGTAACCCGACGGTACACCGACAAACGGGTTCGAGCGGATCTCCTGTTCGATTGTCGTCGCCGGGCCATGGCCGGGTAATACAAGAGTATTGCCGGGTAACGTGAACAGTTTCTGGTGAATCGCCGAGGTCAATTGAGACAAACTGCCGTCGGGAAAGTCGGTACGGCCAATGCTGCCGCAAAAGAGGACGTCTCCTCCAATGACCACGTAGGGTTCAATCTCCTTGCAGACGAATACCACGTGTCCACTTGAATGCCCTGGCGTTTCCAGGACCTCAAGGGTGATTCCAGCATGTTCGACCGTGTCGCCCTCCTGGACGGTTCGATCTGCCTCGGGACTGATGAGTTCGAGTCCGAAGGCGGCGGACAGATTCAACTGCGGGTCGGTGAGTTTCGGCGCATCGCCGTGACCGATGATCAGCGGACAGTTGGGCCAGGTGCGCTTACAGAACTCGTTGCCAGCAATGTGGTCGCTGTGGCCATGCGTATTCAGGATAGCGACGGGAATCAGCTCTTTTTCCTTGATCTTTGCGGCGAATTTCTGCGGTTCGAGCCCTGGGTCCACAATCAAACACTCCGGCTGACCCGGTCGGGAAATGATGAGTGTGTTCTCATCGAAGGGCTGGGAAACGATGCATTCAAGATTTAAGGACGAATGAAGCACGAGTTGGTCTCCCGTGATTAGTGTGTACTGGGTAGACTGGATAAAGTTTGTGGTTCGGCAAGGCCCCGGTCGCAACGATTGAAGAGGTCCGTCCGGGTAAGCTAAGCCATTTTAATTGGGTACGGCTAGAATGGCGATACTTACCCATGAGAAGGCTTTAGTGCCACCAGGATGTTGGCAAGGATGCAACGATCCGTGCCTTGGCGAAATCAACGTGGGCAACTCTTTGTTCGTTTGTTATAGAGTTGATCCATAGCAGGGCGAGACCGGTGACATGAGGGCGATAAGCCGGCCGTGACATAAAGGAGTATCACGCATGGTCAACCGTAAGGTTGCTGAAATTCTGACCCATTCGCTACGCGGTTCATTGGCAATGGCGGTCTTGTTTGGTGTTTGTGCTGTATCTGATGCGCAGACGCAAAGCGCTGAAGAGCGAGACAATCTTCACGAACCTGTCTTTCGGGTTTCGAAGGCGGCTAAAAATGTGAATGAGCCTCGCAACACTCCGCCCGCAACCAAGGTCAAGGGACCTGAAAAGCATCCCTTGGACGAAGCGCTTGCGATGGCTCAAAATTCGCTCGATCATATCGATCGCACGATCCGGGACTACACCTGTACGCTCATTAAACGTGAGCGAGTGAATGGCGAGCTCCTCCAGCATGAGTTCATGTTTTGCAAGGTTCGACACAGTCGTGTTCAGGATGGGCGCCAAGTTCCGTTCAGCGTATACCTGCATTTCAATAAACCGACCACGATGGCTCGTCGTGAAGTACTTTTCGTCGAAGGTATGAACGACGATAAATTTACCGTTCGAGAGGGTGGCTTCCGAGGTAAGTTTCTCCCCACCGTTTCTCTCTTGCCGACCAGTACTCTCGCGATGAATGGCAATCGATACCCGATTACGGAAATCGGAATCAAGACGCTGACGAAAAGGCTTATCGAAAAAGGGCAGCGAGACCGAAATCTGGGCATGTGTAAAGTCCGCACGATTAAGGGAGCCAAGATTGATCAACGGCCCTGTACGATGCTCGAAGTACGCCATGATCAGCGACAACCTCAGTTCGACTTCCATCTCGCTCGAGTCTTCGTTGATGACGAGCTGAATGTGCCGATCCGATATGAAGCTTATGATTGGCCGAAGGCCGAGGGGGCTTCGCCTGAACTGATTGAGGAGTACACCTACAAGAACCTCAAGGTTAATCAGGGATTGACGGACACCGACTTTAGCACTGAGAATCCCGCCTACCGATTCTAGAGGTGAATGATCTCGGACGCTGCCGTCAGAAGGCAGCGTCGACGTGGGCGGTGGCCGGCGTCCTGCCGAATATTAACGTCGTTGACGGGTAAACGTCAGCGACGTTTTTACATTTCTTGGGATCGATGTCGATTGGCGAATCGAAAGATTGCAAACAGCACCGCAGCCACTCCGCAAACCGCAATCAATCCCACCTGATGCACCGGTTCGGCCACGTAATGCAACACCTGCTGTCCCGTTGGTATGGCCGTGTCCAGGGTGACCCTCGGCGATGAGCGGGCTGCTGGCAAGGATCGTAGCTGCAATGAATGCTCGACGCATCTGATTGTTTCCTTATCCGCGATCGGAGCGACGAATCCAGGTTGGTCGTCACTCCTGGGATTTATAAGTGTGTTTATGCAACGAAGTACCCCTATTAAAGGTTCAACGCTGCCCCCTGATTGTACGCATCTAGTCGTCTGAACGAACCACCATTCGAATTAGCTCGGTCAGGAAGTTTCGAGCCTCCTCAAAGGCTCCAGGTTGATGGCTTTCCCGCGGGCCGGCAACGTTTAAGACTGCGATTCGGTGCTCGTTGATCCAATGGAATACTTTGGAGATGGATGCTGCTTGACCGCCTGGTTCGGCGAGCCAATAGGGCCGATGACGTTTCTTCACCCATTGCAGTGTGAGGGCGGTTCCGCCTTGTAACTCATCGTGGTAGAGAATCAGGGTTCCGTCCGAGTCCAGCACATTTCGCTCCGTCCGGAATGCGTAGTCGGATGAGTTGCATTCTTGTAGCTGATATTTGGCAGGGATTGGCCCTGCTTCGCTGCGGCGACCTTGAGGACACCAGCCGCCATGGTCGAATTCAGAATCCAATGCCGCTTGTAGGGCCCCCTGGTCGACGCCGGTTTGGCCCCCAGACACAATCTTCCGAAGGGACGCTCTGTTCGATGTCGCCGTCATGATAGGCCGAAGCCGTCTCTCCTCGGTTGAACTCCAGGTGTTTGGCCTGGATTAGCGTCGCATCGTGCGACTGTCTTCTTCCGCCACGGAGATCGGGGGCCCTAATAGAGAATTCACCTCGTCATCCTGAAGCTCCACAGGCGTTATCTCGCGAGCAATCGGAGTCTGTTGCTGCATCCAATCGTCCTGAGGCGGTACGATCGTCGGACTTGAGGTATCGATTACTCGGGTTTCGTTCGGAGAGACGAGATCGCCGTCTTCCGGACCTTGTGTTGCAAAAACTCGCATCACAATTAACGAGATACCGATAAACAGAATCCCCGCCAGTAGGGTGCGTATCGATTGGTTGTTTACCATGAATAGCCTCCTCCGTGAGGCAACGCCGGTTTTTACCTAGACCCGGCAAGCAACTCTTAGCTTTGCACTGCGGCTCCGTGAATTACGGGCAATTTCCTCCACTCCGGGACGGATTGGTTTACGCGTAATGACCTCTAATCGTAAATCGTCTCGAAATGATTGTTTCACCGGTCGGTCTTCCAGTGAGTGAAAGCTGATAATCGCCAGCTTGCCGCCTGGCAGCAAGCAGTCGGGCAGCACCTTTAAGGCTGCATCCAGTTCCTGTAACTCCTGATTAACTGCAATTCGCAATGCTTGGAAGGTACGCGTTGCAGGGTCGATTTTTTCATTTCGGCTACGTGACGGTGCAGACTTGCGGATGATCTCAGCCAACTGTTGAGAAGTTCGAATTGGCGCCTTCTCTCTTGCCTTCACAATGGCTCGAGCAATTCGACGACTCTGCCGCTCTTCGCCGTACTCATAGATGAGATTTGCCAAGTGTTCCGCACTCATGCGATCAATCATTCTCCAAGCCGGTTCGCCAGTTTGGGGATTGAAACGTAAGTCGAGCGGCCCGTCAACGTTGAAACTGAAGCCTCGGTCTGTTTCTGCTAGCTGGTCGCTGGAAAGACCTAGGTCAAGGAGGATGCCGTCCAATCCCTGGATATCGTGTCCCGCGAGAATACGGGGGATGCGAGCATAGCTGTCGCATTCCAGGGCAATTGGGAGCTCCTGGTCCAATGCCTCGATCCGTTCAATCGCCAGAGGGTCGCGGTCGACGCCGAGAGCAAGCCCTTTCGGGCCCAGCCGTTCGGCAATGGCCAGGAGATGGCCCCCTCCGCCAGCCGTGCCGTCCACAAAAACTTGGCCAGGTTGTGGGTCAAGTTGTTTGAGCACCTCGTCAAGGAGGACAGGAATGTGTTCGGTCGATCGATGATTCATACAGGCAAAACGCGGTTACGGCAGGCAGGATCGTCTTGTCGCATTGCCCCAGAATAACAGATCCGTCCCCAGCGGGAGACGGCCCTGGTCAGAAGTGCACTCCAGCTGGCGGCTACCTGGGGCGCATCCATGCGCCCCAAGGGTAGTGCCAGTTGGTACCTCGTCGCTGCGGGATGACGAGGTATCCAGTGTTCGCAGCAAAGATCGATCCTTGATCATTGCTCGTGGTCTTAAAACCTTGGGGGGATCACAAGAACCCTCCGTGGCTGGCGCTAGGTCAGTGGCCGCGACCCAAACGCCTCCGTCACCACACAATGGCGAACAAACGGACGGACGTACTCATGCTGTTTCGCGAGGTTTAATCCTTTCGGGCAGAGTTTGTGAAGGCATTTTCTGCCAGCGAATCGTAGTTGTTTTGTTGTTCGGTAATGTAGGTTTGCCAGCGGTTTCGGTCCCACAGTTCCAGGTGATCTCGAACGCCGACTAAAATCACATCCTTGGTCAGTGAGGCAAGCTCGACCAGTTCCGGGGGGATTCGAATTCTTCCCTGTCGATCCAGCTCAATTTCTTGTGCTTGAGAATAAAACAGTCGGCTAAAGGCGCGGACGTCCTGTCCTGTCTGAGGTGAGGCCGCAAGCTGCTCTGCGAGCTTCGAGAACGAAGCTTCGGTGTAAAGGGCGAGCGATCCGTCTGTCCCAGGCGCCACATAAATTACCGTGGCTGTTTCATCCCGCTGAAACGCATCTCGAAGTCGCTTGGGAATGGCTATCCGATGCTTTTCGTCAATCGTCCTCGGAAAGGTTCCTAAAAGCATCTTTTACCACTGGCTCCCACTGACTCCCAATAATACCCAAGCATATCCACTATCGCTTCTGCGTCAACACGGTTTATTCCCGTCAAAAAACGGGTTTTTCTGCGGAGATAAGCCAAGTCCGCAGGTTTATGAGGCAAAATTGCGGTGGGAATTTTTTTCACCTTTCCTTCCTTGAATTTCCCACCCGCAGATCCGCAGATTGAGAGTCGTCGTGGCCGAATCGGCCCTCTTGAGCAGTGCAGGGGGGCGCTTCTTGCACAGTACGGCAAGCCTTCCCGGAGTGACCGAATCGAGTCGCGCGGTTATCCTGTTCCGATGCTTAATCTCGCAGACTATGACTTCGAACTTCCGAAAGAGTTGATCGCCCAGCAGCCTGTTGCCAGTCGATCGGATGCTCGTTTGATGATTGTGGACCGTGCCGCGGGGACGATTGAACACGCTCACGTGCGTGATCTGGCCGATTGGTTGTCACCTGCAGACTGTCTCGTTTTGAACGATTCTCGCGTGGTGCCCGCCCGTCTCGATGGCATTCGATCTCAGACTGGTGGTCGTTGGCAGGGGCTATTTCTGGCTGCCGACGAGCAAGGGAATTGGCAACTGTTGTGCAAAACTCGCGGGCGATTGCAGGAGGGGGAGCGAATTGTTCTCAAGGATCGTCATTCTCGCCCCGCCGTCCAATTGATGATGCTCAAGCGGTTCGAAGAAGGGATTTGGATCGCTCGCCCCGATAGCTCCGAATCGACCTGGGGCATTTTGGATCGTATCGGTCGAGTGCCCTTACCGCCCTACATTCGCAAGGGTGAAATGGTTGACGACGATTTGCAGTGGTACCAAACCGTCTATGCGGACCAGCCGGGTTCCGTGGCCGCTCCGACGGCGGGGTTGCATTTAACACAAAAATTGCTGTCCGGCCTGGAGGAGCGTGGGATTGGCCTCGCTAAGGTCACGTTGCATGTCGGGATCGGTACCTTTCGCCCGATCGCCGTCCAGAACCTCGACGAGCATCGGATGCACTCTGAGTGGGGCCGATTGACGGCGGAGACGGCGGAACAGCTCAGTCAGGCTCACGAGCGACAGGGACGGGTCGTGGCCGTGGGGACGACCTCGGTTCGAGTCCTGGAGACGGCTGCCGGTAAGGGCCCGGGGCCCTGGGAGGGCGAGACCGATCTTTTCATCAAGCCTGGCTATCAATTTCAGGCGATCGATGCTCTTTTGACCAATTTCCATCTGCCCAAATCGACGCTGCTGGTGCTCGTGCGAACGTTTGGCGGGGAAGAGCTCATCAAGAAAGCCTATTGGACGGCGGTTGAGGAGGGATATCGCTTCTTCAGCTACGGGGACGCCATGTTGATTCTCTAAGTTGATTCTTGAGCTCGCCCCGTGCCGTAAGACGTGGGGTTCAGTATACTAGGGGCTTAGATTTGAGGTGCTTTTGAGCCTCGTTTTGCGTTCATTTGAAAGGAGTCGTCATGTCGGTCGTTCACACGGAGCGTGTCTTGGTTGTCCCTACCGCTGATTTTCATCAGCTTGGCTACTTTCAGGGGATCTCCACCGAGGTTGACCGATATCTTGCCGAGTTACTGACGCCCGATCGAATCAGTTATCGTCCTCGCGGTGAAATGGAAGAGGATCCAAATTTCAAGCAATTGATTCCCTACGTCATCTTTCGGCATACCGATGAAGATGGGCAGGTTCGGCTCTTTCAATACACACGCGGTGCAGGGCAGGGCGAAAAACGGTTGCACGCCAAGTGCAGTATCGGAATCGGTGGCCACATTTCGACCGAAGATGCAGGCTTTGCTGAAGGCATGAATCCCTATCACGAAGGTATGCGTCGTGAATTGGAAGAAGAAGTCCAGATCGACACTTCCTATTCTGATCGATGCGTTGGCTTGATCAACGATGACGAAACGGAAGTCGGTAAGGTCCACCTCGGAATCGTTCATATCTTCGATGTAGAGGAGCCGCGAGTCACGCCGCGGGAAGCTGAAATCCACGCGGCTGGCTTCGAGCCTCTCGATGTACTCTTTCAGCGAGTTGAACAGATGGAGAGCTGGTCGAGCATCTGTCTGCAGGGTCTGTTTGGTTCATCCTAACGCAATCGATCGATCTGCGAGCCTGAATAGCCTGCTCGGTCGATCCAGCTTAGAATAGATGAGGCGGCAGTGAGCGGATTGGGACGCGGTAGCGGTCTGACCTGCATTTACGCTCGCTGCTCAATACTGCTGATTTCGTCTGCTCAGGCTTGTTCTGTGATGAGCATCGTTATGACTGTCAAAACCCCCGTCTACCTTGATAATCATTCGACAACCGCCGTCGATCCGCGGGTGGTCGAGGTGATGTTGCCTTTCTTTACTCAGCAATTTGGCAACGCTGGCAGTTCGAGTCACGCCTACGGATGGGAGGCCAAGGACGCCGTTGATCGAGCACGACAGCAGGTTGCACAGGCGATCGGTGCCAAGGCTCGTGAGGTGATCTTCACCAGTGGAGCCACCGAGAGTAACAATCTTGCCGTGAGGGGAATCGCCGACTGGTTGGGGAAGAAAGGACGCCATCTCGTAAGCGTGGTGAGCGAGCATCGAGCGACTCTGGATCCGCTTGATCGTTTGACTCGCCGTGGCTACGAAGTGACGCTACTCCCGGTCCATCCTCATGGGCATGCATCGACCGGTCAGATCTGTTTGAACCAATTTGCGGATGTCATCCGGGACGATACGATCCTGGTCTCCGTGATGCTCGCCAACAATGAGATCGGTGTCATTCAGCCGCTTGCTCAGATCTCCGAAATCTGCCGCGAACGAGACGTCATTCTGCATTGTGATGCAACTCAAGCCATCGGCAAAATGCCGGTTGACGTTACCGAACTCGGAATTGACCTGATGAGTTTCTCAGCACATAAACTCTACGGTCCCAAGGGTGTTGGTGCCCTCTACGTTCGTGGGCGTTCGCCACAAACTCGGCTGGTTCCGCTGTTTGATGGGGGAGCTCAGGAACGAGGGATGCGCAGCGGAACCCTAAATGTCCATGGAATTGTTGGCTTTGGCGCCGCCGTCGAATTCGCGATTCAGGAATTGAATCCAGAAATGAATCGCGTTAGCCAGCTTCGAGACCGGCTATTCCAGGGAATTCAAGCTGCCATCGCAGATTGCTCGCTGAATGGACCCTCCATCAAGCCAGGCAGCGATACGACCGACACGCGGTTGGCGGGAAATCTGAATATGACCTTCCGGCTCGTCGAGGGTGAGTCGCTGATGATGAGTATGGGCGATCTTGCCGTTTCCAGCGGCAGTGCCTGCACCTCGGCCAATCCTGAGCCTAGCCACGTACTGAGGGCTCTGGGCTTGCCTGACGATGATGTTCGGGCCAGTCTGCGATTTGGAGTCGGACGCTTTAATACCGAGGAAGAGATTGATTTTGCCATCGAGACACTGGCGGGGGCGGTCAAACGGCTTCGAGCATTAAGCAGTATGGCGTAAAAATAAGGGATATTTGGGTCCGAGGGATTTGGAAATTGCCCGAATTGCCTTCCCATTCTCGTCTAGATTGTATAATTTAAGCAGTTGAGTTTGTTAAATATTAAAACCTTGATAACGGGAGTCTTTCCGAATGGCGATCACGTTGACCGAACGGGCGGCCCAAGAAGTTAAACGAATTATCGTTGACCAAAAGCTGACCGAATCGACCGTGCTCCGTGTGGGCGTGTCGGGCGGCGGATGCAGTGGTTTCATGTACAAGTTGGCATTCGACGAATCGTTTGATGACGTCAAAGATGCACGTTATGAGCAGCACGGCGTTGGCATCGTTGTTGACAAGAAGAGTGCCCTTTATCTGGATGGTACGACCGTCGACTTCTATGATGGGCTCGATAAGCGAGGCTTCACCTTCGAGAATCCCAACGCGGTCAAATCATGTGGGTGCGGTAGCTCGTTCCAAGCGTAGCAATCACGTCCTTACACCGAACAGATTTGGAGGTAGCTGGAGGACTGGCTGCCTCCTCTTTTTTTAAGGACATCCAAATTGGCCACGGAAGCGCGCATTAAGATCATTGGTATCGGTGACGACGGACTGGAAGGTCTTACGTCGACGGCCCGCAGTTTGCTCGACGCGGCAGATCTCGTCGTCGGTTCGGAATCGTTGTTGGCGGGGCTGCCTGGAAGTACCGAGTCGATTGCAGTCGGGGGCGACCTTGACGAACTGTTGACGTTGATTCAGCAGCATCGTGACCGACAACTTGTTTTGCTGTCGACCGGTGATCCTCTATTCTATGGCGTAGCACGATTTCTTTGTGACAAGCTGGGCAAGGACCAGTTCGATGTCATTCCCCATGTAAGTTCCATGCAGCTGGCCTTCGCACGCGTTAAGGAGAGCTGGGATGATGCATTCTTGGTGAATGTCGCAACGCAGTCTTTGGATCGCATTGTCGAAAAGGCGAGGCTGGCGGAAAAGGTCGGCCTCTTCACCAACGACGAGGTGACGCCGCGACATGTGGCGCAGGCTCTCTTGGACGCAGAGATCGATTATTTTTTCGCCTACGTTTGTGAGAACCTGGGGTCCCCCGACGAATGTGTCACGCATGGTTCTCTGGTTGACGTTAGTCAGCAAGAGTTCGGGCTGCTGAATGTCATGGTGCTCGTGCGCAAGCCGATGGTTCCCGACCGTCCTGCTGAATTTGCTGGGCAGCGACTTTTCGGCAACCCGGATGAAATGTTTTTGCAGTCCGTTCCGAAGCGAGGTCTGTTGACCCCGATGGAAGTCCGCGTCGTCGCCCTGGCTGAAATGGATTTGGGGCCTGCCAGTATCGTGTGGGATGTTGGTGCGGGCAGCGGAGCTGTGGCGATTGAAGCCGCGCGCATCGTCACTGAAGGACATGTCTACGCGATCGAAATGGATCCTCAGGATCATCAGCTCTTGACCGCAAATGCCGAGCGGTTCGAGGTGGGTGACTCTCTGCAGCCCGTCTTAGGCCAGGCACCTGATGCTTGGGAATCGTTGCCCGATCCCGATGCCATCTTTGTGGGAGGCACTGGGAGATCTGTCGGAAATATCGTTCAGCTCGCAGCGCAACGATTGAAGGTAGGTGGCAGGATGGTCGTGAATGTTGGGAGTGTCGACAACATCCTCGCCGTTCAACAATCATTGGAGGCTTTAGACGGTGATATGGCCGTGCGGATGATTCAAATCTCCCAGGGAAATGATCAGCTCGGGCGAATTCGATTCGAGACGATGAATCCTACTTTCCTCATCAGCTTCTCGCGGGAATAACTCGACAATGATCCAACTCGACACTTCGCTTGTGGGTCTTAAGGGCATACCGAGGTGAGGTTGTCATGAATCAGTTGGATGCTCCCGTGGATGTGGTTGCCGTTGGTGCTCATCCGGACGACGTCGAAGTTGCTTGCGGGGGCACTCTCGCTCGACTTGTACAGCAAGGGTATCGTGTCGGCATCGTTGATTTGACCGACGGCGAGCCAACGCCCCGTAGTGCCGGCCCCGAGGTTCGCCTCGCCGAGGCGGCGCGCGCCGCTGAAACCTTGGGAATTCATGAAAGAATCACGCTCGATTTGCCCAATCGACGGCTATTCGACTCGTTTGAGGCTCGTGTCGAGTTAGCGAAGGTCTTTCGGCGTTGGCGGCCCCAGGTGGTGATCGGCTTCGGGGACCGCACTCCCACGGCATCGCCCGATCATTGGCAGGCGATGCAGATCACTGACGCAGCTGTGTTTTATGCCAAGCTGACGAAATGGCCTGAACACTTTGAAGGGTTGCCAGAGCATCAGATTTCATCCCAGCTCTATTTCACGCTGGGGATGGAAACGATCGTTCCTAATCCAGCGATGACCCAGTTCGTGATCGATATTTCCGAGACGCTGGAATTGAAGATGCAGAGCGTTCAGTGTTATGAAACGCAGTTCCCAACCGAAAAGAAACTCTTCTTGCGACGTCTTGAGGGCCACGCTTTACAGGTAGGGGCATCTGCCGGATATGCTGCCGGTGAAATGTTTGTTTCCGCGAGAATCGTAGGAGCTCCGGACTTGATGAATTTCTTGTTCCCGAGTTGAGTGGATTAGCGCGAACGAGAGTTCGTCAGGCGTTCGAGCGACGTGATGAAGTCGGTCAAAGGTTCCGGGATCGGCGCTTCGAATGCGACTTGCTGCTGGGACTTTGGATGCTCAAAGCTGATTCGATGAGCGTGCAGCGCCATGCGAGTCAGTAGGTCCGGACCGCCCGGGGTGCCACGCTGGACTTGCCGTTCCGTGATCGTTCGCTGGCCCGTGTATAGCACGTCGCAAACGATGGGGTGTCCAATGTGGTTCAAGTGGACTCGGATCTGATGGGTTCGGCCGGTCTTGGGAAAGACACGCAGAGTGCTGAAATTGCCGATGCGTTGGTCGACCTCGTAAAACGTTGAAGCGTCACGGCTCGTGGAATGTCCCTCGCGTATGGCCATCTTTTCGCGTTGGTGGCGATGAGCTCCGATCGGAGCATCAATCATGTCACGATCACGGTCAACTCGGCCATAACAAATCGCAAAGTATTCTTTGGTCACCTCGCGTTGCTCAAATTGCTTGGCCAGGGCGAGGTGGGCGGCGTCGTTTTTAGCGACGACAATCACTCCGCTGGTATCGCGATCGAGTCGATGAACAATGCCAGGGCGAGTCTGACCGCCAATTTCACTCAATTGCTCAAGATGATGAGCTAGCGCTGCGGTCAGCGTTCCCTGCCAATGACCTTTTGCCGGATGGACCACCATGCCGTTTGGCTTGTTGATGACCGCAAGCTGCTCATCTTCGAAGAGGATGTCGAGCGGAATGTCTTCCGCAATGGGACCGGCGGGGCGCTCTGCCGGCAAGACAAGACTTATGCGATCTCCGACACGCATGCGATACGATGCTTTGCGGGACTGGTCATTGACCGTGGCTGCACCCTTGTCAATCATCTCTCGCAAACGGACTCGGCTGAATTCCGAGAGACGTTGAGCTAGAAAAGCATCGAATCGGCAACCCATTTCCTCTTCGGTGACCGTCATGGAAATGGGGAAGTTTGCTTTGTCTCGCGACGATGAGCTCATAATGTTGACGTCGCGCGCGAACTCAAGGTTACTCGGAATCCGTGGAGGGCGTTTCCGATTCCGCCGGTGGAGCTTCCGATTCGCTCGCTTCTGCTGGATCGCTCGCTTCCGTTTCGATGTCAATCACAGCCTCGGAATTGTCTGCCGCAGGCGTGTCAGTTGACTCCGAAGGTGGATTGGTGGTTTCCGCAGGGTCGAACAAGGTTGGGCCATCGGTGGCGTCACTGGTGTCCGTCGACGATTCGTTCTCAGGAAGGGTACCTGGAATTAAGTTGCCAGGTTGTGGCAAATTGATATCGGGATCATCGGGAAGTGACATATTTTCAAAAAGCCCCTGATTCGAAAGTGGGCTCTGAATCGGTTTTTGCTCAGCAAACCAACCGTACCAGGCCTGAGTCGCAGGCTGATCTAGTGCGCTGACACGCTGTGACGCGAGTTCGGCTACCACGGAACCCTCGAATTCACCACCCTCTTCCGCACCGGTAACGACCTGTTCGTATTTCTTTCTCGCTGCCTCGATTTCGCCGAGCGCTTCCAACGCTTGACCCCAACCGAAGATTGCTCGGGGTTTCAGCATGGGGTCATTTGTCGTGGTGGCGATCTTTTCATAAGATTCGACAGCGTTTTGGAGTTCGTCGCGGCCAGCATCTCGATCTCGAAACAGTTGGATAGCACCGCTTGTGAGGTCGAGATCTCCAGCAGATTGCATCGCCCACATTCCCGGAGGGGTTTGTGGGTAGGTTTCAGAGACATCCTTAAACTCTTCAGGATTACGACTACGTGTGTCGTTCCCATTGCCGTACGCATTGAAGTAGGCCGACCAGGCTTGAGCTGTCGCCTGTTGCTCTCGATTCTGGACGATGAAAATGCCCAGGATGATGACTAAACCGAGGATCAGAACACCGAGGACGGTTTTCAAATAAGGTTGGATCTTTTCGATCCATACGGTTAGCCAAGCTGCTAATTCATTATTTTGAAGTTCGTGGCGTCGTTCTGTTTTCATCGGAAAATTCTTCCTTAATGGCTCTCGATCGCAGGCACCCCAGGCAGTCCTCTATACGCCCGCGCGAAACCGCAAGTATAGGTGGCTGAACGGGATAGAGTCAAGATCGACTGGAGCCCCTTCGCCGGCCTGTTGGATTCTGAGATCGCGCCCCTTTCGGGATCCGGATTGCATCATTACGATCCAATTCCCGCTGTCGTTCATCGCATTGCCGGGTAAGATAGCGAGTCCCCTGGGAATGGGGTCTCTACGGTCGCGTCGAGTTTGCATGAAAATTCATTCCCACTAATGATGGCAGCCGTGCTCCCTTGAAATGGGTCACTGCCGGCAGCAAATGACAGTTGATACTGGTTGAAAGATGAGAACGGATTCTTTACTTGCTGGATTGAATGAGCCACAGAGGCAGGCGGTCGCCACCAATTCTGGCCCGCTGTTAGTCTTGGCCGGAGCCGGCACAGGCAAGACCCGGGTGGTGACCTATCGGATCGCTCGCTTGATCAGACGTGGTGTCGCAGCCGATCGTATTTTGGCCGTGACCTTCACGAATAAGGCCGCTGCCGAAATGGTCGAACGCGTCACGCAGTTGATTGGCAAGCGAGATGTTCAGCCTGAAATCTCCACTTTTCACTCACTTTGCGTTCGAGTGCTGCGTCGGCATATTACAAAAATTGGCTATCCCGCCAAATTTGCGATCTACGATCGAGGCGATCAAGAGAGCATGGCAGCTCGAGTGCTCCGCGAAATCAGTATCCCGACCGCGCAGATGAAACCCGGCGATTTGCTCTATTTCATCAGCAGTTGGAAGATGCGAGGAATTCGCCCCGATAAAGCTGCCAGCCACGCTCAAACGGATAAAGAGCATTTGGCGGCTGCCGCCTATCGACGCTACCAACATGCACTGAAGGCCGCCGGAGCCGTTGATTTTGATGATCTGCTGCTCTGTACCGAACAACTGTTCATTGAGTCGCCTGAGGCTCGACGTAGCGAGGCCCAGCGATTCGACCATATTCTGATCGACGAATATCAGGATACCAATGGCAGTCAGTACCGAATTATCAAGGGGCTGGCCGTCGCGCACCGTAATCTATGTGTTGTCGGCGACGATGATCAGTCGATTTACGGCTGGCGCGGAGCTGAAGTCGAACACATTCTGCGATTCAACGTCGATTGGCCAGATGCCAAAGTGGTGAGACTCGAGGACAATTATCGTTCCACGGCAGAAATCATTGCGATCGCAAATCGATTGATCCGTTACAACCGAGTGCGACATGACAAGTCGTTGATTGCCGCTCGAGCGGGTGGCGAAAAACCCAAAATCCTACAGTTTCCCACCGAAACCGATGAGGCCGAGCAGACCGTTGCCGATATTGTCCGACGGCTCGCCCGTGAAGATTGTGAGCCCAATGACTTTGCCATCCTTTTTCGAACCAATGAGCAGCCTCGTTTATTCGAAAGTGAATTGCGAAGGGCAAACGTGCCCTATGTGCTCATCGGCGGGATGTCGTTCTTCGATCGCAAGGAGGTCCGAGATATCCTCTCGTACCTGCGAATGCTGGTGACCCCCGAGGATGAACCCTCGCTCTTGCGGATTATCAATACGCCTCCCCGTGGTATCAGCCAAAAAGCAGTTCAAGCGATGGTCGACGAGGCGGTCAAGCGAGGATGTCCCGTGTGGGAAGTCCTGCCCCATGCGTCTCGCCTGCCTGATTGCAGTTCGCGATCTGCCGAAGGCGTGCAGGAGCTGATGAGATTGGTCGGGACCTTCCGTAAGCGACTCGAAGAAAAATCGTTCGCCGACGGTTTGATGGAGCTCCTGCGTGAAATTCGATATGAGGAAGATATTCGGCGTCGCCTGAAGGATGACCCCGAAGGCCAGCAGGCTCGGTGGAATACGGTGGAGGAGCTGGTCAATGCGCTGGCTGAATACGAATCTCGAGCGAAAAAACCCTCGTTGACTGGTTTTTTGGACGACATTTTGTTGGCCGGACGCGATCAGGATCGGGATAAGGATAAGCAGTTGGGGCGAAATGCGGTCGCCCTGATGACGATGCATAGCGCAAAAGGCCTCGAATTCCCGCAGGTCTATATGGTCGGAATGGAAGAAGGGCTCCTGCCGCATCATCGGAGCGTCGCTGTCGAAGGAGATGCGATCGATGAAGAACGGAGGCTCTGCTACGTCGGTCTAACGCGCGCTGAAGAACGCTTGACCTTGTCGCTTGCTCTGACCCGCCGGAAATGGGGAAAACCGCGACCCACGGATCCAAGTCGATTCCTTTTCGAAATTGCGGGTCAAGCAGATAATCCGCATGCCAAGCCGGAGCCGCAGTCGTCGGCCCGGTGGCAACCATCAGCCAAGAAAAAACAGCCTGCCGCGAAAAAACAGCGGCCTGCCGGCAAGCCGAAAAGAAAGAAAAAGTCGGCAGGACGTCGCAGTCAAAGGCAGTCCTGATCCACAGGTGCTTGGCGTGGAAACGCGGTGCTAGCGTGGCTCTCGTCGTGAATCGACATAGGACCGATTAGCCATCAATGCTAGACTCTCAAAGCGTTGCAAGCGAATCTTTTACGACGAGCGCAAGGAGGTGCGTATGGCACTGGAACGTGTTCGCTTTCTGCATACCAGTGACTGGCGTTTGGAGACGCCATTGGGTGGGATTTGTGAAGTCCCCGAGGACTTACGGGATGACTTCATCAACGCCCCCTATCGTTCCGCAGAGCGAGTTGTCGAGCAAGCGATCGGCGAAGCCGTTGATTTCGTGCTTTTGTCGGGAAATATTCTGCCAACCGAGACTGCGTCGCCTTACACCCTGGAGTTTGTACTTCAGCAATTTGAAAGGCTTCACGAACAGGGGATCCCGGTCTACTGGGCGGGTGGCGATTTGGACGATCCCGATCTGTGGCCGACACAACTGGCCTTGCCAAGCAACGTACACACGTTTCCGGTGAGGGCGGTCGAATCGTACCAGGTCCTTCGCGATGAGGAGCCGATCGCTGAGATCCTCGGGCAAAGTAAATCCGACCGTAAAAAGTTATCCATGTCATCACTTGCCGGAGACAACGAGCGGTTGGCACGAATTGTGGTCGCGAACGGTGACTTCAACGCAAGCCAGCTCGACGTTCAGGGAGTCGATTACTGGGCCCTCGGAGGGCAAACGGAATACAGTCAGGTCGGCAAACGACCTCTGACAGCTTTTTATGCGGGGAGTCCTCAAGGCCGATTGCCAGCCGAGCATGGTCGTCATACGTGCAATCTTATCGAGCTTAAATTCGGTGAGGTTGATGTGCACCGAGTCGACACGGCGGCGATTCGCTGGCAGCATGAGCGTCTGCATCTTTCCAATTCCGATGCACTCAGCGTCTTGGAGACGGAGGTGCGTGAGCGGCTGCAGCAGAAAACGTCTTCGGTCGAGGCGGCGCTGGTTTTGTTGACCTGGGAAATCGCCTGCGATCAAGCTGGAACGCTGACCCTTTCGAAAGCAGAGCGACACCGGCTAATGAGCTCTTGGAGCTTAAATCAAGGCGAAGACCGCCAGAGAACGGTCGATATTCGTGTTGCTCCGGGGCAAGTACCGGAAGCGTTTTGGGAAGAAGACTCGATTCTTGGCGATTTTCTGCGAGTCGTTCGCGATTTGCAGCAGCACGAAAACCCAAGGGAACAGCTAAAGGGTTATTTGCCAAAAGGTCCAGTGCGGGCAGAAGTGCTCGCTGAAATCCAATTGACGGAAACCGACGATCGACAGCGGCTTTGGCTAGGTGTCGCCGAATTGGGTGTAGGACTTTTGCAAGGTGAATCCTCCCTGCAGTCTGTCTCGCCCGTGGAAAGCATTGGTTAGGGAACACTCCCGTGAGAATCTCTGAAATAACGGTCGACAGTTTTGGTCACTGGAAAGATCTGAAGGTAACGGATCTCTCGTCCGAGGTGACTGTCATTCACGGTCCCAATGAAGCGGGCAAGTCGACGCTACTGCAATTGTTGCGAGCCGTTCTCTACGGTTTTTCGCCAGCCCAGCATCATCGGTTTGTGCCGCCACTACATGAAGGACGGGTTGGCGGAACGATTCATGTCGCCGCTCCCAACGGTCGCTTTCGCGTGCGCCGCTGGTTGCCGAAGTCTGGAAGCCTTGATGAACACGATCAGAATGAATTGTCGGTGGAATCGGTTGACGGTGCGTTAAAAGGCAGGCACTTGCTGAACAGTCTACTGGCTGGCGTTGATGAATCTATTTTTCAAAACGTCTTTGCGGTTGGGCTCAGCGAAATGCAGCAACTGGGGACGTTGAGCGATACGGAGGCAGCCAATCAACTTTATGGATTGGCCTCGGGCACTGATCGGGTTTCGCTCTCAGAAGTCTCGCGGCAACTGGAGGATGGGCGCGATCAATTGCTCTCAAGCGAAGAGGTCGTCAACAATCTCAAGCAGTTGATTGAACGCTCCGAGGAACTTCGGCAAGAGTTGCAGGTTCATTCGTTGCCCACCGACCGTTGGTTCAAGCTGAATGAAGAACGTCAGAGAATCACCGACGAATTACAAGAGTTAGAAGGGCGGCAGGAGAGTGTCAGCGGTATTAATAGCTCAGAACCGAATCAGGTCGTTCGGGACCAGTGGCAGGCCTGTGTTGAGCGAAAGCAAGAACTTGAATCGGTAGGGCCAATCCCTGACATCCCGGATGATTCTCTCAAGCGTCTCTCAGGGCTCGTTTCCGAAATCAATGATCTTCGGCAGCAATGGGAGGCCAAGAGATCGCAACGCAAGCAATTGAAGGAGAATGGCCAAAAGCTAGTAGGCAACAAGCCGTTATTGCAGCATGCCGAACCGATCAACGGGTTGAGCTCGCAACGTTCCCAGGTCGTGCAGCTTGAGGAAGACGTTGAACGTTTGGCGGGCAAGGCCGAAGAGAGTGATTTTGAGTTGCAGGCTGAGATCGAGCGACTGGGAATTAAGTCTGGCTCGCGACTCGGCGCCATGCCGGTTATTACCCATGAAATGGTTGCGGCGTTACGCCCGCTGGCGCGGACTGCCCGCGATGCACGTCGACATCTCGAATCGCTCAGTGAACAGAATCAAGCGGCAGCGGAAAAAGTGGATGCCGTTGAAGTGAAGCTGGCAAATGCGCTCAAGAATACGAAACACGAAACGGTCACCGATCTGTTAAATGATGGCCAGCAGCAAGTTAATGATCTGGTTGAGCGGATTGACCTTGATAACCGCATCGTCAAGCTCGAGCGAAGCCTCAAAGAGGCCAGGGAAGAAGCAGCACATTGGAATCAGCGCAAGGTCTTGCCGTGGCGGACGCTGATGATGCTTGGAGCGATCTTTTCGATAGGTATCGCGGTCGTTCTGGTCGCGCTCTTTGGGCCGATGTTTGGAATCGGTCCGGACCAGCGTTTGATCGTTTCGATTTTGGGCGGATCGCTCTGTTTTACCGCCGCCATCATCAAGAAAGTGTTGTCTTTCGCCGCTTCGAAGAGCTTTGATTCGTGTCAGGTCGAAGCCCGGGAAATTGCGACTGAACTTGCCTCGTTGCAAGCTGCTGCGGTGACTTTGGATGCACGTCTACCTTCAGGTTCTGGACCACTTGCGGTTTTGCTACAGAGTAAACAAGACGACCTGACTCGCTTCCAGAAGCTCAAGCCGTTGGAATCGCAGCGAGTCGCTGCAGTCGAGGAGGTCGCATTAGCTAATTCCCAGATCGCGGATGCAAAGGTGCAACTGAAGCAGGCGCGTCGAGCTTGGCGCGAACGCTTACATGCCTTTGACTTGCCCAATTCGATGACCCCCACGCAATTTCGGCAGTTCTCGCAGGCCGAGGGGAAATTAGGAAAGCTTCGTGAGGATCATCAGCAAGTCCTGCAGGAACTTGCAGCGAGTCAGGAGCAACTTCAAACACTTGGCCAACGCGTACAGCTTGTGCGGCAACGTGTGGGACACGAGTTCCAGTCGCAGACGCTTGAGCCACAAATCAGTGAACTGGTTGCAGCCTTGGAGGCCGCACAGCGGCAAAAACAAGATCGTGATGGGATGCAACGCCAGTGGCGCGAGCTTGGGCGGGAGCAGGAGAAGATTGCCCGTGCTGCCAAGAGATTGCAAGAAAAGAAGAAACGCCTGATCGATCGGCACAATGTTGTCGATGTCAAAGACTTCAAATCGCTTGTTCAGCGGAAGGAAGTTGCCTCCAAATTGCGCAAGCAAATCGATAAGCAACTTGTAGAAATCTCTGCTCAGCTTGGCGAAGCTTTTACGAAAAGCGAACTCAGGAAAATGCTCTCGAAGGGCGGGTTTGAAGGGAAACTTCAGAAGCTTGAGTCGGATCACCGGCAGGTTTCGAATCGGGTGGCAAAGTTGCTGGAACGTCGTGGTGAGCTGAATGCAAAATTGAGCCATTTGTCGCAGAACCGAAAACACTGTGAAACTCGCCTGGAATTGGAGGTCGTCCGACAGCAGATCCGGGATCGAGCCCAGCACTGGGCACTGTTCGCAGGGGTGAGTCGGGCTCTCGATACCGTTCGCATCTCCTACGAATCCGAGCGACAGCCCGAGACACTCGCGGATGCCTCGAGTTATCTGAAGCGACTGACAGGCGGTCGGTATCGGCGGATCTGGACCCCCTTTGGCGAATCCTCCTTGCGTGTGGACGACCAGCACGATCGAACCGTTCAAGTTGAATCGCTCAGCCGTGGAACACGGGAGCAGTTGTTTCTCAGCCTGCGGCTCGCATTGGCCGCGGTTTACGCGCGGCGGGGAGCTGCCTTGCCTGTTATTCTCGATGATGTCTTCGTGAACTTCGATGCGAGCCGAGCCCGTGCCGCTGCCGAGGCGATCTGCGAGTACGCAACGGCGGGTCGTCAGGTGCTTATCTTCACCTGTCATGATCATATTCATGATCTGTTTTTGGAGCTCGGAGTCGACGTGCGGACTTTGCCAACTCCGGATGATGTTGTTGTGCATGGTGCAGTCGTTGCACCGACCCGTTTTGCTCTCGAATCCAAGGTGGATCCCGCCTCGTCAGGGCTGCATCAAGATGAGCTGGATCCCGAGCTTGAGTATGAATTGACTTATGGTGCCCCTGAATACGATCCAGGTTATGAACCTGAGCCGGACGAGGGCGAACTTTCCGACGACGATTCGCAAAGGATGAGCCACGATCGGAATCTTTCGATCGGATCTGCCCGATGATTCATCGTTGAGAATCCCTCTGGTCGCGGTTTTTACGGTCGAAGAATTCGTAAAAGTTCTCTGATCGTCACACGTCTAACGGCATGAGATCTATTTCCTCTGTTTTCTTTCAGATCAGATCTCGCTTTGTTGACGAGGTGGCTTGAAATCGGCTAAACAGAATTTCGTCGTAATTGACGCTCTTTTGAACAAGCAAGTAAGGAGGGCATTTCATGTTGGATCCGCCTTGCAATTCATGCGAAGTCTGTCGTTCCGCTTGAATCCTTGCCAGACAGTTGAATGAGCATTGTTGCTCGTTTGTTTTTGTTGAACTTGTTTGAAAGATTGGAGGAATGCAGACTCGGCCTTTGATAAAAGGTCGCCTGGAAGCAGGCAAAGGTGAAATCGATTGTGTGAGTCCAAGATGGGCGATCCCATTAGACCGCCATGATGCACCTTTCGCGAACCGGGCCTCCGCATGTCGTAGGCAGTTGCACTCGCAATATTTAGGTTGGGGTGTTCGAGTTGGAACGTACAGATTCGGTGCGTTTTTTCGAGTCAAAAAAGAAATAATCATCAGCCGGGCTGGAGTGGCCCGGCTTTTTTTGTGCGCCTTGGCCAGCTGGATTGAGCGCCAGCGAAGATTGTGTACGCTGTAGACCTGGAGTGTCGCTCCGAGGTGACTTTTCTGGCTACAAGGGAATGTTCTGTTGTCTGATCGTGTTTTTGCCATCGCTGCCCATCCTGATGACATTGAATTTGTCATGGCGGGGACGATGATGTTGCTGAAAGATGCCGGCTGCGAACTTCATTACATGAATATCGCTAACGGTTGTTGTGGTTCCGCAGAATTAGATGCGGAGACCATCGCCCGGGTGCGGCGCGAAGAGGCAAGGCAAGCCGCTCAGTCGATCGGGGCGACCTTTCATGAGAGTCTCGTTGCTGATCTGTCCATTTTTTACGATCGAGAGACGTTAGCGCGAGTCGCATCCGTGATTCGAGAGGTTGCGCCGGATATCTTGTTGGTTCATTCTCCGCAGGATTACATGGAAGATCATATGAATGCCTGTCGCCTGGCGGTGACCGCTGCTTTTTCGCGTGGCATGCCGAATTTTCCCGTGGTGCCGACGCGGCCAGTCACCGATCAAGATGTTGTCATCTATCATGCTCAGCCGCACGGCAATTGTGACGGTTTGAGGAATCCAGTGCTGCCGGATCTGTTCGTCGATATCGGTACGAAGATCGACGAAAAAGCAAACATGTTGGCCTGTCACGAAAGTCAACGGGTATGGCTTGATCAGAGCCAGGGGATGGGATCTTATTTGGAGACCATGAAGGAACTATGTCGTTCCGTTGGAGATCTGTCCGGACGTTGCGAATACGCGGAAGGCTGGCGAAAGCATTCACATTTGGGGTTCTGTAATGAAGCAGCCGACCCGTTATCCGATAAGTTGAAAGAGTTTATTCATCGATGTGATTCGAGCGTATAACTGGCGTTGATTATTTCAAGGAGTTTTGCGTGCATCCTGCTACACCCTGTTTGATTGTCGATTCACAGGTGGTTCAAAATAATCTCGAGCGAATGCAGACCTATGCGGATAAACATGGGCTACGCTTGCGTCCGCATACCAAAACTCATAAATCGATTCATGTCGGTCGTCTTCAAATGGAGTTGGGTTCCAAGGGACTTACCGTCGCCAAGGCCGGTGAGGCAGCGGTGATGTCGAATGCCTCATCCGACATCATGATGGCCTATCCTCCGGTAGGCCCTGAGCGTGCTGAAATGCTTGCTGAACTTGCCAAACGTATTCAATTAACGGTCGCTTTGGATTCCGAATTCGCCGTCGACCAGCTGCAGCAAGCAGTGGATAGGCTTGGGGTAACGATCGGCGTCTTGGTCGACTTTGATCTTGGCTATGGCCGAACGGGCGTTCAGTCGGCGGAGGCCTCCGTCGCACTAGCTGAGTATGTCGAGCGTGCCTCTGGGCTCCGACTTGACGGAATGATGCTCTACGCCGGCCATATCAGCGGAAGTCCGGAATCGCAGCGTGAACAAATGGCAAAAGTTAAAGGCCAAGTCGATGAGCTCTTGACCGCTTGGGATGCGAAAGGGCTTTGTCGTGACATTATTTCAAGTGGCTCGACGCCTTCTGCGATGGCGTCCCACTTAGTCCCAGCCGTCAATGAAATTCGACCAGGGACCTATGTCTATAACGATATGAATATTGTCCGCGGCGGTTACGCAACCCTGGATGACTGTGCGGCACGTATCGAAGCCACGGTAATCAGTGCGGCGGTGAAAGATCAGGTTGTCGTCGATGCTGGAAGTAAGACTTTGACGAGTGATCTGTGCGGTCCGGCCCCCGATTCTGGTCATGGATATCTGGTTGACTATCCCGAGGCCCGAATATTTCGGCTGACGGAAGAGCATGCTCAGGTTGATGTGTCTCAGTGTGAACGTCGACCGCAGATCGGCGAACGAGTGTCGATTATCCCAAATCACATCTGTGTCTGCGTGAACATGCAGACCTCTTTCTGGTGGTCAGAGCCTGGAGAGGAGATGCGTTTGATGCCCGTCGATTCTCGTGGGCTGTTGGTGTAAGCTGTAATTGGCGGGATCAAGTTTCGTCGCGTCCCGGGGACTTGAGTGAATGGGGAGTGACAAGCGGGTCATAGAGCTCAGGTCGCCGATCGGCAAGACGGTGGATTTCGTGTTCTTTGGGAACGCGAATGACATGCTTTCGCCGCGCCTTGGCGGGATCAATCTCCGCGTAAAACAACTCTTCCTCCGTCGAACTTGCGCGATGTAGAACTCGACCGCCGGGCTCGCAGATCTGGCTCTGACCGATGAAGGGGAAGTTTCGCTCGGTTCCGACACGATTGACCGCCAGATAATAAACTCCGTTCTCGAGAGCTCGGCAGCTGGCAATAGATTGAGCGGCGCATTCGGCACCCGGGGGCCAGTTTGTCGGTAATGCGATGAGATCCGCTCCAAGCAATGTCAGGCTGCGTGCGGCTTCTGGAAATGAGCCGTCGTAGCAGATGTTCATTCCAACACGCAGATCGCCGACTTGAATCACTTCGAAAGGACGGTTTCCGTAAGAGATGAAACGGTCGACGCCCAGATAAGGCAAGTGAACTTTGCGATACGAATTGATCTGCCGCGAGGGGCCCACGCAAACGGCTGCATTGAACAAATCGTCTCCATCACGTTCAACCATGCCGCAGATCACGTGGATATTCAAACGTTTACACGCTTCCGCAAGATGCTCAGTGAAGGGACCAGGAATGGTTTGAGCGTACTGGGATACTTCGTCAGCACTGTCGAAGCAGTAGCCTGTGAGAGCGCATTCGGGGAACACGACCAGGGACGCTCCAGCGGCCGCCGCTGTTTCCGTAAACTCGATGATCCGCGATTGATTGGACTCGACGTCTCCAAGTCGGACATCAAGTTGAACACCGGCAATCTTCATGGTTTCGCCTTTCTGGCGGCAAGGCCGCTCACAGGCGATGGAATCTACAGCTCGCTTGCCAGTTGATCAAGCAGGTCATTGTCGAGTTCGCTACTGGAGGTCCCAGGAATATCTTGATCCATGGAGTCGAAGACACTTTCTCGTGCCTGGATCAGCAGCTGAAGCTCTGTCGCATCTTCCCGTACGGGAAGTGTGCTTTCGGCAGCTCGGTTTTGCGTCAATTCTTCATCGACGATGGGGTCATGGTCCAAGCTGGCTGCGACTTTCGCATGGTCGAGTTGTGTTAGCACGCCGATTGCGGCGGCATCGACATAATTACCTTCGGTGAAGGCATAGACGAGATCGCTGGAGTCGAATTCGCCGTCGCCATTCCAGTCGCCTTCCTCGAAGGTGGCATTGTTGACGATACCGTCCTCGTATTTTCCAACTTGGAAGACCAGGACAAGATCGCTGGAATTAAAGACACCATCTCGATTCGAGTCACCCGGGATATCGACCAGGGTGTCTTCACGGCCCGGTGATCCACCGACCTGGCTGCTTGGACGCCAGCCTTCTTTGGCATTCCATGTTTCGAGGTTAGCGGCCGATTCTTTGACGACTTGGAGCGAAGGACCGTCGCCATCCGTGGTGGGATGCCAATCTTCATCGTAAACGAAATCATGAAGGACCGTTTCGCCCGCGGCGAGGAAGACTCGCTCCGAGTTATTGCCCAGTCGACCGCTCCATTGACCAGCGACCGGAAGGTCTGCCCCGTAGCGAACCTGGAAGGCTTCCAGATTCTCGACGACGACCACTCGTTCGCCAGGTTGAATTTCTGCATAATTCGATTCACGGAAGGCGAAGTCGATACCCTCGACATCATCGCCGACGATGACCTTCTGGAAGCTCACGTTGACGAGATCAACGGGCTCATCCGAAAGGTTGACGAGCTCGATGAACTCAAAGTCGTCAGAGTTGTCGAAGCCGGCATCGATTTCGATTTGTGACGGATCAGCGGGATGATAATGGAGTTCACTGATTCGTAAGTTGTCTGTCGTAGCAGGCACGCTTGTGAAGAAGCGTGCCGAGCTGATTGCACTCCAGGTACCGTCGGCCTTGCGGAGTCGTGCTCGGACGTTCGTCGATTGAACAACGTTGACCGCGCCGGTGTACTGGATTGCGGTTTCCGCAAGGACGTCACCTGGGAGTCGAGGGTCAGAGCCATCTGTCGTGTAATAAATGTCTCCGTCTGGGGCCGACATTGTGAGTTGACTACCCGCTTCGACGAATCCACCATGCTGCACCGAGTCATTGATGCTGAACTCAGGCGCCTCTCCGACTGTAACTAATTTAAGCCGTTCAAATTGAGATAGGACGGTATCGGTTCGTTGTGGGAAATAGGTGTCATTGAGCGAATCGCGGACATCCACCCAATGCGGACGCGTGTAACGGATTCGACGGCCACGATCGACCTGATTGTCACCCCAGCGTGCCGACTCGACTCGCATCACCAGGTCGATTTGATCGGCTCGGCCGTTGTAAATCGCCGCTGCGCCTTCGGGACTCATGGGGCCACCGTGGTAGAACAGTTCCTGCACGCGATCAGCGAACATCAGCTTGTATTCGGGATGCGTTGACAGGCGCCGATGCAGTCCACTCGGTGCGAAAGGATTGTTGTTGCTCGTCGAGTTGTCGCGAACACGTTCGAGAACTTTTTCAGCGTCCCAGCTGTGGAATCGCCAGAGTCCTTCATCTTTGTTTTCCGATGCATACCAGTTGTGATGGTCCCAGTCACCATTACCACCGTAGAAGTTGACGAGCATGTAGCGAATGAAGCCATCCATATCCAACATTGTTTGGATCTGCTCCCACTTCTCGTCTGTCAGGTCGTCACCACGTCGGCCCACGACATCAAACATGGCACGGTAGCTCTCATTTGACCCCGCAATAACTTCATTCGCGCCGTGCTTGATCACGTTGTAATCTTCACTTACGCCACCGTGGTAGGATGCCATGAAGTTGTCATCGGGGCGTTCGTGCAGCGTATGCATTCCCCAGTAAATGCCGTTGATGTAGACGTGGACGTGCTGTCCATGCGTTGCGTAACCACCCACTGCATTCTGTAGATCGGCCGCAAACTCGTCACGCATGTATTGGCCACGGCCTCGCTGACCATCCGGGTCACTACCGCCACCGTAGTGCCACACATTGTTCAGTCTCGCATCGACGACCAATGTGTCGAATTGGCTGATTGCATCGGCTCCGAAGACGGGGTAGTTGAGGTCCGAGGGGCCTTGGTCTTCGGTAAAGCGAACTCGCATCGAAAGCTTATCCGACTTCCAGCGATTGGGGCTACTTCCGCCGACGATCTGCACAGTGGAGTTTGCCTGGACGCCGTTGTCGGGTTTGTTGGGATCGAAGAATTCGAAGGAGATTGGTTTCTCGACGTTTTCTCCCCGAATGTAGATGCCTTTGCTGCCAAAGAATTCATCAAAATCAAGCGAGAGAGAGACGGTTGGAATCCGCTTGAGATCGTCTAGTTCAGGCCGGATTTCCGGATCCTCGTGATTGATGATGATCGGGTCCATCTGCCAGTCGGGACCGGCGTGTCCCCAACGGGCACTATTGAGTTCGGCACCGTCCTGCTGGAAGACGCTCGCTGCAAAAACGTAAGTCTGAGCATCCACGTTCGAGGCGATATAGTTTTCCTTGACGGCAACTGCCCTGAGTACCGTCGTGTCCGAGATCGTAATCGGCCCGGAATAAACTTCGCCATGGGTTGCTGTCGGGGCAGAACCATCAGTCGTATAGCGGATTTGAGCGCCTTCGAAAGCAGTGCTGACTTCGACCTGGAAGGGCTCGGTGTAATATCCTCGATCGATGCTGAACGCAGTGTCGGTGACCATGCCCGCGTAGAGCCCACCATTCGGTCCGTTCGGTGAGAGTTCACGCAGGTAGCCGACCTTACCGTCACTGCCGACCCCGTAGGAAATGTCCGCTCGTTGGTCGGGGTACTCCGGTGCGAATTCGTCGAACACAACACCGTCTGGAGATGTGATCGCTAAGTACTCGCCAGACGGATTGAGCTTGAAGTTCGTGTGCAGCATTCCACTTTCGTCGAGATCCGTGTTTGTGATGTCGAGTCGCGTTGCTGCAACGACCAGATAACCGTTCCCTGCGATCATCGTGCCCGCGGGGAAGGCCCACTTCGTCAGATTGTTGTCGTTGTCGGTCAAGTGGAAACCGGAAATATCTAGCTCCGAAGAGGTGAGATTCTGAAGTTCGATCCAATCCGGGGTCGTTCGATCGCCCTTGAACGAGTCATCGACGCTCGCTCGCACACGAGTTTCGATCGAAGTCGCGTTGGCCACGAGGACTTCGCTGATTCTGACTGGTGGTTGTCCGACAAACAGGGATACCTCAGCAGCAGCCGAGTCACTGTTGCCGTCCGAAGCGACATAGGTGAAGGTCACCGTGCCCTGGAAATCAGCGGCGGGACTGTAGTTGAAGGATCCGTCGGCGTTCAGATTCAACGTGCCACTTGCCGGGCCTGTCACGAGTGACGCCTCGAGAGAATTGCTATCCACGTCTGTGTCGTTGGCCAGCACGCCACCGGCCACATCCGCCGAAATCGATTCGCCAATGCCCCCGAAATAACCATCCGAATTCGCGATGGGCGAGTCGTCAACGGCGACTACATTCAAGCTGACCGTCGCGATTTGAGAATCGTCTCCGCCATCCGAAAGCTGATAGGTGAATTCATCACTGCCTACATAGTCGGTGTTAGGTTCATAGTTGAAAGAACCATCTTCGTTGAAGGTTAGCGTGCCTTGCGTGGGCGGCGCGATGAGCGTTGCCGTGACCGGATTGCTGTCGGCATCCGAGTCATTGCTGATCACACCCGTCGCTGCAGTTGTCGCCAGGGGGATGTCTTCAGTCACCTCGTATGCATCATTACTCGCAGTTGGAGGCGTATTCACGATCAACGTGACTTCCACCTCGTTTGAATTATTGGTTCCGTCGTTGATGCGATATCGGAATGAGGTCGTGCCAGCAAAACCCTGAGGATCGTAGCTGAACGAACCGTCGGCTGCCAGGCTCAACGAGCCTTGCCCCACATCTTGACTCACGACTGCGGAAAGCTCAGCCTGATCCGGGTTTTCGTCGTTGGCGAGGACACCCACCGTCGATGATACCGACAAAACTTCGCTGGGGACCGCCTTATAGCTGTCGGCGACCGCAACCGCCGGATCGTACTTATTCGCCACGTTTAACGTCACCGTTGCAACGTTCGAATTCTGACCGTCATATGCCGTGTAGGTGAAGCTGTCGACCCCGAAGAAATTTGCCTTCGGTGCATAGATGAAACCGCCGCCTGGATCGAGGGTCAAGGAACCGTTTTGAGCTCCCGTTGCCAAGGTCGCCACCAAAGGATTCGATTCGGGATCTGAGTCGTTTAGGAGAACGCCCTGATTGTCCGGGACCCGGAAGAAAATAAAGGGCTCTTCTTCTAAGTCATAGCTGTCGTCGCCCGCGACAGGTGCCTCGTTGTTATACGTTGACTGGACCAGTTGATGGAGTTCACCGACTTCGGTAGCGTCCATCGCACCGTTGTAAATTCGAATTTCCGCGATGTCACCCGTGAGTGGATTGGTGCTGCCCTGCAAATACCCAAAGGTCAGGTCGACTGAATCCAGTGGCGAAGCATCACCACCCGTCAGACTGCTTGCCGTGCCATCGTCTACGTAAATGTCCAGGTTGCCCCCCGACCGTGAAACGACTGCAAGATGGAAATCGCCGTCGTTGAATCCGCCGTCGGTGTAAACACTCTTGGCGGGAGTAAACAAGCCAGCACCAAGCCCCGAAGCCAGTTGGCCGTCTGAGTTGATCGAGAGGCCCCAGTCCTTGGCAAATCCCAATCGATTGGCGTCCACAATTCCCGAGTTCTCGAACCAGTTCGTGACACCACCTGCCAAATTCGTCGATGCGGTAGAAAACACGACCGCGACCGAAAAGTCATTAGCCCCTGTGAGCGGACTATCCGCAGCGCTGATGCGCAAACCATCCGCGCCGTCTGATGCGTCAAAACGGACGACTGAACGACCGCTCAATGCATCCTTGATCAGCGTGGGTGAGCCATCCCCAACCGCATTCACATTGCTCTCGCTATCGACCCATGCGGTGACCGGTTGTCCATCTTCCACGCTGTCATTCAGCGAATCCGCAGTCCAATGGGAAACGAGGTCAGCGGCCAGAAGAGTTCTGGGTTCCAGAGTCTCAAGCGATCGTACCGACGCAATTTTTTTCTTGAGATTTTTTTGGGCTGATCGGTTGCGATGATGCTGTTGGAGTGAGAGTTTTTGCCGCATGGGTCACTCTGTTGGATAAAGGAAAAGAAGCGTCGTTTTATTCTCGAACGGGAAGGCGGAATAATCTTCCAATCCTAGCCGAAGTGCAGGGGAAACTCCAACAATTCTTGCGATAAGGAATCTTTGCAGCTCAAACCATTAGTTGCCAACTAGGCAATCGAAAGGTCGCCGCTTTACACTTGTTGGCTTGGGATGAATCGATTTCAGTCCGAACCTTTGGCGTTAAACAAAAGTCAAATCGAAACTATGTCAGAAACGCATCGACTTCAGCCTGGATCGAAAGTTGATCTCTCTCTGCTCAATACCGATGGCAAGCGAATTCATCCCGATCGTCAGCAAGCGGAAGCTGAATTTGAGACGCTTCGAGAAGAGCTTGTTACGCTGCAGAATCGCTGGTATGCCGACGGAAGTCGCAGTTTATTGGTGGTTTTTCAAGCGATGGACGCCGGTGGCAAGGATGGAACGATTCGCCGAGTGTTCAGGGGGGTGAATCCCCAGGGAGTGCGTGTGGCCTCGTTCAAAGCGCCGTCGAAGAAAGAATTATCTCATGATTTTCTGTGGCGCATCCATCAGCAAGTTCCGGCCAAGGGGATGATCGGAATCTTTAATCGTTCCCACTACGAAGATGTTCTGGTCGTTCGCGTCGATGAAATCGTGCCTAAACCCGTTTGGAAATCCAGATACCAAAGCATTAATGATTTTGAAAAAATGTTGACCGAGTCGGGGACCACGATCATCAAGTTCTACTTGCATATCTCGAAAAGTGAACAAAAGAAACGATTTCAAGCTCGGCTTGACGATGCTACGAAACAGTGGAAATTTGCGCGGCACGACCTCGAAAAACGCAATCAGTGGGACGCCTATCAGGAGGCCTATGAGGAGATGCTTTACCGCTGCTCCACGGAACACGCACCGTGGTACATTATTCCTGCCGATCAGAAATGGTATCGCAATCTCGCCATCAGCCGAGTGCTCGTTCAGACCCTGCGCGAATTGAATCCTCAGTTCCCGACGCCTGAGGATGATCTCGATAAGATCGATCTCGATTAGCAGTGGATTCAACCTCGTCGAATCGGTCGCGCAGGCAACTTGATTTGAGAGCCGCTGTTTTGGATGACGCGACCTTAATTCGTAGGGTATTAGTCGGGCCACCATTCAGGTGGCTGGTCTTTACCACGATCGATGGCACGTTCGCGACGAGCAGCTTCTTGACCGCGTGGTGTTGGAGTTGAATGGGCCTGATCGAGTCGATGCCAACGTGAGGGTGGTGTGTTGGCCCTGTTCATTGGCGCGGATGGCGTGTCAGGGATTTTCGGAGGCGTGACTGCCGATTCCATCACATCATCAGCGTGCTCTGGGGGGTGGGGATCCAGCTGCCAGGCAACGTCGGTTTCTTGGTGACTATTTGAGTTGGATGTCGACTTCGAATCGTTAGCGGATAGCGACGAGGACGCCATGGATGGAAGCTCTCCAGGTTCCACCACCTGATATTCGACGGGAATCCAGTCATCCGTTGAGGGCAGGGGAGGGGGGGTAACCGCCATCGGCGAGGGCGTCAGGGTTTCTTCTGTCTTCGGCTCAGCGATTTCCATCGGCGTTCGAATTGGATAGCCCAGCTTGGCGAAAGCGCTGGTTACTTCATCGCGAGTTGTCACCACAACGATCTGCGAGTGTTCGGAAGCGGCTTGTTGGCACAAGAGGGCAAGTTGATCGATTGTGTTGGCATCGTCGCCAAAGGCATCGTCATCGACGACGACGGGCCATTGACTAGCAGCGTGTGGTTGCAAGGCGACGGAGGCAAATTGAAGGCCGATCAAAACTAATCGTGCGTCATGTTCAGCAAGCTCTCGTAATGGTTTGGCCACGGATCCATGATTCGTTTTGATGGTGTGGATGAAATCACCGATTTCAAAATCGTATTTCAGATGGCGGGCTTCCTCGGTTGCAGAGCTGAGTAAATCCGATGCGAACCGCAATGATTCGGTTGTCGACGAATGCGGCTGGTCTGTCTTTCGAGGGCCGACCTGTTCAAAAAGACTCTGTGCAATCTGGGCTTCTTGATACTGCTGTTCCGCTTGCCGGAGTTGTTGCCGAGCTGATTCTAGCTGACTTTGTGTCTTCAAGTCTTTGAGGTCCGAAGAAAGACGGGCGATTTTTCGTTGGGTCTTTTTGAGCTTGGTCTTAGCTGCTGCGATCTCTTTGCCAAGCTGCTCCCGCTCGTCTTGAGTCGACTCCAAGAGTTCCTGAAGCTCGCTCTCGCCATAGTTGGTGAGATAGGCTTCTAGTTCATCGCGGGCGGCGACCGGTTTTAGCCTCTCTTCGATTTGTTGTTCGATCGACTCTCGTTCTTGATTGCACTTGATACGGTGTCGCCGCTGTTTCACCAGTTGCTTCAGATGTTCAAGGTCGTCAGCTCCCGCCTTTGACAGTATTTTTCGGCGAGCTCGTTTGTTTTGTTTGATTTTGTTTTGCAGTTCAGAAATCTCTTCTCGCTGCAGCGTCGAGGTCTCTTGCCACTGTGAATGCTGGTCCTCAAGGCAGCGGCTGATTCGTTCAATCTCTTCCTGTTCGAGAGGTTCCGTTTCGTTTTCGGGTAGCTCACGGCCCAGCAAAAGGAGCGATTCACGGTGCCAATTGCGAAGCCAGTTGTCGTTCTGAAGGAGTCTGGTTTCAATGTCATGCAGGGTATCCGTTGTGGTGCTCGCCTCAGATTGCAGTCGTTCTTCAGTGATCGAAATTGCCGTGGCAAGGTCGCAATGCGACGGTAGGTCGAGCTCAAGCAGCAGCTCACGCCATTCCTGTTCCGCGATGTTCAGGTCGCGATTGGAGGGTGCTGAGGTTTCTGCCGGTTCAACGATCTCATCGCAGACGACCGGCTCATCGGTGGTTAACTCTTGGCTTTCGATGGATTGAAGTAGGTCGTCGATTTCTGCGCGGTGCTGTTGAATGGCTTCTAACGGGGGACGATCAAGATTAAATTTCAGCAGAATCGCGGTTATGGAAGCAGACAGCCCCATGAATCCCAGCGTGAGATTTGAAGTGCCAAAGTTGAAGACGAGTGCTGCCAGAAACATCACGACACCCATTGAGAAGAGTCCGCCAATCGCAAGCACTGCAACGGGCGAGAGGAGTCGCGTTTGCAAAAGTGCTCGTGACTCTGCNTTCAGTTCAGCCACTCGCTGGCGTACNCGNTCATAGTCCGATTCAGNGGTCGTCTCTANTGTGTCGGTCGCGGTNTCATCCGAACTTGGGATTGGGAAGAGTCGTGGAGNTGTCGCTGCTAAGGTGTTTCGCTCAGCTGCTTCAAAANGCGCCTCGCGAACCTCGNTTAGGCGTTGTGAGGTGGCGGTCAGGTTTTCAACGGTTTCTCGGAGCTCATCGTGGGACGGGAAATCACGGACGCTTTCAAGTTGGATTCGCAGTTCTGTAGACTGTTCGAAATGTTGAAGGGCTTCNGGTTCCTGCTCAATTAAACGCTGTAACCGTTGTTCGTCCTGGTCCGTGGGGCTGCATGACTCCAGCTGTTGCCGTCGTTCTTGGAGGTGATCCCGNAGTTCATCGAGCTTTCGGTCTCGCGCTTCAAGACGCTTGATGTGCTTGGGGTGGGCACGAAGGGGCTTGGTGGCCGCGAGTTTTGAGTTGAGANTCGTGAGTCGTTGCCAGGTTGGAGCGATCTGGAGAACTGAGTCGATCATCGTTAATCGATTCTCGAGCTCGTTCCATTGGTTCTGCGTTTCCTCGATAGTACTNGCCTGTTCGGTCTGTTGTTGACGCAACTCCAGATAGGCGGAACGATCGCTTTGGTCCTTGAGTTTTTCCTTTAATTCATTGCATTGTTGTTTTAGCGAATCGTGATGCTGGTGAAGTTCGCGGCAACGAGCTTGTAGCTGGTCGCGAGTTGTGTCGTCAATCGATGNGATATCTGANTCCGGCGGGCTGCGACCGATGAGCTCTTGGAGGATCCCGGAATTCTTCCAGTAGGTTAATCGCTCTGTCGGATCGAGGCGNCAGGTGAACAAAGCCAGATAGGTTTCAGCCTGCAGTTGTGCTTCCGATAATAACCAATCGGCGGGAGCCACTGTCTGGCCGTGGTCGTCGCGGATATGNAGCGTTTGCGACGCGTCGTCTGAAAGTCGGACTAGATCAAAAGCTGTCGCGTTTGTGGCGGNGACCAAGGAGCCTGTCACCGGAGTTGTGCGTGGCTGACCGGCGTGAGAGACTGGTCCATACAACATTGCTGGGATGAAGTTGCAAAGTTGGTGAGCTGTTTCCGGAGAACTCGCCCGAAGCACCTGTAGACCGGATCCCAGTCCTTCAATGCTGAGGTCATTTTCAGCTCGCATTGAGTCAATGTAGATTTCCTGAACGATCACGTTACCGCGTCCTTGCTGGAGTGAGGCTGAATCACCGAGCGATCATGGCAGGGGGGATTCTCAGAACTCCACCGTCCGTACGTATCGTATCCGATCGAAAAAAACGGGGGAACGTCAAAGTGCTGGCAGTTACCCCTCCAAGGCAGGTGGACGGCAATCAGAATTCCGCTAAAAACAGCCACAGAACAATCCTATCCCGGCTTCCAGAGAGGAAGGACCACGTGAATTACCAGGACTCTTCCTGCTCCGTTCAGGATCTACGTGATGAGGTCCACCAATTCGTCGAAGAACGCGATTGGCAGCAATTTCACTCACCCAAGAATCTTGCCATGTCGGTTGCTATTGAAGCCGCCGAATTGATGGAGCATTTTCAGTGGTTGTCGATCGACCAATCTCGACAGCTTGTCCAGGATCCCTCCCGGCGTCAAGAGATTGAGGAGGAGATGGCCGACGTGCTCTGCTATTTGTTGGCTCTCGCCAATCAATTGGAAGTCGACCTTTCGTCGGCGGTCGTCAATAAGATGGTGAAGAATCGGGCAAAATACCCGGCTGCTGAATATCGTGGTCGCTTCGGTTTGCGTGACGTTCCAACCGAAGAATAGACGAGCTGTAGTTCAGAAAAAAAGCCGCCTGATCAAACAGGCGGCTAATGCTTTTGCCAGATGTTTTGGGTGCTGAGGGGGTCGCTAGTTTCGCCGTCTGAAGGTCAGCGTGCCGAGTAAGCCTAATAGAATCAAGGCAGCGCTGGAGGGCTCCGGAACCAACTGTGCGCCGATGTTGGCGGTTGCATCTGCTTCGAAATCAACGAGGTCTCCGCTTTCATCGGTGGCAAATCCGCCACCTCCATTGACGTTGGTGAGACTAATCGAAAANGAAGAACGCAATNGGGCTGAGTCTTGTAGAGTTGGCAANAGACTACCATCAGTGAACTCGCCGAATTCTGTCGTGAGAAAGCCGCCCGTTGCCGTAGCACCAAGTGCNCCGGATAAGGTGCCATCTCCCAAGCTACCAGCCAGTAGCAAAGAGTTGGAATCGTCGTACAACTGAAAACTGCCGCCTTCAGTGGCGTGCAGCAACGTGTTCCCAAAGACGAATGGAGAATCGATTAATTGCACATCATCAAGCGTAATCGATGCCGTTGCTCCGAGTATATCTGCTTCGCCGGAAAGTGCATCTGAATAGGCAACCTCAGTCGCCTGGTCGCCCGCCGAACTCCCGTTGAGGTCATCCGAAGTGGAAAGAACACCGTTGGATAATTGAATGTCGGGAAGCGGGTCGGTGTTGAAACCCAGCTTAATGATCGTTCCGCCGTAGGCTGAAGGGGTTAAAACGAAACTTAACGATGTCAGGACACAGATGATGTAAATACGACTCATTGGTGACATCCCTTTTCTAGATTGCTCGAAGCGATTTCCGTTTCGTCGGGTCTTATCGGCAAGTGGTTGCTCGCCTGTAAGACTCTCCATGCAAGTCAGCCGAAGCTTTCCTTCGTGGGCAACCTTCCCGCTGCCCCCCGGNTTTTCTATTGGTGTATTTTTTCTTGATGTGACGGAGTCGTATCAAAAGCTGAGGCTGTTCAATATNCACGGTGTGAATCGACCGCCCTCTCAGCGACGGCCGATTCAAGATTTGATAACGCTGTCGCGGTTAGTTTCGCTTNGTTATGCACCCAATCGCCAACAGACCAAGCATTAGCAGAGCAATGCCACCCGGTTCGGGAACCTGTGAGAAGCTCTGATCAACGAACGACATGTCAACTTGGCCCTCTCCGGTTGCGATCAAAAGAATGTTCTTTTGAACTCGCAGTTCAGAAACGGTTTCGGTGAACATGATCGAATCGTTGAGCCGATTGTCTTCGGTTGGGATTCGCAAGACCTCATCGGTCAAGTCGAAGATTGGTAGAAACGTTTCCGTGACTGATCCTGAACCGTCATTCTCNACGATGTTACCAGCGAGGTGAGCCCCACTGATCGTTTGGCTAGGAGCCGTTGCAGCCACGTCATACGAAATCAACGCATCGGATGCGCCTTTACCGGGGAGATCTACGAAGCCGCCTTGAATGCGGATGCCGTAGTTGCCATCATCGTCCACGAGTGGGATGACATTGATTCGGTCAGAGGAGGGCATATCACCAGTTGCCGCATAACCGAAGTTCGAGAATTCCTTGTCGCCGCTCGTAATCGTACCTTCAGAGCTGATCAATTCTGACAGCAACAAGGCGCTATCNAAATCAATGGTTTCAGCTGAGGCCGTCCCGGCGATTGCCTGAATGGTGATCAACGCCCCAACAAGNGTGGGGGCAAGAAGTTTCCGGTTCATTAGACACCCTCCCTTCGAAATATCTCTCAGTTGTTTGAATTCATANGCTAGGCGANATTCTAGTGGGCTGAACCACAATGTCAACAGTTTGTGTGGGTTAAGTAGGGGGAATGGNTGATGNGTGGATTCGGGGTTGAGAATGGGCGGGATTGCCAACCGTTAACTGGNNTTAACGGAGCCCGGAAAAGGGTCGCAAATTGCCGGGTTTTTGAGCGTCAANCAGATGGATGGCCCGCCCCTTGCGACGCATCAGCAGGTATTGATCTGTTTTTGATTGNAAATAAATGAAAACGGACGCTCCTCAGGAACGCCCGTTGATGACCGTGCCCTTGGTTTCGAGTCGCTTAGGCGACCGGCTGTCGCCAAGGACCTGTAATGGCAAGCGTCAGGCCGGGANCTTGAATGTTGACGAACAAGGTTGAACCATCAGGTGAGAAGGTGGCTCCGGCGAACTCCGAGTTAAGGTGGTTAGAACCAAAGTGGTAACATTGCCCCTTGGGCGTCACGCCAACCAGTCGAAAGACCTGTCCCGACCAGTCTTNNCAGACGATGAGATNGCCCCAGNNCGCGACTGTCAGGTTGTCGGCGTTATGGACTAGGTCGGTGTCGTTCGGCTCGATAAATAGATCGAGCCGTCCAGGTTCGCTCGCCTAACGCGAACTGCCTTCGTAATAACTTGGCTTGTACTTCCAAATCTGACCAATCTTCTCGCTCCCACCGCTGGTGCAGGCGAAATAGAACTCACCGTTTCCGTACCAGATGTCTTCTCTACGTGCGAACTGAGCAGCTNCAGTATCTAGGNCCTGATTTCGCAGGTCATTTTCGGGAGATTCGACATTTTCGATGTCGATCCAAATCACCGGGAAACTCTGACTTACAGAGACGGTGTCGGGGTCGGACCAATTACGAGNGTCGAGACTTTTNTGGTCATTAACGACCAGTGCCTGCAGCCGACCGCCGGCTNTGAGATTGCCAGGCTGGGTGGAAANGAAGCGATAGAAAAGACCGTCATCGCGATCTTCCGTCTCGTAGACAATGNCCGTTTTGGGGTCGACGGCAACCGCTTCATGATTGAATCGGCCCATGTCGANCAAAGGGATTGGATCCGCGGTCTCCATCCTTGTCGCAACGGGAACCTCGAAGTTGTAACCGTGATCCTTTTCCACCTAGAGTTCTTCGGTGGACTCTGCAGGCTGGGTTATTTCTTCGCAAGTGCCCCAGGTTTTCCAGGGATTCGGTCCACCAGCACAGTTTCGGANTGTCCCGGTAAGGCTTAAGAATTCACGCACGACCTTGCCCGAAGTCNTGTCGTAAACGATTGTCGTCGTCNCGCCCGAACGGGGTGTCTTTCCTTTGCCCGGATCGTAAATCTTCGATGTTGGAATCTGCTTGGCACGTTCTCGGTTTTCNCCNTAGGATCCCGTGTTGTNGGGGCTCAGTTCGTGGTTGCGGATGATCACCGTCAAGCCATAGGGGCCTGGTAGGGCTGCCATTCCGTCGGGGGCTNCAGGAATGAGCAGGCCGTCGTTCATCTCACCACCTTCTTCAGAGATGACGCGATAGCTAAATCCCTNGGGGAGATCGAGGATTCCCTGAGGATCCGTGATTCAGTCGCTGTAGCCGTAATCATCAGCTTCACTGTCGGCGCCTTNTTCAATTCCGTACGAAGGTTGAGTGTGGGACAGCGTTNTGAGACCCATGAATCCTGCAGCGACGGCTGCTGAACCCTTGGGAAAGCGACGGCGGGACGAACTCATTTTGAATACCTCGAAATCGAACCACCGCGTTGCAGATTTCATTTCAGGTGGTTCTTCGGGGCGANTGTTTCGCGTCGAATCTCCATCATACTTGACGCAAGCGAATGGGTCGCAAGTCAAGTATTGAGAAATTAACGATGTCCTCATGATTCATATTTATCCCGAACAGTTTCATCTTAATGAGAGGGCTCGAGGTCTGAATGAAAAAAGGAGCTGCCCTTGGGCAGCTCCCTGGATTCCGTTCACACTAAGCCTCTGAACTGACGCTACTGAGGCAGGCGATTTTGTTCGACGACGGGGAATTCGCCTGTGAGCCCCTCGATCATGAAGGCCACGAGGTCCTTCTTTTCCTGATCCGTAAGATTTAACTNTTTAACGTCCTTGCTCAGGTGTGGGTTAGGATGGCCGCCTTTGTCGTACCATTCGACAACCTCTTCGAGAGTAGCCTGACTGCCGTCGTGCATGTATGGCGGTGAGTGAATAATATTTCGGACGGTAGGAGTCTTAAAGGCTCCCTTGTCCTGCTCATTCTTAGTGACCTCGAAGCGGCCAAGGTCGGGNGTTTCCGCTTCCATGCCGACGCCAAGATTGTGATACTTTTCGTCCGTAAAGTTCGCACCGGCGTGACACGCCGTGCAGCCAACTTTCTCCGAGAAAAAGAGATCTCGTCCACGCTTCGCACTGTCAGACAATGACTTGCTGCCTTCCAACGCTTCCTGGTACTGGGCATAGAGCTCCGGATCTTCTTCTTCGAGCTCTTCGATTTCGTCACCGTACGATTTCTCAACAGCNCGGACGGTTTCAAAGTAGTCGTAAGGAGCTGGGCCCGTTACCAATGCTCGCTCAAAGGTTGCAATTGCCTTGGTGATGTTATCCATGGTGATCTCTTCACCCGGGAAAACTTTGGCGAACTGGGTTCGATAACCTTCGATTCCCTTGACCGTCTCAATCGCCTTTTCGTGTGTGTTCCCCATCTCAATCGGGTTGGCGATCGGACCGGCAGCNTGCTCCTCGAGNGAGCCAGCTCGACCATCCCAAAACTGTGGGCCAGAGATAATTCGGTTGTAGCTGATCGGTGAATTTCGATTTCCAGTCTGGTCGTCTACGCCGACACCGAATTGCGTTTTGCGTCCGAACCCTTCGTTGGGATGATGACAGCTTGCACAGCTGATTTTCCCGTTCGAGGAAAGTCGAGCATCGAAGTACAGTTGTCTGCCTAGTTCGATCTTCGCTCGGGTCATCGGGGTCTCTNCAATCCCTTGGATGTTGGCCTGAGCGGCTGNTAGGCCCANAGGCAGTTGGGGTTCGAGGGTCGCATGGTTGGCGGGATCGTCAACCCACGCCTGAATCTGTTTAGACGTCAGATCGCCTTCGCCAGGGATACCCGAAGTCAGAGNTGGGTCGCCCAAAACAACCTGGCGCACACTGATCAATTCCGATTCGTCACTGGCCGCCGGAGCATCCGCTGCCGAACTATCGCTGTCTGCCGGAGCATCAGAGGTGTCAGACGGTGCAGGGGTCTCGTCAGCAGGGGTCTCGTCAGCAGGGGTCTCGTCAGCAGGAGCCTCGTCAGCAGGNGNCTCGTCAGCAGGNGNCTCGTCAGCAGGGGTCTCGTCAGCAGGGGTCTCGTC
>PBNZ01000011.1 GCA_002723275.1 Planctomycetaceae bacterium
CTGTTATAGGCATGGTGATATTGGCTCTTGTAATCATCCTTTGGATGAAAGGGAAGACACCGAGCAACGTTATGCACCAGTCGCGGCCGCGTAAGGAGAAGACGGGAGTGGTGCAGCTCATTTTTAGAGTGTTAGCGGGGCTGGCTGCTTTGATCCTGTGCGATCCGCAGATCATGGTGGAGACTTGTCAGAAGCACGGTGTGGTAGTGGTGCTGGCTGTTTCGATCCTGTGCGTCATTCTTGTTTTCGCAGTGCTCGTCGTCCTATTTTTCATAGGCATCGTTACTGGCAATATAAGTCCGGCCTGAGTAGTGCAAGGGGAAACTGAAATGGTTCGTTTACTAACGTTGTGTGTGCTTTTTCAGATCGTGGGTTGTCTGTCAGCGAGGTGGTATCGGGCTTGCAGATAGAAGAAAATGGGGCCGATCTGACTCAACGACTTGGAGGTAATCAGATGGAGAAGCACCAGCCGGAGCCGCCTAAGAAAAAGACGGAGTGGATGAAGGTCATTCTTATAGTGTTATCGTTGATCCTGTGCAACGTTCTTGTCTTCGCAGTGCTCGTCGTCCTATTTGTCGTAGGCTTTTTTTATGTGCTCGAGAATGGCTTTATACCGGTGACGGGTGTTTGAGGGAGTGTTGCCTGAGTAGTACAAGGGAGAACTGAAATGGTTCGCTTACTAACGTTGTGCGTGCTTTTTCAGATCGTGGGTTGTAGTGGCTCGGATAGTTCGGCGAATCGGCGGCAGTCGTCCAACGTCAGAGAGTCGCGGAAAGCAGCGGCGAGCGATTCGAGCAACTCGGCGTGAACCGATTTCGGTTTGCTGGTGCAAACCGCGGAGAGCAATTCGCGAAAGTCTTGCGGAATCAGCGTTCGCGATTCATCGCTCGCACGTTCGGGACGCAGAAGTCGCTGGTTCAAATCCAGTCGCCCCGACTTCTTAAGCCCCTAAACAGCAGTAGTTTATGGCTTCTAAGTTGATCTTATCCATTTTGATGCCATTGCCATCGTAATGTGGCACCGTCTACGGGCTCTATGGGTGAGGACTGATTGTCATGTTGGTCCTAAGTTCCACCTGGAGGGAGGCAGACGATGTTCTGGGTTCTTTGATCCTGGGTGTCGTTCTTGTCTTCGCAGTGATCGTCGTCAAATGGATAATGGACGTTGTGAATGGCGATGCAAGTCTGTTATGAGTGTTTCATTTTCCCTGAATAAGTCCGATTTAACTGAGCGATTTGGAGTTATCACATGAAGATGCACCAGCCGAAGCTGCGTAAGAAGAATGGACCATTCACGGAAATATGCGCTCCGCCAGCTTTCATACTTACCGCATGTCTACTGGTTATCGTGTCCCTCATGCTGTTATTCCTGTCTCGTGGCAACGTATTGATGCTGCCGTTCACTCTCGGACCTCTCTTCGTGTCACTAGGTCTGGCTTTATTTTGCCAAAGGAGGGCATGCCAGATTACCCTGATCATTGGTTCTGTGCTCTATGTAGCATGCTTCATAAGCCTCGTTTTCAGCCTCGTTGTCAGCAGAGATGCACAGGCTGGATGGGCTCTCGATTTGATGGGATTTAGCACTCTTCCTGTGATGATCCCCATATGGTTAATGACGTTAGTTTTTAATGCAAAACAGCCCATAGGCGCACCATCGATTAATGCAAAACAGCCCATAGGTGCACCATCGATTAATGCAAAACAGCCCATCGTCGCACTATCTGTGCTACTCGTCGCTCTTGTCATCGCCTTCATCGAGCCAGTCCGGAATGGCGTCGTTTTTGTCATCATGGTTATTCTGGACAGGTTCGGATTTTAAGTCGTCGATGTGTCTGGGGTGGTGAGAGCTTTGTACTGTCGAGAAAGAGGACTGGTGCCAAGTGGGCCAGGGCATTGGCTGTCATTACCGGGCTGGCGGTCGGTTACCAGGGCTTAAAGATGCTGAAGAAGGAAAGCGGCGAGTGATGTCGCGAATCATGGGTGGTCTCTCTTGCGTAGGTGCTCAATGACTCCCCGATCCGGAGAACATCCTGATGAACAAGAATACCGAAGCTGAAAATCCGTATGCAACGCCGACACACTCGTCAGAAATTGAAAGAGAACGAGCCAAACTCAATCCACTGAACTGGAAACTGCCATTCTTTGCGACAGGTTTCATTGGTTTCCTGTGTCTGATTCTGTGTCTGATTTTGGTCACATTCGGCTTTTCGAGCGACATCATGGGGTTTGCTGTTATCTTCAGCCTGCTTTCCATACCGCTCGCAACGGTTGTTTATGGAGCTTTTGTTGTGTGGCTCACAATACAGCGGATCCGGACGGGTACGAACACGCTGATCATCACGTTGTTCCAGCTGTTTGTTTTGGGAATCATGCCTTTGTCGTTTTTTGTCTTGTGGGGTGTTGTTTTTATTGCTGCTTGGTCAGTCCCCCCCAGGGGCATAAATGGCGGCTGACGTCCAAGCCTCCAGTGACGGACTTCTGAGAATCATCCTCCGGCGTTCTGGTCTCTGAGTCACCTACGGGAATCGGTGGTCGCAGGCCCCGATCAAGCCAAACAAGAAAGCNGACTGGCATCGGGTTGCTAGTCGGCTTATTATAACGTCGCGACCTCAACTGCAGGACGTGCGGCTGTTGGCTCCTTGGCAGATAGGGCACGCGAGGCTTATCGCGACATCTTAGGTCTAGACGTAGACTCACACCATTTATGAACCTGTTTCTGTAATCACTTGGACGTTGTTAAGCATAGTCGGGTGTGTTGGCATCTGGGGGAATCGTCGCCGTAAGGCAGGTTAATCTGAAGTTCACTCGACCCGCTCCGTCGCAATTCTGTTAAGATTTTTCAACCACGAGGTCAGTCTTATGCACGCCCACGCGANATGCCTCAGTGTTCAAAACAGTAGCCTGGTTGAGATCAGGTAACCCTTTGACAATCGCCTGAAGGGAACTGTTGATTCGCGGGATTCAATAAGCAATACCAAACAGGAGGCACAGCTATCTCACAGGAAATAATCCAACTTGCGAGCGGACGCGAATTTGCATCCGTAGGTCTCGGGCTATGGAAAATTGAACAGGAATCGACTGCTCGGGTAGTCGAAGATGCAATCGAATGCGGCTATCGGCATTTCGATAGCGCTTGCGATTACGGAAACGAAATACAAACTGGGGAAGGTTTGAACGCTGCCTTTTTAAAGGGCAGTGTGAAACGCGAGGATCTCTGGATTACATCCAAATTGTGGAACACTTACCACCGCACAGAGTATGTTCGTCCAGCTCTGGAGAAGTCGTTGCAAGACCTACAACTCGATTACTTGGACTTGTACTTGATACATTTTCCGATCGCCCAAAAATACGTTCCAATTGAAACTCGTTATCCACCCGGGTGGTTTACTGATCCTGACGCTGAACATCCGAGGGTCGAATCTGATCGTGTTGCAATTATTGAGACCTGGCGAGCTATGGAGGAACTCGTGGAAGCTGGCCTGGTCAAGGAAATCGGCGTGAGCAATTTTGGTTGCTCATTATTACGTGATCTGTTAAATCAGGCCCACATTCCGCCGGCCGTGTTGCAGATCGAAATTCACCCATTTCTGACCCAGGAAAAGCTGATACGATTCTGTAACGAATCCAACATTAGCGTTACCGCTTTTTCACCTTTGGGTGCTGAATCCTATTTTCAATTAAATATGGCTGAAGCCGACGAGTCACTATTGGCAAATGCTTTAATCAAGACAATCGCTGAGCGACATCAGCGATCTCCAGCCCAAATACTTTTGCGTTGGGGAATTCAGCGTGGCACTGCGGTAGTGCCCAAGACGAGCAACATTAATCGCTTAAAAGAAAACTTGGCGGTTTACGATTTCGCGCTCAGCAACGATGAGATGTCAGCCATTGCAGCACTCAATCAAAATCGTCGCTTCAATGACCCGGGTGACTTTTGTGAGCAAGCATTTAATACCTTTTTCCCAATCTACGAATGACCTTCAGAATCGAGAAGCCGTATTCCATCGAGTTCGTTGTTGAAAATTAACAGCAGCTTTACGAAACTGGCTTTCTCTTGCTTTTCGTTCTGATTTCCGGTGTTCCGGTCGACAAGCATTCCTCAAAGCAGATCACGTACTCATCAATTTCCATTAGGGCTGCGACATTGAGGTGCCGGATTTCTGCCTAACCAAATTGCTTTGAAGGAAGATTCCAAACCAAAGGATCGCTAAAAAGATTGCCGGCATCGTGACCGAGTCGTTATAGGTCAAGTGCGCCACGATTGCTCCTCCCCAATACGAACTGGCCATCAAAAAACCGAGACGCTTCGTCATTGGGATCAACAGCAGGACTCCGCATGCAATGGATACGATGCTGACCAAAGTTAAATGCTGAATGAGTCTTGCTTTCTCGAGTCCTTCGACCATGTCCTCTGCTCCGATACCACCGAGCTTCAGGGTACCGGCGAGAATCAATACGACAGCGACTACACCAATTAAGATATTCGAAATAATATTCGTTTTTGANTTCTTCATGTGCTAATTCATTCGTTAAATTTGGGCACGTCACGAATTTGTAGTTCCTTGCCCCAGTTTAATTTTTTCGCGACAGATTGCGGATAATCCCAACCCAACTTGTCGTCTTGATAAATTATAACGTTGCATCTCTGCACGGCCATCGCGACCAGGCCTTGCATGGAAAGACTCGAACCTCTGATGACTTGTGATGCTTTCGTTGACCCGTCCAGAGGTAGTTTGTACAGGTCCAGCCGGGTAATCCTCGGCTCGAATAACGACGCGCAAAGGACAACAGTAGACGTGTCTTCAGTGCCTTGCAACCAGAGCGATACATCCTTCATTCCGCCGGCCGATCGAAGTGTTTGAATTGCCCGGCGTAGTTCGTAGGTGCGTTTTGAACAAGCATCTTTGTCATCAACGTTTGTCGGCAGCCGTAGATATGCCATTGCCCATTTGAACGAGCGAAACATGCGCGCAGTTTGATCAAACGACTTCATGTCTGCCGCAGGTGCCTTTCCCATGACAAGTTGTTCTTCAAATCCAACGCGGTACGTCGAAACGAATTCTTCCCATCCGTTTTGATCGACCGGGTTCAGCACGACTAAGTCAAATTCCTCCAAGGCATCACGACCTGCAATATACAGACGAGCAGTGCTGCCTTGACGAACTTGAAATTCAATCGCTTTTAAAGAGACCTCTTCGTGCTTGGCTGCAAAAAGTGTTTTCGTTTGTTCACTGATGGATTTCTTTGGCCAACTGCCGAATTGTTCTGAGGTCAGTTCGTCCATCCAGGAATCACGGATTAAACTCCACGCCGTTTGGTCCTGGGGCATAGGCAACTTTTGGGTTATATCTTCTGCTTGACTTCCGCAGAGAGGGATCGCCAGAAAGACTAGTATTACTGCTGCATGTTGCTGATTTCTCATTTTGTTTGCTCGGTTTGTCTGCTTAAAATTTTTGCCTGATATTTTAGGTATGAGAACAATTTTTATCTTGCAATGGAATTCATGAAAGATGGATACGCGAAAAAAGATATCAGTTTCGCGGGAAATCACTACTCTTTCGTTTTTCTAGAAGTCAAGTCCGGTTGGTTCGCAACGCTACAGTCCGTTACCGCGCGGGGGATTTTTGGCAGTGTTTAGGGAATGCTGCCCTCCAGGGTTTCCGTCTCGATCGGCGGCGTGCCGTGGGAAAGAGGCAAAGGTTAAGAGAGTTTCGCCTTTGGTGAATACTGAGGATTTGCCGTCGACATACACGTTCTCGCCGACCTGAATTTTAACTTTGGAGAGGTACTGGCGACTGGCAAAGAGGATCGATAAGGTTCGGGAAAATTTTGTTATATGTACGTAAAGCTCCGCTCCTTCGATAAGGATCGGCTGAAGCGATTCGAGGCACGACGATCTCATCAGTCGACGAATGCGTTCAGAGTATCGTCAAACAGTGCAAGGTCTGCGCAGAGGAGGCAAGCTGAAGATATTCAGCACACCGTCCATAAGGCTGGGGCAGCCATGTTAAATCATTTTTGCATGCACTGAGTATTCCTTGTGTTTGGGCCTTCCGTCGTAAGTGTAGACGCTATTCGATCTGGCAATGAAGTGGCAAATACAAGACGGGCAGACTAATGACTTCCCGGTTACTCTTTTCTCTTATCGCCATGGCCATCGTCGAGATGGCTGGCCAACTTTAGGCGTCGATTGTCATAACGCCTGCAGACTTTAGCCCGAGTAATCAATATCGTTTTGTCTTTACTATGTTGGGATCGCGAGATGCTCTGTCATTCGATATCGCCGCCTACAACTCATTCGTTGACGGCTTTGGTGAGGCTGCCATCGAATCCGATTGGAAAGCGATCGCGTCGACCGAAACGGTAAACGCGAGAGAAAATTCTGGTATATCCGGTGACGGCGGCGCACCCGTCTACAATTTGGCTGGCGAGCGGGTCGCAAACGATTACGCTGATTTTCGGGATGGTAGCCTCGAAGCGCGGATCAGTACATCCGAGGATGGCTCGACCTACAGATCGAAGGGGTGCTGGTGTGGTCGGGCGTCTCTTTCCCGGGCTGCTCGTCCCCGAATTTCTTACACTGGCTACCGAACTCGAACAGGTAATCGCAGGCAGAAATGACCACTTCAGCTGGGATACCGCGAATTATTTCGATTGGTTTGCCGATGCTGTGCGTGACGCCCATGAGATTCATCGCCTGCACGTTCGGGACGCAGAGGTCGCTGGTTCAAATCCAGTTGCCCCGACTTCTTAAGTCCCNAAAACACAGTAGTTTATGGCTTCTAATTTGATCTTGTCCATTTTGATGCCATTGCCATCGTAATGCGGCACCGTCTACGGGCTCTATGGGTGAGGACTGATTATCATACTGGTCCTAAGTTCCACCTGGAGGGAGGCAGACGATGTTCTGGGTTCGACTTCGCTTCGACATTGGTTGGCGAGACCTCGCGTCCGCTCTCATGGGTTGCTGTTTACCTCGCGGGAAAGCGCAGTCTTATTCGAAGTCGGAATGTGAACCGACCGATTCAGTCGTCTGTCTGTCGGTACGTAGTGGATTCGACCTGTGGCTTAGTGNACTGCGACTCCCCAAGAACAGCGAAGTATTGATGTCTGCGTTGACGATCCCGCACATGGCTCGGATCGTTCGCGCCCACGGCCTTGTGCCGGTACCGATCGACCTGGAACCCCATGGAGTTGCGCCTTCCCTCGATTCGTTGCGAAAACAGGTAACTCCTCGCAGTCGTGTGCTGATTGTGGCCCATCTTTTCGGCTCAAGATTGGACGTCGAACCTTACTCAACTTTTGCACACGCCCATGGAATGCTGTTTGTCGAAGATAGTGCCCAAGTCTTTGACGGTACGCTGTCAATGCATCCTCAGTCGGATGTTTCCATGTTCAGTTTTGGGGCGATCAAGAGTTGCACTGCATTGGGAGGCGGAGTCTTACGAATTAGAGACCCAGAATGTCGTGTTCAGGTTGCCGGGCGGCAATCACAGCTGCCCATCCAACCAAGGCGGGAACACTTTTTCAAAATCATAAAATACGCCATCTTGAAAATAGTCTCCTCGCGCCTCCTGTACTCGGCATTCGTTCGCGCAACGGAATCGCTNGGACAAGACATCGATCAATTGGCATGCCGAGCGTCGTCCGGCTTTCGAGAGGACGAGCTGTTTCGCCAAATCCGGCGGCAGCCGTCGGCGCCGCTGCTTCGATTGGTGCACCGCAGACTGATGCGATTCGATGAACGGAGGATGCGAAGGCGAACCGTTAACGGGCAGATGTTGGTATCAGAGCTACCCGCGTGGCAGATCCCGGGTACAAAGCAGTGTGTCTCTCATAGCTATTGGGTGTTTCCGGTTCTTAGTCTTTGTCCAGAGCGAACGGTGTCCCGACTTCGCGAATCAGGGTTTGATGCGACCGACCACTGCCGACTGGCGGTCATCGACAACAGCGACCCGNCGCTCGCCTCGAACGCCCGACGAATGTTCGATCACCTCGTGTTTTTGCCCTGGTATCCGGAACTGCCGAGACGGGCTCGTGATAGAATGCTGGCGATTCTCAAGGATGAACCGGAATTCGAGCTACCCGGGTGACCAGCCCCCACGAACGATACCCGTTTCTAAGTTAAGTTTCGAATCACGGATATGCCAGCCTCTCAGGTAAGTGGGAAGACAAGTCTGCTTACTAGTCCAAAGCAAAGCGTTAGAGCTTCTTGCCGTCTTTAAGCTGAATCGTCTTCGTGATTTTCTCACCCGTCTTTTGCTATGCCTTCAGGTGTATCACATAACGGACTATATCAAATGAACTCCGCTATACTCTTGGCAGACGATATACACGCATTGCTGTGTCGTGAAACATGGCTGCTCGTTCGTCTTTAGAGAAATCTTTGGTGAGCTTTTTAAATTGGTTCCAGAGAACCGTATAAGAACAGGATAGTTTATCTACCGGGAAGTTGCTCTCAAACATACAGCGGTCAGGACCAAACTGATCGATGGTGTAGTTGTACCAATCTCGATTAGCTTGAAGTAACTGGTCAGATGTCGGCGGCCGATCCCGTTTGTGCCAATCGTAACCATTGACAATCATCTGCATGCCGCCAAGCTTGGCAACGACGTTCGGACATTTCGCGAGTTCGGCGACCGACTGCTTCCATGCGGCGAACACCTCGTTGCGGCGTCCCGTGTAGGATTCCACTCCTATAGGTCCACCAAGGTGATTGAAGATGATGGTCGTATCTGGAAAGGCTTTCGCAAGGTCGGTCAGATCGTCGATATGGGTGTGAAACACCCAGCCTTCAAANGTCAATCCATAGGTACGTAAGTGTGCATATCCTTTACGAAAATCCGGATCCAAAAGGATGCGTTGAGGTGCATCGGCNGGTTTAGANGGCCACCCGCCCAGTGCCCGAATGTAGGCGCTATCGCCCCANGCTGCTCGATGNCGTATACCACGAAATCGCTGCGGGCTGGCAGCGATTTGGGCTTCGAGCACTGCAGCGACACGGTCGCCGAGACGCAGATTTGCGGAACCGACAATGCCTGTTGCAACCCGCATCTCACCATAACCGCCGCTGGCGCTCTTGGCTGCGACACCCTGCACAAATTCTGTCTCACCGACTACTTTAAAGTCTTCAGGTCCGTCAGCGCGATACATCGCACTGCACTCCACGAAAACCGTCTGGCGCACATTGTGGTCTTTCGTGTCCTCGATTAACTCCTCGAGCATATAGCGGCTTGCCAGTGGGCTTCGGTCCCACAGGTGGTGATGGGGATCAATGATAGGAAGCTCTGGTTCAATTGCCGACTCCCTGGTCTGGGCGAGCCAGTCAGGCCTGGTTATCCAGTTGGCCACCGTTTCTGCTTGGAGGTGCGTTGATAACAGTCCTGGTAAGGTGATTCCANCTGCTGTGACTGCACCTGCTTGTTGGAAGAAATCTCTGCGTGTGATTTTGCTCATAATAAAATTGATTTGTATTGAATTATTGGAAATTCAAGCGAATAAATAGGAAAGACGAGTCCGCTTACTTGTCCAAAGCAAAGCGATAGAACTTCTTGCTGTACAGCCATAAGACCAGACAACATTACCACTGTTGTCGGAAATCGTTGCGTCAACGATGTTGACCGTTCCCTTGGAACCGTAAGCATGTTCGGATACGGCATTCCAAGTGTCAGCATCGCGGTGAGTCGCTGACGATTGCACCACTCGCTGTTTAGCAAATCTTGACACTCACTCCCCGACGCTGTTGGCAGTGAACAGCTTATAGCTCCTCACCGGGCCGATCGTAAGTCCGGCCTTAACTTCCGGAAGTTAGGCTACCTATCTCGGATGGGGGCGTCAAGGAAATCAGGTGGGGCAGACGTCTGGTTTTATCGAGCTTTGCGTGAAGATCAGGACGATTGCGAGAGAATGGAAGCAGGCAGTCACTTCGCGTTTATTCTGAAGCCCTTGGCAGCTGTCCTGACTCATCAGAGTTAAGACGTTTGGGCTCCTGGGTTATCTCAACGCTCGAATGCTCTCGGCTGGGCGAGTCATGCGGGGGATCCATTAAATGTCACGACCACAAACACCCACCAACCCATGATGCCCAAAACAAACAACTGAAATAACATGATGATAAGAGTGTTCGTGCCCGTCCGGATACGCTGTATTGTGAGCCACACAACAAAAGCTCCATAAACAGGCGTTGCAAGAAACATGGTCAATCCGCTGAATATAAAAAGTGTGAATCTGTCTCCGCCCGATGCAGCAGCCAAAACGAATAACAGGAAACCAATCGCCATGAAACCTATCGCACCGGCTGGCAGTTTCCAATTCAGTGGATTGAGTTTGGCTCGTTCTCTTTCAATTTCTGACGAGTGTGTCGGCGTTGCATACGGATTTTCAGCTTCGGTGTTGTTGTTCATCAGGATGTTCTCCTGGTCGAGATTTCCAGAGGCTCGGGGGCTCGTCTCCAGCACGATCATGGAAAGTGATCATGATGGTGTTTGCCAACGCATTGTAATCTTAAGCGGTGTCAGAACTCCACGCTAATGGATTACGGTGGTATTGGGTTGGCGTGTCGAAGAGAATCAGGGGGAATCTGACTCAACGATGTGGAGGTAAATCAGATCATGGGAGGCTTGGACGTCAGTGTATTTTTACTCCTGGTAATCTTCTTTTGGCTCAACGGCACATGGTGGCTTTTTAAAGTGCTATGCGGTGGTAGAGAGAAGGCCATTCGGGCTCTGCAGGATCGCCCAGGTCGCGGATGGTGCGGGATCATCGTCTGTGCCGTTCTGTTTCCCCTTGGTATTTGTATCCTTGCACTGATCGCAGTAAGGGGTGAGTGAGAGTTGCGCCCGGTCGGGCCACGTTTGTCATTTTTGTAACCAGGTTTAATGTTCAAGTGCTTCATTTGACCTGGAGACTGAAATGAAGACTCAATACACGATCGGCATAGGATTAGTTCCTTGATTATGACTCGGCCTTTTCCCACCTCGAAGTGCGGACCTCATTGATGTTGGAAGACTCATTTGTCACGGTTTTGTTGTCGCTGGACTGACAGGCTTGGCAATCCTGTTCGGTCCATGGATCTCTATACAATCCATCAATCCGTTCGGGAGACATCCGTTCGGGGATGACCCACCCAAAGATTCAGCGCGCACAGAGAGTAGCCGTAGGAGTTAGAGGATTTCGAATGTTTCGATTTTTTTATGGACTGACTACTGCTCTGTGCCGTCTGTTGCCGCAACTTTCTGCGTCGTTTTTTGTACCGCTTCATCCACCTCATAAGCCGGATTCTGCACTGCCTGCTGGAAGTGCTCGTCCTTGATTCGTAAGTCGTGTTTAGCCGTGCTCGATTCCGAATGCCCAAGCCAGTTCGCGACGACATGTTGCGGGCACTGTTCATTTAGATTGATTTCAGCAGAGCTTCGCAGATTCTGGAACGCATCAGCACGTGCCAGAGCCGGCCCACAAGGGCCACAAGAGATCTCTCCTCAGAGCGATTTTAAGGCTCTGTCCAAACCGTCTAGCTCTACAAAAAACGATAAATTTGAAAACCAGCGTGCAATTTTGCTCAGGTGAACTATTCTAAAATTTAGGCGAGTTAGAGGCGGTTTTTGAAAGCCTTTGACGCGATTATTAGAGTTGCTAGTTTTCTGGCAGGTGTGCGATTGCTCACCAAGTCGGCCTAAGACAGTGTTTTAACCGTAAGTGATGGCCTGTCAGCGATGCCTGACACGCCACCAGAGTCTCGCACTTGATAGAGGAGCTTTGGGATAGATGGAAACCGCTGTAGAGATGAAAGCCGCTCGGGAGATGGAAAACTCTCGAGAGAGGGAAACCACTCGAGGAAGGGAAACCGCTGTAACGTCGAAAACCGCTGNAGAGATGGATACCGCTTTACGTTGGGTGGCAGCCTTAGTGATCGGTTCTCTGTTGTTGCGAGTTTTGTTTGTGTTTCTATTCGGTAGTTTTCTATCCCATTAGGGTTGGACAGCTGAATTGGTTTGTCATTGCAAGATGAATCATTGAAACACCTAAGAGCTTGGTCGATGATTCAATGAAACAATAGAACCCAACAAAAAAGCCTAACAGCTGGGTACTGATAGACATCGNGATGGATCTTGGTGGGGCATGGGCCTCTGTGATCCGTGGTGGGGCTCAGGGACTTTATCGTCAAGCTATCGAATCATCAAGTCATTGAGTGGTTGGCGAGCCACGACAACCTATGCGATCTTTCGCCTTGCAAACCATACCCCGTTCGATCTTTTGGCGGTTGTTCACCGATTGATATTCGCGACCGGTATAGCCTCGGTAGTGTCGTCGTTTATCGTCTTTCCTCAACTCGTCCTACCTCTGCTGGGGCGTCAAATAACCCTGAGTGCTTGGATCTCTTGTTCATTGGGCAGTTGAGCAAGAATTAGTCGACGTGGGGATTGTCGATAGGGTCGATGTGTTTGTCGGTTACGTCGAAGCCGCCTCGATCCGCTAGGGCTCACTACATCAGGACCAACGGCTTTCTTCAACTGTTCGACATGGTCGTGAGATAGGCCGCCTACCACTTACGCAAGTCGGCGGCCAACGCTGCGATGACGTTTCAACTTGCACCGGGTGAGTCCGGCAGGTCGTTATTCTTCGAGGAAGCTTCGTCCTCTTGAGGGATTTTGTCGATCTGTGAGTAGGACGGATGAGAATGAATGTGTGATCTCGCTGGATTTTTCTGGAATTCGAAGAAAACTGTTGCGTTTGCAACCCTAACAGAGTTGTAATGATAACCGTTGTGTTGCCCGTCATTGACGGCGAAGGTCATGGTTTTTCAGTCAAGACTAGTAGGGCAGCTAGTGGGAATTCGAACGGGAGTAAATAACGATGGTACGGTGTCGTCTAGTGTTTTTGCTGCTCGCTTGTTGGGTCCCGTTCTGTGGGGCGATGGAAGCTCGAGGTGAACTGCTCGGTTACTGGTCAGCCGATTTGACAGCGGGCCAAGGTGATGTGCTGTTGAACGATTTAGAGGATCCTGATCTCGATGGCGAGATGGTGGATGTCAGCTACAGTGCAGACAGTCAGGGCCACACGGGAGAGGCAGGAGACTATGCGCTTCAATTCGAAGGTTTTGATGAGGACTATGTGGCAATTCCTCCGATCGAAGAGTTCTTCGAAGCGATCACGCTGACCGCTTGGGTGAATGGAATTCCGAACGGTGGCTGGACCGGTTTGATCGTTAGTCGCGATCCTGTATCTCCGCTGTATCTAGGTTTCTACGGAGAAACGACCGACTTGGCCTATGTTTGGAACGANAACTCCGGTGAGACCTGGGGGTGGGTAAGTGGAGTTCCNGTGTNAGAAGATGAGTGGACTTTTGTTGCCTTAACGGTGGAGGAAGATCAAGCCACCGTGTTTGCCGGCCAAAAAGGCGGCGAGTTGCAGTATGCCTCGAATGAGATTGAGCATTTCGAGCAGGAGAGCCTGACGGAATGGAGATTGGCGGAAGATGACTGCTGCGGCGGAACGCGCAACTTTGCTGGTCTGATGGATGACGTGTCGATTTGGAATGAAGCGTTGNATATCGAACAGCTGGAAGCGCTGCACGCTGGGACGGAAACTCCGCTTACCTTGGCAGGAATTGGCGGCGATCCCTTGGATCCACTTAACGATGGCACATTGGCCGGGCCCGCCGAGCGCGCAGACTACGTTCATAACGTGCTTGGCACCTGGGTGGGTGATTCGAACCTCGACGGAGAATTTAACAGCTCTGATTTTGTCGTGGTTTTCACGGCNGGAGAATACGAGGATGGGGTGCTAGGGAATTCATCCTGGGTAACGGGCGATTGGGATGGTGACCAGGAGTTCAACAGTTCTGACTTTGTGGCTGCCTTCATGGACGGTGGCTTCGAACAAGGTGCAAGGCCGGCGGCCCAAGCGATCCCAGAGCCTAATGCGATTGTTTTACTGTTCTTCGCGGGCTTGGTGGGAATTGCGACGGGTCGGAGGAATCTGATTCGATCGTCGATCTCAAGCGAATGAAATGGGGTTCAGAGTTGGCTCCAACACAAGGCTTGTAAATCGCGCTGGAGGGTTCGTCGCAGGTCCATTTGGAGTGGATCAGTGCATTGACTTCGGTCCGTAGGGCTATTATTTTCGGGCCAGTTGTAGGCGTAGAGCAGCACCACGAATATGAGACATCATCATGCCCCGACTCTCTTTCTTGCAGAATGTTTTCATTGTCATCGTTCTCGTTGTTGGGATGGCAAGCAATGTGCAGGCATCCATCGTTGATCTGACGTTTAGCGGCAACTATGAAGGTGCCGTAAGTGGNCCCTTCAGCTACTCGATGACTTACGATACATCGCTGGACACGAATACCGANTTTTTTGCNACAGGAGATGCGCTCGGGGGAAAGGTGACAACGCATCCCTGGTATGGCTATTCTGCGTCGGGGATTATCGACTCTGATATTGAATTTGAGGGGGCTGAGTTTTTACCGAATCACATACTTTCAAGTATTGTTGACTTAGGAGATGCAGCAGACATCTGGTTTGATGTCGACTTGGCAACGGGGGCAACGCCGACGCTTGCTTTGATCNATTTCACAAATCTCGAAGGTGATCTCACCCTCGGTAAGGCAAGTACGGACGCCACCAACATTTTTATGGTTGCCGAATCGTCGATAGNATTAGAGGANAGGATTGGAGACGGAGTGTCATCGGGTTCGCCTGAAGATGGAGTTTCATCTGATTTGACCATCAGCTCTCCGGAGACCGAACCGATTCCCGAACCTGCTTCCGTGATCACTTGGACATTACTTGTCATCGTCGGCTGTATCGGAACGTGGTGGAATCGCCGTCGCTCAGGCAGCGCCTGACTATCTCCCTACATGATCAGGGTAGCCCCCATGAGGGCTCTTTGTCTTCCTTAAGATCCGCTGATTATCAGAGGTATCGACGAGTCAATTACCGATGAGTTATCTCATTCGAGAGACGTGCCAGAATCAGGTGCGATGGCATATTGGCGAATGAGTGTCTTNCTGAATTCTCGAATAGGCCTGCACTCCTCGTCATCGAGATTCACCGATTCAGAAAGGGGAAATGTCAGCCTAGCGTCAACGAATCTTGACTTTCGTGACCTTCGGCATGTGCATCAACGTGAATCTTTTGTTTGACTTGCAAAAAAATCTGTTTGATCCGTTCCTAGGTCACAGGTCCCGATGACACTGTAATTACAATCGAGCTATTGTGTAATTCTTTTCTGAATCATCAAATTTGGACGAACCGCATGTCGTCGACACCCTTTGTTCTCGATGTCGAGTTACTCCTAAAGCCAATCTCTGTTGACCATCCTGCCGGTGTGGATTTACGTTCGGATGAGATTGAACACGATTGGTACGAACAAATTCGTCGAGAACGATCCGACGCTCGTTCTGTTGAGCGGCGACTTGATGCCGAACCCGATCAAGATCGGATCGGTTTGCGTAAAAACTGGANTTCGGTTTTGGAGTTGTCGCAAAAGCTCCTCACGGAATACTCCAAGGACCTGGAGGTCGCGGCCTATTTGTTGGAAGCCTCGATCAGGATNCATGGCTTTTCCGGTCTGCGGGATGGNTTCAAGACGGTCCGTCGGATCATCGAAGAATACTGGCCCGACCTGTATCCAAGAATGGCTGAAGACCAAGGTCCTGAACTCTCTCACCTCGCCGGCCTGAACGGTGGTGATGTCGTCGGTAGTTTAATCGGACCCATCTTGACGCAGCCTGTGACTGGNGGCGGTACGGCTGAAGAGTTTATCTGTACGGAATTCCTGCAAGCTCGACAATTAGAAGCCTTGTCACCCGAGGATCGCGAGCGACAGCTGGAGAGTATCCCGCAGGTGACCATGGATGAATTCCGCCGTGCGATCGGAGAAACACCAACCGGATTTTACGTGCATTTGCAGCAGGATGTTGATGAGTGTCGCGACGAATTCCAGCAGCTCCGCCACACCCTCGCTGAAGTTTGTGGTGATCTCGCACCGCCAACCATGAATATTCTTGAGGCGTTGGAAACGTTCGCTGATATCTTGATTTATATTGCGGGGCCTACGGGCCACGAGAATGATGAAGAGATGATTGACGATACGCAGGACTCGGTCACGTCCAAAAACTTGGCGACCGGGAACGCGAGTTTTGGTCCGATTCGGACTCGGGAAGAAGCACTTTTGGCTCTCGAGGCCGTTGCCGCATTCTATCAATTTAACGAACCACATAGTCCGATGTCGTCGGCAGCAACTCAGTTGGCACGTTGGGGTAGGATGTCACTGCCAGAACTCGTCGACATTTTAATTCCCGATGAGCAAGCTCGCTCGTTCTTTCGAATGCGAACAGGGATGGATGACACGTTTCGTTAGCGGCTACATAGGGCGTGATGGAAAGGACGCCGCTTGACTGCGGGAATTGAGTGAACGGGAGATTTTTCACTTGAGCCGCAACTGTAAAGCGACACTGGATGTTTCTCCGGCTTTGACTTCGGTAACGGCCGCCACCGATCGGATGCTTGTTTCCGCCGCAATCACATGCTTGCCGGGTGGTAACCCCAAGAATTCAAATGCTCCGTCCTTGCCCGTCAACTGAGATGGATATCCGACGATCGTAACAATTGCATTTTCGGTGGGGACCCCGTCTGCCGTCGAAACGCGGCCAACAAGCGATCCCGTATCACTGATTTCGATCGTTCGATTGAGGACATTGCCCAACAACAATTCAGGCTTTTTGTCGGGTTCCGATAAATCGTGGACTAGGGTTTGAGTTTGTACAAGTAAGTTGCTTTCGCCGGGCTTGAGGCCTTTGGTAGGCAAGTGAACGGAAAGCTGTGAAAACTTGTCAAACGATATCGGAGCTTGCGACGCATCAATCGGTTTCACCATTTCGTTTTTGTCGAGGACGTCGTTGTTATTCATGTCGAATCCAAAATCGACATGATTAATCGCGCCTGCAGAATTTTCCTGGCCTTGCAGAACGATGTGGATGTCACTTCCAGGCGCGATTGCCGCGCCTTCAGCAGGTTCGACAATAGCGACCTGCGGGGCCGAATCGATGAAGTACAAAGGTATCGTTTCTTGGCATTGGTCATCATCGCATGTGGCTCGGGTAATCAGGTTTTGCCGTCCAGCAAGACCGGAAACGTCCAGTGTCGTCGCCACATCAGTCACGTTTGATACGACCGAATATCCATCTTTATTTGGCACCAACTGGGATTTCACAATACGTCCAAACCAAAGTTCTTCATTCAATTGAACTTCATTCTGTTCGAGAATCGTGTTGTTGTTTTGATCGAATCCCATCTGGATATTGAGATTACGCGGACCGTCGATTTGGGCAACGATCGGGAGCAGCATTTGTTGACCCGCCTTAAACTGGAAAGCCGTTTTGGGAGTGGGTGTATCCCAATACAAAACTAATNCTCGTTGCGGTGGGCAGTTTACGAGCTCAGGATAAACGCTGTATCGGAAGAGTCGAGGAACACCACTTGCCGAAATCGAAACATCCGTTGGAAGTAAAGTCGATCTGGCGAATTGAGCGTCCATCGAGCCTGTGTTGTGCTCTGGTTCCAGGGATAGGGATAGTCGCCCTGGGATGGTTTCACCTTCGGTTGTCCCCAGTTGGAGGTGGATCGGCGCGAGAGAGTCACTAAATTGCGTCTGCTGTAAGGAGGCCGTTACGGTGCGTTGTTGCGGATTGAAAGTGACTTGCCTTTGCAGGCAATCATCGAGATCCAAGATGCTAACCGCTACTGTTTCTTCATCTACGAGATTGTCGTTCTCGTAAAGTTCGAAGGTAACCGCCGCTTCGTTGATGACAAATCCAGGACCCTCTTGTGATTTGATGGGCGATCGTTTGCCGTCTTTGATCGCAACCGTTCCCAGAATCTCTGTTTGACCTCTTGCCTTGAGGGTCAGTGTGAGCGGTTCGGTTACGTTGGGTTGGACGCTCAAGTTCAATGTGATTGCCTGGTTAGGTAGCAAGTCGACTTGATTCGGCGTCGCTCCCTTGTCATTCCAAGAAACGATCAAGTCAGCACGTTTTTGTGGGATGTCTTCGGCTGTGATGGTCACCTTGGGTAGCCATTTGACGTGGGAAATCTCACGGATGCTGGAGTTGCTTTCAGGTTTCATGAACTGAATGCTGACGATGATCTCGTGGACTGTCGATGCAGCAGCAGGTTCCTTTTCGATGATCGTTGGCTGAATCGACAGGAGTTGGCCTGCTGCGACTGTTCCAAGGTCGATTGTCATTTGACCAGGGATGATAGCTGCATTTGATAATTCCAATGCCAATTTTTCGTCATCCCAATTTAATCGTAGCCGAGCGACTTCGCCGTCCGGAATGTGATCAGGCAATAAGACTTCAATGGGAACTGTGTTTGGGTCGCTTCCCGATAATTGAATCTCTGTCGAACTTACGAGTTGAACAGGCGTTTGCATTAAATCACGGTGGAATTGGTTGGAGTCCCGCGACAATAATCGAGCCATCGAACTCAGGGAATCATCGTAAGTTCCCTTTGGTAGATACCGACTGTCTTCTACCAGGCGTTCATAAGCTTGCTTCAACGACCTGGTAAGAGCCGCCTGATAAATCTGTTTCGATCCGGAATCGGCGACTCGTGGATTCATGGTGGGTTGATTCAGCCAGTAGGCCAACACCAATGTTTGCCAGTGTTGTTGCCAAGGAGTTGCCTTGGTGCCTGCCATAGATGAGGGCTTCTCCGTTTCGCGGAGGAATCGTCGGAAGATCTGGTTGAGTCGCGAAAGTTGGGGGCTATTCGCTTTAATCGGCGGCAAATCCTGGCTTCCACTTGCGTGAAGAGATTCCAGGAAATCGAGTGGAACTTGAACGTGAGGTTGCAGTTGATTGAAGAAAGAAAAGAAGGCACTCAACGGGAAGGAGTGACCGCTTGAATTTGTGGAGAAAGTGTCAAGGGGGGCCACGGCACCGTCAATGGGTACGGGTTCGTCCTTTCGCGACAAAACGAATTCCAATGCGTTTCGTCGTTCATCGACGCCTATTGTTGGTAGGCGGAGCGCCGTTCGAATTGTTCTGTAGTCGCCGCTGGATAATTCGTGAATGACGTGATCTTCCAGTAGTTGCGTGAAGTCGATGCAGATCGCTTCCAATAATGCGAGTTGGTTCGTTTGTGGTGATGCTTGAAACGCGTGGAAGTTTTCCATCAACAGTTGAAGCGATTTGACACAGCTGTCGTGTGGCGGCGATGTCGTTGGCAGATTGCCAATCCAATCGATGTAAAACGGCAATGTGACTAGCGTTGATTCAACGGTGGCCAGCTGTTTAGCGATGATGTCGCTAAGTTGCATTGTGCGTCTGTATTCAACGCGCGCTTTGCGAAACGCATCAGTAGCTTCGGGGATTCTCGTTGCGAATAGATGAACTTGCCCTTGGCGAGACTGGCGATCTGCTTCCTTCAGGTAAGGCAAAACCACTCGGTTGACCAACGGTTCGCGGTGACTTGCAACGTCCGCCGCGAGCGACTTGTTCTCGATAGCCAGACGAACGACGGAAACCTCTTTGACGACCCAGTCAATCGAATGTTGCCGAGCTAAGCTGACGAGTAGCTGGCCTTCAACGGATTGTGGTTCGACGATTTTTTCAACGGCTGCCGGCGTCGGTTTTGCAAGGAACGCCTCGATGAGATTTTTCTCAGCGATCAATTGTGCAGGTGCATCAGTCCGGTCGGCAAAGATGATCGACCAGTCCCATTGAAGGTTGGTCGGCTGCCATGATTCGAGTTGGTTTAGAATCGCCTCAGCTTGTTCAAGCCTTTGCTGGTAAATGGCTGACTCTCCGGCAATTAAATTGCCTTCAGCTTCGATCAACAACTGTTGCACCGCCGACCAGTTGTTGGGGTGCCATCGCGTCGATGGATTGCCTTGGAGATCATGCTGTTGTTGCCAAAGCAGCATTAGCCGATTAAGCAGCCTAGCCATTTCTGTTTCTGATGAGGATGCGCCAGTGGCAGGGCTTGGACTTTTAACGGTGGCATCTGCCTTGCCGTTCTGGGAGTCTTTCTTGCTGTCCGCGGTTGCTGCCTTGGGGTCGTTGCTTGTTGGGCTTCCTTGTGAGGAATCTTTACCTGGAACCTTATTCGTGTTCTTCTGTTGTTTGTTCGAGGCATCCGGCGATGCTGTTGCGTTGTTATCGACTTTCAGATTTGACGATGCCGAATCTGATTCATGCCACGGATTTAGGGTGGCAATCGGAAAGTCCTCCCCATAGTGAAGAACGATCGGGGTCTGAGGTGTTTGACGGTTTATGATCGACCAACAGACTGTTTGTTCAATGACAAACAGGCTGAGTTCTGACACGCTAATGAATCCATCGGATTTGCCGCCAGGCATGGATGGTCGATCGGCTTTTTCTCCGCCGCTGATGCAATAGGAAACCAATGCAGCAAATGGAGTGTATCCGAGACTCGGTGAACCCCAGTTTGACTGGCCGTCAGCACTGGAGCAGAGGACCATGAAACTCTTCGTAGAATCGCTTCCGAAGTTTGACTGAATCGTGTTGTTATTGCCGATTTCCGCAGTTTCAGCGGTGTTATTGGCTCGCTTGGTCAATGCGTTGAACTCAGTTTTGAGAAAGGAGCTGAAATCGTTGTCCAAGATACCTGCCCGCAAATTTCGGCTACGGTGGTTGGTGTTCAGGATCAGCAGCTTGTGTGGGACGGGGATTTTCCAAATCTGCTCCAGCAAATTCCGGATGGAATACGCATTGTTGACGTTCAGTGATTTGGCGTCGGTGGTAAGTAAATATCCTTGTTCACCACTACTGGTGCTTGCCATGTCAATGTAGACGACGAGAGGCGCGCGTCGATTTTTGGGTTCAAAGGTTAGCGATTGTTCTAGATCGCTTAGATCTTTTGGGATTAACAGAGATGCTTTGCTACCGAGTGCGCGTTCCATTGACTTAGCATCTGCCACAGCGAATGGATTCGCAGTGATGTCAATGGATTGATACTCTGGAACTGCAATCACGATCGATTCGAGTTCTGGATTTCTTGGCAATGCGAAACGCAGCAAAGCTAACGTGCTAATGAGGCTTAGCGCAAATGCAAGACAGCAGCCAAAAAACAAGATGGATTTCGGCAGAGCGTGCCGTTTTGTGCTCAGGAATCGAAATCGTGGTGGTGACGACGTTGCTGACGTTTGATCATTCATGCGCGACGAAACGAACTAAAAAATGCATCAGGGTATCCAACAACCATACACGGTCTATTGCCATCATCCAGGGCAAGTTTCTCGTTTTACATTATGCAAGGTTTACTGGTGTACTCATTTATTTCAAGTGATTAAACTTGGGTCTTTCAAATTCATTAAACAAGTGCATGTGAAATTCTCGGCTTGCGTTTGGATCGAGTCACTGTAGTTCTGAGGAATTGCGGCGTGAAGAGTAGTCAAGTTTGTTGGCTGGAAGGAGCCTTGGTGCTGCCGCACCATTTCCAGGCCGAAGTCGCCAATCTACAACATTGGGCGAATGCAAATGTAAACTGGACTACTCCGTTTCATTATGGAATCTGTGCAATCGACTTCGAGCTCGGCTCGGATGTTTTGACCGTTTCGCGACTAAAGGCGCGATTGCGGGATGGCTCGATGATTTCTGTCCCAGAGAACGCGACCATTCATTCGCTCAACTTCAAAAAGCCTTTGGAGCAAGCTGGGGTTGATGGTCTTTACCTGTATTTGACGCTCCCAGATTATCGTCCCGGGCGAGCAAATGCGGTGCGGGTCGATGAAACGCAACGCATCGACGACGATCAGCGAAGATACTTCATCCAGCAAAGAGAGTGGCCAGACGTCAATTTCGAGGATGATGTCCGAACGATTGACTTCTACGATTTCAATCTTCGTATCCAATATAGTACGACGCCCAGCCCTCCAGATGGCTTTACTTCGATTCCACTCTTGAAAATCCTTCCGCCCAATAAACAAAACGCGGCAGCAACGATCGATCCAAGTTTCTTTCCGCCACTGCTGTCCTGTGGAGCGTGGCCGGATATGAAGCAATTGTTGGGGCAGATTGAGGCCCTTGTTGCCAGCTTCATCAAAGAGCAGTCAGCGCAACTCACATTGTTGAATGCTTGGAGCCACTTGACGCAACCCAATATTCAGCGGGCCATCATGCGTCAATCTGCGGCAAACGGAGCTTATTCTGTCCTGGCGTCCTTGATTGGACTCACACGATGGTCGTCGGAAAACAGAATGTTGCATGTGTTGCATCCGTTTCAGATGTACCAGGAAATTGTGCGCCTGATTGGTCAGTTGGGTGTTGTTGAGCAGGATTGGATGGCTCCGACAGTTCCAGAATACGATCATGATCAGTTGGGTTTTGTCTTTCGACAATTGCAAACCCTGCTTCAACGTTTGCTAACACCCTATGGTCCGTCAAGGTTGACGCAGTATCCGATGATTGGCACCGCTGACTGGCTAGAGGTCAACATTCGAAACCTCATTGAGGATGACGAATGCGAATTCTATGTCGGTGTCGTTAGTGATCTGTCGACTGAAGAGATACAACGCTTGTTTTCAGTTCGACATCTTGATTGGAAACTGGGTAGCCGGTCGGCCATTGCCCGAATCTATAAAAATGCGGAGCCAGGTTTGCGATTGACTGCCTGTGTTGATTGTCCGCCGGAGTTACCCAGTGTTGCTGGTAGAACCTACTTTCATGTCGAGTCGACTGGCGAGTACTGGGATGACTTAAAGAAAGATCCAACTTTGGCGCTATGGTTCAATCCACGGCATGTAGAAGGGAGCTTTTTAGGTTCCAATTTTGTCAATGTCGTCGATCAGGAACGTAATACGCACAAACTAGAATTCTCGCTATACGTCGTGCAACATGAATCTCTCGTTTCAAATCAAAATGGCCCGACCGATCTTGGTGACGCTTGACGTTTTGGAGCGGATCCAAGCGACCAACGGACAAGAGCCATCACTCGAGGAAGCGCAAACTCATCTAAAACGCTCCCTTGGAACGTTTGATGCGCATGGTGCTGAGGGTGAATTGCAACAGCTCGCACGTCGCGCAATCATCTATTGGATGGATGAACGACTCGTCAACGCTGAGTGGGAGCATGCGCGCCGATGGAACGAACAAACACTTGAATTACAACTCCTTGGAACGCGGTATCGAGCCAGGGCGTTTTATGAAGATGCGATGCTCGCCGAGGGAATGGAACGGCTCGATGCGTTCGAGGTCTTTGCCGTATGCGCCGGGTTGGGATTTCAAGGTTTCTATCGTCAACAACTTTCCCAATCGGGTGCGGCGCGCGATTTGATTTCAGTGCATGAAACTGACGACGCAGGCAATCGGGGTGCGGGCGATACTGCGGATGGCGAGGATAAGAATACAACGCCAGATCATGCGGATCCCAAGAATGTCGCAAGTCAGCCCATAGAAACAAAAGCAGTAAAGGAAGAGTCAGAGACAGCGAAGGTCGCGACTGAGCCAAATGACCAGGCTGTGGCGACGTCGGAAGCAACGGATGAGCCGCAAACTACGTCACCATCCTCCTCGGAAATCGATTCAGTTCCGGCGATGAATCAACTTCCGGAAACGTATGCTGAATGGGTTTCAACAGCATTTAGTCAGCTCTCGGTTCGAAGGTCGACGGAATTCTTACCTCACGATCCGCTCGAGTCGGCACGTAGCGCAAAGCCTTTGACAGCGGCTAACGCGATGACTTGGTGGCTCATTACTTTTGCCATTTTTCTCCTGATGACAATTTTGTTGCTAGATTTCGGAGCTCCATAGTCATGCCGGCTTGGTTGGTAAAACTCGGGACGGCCGCCAAGAAGGTGCCTAAAGCCCTCGCTAAATTATTGAAGAAATTCGTCTCATGGATGTCGAATGTTTTGCGAGTACCCAGATGGGTTATTGAGTGCTTTTTGGTCGTTGGCATGGTGATCGTGCTTGGTTTGCTGAATTACTATTGGCGGTTGGATATGTATCTGATCGGTCCACGTAATTTGGCCAAGTACTGGCTCGGCCTGGTTGCCTTAGCAGGCTATCTCACCGCGCGTCTTTCGGGGATTCTCTTGAAAGGAGTCATGACGTCAGGTAAAGATTTCTCAGACATTTATCAGGCTATCCACAACGGCTGTCAGAAAATCCAAGATGCCAATATCGATCTCAGGAACACTCCATTAATTCTAGTGGTGGGAACCGATTCAGCCGCCGAAGCAGGCTTGCGAGCTGCCAACTGCGTCGGCGACACAATCTGTCTTGACGACCCGGATGATCCGGTGCACTGGTACGGAGACGGTAATGCTTTGTGGGTCACTTTGCCCGGGGTTTCCACGATCAGTAAACAGCTGCAACGCATTACAGCGTTATCTGACGAGGAACAGAATCTGACGGAAAAGTATTCAAGAATGCCTCTGGCGGACCGTCAGCTGTCTGCAAAACGTTTGGACTACGCGCTGGAAATTCTGCGACGCATCCGAAATCCTGTTGTTTCCGTGAATGCTACGCAAGTCCTGATTCCTTATTCCTGGGTGGTCGAATCAGGAAGTGAGGAGATTATCGATGTCGTAAAGATCGACATGGCAATCTTGCAGGAGAGATTAGACATTCGCTGTGATTGTCAGATCATGTTGCATAAGACAGAGCAGGTTCCGGAATTCGCTGCTTTGTTGAAGTCCACAGCGAAAGAAGAGGCAGACAAAAGTAACGGTGTACGATTGCCAAGATTTACTGTCGTGAAAACGGAAGACTTTATTTCGCTGCACCTGGAGATGGCAAAAGTCCTTCGTAAAGAAGTATACGATCGCTATTCCCAAAATCCTGGAGCGGATTGTAACGAAAAGATGTTTCAGCTGTTGGCCCAGTTTTTCTTGGCTAAACTTGGCTTCACGGCTCTGTTGAGTAACGCCTTTGCAGATGACATACGTGAGCCATTTTATCTGTCAGGGCTCTATTTCGTCAGCCTTACCCCTGAAGAATCCCGGTTCTATGAAGGTCCAGCGGTTGACACCCTCGAAAATCATGATGAATCAATAGGTTGGGCTGATCGCACTTTACGACGTGAGGATAATCTGAAACGCCTGACGACAGGAGTCGTGGCATGCGTTGTTCTCTTGGTCCTTGTTGATCTCGTAATGGTGGTGCAATGGCTGTTCTAACTGCTGAATGTCCTGGCATGCAGGATTTACGGCTTGAGGGTCGATTGTCTTCCCAGACGGAGCTTCAGCTGTTGTTGTTAAAAATGCACGTCTCAACCAAGCCATAGACGATATGCATTGATTTGTACTTCGCTCTTTCCATACCATGTCAAACCAGCGAGTTTAACGGATACCATGGCCGGCAGCAGGTGGCAATTAGGTGCAACGAAAACCGGCGTTCGGCAGTCGTTTGAGCATGTTGTTCAAACGGACCCACATCCGTGGCGAATGAACGTCAGGCGTTTGAATCGGTGGGAATTCTTGCTAGGTCCAATTTTATGGCTGGCTTTGATTCTATCCGCGCTGAGCCTTCTTTGGTTCGCGACCTGGCCAGAACGCGTCATTGAATCGAATACCGTAATCCTAAGTAGCATTTCTCCTCTGCCACGCGTTAATCCGTACGCTACGCGTGATGCAGAAGCATTAAGCGAAATGCAAGAATTGCTTAATGTGAGCCCCTTTGTGACGGAGCGATTGGATTATTCGCAATTTCAGCAAGCCGTTTCTGGAATTGCCGGATTGTCTCAACCGAATCGCTGGTTTTTGCGGCGACCGACGGTCAATCTCGTATATGTGAATTGTCCTGGTTTGGCATTACCTAGCCAAGGCGAATTGGTGCCCTATCTCATTCCGACCGACGCTTACGGCGCTGCGGCACCGGTTTCTGAACGCGTCGTGCCTGTGGAAAAGGTGATCGAAAATCTGGTAGCGTCGAATAGCTCATATAAGGTTTTGGTTTTAGATTGCCAACAATTGGATAGTTTCTGGCCCGCGGGAGTCGTCTCAAACCAATTCGTAGCCGCCGTCAGTCAGCTCGTGAACGATAAAAAAGAACAGTATCCGAATCTGTTCGTCTTGCTGTCCTGTTCGGACAGCGAACTCAGTTGGAATGACGATTCGGTTGGGCACTCTGTCTTCAATCGGTATTTTCTGGAAGGGCTCACGGGTGCGGCCGATAAAAGTGGGACGAGTAATCGAAAAGTCTCGCTCGAAGAATTGTATGACTATGTGCGAGAAAAAGTGAATCTCTGGGCGCAGGAAAACAGGGGAGTAACCCAGCAGCCTCTCATGCTCTATACAGGGCATCGCGACACCGAAAGAATTGCTCGCCTGGTGCCATTGACGATTGTGCCAGACGCTCGCCCGGTATGGAAATCAAAATTAAGGACGGAAGATGCCACACTAAAGAAATCATTGTCTCAATTGCAAGCAAGCTGGGAAAACTACTATCAGACCGCTCGTTCACTTCCATCACCGACATCCTGTGCACCGCAACTTTTTCGTCTATGGGAGGATTCGTTGCTCAATGCAGAGGCGGGTTTTAGGCAGCAAGACGTGCAAACGATGTTGCAGGCAATCAGGACGGCAAATGATTACGCAAGACAGGTACGCGCAACGCAGAAACGCTATAGCTTTGGCGATGCAGCTTTCTCACTACCGTTGATCCGGATGTTCGCGAATCCAGATCAATCGAAAATAGAAAAGTCGCCCGTAGGTAATCAAGAAACGAAAGGATCATCAGATCGTTTAGCCAGTTCCAAAAAAGGTAACGCGGCTTCCAGCAACGCGGATTCCAACAGCGGGGCTTCCAACAAGCCAGCGGATACCCAGACAGCATCTGAAAATCCCCCGGCGGCGAATCCTGCAAGTGGATCCGGAGGCTCCAAGCAGGGTGCCAGCGTGGCAAACGAGAGTCAGGCGGAAGAGGCTAAGCAGGGTGTCACCAGTAAATCATCTTCGGATGCAACCACCAAATCAGATCAGCCGGCATCGGTTTCGGCGAAATCAGGTCTTACCAAGCCGATGACTTTGGCAGAAGTTCGTTCGGCAATGACAGAGATTGAAGCGAGCACGGGGGCGGTTGCAAAGTACGGTAAGCAGTTTCAGGAACGAGAGCACGATATCCTCCCGGCTGAGGCGGAATTGGTTCGAATGATGGTCGACCGTTGGCCGACTGACAAAGGCCAAGAACCCCTCCGTGATTTTGGTCATCGGGTCATTAACTCGAGAATTCAAGTCGAACTAGCGGCTGTACCTGGTGGTCATTTTGCTTACCGTGTTTTCCCTTGGGTCAAGGCACCCATGAAGGCGGTTGATCAACGACAGCGAGAAGTTGAAGACCTGTTCTTCGCCATTGCTGGGCCGCCGCCGAGAGCCGACCTTGAGAGCCGAAATCATTTAAACGCCAAGCTACCATCGGTTGACGAGATTACATCAACGGGAAAAAAATTGGCAACTGCGCACGCTTTGCGCGATCAATCGGTTTCTATATTACCTGGCCTGTCGAAGTTCTATCGTAGGTCGTTTGTTTCGTACAATGGGCTGAGAAATCAGATCATCGAAGGAACCTTCGAACTCGTCAACGAGACACATCAATTGTGTGTAGTTTTACGTTCCAAGGACGATTTAGAAGCTCCGAATCGAACGAACACCTTAAAGGATTTGATCGCCCAAAGCGACGAAGTCGCATCGATCTACTTCGAAATATTGGATTTAGTCAATCGAGAGTATCAGCAGCTTGCGGAGTCAAGTGAATCTGACCTCTATCTTTCTTCGAATCAGTGGAAACGCCTTGATGCCATTCTGAGGATTCCGTTCGATTACAGTCAGCGGCGACGATCGGAGTCGCCAGGGAATGGTGACGTTTCGCCCTTCGCGTTTATTGAATCTCCCAATGCGCTTGCGTCTCGGAGAGTTCGTCTCCTGGAAAGAATCTCCTTTTTCGCACCGGAACGTCAGACAAGATCGACGCATTTGAGTCCAGGCCAGGGGACAGAAATACTACAGACAGATACCCCACGTCCTGACGAAGTCGCGACTGCCGAATTCGCCACGGCGCTCTTTAGTTTGCCTAATCCAAATCCGACAGTGATATCAAGTGTAACTCTCCAAAATGGTTTCAGTTCGACACTTGCCCGAGCGTGGCAAGACGCGTACCGCATGGCAACAACAAATCTGTCACCCACTCGATCACAATTGGTGATTGGTGACTTGGCTACCCGCATTATTGATCCTCATGTACTGGAGCCGAATTGGGTTCTCCTTGAGCGAACGCCGTCACAGATGCTTCGTGCACAACAGCTTTCAGATTTCGCCCAATGGTATGGGCAAAGGCGCGCTGGCGATTTGTGGTCTGCTCTCACGGGAGACGGGACTCCCTACTATTTGAAAACTTCGGGCGAGTTAGACCGACTCGCGGAGCAACTTGTGGCTAGTCAACAGAACTCGAATCAAGGGTTAAGTTCGTTTGCAGAAGAATCCGATTCTTCACAGCGCAAAGATGAACCCTATTCCATTGGGCTTCAACCTGATCAGCTGGCCGTTGAATTTCGCGGAACCGAGCAAGAGAGAATCAGGTTTAACGTCCAGCTACCTGTAGAAAGTCGACCAGATCATATCGACTTGCGACTTACGAGCGATTCGGATCAGCTTGAAATTACTCAGGATTCAACGGATCGTGGCGAACTTGAGTATCAGATTAACCGCAAGTCGACCACGGGATTCAAAACCGACGTCACTGCAACCCTTTTCTTCCGGGGTGGTTCGATCCATCGCAGAATTCCTGTCGAATCGATCAGCGATTGGCAGGGGGCGACGGTCGATTATCAATATCAACTATCGAATGAAGCAAAACTACGAGTGAGTCTGGGTGAGATTAGTCGAGCGCCTGAACATTTACTTTTCGTGCTGGATTCTTCACGCAGTATGGCTGAGCTTCAGCGATTACAAGAACTAAAGCAGGTATTGCAGGCCTTTTCGGATTCGGTTTCCCAGAATGGCTTGAGTGTTGGTGTTCGTGTATTTGGATCACGTGTTGTTTGGAAGGAAAACGATGTTTATTCGGAAGCTGAGGCAAGACAAGATACACAGCTGGTATTGCCGATACGCGCATTTCCCGGAACAGCATTTTCCGAGACGATCAGCCGACTCAAACCCGTAGGAGAATCGCCCCTATTTTATTCGTTGCTCGAAGCCAAAAACGACTTTCAATATGTCGATCCCGGCAGTCGACGAATCATTGTGATTTCCGATGGAAGCGACAATTGGGCGGATCAAGGTCTCAAGCCAGGAATCGTAGAACTGCGAAGGGCATATCAGGATTCCGGCATTCCTATTTATACGATCGGATTCAAGTCCGATCCCCATGGTTGGGAGCAACTCCAAAATATTGCGGCTGCGACGGGCGGGAAAGCCGTCAAGATTGATAACGCGAAGGACTTGTTGACTTGCGTTCTTGATCTGGCTCAGCTGCGCCGATATGACGTCCAGCCTTCTCCAACGGGTGTTTCCGATTTGCCCAGGGAGCTCAACTTCACAGCACCTGATTTGCTAGTTGTACCCGGCAGCTACGACGTGCGAATACTCGATCCAAAGGACAACGCGGTTGCTGAATCGTCTGTATCCATTCGTCCTGGTCAGCGACACGACTTGATTTTTCGCGGAGGTCAATTGACCTACGATCCGTTCAATGAGCGCGCAAGTAGAGCCGTTTTTACAGACGAGACAACGGGTGTGTCGTTGGTGGTTTCAGACTTTAAATTCGGCGATGGAAACCTCAAGGTTACTTTGGCAATGTCGCACCGACATGATCCCAATTGGTGGCCTGAAAACGTTCAGTTCAAGATCCAACCTCATAACCACAATGAAATTTACTCAGTTGCTAGTGTTCCCCCAAATGTCGCTGGACACCACGTCCCAGCTTGGACGTTTACACTCAACGAATGGCCGACAGATGCCTCTTTCGCGAAAGTCTCCGCAGCCTGGCATAACCCCGATCGCAGGCCAATGACCTACCAGCTTTCTTTGGCGAATCGCAGTTTAAAAACGTTAACACAATTGCCGGATGGAATTCGTGTGACTCGAAATAGGCAAAATTCGCCCGGAAATGGAGGGGGCAGCCAGGCCTTGCAACACATCACATTAGTTTCGAATTCGAAACAATCCATTCTCGATTGGAGTATTCACGCAGATGCTGGTTTCCAGTATTCGCGACAAAACTACAATGTCGCGCAGGGCATCTACAATGTCGAATTCTTGCCGACGAACGACGCATTGAAATCAATTACGCTCGTGCAAAAGTCAGCTGAGCACTCTCGTATTCAAGGTGATATTGATCTCCGAACGCCGACGCTCGATTAATGTCCATTGCTTGGTCGAACCAGATGGTTAGGCTTTCGCTGATCAGGGCATGCCCTCTCTTTGGGCAACGTGAACCTGGGAGAGCGTCTGAGGGAGTTCAAGCGACTTTGGACTGAGGTTCGCATCATGGACCTCGTCATTGAACCGTTGACTTCTGGATGGCTCACTGCCATGGGTTGGGCCAGAGCCTTGTCCAAAACTCAACGGGGCACGGTGAAGTTGAAGCGCCAAACCGTTCGCGAGTCACGCCGCGGTTTACGGTTACGACGATCCCATTTCTCGATGAATCGTCAGATGGATTTTGTGCCATGACACTCGGGGGAGCTTGGGAACTTCCCCTCCGCTTTTGAAAAATTGTTCTTGGACTCAAGCGGAATGAAATAGCCAGAGGCGAACTGTCATATTCACAGGCATGTCGTTCGTTGCGTTGTCGATGGCGATCGTTGGCTCGCTCGCTGTTTGTCTTATTAAACAGCGATAAAATTTTCGCGAATAATCACCCTATTACTCCCCGAACCCCTATGCTTCCCATCTTGATTATATAAACTGTTTTCGCGGAATTAACGTGTTTATTGTCCTCACAACTAGACCCTGCGGAGAATGGATAAACCATGGCAGACAGTTCACAACACAAACTATCACGCGTCCGTCGGCCGCGCATTCAGATTACCTACGATGTCGAGACCGAAGGTGGAACCGTCCAGAAGGAATTACCATTCGTCGTGGGAGTGTTGGGCGACTTTGTGGGTGACCAAACGGATGCAGAGAAAGTTCCTCCGTTAGCCCAACGCAATTTTGTCGATGTCACCGGTTCCAACTTTGACGAAGTGATGGACAAGTTAGGTCCGAAATTATCTTTGAATCCGACCGATGATGGTGTTCCGTTTCCGATCGAGCTGGAGTTCAACAGCATCGACGACTTCAGCCCAGACAATCTCGTCACGATCGATCCCAATCAAAAAGGCATTCCAGAACTCAATGCTTTGCTGCAGACACGCAGCGATGTGAGTGACTTGTTAACTCTGGTTAGCCGATCTCACCAATTGGAAGAGATGCTCCAGGATAGTCTCGAAAACAAGGACAGCGCCTTGGAAGAACTGCGCAGCGCACTTCCGGCTCCTGAGTCGACTGCATCGGAGGCTGATGGTGATGCATCAGCGAGCGAATCGTAACAGCGACATTAGGTGATTTAATCCGCGTTGATTTCGAAGACCGCAATTTCCCTTGACACTTTTGACACAAGGTTTTCACGAGATGGCCGACGACACCAAAACCGTAGCAAAAACTTCCGACATTCTGCCGCAAGCCTATGAACAATTGGCACCGGCGGATGAAACGATGATCAACAATGCGTTGCAAGTCTTTGCAGACCTCGCGCAGGGTAATGTTCCGCAAAACGTTGCAGGTTTTTTCAAGGATCCGGATACGGCGAAGAATATTGTCTATAAGTCGATCCAGCTCCCGCTCCAGGATCTTGATGATGACGTTGCACAGCACCTCCCCGGAGGAAAGCCCGACAGTGCCACAACGATCACTGTCGCATTGCAGCAATTGATTCAGGCGATTGACGCCAAGCTGTCTCAGTTACTCGCTCAGATTTTGCACGCGAAAAAGTTTCGTGAATTGGAAGGCTCGTGGCGCGGTGTGAAATTCTTGGTATCCAACAGTGAGGTTGGAACTTCACTGAAGATCAAGGTGTTAAGTGCCAAGAAGGACGAATTAAGGAAGGACTTCGAGAAGTCCAGTGACTTTGACCAAAGTCAAATTTTCAAGAAGGTGTACTCGGATCAATACGGTTCCCCTGGTGGAGAACCCTTCTCGATTTTGGTCGGAGACTATTTTTTCGGAAACAACAATCATGATCTGGAGCTGCTTTCACAGATCCGCGAAGTATCGGCCGACGCTTTTGCTCCGTTCATTGCCGCATCCGACCCAGGCTTATTCGGATTTAGCGAGTGGAGTGAAGTGGATAAGCCGGTCGACTTGGCAACCATCTTCGATTCCGTGCTTTATGCTCAATGGAATTCGATGCGCGAGCATCCCGATGCGAGGTTCGTCACCCTTACGATGCCACGCGTATTGGCTCGTGGTAGTTACGGAGCTTTAGATCAGCCTATCGAAAAATTTGCTTTCGAAGAGCAACCGTTATCAAACTATCCGGAGGCCTCGGCTAGCAAATACGCGGTACCCACCGGAACGGATACATTTTGCTGGAGCAACGCTGCTTATTATGTTGCTCAACGAATTACCAATGCCTTCGCCAAGTATGGCTGGTGCACAGCAATTCGAGGTTATGAAAACGGCGGTCAGGTCGAAGATCTGCCGATGCATTACTTCTACAACCACAAGACTGGCAATGTCGAGTCGCTCTGTCCTACGGAAGCGCCTCTGACTGATCGACGTGAATATGAAATCGATCGTTTAGGTTTCTTGTCGTTGTCCTACTATAAGAATTCCAATTTCGCGGTCTTTTTCGGTGGCCAGACGACGCAGAAACCCCTGAAGTATGACAATCCTGATGCCACGGGAAATGCAGCCCTTTCCGCTCGCTTGCCCTATATGTTGGCAACCTCACGCATCGCCCATTATCTGAAAATGATTGGCCGCGACAAAGTGGGTTCTTTCTTGGAACTTCCCGATGCGCAACTCTGGTTGGATCGTTGGATCGCACAGTACATCTGTGCTGACAAATTCCCAACTCCTGAAGCCAAGGCCCGGTATCCTTTGGCCGAAGCAAAGATCTCGGTGACTCCAGTGCCGGGTGCACCAGGATCTTATGTTGCGATTGCGTGGTTGAGACCGTTCCTGCAGTTCGAAGAACTGACGACGTCTTTGCGTTTAGTCGTGAAAATACCGGCCTCAGCGGCTTAGTAACGTCCTTGCGTGAAATGCAATAGATTTGATGACTGATGCTCTCACACCCTTGATAGAATCGTTGCGTTTGATCATCACGAACCTTCGATCACAGCCCTGGGCTGACGCTCATCTACAATCACTGAGGCGAATACTCTTTGAAACAGAGGATCGACTCAGTGTTTTCAAAAAGCTAAGGGGTTGGGTTGCGCAAGCAATCATGCTTTTGGATGCGCGACTAAGGGACATTGCATGTCACATCATTGAAGCCCCTCGTTTTAAGAAGCTGGAGGCTTCTTGGCGTGGGCTGAGGAGTCTTGTTCAGCAAAATCCAGACGAAGGTACCATTCGGATTCGAGTTCTGAATGTCAAATGGTCTGAGCTGTCGAGTGATGCTCAGTGTTCTCTGGATTTCGAGCAGTCAGCTCTCTTTCGGCGAATCTATAGCGAAGAGTACGGCATGCCAGGCGGCATTCCATTCGGATTGCTGGTGGCAGACTTTGAAGTCAATGCTCAACGCGTTCCAGGACAGCCCATCGATGATGTCGCGGTACTGGATCACGTAAGCCAAGTTGGGTCCGCCGCATTTGCGCCGTTGCTGATCGGCATTAGTCCAAAACTATTTGGACTCAATTATTTCGGCGAGGCTAATCTTCCACTGTCGAGTTACTTTGATAATCACGACCCCGTCTTTCATAAATGGCGGGCATTTCAACGTAGCGAGGCTTCCCGATTCGTGGGCGCAACGTTGCCAAGAGTTCTTGTTCGAACGCCTTATCGTGAATTTGAAACGGACTTTTTCGCATCGGGCGAACTGGCGTCCAACGCGACAGCGATCCTACCCTCGCCTCGTAATACTCAGGATAAAACATCCGCGAATCAACAAAATAAAGATTCCAATCATGCTTCGTTGCCTGGGCAAAATACCTCTGGGCAAGGATATCTATGGGGTAATGCTGTCTACCCAACCGCATTAGTTGTGATGCGTTCATTTGCCGAAACGGGCTGGTACCAAGATATCACCGGTGTCGACAAGGATACTCCCCGAGGGGGCCGCATGGACGGCATGGTCGTGGACCGGTTTTCACTGAATGGGGAAAGCCATTTCCCTAAGTTCTCGACAGATCTGTTAATCACAGATCGAGATGAGATGGCACTTAGTCGCCTCGGAATCATTGCTCTTTGTCGTTGCAAATGGTCAGAGTTCACTGCCATTTACAATTGCCCGTCCTTACATCTGCCGATCCGCTACGATTCCATCGTCGGTACTCGTAACGAAGAGATCTCGTCGAATTTGAGTTTAGTTCTGTGTGTGTCGCGATTCGCTCATTACATCAAGGTCATGGCCCGAGATTGGATTGGATCGGCATTGTCGATGAGCGAAGTGCAAACGCGTTTAAATCGCTGGTTGGCTCAATACATTTCGCCGGCAGCTCCAGCGGACGGTGATCGGTACCGTTATCCACTTCGTGCCGCTTCGATAGAACTCGTCGACGTACCTGCAAATCCCAGGTCCTACGCGTGCCGCATTCGTATGCAGCCACATTTGTATGGTGTCGAGGCTAAGGTGATGACCGTATTTACGGAAATCCCTCGGGCTGAACGGAAACCAGTGGCTGCTTAGAGAAAGACAGGTGAGGGGAACGTGTCCAAGGCAAGATTGAACTGGAAGACATCGAGTCGCGTTCCTTCACCGCTTTCGATCGTTGATCGACTCCTGGATTCCCATGAGTTAGGGGATGGGACGCACCTCGCGAATCCCAATCAAATTATCAAGTTCCAGAGACGATCCATCAATCGTGATCTCGAAGATTTATTGAACACACGTGCCAGATGTTTGTCATTGCCTGAACATCTGGACGAATTAAAAAACTCTCCCGTGACGTTTGGATTGGCTGATTACGGGCGCCATAGTTTTGAGTCAGATGTCACAAAAAACCAGTTTCGAGAATCAATCGAAGATGTGATTGCGCGTTTCGAGCCACGCTTGTCGAACGTCCAGGTATCGCCTGTCCAAGAATGCCCGGACGGCATTCTACGCTTCGAAATTGAAGGTTTTTTGATCACAGAAAAGCAGTGGACATGTTTTACGACGGATTATTCAATTGGGTCAGGCCGTTTTAGTAGTGTCGGAGCGATGTAATGCAGCACCTGATGGACTACTACAACAATGAACTGCTCTACCTCCGAAAGCTGGGCGAATCATTTTCCAAGCAATATCCAGGAGTCGCCGCTCGTCTTGGCAATGGAGCGGTCACCGAAGATCCGCATCTTGAACGTCTTATTCAAAGTGCTGCGTTTCTTACCGCCCGCGTTCGTCAGGAAATGGATGATCAGTTTCCGCAGGTTGTCCGAAGCATGTTGGAGCTGCTCGCACCAAACTCCTTAACATCAACTCCTTCTATTGCGATTGCTCAAGTCGACTCAGGAGCGGGCGCTCAATCCAAAATGGTGATGGTGCCACGATCAAGTCGGTTGTCGACTCGAACATTCCAAGATGCCCAAGATCATCCCAATCAGGAGTGTCAATTCCAGACCTGTTACCCGGTGGAGGTTTGGCCGATAAGACTCGTTGAGGCTGATCTCTCTGGTCCGCCTTTCAGGATCGCTGACGTTCCTGGAGGGACTAAGAGCATTCTGACGTTGCGATTTGCTTGGACCACGAAGAAACAACTTCCCGTATCGGGAATGGAACGAATCCGATGCTATCTTGCGGGCGACCTGGGGCAAGTCGAATCGCTGTATGAACTTATTTTTGCACATGCGATTGAATCAAGCCTGTCGCTTCCACCAGATCGCGGGGGCAAGAACACCGCTCCAGTCACAAGCAGCTACGAACAGCCCGCGAACCGTTCCTTGCGAATATCGCCTGTCGGTTTTGACGCTGCCGACACGTTGCGTCCCCGTTCTGCAAGAGTTCCCTTGGGGCATGAATTGCTGTCAGATTTCTTCACGTTCCCACGCAAATTCATGTTCTTCGACATCGAAGGCTTGGGAGAGATGAGCGGTCCAGAATTTTCTGTCTCTGTTTGCTTATCCGACCGTCGTCCCGAGCTTGAAGTATTTGTGAATGCGCAGACATTTCAACTCAATTGCACGCCAGTGATCAACCTCTTTCCTCAGCGTGCTCAACCGATACGGTTGTCTCATGAAAAACACGAATTCCCGATTATTCCCGATGAGACGGGACGGCGCGATATCGAAGTGTTTTCAATCGATAAAGTGAGCACGATTGCGGGAGACGGTCACGTTCGCGAATTCGCAAAGTTGTATTCCTTACAACATTCCGTGACGAGAGGCGGGCAGCCTTTGTTTTGGACGAGTCGACGCGAACAACGCTGGGAAGACAAAAGCAAGGAGGTGAAGGACTCTTGCTATTTGTCATTGGTCAACGCAGCATTCGAAGAAGAACTCGGAAACCTTCCAGATAGTGCCGTACTCGTGGATACAACATGCACGAATGGAATGCTGCCTGCGAAACTTCCTTTTGGAGGAGCGACAGAAGCAGGTGAATTCTCAGCGGATTCCACGGCGGCGGAGGAACGTCTTTGGTTTCATTGCGAAAAGGGCGTGTTCAAGAGATTTCGGTGTCTGACCCGTCCGACACCCATTCGGCGCGTCGATATGGATCACTCACATCTGTGGCAGTTGGTTTCAAACCTGTCGCTCAATCATCTCTCGATTGTTGCACCTGAGATGGAACAAAAACGATTTGGGACAAAAAGCAGTCCTGGCAGCAGTGTTGGAGGTAGCGGCGATACCAAGACCGATCGTGTTGCAGCTCTGCATGAAGTCTTAAGCGTGTACGACTCAGGAGTTTCATTTGGGAAGCCATTTCCTCTTGAGGCAATCGTCGATTTAAGCAGCAATCGAAGTGCACGGCGCGTTTCTCAAAAACAGCTCCCTTTGAGAATTCATGCTGGTTTCTATCGAGGAGTTTCTATTCAGTTGACAGTGCAACGAGAGCGGTTTGTGGGGCATTGCCTCTACTTGTTTGCGTCAGTTCTCGATCGATATTTTGCTTTATACAGCTCGTTAAACTCATTCACGCAACTGACTGTTCAGTTTGAACATGAATACGAAGGAAGGGGGTGGTCATGGCCAGCTCGATCGGGCGAACGTCTGGTCTAGACCAGCGACTGTTCCAACATCCCGAATACTTTGAGTTTTTTCAGATCACGCGGTTACTTGAACAAGCGTTCGTGCGGGCTCAGGTTTCCAGTGCAGACGACGAAAGTCTCGTTGACCGCGACATGGTCGAGGCAGAAGAATTGCGCCTCCCATTGGGTTATGATGCGCCACCTGATAAGGAAGTCGTTCGATTCCGGAGCACGCTTGCTGCCGCATTTCCAGGAACAGAGGTCGTTTCACTTGACGGTCGTTCTGGAAACCGGGAGTTGCCTCCTCAAATGGTGATTCCTTTCATGGGCTTCGTGGGCCCTTCTGGGGTCATGCCCGACCGGTATACGGAACAGCTCAGGGAACTGGCACTCTCGGGTGAAACTGCTGTTCATGCGTTTTTGGATCTGTTTCTGCACCGATCCGTCTCGCTCTTTTATCGCGCTTGGAAAAAACACCATTCCGGTGTTTCCTTTGAGCAACGTCAGCTTTCTGAATTGGGTTGCGTGTCCACGGCCACACTTGATTCGTTCAGTGAGTGCATGCGATACCTGACGGGTCTTGGGCAAAAAGGGGTTCGAGCTAATCTCGCAAAACAGGTTGTCGACCATGAGAAAACGGATTCGCAGAAGGATCCGTTTGAATTACAACTCGACTCAGAATCGGTGCAGGACGTATTCAGCTATTATTCAAGTCATTTTGCCACCTCGAATCGGTCCTCGGTAGGACTCGAAGACGTACTAGGCGACGTCTTCAGTGAATCCGTCTCGGTCATTCCTTTTCAGCCCTCATGGTTGTACTTGGATCGTGAAGTCCAGTCGCGTTTTCCTGATCGCAATTCGGGACGCAACGATTCTCTGACACGTTTGGGTGAGGACTTTGTGCTTGGTGCTCGAGTGCGAGACCAAGAAACAAAATTCGTGATCCGAATTGGTCCGATAGCTTCACGTGAGCGTTTCCTCGCTTTGCTGCCCTGGTCGAACAAAAAGAACAGTGAGCAGCGATCGAATGTCCACAACCGCTTGTTACGGCAGATAACTCGGCTTTATTCCGGTCCACAGTATGAGATTGAGGTCAATCTCCTAGTCTTTGATCGTGACATGCCACAGTTTTCTTGGCGACTTCCGAAGCGTCAGAGTCCACAAGACGCGGAAACTCCTCAATCAACGGATGCGGACGATCCACTTCCCGCATTGGGTTGGACGACTATTTTAGGACGTACCGAAAAACAATTTGACGAACCAATAAGAGAACGACAAGGATTTGATGACAGTTGTTTTACTGACGTCAGGTTCTCACTTGATTTTATTCCTTCACCTAACTGATGAGGTAATTGCTATGGCCGATGCGTTTCTTCAAATCGCAGGGATTCCCGGAGAGTCTACGGACAGTAAACATACAAATTGGATTGAGCTCGAAAATTACTCGATAAACGCGAGCCAAACGGTAACCGATGCGATGAGCCACGGGATGCGCAGTACAGGCCGTGTCCACTTAGGTGACTTTTCGTTTTCGAAGAAAATCGATAGTTCTTCGGCGAAAATCTTTACCGCTTTGTGTAAGGGGCAGCCAATCAAGAAGGTTGTCTTGAACGCCTGTCGCGCAAACGAACAGAAGACCATCTTTCTGAAAATTGAAATGAGCAACGTGTATTTCACGCACTATTCGCATTCGGGGCCGGGAGTCGATGGAGCCCACGAATCGATTACGTTCAGCCCCGGACAATTAGTAATCACTTATAGTCCCGAAGATCACAACACGGGCACGCCGAAAGGCAATATCCCGGGCGGATGGGATCAGGAGAAAAACAAAGCGATTACCGCCGTGGCATAGGCTTCAGATTGAAGTCGCGTTTGACGTCTTACGAGTGTCGTTTTGTACTGTGTCTGAAACCATTGCTTTCCGGCGGCAAAGCGACACACGGTGTTACGAGTCAAGCGATCGCGTTGTAACAATCCAAGAGATATTGCATTCGCGTTTAGAGTTCAAATCTCGTGACGCGGGCGGTATCGGTACGTTCCTTTTGGTCACATCAATGTCAGGCCGCCGATGGCACGATACACCCAAGATAATCGGGCCCTGCGAATCACGACTCCGCTGGGGAAAGATGTTCTGCTACTAGCAGAATTCAGCGGCACTGAAGGCCTCTCGGAACTTTTTGAATTCGAGCTTCTCTTGTGGTCTGAGAACCTCGCCGTCAATCCAGCGTCGATCGTTGGTAAAAGTGTCACCATTCAGGTTGTCACCAACGGTGCTCCCCGATGGATCAATGGAATTGTTAGTCGCTTTTGCGCCAGCGGTCGCCGCGGTGCAATGCGACAGTACCGTGCCAGTGTGGTTCCAACCCTGTGGCTGCTTACCCGAGTCCAGGATTGCCGTATCTTTCAAGAAAAATCAATCCCTGACATTATCAAGGCGGTTTTCGAGTCACGTGGTTTGACGAACTACAAAATGTCTGCGTTGAGTTCGTCCTACCCGGAACTTGAATATGTCGTCCAGTACCGGGAGACCGATTTTGATTTTGTTTCTCGGCTCATGGAAAGAGCCGGAATCTTCTATTACTTCGAACATAACAATAACGAACATACGTTAGTGTTGGGCGATAGTAATTCCACCTTTCAATCGACCACGCCCGCCGATGTGCAGATCGTCGATGAATCCACCGCCAAATCCGATATGGATGCGATCACGATCTGGGAGCAAACCTTTTCGTATCAATCGGGGAAGTGGTCGCAATCTGACTATAACTTCATTGACCATCCAGCCAGCACCAACAAAACACCCGCTGAAGAACTTCTTCTCTCATTAGAAACGGATTTGATTCTCCACCAAATCGCTCGTTATGAGCGATACGACTTTCCTGGGTTGTTTGAGCAAATAAGCCAAGGGCACGATGCAACCAAGGCACGAATCCAGGGTAATGATGTGGGTTACCAGGTCGTGTACGGAGTCAGCCAATGCGCATTTTTTGTGCCCGGCAAAAAGTTCAAAGTTGCCAATTCTGATGTGCAGTCCGAAATCGGAAAGAAGTATGTGATTACTTCAGTGACACATAGGTCGCATGAAGCGACTTCATATCCGATGACAGTAGGATCAGGAGAAGTGCTACCGGCCTACCAAAACGAATTCAAATGTATTCCAGCAGACGTCCAATTCCGTCCCGAACGGAAAACCGAAGTCCCGTCTGTGCATGGGATTCAGTCAGCCGTTGTGGTCGGGCCCGAAGGCGAAGAAATCTACACCGACAGCTATGGTCGCATTAAAGTACAATTCTTTTGGGATCGTGCCGGAGTGAGAAATGAGAACTCGAGTTGTTGGATCAGATGTGCCCAATTTGCAGCAGGCAAAAACTGGGGAAGTATGTTCCTGCCTCGTGTGGGACAAGAGGTTGCTGTTAGCTTTCTCGATGGTAATGTCGACCGCCCCTTGGTCACCGGAGTTCTTTATAACGCCGATCAGATGCCCGCCTACCCTTTGCCTGACGACAAGACGAAAAGCTATATCAAGACAAATAGTACGATGGGCGGCGATGGATTTAATGAAATCTGCTTCGAAGACCTGGCGGATAACGAACAAATATTCGTACACGCTCAGCGTAATTTTGACCTGCGGGTGTTGAACGATCGACTGCAGAATGTCCTAAATGATTGCCACTTAATCGTAGGCCAGGAAGTGGATGGCGAAAAACAGGGCAGCCAGTACCAGTCAGTCTTTGCGAACAAAGAGCTCCATGTGATGGGCAACCAAATCGAACATATTGAAGGCAATTTTCAATTGACGGTCGGCAAGGGTGACGCGGACGACGGTGGGAATTTCGATCTTTTGGTCGCCAATAAAATGACTGAGTCGATCGAAGGTGACCATGACTTTACGCTCAATGGTGATCAAAAGCAGAAACTCTACGGCGATCAATCCGTGGAGATCATTGGTGACGTCAAGCAAAATATCGCTGGCAGTCATTCAACGAATATGCTGGGCGGACGAAAGCAAAAAATCCTCGAAGACGACTCACATCAAATCGGGGGCTCGTTGCACCAGAAGGCTGAGGGTAATGTGGGCGTCGAAGCTGCGGCAGACATTTATTTGAAGGGAGGCATGAATGTGGTGATTGAAGCAGGTGCGGAATTGACTCTCAAGGTCGGTGGCAGCTACATCGTGATCAATCCCACCGGCGTTTCAGTCGTAGGACCACTCGTCAATCTAAACAGCGGGGGGGATGCGGGAGAAGGGACTCCGCCGGCAACAACGAGTCCGGAAGATCCCGATTCGCCCGCCGATGCAGCACAGGCCGAGCCTACCGAACCGACAGCCGCTGCCGACGCAGAATCGGGATCGAAATCGGCACCCGATATGTTGAGTTGAGCAAGACACGCCAGTCTCTTACTGGATAGATTCGTCAAGCATTCTCATTCGATATTCCACTGGCAAAACCGCTTCACATTCATCGGCTTGCTAGGGGATTTGTATCGATGGCTGTCCCGGCTCGTCAATCGTGATCGTACCAGCCCACGTGCATTGACATGTGCACGAATTGTTGAGAGCAGGTTGACCACCCACCATAACCGTTGGCGACCCTGGAGCCCAGGGTGCGGGAATCACAGGGATGCATGGTTGTGGGGTCAAAACTCCTAGAGCAGCAGTCGTTGCTGCGGCAACTTGTGGGTTAGCTAGACTATTGCACATGCCGAACGACGTAATGTTCGTCATGGGAATATGGTCCATGATATTTGCGGCTGGGACGGACTCGCCATTGACGCGGTTAATCGGCGTCACGATTAAACTGCTAGGGGCTACCCCCATACTACACGTGAGCATCGCCCCCATGACAACTTGCTGTGGCATTGTTCAACGAACCTTATTGGGTCCAAGAATTACGTTAGCTCGCATCCTAGGAAACGCCATCCTCGTCGTCAACAAAAAACGATTTACGTAAATAATCGTGAACTTTGATTTTGGAGAAACGTAAATCNCTGCTTTGGCCTCACTTGGCTTCGTTAGCGAAGCCAGCGGAAATCGATGCGGTAGAGCTCATCATACACGCTGTGCCCTGTTAACCTCCTCGACGAGCTGATGCCAATCTCGAAATTCTTTCCCAGGGGAACTCGGACTCCTGGTTGAACATTCACCACAGATATTCGGTCCACATCTCTTTGAGTGAGGGTATTGCCATCGAGATAGGTTTCTTTGCCGTTGCGAAAATCCCATCCAATTAATTCAATCGTCGGAATGATGGCGAAATGAAGACGCGAGTCGACTTCAGGTGAGCTGAAGAAAATAACGTGACTTGCTCCCATACCCCACTGCAAAACGTTGCCAACAGACCCGCGGTTTCCTCCCATGGGAATCCAATATTTCAATTCGTTATAAAAAGTTGTGTACCTTGACATCGAATAGGTCGCCAATAAGCCCGGTTCCAAGCTGAAATAACCTGGTGAAAGTCCCCGATTGGCAAGCTTTGGGCTGAGGCTGATATGATTCGTCAGAATCCCACATACCCTCCACTCGTCGATTGAATTACCAGGTGTCGGAAATAGAAAAAAACCGTCACCCTTGCTCAGTAGCGACTTAACACCGACCTGTAGATTCGCGAGTCCGGCATTGCTGCGTACTCCCGGTGCCTGCACGAACCGTATCGGAAGCTCGATAAAGGCTGACGAATCGCCAGAGGCATGTTCCGAGTAGACCCGAACTTCTTGGAAATCAATCCCTTTTCGAAATTCAGACGGTGTTGTGCTCAATTTAGGCCCGCTGTTGGCGTTGACCTCTTTCCAAAAGTACTCCGAACGATCAGGGAATTTCATTCCAAACGCACTGTCAAAACGAAAGCTCGTTACGTTTTGCGGATAGGCAACGTCAATCTCGAAGGGGGCAAAGATAACTCGTTCCGTACCGAGGTTTGGCTCGATCAGCGGTGGCCGAGATACCTCAAGGTCAAGTGCCTTGAGTGCCTCCTCAAGAATGCTGGGAGGAATACCATTCGGCTTCGCGTCCGGATCTCCAGCGTACACCAGTGTGCCTGTCGGACAATACTCCTCGCTGACGATACTTTCCTGTTGGGGGCGATCAATCAGTCGGGGCCGAACAANCGGGGGTGGTGGATCAATCGGNGGTTGTCCATCNAGAGGGGGAAGTCGGTGGATNCTATCGGGAAGTCGTTGGACTTCCGCAGGTTTTGGCAGGATTTCCTCAGTGGGGGGACTTTCACTTGAGGTCGAAGGAATGTTTTGTCCTTGCGAGATTTGCAAGAGCGAGCAGACCAACAACAACGCGGCAAGGAAAACACGATCATTCGTGATTGGAGATTTTCTCATGCCGTACATTATCTGCGCACCAGAACTGAAAAACCTTAAGGCTATGGCTGAGGCTGAATCGGTGGATCGGGCCTCGCATTGGAACCGTTCGTAGCCCCATTCTCAACCAAGTTGGTCGTGCCTCGAGCCTTGATGCACTCTTGGATCATTTGAGCCGCCAGCTTGCGGACCCGTTTCGAGCATTCTTTGAGCGTCCCGTTGACGTTGCGATCAAGTAACAATCGACTGAGACGCGCAAGAACCTTGTCCTGGCACGCACAGCAGTCGCAGCCGAGATAATTTGGGGGCAACTTGCCACCAATACAAGCTTTGCAGAACCCTCTGGTGCAGCCGTTTCGCAAAGCCAAAAGGGCTTCGTAACGAACCTCTTCAGCGCAGTCATTGAGCGCTTCAACCAAAGCATCCACAACTTCCGGATAGCAAAGGCAGTCCTGCTGACCGAGAAAACGAATTGCTTTGACCTTCGCCTTGATTTTCGCAGGGCTTGTCTGAGCCGCTAATTTTCCAGCGACCTCTCCAGCACTTGCAGGAGGTTTGACGGGTGTCCCTGCCGCATTCGCGCCAGGTGCTCCCGGGACACTCGTTGCGGGTGAAGTTCCACCGGAAGAAATCGCGCTGCCTGGATCTGTTGATCCAGGTTGACCGGGCGGTCCAAATGATGTCGGAGAACTGCCCGGTTCGAGGCCTGTTAATGCAAGCACCGGATTCAGGACGCCCTCTCGCATAAAACTGAAAAGCGCCGTGGAATTCGCGATCTGGCCACATCGTTGGGTGACATTACAAATCTGTTGTACCCCAAGAAAATCCCAGATACTCGCGTGACTTGTACTGGCAACATCTGGTACTTGCGCAACAACAATGGCAGGACGGTCCCAGGTCAGTAGGGCTAACGCAACTACAAACACGAACCTCAAACGCATGCATGATTGCAACAAAGCATTGTCCCTTGTCAATGAATGCATCTGAAACAATCGACTTACTCATTGGAGATACTTTTCCCCACAGACAAATCGACGGCACCTCCCTGGCAACTTAAGGAGTTTGAATGGATTTATTCGAATAATCCGATGAACGGAGATGGAATCAATCAAACTTAAGATTTTTCCGATGGATCGAAAAAAAAGCTCATGAATGAACAGCGCTAGCAGTGAGGCGTAATCGACGACTTGCAGGTCCCAGGCAACAACGATCCCGCGAATATCAATTCGAACCTGTTGCACGCGCAAGAATTGTGGATGAATGCAAAGGTTGAATGCGTCGAGATCGTCGCCTCGAACATTAACGACGACCGATTAGCTCAAGCCGTGATACGATCATGACTCATGGTCAATCAGAAGCTTCCCTGGAAAGGCATGAGCTTCCCACCAAAAAGAAATTGCAGGGAAAGTGTTGGCTGAGCCTCGGTTTTGGGGGATTAAAGAGATCCAGGTTGAGCTATCCGAGATCTGGAGCAGGCCAGTGGGGTGTTTGACCTGTCAGGAAGCAAGTTCTTGTTGGTCGGTGTATGATCGAGTCGTTTCTCAATATATTCGTGTAGGGTACCCTCGCAGAACTTATTGACGGTTCTTCCAAATATAATTAAGTCTCGTTTTCGAAGCGGAATTGCGCTACCTGTTCCTGTCACCGCAAGTCATATCAAATCGTGAACTCAACGTCCTCCAAACCGAACAAAACGCTGGGCCCCCTGTTATTGGTGGCGATGAATGCCTCCGTGATCATCGGCCTGGAAGGTTTGCCGGACATGGCTCTTTACGGAGTGCCTTTGGTTTTCTTGTTCCTGGTCGGAGCGATCACCTTTTTAATTCCGGTCGGGTTGATCTCGAGTGAACTTGCTGTTGGATGGCCTGGCGGCGGCGGTGTCTATGGCTGGGTTGATGCGGCTTTTGGCAGACGACCGGCGGTACAGGCAGTGTGGTGTCAGTGGGTGCAGATTCTCGTCTGGTATCCCACCGCGCTTTCTTTTTGCGCCTCGACGTTCGCCTATACTTTGATCCGAAGCTGGCAGAGAATCCCACCTTTGTCATGATCGTGGTGACGGTCATTTTTGGGACGGTCACATTATTGAATTTTCGCGGGTTGAAAACGAGCGGAGTGGTCGCCGCGGTTGGCCTGGTGCTCGGTACGATCTTGCCCACGCTGTTGGTGATTCTGTTTGCGGCGATCTGGTGGATGAGTGACCATCCGATTGCAGTTCCCGAACAGAATCGTGGATTCTTTCCAAAGCTGGAGGGCATTCGAGGACTGGCGATTGCGGCCGGGATGATCACCTTTTATTCTGGCCTCGAAGTCAATGCCGTTCATGGTTTACGTATTAGTAAGCCACGCACCAGTATTCCCTTTGCCATGATCTTGTCAGCCTCGATCGTGCTCACGATCTATATCTTCGGCTCCTTGGGCATCGCGATGATCCTACCTCCGGAAAAGATCAGAGCGGATCTGAATGTTGGGCCGATGGAGATGTTTCGCGTGTTCCTGGAGACACACAATCTGGGAATGCTTTCTCCCGTCCTTGCCGCCTGTGTTTGCATTGGAGCGTAAGGGCACATTTCCACCTGGGTGATAGGGCCTACGGAGGCGATTCGAAGAGCTGCCCAACGCAGAGATCTGCCTGCCATCTTTGGCAAAACCAATCGTCACGATGTTCCAACACCGCTGCTGATCATTCAGGCACTGATCGTTACTGTCATGACGCTGCCGTTCCTGTTTCTCAAGGATGTATCGACTGCCTTCCTGGTTCTCACGGCATTGTCTGGCACCGTTTATTTGGTGATGTACATCATGATGTTTGCGGCAGCGATCCGATTGCGTTATTCCAAACCTCTAATCGAACGACATTTCGAAGTGCCCGGTGGCATGTTGGGCATCTGGCTAGTCAGCGGAATTGGCATTTTGATCAGTATTGTGGCTCTGATCCTGTCGTTTATCCCCCCGGCTGCCGATCAGGTTGATGTGGGGAATCCATACCTGTACGTAGGACTGGAGGTAGGGATCTTCTGCATTGTTGTGTTGATCGGCCTGTTTATCCCCATGCATCCTGAACGCTTGCCAGATAACGAGCAAGCCTGAGAAGACGTATCGACAGGCGATGCCACCCTATATCGCGTGCATGCTCGCCAAATCGAGCAAAACGCTGCTGTTGGTTGATTGTGTATGCGCTTCTTCCAGTTCTTTGGCTCGGCGCTGAGCAATGAAGTTTTCCCTGTGTCGACAATTGTTGCGTCCACGAGGACCGGTGTGCAGGATCCCCGATGGTCGAAATTCTTTCGAATCCTGTTGATCCCGGCAGGCCCTCGCGTAAAACTGGTTGTCGACCAGAGTCATTGAGTAGAGTCATTGAGCCTGGATGAGGGGGAATTCATGAGTCAAGCCACAGCACACATATCGCCGAGTGGAGTTGAGTTGGCAGGCGCTCGTACGGTTGTTGCTGTTGCCGAGCAGATGGTTCGACTGCGTGAAGCCGCCACCGAATTGCGATCGGTTTTTGAAACACGGGAACGTGGTTTCTTTTCACCGAGCGAAGATGAGCAGGTAGCGCACCTGTGGGTTTCCTATCACGGTTCGAGATCCGCTCTTTGGGAAATTGTTCACGCGATTCGCAATGACGTGGGTAGGCCGTCGCGCGAACAAATCGGTGAGTTTGCTCTCGCCTATGCGGCAACCCTGGTGCTCGTCAGTGCTGCTCGCACGTTGCGAGACTTGTTTGGGAAGAATGACCTGGTACGACGCAAGCTCAATGAATCCTTTGATGATTTTCGAATTCCTGAAGGAAGCTTTGACGAGATTCAGATTTCGCTGACCGATCCTTGGACCGCTCTGCAGATTAAGGATGCGAATGAATTCTTTGAACAAAACGAAGCTTACATTCGAGATTGTGCCAGTGAAGATGCCGTCTTGGCGGAAGTGTTGAGCGTGATCGACGATCGTCGTGAAGCGACGTCGATTAGCAAGACTAGATACTTCAAGGCACGCATGAAAGAGCTGGGACGCAATACCCGCGATCGAGTTCTCCTGGGAAATCTCAATAAGGCGATTTATGCCATCCAAGAATTGGGAGGGCGTATCGCCTCGCACCTCAGCACAAGTCCCGACCATGTCCCTGCGCTTCCGACTCAGATCGCTGAGCAAATGTTGGAATTGCTACAGCCCGGAGATGTGCTTGTTACTCGTAAAGAATATGCGGTCACCAATTACTTCTTGCCCGGTTATTGGCCGCACGTGGCCATGTATGTTGGCGGTCGTCATGTCGTCGAGTCAATGAAGGATGGCGTGCTTGAGCGAGAGATGTCTTCGCCGTTTGGGAATGATTCGGTGGCCGTCATTCGACCTCGGCTCGAGTCCGAAATGATTGAACGAGCGATCGACCGAGCTCGCTCACATGTTGGTAAGCCGTACGATTTCGATTTCGACTTTACGCGTGCCGATCGACTTGTCTGTACCGAGGTGGTGTACCGGAGCTACGAGGGATTGGGGCAGATGCAGTTTTCTCTCACGCGTCGCGCGGGGCGGGAAACCTTCTCTGCGGAAGATCTGCTGAATCTGACTTTGATCGGACAAATGTTTCAGCCGGTTGCCGTCTATTGCTGTACCCTCAGCAATCAATTGCTCTTCGGCGATTCGATGAATGAGGTGCTCAGAAAAACCATGGCCGAGCCTGTGTCACCGAACGAAAAAACAGACTGATCCAAGTTAGTCAGCGTTTTCTTGTGGTGACGGGGAGACCAGGATGGTTTGAGTATGGAGGGGGCGATGGCCGGCTTCCAATTCCGCGACGACCGATAGCGAAGCGAAGCCCATGACGCTGAGTGTTACAGCAGCAAGCTTCATCTTTGAGGTCATCGATCCATCAGGCTTGACGGAGACGAACGCAAATCTTCTATGCTGAGAGAAGGTGATCCAAGATGGCCAACCGGGGTACGGCAGGAAGACAGTTTTGCGGAACTCTCCGCTCTCAAGCTCGTAAATGAGACCACGAAAAAAAACGCTGCAGGGCCTCGCGATAATGCGAGCAACCCGTCGATGAAATCTCTTCGTCGACTGAGTTCAATGGTTTTGATGTCAGCTTATCGTTGTTCGATCGGTGGCTGACGGCTTGCTGTACTGGCTTTCTGCTGTACTAGATAGTTGAATATTTCCTCGGCAGCAAGCCGATTGCCCGATTGATTGAAATGTCCAACTCCCCCGAAGTGTTGCCATTCGTTGCTTTGTGCACGCGAGCGACTTGGTGCTGCCTCCCGAAACGCTTCGACCATGTCAATCACCGGTACTCCAATGCGATCGCACAGTTGCCCCAGCCGCTCAGAAGGATAGTCCGCATCCATTTGCGGTGATGACGAACCCGCATTGCTGATGATTCGACTCCAGTTCTCATCATGAATCTGGTCCGCTGAGGGCAGCACCGCAAGCACAAATTGGCTCCCGTCCGATTCTACCTCGCGGTGAAAAGTTTCAATCAATTTTTCGGTGATCGTCCAAGCTCGCTCCAGCTCGTCGGTCGGTTCAGAATGGTAGATTAACTTGCCTTTGGGCAAGAAACCGACTCGTTTTTTCGTGCGTTGAGTCGCAACTCGGGTCGCGTGTTTTTGCCAAAGATAGAAACGGCTGTTTTGGTTCAGCCAGGTCGAAATCGTGGAACGGCTCTGAGAAAGTTTGAGTTGTTTCAGATCGCCGTTTTCATTGAGGTCGAAATAAATGCGATTTGGACTGCTCGAGAGCTCTCGGCTGTTGTCGCCAAAATCGTTCCAGATACAGAAAGCACAAACGACAATGTCGGGTTGGTAGTGTTTGACGACTTCGCGGTAAAGTACCAGCTCTTGGCCGGTAGCTGATCCTGAAACCCCAAAATTCATGACCTCCCATTTCTCGGGGCCCGGTGTGTTGGACAGCTTTTGTTGTAGCACTTGTACTGCTGTATCTTCTTCGTTGGCCCCGATCGCGGCGACCATGGAATCACCAAGGATAGCGATGCGGCGAACCCCTTCGCTCTTTTGTAGCTCGAATGGTTGCCCTCGCATGCCATCGCCGTTAAATCGGAGCTGCACGAAACGATCGCTTTCCGGCACAAANACCTGTCCATCATAATGAGGTGTGAAAGTNGTCCCTAATTTNGGGTGACTTTGGAGCAAGGGAGGTTGAGTATCGGANAGAAGACGCGTNCCGACCTCCAAGACGACGATCAACATCGCCAAAGTGATGACCGACATGCCGAGTTTCATCATCAAGCGACGTCCACGGTGAGAGGGTTGAGTATTGTTGGGCATCCGTGTTTTCTCCCGCGCGCCGTGATCCTATTTGGGCTGTTTGGTCGAGGTCGTTGACGCTGACCTCTTTATCCTGAGCAACGAACGCCGACTATAGTCAAGTCTGGAACTTGGATCGACATCAATCGTTATCCTGCCGAGGAACAGATGATGGTGCTAGCGATCCAACGAGGCGCAGAAACGAGAGGCTGGTTAGTCGAAGCTCAAGGGTGGGGCCAGGAGGTCGAATGACGAAAACCCTTGTGTTGACTAGCACCTGTGTTGACCAGCACCGGGATCCGGGCCCCTGTGAAAGATCGCCAGGGGAAAGATCGCGATGGATGCCCATAAAAAAAGACCTCTCGATCGAGAGGTCTTTTGGGGTTCATCTTGGTCGTGTATCAGCTTCGCAGAAGCAAGCGGATTAACCGTTGCGTCGGCGAGCTACACCGAACAATGCCAGTAAGCTGGTCAGGACCAGGATGATACTGGAGGGCTCGGGCACAGCTGCAACAGCTGCCTTGGGACCGGCTTCGTAACCACCATCGGTGAAAGCAGTAACGAGGTCGCCACTACCAAACGTCAGGTCGCCATTCCAGTCACCTTCGCCCCAGTTGGCAGCATCACCGGATTCATATTTACCAGCGGTGAAGACCGTTACCAGGTCACCACTGTTAAATTGACCATTCAGATCGGCATCGCCCATCCAGGTCACCTTGAGGTCGCTAACCCAGATTTGACGATCGGCGAAATCAACGAGTCCGTCGTTGTTCTCGTCGTAGACACCAAGGTCAGGATTGGGATTGTTCATCGCTGCGGCTTGGAGGTCGAGATCAGCTGCATCCAACATGCCATCGCCGTTATAGTCACCAGGATTGCCAATGCCGGGGCAGAAGTCCAAGCAGATTCGACCGGCATCAAAGACCCAATTCTGACCTGCATTGATGGATGAAATGGTGGGAGTTCCCGTCACCTGATCCGCACCGATGATCTGGAATGCCTGACCACTGGAAACGTTCCCCGAGCTCTTGATCTGGAACTCGAGATTGTCGCCGAGATCCATGATCGTCGTGAAGATTTCGCTGTCCGGGTTTTCCAGGACGAGCTGGTCCGCTTCACCCGTGTCCCCGTTCACGTCAAATTGCATCGGACGTTGTGCGGTGACAGTCGCGGTCAGATCAGCGCTGATGAGCGGACTTGTGGTGGTATTCACCGACCAGCCCAAGGTGCCGTCGCCGAGCAATTCCCAGCCGTTTGCCTCGCTGGCGTTTTCGATGAACTCATCTTCGATCACTGCGATCTCAAAACTATCGCCACCACCTCGTTCGTGGAACGATGCGGTAATTGTGGTTTCGAGTCCTTCGCCCAAGGTGAACGAGCCAACGGTCCAGCCGTGACCACGATTGCCGTTATAACGAATCTCGTCATCCGAGAAGTTGTCGTTGTTTTGCGACAAGTCGAACTCAACACCTGGAATCTCGATACGACCACCGTCGTCCGAGCCGAAACCAATCGTCCAGGTACCGGCAGGGATCGTGACTTCGGCTGTAACTTCCACGACGAAGTCACTCATGCTCGTGTCGCTGACGTCGTTCGGATAGGGATTATTGACTCCAAAGTTTCCGCCACCGCCGGCAAAGTCGACGACTTCGTAAGCGCCTTCGCCTTTCAGGCCTTCATTGTCTTCAAGAACGCCCAACGCGATGTCATGATCGTTGATCGTCACTCCACCACTATCTTCGAAGGTGACAATTCGACCGCTCCAACCAGACACACCGGGCGTTTCTTCACCATAAACGCGGTTGGACTGAGAGCCATCATAAGACTCGCTGCCGATCGTGTCTTGACCGCCAACAAAGATCGGATCCACCGTGGGCTTCTTCTCTTTGATGATCATGCCGTCGCCGCCATTATAGATAGCAGCGATCTCGTCTTCGTCGAGTGCTCGGCCCCAGATCGCGACATCGTCGATCAAGCCGTGCCAGGTTCGACCACGCGCGTCCGGGTTTTCCCCGATCATGACCGGCTGGTCGTTGTTCTCGACAGTCGGGAAATCCCCAATCGAGACCAATTCGCCATCCATATACATCTGAATTTCATCCGCCGTTGAAACGCCGACGAAGTGATGAAACTCTTCATCATCAATCGGGAAATTGGCGTCGGCAGGAACGTCGCCATTACCACCATTCCACGTCATGATCGATTCGCCGCCTCGGCGGTGCACACGCCAGCGGTTGCCTTCGCCCTTGGCAATCAGGGCTTGCCAACTCTTGGTGAAAGAGTCAACTCGGAACCAAGCGGAGATCGAGAAGTCTTGATCGACGAAATCAAAATTCGATTCATTCGCAATCTCGATGTATTGGTCAATTCCATCGAGTACGATGCCGTCGCCCAGGACGCCGGTTTCGAAAACCGCTTCCGGATCGGAACCCATAAATGTTCCGTCGTTTGTTCCGGCGTGATCGACAAAGTCGCCGTCGAGAGGCCAATAACCAACCAAGCCTTCTTCCAGGTCCGCCTGTGTGCTTCCAGCGACGGTTAGCAATGCAGCTAACGCCAGGGCTGGAACGGTTCTCCAAATTGTTCTCTTCATCGGAAACTCGACCTCCTTCATGAGTTGGTTCGTGTGCGTGGATCGGTTAACGACCTGAAACGCACCCATCGAATGAATTTGAATCGCAAGGCCCGAGAACTGGGTGTAATGTAGAAATGATTGGGACTTGCTGTTTTGCGAATCTGACGCTGCGAACGAGCGTCTCGAGACGATGAATAGCATAAGCCGATTGGATACGATGCGATACGAAATTATTGTCCAAGTAGAAAAGAAATTAGTCTTCTTCTTACCGTCGTTAAGGCATCAAAAAGGACTTGTATGTCGGCCTTTTCGGCATCTTCAGCGATCGATGAAAGAATCCCAGCGACGAGGCATCAAAAGATATTGATCCGTTTTGAAATCATTGCGTCAGCTGGTTGAACAAAGTCCGTTTTTCCCTGAATAAACGGATGCGATCTTCGCTTGTGCGTGCTTTTTCGCTCTGGTTCAGTTGGGTATACAGCTGAGTGGCTTCGCCGGCGATGGCGATTGCCTTGTCAAAGTTCCCGGCCTCGGCGTGGGCGCACGCCAACGTATCGAGAAAGGTTGGTTGACGATAATTGGTCTGTTCGCAGGCTTGCTTGGCCCATTTCACTGCTTCTGGACCGTTGCGAACGTTATCGTCCGGATGGGTGACCAGGACCCAGGCCAGGTTGTTCGCAGCCAGGGTCATGCGAGGTTCCAGTTTTAAGGTGTGTCGATAGGTTTCCATCGCTTCATTCAGCTGCTCATTGCGGCGATAGGCATTTGCCAGGTTGTACCAGCAGGCAATGTCTTGTGGCGTTGAATCGACGACGGCTCGGAATCGTGGAATAGCTGCCGCGGGATTTCCTTCAGCCATCCGCAGGAAGCCAAGTTTGCGTTGAACGAAGATGTCCTGCGGCTTGATGCGCAGGCTCTGGAGTAGTTGCTCAGCGGCTTGATTGAGTTGGCCGGTTGCCGCGAGGAGGCTTGCAAAATCATTTCGATATCGGAAATCATCCGGTTGATGCTGGATCGCTTTGGCAAAGGCGTTGAGTGATGCGTCGTTCTGCTCCTGGTCTCGTAGCAAAACAGCGAGTACGTAATACAGATCTCCAGGTGCCTGGAGGAGTGAGCTCGAGGGAGATTGTTCGGCCAGTTGAGCGTGGCGTTCGAGGTATTCAATGCCTTGCGTGACCAGTGCTTCATCAATGAAGCGGGATGTCACTTGGAGTGGATCTGCGGACGGAGGAGGGGTAACCCAGCGGCCGGAAAACGGAGAACAGAAATCTCTGAGTTGGTCGGAGGGGAGCCGAAGTAGCTTGACGTCCGATACCAACTGTCGAATCGGTATGGGGCCCTGATAGATAACGCCGACAAAACCTTGATCGTCGATGAGGAAGCTAACGGGAACGGTCAGCGGTTGCCAACGATCAAANATCGCTCGNTTGAGTACATCGAGGCTNCGNACTAATTCAACGGTNCCCGAGCGAGTTGTAAACGGAAAGCCNNTTTNTGCCAAAACGTTGTCTGCCTCTGCGCCGGCTTCGTTCAGGTTATCTAAATTGATGGCAATCACATCCAGCCCGGCCTTACGAAGCAATGCTTCCTGCCGGCTGAATTCTTCGAGCTCTTGAACACAGGAACGACAAGTCGCCGACCAGAGAGTGATGACGGTCGGTTTGGAAATCTCGGCATTGAGTGGTGATTCTGATTCGGTAACTTGCAAGTTTGGTAGAAGTCTGCGAGCGGGCAGTACGGTTCGGGCGACACTCAACGGTAGGGGCGGGTCTTGCGNGATCGACACGAGTGGTTTTCGAGCGGTTGGCGCCGACCAACCACGAATTTCGCCGCTGGCCTGGTCGATGATGTAGCGTCGATCGATCTCGAAGCCTGAATATTCTGTCCGTTCACCTCCCGGCCAATGGACGACCACCTGACTGATTTGTTCTGCATGACCGAGGCCGAAGTGCAGCCAGNGACTTGATTGCGAAAGAAAACCGTCGCCTGCTGTCATGGTCTTAAGCAGCGGGGCGTTCTGATCGTCGGCCAAAACAACCTCGACTCGGGCACCTACTGCATCGCGATTGGTTGTTTTGCCATTCCCGATTAACTGGATCGCCAGGAAATGGTTTGACGAAACATTGTTATTCCGCAAGAACCGAATTCGGGGTGCGGTTCGATTGGTAACCCAAATGTCGAGATCGCCATCGATATCCCAATCGGCAAGTGCTACGGCGCGAGCATCATCATCGAAATCCAGACCGCTTGCCGCCGAAATATCAGCAAACGGCTGACGGCGAACGTCACCGCCTGTATTCAGGAAAGCACAGTTACGCTCGTGTCCGCTGAACGAACGATCTTCGTGTAGCAGGCGATTGAGTGCTTTCCAACCCTGTCGGTAACGAGTGACACTCCGTTCTGAAAAATCGTCGATTGGAGATTGCGACACGACCTGTCGCCAGTAGACACTTCACAAGTCACCGGAATCTGCCGTGCTGATGAAGCCATTGGCAANNATCAGATCCTCCCAGCCGTCGCCGTTNAANTCAGCGAATCGGGANCCCCACGCCCAGCGACCCATCGTAACACCCGCCTGTTCGCTGACGTCCTGAAAACCGTCCTCGGTGTTGAGGAACAGTGTATTGCCGCGCGCATGCCGTTGAAATTGCTCGCGCACCTCTTCGTTTTCCGACGTCTTGAATTGGCGTTGATAGGTGATGCGGTTGCCCGCGGCTGAGAACATGTTTGAAATATAGAGGTCCATCCGACCGTCTCGATTGACATCCGCCCAGTTAACGGACATGCCAGCCGACATGTCTTCGACGTCAAGCTCAGCAGCGACATCCGTGAATTGACCTTTGTCATTTCGATACAGATTATTGCGACCATAATCGTTGGCGACATACAAATCCGAATCGCCGTCGTTGTCGTAATCTTCCCAGGCTGCTGCGAAACTGAATCGCGTGTTGTTTTCGTCCAGNCCNACATCCGCTGTGGCGTCACGAAATAGCCAATTACCATCGTTGCGGAGCAAAAGATTTCGGCCACCGTTATTGGCATCATGGTAGGGCATGGGTTCGCCCATGGCTCCNCTTCGCTGACTCGAAGTGTCCGGATTGTAACCGCACACGTAAATGTCCAGGTCACCATCCAGGTCGTAGTCGGCGGACGTCAGTGAAAANGATTGAGCTTTGCTGCTGATTCCGAATTCCAGTTGAAATCTTCCTGTGCCATCATTCGACATCAACAGGATTCGCCATTCCTGGGCAACGGCGAGGTCGCGGTCGCCGTCGTTATCAAAGTCGACCAATAANGCGCTCGCGCAGTAATCCAACCAATCCGTTCCGCTCTCGACGCTCGCATCCCTTAACGTCCCGTCGCTGTTTTGAAGCAANAGTCGGTTNGGGAGTCCACCTTGTTGACAGAGNTAAATGTCTTCCAGGTCGTCGCCGTTGACATCGCCCAATGCAAGACCGTGATTGGCAACGACGTCCAGGCCCAGGTCTCGCGAGATTTTGCTCCGCCATTCATCGGTCGAACGGAGGAATTGCTGTCGGTAGGCAGCGACGTTATCGAGCACNGATGCTGTACAGTCNGAGAACATGAGTTCCGGTCCGTTGCGATGGANCACCGTTTCGTAAAAATCAANTTCCGNCTTTCGTANCTTCGGAAGATCGTTTTCGTTGAGTGACCANTTAAGGGTCCAACGAGCGTTCACCTGGAGCGTTCCTGATTCGCTGGAGCCAACGGATTGAAAGTAAAGTGTGGTGCTCACCACGTCATCTTCGAGCGATATTCGGAATGGCTTCAGCTTGATGCGATCAATCTTGCCGTCCGTGTAAAGTTGGCGAAAATTCTCGATGGCCGCCTTCAATCCATCCGCACCGCGGTGTTGGATTTCGGCCGAATCTTGGTCGCCGGTAATGCCACGCTTGATCTCGATCGTTGCATCGGAAAATACATCGTCGAAAGTTTTGGGCTGGAANCCTGATCCTTTGAAATCCGGATCGACGAGCTGTTCCAGACGAGTATCATCAATCTCGTCTTTAAACAGATCCGCAAGATGATGCAATTGTGTATTCGTGGCTTCATGAAACGCTTCGGTTTGCCAACCGTCGGCCGTGGGATCAATGCGACGATAGGCATCGGCCAGCGGAGCGATGAAAGATTCCTGCTCGGAACCNGGGGCTCTGACACTCACTCGCGTTGTTTCATTGGACTCGACTGATTGGCTCGAGGAGTTCGTGTCTGTCGACGCCAGGTTCTGTCCAGCCCCCGCAGGATCGGGATTCAATTCGGACGATGGAGATGTCGTCAATTGCCACGCGCCGTAGCTGACCAGGGCCAAGGCGATGAGTCCGATCCCAGCCAGCCAAATCGATCTGGATCGAGCTGATGCGGGTACAGCCTTTGTCTGCGTATTCTGAGTGCGTTGGCGACGAGGCTTGGACATGAACTTTGAGCCACAAGACCACAAGAGAAGAGAAGTTGCTAGTCGCCTATTATACTCCGCTTCTTCTCGGCTGGGACGGACCGTTGGCTAGAATATCCACGACTTCTAGGAGTTCTTGCGACCGGGCATCGCAACAACTGGTTGTGGGAGATCTCCCCAGGCATACTCGGAAGGTCCTAAACACTCTTCCGATTCCAACGCCTCAGTCCATGTGATTTCTCGACCTGTGTAGGCTGCCATCCTGCCCATAATTGCGAGTAACGTACTGGAGCACATATATTCGCCATTGTTGAGAGGCGAGCCNGCGCGAATCGCCCCGAANAGTTCATCATGTTCGGTCTGATACATGTTGTTGTTGGGGCCTGAGTAATTCCAATTCTTTTGTCCTCGAATGGAATGCTTCCAGACGTCGCAGAAACCCTCCGAGCCGAGTACGTAGTCACTGATCTGCTGCGCACTGCCGCTCCAATGACGACTCGAGTGATAACCTCTTACATCGTTGGGATACAGATAGACGATGGAAAAGTGGTCGAAGATGTTTCCGTATTGTGGGGCAGTCCGTACCTGTCGTCCGCCAGATCCCCAGCATTTCAAAGGGGGTTGGTCACCCATCACCCAGGCCATTGTATCGAGCGCATGAACTGCCTGTTCCACGATGCCGTCACCGCTGAGCCAGGTGTAGTAGTACCAGTTGCGCATTTGGTGTTCCATCTCGGAATTGACTTGATCCCGCGTGCGTCGAGGTGGCCAGACGCCTCCCGCGTTATAGACCGTTTCGATCGCGATCGGCCGCCCGATGTCGCCTTCCGCGATGCGTTTCATGGTCGCCCTACGCGGATGATGATATCTCCAACACAGTCCCGAGACTAAGGAGATGTTTTTTTGCTTGGCCTTGCGAACTGATTCNAGGCACGAGCGAACTCCGTGGGCATCAACGGCAACNGGTTTCTCCGCAAAGATGTGGATTCCCTTGTCCACGGCATAGGCGAGGTGTCGAGGTCGGAAGTGAGGTGTTGANGTCAGAATNACGACATCCACCTGATCAATCACCTGNTGATAGGCGTCAAAGCCAACGTAGCGTCGTTCACGGGNTAATTCCGTTCGTTGGATGATGTCCTGTGGATTGTCAATCGTAATGCCGTTCGCACGCCCTTGTTGCAGCATCGCGTAACGATGCTCCATCCGATCGGAGAAGACATCTGCGATGGCATAAAGTTCTACTCCAGGATCGGCATTCAGAGCTTGGACGGCAGCAGAAGAACCTCGGTCGCCAAAACCAACCACGCCCAATTTAAGTTTGTCGGAGGCAGCAGCATGAGCACTTTTCGCGAGGCTGAGAGTCCCAACCGTCGCGGCTGCCGTGGCCGTGTCTTTCGTGAATTGGCGACGATCAATCAAAGGATTTGACACGGGAGCGTCTCCTGCAGGGTTCATACAGACGATAGNTCGAGAATNATGCCTCGTATCGGCCGCTTTGGAAAGCCGCGACGAGATCGCTGGACGTGAAGTCTCCGTCACCGTCCCAATCACCTTCACTCCAGCCCGAATTCCCCACAATCGTATCTTCGTATTCGCCCGCTTGGAATACCAAGACAAGGTCGGCGCTAACGAAGTCACGNCTGAGGTCGGCATCGCCGTACGAGGTTTGCAGAATCTCGGTAATCAAGAAAGCGTGGTCTTGAAGATCGACGTGACCGTCNTCATTCAGGTCGTTGCCTNCTTCGCCAAGTCGAATCGCGGCCGCCAAAGTATCGATATCGTTAACATCAAGTTCACCATTGCCGTCGATGTCGCCGACGAGATTGTGAGCAACGTTAATCGAATCGCGTCCGACTTCTGCTCCCCGGTGATCGATCGCTACAAGCGTGAGTGGGTTCTGGCCTCCGGACAACGGCAGTTCAATCTCCCACCGTTCGTCATCTTGCCATTGCACACGGACGGATTCGTCATTCACCCGGATCTCGCGAACGTTAATCCAGCCTCTTCCAGCGAGCTTGACCTGGGACTGAGATGATTCGAAATCAGAACCGTTGTTGGTGGTGATGGTGAAGTCAATCGGATCAGGAAGTCGGCTCAGTACATATTGGCTTCGTGTTCGAACGTAATTCTTGATCGAGCCTAAATTCTGTCTCGCGACTTGACCGTAGTGATCAATCCATCGATCCAGGTATTCGTTGTTATAGGTCGTGTTGATGATGTCCAGGAGATGACCATGGTACAGTCGACGAGCGATCGGTCGATTCATCAAGCGTCCGCCGGTACCCGTGGCTCCGATCAGCGACTGTCGTGTGGATGCGGTAAAGGCAAAGTCCCAGTCCCAGGGTAATGCCAACACGCGATTGTCGGACGGACGTGTATAGAACTGAATGTTGTGATGCAAACCGCCCCGCGTATACGCGTCGGCAGCGCCGGTCAGTGATTGTAATGCAAAGACACGCGCCCACTGATCGACGTCGATCAGTTCGGCCGCTTCGTCAAAGTTGTTGGATCGCAGCCTATCCAAAGCCTGTGACGCTCGGATGATTGTCTCGTAGTTGTCGGCATCGCGATTGTTTCGAATCATCAGGTGTGAACGATAGGCCTCTTTGTCGTCACCAAGATCCTCAAGATCGCGGGTTGGGCTCGGATGGGAATAAGGGGAGGGGATTTTTGCGTTTTCAGGGTTTCCGCCAAGGGTGCCATTCGCGATGTAGGCAATGTCTAACTTGTAGACAGTGCCGTCCGANCCATTCTCGTATTGGGAGTCCAGGAAGTCATTGCCGTAACGTGCCATCAGTAAGAGTGCACTTCGCGTGTGACTGCGGCGGGGAGCAATCACATGAACAAGGTCATCATACATATGCGGAATGTCGCCGGCGGCGTTGGCGATGTGCTTGATGATGATTTCGTCCTGGGTTCGTGGGGTCGAGCTGCTGCGCCCCGAACGATCGATGACCACCGAATTGTGGACGCCTCGGAATCGGTGCATGGGATCGAATGCCACCTGGAATCCTAGATAAGAAGCATCGGATCGCCCGGCATTGGAACCGCGTAACCGAACGCCGACGTCGTAGAATACCTCCGACTCGTTATAGACAACCGTTGCTCCGAGATGTCCATTCGAGACGACGTTTGTGCGGTTGTGCAGGAGTGACGTATCGTCGGGGGTCATGATGATGCGGAAGTTGTGTATTCCACTTCGCGCGTTTTGACTGGGCACCTGATAGAGCGCCCTCGAAGCCGCTCCCTCGGCAGGGAACACGCTCTTGCTACCACGACTGTCCTCCGCCTGGACATAGAATTGAACTACGTCGCCGCTCGATTGGCCGGGGATGATCGCCATGTATTCGTCAGCACTCAACGGCATCATCGCAATCGAGTTAAACCGACCGTCATCAACAGAGTAGTGTAGGCGAACCGCCTGGACTTCGTCGGGATCTTCCGCTCGCACCGATACCGTGACGGCTTCACCTGCGGCAGGCAGTACCGGCGAATGTGACAGCGCATTTAAAGTGGGACCGATGTTTTCGGCATAGATCGAGTTCTGGCGACCAGGGGTTCCGATGGTTTCAGGTCGGGTAACCCGCACCGAATTCGGCAGCTTGTCAAAGAACAGTCGCGAGTGGACCTGGTTTGATCCGCCCAGCCATTTCGCTCGATAAGAAATCCGATAGTTGACGCCGTCGCGAATGCGCGCTCGGTCAGCGAACGTGGTTTCGGCGTGGTTGTAACGATCCTCCATGCCACCCGTTGCCGTTAACTTCAGCACCTGATTGCCGGGATTGTCAGGGTCGGGAATCACGANTCCCGAATGGTTTCCTGCAATTCGCCAGTGGGCCGGCGTGCTTCCTAGAGCGTCGCCGTCAAAGGATCCGTTCTGAATGCGTTCGATGCCTCCGACACCGTTTTCCAAAACAGACACATCATCAATCAACACTTCACCGCCGTCGAGCATGCCCATAATTAACTCGTGGAAGCGGTCCGACGTCGAACCGGAAAAGCCGTCGGGCTTGACGGTTTCTTCGTAGACGATCGTTTGCCATTCTGATTTATCTGATTCAGAACTTGCTCCCCACGATTCCGCCGAGCGGTTGTTGGCGAACGGCGAACGTAATTCCAGACTGGATCCTCCACCATCCGCGAACTCGTGCCAACGTCCTCCGTCGTGGTAACGCAATTCGTCGGCGGGATTTCCTCGTTGATCGACGAGTCGAATGGTCTCGCCGTCATTGGCAAGCCTACCGCTGAATTCTCCAACGATGATCGCTGCCAGGTCGGGGTGGCTTGACGTTAGTGCAACAGCATCTCGCGCAATGAGTCGATATTCTCCCGGGCCGATGGTGGCGTTCTCGGGAAAGGTGAATTCAACTCNACCGTCTATTTTCCAGTTGGCCAAGTCGACTGATTCGGTTTCGCTCCGGTTGAAGATCTCAATCCACTCTTCATTTGAGGTTGTGTAGGGCTGACCGGGGACGGCATCTGAAATCACCTTCGATTGAAGGATCTCAGCACCGAAGATGATGTCGTTGCTGGCGACCGATGCCTGGTGAACCTCGACCGAGATGCGATTGGAACCGACACGCAAGAGTTCTTTCGAGATCACGATCGTATCACTGAGAGTCGCATTCGGGATCGAGTCCGCGAAGGTGCCGCTATCGATTGGACCGTCTGGCATGTTGTAACGAACTGCTTCCTGGCCATTCAGGTAAATCACCGCACCGTCGTCAACCATGTGCCGTAACGCAATGCCCTCGCCCTTCGCTATTTCCTCGGCACTCAACTCAAAATCGGTCTCGAAGTAGTAGGTGATGATGGGTGGAAAGACGGTAGCGGGATTCGGGAATTCAGTACGGATCGGAATCCCCAGTGGAGTGCGTTCATAACCAAACAGCCCGTTGCCGCTCTGCCAGCTATCGACACCAACGGTGTGAGTTTCTGTATACCAGGATGGATCGAGCCCATCGTTCGATGCCCGATAACGCCAATCGGTTGTCGCGATCGGTAGCAAAGAAGTCGTCTCGACGAGTGCCGGTTTTCCATCGACTGCCGTTCCTGGCGCGTGATAGAGGACCTCGTTGATCACCAAGTCGTCTTCAATCGCCACGGTATTCGGATCACCCGGTGATTTGGTAATCGGTGTGAGCCAGCGATCTGCAAATTCACCGGTGTCGATTTTCTGTTGCGGTGTATCTTCAACGCGAACGGCATCTGCGACGAAGTTGAGCTCACCGGAATACAGAAATAATCGATCGACTTCCACGGTTGAAAAAGGGAATTGTTCCTGTCGAATCACTTGTAACTCGCCGGGCTGCAATTCACCCGTTAGATTGACCGTTCCAGTCGCAGCGTCGCTCTTGATTGAATAGCCCGCGAGGCTCTGGGCTTGTTGACTGACGTTTTTCAGTTCGACAAAAAACTGATCGCCATCGCGTTCTGAAACTTCGTGGAACACGATCGGGCTTGAGCTAGTGTCCACCTCAGAGCTTTTAGGAGTTCCCCCGACGCGATGACTGTGCGTCCAGTTGTCGACGGAGCTGCTGCCGCCGTCGAGATCGATCTTGACCAACGAAGCTCCGCTGCCGTCGGCCTCCACCGGCCATGGCCACTCATCGTCATAGCGGACTCGATCCATCACGCGATCGCTGTTATTGATTAGGCGCAGGGTTTCACCACCGTTATTCAGACGGCCAGAGTAGGGACCATGGTCTGGCACAAAGCCGTAGCGTTGTGTGAACGAGGCAGGTGATTTCGCGATCACGAACGACTGGCCTGCGTTCAAGACGCTGTTTGCAGGAAATGTAAATCCGACTCCCTCAATCCGCCAACTTGAGATGTCGATATCCACGGCCATCTCACTGTGTATCTCAATCCATTCCAGATCTTGGTCATCACTGGGGTTGAACATCAGCTCACTGAACACAGCGGTGCTATCGAGAAGGATTCGAGGTTCGAGTAACTCGACAGGCGGTGGGCGACGTTTAATGCGGCGATAGGACATTTTTTTTATGGGACTTATGTTTTTGCGTCGTCTGTTTTTAGAATGTGACTCCACCGAAATCACCAATGAATCGATCTGTTTTTCGATAACTTTTATTTTGTTGTTTTTGTCCAAAACTGCTACTAAAATCGGGACCCAGTTTTGAAGTTTTTCAATAACTCTTTGAGATGTTCAACATGAATAGCGGGCAACGTCTTTGGTATCTCGTTATCGTTCTTGCATTGAACCTTTTGGTTTCAACAGCATCGGCTCAACTCTCCATCGATGGGGGCGGCCTGTTGTTAGTGCAGGAAGGTCCCGCGGTGAACATGGGCGGTGACCCTGTTCCTGAAAACCTGTCACTCGGGGGGACGGCATTCGCGACCAGTGAACTGGGGCCAGAGCTTGGGATCGATTATCACTACATCGAAAACCTGAATGATGGTTTCTATGGCAACGAGTACAGCTGGATTGGTGGCGACGATAACCCTTTCTTCGAAACCTTCGCAGGCATTGATCTCGGTGCGACTCCCCATGCGAACGTTCAGAGTATTGCGTTCGGACGTAGTAACGTACTAAGTGGTGACAACGGTTGTGGTGGAGCGGTTTGTTTGGATCGTCACCTGGGCTTCTACACGTTGGAATACACGCAGGTCCCCAATCCGAGTTTCGACCTTGATTTTGATACCACCGGCAATCCGGTGACCGGTTGGGCCGAAATCGGAACTTTGGAGTATGGGGAGAGCGACGGTCTAGGAACCAACTACAATAATACGTGGCAACGACATCGTTACAACTTTGATCCGGTTGATGCCACTGGTATTCGTTTGATCGTTCCCGGCACGGGAATTGGCGGCGGCACGGCGATTGACGAGATTGAGCTGTACGACGTGCCCGGAGAATTTACACCTCCGCCTCCGCCACCGCCGGCGATTAATATTCAGGCCGCGCAAGGCTTCTCGATCGATTGGGATGGTAATGACGGCGAATTCTTCGATAGCGAACCACCTCCGGATGGGGCAATCGTTCCCGATAACCTGGCACTGGCCGACAATGGATCCGACGCATTTTCCAGTAGCGATCTCGGTCCTGAATTGGGAATTGATTTCCACGTCGTGGAGAATTTGAACGACGGGTTTTACGGAAATGCCAACAGCTGGATCGGGGGTGGTGACAATCCGTTTGATCCGGATGCATTCGCAGGTATCGCTCTTCCTGAGCAGCAGCGAATCACTCGAGTTGCCTGGGGTCGTGATAATGGAAATGACGTTACCGATGCCTGTGGTGGTCAGTGCTCCGACCGTTCGTTTGGCACCTATCTATTGCAGTTCACTCAAGTCGACTCGCCGAATGAAGATACCGGTGCAACCGGTGATGCCTCGACGGGCTGGCAAGATATTGGTGAGGTGACCTATTCCGTTCGCCGCGAAGACTTTACCGAATACCTTCGGCACGAGTTCGCTGTCAGCGACGGGACGGGCGGCGTGTTAGCCACGGGGTTGCGTATCGTTGTACCCACAACCGGTCTGGGCGGTGGTACGGCGATCGATGAAATCGAAATTTATGCCGATGCTGTTGCCAATCCTTGCGATGTGAATGGGGATGGCGTGTGCGACGTAAATGATATCGATGATCTGTCCGAAGCGGTGCGAAACGGTTCGGTCGACAGTCGGTTCGATACGAACAAGGACGGTTCGGTTAACATCGCAGATCGTGATTTTTGGATTGTCGATCTGATGAATACCTGGTCCGGTGACTCGAATCTCGATAATGAATTCAATAGCACCGACTTTGTGATCGTATTCCAGGCTGAATCGTTCGAAACCGGTGAGCCCGCAACTTGGGGAACCGGCGACTGGAATGGCGACGGAGCTTTTGACAGTAGTGACTTTGTCACTGCCTTTATCGCTGGCGGTTATGAACAAGGTCAGCGAGCTGCGGTTGCGGCCGTACCCGAGCCCTCGAGCTTGATTGGATTGGCAATCGGTGCCTTGGCGCTTGGATTGTGGCGAAGAAGAAAATAAGTGAAACGGTAATCGTACGACTTGTACTAACAACGGAGTTGCTGGTTTTTATATTTCCTGAGTTATCGATGTCCTGGTCGACCGATTGACTCAATCAGACAAATCTCTTTAGGGCAGCTAGTGACGCGAAACGAATAACTCAAATAACCATGAGTTAGCATCGTTACGTTACGTTCCATTCTGTTACGCCTGTTCGGCGTAGCTGCCTTGTATCGAACTTGCCGTGGGGCTATTCCCCCAAGCTGCTGTCGCTTCTTGGTTATCGATTTCGTTTCGCGGTTGATATTCGCATGTTCAATTCACCAACTTTGAGGGTCAGCTTGATGTGTGCTATGAAACTGTTTCAGATTCGTGGCTTGCAACTGTTTTTAGTTGTCACGGCCGTTTTTGCCTTGAATGCTTCGCTCTCCGCGCAGGTTTCCTTGACCGGTGGTATTGCGTTGGTTGAGGAAGGTCCCATCGGTGGCGCTGTGCCGAATAATCTCGCGACGGGCGCGACTCCATTTGCGAGTAGCGATCTTGGTCCTGAGCTGGGTATCGCCTTTCACGTTGCTGGGAACTTGAACGATCAGATCTATGGTAATGGCAACAGTTGGATTGGTGGTGACAACAATCCCTTTGCACCAGTTGCCTTTGCGGGTGTTGATTTCGGTTCCGTTGTTGACAATGTCCAGAGTATCGCATTCGGACGGGACAATCTCGGTACATTCACCGATCGTTCGCAGGGTGCCTACGCATTGCAATACACGCAAGTGTCAAGTCCTAGTGGTAACTTGGGTCTGGGCGTCACGGGCGATCCAGCATCGGGATGGGCCGATGTAGGAACGCTTGATTATGGAGCCAGCGAGGGTCCTGGTACTAATTTCAACCAGACATTCGTGCGACACCGTTACAATTTCGGTGCTGTTTCAGCTTCNGGAATTCGGCTCNTTGTTCCTGGAACCGGAATCGGTGGTGGGACGGCGATTGACGAGATCGAAGTTTATGATGTCGCGGGTGCCATCGTCGATCCTCTTCCGCCGCCTCCGCCGTTCGAGATTTTCCCCTCCGAAGGTTTCAACGTTAGTTGGGACGGCAACGACGGTGACCACTTTACCGATGCAGCTCCTCCCGCAGGTTCGATCGTTCCCGACAATGCCGCCTTGGCTGCGAACGGAGCCACTGCGTTTTCCAGTAGCGATCTCGGCCCCGAACTAGGGATCGGTTTCCACGTTGCGAGTAATCTCAATGATGGCATCTATGGCAATGCCAATAGTTGGATTAGTGGCAGTGGCGATCCGGATGGACCACCGGCGATTGCAGGAGTTGCTTTGGGTAGCCTGCAACCTGTCACTAGCATCGCTTTCGGGCGAGACAATGGGAATACCGAAACCGACGCTTGTGGTGGCACCTGTGTCGATCGATGGACGGGTCAGTATACGCTGCAAGTTACCACCGCCGATGATCCAGCCGCCGCTGCTGATGACGCCTGGACAACCCTCGCTGCAATTAATTACCTCACGGATTTTCCCGATGGTCCCGGTGGAGATTTTACCGGTTACCTGCGGCATGAATTTGATGTCGCTCAAGGAGACGATCCTGTGTTGGCGACCGGAGTGCGTTTGTTGGTGCCCGCCGTCGGACTGGCGGGTGGTACTGCCATTGATGAGTTGGAAGTTTACGTCGTGCCGGAACCGAGCAGTGCCTGTTTGGCATTAATCGGACTGTTGGCGGCGTTTTCCCGACTTCGTCGGCGAAAGTAATTCCCGTCGGGCTTGCATGATGTTCCGAGACGGGCGACGATAGAGGAGGTGCAGGTTTGTTATTCCTGCACCTCCATCCATAACTCAATGACTCGAACCGTGTGCAAACTCAAGATCATCGCATTTTGCCTTGTGGCAATTCTGTTTCATTCTTTGCCGGCTCAAGGCGAGGAGTCGGCGGATTTCGGAAAGCAAGTCTTGCCGATTCTGGAATCACATTGCGTCGAATGTCACGGCGCGAATCTTCAAGAGAGTAACTACCGGTTGGACTTGCGCTCTTCAGCACTGGGGACTGCCGATTTTGGCGATCCGCCGATCGTGCCCGGTAACGCTGTTGAAAGTCCTCTCTATCAAGTTGTGGCGGGAAGCCACGCCGATGAAATCACTATGCCGCCCGAAGGCGAAGGTGAGCCTTTGTCGGCAGAAGAGGTTGCCATTCTCAAGCGTTGGATCGATGCCGGTGCCACGTGGCCTGATGAATTCGCCGGGAATGCCGAGACGAAACTCACGACGGATCATTGGTCCTTTCAACCGGTCGTCGAAGTTCGTCCTCCGGTTCAATATTCGATGCATGTCAAGACGCCGATTGATCTCTTTGTTTTGCAGAAGCTACGTACCAATAACCTCGATTTTTCCGAGTTGGCAGATCGCGTGACCTGGATCCGCCGAGTCTATCTCGATCTGCACGGCTTGCCGCCGACTGCGGCACAAGTCAATCGCTTTGTGAATGATCCTTCTCCGGATGCCTATGCCAAAGTGATCGATGAAGTTTTAGCGAGTCCACACTACGGCGAACGATGGTCCCGGCATTGGCTGGACGTTGCCAGGTTCGGAGAGTCAACTGGCTTCGAAGTAAATCGTGATCGCGAAAACGCGTATTACTTTCGTGACTATGTGATCGGTGCTTTGAATTCCGATAAATCCTATCGGCAATTCATTATTGACCAGTTGGCGGGGGATGTTGACGGCGATGAAATCGGGACCGGTTTCCTTGTCGGGGGACCTTACGACATGGTTAAGAGTCCCGACATCAATTTGACGTTGATGCAGCGGCAAGATGAATTAGCCGATTTTGTGAACACGACCGGTACCGCCTTTCTTGGTATGACCATTGGTTGTGCGCGATGTCATAACCACAAATTCGATCCGATACCACAGCGTGATTACTACGCTTTGCAGGCCGTCTTTGCGGGAGTGCAACATGGTGAGCGAGAGCTGACGCGAATCGCCAGTCGAAATACGGTCGATCAGATCGCCAAAATGACCGCTCACTTGAAACAGCTTGAAGCCCGGTTCGGCCAACTGCGAGAGATTGCTGCCTCGATTGAGAGTGGGGATGAGCAATCCAAAAAGTTACCGGCGGTCAATGCTCGTTCGAATGTCGATCGCTTTCCACCGATAAGAGCCAAAAAGATTCGTTTTACGATCTTGGCGACGAACTCCTCCGAACCGTGTATCGATGAATTAGAGGTTCTGTCGAAAGATGCTCGTAACGTGGCGTTGTCGGCAGACGGGGCTGTGGCAACTGCTTCTGGGAGCTTGGAAGGTTACCCCATTCATAAACTCGAGCACGTTAACGATGGCAAGGCTGGGAATAATCACAGTTGGATCTCCAATACGAGTGGTAGTGGCTGGATTCAAATTGAATTTGCCGAGCCCGCTGAGATTGAGGAAGTCCGGTGGGGGCGAGATCGGAACGGTGGGTTTAACGATCGGATCGCAACCAGCTATCGCATTGACGTTGCCAATGACGCTGATCAGTGGGTTGAGGTAGCGTCGAGTGATCAACGTGAACCCTTCACGCCGAACTCCGCAGATGCGTTCATACGCAAGTTGCCGAAAGATCAGGCGGATGAAGTACGGTCACTGTTCGCCTCAATTCAGGAAGCAAAGAATCAATTAACAGCAATCAAGAAAAATGTTCCGAAAGCCTATGTCGGAACGTTCAAGAATCCGGAGCCGATTCGACGACTGCATCGTGGAGATCCTCTTGCACCACGTGAAGAAGTCGACCCGGATGCGCTGAGTGTGATTAGTTCGATGGAGTTGTCGGGGGATACTAGTGAAAGTGGACGTCGCTTGGCCTTGGCCAATTGGATTGCGAATCCCGACAATCCCTTGACCGCTCGTGTCATCGTGAACCGTGTCTGGCATTATCATTTTGGGACTGGAATTGTTTCGACTCCGAGTGATCTGGGAGTGAACGGGACGCAGCCCTCCCATCCTGAGTTGCTCGATTGGATGGCCAGCCAATTCATGGATAACGGCTGGTCGCTCAAGTGGTTGCATCGCCAGATTCTCTCATCGCACATCTATCAGCAGTCCAGTAGGCCACGTCAGGATGGTTTGGACAAAGATGCTGCGAGCCGTCTGTTGTGGCGTTTTCCTCCACGACGACTGGAGGCTGAGGCAATACGAGATTGCGTGTTGCTTGTTTCCGGAGCGCTCAACCCAGATGCTGGTGGACCAGGCTTTTTGTTGTTTCGTATCGACCATGAAAATGTCCATCATTATTTCCCGTTGAAAGAGTTTGGTCCCGAGCAGTTCCGACGCATGATCTACATGATGAAGATTCGCCAAGAGCAAGATGATGTGTTCGGTGTCTTTGACTGTCCGGATGGGGCTCAGGTGATCCCGGATCGCAGTCGTTCCACCACGCCCTTGCAGGCTTTAAACCTACTTAATAGTCGTTTCATGCTGGGTCAGGCTGACCTGTTTGCCGAGCGGACGCAGGCAGTGGCTGGGGATGATCCGGTTCGACAGATCGAGTTTATTTTTGAAACGGCATTCTCCCGAGCACCGAGTGATGCCGAGCGACAGGCGGCTTTGGAATTGGCTGACGAATACGGGATCGCTGCCGTTTGCCGAGCGATCTTTAATGCAAATGAATTCCTCTTTTTGAATTGAGCGTGCGATATGGATCTTCGGTTTTTGTTGGATCGACGCCATTTCCTTCGACACACGGTCGGCGGCTTAAGTGGAGTTGCGTTGACGGATTTGTTGGTCCGTGATCGCTTGCTGTCTGCGAAGGAGCAAACGCCGATTCGTCCGAAGGTTGATCCGCAGAACCCAAACCGCGTTCGTGAAACTCATTTTCCCGCCAAAGCCAAGAATGTTGTTGTGATCTTCTGTTCCGGCGCTTGTAGCCATCTCGATACGTTTGACTACAAGCCAGAGTTGGTGAAGATGCATGACAAGCCCATGCCTGCCACGGAAAAGGTGATTACCTTCCAGGGTGAACAGGGGACTCTGCAAAAAAGTCCCTGGGAATTTAAGCCCCGTGGTGAGTCGGGCAAGATGGTCTCGACGCTTGTCGATCACCTTGGAGAACACGCGGATGACATGTGTTTCATTCATTCGATGACCAGCAAAACCAATACCCATGGTCCCGGTGAAAACTTCATGTCGACGGGTTTCACACTCGATGGATTTCCAAGTATGGGGTCCTGGGCGATCTATGCGTTAGGTAGTGAAAATGAAAACCTGCCCGCATTCGTGGCGATTCCCGATCCTCGAGGTAAACCGCAATCGAGCGTCAACAATTGGGGCCCCGGATTTTTGCCAGCGGTCTTTCAGGGAACCGACTTCAACGCGTCATCACCGATTCGAAATCTTGCAAGACCGACGCAGATCAGTCCGCGTGAGGACGAGGATACTCGAGCGTTTCTTGAAACCTTGAACCAACGACATTTGCAGGAGTTTCCTGGTGACTCGCAGTTGGCCGCTCGGATTGCCAGCTACCAGTTGGCGGCCAAGATGCAGTTGAGTGTGCCTCAGATTACCGATCTCTCGACCGAACCGGCTCATGTCCTGAAAAAATACGGAGCGGATGACACCGAGAATAAGCTGAAGGCCGAGTTTGCACGCAACTGCATTCTCGCTCGTCGACTCATTGAGAGTGGTGTTCGTTTTGTTCAACTCTTTAATGGAGCCTATCAGACGGGCGGCGAAGGGACGAGTAACTGGGACGGTCACAAAGTCTTAAAGAAGCAGTATGACGTTCATGGTCCAATTCTGGATCAACCCGCTGCGGCTCTTCTCGAGGACCTCAAGCAACGTGGGTTGTTGGAGGATACGTTGGTCGTTTGGTGCACGGAGTTTGGACGAATGCCGACCTTCCAGAAGGGTGCCAGTGGTCGTGACCATAATCCTTCTGGCTTTACGACATGGCTTGCCGGTTCCGGAGTCAAAAAGGGTTACACGTATGGGGCGACTGATGAATTCGGTTACAAGGCAGCCGAAAATGTAACCTCCGTTTATGATTTCCACGCTACGATTCTCCATCTGTTGGGACTCAATCACGAGCAACTCTCGTACTATCACAACGGAATCGAACGTCGCCTCACCGACGTGCATGGAACGGTGATTCAGGATATCTTGGCTTAGCCAGGTATTCTGAATCAGTGAAACGCGATGCATTCCTGCGACTTTTCAGGCCGGCTGATGTCGGGGGTGCGACATGCCATGCCTCTTGAATCAAGACGACTGATGCTGGAACGTAAACGCGAACTACGCGATCTCTACCGCGACGGATTGCTCGAAGACACTGTCCCTTTCTGGTTGCAGCATTGTCTGGACTCTGAATACGGAGGATTCATGACGTCGCTTGATCGGCAGGGAAACCTCGTCGATACGGACAAGGGTGTCTGGCAACAGGGGCGATTCACTTGGTTGCTAGGTGAGTTGTATAACCAGGTTGAACCTCGATCAGATTGGCTTGATGCGGCGCGGAGTGGTGCTCAGTTTCTGGATGAACACTGTTACGATCCAACCGACGGACGCATGTGGTTTCACGTGACTCGTGATGGGAAGCCGATTCGCAAGCGTCGGTATGCATTCTCGGAGAGTTTCGCGGCCATCGCCTATGGCGAACTTTTTCAGGCGACGGGTGAGTCGCGTTTCCGAGATCAGGCAGAACAGGCCTTTTGGAGCTTTCTCACGCATCACCAGACTCCTGCCGAACACCCCAAGTACACTTCCACGCGGCCGCTCAAAAGTCTGGGCTTTCCGATGATTACGATTGCGGCTGCTCAAGAGCTACGCGACTCCATCCAGTTCGCTGAAGCGGACCGGTGGATTGACTGGGCCATTGACGAAATTCGGCGGTACCACCTTAAGCCTGAAATTGAATGTGTGATGGAGACCGTTGGGGCGGATGGCGAGCTTCTCGATCATTTCGACGGTCGCTTACTTAATCCAGGCCATGCGATCGAAGGAGCTTGGTTCATCATGCGAGAAGGCAGAGACCGGAACGATCGTGAGTTGATCGATACAGGTTGTCAAATGCTCGACTGGATGTGGCAACGTGGCTGGGATTCAGAGTACGGTGGGATTCTTTATTTTGCCGATATCAAAGGATTGCCGATTCAAGAGTATTGGCACGACATGAAATTCTGGTGGCCGCAGAACGAGACGATCATCGCCACTCTGTTGGCATTTCAGATCACTGGAAATCCAAAATATGCTCAATGGCATCAACAGATTCACGATTGGTCGTACGCCCATTTTCCCGATGCTGAACACGGCGAGTGGTTCGGCTATCTTCACCGTGATGGTTGCCTCAGTTCTTCTTTAAAAGGAGGGCTTTGGAAGGGACCATTCCATCTGCCGCGAATGCAACTTGAGTGTTGGAGATTACTCGACGACATCGCATGACCTTCGCCACGATGATCAAGCGATTGATCGGGGCTGGGGGGCCGAGTCTGGTGAGATGGCGTGGGGCAGGGGACTTGCCTAGCCTTGGACTGACCGTCCTCGCATCGATCGATATTTGTTGATCAAGTTGTTCGTGGATGAATCGTGATCCAGAGGTGGCGGATCCTGGGATTCCAGTTCGGGGATAATGCGGTTAGCGAGAACCTTGCCGAGTTCCACTCCCCACTGATCAAATGAGTCGATATTCCAGATCACTCCCTGTGTGTAAACAGAGTGCTCGTAGAGTGCGATGAGTTTTCCAAGAGTCGAAGGGTTAAGCTGCTCAGCAAGCAGGGTGTTGGAGGGTCGGTTCCCGTTGAAGACTCGATGAGGCACCAGCCAATCTTCCGTGCCCTCTGCTTCGACTTCCTCGGTCGTCTTTCCAAAAGCCAATGCCTCTGCCTGGGCAAATACGTTCGAAGCCAACATGTCATGGTGTCGACCAATTGCATGGACCGGTTTGCCAAAGGCGATGAAGTCACAGGGGATGAGGTGAGTGCCCTGATGAATCAACTGATAGAACGAGTGCTGTCCGTTGGTTCCAGGTTCTCCCCAGTAAATCGGGCCGGTGTCGGTATCGACCGGATGACCTTCGAGTGTCACTTGTTTCCCGTTGCTCTCCATCGTTAATTGTTGAAGGTAAGCGGGGAAGCGTTTGAGGTACTGTTCGTAGGGGAGTACCGCGATTGATTGTGCGTTGAAAAAGTTGGTGTACCAGACCGTTAGTAAGCCTAGGATAGCCGGGAGATTCCTATCAAACGGGGCTGTCCGAAAGTGAGAGTCGATCTCATGAAAGCCAGCCAGCATTTCGCCGAATCGATCTGGACCAATCGCCAGCATCGTCGAAAGACCAATGGCTGAGTCCATCGAGTACCGTCCGCCGACCCAATCCCAGAACTCGAACATGTTATTCGTATCGATGCCGAATTCTGAAACGCGATTGGCGTGTGTCGAAACGGCCACAAAGTGTTTTGCCACCGCCGTTTTGTCATCGCCAAGTTGGCTCAATAACCAATTCCTTGCACTACCGGCGTTAGTCATCGTTTCGAGTGTCGAAAAAGTTTTCGAGGCGACGATAAACAATGTTTCTTCAGCATTTAGATCATGCGTTGCCTCAACAAAGTCGGTGCCGTCGACATTGGAAACGAATCGGAAGGTCAGATCCCGTTCGCTATAGGATCGTAACGCTTCATAGGCCATAACAGGACCGAGGTCGGAACCACCAATTCCAATGTTCACGACATTGCGGATGCGTTTGCCGGTATGACCTCGCCATAAACCATCGCGTACCTGATTGCAGAAAGTTGCCATGCGGTCGAGGACTGCGTGAACCTGAGGCACGATGTCCTCGCCATCGACAACAATCGATTCGGTTTTGGGGGTTCGCAGTGCGATATGCAGAACCGATCGGTCTTCGGTCACGTTGATCCGCTTGCCCGTGAACATGTCTTCGATTTTGTCTCGGAGGCCAATGTCCTCGGCGAGCGCGACAAGCAACTGCAGCGTTTCATCGGTGATGCGATTCTTCGAGAAGTCGAGGAAGATGCCACACGCCTCAGCGGTCAACCGAGTGCCCCGGTCAGCGTCCTTGGCGAATAGATCTCGCAACTGAATGTCGCGCATTCCGTCATAGTGTTGGGCCAAATCCTGCCAGGAAGATCGGGACGTCAGAGACTCAAGTTGAACACTCATGGATTGTTTCCTTCCTCACTGTCGGCTTTCGCCGCACCCATCGAAGCGCATTCGGTAGCAAATGCTTGCTGCAACGATACAATCGTTTCCCCCTCGACCGCAAGTGGGATCGTCATTCTGATCGATGCGTTCTGCTATTCCTGGCCCAATAATCGCGGTCCGAAGAGTTTGACACCAATCGCCCCCAGCGGAGCGGTCACGACGATGCTCAACACGGCAATGGCCAGAATGGTCTTGCCGTTTTCCTCGCTCATCTGCGGGATCTTGCCCTGCAACACCATCGTCAGCGGAACCGCTCCCATCGCCGCTTGGACCGTGGCCTTAGGTAGATATGAGATCGCACAGAAACGACGTTCATTGGCATTCAACTCCGAGCCGAGTAGGGACAACCAGACTCCACCACTTCGTGCGAGCAGGCCAATGGCCAAGACAATCAATCCTGTCACGATCATGTTGCCACTTAAATCCTGGATTCGTAATTCCGTGCCGATGTAGGCGAACAACAGGATTTCTGCGAGCACCCATACTTTCTGGAATTTGAGAGCCAAGCGATTGGCCAGTAGTTCGTATCGCTCCAAAATTACGAAACCGATTGCCATGATGCCCAACAGAGCAGCGATAGGCAGCACATTGTGCACTGCAGGAAGTTCCGTGAATTCGTAGAAGATCACGGAGATAATAATGAAGAGAATGACTTTTTTGGTGTCTCGCAGGTGGTAGTGGCGAAAGAACCACACCAAAAATAATCCGATCGCAATGCCGATTGCCGCTCCTGCGAGGATGCCGAGCGGCAACCCGATTACGAGTTTTAGCCAATTTGCAGAATGACCCATCGCCAGACTCGCAAAGGCCCCAAAAATGGTGATCGCGAATACGTCGTCCACGGATGCACCAGCAAGAATCAGAGTCGGGACTTCGCGTTTCTTGCCGAAACCGCCTTCCTTTAATTCGAGCATTTGCGGAACAACGACGGCTGGTGAAACAGCTGCAATGATGAAGCCCAACATGCCGGCCTGAACGATGGGCAATTCAAAGAGCAAGTGGCCGGTGAGGGTGACTGCTGTTCCTTCCATAATGCAAGGTAGGAATCCCATCCGAATCGCTGGTCCACCAATTCGATTGAGTGTTTCCTTATTGATCCCAAGCCCCGCTCGAATCAAAATCACAATCAACGCCACTGTTTTGAACTCTTTGAGGAACTCAAGAACGTCCTCGTCCATCAGATTCAAAGTGCCAGGTCCGAGGATAATTCCAGCGGCTACCATGCCGAGGATTCCTGGCAACCCGCAACGACTGAAAAGCCAGTTGCCACATAACGCGGCGAGAATCAAAATCGCGAAATCGGTGAGCACGCTATGGGGGCTCCGCGAGGGGCTTAAGTTTTAGAGAATCTTTGAATGTACAACCAATGTGAACGATGTTGAGTCTCACTTCTACTCGATCGATGACATTTTGTCGTGTATCGGCGAAATGTTACAGATTTGGCACTTTTCGTGAAGATCAAGATTTGTTCTAAAAACGAAGCCCCTTTGCTACCTGTGAGACGAGAGTCAATCTAATGAAGCGAACGCTCAATCGCATCGTACGAATTTGTTGCGCAATCTTTGTTTCGTTTAGTTTTTTGTTTTTTGCCAACTTGGGTGTCAAGGCAACCGGCCAGGACACAGATGCAGCTCACGATTGGTCAACCTACAACCATGACGCACGCGGTTGGCGGTATAACGGCGCTGAGACGACTCTGAACGCCGATAACGTGGGTGGCCTTGTCGAGAAATGGCGTTTTCCCAGTAAGGAATCGGGGGAACAGATTGGCGTTATTCACGCGACCCCAAGCGTTGTCGATGGGTGTGTCTATTTTGGGACGGCTACGGGGGCCTCTTTCTATAAGGTTTCACCCGAAGGTGAGCTTGTCTGGCAATATCGCAATGATCGGCCTGCAGGTCTTTTTTCGAGGATCATTCAAGGAGCTCTGAGAGACAACAAGAAGCTGTCCTTTCAATCTCAAGAGGGAGGGATTCTGACCTCCGCTCTTGTTCATGATGGCCTCGTATATTTTGGAGATATGAAGGGGCGCCTGGTTGCACTCGACGCGGAGACCGGTGAACTGCGTTGGGAGCTCGACACGCAGGATGACGAATTTCCCGGCGCCGTTGATGGGAATCTTTTTTTCGCATCGCCCATCCTCGCCGATGGGAAGGTAATTGCTGGCGGCGGAACTCTGGAGCAGTTAATTGCTGGATCCCCCTTTTATCCAGGTAGCCGGGGACGTGGATTCATCGTTGCTGTCGATGCGAAGACAGGAGAGCTGCAATGGAAATTCGACGTTGGTGAAAGGCCTCAACGATTAAACCCACCCGTTACGATTACAGATGCCCGGGGCAAGTACACGTGGAATTACGGTCCCGCAACGAGTTCTGTCTGGAGTACACCTTCGTACGACGAACAATCGAAAACGGTATTCTTTGGAACGGATGTGAACACAGCTCCACGGCAACCGACAGAAGATAATCCAGACTACGCCACCAAGGAATCGTGTGCTGTGTTTGCCGTGGATGTTCTCACCGGCAAGAAGAAATGGAGTACTCAGATTAATCCCGGTGACGTTTGGACGAATTCAATGCTCGCCTACGATTCGGAAACCGGGCGCTATAAGGATTTGTCGATCGGCGATACGCCAAAGGTCTATGATATCGACGTCGAAGGCACGCCAACTCGCGTGGTGGGAGTCGGGTGCAAGAACGGAGCCTTTTATGTGCTCGACGTTAGCGATGGAATAATTCTGCATCAGACACCCGTTTACGACGGACCGCCAACGCATCCGTTAAAGGTAGAGCCAAATCCTCGCATGCTCGCATTCCCCAGCCCGATCGGTGGGCTTCAGTCCGGCTGTGCGACTGATGGAAAACGCATCTTTACGAATGGAATTGATGCGCTCTACCTGGGAACGACTGTCCGAGGATCTGATTTTCGTCCACCTTTCGGCGGCAAGGTCGTCTCGCTCAGCGGCAATACTCAGACTGAGTTCTGGCGCCATAACCGTCCGAAAATTGACGAGATCGGTGGGCCTCGCCCGATCCCTATCTTCAAGGACGTTGGTGATCCTGTTGCGTCCGGCGTCGCCGTTGCCAATGGAGTCATCTACTTTACGACGACAGCAAGTGGCAAGTTGGTCGCATTAGACGCCGATCAGGGAACGGTTCTCAAAGAGATTGACCTTGGGCCCGTCTGGTGCGGGCCGTCCGTATCCCGAGGCCGTGTTTACGTAGGCACAGGCAACACACTTTTCTCGGTCGATCCGGGTGAAGCGTGGTTCCCGAAGAAAATGACAGGTGAACTCTACTCCTTTGGGCTACCATCGCCCGCGGTCGATTAGATCACCGGTAACTCCCAAGGCTTCCGATAGACGGGTCTCTTCAAGTATTGATTGGCGTCATCGTCGTTGATGCATGTGTAATCGGACGCGTCGAACTGCAGGCTACGACCCGCACGCCAGGCAGCATTGCCCAGGTGACACAATAGACTGGATGGGTGACCGACCGTTTCAAGATCTGCGTTCGGCTTTTCTCGCGTTCGCATGCATTCCAGGAAGTTGACGACATGCGGACCAGTATTATTGTTGTAGTTCCCTTTTGTCTCAGCAACTTGTTTTCCACCTTTGGTAAATGCTCGCCAGCGACTGTTGCCGATAATCATATAGCCTTCGTCACCATAGACGGCAGCACCTTCCGATTCACCCTCGAGCGGATACGGTGCCCAAATGCGCATTTCATAGGTCATGATGCGACCATCTCCGTAATCGTAGGTGATCATCAAGTGATCGGGCCATTCCTGAATATCGTCGAAGTAGCATTTGGCTCCGTGAGCTGATACCGACTTTAAATCGCCCAGAACCGGTTGTTGATTGCCCTCGAGTGCGGCATCAAATGCCCACTTGGCGAAATCGAGACGATGAACACCATCGTTTCCGAGATCTCCGGCGCCGTAGTCAAAAAACCAACGCCAGTTCCCGTGAAATCTCATCGGGTTGAATGGACGTTGTGGTGCCGGGCCAAGCCACATGTCGTAGTCGATGCCCTGAGGAACTTCGCTATCGGACGGATGTCCTAACGATCCCTGTCGCGTGCTTTCCCAAGCCTTGGCAAATAACGGCCGCCCAATCGCACCTGTCTTGAGATATTTGACCATTTCCAGGAATGATTCGCCGCTGCGAGATTGAGTTCCCAGTTGCACGATTCGTTGATGCTTTTGAGCAGCTTTCACCATCATGCGACCTTCCATCGCATTATGGGCATCCGGCTTTTCCACATAAACATCTTTGCCAGCCTGGCAGGCCATGATCGTTTGAATGCCATGCCAATGCGTCGGTGTTGCGATGACGACCGCGTCAACCTGTTTGTCGTCCAGGCAACGTCGAAAATCATTGACCGATTCCGCGGGTCGGCCGGTACGTGACGTCAGCGCCTTCGTTCGCTCCTGCAAGACATTTTCGTCGATATCGCAGACGTATCTCACATCCACATCAGGCTGTTTAGCGAAATGATTCAAGACGCCATTTCCACGGCCGCGTACGCCGATCATGGCGATTCCGATGCGATCATTCGCGAGAGCTTTTGCTCCTGCCTGTGGCTTAGTGAGTGAAAGGCTTGCAGCGGCAGCTGTTCCCGCCAGAAATGCGCGTCGTTTCATGATTTCAAATCCTTGCGATCCGATTGACGTCTGCACACCATCGTGCTGTTCAGACATCATACCGTCCTGGCTCGGGCGAATCCAATTTCGGCACGAATACCGCCTCTTCCTGTTTCAAATCCCTTAAAATAGGAGTTCGTATGCTGAAGCGATTTGTAAGTTGTTTCCTTTTTGCGGGGAGCAGATGAGCTTCGTTTGCTCAAAATTGTGAGTTCAAGCAAACATCCTTCATCACCGCGAGTTCATCGTCCTGAGAGAAAACGTCATGTTGAAAAGTCTGGATTCTACCACTTTGAGTGGTGCCTTGATGTTTGGGCTACTCTGCTTTGTCGCCGTTGATCACTCTCGGGCAGAAGTGGAGATGCCTCGTGTTTTGGACGATCGGATGTCGCTAGAGCTCGTGTCACAGGAGCCTGAGATTGTGACACCGATCGGTCTTGCTTTTGACCAGGCGGGAAGGCTGCTGGTGATTGAATCGCATACGCACTTTCCGCCCGATCAATATGAAGGGCCGGAGAGCGATCGGATTCGAATCTTTGAACGCGATCCAGACTCTGGCCAGTTCAAGGCAACCGGTGTCTTCCTGAAGGGCACTCAACAAACCATGAGTTTGCGAGCGGGAACCGATGGATGGATTTATGTTGCGACTCGTCAAAAAGTTTTCCGGACCCGGGATCGCGATGCGGATGGCCAAGCCGATGAACGCGAAAAGCTTTCCGAGTTGATTACGGAGGGTGACTATCCTCATAACGGTCTTTGTGGATTGCATCTGAGTGACAACGGAGAGCTTTACTTTGGACTCGGTGAAAACCTTGGTGAGGACTATACGCTGCGCGGCTCCGATGGTACGGAAATCAGCGGAGGAGGTGAGGGGGGTAACATCTTTCGATGTCAGTTAGACGGCAGCGGATTGACCAAAATCTCTACCGGTTTCTGGAATCCCTTTGGTATCTGTGCCGATTCGGTGGGACGCATCTTCACGATCGGAAATGATCCGGATGCCCGTCCGCCCTGTCGGCTTGTGCATGTCGTACCGGGTGGCGACTACGGTTATCAGTTCCGCTACGGTCGCTCGGGAAAACATCCGCTGCAAGCTTGGGATGGGGAATTGCCCGGCACGTTGCCGATGGTCGTTGGCACGAGCGAAGCTCCTTCATCCATCGTACTTTGGCACGGACAGTTATACGGGTCCAGCTGGGGCGAGTATCGAGTTGAACGTTTTACGTTAAAGAGCTACGGGGCAACCGTTCGCGCGGATCGGGATGTTGTCGTCCAGGGGGGGAACCAATTTCGGCCGGTTGATTTTGCGGTGGCCCCGGATGACTCCTTGTTTTTTACGGATTGGGTCGATCGCAGTTACAACATCCATGGAAGAGGGCGGATCTGGCGTCTTCGCTTTAAGGAAACGCCTGAGGATGCCCCCGTACCCGCTCCAAGTCGAGAGGAACGCCTGGCTGAGTTAGTCTCGAAGCAAGTCGATTGGGAAACGATGCAGTCCGAAGATCCCTTTTTGCGGCATGCTGCAATGATGGCATTGAAAGATTCCAATGCCTTGACGGTTGAGCAGCTTCGGCAACGTTCGCATCCTCGGGAACGTCTTGCCATTTTGGAAGCCGCACGACGCAGTCAGTTAAGCGAAGAGCAACGCGACGCCCTGTTGACCACAGCGCTTCAGCAGAAGAATCCTGATGTGTTGCTGTATGCCGTTCGATGGATTGCCGATGACGGCCTTCAAGTTCATCGTTCAAAGCTGCCATTGGTCTTACAGCAAACGGGTAACGTGAAAACCTGGAGAGCCACTTTGGCAGCGATCGACTGGCTCGACTCCGGTGCGGTGAAACTCGATCAAGGTGGTCGTCGTTTTCTAGTCGACGCCGTCGGCGATGATTCTAGTTCTGGAATCCAAGCCACCGCATTGAAGATTGCGGCAGGCTATGATGACGTGCTGACGAGTAAGCAGCTCAGGGAAATCGTCCAAAAGGATGGACTGGAGATGCCGGTTCGCCTCGAGGCTGCTCGCTCTTTGGCTCTCAGTGATCAGTCGGATGCGGCAGCCGCACGACAGGACATTTTGAATGATTTGAAACTACCTGGCACGCTGCGGGCGACAATGCTAGTCGCCCTCCGTCCTCAAGAAGACGAAGGGCGATCCAAGCTGGAAAAGTATCGTTCCGATTCAGAGAGACTCGTAAGTCTCGAGGCAAATCGCCAGCTTTCACAATCCGCAACGAATCCAACCAACTCGTTAGCCTTGGAGGCGGTTGAGTCGGAGATGCTGACCGCCGAACCTGGAGACCCTGAGGCGGGGTGGGCCGTCTTTTTTGGCCAGGGAGCGGCACGGTGTGCCAACTGTCATGGATTCGACGGTCGCGGAGAGGATGTTGGTCCGGATTTGACGGCGATTGGCTCACAGATGACGACAGCTCGGCTCATTCAATCCATTCTGCGACCGAGTGACGAGATTGCTCCCAAATATGTGCCGTGGCTCCTGGAAACCAACGACGGACGCACGTTTTCGGCAATGTCGCTGGGAGTTTCCAATGATGATGAAACGTTTCTGACAACGTCCGGTGACAAGATTGAGTTGCACCGAGATGAGGTCGTCAATCGGCATTTACACAATCAATCGATTATGCCGTCTGGTATACATAAGGTCTTATCAGTTCAGGAACTACGCGATTTGGCGGCCTTTCTGAGCCGATGATCTTGAAGATTCAAGAAGTCATTTTAGTGGACATCTGGTAGAATAAGGGCATGAATCGATTGCCCCTCAGAATCTTCGGCTTGCTGGTTGCCCTGTTGTTGGCAGTGCAAGTGTGCCAATGTTCGGCCCGCGATCTGATTTTCTGGGCGGATACGCCAAGCTGCTGCCAAGAGTCTTCGGCCCCGCTTCAAGCGCCGGTCGATGAGTCCTGTTGTTGTGATGCGGAATTGATGATTCCGCCAACCTTGGTCGAGCAAACTCAAGTTGACTTTGCGACGCAGGAGGATCTGACAGGCAGTTCCCGTGATGCGACTGCCGAATCGAATCGAATCTCGATTCGAAACCGATTGATAGCTCAGCAGACTCCGATTCGACTACTCCAGTGCGTGTGGATCCTTTAAAGCACTCTGCTTGGATCACGAAGCGTCATTCTTTTTGATTTCTGCGTTGACGACCTGTACGTTGACGCTCGTTCACTGGAGATTCCAAAATGTTAGGTAAAACGATCATCACATTAGTTTTGGCCGCGGGTCTGGGAATCGTGGCAATCGGTACATCTGCTCTTACCGGTACGAACTCCGAAGATAGCTCTTCAACGGATTTGGCCTGTTGCGATGCCGTTCAAACTTCGGCGTGCTGTGCGGAGGGTGCTGTTTGTTGTGAAAACAATGAGGAGTGCTGCGTTGCAGGAAGCTGTTGCGATGCGGCTCAAAAGCCTGCTTGCTGTGTGGAAGGTGTCGATTGTTGTGCGGAAGGTGCCGATTGTTGTGAAAATCTCGAGGAATGCTGCCAGAGCGGGGAATGTTGCGAAGCTGCTAAACAGGCCTCTAGCTCACCAGATTCCGCTTCATAAGCTTCACAACTTGAATTTGTAGAAATGAGCTAATGCCCTTCGGTGTCTTTCGGCACCGAAGGGCTGTTTTTTTGGGGGTATGCTCAAATATGGCAATCACTCGGTGAAAAGATCACAGGACAGGCAGGGACAGGGGATACGGCATGAACAACACCAGCATTCGTGAAGAGCTGGAACGCCTCAAGGCCGAGCTCGAGGCACTTTCTTCGGTTGTCGCGGAGGAAGAGGCAAGTGCCGCCGATCCCAAAACCGACGAAACGTCAAGTCCGCAATCCAACAGTGACTCCGAGTCCGTCCTTAAGCGACAGTTCCACGAGGTGTTCGAATCACTTGAGCATGAGCTTCGTGAGTTACCGGCGATCACTTGCCTGGTGGTCTTTACCCTGGGAATCATCTTGGGACGGAACTTGCGTTAGGAGCGTCCATGGACAACACGTTGATGAAGCTAAAGCTGTTGGCTCGCACAGAGTCGACTCTGCTGCGCCTGCAAGCTCAACGCACTGGAAAGCAGATTGTATTTCTGGCTGTGGCAGTGGGAATGGTGTTGCTGACGGTGGTGATGTTGAACGTGGGGACATTCGAACTCTTGGCAGAATATGTCGGTAAGGCTTATTCAGCCTTTATCATGGCCGGCGCGAACGCACTTCTCGCTACCGTTCTCGTGGTTTTGGCCCTCACGCTCAAGCCAGGTCGCGAAGAACAAATGGCTCGTGAAATTCGTGAGATGGTCGTTCACGATATTTCCAGCGACGCTGAGAAGGTTAAAGAGCAGGTCACAAAAGTCAGCGACGGCGTGCGAGACTTCCAGTCCGGACTGTCTTCATTTTCGTCCGGTATATATGACGGCCTTTCAAGTCTCGCAAGCCTGGGTCCATTGATCAGTTCCATTCTGGAATTGATTCGGCGACGCAAGTCATAGGTGACAAGCCGAAGTACGCACCGTTAGATGCGTACCGTTAGATGCGACCGTGCAGCCAGTACCAGGCCATTCCCAGCCATTCATGGGTTACGTTGCGAATGTCTTCCAACGCATTGACTGAGGGGATAACCGATCGAATGCCCCGTTTCAAATCGATGGGGTGGTAGCGACATCCAACGGGGATTACTTCGACCCCTTGTTGCTCAAAGCAGAGAGTACTTCTTGGTAAGTGAATTGCATCGGTCACGACCATGATGGGAGCCTTGATGTTGTGCTCGCGGATGAGTTCCGCTGAATTGAACGCATTCTCATACGTGCTTTGAGATTTTGATTCCAGGATAATATCTTCTGCAGGTATTCCCTGTTCCAGCAGGAAGTCTCGCATCGCTTCGGCGAGACTAGGCCCGGGATCCGACTCAAAGACTTTGCCGCCGCTTACAATAATCGGACAGGGCGGGCCGAGTTGATAGAGGCGAATGGCTTTCAAACAACGGTAGAGCGAATCGTCACCAAGGACCATGTCCGATTCTTGATAAACTTCTTTTAAATGGCCTGAGAGAATGACGATCGCGTTTCGATCTGTCGGAATTGGCTTCCGGGGATCGTGTTGCCATTCGAGCGATCCCAGTGCGAAATAGGCGACCAATGGTAAGGAGACAACGACTAATGCAAGGTACGACAGAACGACAAACGAAAACAGCCGCGGCCGAGAATCGGATGCGAGCCGCATCAANAACAGTCCGGCTCCCAACAATAANAAAAGAAGGGGAAGNGGCTCCANGACGCTGACGATCAGGTAATACATGTTCCACCTCGCAGCAAGCAAGTCGATATGACTGANGTTTAACGAGCCCGGTCCGTCAATGCAAGATNAACACNCACCNATGCCTGATGTGAATTAGACCGCGTCNATNCNTTCTAGATCGANCGGNTTCAGCATNGTCGACTNTGCGTCTTTCTGCNTGGTGAATTCCTCATCGTGNTCACCGTTTCTTTCGNATTGNTCCAGGAGCAGGTCAACAGACTGTTCGAATGTGAGTTCANCGGCATCGACTCGNNGCGATTTCGATGCAGTCTCTTGATCTTCCAGGTTNTCTGTCTCGGTTGCTGTCCGAGTNAGGGNAAGCGATGAGNGGTCTGGNANNGCNGGGGTNGCGGCGACAGCAGCCTGTTGATTNAGGAAGTTGATGATGATTAATGCATCGAGTGGTTCGACGGAATTATTTCCATTGACGTCGAAAAATCGAGGNGGNCCATCGATTCCAGGNCCCGGCAACGATCCGCCCAGCCCCTGATTGAGTCGATTGATGATGATCAANGCNTCCAACGGTTCAACGGAATTATTGAGATTTACATCCAGTGGATTGGCTGGNTTTTGCCATGGCGGTAAAACCTCCANNGTTTCGACTTTGAGTTCATAGTCGCCGACATTGTTGAGAGGATCATTCACCGTTGCNGCAGTGATATTGNGCCCCGTTAGCGGGTNNTAGCTNCCNGCAACGTTAATGAGTTTTCCATCCATATCGACGGAGATGCTGTTTCCGTTGATGCCAACCCANTANTCTTGGCCCGCTTCTAAATCTGCTGACAACGTCGCGGGTTCCGAGATCCTTGCGGNAACATTNGAGATTTCCACACCGTNACTTTGGAAGAGACGCAGGAATGGTTGTGACCCATCTTCCTCNAGCAGTNNNTTGACGACATCGACAGTTTCGCCGACGGTNTCAATATTNANCGCGACTNNATTTNAAATCTCGATTCCAAANANGTTCTCNTACTCGATGGCCAGCCCAAGGAGATCGACTTCGTNTGCATTAANGTCAGCGACGAATGACGTTTGGAGGGTGATTTGTTCTTNATNGACNGANAATTTTTCTGCGACGATTTCAATCACCTTNGCCTCAACGGGNGNCGTNTCGGGGGACACTCCATTCAANCCATTGGCGCTGAAGAGATAGGAACCGCTTTCCTCAGGANTAAACCGGTACATGTCGACGTCAGCAGGTCCGCGAANAAGATCCCCATCGCGTCCGATATTGCCNGTCGTTTGAGTTTCAAGGNTCAGCGGTGTGGATTGACTCGGATCAAAAGGCTGGTTGCCGGGCGTTGGAACGGATCCGACCCANGAGGCTGAAAAATTNCCGTACTCACTGAGGGTGATNCGTTCGAGTGATCCGCCGTCACCGTCCGCCACNTCCGGCCAGGGNNGGTCGTCATCATAATCGACCTGATCAATCGNGATCTGGAGAATCGTAANNGTGCCGTCTTCATTCGGATCGGGATCCGGCTTCGTCAGCGTNATCTTTTCGCCGTTATTNCTGATTCGATCCAGGGCTCCATCGTTGTCGACGCCCCAGGGACCGTAGAGCTTGACNTTTTCATCGANNCCGTANTAGNTNCGGAATTCGTTGGCTCGCTGCTCGTTTTGAGGATTGAAGGCAACGATGACCAGNTCGCTTTCNGCTTCAATGATGGTTCCAGGACTAAANTCAATGTCGATCGCATCNTCGATCTGCCAATTTGAAATATCGACGTCAAAAATCGAGTCNGGATTGGAGAGTTCAATGAATTCCTTGTAAACGTCGTCATCNCNGAATGCGTCATTCACGGGGGAGTGGTAAACCACNTCACTNATGACAATNTCACCAATGCGATGGCNCTCATTGGCNGCATTACGNGTCCAGGANGCTAATGGATAAAGTGAACTTGTAACGTCCTGGTTGTAGANATTTCCNACGGTCGTGCCGTTCTCCGTCGCACCGAAGGTCACGCGGTCAGCAAATCGAGTTGGTTNTCCATCCGCTGCAGCTTCCANTAACCAGACACCGCCTTCTTCTGGAGCGTCAGCGTCNGGAGTGGGTTCACCACGTTCGCTGAAGGCAAAGTCGGAGTNGANTGTTCCGCCNCCTGGATTGAAATCGTTCTCNGTGAACGTGANATANCCTTGTGCCGGAAGNACNGTCCCGTCAGGGATGGCGAACGCCCTTGGTTGNGTGACGATGCTGTCGGTGACATACCAACCACTGATGTCGATGTCTGCGTCGGTNNTGTTNTGCAGTTCAAACAGGTCAAGAAATGGNGGATCGGTATGGGGNAGTATCTCATTGATGATGACNTCCGGTTCACGACTGCTCGGTGCCCGACCGGGGGAACCCCCGTANTNGATCGANCTACGCCATACATCAGGNTCACTCATGTCCTCGCTNTCGAAGTCTTTTCGCTCAAGCGAGGCTCCTAGTCCNTCNGCNCGNGTGGGCCATTTGTTCGTNGACTTGTAGACGAACTGTTCGACCAGGATGTTGTTTCGNACCAGGGTGATCTGTTCGTNGTTGTTGCTNAGTCCGCCTTTCCAACCTCCAACAATAGGCACGTCGTTGCCGTATCGTTTTCGGAANTCTGCNGCNGCCTTNTCGTCAATNACAACGATCCGCTCTTCCGGGGCGATCACCTNNGCNGGAAAAGTAAANTCAACNCCTTCNTCGCTGACCTTNATCAGTTGGTAGCCGGATAGATTGAGNGGNGTGTCACCGCGGTTCATCAGTTCGATGAACTCGTAGTCACTCGCTCTCGCATCNGCNGACTCGCCAAGTGCAGGCTGNGGCTCGACGGGATGGTAATTGATCTCGGTGATTGCAAGTGTCAGCATGTCTCGCGATTCGAGAGACTCGACCGCAAACTGTCGACGCTGACGACGTCTGGTTCGTCCTGATGTCATCGTAAGNCTCGANGGATATTGACTCGATGAGAGGTTGGTTTNGCCAATCTCTAGTTTACTCGTCGTACCATCATCTGCGAACGTCAAGCGGGCGAGAAGTGNGATTCGATNATGTTAAAATCGCTTAGCNTTTGCGANGANATNAGCCNNNNTNGGAGGCCGATGTNNGAGATGTGANTCGCNCNTGNCGANNCTCNTCGCCAATCCTGCNGNGATTCAGGANCGGCGTTGTTTTNTCTGANGCTNTTANNNTGAGCGTTCTTCGANNNTNGNCTATTTNAATTCGCCGGNATTGGTGATNCGGATNTGGCTGCGAGGTCGNCCGCTGCGACTNCCTTGACCCTCCACCTTCTTNACCACGTCAAGACCGTCGATGANTCGACCGAAAACAACATGCTTGCCATCCAACCANGGAGTCGGGATGGTNGTAATGAAGAACTGAGAACCGTTGGTGTTNGGGCCCGCATTNGCCATGCTNAGAACTCCAGGGNNNTCATGAGTAAACTTAAAGTTCTCGTCGGCGAACTTCTCNCCGTAAATGCTCTCGCCNCCNGTNCCGTTGCCGCGAGTAAAATCGCCGCCCTGNATCATGAATTGCGGAATNACTCGATGAAACGTGCTGCCNTTATAAGACAATGGCTTTCCTGATTTTCCTTCACCACGCTCGCCCGTGCAAAGCGCNCGGAAATTCTCGACCGTTTTGGGAACGTCGTCGCCAAAAAGCCCGATCACAATGCGACCAGCTTTTTTGCCGTCGATTTCGACATCAAAGAAAACCTTTTTTGTGACTTTGGCCTTCGAGGCTTCAACTGCNAAAAGATTGGAAGCCATCATGATGGTCAAAACGGCCACGAATAAGCGAACCATGGTTTACCTCCGGGGTCTGCNAATAATCGATCAACGAATTGTGATTGTGTCAGACAACATTTTCGCAACTTCTGCTANNGCTGCCTAGGGTGATACGGGNNGNNCCGTTCTTCAGCCGAATTCACGGAGTTGGGGAAAGAGCAGGGCGGATNAANAGCGGTTGCGACTTTTCGAGATGGACTTCGATAACCCGCTGCATGNGTCTTGAAGGGCTGCCTNANNGTGGCNGTGTCANGAGGTTGGAAGTTCNGCCGTCGATTCCGATGGCTGCCATCGTCCTTCGACGACGGTCCCCTTGGCGANCAGTTTTTGNCGGGCGAGGANTTTTTCTCCGACGCAATCTTCCAGAGAGTAACTGCCATTCTGGATCTGCAGCACACTGGCGTCGGCNGGCATGCCTGGTTTCAGCGTCCCCANGTCCGGTCTTCTGAGTGCTTGAGCGGGTGCNAAGGTTGTCCGCTCAATGATTTGGTCAAGTGGCATNCCCAGGGCCATGAATTTNGTCATCGTGACGAGCAGGTCATAGGCGGGNCCACCCAGGCAGAGGTCATGGACATCGCTGGAGATGGTATCGGGGAGNACGTCCTTTTCAAGCATCAGACGTGCCGTCTTAAANGCGAAAGATCCCATGCCGTGTCCGATATCGAAGATGACTCCCCGATCACGCGCCTCCATCACCTCTCGATAGATATCGCCAGCACCGGAAACAGGCGCGTTGGGGAAAGGTCGATAACAATGAGTGAGGATGTCACCCTCTCGTAAACGGTTGAGGACTTCTTCGCGACTGGGAGGCGGGAAGTCGAGATGAGCCATGACGGGCACACCCGCTTCTGTGGCAACCTCCAATGCCATGTCTAAGGGTGCCACTCCACTGGCACCGCCAGCAACATGACCNACTCNTGCCTTGATGCCAACGATCAACTGGCTGTGGGNTTGAGCTGCCTNCAGGCAATCACGCTGACTNAATAATCTCAGGTCGCTGCACTCACCAACCATNACATTCTGACTGAANGCATAAATGCCAGGAAATGCNATGTTNAGGAAAGCGAGGATCCGAGGTCGTGCCGGTTCGATGACGTGTTGATGAAATCCGCGGACNTTTCCCGCACCTGCCGTCCCTGCATCCACCAGAGTCGTGCAACCTGATTGTTGNGCNATCTTGTTGGGATCAACNCCGATCGATGTGCCACCCCAATAAATATGTGTGTGTAGGTCGATTAAACCGGGTGTCACCAAGCAATCAGTGACATCCATCATCTGCTTGGTAGGACTGTCGGCCGAAACATCAATGGCTGAAACCTTACCGTCCTGAAAGGCGATATTCGTACAGCGGTCCAATTCCTGAGACGGGTCGATGACCCGACCGTTCGAGAGAAGAAGATCATACATATTTGTGATGTCCGATCAGTTCGGTGGGTGATGGCTTCACCGGTGTTCGTTTAAGAATTTCCATCACGAATTACCTCAAGTTTCGAAGCGATCGTTGCGTGAACGGAGACATCCCTGCTTACAAACCTAAGCGATCTGGTTTAGCTTTGGAATCGTTGAAAGGAATTCGTATTCAGAGTCGAACGAGTCTCTCTGGGGCTATAACTTCCGAAGGAGTTGGAAATGCAACCGCATCGTGACGCCCTAGTGCTTGTCATGGGAATTTTGGGATTTTAGTCTGTCAACTCTGTGCTCCCGTTGCCTGCATTATGAGGAGAACAGATCATCCGCTTGATGGATGCGGGGCTAATGGATCCGGAAGGTCGCGGTTTGACTCAGGCTGGAATGTACCGGGGGATCTTTAGCACCGTTTTGTATTTACTAGTGATTGTCGGTGTGATTGCTTTCTTGGTTTTGGTTGTTGGTGCCGCAGCAGTCCAAGTGGAAAGCATGAACAATCACTAGTCCGTGATGTTTTCGGCATTGCCAAGACAGTAAATCTTTGACGCCGTACGAATCAGCAGGTTCCCCTGGCTGACGTACGGCGTCGCGAGGCAAAGCTCGTCGAGCGAATTCGTTTTGAGCAAGGTGAATTCGTCATTGCTTTCGACAACGTACGTGTCCCCAGTTTCACTCAAGAAGAAAAGCTTGCCGTTATAGGCCCATGGGGAAGCGGTGAAACTGGCTCCAGGGGCAAAACGCTGTTTGCCAAAAACTTCTTCGCCGGTTGTCGCGTTGTGACTCGTCAGAAATCCTCGATCGTAGAGTGTGTAATATCGATCGCGGTAAACGATAGGTGAGGTATTGTAGGGGCCGCCTTGCGGCAGGTACCACGCTAGTTTTTCATGAGTCGACGCTTCATCTTCAACTTCGATCTCTCCGCTCGCCCCGGGACGAATAGCATAGACGGGACGTTCCTTGTCACCGATGTAGCCAGAGGTGATATACAGCAGGCCATTACTCGCGAACGGTGAAGGAATGACCAGGTTTGACATCGGACCACTGAGTGACCAGAGCAGATTGCCCTCCAGATCGTAGGCTCGCGACTTCTCGCGTCCCGGAATAACGATTTCCGTGCGTTGATCATGTTTCCAGACGAAAGGAGTGGCCCAAGTGCTAATCTCATCACGTGGTACGTTCCAGCGTTCCTCGCCAGTTTGTTTGTCATAGGCCGCAACGTAAGACTCTTCCATGTTGTCATAGACCATGATGACCAGGTCGTTGACAACCACGGGCGATGCTGCCGCTCCGTAGCCGAACAATGTTTTCTTGGGTTTGATTTCCTGCGACCAAATCAGCTCACCATCGAGGTTCAAGCAATAGAGACCGACGTCGCCGAATAGAACATAAAGTCGTTCCCCATCCGTTACCGGGGTTTCGCTCGCGTAGGTGCTCTTGGGGTGTCGTGGGATCTGGGGGGCTCCAGCGTGTGTTTCCGTTGACCACAGAAGAGCTCCGTTGTTGAGGTTATAGCAGTAGACCATCCAATGGTGAGTTCCGTCGGGAGGTTCCTGTCTGCCGCGCCCAAGGTAAAGGCCCGCCTGAGGTTCTTCATATTCTTCATCATTGACCACCGAGGTCACGAACACTTGGTTGCCCGAGACAATGGGACTCGACCAACCCCAACCGGGCACCGTGACCTTCCACTGAACATTCTGCTCCGTGGTCCATTCATCGGGTAAACGCGGATCATCCGCACTGACACCGGTCGCGTCGGAACCACGGAACCGTTCGACCTGTTGTGCTGTGACATCTGGTGCTGAAATATCGAAGACTACGAGGAACGCCATGAAAGACGCCAAGCAACAATTTCGCATCATCGGGCTCGCAAGTTGGAATGAGGAAGCTTTGAGTNATTTTGAGATGTGATTTAGCCTATTGCATATTAAGCGGCCTCGCCAGATTATCGCGGAGGCGAAATGGATTAACGTCGTTTTGTTGTCCAAAAGAAAGCGATGATGAGAATCACTTCGCCGTTGAACATGGGAGGTGCTCCGCGGCCTCTTCGATGGATTCACGTGCTTTTCGGGAGATTATTTTCCTGAATTTCCTGCGGGCGTCGATTCCACCAAGTCGACGGAATTACCCCAAAAACGGAAAGATCAGCTATTTCGTGGAGTTAACTAGATTTGAAAGCCTGACTCGTCTGCCTGGCTGTCGGCGGGCATTTTTCAAGCTTTCGGCAGAAATTGGCATCGAATTTAACCAAGAATGCCTCGCATTAGCCGAATCATCTTGCGAGTTGAGATTTGCTGAGTCTTCCTATTCACTGTTCTTGATGCGAACTTAATGCCTGTTGAATTTGAGCCGGTCAGGCTTGGCTGGGAAGGTATTTGAATAACGGCTAGACTTTCAGTCATAGCAAATCACTTTGGGATGCGGTCGAGCTGCCGCGCAACCATTTAGGAGCCAAAATGGGTATGTTGTTACCGCTAGTTGGTGTGNTCTGTGTCGTCGGGATTGTGTTCGTCCTGTTCATTGCCGGGATCTACAACAAGCTCGTTCAATTACGGAACCGATATGAAAATGGGTTCGCACAAATTGATGTGCAGCTCAAAAGGCGTTACGACCTGATCCCGAATCTGGTCGAGATTGCGAAAGGCTACATGAAGCACGAGCGGGAGACGCTCGAGGCAGTGATTTCCGCGAGAAATCAGGCCCATCAGGCAGGTCAGCAAGCCGCCGGTAGCCCTGGTGATCCGACGGCAATGAACGCACTCAATCAAGCGGAATCGCAATTGGGTGGCGCTCTTGGACGATTGCTCGCAATCTCGGAGTCTTATCCAGATTTGAAGGCCAATCAGAATATGATGAGCTTGCAAGAAGAGCTTAGTTCAACGGAAAACAAAGTTGCCTTCGCTCGCCAGGCCTTCAACGATGGAGTGACGACTTACAACACCTATCGAGATCAATTCCCGGCAGTTCTATTGGCAGGAACTTTTGGTTTCCGTGAAGCCGAATTGTTCGAGATTACCGATGATACTCAGCGTGAAGCACCCAAGGTTGAGTTCTAATCGAAATCCCGTGTTTCACTCGCGAGCCTCCATGGGGTCACGAATGATCGAGCCATCAAATACCACTCACTCCACAAGACCGCATTATGGTTGATTTTTTCACGGCACAAGATCACGCTCGGCGAAATACTGGAAAGCTCGTCCTGTGTTTTGTTCTGGCAATCGTGGTGATGATCCTTGGCATTTATGTCGCTGCGCTGTTTACGATGCATTATTCTTTCGATGATTCGAATAGGCGACAGACTGTGCCGGCAGACTGGATTCAACCGGAGATTTTCCTTGTCGTGACCGTCGTTGTTCTCGTCGTCATTGGTGGAGGAAGTCTNTATAAGATTGTCGAGTTGCGACGCGGAGGGGAAGCCGTTGCGTTAATGCTGGGTGGTCGCCGCATCCATCCAAATACAACGGATCTTAATCAACGTCGTTTATTGAACGTGGNCGAAGAAATGGCGATTGCGTCTGGTGTTGCGGTACCCCCGGTTTTCCTGCTTCGGGACGAACCAGGAATCAATGCCTTTGCTGCAGGTTTTACGCCGGACGATGCGGTGATTGGCGTCAATCAGGGAACTTTGGATTACTTGACGCGAGATGAATTGCAGGGGGTCATCGCCCACGAATTCAGCCACATCCTTAACGGCNATATGCGTTTCAACTTGCGATTAATTGGTCTTCTGCATGGCATTTTGTTGATTGGCTTGATCGGCTATTTCCTGTTGCGATCCAGCGGCAGGTCAAGTTCCAATCGAAAATCGGGGGGCGGCGTCGGTTTGGGTTTGGCCTTGTTTGTGATCGGTTATGCCGGACTTTTTGCGGGACGGATGATCAAGGCTGGTATTTCCAGACAGCGTGAGTATCTTGCCGACGCATCTGCAGTGCAATTTACGCGCAATCCAGAGTCGATNGGCGGAGCCTTGAAGAAGATCGGTGGCGCGGCTGAACATTCGAAAATGGAAACCGCCGAAGCTGAATCGATCAGTCATATGTTCTTTGGCGATGCGTTAATGCGTTCTGCTCATAGTATGTTTGCTACTCATCCNTCGCTTCAGAAAAGGATTCGTCGAGTCGACCCACATTTTGACGGTAAGTTTCCTGTAGTGAAACGGATTAAGCCGAAGCCGGTAGAGGCCGAAGTTATAAAGGATGCGGAGCACAAGAAAAAATCCCCTCTCGAGCCAATCTTGGCGACGATTGCTATCGGTGACAAGATTCCGCTGGATCCCGCTGCCGTCATTGCCACCGTTGGATCTCCCAACGCGAATCACGTTCAAGCTTCTCGAGCAATTCTCCAATCGATCCCCGAGAAATTACACAACGCCACTCACGAGGTGTTTTCTGCGCGCGCGTTCGTATTTGCCTTGTTGATGGACCAGGATTCGGTAGAAGTTCGCGAAGCACAGCAAGAGATTATCAAGAGTCGTGAAGGTGATTCTGTTCTCGATGAAACGAACCNCCTGTTTCCTTTGCTCCAAAATGTNACGGCCGCTAGTCGGGTTCCGATTCTAGAGCTGATTCAGGGGACATTGCGTGACCAATCATTGTCCCAGTACGAACAGTTTCGAGAGATCGTTGATCAGCTCATTAAGGCCGATAAAAAAATCAGCTTATTCGAATTCGTCCTCCAACAAATACTGCTCAAACAGTTGGATCGCGTGTATGGCTNGATAAAGCCACCCGTTGTCAGATACCACAGTATGAATNCAGTTGCAGGGGATCTCTGTGTGCTCATTTCAGCGCTCGCGCATCTCGGTCATAAAGATGATGCGGTTGCAGCGGAGGTGTATGCCAAGTGCGTAGCCGGCGTTGACAAGAAGATTGATCCAAAGATACTTCCCAAGTCCGACTGTAATCTGCAACACATTGGCAATGCGATAACGCGACTCGCAGAATGCTCGCCGCCAATCAAGAAACGCGCCTTGACCGCTGCGGCCTCCTGTATCGCGGCTGACGGTCATGTCACCGTTGGCGAGGCGGAATTGTTTCGCGCGGTTGCGAGTTCGATTGATTGCCCCGTTCCCCCTGTGATTGCTGATCTGGTGACCGAATCTGACGCCCTCGATGCGGATGAAAGCGAAGACTAAAACGATCGATCGGGGGTCATTTAGTCTTTGACGAACTTGCTTCTGCCAACTACGCTGAGACAAATTCATTGTTGCTGTGTTGAAGCTTTTCTATCTCCTTGAACCCGTAAGAGCTGTCGTGATGAATCGACTGTTTGTTTCTGGTTGCTTGTCTGTCCTCGCAATTTTAGTGGGGGTTGAGAATCAGGCGAAGGCCGATGATTGGCCACAATGGCTCGGCCCTCAGCGAGATGGTGTTTGGCGAGAAGATAAGATTGTGGACTCGTTTGATTCTGATGGTCCACCATTGCGTTGGGAAACTTCCATCGGGTCGGGTTACTCTGGCCCGGCGGTCGCTCAAGGTTTTGTCTATGTGATGGATCGCGTTGACGAAACGGTTGACGTTTCCAAGGCAAAATACCTGCACGAAGGTCCGCCGCCGCAAAACCACAACTTTGTCCGGCAACTATTGCCCGGAAAAGAACGAGTCCGATGTTTAAGTGAGGCTGACGGGCAACTTGTTTGGGAACATGCGTACTCCTGTCCCTATACGTCGGTAACCACCTATGCGATTGGGCCGCGCGTTACACCCACGGTGGACGGTGATCGCGTTTACACGCTGGGAGCAGAGGGAGACCTGCTATGCCTTGCGGCCCAAGATGGCCGTGTGATCTGGTCCCGAGATCTTAAAAAAGATTACCAGCTTGAAATCCCTGAATGGGGACTTGCTGCGCATCCATTGGTGGATGGTGATCGATTGATTTGCGTTGTCGGAGGTGAGGGGACGACCTGCGTGGCGTTTGACAAAATGACGGGAGAGGAACGTTGGCGCGCACTTTCGGCACGTCAGCCTGGTTATTGTCCCCCAATGATCCATGAACTGGAGGGCGAGCGGCAGTTGATTATCTGGCATAGCGATTCGGTGAACGGGCTTGATCCGAAAACGGGCGAACTTTTTTGGTCCGAAGCTTTCGAGGCAACCTTCGCCATGGCGGTGGGGGCTCCACAACGAGAAGGACGTTCGTTGTTTCTCATGTCGTTCAATCGGCAGTCGGCCAGAATTGATATTGGTGCCGATCGACGATCAGCAGAAACCGTTTGGCGGGGCGATACCAAGATCGGTGTCGGAGGAGTCTTCAATACGGCGATTCTCCGTGATGGGCATATCTATGCTTGTGGACAGAGTGGGCGGTATTTCTGCGTCAAACTCGACGACGGTGAACGTCTTTGGTCTACCTTTGAACCGTCGACCGGTCGCCGTCCAGCCGCCTGGGCAAATGTCTTCACAGTTACCCATGAAGATCGCTTTTTTCATGCCAATGATCTGGGTGACCTGATCATCGCAAAGATGGATCCCTCTGGGTATCGCGAGGTGAGCCGCGCACACCTGATCGACCCCACGCATAACATCGGCAATCGACTTGTGGTCTGGTCTCACCCGGCTTTTGCCAACCGGAGCGTCTATCTGAGAAATGACCGGGAGATTCGCTGTTATTCACTCGCAGAATGAACTCGGCAAGCTACGGCGGCTAGGCCGATTCTTCATCTGGTGGGCTCACTCGGCCGCAGACGTCAAAGTAAGATTGACGTTGCGTGTCGCCGGAAAGAGCATCTTCGACCGTCTCGAAAATGTCAAAGATTGTGCCGTCCATGTTCAGCGTCTTGAAGACGTAGCGGAGCGATTCCGACATTGAGCAGAGTCGTAAGGAGACACCGCCGGTGGCCAATTGCCGCTTTAGTGCCAGCAGACTCGAAATGACCGACGAAGAAATCATCTTCACCTTGCCCAGATCGATGATCAGGTTTTGATTAGGGAATGCCTCGACGATTTGGGCGAGTTCCAGTTTGACCAGCTCAGCCACGGTCGTTCCTTGCAAATAAGGATCGACAGCCTGAACGATTGTCGTGTCGTTGACCGTCTCTGTTGTGAAAAACCGATAACCCGGCAATGGCATGGCGATGAGTCCAAGGTATTGATGCGTCGGAAACAGCCCCCAGCTCTATACTAATCAAAGCCTAGAGAACTGCGAATGGGCATTCACGTACTCTTAATATTTAGACCCATAGCCGCCGCTGCACAGTCATTCTTTTTCGCGTAAAGCGGTTTGTTTTTGTGTAAAGCGGCTTGAACATTGCGCAATACTGCAGAATTCATGCTGTTTCCCCAACGTTCCGATCGGCCATTGACGATAAAACCAGCGGCGCGAAGCTTGGCGATTGTTCATGATCGGTGGGTCGCCGACGGTTTGATCGCTCGGATGGACTCTTAGGATTCGTAGGTTCTCACCATCGACTCCAGACGGACTCTTGGTAATCCAAATTCTGGGAGTCAAAAACTGGGTGGGAGATCGGGGCAGTTGGGGGCGTTCAGCGACGATCGTCGTCGGACAATGGCGGCACATTCGACTCAAGAAAACTTCGGTCGCTTCCAGGAAACACGCTCNTCGAAACAGCACATGTAGAAGTGATCCAAGAGACAGCAGCGTTTCTTTCATGATCGAAACGTGCTGTCGTTGAAGTTTGCTGTATCTCGAATCGCTGTCGGTGTGTTTTCACCCAATTAGATCGAATCGTCCTGATCGTCTTGGATGAGATTGGCAACCGTTTCCGANTCGGTATCGATTTCATGATTCGATGATGGCAGTTCGAACAACGAGTCGACGGTCTGGTAGTCCAGCCGTACTTGTTGACCGATACTGCGATGAGTCGTGCGGGCACGGTCTTCTGCAACGGTGTGCAGCGCACGAGTTCTCAACGGTGCTACGTCATCCGCGGAAAGGTTACGGATTGATGCGTCGGTCGCCATGGCTGCCACACCGGCCTCTGCTTCTCTGTAGTTTCCGTATTTGAATGCCCATACGAAGTCGGATGACGTAAAGTCACCGTCGCCGTTCCAGTCACCTTCGCTGAATGTCGAGTTGCCTGTTTCCGCGTCTTGATATTCGCCGGCCTGCAAGACTGCGACAAGATCTTCGGAACTGAAGACACCGTCGTTATTGGCGTCACCGACGACAGGCTCACTTGTTCCTGGGGTGCCATCAAACTGGCCGCTGGGACGCCAGCTGTTACGTTGTCCCCAACTGCTTAGATCGGAATGACTCGCATCGACAATCTGCAGCGTGCGACCTTCGCCGTCGGTTGAGGGATACCAGTTGTCCTCGTAGGTGAATTGTTGCAGGTTGAGGCCGTTGACTTCGACGGTCAACATTTCTGAGTTGTTGCTCAGCCCACCGCTCCATTGACCAGCGACGGAGACGTCATTGCCGTAGCGTTGTCGGAAGGCGGCGATGTCTTCCACGACGACGACGGATGCACCTGCAGCGAGTTCTTGCACCGCGGAATCACTGAAGTCGAAGGCGACCCCTTGTTCGTCGTTATTCATGGTGGCTCGAACCAATTGGACGGCGTTCAACGGTATCGGCACATCGCCCGTGTTCGTGAATTCAACGAATTCGAAGTCATCACTGGAATCGTGACCCTGGCTGATTTCCACAGCGGTCGGATCGGCCGGGTTGTAGTTGATTTCGCTAACTCGCAACGACTGAGTTGCGGGATCACCACTCGTGCTTGTGATGGTGATCGCCTTCATGCCGATTAAATTGCCCGAGTAGTCGATCGCTTCGACTTGGAAGGTGTTGGCGCCGTGGCTTAATGGCAATCGGACTGTCCAATCATTGGCGGTGCGCCAGAAAGCATCGAGGGCTTGGTCTGATCCTGCCAGTCGAAGTTGTCGGACGTTAACCCAGCCCTCTCCTTCGAGGGTGATAATTCCCTCGTCGGTTGTAAAGTCTTGGCCATCATTGGTTGTGATGGAGAAATCGACCGGTGGAATTTCTTTTTCTAATTCGGCGATTGTCCGCGAAGATCGCGTGCGGGTTGAAGCCACAATGCCACTGAATGTTTCATCCCCACCGTGCGTGGCGTTGTTGAACATTTCGCCATAGTGACCGGCCCAACGAGAAACGTACTCTTCATTGAAAGAAGTCGTNATGTAATCATGCATGTGCCCCCAGAACAGTCGCATGTTATGGGGGATGGTGCGAATTTCGTCGAGTCTTGAAGTGATTTCACGTCGAGGCGTGACCGGTTCTGAGAAATTGCAAAGATCACAGTCCCAGAAAAATGGAATCATTCTGTTGTCGGAGGGACGTACGTACATTCGCAAGTTTTTAGGCCGTCGAAAACCGTAAGTGTCCCAGTTGCCAAAGTAGCTTTGGTTCGCATAGTGCCGCATCCAAAGATCGACATCCATCACCGCATTCGTTTTCTCAAAGAGATCCATTCCACCTCGAGATCGATCGTCGGTGTGAATGGCGAGCGCCATACGAACGACAGACTCGAAGTCGTCTTTGGCGCGATTGCTCTTGATCAAAATGTGAGGGCGATAGAATTCTGGGTTAGCGCCTTGTCGCATTGCCAGTTGTGTATTTCCACCGATATCTCGGCCAGTATTGACCTCCGTTGAGACCTTGAGACCTTCGATGCCGCCGCGCGGTTGACTGGAAACGGTGACGTCATCCAATTCGTATTTGGTGCCGTCGCTGCCGTTCTCGAATTGTTCGTTTAAATACAAGTTTTCATAGCGAGCCAGCTGGAGAATCACTTCGTGGTTGTGTCCCCGATTAGGGCCGGCCAGATAGGCGGCGTCATCGTAGGCGCTGGTTTTACCCTTGCCCGCACGATTGATCATCTGCTTCATGACGATTTCCGCCATGCCATTCAAGTCGAAACGAATCGAATCATGGACCCCGTAGAACATNTGGTCAGGATTCATTTTGACCTTGTAGCCACTGTTGGGTCGAATCCAGCGACTACCCGTCTGACGAACCTCAACATCGTAGTAGGCTTTGCCGAGATGAATGAGCGTCATTCGTCGGAATTGATTACTCATGCGATTTGTCTGGTCGAAGAGCACACGTTCTTCGTCCTGGAGGAGAACCAATCGGAATAGATCAATGGGTGATCGAGGTCTGACGTCATCTTCTACTTGATACGCCGCTCTTGCATCAGCTCCATCTGCCGGATAGGTGGATGTGACGCCCTTGCCGTCGGTGCCTTCCACGTAGAAATGGATCATCGTGCCTTCTTCATGCGGAGGAATCTCTGCCTGGTAGAGGCCTGTCGAGTCCATCGTCATTGGCACGCTGTTCCACGACCTTTTGTCAACACGCCAGTGCAGCGTCATCGAGTTGACATTGTCAGGATCGGTGGCTCGCGCACTTACCGTCACACTTTCTGTATCGAGTGGCGTCACCGGTGAATGTCCGAATTCCGAATAGGTTGGACCGGTGTTGTCGACAAGGGTCGAATTGGCGGCGCCGGGAGTTCCCGATCGTTCCGGAACGTCGAGCTTTAAGGTGTTGCTCAGACGGCCAAGCCAAAGTCGACTATTGATCTGACTGTTACCGCGTAGCCAGCGGGCTCGGAACGAGATCTCGTACATCTCGTTGGTTGCAATCCGTGTGTTGTCGATGAAGGTTGTTTCTGCGTGGTCATGGACGTGCGACTGAGCTCCAGTCGCAATCATGTGCAACACCTTGTTTCCAGCGTCCTCCGGATCGGTCACAACCGTTCCAGAATGGTTACCGATTAAACGCCATTTGTCAGGCGAGTTACCAAGGGTGTCGCTTTCAAAAGTGCCATTTTGAATGAGCTGTACCGCTTCGCCGTCCGGATCTTGAACTACTTTGACATCATCAATCAAAAACTCACCTCGGCTCAATAAGCCAAAGGCAAACTCATTGAAGAGGGCTCGCGTGCCATAAATGTCTTCGACTGCTTTGCCACGGAACGTATGACTTACCCAATCGACTTCATCGGTGTCGTCACTGGCCGCCCAGACTGGCCCCTTGCTGTTGTCCGCATTCGGGTCGGTTAACTCCAGGCTGACGGCACCACCGTCCGGATAAGATGGCCAGTTCGTTCCGCCTTCATAATAATGCACATCGTCGGCGGGATTGTTATTGGCGTCCACGAGCAGAATGCGATCATCATGATCGCTCAATCGACCCATGAAATCGCCAATGATGCGAATGTCTGGATACTGCTGACTTAGATACTCAGCGTCGCTCGAAATCACCAGATACTCACCGGGACCGATCTTCGTGCCGTCATCGAAGCTAAAGGAGATGCCACCTTCGATTTGCCAGTCGGTGAGATCGACGGCTTCGCTGNCNTTGTTGTAGAGCTCAATCCACTCGCCTTCGGTGATTTCGCGGAAAGGTGTTCCGGGAATCGAATCGGCGGTTTTCACTCCGGTTGCCAGACTAGCGCCAAAGACAATATCGCTGTCCGACGCATTCCGGATGTGGACCTCAGCAGAAAATACGTTTTTGCCAGGACGAAGCAGGCTCGTGTCGATGGCGACCGGCCCTTGGCGTTCGGCGTTGCGAATACTGCGAGGAGCGTAAGTATCTGTATCGACTTCGTCAGGCAAGTTGAAACGGAGAAATTCCTCGCCATTCAGGTAGAAGATGGCCCCGTCATCAATCACATGGTTGATTTCAAGAACGTCGAGTGCCGTAATCTCTTCCGCTGAAAGCTCAAAGTCAGTTTGGAAATAGTAAGTCGCAAAACTGGGCCGAACCGAACTCGGACGAGGGAATTCGGTATTGAGAGGGTAGCCGACATTGGATGTTTCAGCGCCCAGCAGGCCAGCACCTTCCCCCCAGTTGTTCTCGCCCACGGTGTATTCTTGTTGAGCCCAGTCGTTGGGCAGCTTTGCGCCAGATGCGTTGTACCGCCAGACATTGTCCATCGGGACGATGTCATTGCGATCGTATTGTGCCGGAATGGTGGCGTTCGCCAATTCTGGATGGGCGTGATACATGATTTCGTTGATGACAACGTTCGTCTCGAAATCAAAACTGTTCTCGCTGCCAGGCGTGGCTGTGTTGGGATAAAGCCAGTCGCCGTTATGTGCTGTTGAGGCACCACGCAGGCGGCCTGTTACCCGTCGGGCATCGGCGATTGCGTCCCCAGCAGCATTGAAAATGCCAATGCGATCGGTATCGCCGGGGCGGAAGCCTAATTGCGATTCGTTACGCGCGACCAAAGCGCCAGGTGCCAACTGTTCATCACCAAAGGAGTAGGAGCTGCCGTCTGTCGACTGAAGTGTCACGCCATTCAGATTGACCGGTTCCGTTCCCGTATTTGTGATCTCGACGAAGAAATTCTCCGCATCGTGAGCAGCCACCTCATTGAACGCCAAAGGTACCTTTTCCTTCGGGAAGACTTCGGTATCTCCGACCAGTAAAATGTCAAACAAGAGATCGCTATCGGTCAAACTGCGATTCATTCCATGCAAGGCCAGGACGTTATTGCCCGTTTTCAACAGATCGGCCTTGTCTGTCAGATCGAAGTCGACGTAAGTGATCGCCAAGCGATCACTATGGGACTTCGGCGCCGTGGAATTCCAAACCAATTCGCCTTCATTGCCATCACGACCTGGTGCGCGGTCGCTTACTACTTCAACTCCGTTAAGATACGCGACGAAACCGTCATCGTAACGAATTCTTAGTCGCATTCGGTCAAAGCTGGCGTCTTCCGCAAGTTCGAAGGGAACACGCATGTAGATGCTGCCGTTCACGTCCTTCATTGGCATCGGATCCTGGCCATTCGGCGGCTCATCCAAATCCAGTCCAAAGAAGCGTTTGTAATCAGTGCGGCTGTCATAGCCGACGCCCATGTTTCCACTGGTCCAGCCCGAGTCATCAAATTCGGGCTGCACCCAGTCGGTGCCCAGACTCCCGTCGGATGGGACAATCGCTTTGACGGGAGCGCTCTCGCTCACAATATTTGTAGAACGGAAGGTACCTGGGNTCACAAAGTTGTTGCCACCCGGAGTTCCACCTAATTCAAGACTGGCTGTCCAGTTTTGGACCAAGTGGCTGGCGTGCATTTCGTCCGACTTCGAGAGCGATGGGCCCAGGCCATCCGCACCCTCCGGCCAGCCGTTGGTGTCGTCGTAATCGACGACGTTCATCAGACGTTCATCATTGTTGTAAAGACGAAGCTCCTCACCTTCATTGCTGAGTGATCCGGTCCATGGACCCAGGGCGCCTGAAATTCCTTCGGATTCAAGTGCTGCGGGATCGGCTGCCACCAAAAGATAACCACGCCCAGGAACGATCGTTTTGTCGGGGAAGGTGTACTCCACGCCGCCCGAGAGGACCCATTCCGAAATGTCCATGTCGAGGTTCAGCTGATTGAAAAGCTCAATCCATTCCAGCTCACCTTCACCATCGGTTACGGGGTTGTACATGATTTCATTGAAGACCACGGTACTGTCCAAAACGATGCGCTTTTCCAGCGTTTCGAATTGTGGTTTTTGCTTGCGAATGCGACGACCCAGCCCTGGTTTTCGTTGTCTTAAAATCATGATTTTAGACCTAATCGATGAATTACCGAACGTGTGCCGCGAATGGACACTGCGATTTGAAAATGCCGCCTAGTGATCGTGCAATCGAAAGGATCGCACCCACGCACGATCAAGTATGCGAAACTCTGAACAGAATTTCGCGGCTTCAATGCTAACCTGTTCTACACGGTGTTACAAAAGAAAGGTTTGAAATTTCGGAAATTCGTTCCGGATTTGAAACATCAGCTGAGCGTGTCAGACGATTGCCGNTTTTTCGATGGATTTTTATGACGGCAGGTTGCGCCTCAGCGCAGTTTGCTTGGCACGGAATGCCGTCTGCAACGATGCCAGAATTGCGACGAAGCTACCGTCACGTGCTCGCCATCGAAAAAAAGATGCGGCTTACCGCCTTTGAAATGTGGTCGGCTTAGGTGCCGGCGTTCGGTGCCGTGATGACTCCTATGACCAGCGCGCGGAGGCGAGGTTCAGCTGCATTCNCGTGAGCGATGATCTCCTCGACGACGGCAGGCTCCAGGGAATCGGGAAAGCAAAGATCGGTGATGATGGAAAAGCCCACCACGCGGAGTCCGCAGTGAGCAGCCACAATCACTTCGGGGACCGTCGACATGCCAACCACATCGGCACCGATCGTTCGGAGGAAGCGATATTCTGCCCGTGTTTCCAGGTTTGGCCCAGAGACTGCGACGAAGACGCCGCGATGTAAGGCCATGTCCTTTTCTCGCGCCACGGCCATCGCTTGTTCGATCAGCTTCTGGTCATACGGCTCGCACATGTCGGGAAATCGAGGTCCGAGTCGGTCGTCATTGATCCCGATCAGCGGGTTGTCACCCATTAAATTGATGTGGTCGTCGATGACCATGATGTCGCCACACTGATAGTACGGATTCATCCCGCCACAGGCATTGGACACCACGAGCATCTCAGCGCCCATCGCCTTCATGACTCGCACCGGAAGAGTGATCTGCTTCAACGAGTAACCTTCATACATGTGAAAACGACCTTCCATCGCAATCACAGGTTGCCCCTGCAGGTTACCACAAACCAATCGTCCTGCATGTGAGATCGCGGTGGAGCGAGGGAAGTGGGGAATCTCTTCGTAGTCAAAGGTGGCCTCCACCTCGATTTCTTCCACTAGGCTCCCGAGACCGGTTCCCAGAATGATGCCGGCTTTTGGAGTTCGGTCCCACTTGGTCCGGATCGTTTTCACGACATCAGTGATTTGATCGTACAATTCCAGCATAGCTCTACCTCATCGACTCGATTAATTCCGATGCAAGTTAGCCTGTTGGCAGCGACGCGACAACCGGGGCGGCTTGCAGTGGTTGAACGGTAAAAGAGTTTCAACGGAAGGTCTCGCGCCCAGCGATGGTTGCCTCAGCGATTAATGAAGCTGCGGATGGCATCGACGGCTTCGGCCCAGTTTTCTTCTTCGGTTCGGACCGAGGATCGGCGCGGTTTGAAGCCGTGATCACCGTCGGTTAGCCAGTGCAAGTGAACAGAGGAGGCCAGTGGGTAGGTAGTGACCTCTTCTTCTCGTCCAAACGGGTCACGAGTTCCCTGCAGGATGAGTGTCGGTGTTGTTTGTTGTTGTAGGTGTTCGATTCTGAGTTTTTCGGGTTTCCCAGGCGGGTGAAATGGGTAGCCGAGGCAAATCGCACCGCGGATCTTTTGCCGATCAGCGACCATGCTCGCCACTCGGCCCCCCATTGATTTTCCCCCGATATAGAGTTTATCGGTCGGGAACTGGGCGATCACTTGAAGCCAGGTTTCTTCCAAAATGGGCTGTCGATTGGGTGGCTTCTTCTTACCGGTTGTGCGGCGTTCCGCCATATAGGGGAACTCAAAGCGAACGACTCGGTAGCCGTATTTAGACAGTTCGTGAGCGAAGAATTCCATGAAGGGCGTGTCCATGGCCGCTCCGGCTCCGTGTGCCAACGCAATCGTCCAAGGAGCTCGCTTGGGTCCATCAATCAACAAGTCGGGTGAATTTGTCATCGTGTGATTTTAGGTGTGAGAGCTTGCATCGGCGACTCGCCGTCTTGGACGCGATTCTACTTTTGGTACATTCAAGAGATCTGAATAACTAAACGGTCCTTTTGTGAAAGCGATTCTAGCTATGTCTAATCCCGTCGCAACATTTGAAACCAGTCTTGGCACCTTCAAAGCCGAGATCTTCAAGGACAAGATGCCGGTAACGGCTCAAAATTTTATCGACCTCGCCAAAGCCGGCTTTTACGACGGGCTGCATTTTCACCGTGTGATCAATAACTTTATGATCCAGTTCGGTTGCCCGCATAGCAAAGATCCGGTGAGTCCTCGTGCCGGTACAGGTGGACCTCCGCATGGAACCATTCAGGATGAGCATCCTGCTGATGCACAGTTATCGAACGAGCCAGGTACGCTTTCGATGGCGAACACCGGTCAACCCAACAGTGGTGGATCGCAATTCTTCATCAACACCGTCCACAATGATTACCTCGATTGGTTTTCGGCGGGCCCGTCGAAACATCCCGTGTTTGGTAAAATCACTGAGGGCATGGATGTCGTTAAGCAGATTGAGGCGACACCCTGCGGTCCGAACGATCGCCCGATAACACCTGTTCAGGCGATCCATATTACGATCGAAGAGTAGATCGGACACGAAGTCCGACTACAGTTGGTTTGCTGGGACGACCTTCGCTTGCTTTTCGTCCCAGCCCATCATCTGGCCAGTACGCCACGAGTCATTCGCCATGCAGACTGCGGCGACGCCGGCTAATCCCAGTGAGGCCGGGCAGTTCAACGCTTCGCCATGACGCATGTGGTTATGCAAATTGGTGTGGTGAAGATGGATGTCTTCGCCGCCCGTCTTNTTGTGTTCGCCCAGCACCTTGTCGTCCTTGTCCTTGGCGACCCAGCCGTTTCCGGTGAAGTAGAGTGTGCCGCGATAACCGCGAATCACGTGGTCGATGCCCACGCGATTACTCATCGTGCCGAGTACGTAGACGGTCATGCCGCGCGGATACTCGCAAATCATTTCAAAGTTATCCGGCAGGTCACGCCCATCGGGCCATTGCCAGATGCCACCCATGCCGACGACGCGACGCGGGTAAATCAGATTGCACGCCTTCATGATCCGCGTAATGCGATGAATGAAGAGATCCGTTGCGATTCCCCCAGAGTAGTGTGAATAGTTTCGCCATTCAAAATAATGATGTGGATTCCAGTCGGTTTTGGGAGCATGTCCCAGCCAGGCATTCCAATCCAGATCCTTGGGCTGTGAATAATCGTCGCTCAGACCCGGTTGTCGCCATGGGCCTTGTGAACCATAACGTCTGACGTATTCGATTTGCGCTTGCACGACCTGGCCTAAGATCCCGTCCTCAATCGCTTTGGCCGCGGAGACGTAACTGTCGTCCGACATGGCTTGGACGCCAACCTGAAGCGGTAGTTTGGTGGCGGCCTGCTTCTTCATGATTTTCTGGGCTTCCGGGATCGTATGCGTCATCGGTTTTTCACAATAAACCGCCTTGCCCGCATCCAACGCGTCGAGCGTCATGTCGCAGTGCCAGTGTTCGGGCGTCGCGATGGTTACATAGTCGATCTCTTTAAGCTCGAGAACCTTGCGATAGTCTTGGAAAGATTGATTGGCACCGACTGTCTTGGCCCCTTGATCAGCTCGTGTCTTCCAACAGTCGGCAACAGCAATTGGCTCAAGATTGTTCTTGTCCTTCAGGCTTTTGATGGCATTAAGGTGGCTGTTACCCATGCCGCCAGCCCCGATGAATCCAATGCGGATACGATCATTGGCACCGATGATATTGGCGTAACTCTTGGCAGTCCAAGTGGTCGTGGCCGCGATGGCTCCTGCAGCTCCGGCAGTGGAAATGAATGTACGACGAGAAGAGCCTGAATTTTCGCCCATCTGATACGTTCCTTTGAAGATTGGGGTGGTAGGGGACTCAACTCCATATCGTACGCAAGTCCCTGCGCCGACTTCAAGCGATGACGGAGAGAAGATTTGTGGAGATCTCGAAAAACACCAACATGAGGAATACGGTCGAGCGCCTAGCCGCGTTGACATTGGGCCCCGTTTTTGGTCTGTTCGAGCCCGATTCTTATAAGTTTTTTCCAGAATTATCACGGCTGGGTGGCATGTTGCTTTTTCTTCAATTCGTCGGGCTTTCTGCCGTGATTGTCTTTGCAGGACTCTATTTAACCAAGTATGCGGATGCGATCGCCGACGTAACAGGTTTGGGGCGAACGTTGGCGGGATTGGTCCTCCTGGCCGCCGCTACGAGTCTGCCCGAGTTGGCCGTTGATTGTGCGGCGGTGATCAAGCAACCCCCGGCTCCCGATTTGGCGGTTGGAGCCTTGGTTGGCAGCTCGCTTTTTAATCTGCTCATTTTGGGCGTACTTGACCTCTGCCATCGACGAAAAGAACGCATCCTTTCGCCGGCTTCCGCCGAACATGCTTTGTCGGCTCTGGCCACGATCATTCTGACAGCAATTGTGATTGTCTTCGTGGTGCTCAAAGACTTACCGCTGTCGTGGATGGCGATTGGTATGGGGCCGACGTTGATCTTCTGTGGCNACGTTCTCAGTCTGCGGTTGGTCTACATGGATCAAAAAGTAGGTGGCGGGCAGGGGGAGGAAGATTCTGAACCTTCGCCCTATAGCACCACGCATGCCATCACTGGATATCTCACGGCTACCGCCGTCATTTTTATCGCAGCGGCCTATCTTGCACCCGTTGCCGACGAAATTGCGATCGTAACCGGACTGGGAGGCACCTTTGTCGGGTCGACCTTCGTCGCTTTGACAACCTCTTTGCCCGAGGTTGTAACGACTGCGGTCGCGATCAGGATCGGCGCCTTCAATATGGCGGTCGGCAATGTATTGGGTAGCAATGCGTTCAACATGGCGATTCTCTTTCCTGTTGACATCTGTTACCGACAGGGATCGTTGTTGCAGGTTGCTGGAACCACGCNTGCGATAACAGGTGGTGCAGTGATCATCATCACCGGTGTTCTTTGCATGAGCTTCTTCTATCGACCGAAGAAAAAGTATTGGTTGATCGAGCCTGATGCCACTTTAGTTGTGCTGTTGGCGATTGGCGCGATCGCCTGTCTCTACTATCTGAGTCCCGCAGCGGGCTTAGTCCCGGTTGACCCCGAAGTGGTCATGCCCGCGGCTGGGGCCTCGCCGTAATGTCCAATCGAAAAAGCTCGCAACAAACTCACCCAAAACGAACGGCGATCGTGCTGGTCGTTGATCGGTTGGGGGCCGGCTTTCTTGGACCTTTCGGGAACACTTGGATCGACACACCCTGTCTCAACCAATTAGCTGCTGAGTCGCTGGTGCTCGACCAATGCTGGATTGATACTCCGAATGTCGTGAGCCTTTCCGAATCACTGTGGGCGGGGGCAAACCGTGGCACCGAAAAGCCTGAATCATCACCCTTGCTGGACGGAGCGTCTCGCTCTTGTTTGATCACCGATGACGAGCGAATTGCGGAACATCCGCTGCATGCTGGTTTTGATCAAGTCGAGCTCGTTGTCACGCAACCCGATGTGAAATCGGATTTGGAACAAACGAATTTTGCGAGGCTCTTCGCCTGGGTGGAACGGGCGCTGTTGAGTGATGAATACGATCTGATCTGGGTGCATTCTCAAGGCATGCAAGGTCCGTGGGATGCACCCCTCGAATTCCGAGATCAATTCGTCGAGGAAGGCGATCCAATTCCTCCTCGCTCAGCCGATCTCCCGCATCATTTACTCGAATCAGATTATGATCGAGATGAATTGCAAGCCTGGATCTGGGCCTATGCCGGACAGGTCGCCTTGCTCGATCTTTGCTTAAATCCCGTTCTGCAGTCGATACAGTCGCTGGCCAATCCGCCGCTTTTCTTGTTCATGGGTGCGAGAGGTTATCCGCTCGGAGAACATGCCGTTGTCGGCGAAGCAGGTGTTGAGCTTTTTTCGGAACTGCTGCATGTTCCCCTGATCGTTCGTGATCCCAGTCGCGATCGTCATGCGTTCCGAAGTCAACAACTGGTTCAGCCTTCAGCCGTTTTCCATACTTTGCACGAGTGGCTGTCAGGTGTTGATTCGGAGCGAGCGTTGTGGCCGATTATCGAGTCTCCTCATGCTCAATGGAGTCAACTGGCCATTTCGCAAATCGACGATCAATGGACGCTGCGAACTCCCGCCTGGCTCGCGCGGTTTCGACCCATGGACGATTCCGTTGACTGCCAGTTGTTCTTGAAACCCGATGACTATTGGGATTTCAATGATGTCTCCGATCGGTGTCCTGAAGTGTTGTCCGAATTCCTCGAATTCTTTCAACGCGTTAAAACGCTGCCACNCGGAACTGATCCTCGGTCGCTCGAGCCTCTGCCCGAACGGTTGCTCCATCCAGTCGAGTAAGCCTGTCGAGTGAATGAGGGCTCCGACTTGTTCTCCTGGCTCACCCTACAGGTCGGTTGCCGAACGGGTGAAGTGTGGCAATCATGTCGACAATGTGCGTACTGTTTGGACGGACTTTTAACGCTAGCAATTCGCACAATTTTTTCGTATTTGCTTCGGTGTTCATTCTTGCTCAAACCTCATCACTGCCGTATCCGCCTGCCCAATGCTGATAGCGACGGCGTTGAACTGCCAGTGAAGCTCCAAATCTTCGGTGAATCCTACTTGAAGTTTTGGATTGGCTGCCGATTCGCTAGCAAGTCATCGCTTGCAAAACGAGATGGCGATCAATCCCTCGATGGATCTTCGATCGGTCTAGTGCTTCTTGGCCTCTCCTGCCTATAATCCCTCGCCAATTTCTCAATGCTTCATCAGGTGACTTCTCTCATTCATTGGATGCTGAGATCTTCACGTGGTTGATCGGACATGGAGGTCCGCCAGCGTTGTTTGCGCAAACCCGGGTCAAANTTTGCACATGTTCTCTGCTCCTGATTCTCTGGAGCGGTANTGATTGCGCGCCGGCCTTTGCCGATACCGATCTTCGGCTGCACATTGCCTGGGGAGGCGGTCAGGAGAGAGTATGGAACGGTCGGTTGATCCTGAACGAAGGTCGCATGGGCGACTTACGTCTGTTGGGTCTTGATGCGGATGAACCCGGTTCGATTGTGCAAAAAGGTCAGCAGGTTCTGATCAAGCAACGTCGTCCTCGCAACTATGATGCATTTGAGCTCACCGTTTCTGCGCCAAAGACCGCCAAACTGCGTATGGAGTTGCTACCCGTCGGTGAGGTTCAGGCAAAAACCATCGAAGTCCCGATCGAGGAATTGATTAGCGGATTTCGTAGTGAACCGTTGGACGATAATCAGAATCGTCTGGTGGTTCGTCGCGCTCCCGGCGACTTTGTACGCTTACGTTTTCAACGGGACCATTTAGTTTTTGCGCCGGAAGAAGCCTTTATGTTGGACGTCGAGCCTCATGAGCTCCTCGTGCCGCCTCGCAGTAATGTGCGGTGTGCGATGCGTCTTTGTGAGGCTCGCACGGGAGAGGTTGTTTGGGAAGAAAATCGCGTACTCAACGCGGATGCGTTTGGGAAAATACCGACCTGGGAGCGATGCATTATTCCAATTCCCGATCGGGAGGGTGTTTATGACTTACAGATTTCATTGGCAAATCGTCGCCAACTCGCTCCATTAGCCGGCGACAAAACGTTGGCCAAGAGGAATCTGCAATTTGTGGTTGTGGACAAGAAGTCACCACTCGATTTGGAAGGACAGGCACGTTCGTTGGTGCTCGACCTGGATCCAACTCAAAAGAATTGGTGGCAGCGTCTGACGCGATTACCCCAGTGGACACTGATTCCGGGTTTGCGATCGGAAGGACCCCTGGGAAACCATAAGGCTGACCGGATCATCGAAGGCAGCCGCACCTGGACACAAATCGCGCCTGCGGGTTGGCAGGCATATCCGTTGCCGATTGACGAGGTGGGGCAGCCTCATGAACTTGAAATCGATTTTCCTGGTGATCGTGAGCAAACTTTCGTTGTTAGTGTCATTGAGCCGAACGCGGCTGGCAAAGTGATGCCTGTGGGACTCGATTCGGGCATCCATGTATCCCCACAGGATGTGACGCATGTGGCTGTTCAGCCCGAGGAGGTGCAGCAGCACCGGCTTGTCTTCTGGCCCAAGACGACAGCTCCTCTGGTGTTGGTTACAAACTTGAGGCAAGAGCAACCGGCGGTCTTTGGAAACCTGCGAGTCTATCGTCAAGGTTCGATGCCTGACGTGACTTCTGCAAAAACCGACAGTCGTCTCGCTTTTGCCTACTTCGAACGTCCCTATTTCCCCGAGTGTTTTGGAGCCAGTGAGTTTCGTGATCCGGAGACTGGCCGCAGTCTGGAAGACTGGGTGACCTTCTACGAAGGGGGGCGCCGGATGATTCGGCATCTTAAACAGAACGGTTATACCGGTGTCGTCCTCACATGCTTTAGTGAAGGAAGCACACTTTATCCGAGTCCTCTTTTGCAGCCCACACCCAAGCATGATCGCGGAGTTTTCTTTGCGAGTGGCCAAGATGCTTTGCGTAAAGATGTCTTGGAAATGTTGTTTCGACTTTGTGATCGTGAGGGTATCCAATTAGTGCCGGCGCTTGAATTTTCAACGCCATTGCCGTCCTTGGAAAAACGTCGACTCCAAAGTGCCGAGGCGATGGCCGGTGTGGATCTTGTCGACGAGGACGATATGCTCTGGGTGAATCGTAACGGAAGCGACCGAGGACGAGCTCCGTACTACAACCCGGTCAACGAAACGGTTCAAGAAGCGATGCTTGCCGTGGTGCGTGAGATCGCAGCACGCTATGGAAAGCATCGTTCCTTTGGGGGCATCAGTATTACGATGACGCCGGCGGGCTATTCTCAATTGCCCGATGCCGATTGGGGCAATGACGTTCACACGCTTAAACAATTCCAGGCCGAAGCTGACGCTGAGGTCAAGGCGATGCGTGTCGGAGCACTCCGCACTGCCACTCAAAATGGGCCGTTGCGTAATGCCTGGCTGGAATGGAGAGCCAGGCGATTGACGGATTTCTACGGACGGATGGCCAGAGAACTAAGGCAAATTCAGCCCGCAGCGTCGCTTTACCTTGCCAGCGGACGATTGACGAATTCGAAGCCTGTTCAGCGAGCGTTTCGACCTGCCTTGCCTCGGCAGATTAACGTTGGACAGGCGATGAAAGAGTTGGGCCTTGATGCGGAACAACTCGATAAACAGACCGGTGTTATTTTCCTCAGGCCCAAGTTGCAGTCCTGGAACCCGACATTGACTCAGTCGGGCTCAGAGATCGAATTCAACTCGTCGCAAGAGGTCGAAGACTACTTCAAGAGTTCGGTGGCTGGAACCCATTTCCTGCACGATCCCTATCGCGCACGCCTGCCTTCCTTTGACGCGATGAGTCCGTTTGGAAGTGAAAACACGTTGCTGTCGCTCGTGGCCCAGATTTCTGTGGTCGGTCATGCCTATCGACGGCCTCTTGTCGAAGCGATGGCCGCCCAGGACAGTCGTGTCATCTTTTCTGGGGGGTGGATGATGCCGTTAGGTCAGGAAGAGTTTGCTCGACGTTTTCTGAACGTATTTCGCAGCCTTCCGAATGAACCCTTTGAAGAAGCACTCAAGAATTCGAAATCATCTCAGCCTTTGAGAATACGGCGACTCGTTAAGAATGGCTCGACCTATTTCTACGTCGTTAACGAATCACCTTGGCAGGTAAACGCGACTCTTGCATTGGGGGCTGATAATCCAGTTCGCGTCCAATCCTTGGGGCAGGCACGCGTTGAAGCCTGGCAGCAAACGGGCGAGCAAATTGAATGGAACCTGAACCTGCTTCCGTATGATCTCGTTGCGATTAAGGTTAATGATGTTGTTACCTTCAATAATTTATCTGTTGAGTTGCCCGAGGATGTGTTGCCTGCCCTGAAAACTCGTGTGGATAGTCTCATCTCACGCGCTTCCCGTTTGCGTCATCCACCTTCTCTTAAACTGCTGTCCAATGCAAGTTTCGAAGAGCCTGTGACCGACTCGCAAGCTATCCCTGGATGGACGGCCGATCGCGCTCAGTCTGCCGTTAAGATTTTGCAAGGCGATGCATTTGACGGTCAATCGTTTTTGCGAGTGAAGACGGATCGAAATACGGTGGTGCTTTATAGTGCTCCCTTCATGCCGCCCGCATCGAAGAGGCTGTCGGTTGCCATTCGAGCAAAGGCAGGTGAGTCGAATCAACAACCGCAAGTCAGGATGATACTGCGAGCCGGTGGGAAGACCTATTATCCCTGGTCTGGCATCGGCGGCGGGCATATTGACCGCGGTCTAAATAACGAGTGGAAGGAATTTGTTTTTCGGGTAAGTCAGTTACCACCGATTGGGCCGGACTTGCAAATTGGCATTGAAGTGACCGGTCGGGGAGAGGTGTTTTTAGATGATGTTCAATTATTTGATATTCTCGCACTTGATGACGAAGAGGTAAGTGAATTGGCGACGCTGATGACTTTTATGAATTACCTTCGTGAGAATGGTATGGTCAGCGATTGTCTGCGAAGTTTGAACGGCTACTGGCCTCAGTACCTGATGAAAAATGTGCCTGACGATGTACCGGCCGTTGCTAATAAACCGCAACCGACGGTTGAGGTCGCTCCCTTAGAGTCGGACGGAAGTTGGGATCGGTTGCGACAGTTCGTCCCGCGATTTATTCGCTAATCCTCATTTTTTGGCTTATGCCTTCAGTTTCGAACCGGAATGAACTAGAATAATGACTGAGATCGGAGAGATTCTGCTCCCGTCGCCTTCGGTGAGGTGCGAGACGACCTGGACCGTCCACCGAAGCGAGATTTCCCGTCGCACTCTCTAATGGTCTATCTGCCATGTCGATAGCTGAATCTGATTCCACTGCAAATGAATTACGTATTGTCGAAGATGCAACCTGTACTTTCTGCGGTTGCGTTTGTGACGATATAAAGCTGAGCGTCAAAGGTCACGAAATCGTCAAGGCAAAGAATGCCTGTGTGCTCGGGAACGCGTGGTTTCTCAATCACGAAATCGAGGATCGACCTGCTTGCTTCGTCGATGGTCAGCCCGCTACGGTTGAGCAAGGAATTGAACGTGCCGCAAATATTCTTGCCAACGCACGGTATCCGTTGACTTATGGTTTGAGCGACACAACAACCGAATCGCAACGCGTTGCGGTGAGCATTAGTGATTGGATCGGCGGTATCGTTGATACGACGACGAGCGTTTGTCATGGGCCATCGGGGATGGCGTTTCAAGGCGTTGGTGAAGTGACGGCCTCATTGGGCGAAGTGAGGAATCGTGGCGACCTGATCATCTTTTGGGGTTCAAATCCGGCGGAGAGCCATCCTCGCCATTTCGCCAAATACAGTTTGATGCCCAAGGGGATGTTTCTGCCGAATGGCCGCAAAGATCGTACCTGTGTGATTGTCGATGTACGTAAGACCAAGTCGGCAAAGGCGGCTGACATTTTGCTACAGATCAAGCCACGCCGGGATTTCGAAGCACTCTGGGCGCTTCGCTGCCTGGCACGTGGGATCGAATTAGATCCGCAGCAGGTACTCGACGATACCGGCATCGAATTGTCTGTCTGGCAGGATCTGATGGATCGTATGAAGGCGGCCAAATTTGGGGTTATCTTCTTCGGGATGGGACTCACCATGACCCGCGGAAAACATGCAAACAGCGAAGCACTCTTGGCGTTGACCCGTGATATGAATCAGCACACTCGCTTCGTCTGCAAACCAAATCGAGGTCACGGCAATGTGACCGGAGCGGATAACGTTGTTTCCTGGCGGACAGGATACCCCTTTGGGGTTAATCTCACACGCGGATATCCACGCTTTAATCCAGGAGAATATACCGCGTCGGATGTGTTGGCACGGGGTGAGGCCGATGCTGCCATGATCATCGCCAGTGATCCAATGGCGAATTTCAGCCAACCCGCACGAGAACATCTGAAGTCGATTCCTTACGTTGCACTCGACCCCAAAGAAACTCCCACAACCCGGAACGCTGCCGTCGCATTCTCTGTTGCGACCTATGGAATCAATGTCCCGGGTACCGTTTATCGGATGGACGATGTTCCCATTCCGCTAAGACCTGCTTTCGAGTCACCTTTTCCAAGTGATCTCGAAGTTCTTACGGGAATTGAAAGACGTGTGCGAGAACTGAAGGGTATCCAAGCTTAGCAATGTTGCTTGAGCTGCGGTTTCCCTCGGTATTACCGTATCGGGCTCTTGCCCAACAAACGCCTCAGTAATCCAATCTGACCCGCGTGCAGCATTTCGTGGGACGAGCAGAAGAAGACGGAACCCAATTTCGTATCGAAAACGGCGTGGGGTTCTGGTAGCTTCACGTCTAGCTCTTCATCGCTGTAGCCACGTAGTTCGGTCAATGCCCGTTCGTGAACGTTATCAAAGACCCGACGAATTTCCTGAGGATCGGGAAAGGGTTCAGCGACGGAATCTGGGGTCGAACCTTTTTTAAATTGTTTGAAGAATTGATTTGAGATAAATTCCGCGTCTTCGGGTTCCTTGCCACGAATGCGGATCATCGTTAATGCATATTCCGCCATCGCAAGATGGCCGACTTGCCAAGCCAGATTCGTACAGCCGGCGGCCGGTTGCTGATACCACTCATCTTCGCTGAAATCATCCATCAGGCTGTGGGTATAGTTGCGAGCGAATTCAATGGCTCGGATGGCAATCTTAAGATTCGATTGTGTCATTCGCTTCTCCCGGCGTGGTCGAACAATCCCTGTTGTTTTCCGGATCCTGTTGGCTTGCCGATGGCCGGCAACCTTAAGTTCATTTCGATAACCTAACAAAGAACCCGGATCGGGTGCGAGACCCATTCCAGCTCTCCTTGAAGGTCATGGGAAACCAAGTCGAACAGTACGTTTCCGCACACGTCGAAAAGACAAAAACCACACCAACTTGCGAGCCCGTTTGGGCGAAACCGACGCTCCCAGGCGGAGCCGTCGGTAAGGAACGCGCAAAAAGAAAGGTGAGGCCGCAAAAACGAATGCGGCACTCACCGTTAACGTTTGGAAAGTGTTGTTACGATACTCGTCGTCGTCGCAGGATGAGTAAACCGGCGATCGTCAGAAGTACAAACGAACTTGGTTCGGGCACAACGGCTACGGCTGCAGCCTTGGGACCTTGCTCGTAACCGCCATCGGTAAAGGCAGCAACCAGGTCACCCGATCCAAATTCCAGATCGGCGTTCCAGTCGCCCGTACCCCAAGTCGAATTACCAGCGACACCGTCTTCATATTCGCCAGCGGAGAACACAACAACGAGATCGCCGCTGTTGAATTCGCTATTGAGATTCGCATCGCCAATGTAGGTATTGAGCTTCGACGAATCGGTAACTAGGGAGTCCAGGTCGCCGACGTTTACAGCGCCGTCTTTGTTTACATCCCATTTGGCGTCCGTTTCGCCACCTGCAATGGCTGCGGAAAGCAGGTTGATGTCGCCGACGTCCAATGAACCACTACCGTCAAAGTCGCAGGGATCGCCAACCGTACCCTCTAATGCAGCCTGATAATGAGCCTGAATCTGTTCTTCCGTCAGGTACTTGTCGAAGGCAGCGATTTCATCCAGGCCACCGGCATACTGTCGGTCCGCACCGAAGATCGCTCCACCACCGATTTGGAAAGGAAGTCCCGAGATGCCATAGCTGTCTTTTTCAAGTTCTTCTAGGGGAACCGAATTGGTGTCATCCCAGTCGATTTCTTCGCCATCGACGTAGAAGAACAAATCGCCCGTCTCACCATCTCCTGTGAGGGCGATGTGATGCCATTCATCATTGTCATAGTCGTAGAGAGCGTTCGAGTTGACGCTACCGCCTTCAGGAAGTTCTGCCCAAAAGTGAATGTTGTTCGGGCCGATGAAGCCAAACTCGATGGCGTTGTCTTGACCGAAAAGCCCGGCGCGGTTTGACAGATCCGCTTCCAGCGGATTGATCCACCCCGACAAAGTAAAGGCTTGGAGATCGTCGAGGATCGGCGTTTCGACGGTCACACCCGAAGCGTCATCAATCAGCGTCGCCTCGTCGTTGGTTTCAAGCGTCAGTCGCATCGCCTGGTTGCCTGGGCTCATTCCCGGGAGATCCGGTCCGGCGTCTACTTCTCGGTCATCACCGAAGTATTCACCATCCGCTTCGTCACCGAGCGTTCCGAGGTTCGTGGCGATACCATCGCCTTCGTCAAGCGTCCAATAACCGATAGGGCCATCTGCCAGAACGGCAGCGCGGTAGTCAGCCTTCAGCACAGACTGACCAGACAGAAGTAGAGCAGTTGCTACCGATCCAATCCAGAAACGGGTGCAACAATTACGCAGGGATAGAGACATAGTCCAATTCTCCAAATTCAAAAGCTGTTCTTCATTAGACGCCTCCAGGGCACAAGCCTATTCTCTGTACCCAATTCCGGACTCCCAGATTTGAATTCTGTATCCAGCCACAGTCTAGTTGTACTTATGCGTCGTTTGCAAGCAAAATCTAGGGGGGGTAAGGTTGTTTCTGTTTGTAGAGTTTTGCACGATCGGAGATCACATCGGCAAGCTTTGATAACTTCATCGCGTGGCAACGGGCGATCGCCAGCTGAGCAGTCTTAACCGCGTCGTTGTAGCGGCCAGCAGCCGCATAGCTCACGGCCAGCGTATCAAGCGCACTGGGCTCCTGATTCTCAGTGGCGTTACAGATTTTTTCCGCCAATTCGATCGCCTTCTCCGGGTCTCGAACCGAATCGTCCCGACTCGTTGCCAAAATCCAGGCAAGATTGTTCCAGGGGAGCGGATGTCCTGTTCTGAGTTTCGTCATTTCGCGATTCAAGCTGATCGCTTCGCTATCCCGACCGCGACCGATTAACAGATTTGAGAGTTCGACACGCAGCATCCAGGATTCTGGATCGTAAAGAATGGCGTTCTGATAGAGTGTGATGGCCCGATCGACGTCGTCCTGACTGAGGAGTGATTGAGCGGTTCCACGTAATGCCTTTACGGCTTTACGAGAGCTAACACCGAGTTGTTGCCAGGGGTCGATGTTGGTTGAGCTTCTATCAGGCAAAACGTGTCGACTCAGGTACTCATAAGCTTCGTTCGAGCGACCAACGCCCGTTAAGTGCTCCGGAATGGCCAGCAAATCTGGTGGGAATGGGTCGGTATACCATTTGCCTCGCAGCGGTGTCGACGCATCACGAACATCGTCATGCTGAACCTTGAGAGCCCGCACGTCGGCCAGCAATTGATCAACGGAAACCGAACCTTTATAGACGGTGGCGAGTCGACCCTCGGCGTCAACCAAGAAGCTGGTCGGGATAGGGAGAGGACTTTGCCAGAGCAAGAGTGATCGTTCGGCTGATTCGAGAATCTCAATTCCGGCCGCATCCACCATTCCCACATCAAACGAGGCTCCTAGCCTTTGCCAAAGCTCGTCAACACCGCGACGATTTTCAGACGAAAATGGATCTGCTGCATCAGCATGATCGGCATTTAAAGCAACAATTTGTAATGACTCGGATGCAAGAGATTGATGGTGCTGATTCCAATCAGAAAGTTCTTCCAGGCAGGGTTGGCACCAGGTTGCCCAGACGTTAATAAGCACCGGTTTGCCGAGGAAGGAATCGCTGTCAGTGGCCTTGCCCTGGAGATCGACAAAGGGAACACGAGGCATGGGTAAGCGTCGCGCGAGTAAAATTCGCTGTGATTCAAGTGGCGCTGGCGATTTTGGTGACGAGGTTTTCAGCTGAGGGGAGGTCTGGCGATTCCACACGTTCGCTCGTCCGCTGCCCTGGATAACCACAAAGTGGTTGTCGATCGTCACCGCTTCAATCGATTCTTGGACGCCTCCGGGCCATTGAACGAGTACTCTTTCGATCTGATCGGACGGACCCAAACCAAAGTGCAGCCATTTGCTAGATTGAGAAACAAAACCTTCTCCCGCCGAAACCGAACGTACAAGAGGTTGATCAGCCTGACCCTCCAGAAAAACCTCCACTCGTGCCCCAATCGCATCTCGGTTACAGGTGACTCCCTGTAATTTCAAGGCGAGGTAATGATTGCCGGTCGCAATCTCATTCTGCATATAGCGGATGCGGGGACTGGTGCGGTTGGCCATCCATAGATCCAGATCGCCATCGGAATCCCAGTCAACGTAGGCGACCCCCCGAGAATCAGAGTCGTGGTCTAATCCGGCTGCAGCAGAAGCGTCGGCGAAACGAGGACTTCCCGTATTCAAGAAAAGACAATTACGTTCGTGACCGCTGAGCGCGCCTCCCGAATGCAGAAGGGCACCTAAGGCTTTCCAGCCATCCAGGTATTCGGAAGTCTTCTTTTGGCTGTCGGCATCCGTGGGAACCGAGGTTGGTGATTGCGACAGAACCCGCCGCCACATAAATGATCACAAATCGGGCGTTTGTCCGTCTCGCGTCAACATGCCGTTGGTGACCATCAGGTCTTCCCAGCCGTCGTTGTTGATGTCGATAAAGTTGGAGCCCCATGCCCAGCGTCCCAGCGTCACCCCTGCCGTCAGGGTCACATCGCGAAATGTTCCATCTCCTGCATTCTCGAAAAGCGTATTGCCCCGCGAGAATCGTTGATAACTGCTACGCGTGGAATCGTTCGCATCCGTTTTGAATTGTCGCTGATAGGAGATCCGATTGCCCGCTGAGGAAAACATATTGCTGATGTAAATGTCTTGCAGGCCATCGCGATTGTAGTCGCCCCAACTGATCGACATTCCGGCTGAGATGTCTTCGACGCCCGCTTCAGCCGCCACGTTCTTAAATTGCCCCTGGTCATTGCGGTATAAACAATTGCGACCATAGTCGTTGGCCACGTAGAGATCCGGATCACCATCGTTGTCGTAATCTTCCCAGCTCGCAGCAAGACTGAAGCGTTCATTGTCTGCGTCTAAGCCGACCGCGTCGGTGACATCTGCGAAGGTCCAGTTCCCGTTGTTTTGGAACAGACTGTTGCGAGCACCGTTGTTCGCATCGTGGAAAGGTATCGGATTTCCTAGTCCGACACTTGTTTCCGCAGCATCTTCCATCGTGAAGTAACCGCATGCGTAAATATCCAGATCTCCATCGAGATCGTAATCAGCGGCCGCCATGGAAACCAAAGACGATTCGGTGCGAAAGCCCGCTCGTTGATAGAAGCGACCATACCCATCGTTCGACAAAAACAATAAATATCGATCGGAGGCAATCACCAAATCTTGATCGCCGTCGTTGTCCAAGTCGATGAACAAGGCCGATCGGGTCGATTCCATGTAATCCACTCCCGCTACCGCGGATACGTCACGAGCCGTGCCGTCGGGTTTGTGGAGAAATAATCGGTTCGGAAGTCCACCCGCCTCGCAGACATACAGGTCTTCGAGTCCATCTCCGTCGATGTCACCAACGGCGAGCCCATGCGTGGCCACAATGTCCAGGCCAAGCCGTCGATCCATGGTCAAGACCCATGTGTCGACCCCGTGCACGAGTTGTTGCTGATAGGCCTCTGTTGCTCCTAAAGTGGCCTCCGTTGCATCTCGGAACATGCCGGTGTGATGCTCACCTGAAACCGTTTCCTCGAATTGTTCGACGCTGATTTCATGAAGCCGAGGCGGAGATGTATCCGAATTCCTTTCCCAACGGCAGGTCCAAACCGCAGTTTGTTGCACTCCTTGGTCTGCCGTTGTCCCGCCAAGCTGGAAGTAGGAAACTGTCTCGCCAAATTCTGCATCGAGATTGACGCGGATCGTTTTGAAGTGAACGTGCACATCGGCGCGGCTCGTCGCCGACCTCAGGTCGTCAATCGCTTTTCCGAGTCCCCCAGCACCCTGATGGATACTCTCAAGCTTTCCGTCGGCCGCCTGCTGACGATGCACTTGAAATGATGGATCTTTAAAGACCGTTTTAAGCGTTGCTGGCCGTAGAGGTGTGCAACGGAAGTCTTCCGCGAGGAATGGGCCAAGCTGATTTCGGTCGTTCGGCCATTTGGCAATCACCGATTCGAGCTGCTTCAATTGTTTGGAAACCTGATCGCTGAAGGCCTCCGTATTCCATCCATCGAGAGATGGATCCACCTTCGCCAGATTGTCTTCAAACGGTTGATGAAAGGTTTCGAAAGAACTGCCAGGAGTGGTGGGCAGAGCCGCTTGAGTGGAAACAGAAATGGTCTGCTCAGCGACCACTTTCGCTGATTCGGAGTTAGACGATTGTTTCTGCTCCTGAGTCCCAATCGATTCAGAACCCGTCGCGGATTTTTGGTCCATCGCCACGGGAGATTCGGCACTCCGCTGGCAGCCGGCAGGCAGCAGACAAAGGGTCATCGTGATCAAGATGCCCCGACCGATGCTTGAAACCGAATTTGCGGAAAAATGTTGTTGGATGAAATGCACCACTTCTTCCTCGGTCTTTGCAGAAACACCAATATTCTGTCAGTATCTTTGCCGTTCGGGCAACTGTCAAACATTGATGACGATCGCGCTAAACAACGGTAATGAATGGCGTCGTGGAACATTCCCAAAATCGGGGGTCCCTAACGAAGCTGAGTGTTCGGTAGAGATGCTTGCAGACGCTGGAGGCCTTCTGCAGAAAGTTTGGTTTCTGCCAGGCCCAATTGCTTCAAGTGAGTGAAGCGAGCCAGGTCGGGGATCGCGGAATCGTCGATTGCATTTCCACTCAAGTTCAAGGCTTGCAGCATTGGCAGTTCCAGCAACGCGGCTAAGTTCGTTCCTGTGATCCGTGTCTTGCCAAGTCCTAACGTTTTCAAGGCGGGTAATGCCTTCAGCTGGGAAAGGTCATCATCGCGAACTCCGGTGTAGGAAAGGTCGAGCGTTTCGAGTTGTTGAAGGGGGGCGAGTTTTTCGAGGCCGGTCCCTGCGAGGTCTGTATCCGATAGATTCAAGTCCGTCAGTTGCGTTAACTGCGATAGATGCTCCAGACCTGCGTCGGATACCCCCGTTCCGCTCAAACTCAAGCCTTGGAGTTGAGAGAGTTCAGTCAGATGAACGAGACCTTCGTCAGTGATATTTGTGTTTCCCANATTGAGGCTCTGTAAGTTCACGAGTTTTGAAAGCGGTGGAAGGCCATCGTCTGAAATTGANGTCGATGCCAGGTCAAGAATTTTGAGTTCCGTCCATCCTTTCAAATGCTGTGTCCCTTCATCGCAAATGGTCGAACGATTCAACAGCAGAACACGAAGAGGTCGATTTGGGTCGGATCCTTCATGCCGATAAAGACCTCCCCACGATTCGATCCAGGCAAGCGGATCCTTTTCAAGGTTTTGCGAGGAGCTTGATGCCGGTGGATTTTCCNGTGCAATTGGCTCAGTGTCTCTCCGTTGAGGGGAGCCTTGGAAACTGTCGGCAGCCGAGGGGATTTCTTGATTCGACGTCGCAGGATTGGCAGGGGGTGTTGATGGGGTGNGCGCTGAATCAGTTCCGCACCCGATAACGAAACCGGTTGAGACGGCCCAAAACCAAAAACCGATCTCGGTACGGATACGATGCATGCTGGATTTGCCTTTTGTTGACGGTAACCTCGGTCATCCTTGAGGGGCGTTATCTCTTGCGACCCCAATACCTATCTTACACCGTATCACAAAGGGTTATCGTCTTTCAGTTCCAGACGCGTTGTTTGTTTCGAGCGAATGTTTCTCGGTGATCACGCGCTAAACCTTCTGACAGTTAACCCCAAGGTTGGTGCAAATGAATGAACGCTCTCTGGTGCCGTCAAGTTATTTTGATGTTTGCCGGGGAGGTGATCAGCCAGACTCTTGGTCGGTCCAGATTCGGTTGCTTTGGACGCTATGTCTTTGGTGTATACTGCGAAGTAGAAGATTGAAAAATAGAGGATTGGAACATCCCTGTGGAACCCGTTAGATCGATTCCGGTCGATTTTGCGAGCGACGATGAACTAGAAGTCGAGACGTAACCTCTCGAGGACGTTTTGCCTGCGGGTACACATCTTTGGATGATTTCCGAGCATTACGACAAGGGGAGTCGTTCTGATCTGCGGATGTCAGAAATGTCGCTTTCCGTTGCAGACGAAGATAATCTTTCTGACTGGGAGAGGAAGGAAGGCAGCGAAGAAGATGATGATGACGACATCTTCAACTTCGTTTAGACTGCTGGGGAACATCGTTGTATTGAGATCGTGGATGTAATATTGCCTCTCGATTCGAGAGGCAATTTGTTTTTAGGATTGTTGAAATTTTAGCTATGAACGATTCACTATTCCTGATTGCCGGTGGGTATGTCTACGATCCGATTCATGGGATTGATGGCCAAGTCAAAGATATCTGGATCCGGGGTGGTAAGATCGTTGAAGCTCCAACGGACCCGACAGTACGTCCGAACCGAACATTGAATGCAGCGGGTCTAGTCGTCATGCCTGGCGGGGTTGATATGCATTGCCATATTGCTGGCCCCAAGGTCAATGTGGCTCGCAAGATGCGACCGGAAGAGAAGCGACGAGATGAACCGGTTCGCCGCACTTCGAAAACTCATAGCGGGACCATGGGAAGTGTCCCAAGTACTTTTGCGACCGGCTATAAATATGCCGCTTTAGGATATACGACTGCCTTTGATGCGGCTGTCCCGCCGCTTTCGGCACGGCATGCCCATGAGGAGTTTGAGGATACTCCCTGCATCGACAAAGGCTTTTATGTGCTCATGGGGAACAATCATTTTGTCATGAATTCGATTCATGAGAATGATCCCGAGCGACTGCGAGCTTTTGTCGCCTGGTTGCTGGGGTCTGCCAAAGGGTACGCCGCCAAGGTGGTGAATCCAGGCGGCGTCGAGGTGTTTAAACAACAGCAGGGCGGAAATGTATCGACGATCGACTCCAATGTCGATTTCTTTGATGTGACTCCTCGGCAGATTATCACCAACATGTCGCGCACCGTTGATGAGCTCGGACTTCCACACCCGATTCATCTCCATTGCAATAACCTTGGTANGCCCGGCAATTGGCTGACGACGCAGCATTCGATGGAGGCTTTGGAGGGGCATCGAGGGCATCTGACGCATATCCAATTTCACAGTTACGGGGGGGGAGACGCGGATGAGAATACCTTCAATAGCAAGGTCGCTCCGCTCGCCGACTACGTAAACTCTCATGAAAATGTGACGGTTGATGTTGGCCAAGTCATGTTTGGTGAGACCACGAGTATGACTGGAGATGGCCCGTTGGGTTACTTTTTGTCCAACGTTTACGGAACCAAATGGTTTAGTTCTGATACCGAATTAGAGTCGGGCTGTGGTATTGCTCCGATCAAATACCGTAACAAAAGTCTCGTTCACTCTTTGCAGTGGGCGATCGGATTGGAATGGTATCTGATGGTGGAGGATCCCTGGCGGGTGGTGATGAGTACCGATCATCCGAATGGTGGTTCTTTCCTCGCTTATCCTCAGATTGTGCGGCTCTTGATGGATCGGACCTATCGACAGGATGTGTTGAAAACCGTTCATCCTCAAGTGCGAGAACGATCAAATTTGGCGGATCTTGATCGTGAGTATTCTCTCAATGAAATTGCCATCATCACTCGAGCCGGGCCGGCAAAAATCCTCGGGTTGAAAAACAAGGGCCATCTTGGACCGGGCGCCGATGCTGACATTACGATCTATACGCCGCATGAAAACAAAGAGATCATGTTCGAACTGCCTCGCTATGTCATCAAGGATGGATTAGTGCTGGTTGAAGAGGGAGAGATTCGTGAGGAACGATACGGTCGCACCTTGCATGTTGGTCCCAAGTACGATGCGGGGATTGAACCGCAAATCTCGGAATGGTTTGAGCAGTATTATTCCGTGCGGTTTCGAAACTATCCGGTTGGCGATCATTACCTGAAAGAGTCGGAAAANATCCAGTGTAGTGAATCGTAAGTGGGCTCGACACTAGCCGAGATTCTCGGTCAGTCGCCGCCGCATTTCCGGTTCACAATCGAAACCTGCCCGTTCNAATGCCGACAAATACTCTTGCGGAGTATTGACGTTCATTAACGATTCCAGCTCAGGGTCTGCTGCGCGTAGTGTCTCAACATCGACTCGCTGAGTCGGAACGTTCTCAAACAGGAAGAATGGCCGAAGTCGATTTTCACTNAGCAANAGATCGATTTGGGGAAGCACGCATCGCCGGTAGACCGCGGCCANNGGGTGATGAAGACGTCCTTCGGTTGGGACGATAATTTCATCACCTTCTCCAAGACGCTCAAGCAACGCAGTGATCCAGGCTGGTTTTAGAAACGGTGCATCACAGCTGGTGACGTAGCAAATGTCGTCAGGACTTGCGCGAAGTCCAGCTGCGAGACCTTCCATCGGACCCCGCTCAGGATGTTGGTCCTCGCAAACCGTAATCTCCGCAGGGAGCGGAGGCAGCGATTGACCTGCCGCGGCCACGACGACACGATGGTCGACCGCCGATTCCAAGAGCCCCGAAACCCGTTCAAGCATAGTTTCAGGCCCAAAAGGCAGTAAAGCCTTGGGGAATCCCATACGGGAACTTTGCCCGCCACAAAGAATAATTGCCGTTGTCATGCTCCTATTACACAAANAAATACAATCCTGCGAAACTGAGGCTCCTGAGCTGGGTTCATAATGATATATAACGTGTGGCATGAGCCCCGCGGGCCAATCATACGCCAACTATCGAGCCGCTGGATCTAGTCCATTGGTGAAACTCGTGAAAAAAGAGGAGAGTATTGATGACCGTTTTCCGACTATTTCCCCTGGTAATGGCAGCGATTCTTGTCGGTGGTGATTTCGCTACCGCCCAGCCACCCGAAGAAGGCGAGCGACGAGCACGACGACAGCGTGGAAATCAAGAGGATCGAGGTCCCAGGGCCGAACGTGGCCGGCCCCCCAGACCTCTGCTGATTGTTGCTCTCGATGTCAACGAAGACGGCGAACTTTCTGCCGAAGAAATTGCGAATGCGGTCGCAGCACTCAAAAAACTCGATAAAGATGGAAGCGGCAGTTTGAGTGTTGAAGAATATGTTGGCCGACGGCCTGAACGAGATCGTCCCGATGATGAGAGACGACGGGGGGCAGCTGAGCGACGTCGACCCGATCAGGAACGTGATCCCGATGCTCGACGTAGGCCTGGTCAGGGACGTCCCGAAGGTCGTGATGGAGCTCCTCAACGAGGGCCCGGCCAATTTATTCAACGGATTATGGAAGCCGATGCTGATGACGATAACAAGCTCAGCAAGGACGAAGTGCCCGAAAGAATGCTCGAACGCTTTGATGCGATTGACGCGGATGGAGATGGTTTCTTGACCAAGGAAGAAATTACCGAGGCCTTCAACCGCAGGCTTGGCCAACGCGGCGATCGTGCCGGTAACCGCAGTGGAGATCGCGGTGGAGATCGCGGTGGAGATCGCGGTGGAGATCGTCCTCGGCGCCCTCAGCGTCCTAAATAGCGATCGCCAATTCCAATTAACATCGTTCAAGAAAAGTCAGCCGTTTGAGAAAGCTGGCTTTTTCGATAGTGAGCTCAACTTGCGACATGGCAATTTCAGGACAAGTTACAGCGCAGCTGACCGGCGATGCGCTTGCTATACTCAAACGAGTGAACCCGCCGAATTCTGAGAGTAAAACTGTTCATGGCCTTAGAACTAACTTATCTCAATCCGCCTGATGTGCCTGTTGAAGTGGAAGGAGTGACACCTAATCGACTGCAGCAGATGGGATTGGACGAAATCCGAAAGTTAGCCGTATTCGTCGGCAATGAAGAGGCCCCGNTNGGCGACCTCTTCCGTGTTTCAGGAGATCCGACCGACGGGTGTCACCGTTGGCATGGTGATCTGACGGGTGTGCATTGGATTGGCGCGAAGATGCAATCGGGGCTGATCGAAATCACAGGGTCTGCCGGACGACATATCGGAAGTGAAATGTCCGGAGGCGAGATCGTCGTCACGGGTGATGTAGCGGGCTGGGTCGGCGCCGAAATGAAGGCTGGAAAAATCCATGTCCGCGGCAATGCAGGGCATTTGGTCGGTGCGGCATATCGTGGTAGCCAGCGGGGCATGGTTGGTGGAACGATTATGATCGACGGCAACGTCGGTAACGAGCTCGGTCACACGATGCGAAGAGGGCTGATTGTGGTTGGTGGGGATGCTGGGGATTTGATTGGATTCAATATGCTGGCCGGAACGATCCTGGTTTTCGGAGCAACAGGGATTCGACATGGGGCGGGGATGAGACGCGGCACTATTGGTCTGCTTGGTGCCGATTTGCCTGAGCTACTTCCAAGCTTCCGTTATGCCTGCCGGTTTCGTTCGCTTGCGATCAGAATGATTCTCCAGAATCTCGAGTCATCCGGCTTTCAAGTGCCGGCGGGCCTGCGCGATGCAGAAGTCGATCTATACAGCGGCGACTTCATTGAGGGAGGGCGAGGAGAGATGCTGCTGGCCGCGACGGACCAGTAACGGGTGAAATGGTCCTGCTCTTTTGCGTTTCGCCGTGCTCTTTTTTCGACGAGAAGGTTACGATGGAGTGGAGCCGCCGCATTCTGATGAGTCGCCAGCAGGAAAGATGGATGCGGCGCAGGCAGTGATGCTCTGGAAATGAATCGGTACGGTGAACGGGTGAGGAGTGTGTGTTGGCCGATCGTTCTGTAATTGAAATTGACCAGGTGAGTAAGGTCTACCGCCACGGTTGGGTCGGTAAGGGCGTCCATGCGCTTGAGGATGTTTCATTCAAGGTTCTGCCAGGTCAAATCTTCGGTCTGTTGGGGCCAAATGGTGCTGGTAAGACCACATTGATCAAGGTCTTGCTCGGGATTATTCGAGCCACGTCGGGTAAGGCGAAGCTGTTGGACTTTTCCGCGGGAGATCGTCGAGGCCGAATTCGGGTTGGATATTTGCCAGAGCACTTACGGCTGGCACGGCATCAGACGGCTCGAACAGCACTCGAACTCTATGGCAAGTTGAGTGGTTTGTCGAATGCTCAGATTACCGAACGGCGAGATGAATTGCTCCAGACNGTTGGTCTGGAGGGACGTGATCGAGAGTCGGTTCGTAGATTTTCCAAAGGCATGCAGCAACGTTTGGGGATTGCCCAAGCGCTAATTCATGATCCAGAGTTGTTGATCCTGGACGAACCTACCGATGGCCTGGACCCGGTCGGACGTTCTCAGATTCGACAGTTACTTCAACAACTCAAGCAAAGTGGCAAGACCGTATTTCTCAATAGCCATTTGTTGCAGGAGGTCGAGCTTATTTGCGATCACGTTGCCATTCTCGATCACGGACAGCTTAAGTTTGTTGGAACCATGGAAGAACTTTCGCCGCCAGACAGCACCGACCTGATGATCCATGCCGCTGGCGCAGAGACCGACGTGCGCGCGGCTGTCGAAGGGGAACCGGAACTTCAGATCGAACCCTTAAAGGATGGTGGTTTTCTGTTGCAGGTGACGGTTCATGATCAATCAAATGCAGATCGCCTGGTTGATCAGTTGCGACATCATCAAGTCAGCATTGTGCGTTTGAATCGCAGGAAGAAAACACTCGAGCATGCGTTCCTGGAGCTGATATCGCAGAAGGCCGAGCTCGTATGAGACCGTATCTCGCCATTATCAAGGATTCTTTTCGCGAGGCACTGGCATCACGTGTCCTCTGGATCCTGTTGCTGCTAATTACTGTGATGTTCTTGGGCTTCGCTCCGCTTGGCTGGCACCGCGAACTGACTTCTCGGATTGGGCGGGGCGATTTGAGTCGTTTTGAGGAATTGGCCCGTCGACTTGTTACCCATCAAGACAAGCCTGAGACATTTGAAGGACACATCGCGTTGATGTTGAGTCCCGGGATTAATTCAGAACTGAAATCGATTGTCAATGCATCGGCGGAAGATCGGCGAAAAGAACGCCGTCTCGAACGTGACCTCTCAATCGAATTGGATGAGTTGCTGAATCGCCAGGACTTCTACGACGAACAGGCATGGTCCGGGATTGAGCTCAACGAAGAAGCTCAGGAGTTGCTCGCTCAAGAGCTAGACCAACTTACCCAAGAGCAATTGCGAAGGTTTAATCGGTTAGCATTGAAGGCGGCCTTTCCGAGGCATATTAAACAGCGCCCCAATCGTTCGATTTCGTTCACTTACTTCAATTCGGACGTGGGCATTCCGTTGCCGTTAACCGATGAACAATTTCAAGATATTGTCGAGACGACACTGGTCACCTACATGGACTTCTTCCTCGGCGTGATCGGCGTCTTTAGTGCGATCCTGGTGACGGCGTCGATCATCCCCAATATGTTCGATGCTGGCTCCATTAATCTATTGCTGAGTAAGCCGATTTCACGATCATTGCTCTATTTGTCAAAGTTCGTCGGCGGTTGCTCGTTCGTCTTGATCAACTCCATTTATTTGGTCGTGGGTACGTGGCTCCTGCTCGGTTTGCGTTTGGATTTTTGGTATCCCCGTGTCTTGTTGTGCATTCCTGTCTTTCTGTTTCTGTTCATCCTGTATTACTCAGTGTCCGGCTTGTCAGGTCTGATTTGGCGGAACACCATCGTTTGCATCACGGTTACGATGGTCTTTTGGTTCATCTGTTTTGTGGTTGGAAATTCGAAAGTGTTGATTGATACCTTCGTACACAGTCCGAACCGAGTTGTGCGGGTGATGAAGGTTGACGATCAGCTTTTCAATGTGCTCGAAAGAGGGCAGACACAACTCTGGGACCCAGAGAATGCGGCGTGGCAGGATGTGTTCTCGAATTCGTCTTTCTTTGGTGCGTCATTCTTGCAGATGAATGTGGGGCCCGTGTACGACTCTGCCAATCAACGATTGTTACAGGTTCAACGAGGCTGGCCAAAGTTTCGATTATTTACAGCGGTTCAAGAAGATGAGTGGTCGGCGCTTGAAGTGGGTGATGCTCCCAGTGAAACGATTTCGCTCATCAACGAACCCGATGGGCGAATTCTCGCGGTATCCCCCGGTGGCATCGCTCGCTTTCGCGACGAGATTTTGCCAGCCGCGGAGCGACCTCGGATTTTTGGATTCGAGCTGCCCGCGCCCGATCAGACGGCAGCTTCCGACGCTGTGGTGTTAAAGCCAGCTCCTACGATGTCCTCGGCGATGCAGGTTGCTGTCTCGCCTACGACTGGCAAACTCTATCTGTGGAACGATGGACAGCTATCCGTTTATCAACCTGAAGGCGATGCTTACGAACGTACCGAAGAGGTTACGCTCAGCGAAGATTCCCAGCGAGCTGTGTTGGCGGTGGCTGGGAAACATCTCCTCATCGCGCGCGCCGACGGCGTTGTGAATTTGTTCGACGCTGAAACATTAAATCAAGAAGCAGAATATCGGCCGGAAGCGAAAAACTCACCTCGGTATGCGATCGTCTCCCCAGATGGACGTTACTTCGGTGTTGTTTTCCACACGAGACGATTTTGGGGGTACGATACGAAAGCTGCGGCACCACTTGATGTACGTTGGCCAGGGCAGGGGGATATTTCAGCGGCGGCTTTCGTCTCTGACGACGAACTGCTCCTTGTTGACCGTGGTAATCGGGTGACTCAGTGTCGNCTGCCCAACGGTGATGTTGTTGCGACCTGGTCACCCTCGGGTTCTTTCATGCAACGTCTCTCGTGGTATCTCATTGATCCGATCTACGCAATTTTTCCAAAGCCTGGTGCCTTGCAGAGTACCACCAGCTATTTGTTGACGGGAAAAGAATCGATGTCGATCGCNCAGGAAATTGAATCGTTGGATTCCATGTATGTTAAGCAGGATCCCTGGGCACCGGTCTGGAGTAGTCTGGCCTTTGCCGTCGTGATGTTGACGATTTCTTGTGTCTACATCGCTCGTCAAGAATTCTAGTGTGAGTGGCTCAAGATTCGTGGCGAGTGAGACCTGACTTGGCTAGTTCCGAGATGATCGCTTCGCTGGACAGCAAGCGTTGAAATTCTTGCACGGCAGGACGATTGATCCGTTTGTCGGGCACGACAAAATCGAATTCCTCGTGAGTCAGCGGTAGAAACCCGAGCTCGTTTTGCTGAGCGACCTGTTCGATTGCGATTCCCCAGTCGGCGCGACCTTGCAGAACGGCTGCCGCCACCGCATTGTGACTTTTCGGTTGGACGGCATAACCTTCCGGTCTGGACTCTCCGAGTAATTGATCAATGAGCACTCGAGTTCCGCTGCCTTGATTTCGATTGACCATCAGACAATCCGATGCGTTTCGAACCGATTCGACGGCGCCGACTGCCTCCTTGCCTTCGAAACGATCATCGCCGTGTCGAAAAACAATACCTTGCATACGACGATATCCGGTTAGCAGTGTCATGCCGGGTTTCAGGAACGGTTGGTTGTATTTTCGACTCTTTTCGTCCAAGAGGTGGATGCCGGCGATGTCACACTCGCCTCGTTCAACGGCATGGATACCGGCTGTTGAACCTACCGCCAGGAATTTACTGCGAAAGCCGGCACGCTGTAGCTCACCCAACAGGAAATCGAGGCCGAGGCAATGGCTCCCAATCGCAACCAGATCGGCGACTTCCAGGTCGCGTCCGAGCAATTGAACACTGACCGGAGTTCCCTGTTGGATCAATTCTTCATGCCGACCTAGCGTGACAAATCCGTCAGCGCGACTGAAGGTCGTTACGGATCCAGAGCCTTTGCCCATCGGATATGCTGCCAGTTCGGATGAGTTGTTTTCGGAGTCGCGTTCGACCAGGCCTACCAGCAAGTATTCCGTGCGGCCAATTTCTGATTGGATCTGGGTTGCCATTTCTGCGGCAACGGTCCCGTGCTTTTGAATTGGATGTCCCGCCATCTTGCGAATGACCGGCGCGACGAATTCGTGAAAGGTGAAAACGGCGGAGGTCGGAAACCCTGGGAGGATCACGACCGGTTTACCCTGGCTTGCGGCGAGACAGATTGGCTTCCCTGGCTTCAACGCAACGCCGTGGGCGACAATACCCGGATCGTTCAGCTTTCGAACGACCTTGTAGGAGATATCCCCGGCACCTTTGCTCGTACCACCTGACAGAAGCACTACATCGGCCGTTGCTAGAGCCTCCTGTAATTTCTGCTGCAGATCTGCGTAGTCGTCCTGGATGATGCCACCCACGATCGGTTCGCCGCCCAATTCGCGAACGGCATCCGACAGGATTTGAGCGTTCGAATCGTAGACGAGACCCGGTGTCATCGCTTTACCTGGCTCAATGATTTCGTCGCCGGTCGAAATGATGACGACTTTCGGACGCCGCCAGACCTGGACGGTTTCCGCACCGATGGCAGCTAATACACCGGTTTCGCGACTCGTTAGATACTCGCCACCACGCAGGACCGTTTCGCCTGCCGCGATATCTGTGCCCGCGAAACTGATCGCCGATCCGGGCGTCAGCGAACGGTAAACATAGAGCTTTTCGTTTTGGTAATCGGTATGTTCAACCATCACGACCGCGTTCGCACCTCGAGGCACCATCGCCCCGGTCGCAATCGGTACAGCGGTTTCGGGAGTGACAACCGACGTGGGCACTTTGGCGGTGGCAATCACTTCGTCCAGCAAAGCAAATTTTCGCGGAGTATCTTCAGTGGCGCCGACGGTATCCACCGCTCGCACGGCAAAACCGTCAACGTTCGATCGATCGAAGGACGGAACATCGATCGGCGATTTCACGTCCTCGGCGAGAACTCGTCCCCAGGCTGTCTGGAGATGAACGGTTTCAACTTCCCGTGGGGAATCGTCAATGACGGCATGGAAGCGACGCTCGGCCTCATCCCGATCGATGACGTTGAGAAACTGTTCTTGCGCGGTACTTTCAGACTTCATCGTCATAGAGAAAGACTTCGATTTCGTGTCCTGGTGGATATCCTTCGCTGTCGGCAGAAATGATGACAAAGCCATCAGCCCTCGTCGTTGAGCTCAGTAACGAGGCACCGGAAATAGCGACCGGTTCGACCTTTCCCTCTTCGAGTGCGACTCGTGCATAGTCAACTCGGCCAATCTGCGAAACGAGTTTGCGCTGGAGCGGTAATCGAATTCGGCGATAGGGCCACTCGGCAGGTCGTCCACCGAGTTGTCGAATGGCGCGTCCTGCGAAGAAATCGTAGGCGCACAAGCAGGAAACGGGGTTTCCCGGCAGTAAAAACAGTTTTCGCTGGTCCATCAGTCCCATCCCCGATGGACTGCTCGGACGCATGGCAATCCCGTGAATCGCCAGTTCACCATGTTCAGCCAGCAGGCGTGGGGCATGGTCTTCTAATCCCACGCTTGATCCTCCTGAGACGAGGACGACATCAACGTCGTCCTGCATGGCAGTCAGGATGGAGTCTTCGTGGTCAGGAATGATGCCATTGTTGATGACGTGGCCACCGTCTCGTTCGACCAGGGCGGTTAACATGGGGCCGTTGGCGTCCGCAATCTTGTGGGGTGTCGGTGGGGTCCCGCTTGGCACCAGCTCGTTCCCGGTAATCAGAACGCGAACTCTCGGACGCCGGTAGACTTGGATCTGACCGACACCGATCGAGCTGAGCACGCCCAGGTCTTGTGGTCGCAATTTGCGACCTTGATGAAGGACCAGTGATTCTGCCTGGATATCTTCTCCGCGACGGCCAAGATGTTTTTGAGTCGGGACTTCTCCTTGTGCCAGCACCGTTTCGCCGGAACTTTGAGTCTTTTCTGCCGGCAGCACTGCGTCCGCGCCAGCAGGTATTGGGGCCCCGGTCATAATTCGAACGGCTTGACCACGCTCAATCGTCCCCTCGAAGGGCTGTCCGGGAAAAACTTCTCCCACGATTTGCAGCGGAAGCGGATTGTAGGGAGTCGCACCAAGCGTATCATTCGATTGGACTGCAAAACCGTCCATCATCGCCCGATCGAANCCCGGGACATCAATTCGACTTGAGACCGCCTGCGACAGAACNCGTCCCGATCCGTCCCTGAGATCAACCGTTTCCTCCGTCAGAGGTAAGCTGTGTTCGTCGACCCAACGCAAGGCTACTTCCACCGTTTTGCGACTGGAAAAGCCTTTCATGCGAACGTCGCTGTGAGGTTGGGAGGAGGGTACTTTGTTCATGATGGGTCCGTCGGCATTGAATGGCCTGTGCCGGTAACAAATTGACGCCAAGTCTTCAGTTGTTCAACACTCAGGTTGTTTTCGCGAATGAGTTCGTGTTGCGTCCATGCATCTCCAGGACNGACATGAACAGTAATCGTCAGCCGACCATTCTCGAGATAACGGAACCTCACGTCGATAGGGCTTTGTGATGGCAAGTCGGGAGGCAGGTTCGTTACCGTACAACTGCCTAATTGAACGCATTCCTCCGCCGCCGCGCTTTCTCCCTCCACGATTCGAACCAAAACGGTTTTCTGACCATCGTTCTGAGTTTTGAAGATGCGTTTGGCCGAAATCGGGAGCGGCGTGTTTCGAGGAATAATGATGGCATTTCTGAGTTGTCGCGTCGTTGGATCCGAGGCCGCCACCCCGAGGCTATGGGAATTCACATTCTTGACGGCAAAACGCGGTGCCTCGCCTCGACTCTCTGCCAACAGGTGTTCCGCATGCAGGGCCGCTCCGTGAGCAACTGCCTCGTCTGCGGCGACGGAGGTGTCTGGTTCCAATTGAGACAACTGCTGTAGCATCTGTTTCACTGCTGGCATCCGTGTTGATCCGCCCACCAGGAGAATTCGATCGATGTCTGTCCAGCTCAATCCAGCTGCTTGAAGTGTCTGTCGAGTGGTGAAGGAAGTGCGATCGAGTAAGTCCTGGGTTACCTGCTCAAAGCGTTCTCGCGTGATCTCGCAGCGAATTGCATGGCCCTTGTAGTCGCAGGGAATGGTGGCCTGTTGTCGAGCCGATAAGGTTCGTTTTGCATCTTCGCTGTCGCGCCAGAGGCGGCCCAGTGTGTTGGGATCCTCGCGCGGATCGAGATCGTNTTTTCGGATGAATTCCTCGGCCACAAGATCGACGAGACGATTGTCCCAGTCAAGACCGCCAAGCTGAACGTCACCATCGGTAGCGAGNGCCACGTATTCATTCCCTGTGATTTCCATGACGGTTACATCGAAGGTCCCGCCTCCTAAATCGTAGACAAGAATGCGGAGCGGTTTCGTGCGAAAATGGTGTTCTCGCAGAGAGCCCTGCTCATGTCCGAAGGCGATGGCCGCGGCAGTGGGTTCGTTGATGATGTCGATGACATCCAGGCCCGCAATAAAGCCAGCGTCCTGGGTTGCCTTGCGACGAACCTCGTCGAAATAGGCAGGCACGGTGATGACGGCTTTTCGAAACGAGCCAATCGCCTGAGAGGCATCCGATCGAATCTTGTGTAGGACCCAGGCCTCTAACGCTTCAGGAGGAAAACGTCGGCCGTCGATCTGCTTGGCGACGGCTCGTCGTCCGAGTTCACGCTTCATGCATTGAGCAACCTGCTCAGCATCTGTGGNGAGTGCCTTGAGTGCTTCTTTACCGACAATGACCTCGTCGTTTTCGAAGAGCACGACACTGGGAGTGATCTTGTCGCCTTCCGCATTGGTCAGCGTTTGCGGTCGACCAGAGCCATCAATCCAGGCAATCGCGGAGTACGTTGTACCCAAATCAATGCCAATCGCGAGCGGGTGGGACATAAGCGGTTGGCGATTCCTATGGGGGATCCGGGGCAGTTGTGGGAACTCGTTGACGGTTTTTCGATTCGGACCGCCACCGTCTTAGAACTACGATACGCCGAGCGGCGACATTTCGCAATTGGACGGTCAGTTGAACTATGCCGACCTCTCATAAACTCTGCCGGTTTTGCGGCACTGAGAAGCGGCACTCATCGCTGAAAGAAGGGCGATCGTAACGGAGGTAAGAGGTCTCGAAAAGAATGTGGTGTCAGGATGGTCTCCGTGCCGATTCGTTTTGCGTCACGGAGGATTGACACGTCTCACGGAAGCTGCGCATTTGCCGATCAACCTCCGAGTCTACTCATGCACCTCGATGTCATACACGCAGTGATGGCAAGCGTTTTCGTCCTTGTCTGGATTATGGTCTGGCAGATTCTGTCGGGTGGACAGCGGGACGGAGGAAACCGTCCCGCGTCACCGACTGTTACCAGAGGCCGTCAGCAAAGACTTGATCGCGAACACTCTCGCCCTCCGCTTGCTCCGTCGGTTGGAAGTCGAACTGATCGCGCGAACCATTGATGCGGACGAGTCGGTGGTCTTCCTCTTGTCCGATTATTTGAACTCGCTGACGATCGTTTCTCGATACCGTCGTGCTCAATTCTTGGCCGCCTTCGACGATCGTAATTTCAATCGATGACATGTCATCGGTGAACTGAACGTCGACGCTGTCGATGCCATCCCAGCCCAGATCCAACTGGCTCCATTCGTGACCGTCTGTTTCATGGACAGACGAGTAGAATCCGTTGTCGGAGCTTGAAGCTAGGGCTTCCCAGATCGCGAATTTCGGATGAAGCATGCGATTTGCGAATTCGAAGCGTTCGCTGCCCAAACCTTCAACCGGCAACACAACATCAATGGTGTTCGAGTCGGTCGAAGTTGCCATGGTAAAGCTGGGTGCGGACGCCGACAGTTGGTAAGTACCAGGTGCCAATGTATCGAANGAGAATTCGCCGTCTGCGGTAGTTTCAGTCGTCAGGTCAACGTCCACGCCGCTGTCGTCGACACCTGTCAGGCGAACTGAGTAAGCGGCAAAGCCTTCTTCGGAACCAGCCCACATGACCGAGCCCTGAATGCCACCGGGTACGAAGTTGAAGACGGTGATCGTAACCGTTGCGGTGCTTTCGCCACCGTTACCATCGCTGATGGTGTAGGTGAACGTCTCGTCGCCTTCGGTGAAGTCCTCCGCGGGTGTATATTCAATCTTCGTTCCGTCGATCACGTCGATGGTGCCGCCGGCCGATCCTTCACTCACGCTGAGGATCGACAAGGTTTCACCTTCATCGGGGCCCGTGCTGTCGTTACTCAGCACCATCAACTCGATACTGCCTGCTCCGGCATTGACCGTTGCGATATCATCCACGGCTGCCGGGGCGTCGTTGACGGGATTGACGGTGATCGTGACGACACCACTTGCGGTGAGCGGATCTGTCACACCACGACTTGTGCCGTCATCGGTCACGGTGTAGTTGAAGCTCAACTCACCGTTGAAGTCTTGAGGTGGCGTGAAGGTGACGACGTCATCGTCCTGGGTGAGCATACCTGCGGTTGCTCCGTCGACACCAACAAGCGACAGTGTCTGGTCTGATTCGCCACCGCCGGGCAACGCATCTGCCAATAATTCGGAGGCATTGATCGTTAACGTCGAGTCTTCATTGACGTCTCGGGCGACAGAGAAGACNATCGGAGCGTCGTTGATCTCGTTGACCGTCACGTTGACGTTGGCCTGCGAGGTGCCGCCGTTTCCATCAGAAATCGTGTAAGTAAACGAATCGCTGCCCGCAAAGTTCGCGTTCGGTGTGTACGTGACTGCCGAACCATCCGCGGTTACCTGGGCGTTTCCGTTTTGAGGTTGTGATACTTCGGTGACGGTCAGCGTTTCGCCAGTATCGGGTGAGCTGCTGTCGTTGTTCAGGACGGCAATTTCGACCTCTGACGAATCTTCATCAACCGTGATGCTATCGTCATTGGCGGTGGGGTCGTCGTTGATGTTGACCACTTCCACGGTGACGGTTGCCGAAGATGTANCGCCTTCATTGTCAGCGATCTCGTAGGTGAAGACGTCGGTCCCAACGAAGTTTGCATTGGGCGTGTAGACGATCTGTTGAGCTTCATTGATCGAGACCGTTGCGTTGCTCGTTCCTGAAACGCTGGTGACCGACAGTGTGCGTCCAGTTGGAACTGCCAGGTCATTTTCGAGAACATTTAATGAATTGCCGTTGCTGTCCTCATCGACCTGGAATTGGTCGTCGTTGGCAAACGTCATCTGGACAATTTCGAGATCCGTGTTGACGAAGACCAGCTGGTCAGGACGCAAGCCGACGCCGAGTCCGTGAAGTGTGGTCTCACGAGAAGGCAGGTCATCCGCCGGATTGCCAGCGAAGGTCGCATCACCGGTGCCATCGGCAATCATCGGAATGCTCATCAGCAAGAACTCGCCGGCACCTAAGGGAGCCGTGTTCGCTGTTGCACCTGTTTCGTCAATCAGCCCGGCGGTGCTGGTGTTCGTGAACTGAACGTTCGGATAGTCGCTGCTGAATTGCACGTCTCCGTTNACCGAGACGGCAGAGGNAGTGTAGTCGATGTCGAGATAGGCCGAGAAGAGACCAAGGTTGACGGCATCATCACGCAGATCTTCGACCAGCACCTGCAACAGGAATTCTTCACCGTTGATGACGGCGTCAATTGGGCTGCCTTCGAGGTCGGTGACTTGAAGTCGGAATTGTGCCAACTGTTGCTGGTCGACTTCAACACTGAACGTTTGAGAGGCTGTATTGCCTGCTTCGTCAGTCGCGACGATCTCAAAGTTCTGGGTGCCTGCNTCGGAACCGCTTGCCGTCCAACTCACAACACCAGTGACCGGATCGATGGTCGCTCCGGCTGGACTGTTGCTGAGCGAGTAGACGATGTCGCCTTCCTCGGTGTTGTTGGCGTTGTAATCGATCGATTCACCCGCGAGCATAGTGCTCGGGGCAGTTGAAGTGAATCCTTCCGGACCGGCCTGATCGAGTTCTACATTCAACTCTTCCGACTCTTCGCTGGACGTACCGTCGAGCGTTTGAGTTGCGGTGATTTCATAGACGCCATCGCCGAAGGCCGAAAGGTTGCCAGTGCGAATGACAACGCTGGTTCCCTCTGCCGTGCCCTCACCAATCTTGTCGCCGTCAGCGAAGAGTTCGACCAGGGCTCCGATGCCTACGTTGGAGACCTCGAAGTCCAGCTCAGAAAGATTCGTCAGGTTGTCCGTGTCCGAATCACCACTGTCACTGCTGCTCACCAGGTCCACAACCGGGGCACCCGGCAGAACTTGCACCGTGATTCTTTGAGCATCGAAAGTATCGGATGTGTTGGAACCATTGGCTGCTCGGACGCGAACCGATGCGGTTGCGGTGCCGATAAAGCCATCGTCCGGAGTGATCGTGACAAGACCGCTGTCTTCATCGACGCTCACGTCGACGTTCGACGATCCGAAACCAGCCGAGTAAAGGACCGGGTCGCCCTCCACATCTTGAGAGGTCAGCTGGTAGGTGAGTGGTGTGTTTGCGAGCGTCGTCAGTTCAGGAATGTCGTCCAGGAAAGGACCGCCATTCAGATTGTCCGGCGTCACATTGACGGCAAACGTCTGCGAGGACGAGTGGCCATCGGTGTCTTCGACGGTCACGGTGACATTGGCTGATCCCGAAGTTCCTTCCGGAGCCTTCAACATCAACATGGCGTTTTCAACATCATTGAAGACATCGACGGATTGCATGGTGACCGTAATCGTGGGTCGGTTGCTGCCGTCGACGGCAGTATTGCTGATCGCTTGGCGGTTACTTTCGCCTTCAACCAATTGACCAAAAATCGAATGGTTGAAGTCCAGGTGTCGCGAGGTGCCTTCGGTGATGAAGAACTGGGAGTTGTTCGTATCGTCCTGTGACTTGGCCATCGAAAGCACNCCCGTGGTGTTGTGCTGCAAGTCGACATGGTACTGATCATCAAAGTCGGGAAGGTCTGAGCCACCGGTGCCTGTACCGAGTGGATCTCCACCTTGAATCACAAAGTTGTCGATCACTCGATGGAAAATTACATTGTCGTAAAATCCTGAGTCGGCGAGAGTCGTGATCTGATCAGTGACTCGAGATGCGCGGTTTTCGAAAAGCTCGAAAACCATGTCGCCATAACCTTGGACCTCGATGGAGAGGCTGCGATTACCCTCCAGCAGACTTGCCATCACGAGCTCGGGATTGTCCGAGGTGATGGTGTAGGTCAGTTCGCCACCGTTCGGATCGTAGCCATCGAGTCCGATATGCAGAGGCGATCCCGATAGCAATTCAACATCATCGATCGGAGCAAACGTTGGAGTATTCGATTCCGGGATCGAGATGCCAGCTGCTTGAGCTAACGTGGCAAGATCTGTCGTTCCCAAGAGACGACTGCCGTCGGCCATCACCCAGGTTGGATAGGATTCGATGTTTTCTGCGAAGGCGATGTCATTGGGTGTGCGATCGGGATTCGTGACTTCCACGAACGGAAGATAGATTTGACCGTCTTCGAATAGCTCTTTCTGGTTCGTGCACGCAGAACACCAACTGGCTCCGTAGAACACCGCACCACTGTCCGTCAGATCCTTTGCAAACTGTACGAGGTCGGGGGCCTGCGGCGTGTCGGTGATCGTGATTGTTTGGCTGTCGACAAACTCGATGTCCAACTCGTCGATGCTTTGGGTGCCACCGAACACGAGAGTCTGGTGGCTCGGCAATTCGTCTGCAGCATCAGCAATGAAGGTCAATTGGCCGGCAGACAAAGCTCGCATCGGAATTACAGCGACTTCATACTCGGCCTGGTCCAGAGGCGACGTGCTCGTGCTCACTGCACCGATCTCGTCGATCAAACCATCGCCCACAGTGCCGCTCGTCGCATTTCGGTAATCGCTGGAAAAGACAATGTCGCCGTTCACTGCTGCGAGATTCGAATCGAACAGAATGTCCATGTAGGCCGAGAAAACACCTTCGTTGTTTTCCGGGACGAGACCGTAGGGGCGTTTGTCCTGAGTTAGAACGCGTACGTAGAACTCCTCATTGAACGCAACCTGGCCAATCGCGACTCGGTTCAGATTCGTGACTTGGAGTCGTAGCTTCGCAATCTTATTGCTTAATGCGTCACCCACATAAACGTTGGGATTATCCGGATCGGGAACTGCGACCGATCCATTAATGGTGAGGTCGTTGCGAATGAACTCTTCACTGAGGCCTGTCTGGGCGACCAAGCCAAAGGAGGTATCGAGGAAGCCCTCAGCAACCAGCTTGAAAATCTTGGTGTCAGAATCAATGTCGAATGTGCCGTTCAGATTGATCCCATCCGAACCGGTGAAGATGCCACTCTCGGAAACGATTTCGAGTGTCGTGACCAGATCGGTCGATTCCACTCGCAGGGCACCATTAATCGAGTTGTAGATGACAAAGGTGTTGCCGCCCACCTGAATCTCGACCTCTCCGTCTTCACCCTCCGCATCTTGAGGAGCGACTGCCATGACCGCAGCTACCGGAGGAGCACTTTCAGGAATCAGGGCTTCTTGAGTTGGGAAGGTGCTCTCAACCTCGGCCGGCAGGACAACCTCTTCACTAAGGGTTGCCGAGTCCGAATCGAGTCCGGCGTGAGCGATCATCTGATCCCGACCACCACTCAATGCACTCAGGATCGCCATTGCGACGTGACTGGAGTTGTTGTCATCCGGTGTGCTCATTTGAGCATCAAAGACATCGGCTGCCAAAAGAACTCTCGCTTCAAGTCTCTCGTTGGATGAGAAACGCCGTTGGACCTGAACCGGGCGCGAACGCGATACGGTTGAAGTGCGTTTGAAGGGAGGAAAGCCAATTCGTCGCAGTAGCTGGATCATTGTCATCTCTATTCCGGGTGAGTGAAGACCGAACGACTTCGAGGATTCCGTTTGTCAGCTGTCGATCCATCAAACCTTGCCTGCAGCCACGACTTAATTTTCATTCTGGCTGAATTCAAGATTTTTGTGTGGGTTGTGGTACGACGAATGACAGCTTTCGTTCGTGGAAGACTCAAGAAAAGTTGGTTTGAGTCTGAAGTGTTGAACGTTTGTCGATTTGTCGTTAACCGTGGGTGTGACGGGAGTCACGGAAGTGGAGGCGTTAATCCGCCTTTCGTTCCAAACTAGTCACGTTAAGTTTCTTTTTCAACCAATTGCTAGTGACTTCAACTCGGCTCACAGTGGCCGAGCCTGTCGCGGACTGCATAATTGATACTACGGGCACATTCTCAATTTTCCTTTTTCCCGTTGCTTGAGGAAGTCTTTTGCCGGAAGACCCACAAAACGTTGATGAGATTGCCCGTCACGGCTAATCTAGACACTTAGGGAACTAAGCGTCATTCACTTCTCCCGTCCGCCAATTCCCTGACCCATTTCCCAAAAATTCGGGTCAATTGTTTTTCTCCTCGTTTCTTAAAACCTCGCGAGCTGCGTTCTGGCAAATGCACAGATCCCGCTACCGATACCGCTCTCCTCAACGTCGATCGGGCCTCGAATCGCTCGAAGCTCGGCGTCTGCTTGCAGGTCTGCCCTTTGGGGCCGCGACTGACGATACCGGTGAATACATGCTCGGCGATGTACTCGTGACGGCTGTATNGCTGGAATCTGATGGATCCCTTGATGAAAATCTCGAGGATTGGACGGTGAGTCAGCGTGAAGAGATACGACAGCGGGTGACAGAAGGTACACAGTGGTGGTCCGAATTACTCGATCAACAAAATTCCGTCCATGATTTGAAATTCCACTACGACTTCACCTATCTCGACTCGCCCATTCAGACGGGATATGAACCGATCAATCGCCCGTCGGACGAATTCATGTTGTGGATCGAGGACTTTTTCGAAGCGGTCGATGTTTCCTCGCGGGGCACCTTTAGTGATCGAATTCTCGAGTTCAATCATCAACAACGACTTGTCCACGGGACGGATTGGGCCTTCACAGTCTTCGTGGTCAATGCGGACAATGATACGGATAGCCGTTTCGATCCCGCTGGATCTTTTTCACGTGCTTTTGCTTACGCCGGCGGTCGGTTCTTCGTAACGACCTCCGAGCGACCGCCGAGCACGATTGCCCATGAGACGGCACACATGTTCTGGGCACTCGATGAGTACGCCAATGGAGCTTCGTACAACGACCACCGCGGTTATTACAACACCCAAAACCTCAATGGTCTGAAAGATAATCCTCAGCCTGAATTGCGGGTCAAGAGTTTGCTCGAGTCTCATCTCACGGCCTACACTGAATTTGCAGTGTCGCCATCAGCGTTGGAGATGATTGGCTGGAAAGATTCGGATGAAAATGGTGTTTTCGATGTGCTGGATGTGCCCCATCAGTTGACGGTTAACGGAGTCTTTGATGCCGATTCAGATCGGTACTCCGTGATTGGCAGTTCCCAGGTGACTGCCCTGGAGAATCAAAACCCGATCGGCAACGGCAATGATATTACGCTAAACGAAATCAGCCGCCTCGAAGTACGTTTTGATGACTTGGCATGGGAAACGGTCGCTGAATTCCATTTGCCAACCGTTTCCCTGGATTTCACGCTCGATGTGCCTTCGTCCGCTGAACAAATCCAATTGCGAACGATTGACGACGATACTCAAGTCTCCTCGGCCGTGTTTACCGATTACCTTGAGCGGCCTCTCATCGACTGGCACAACCACTCGCGAGCCAATGACGTCAACAACGACCTGTTTGTTTCGCCGATCGACGCGCTACTTGTCATCAATGAACTCAATCAGAACGGCTCCCGAAGCCTTTTGCCCGCCAGCCCCGACGAAGTTGCGGGCCAGTTTCTGGACGTGAGTGGTGACAACTTTCTTTCTCCCGTCGATGCGCTGTTAGTGATTAATGAATTGAACCAGAACGGATTGAATCAGCAGGAGGAGACGGTCAAGGTTTCTGATCATGATGGGCAACCCACGGCAGAGGGGGAGCCTCCGCTGTTGTCCGAGTTCGCCATTTGGAGCGGCGGACGCTTCGATTCCCCATCCCGTTACTCAGCAGCGATTTGTGACGAACCCGATCGGGAACGTTTACGTACAGCCCGCAGTGACGACCTGGAACACTTGTCGAACGGACGAGTGGATGATTTTTTTGCGGCGAATGCTTGGCAGAGCAACAATGATGGGTTGAAGGAATGGTCCTCAAACTGCGATCAACGCGAGTTTGGGGAAACGGAATGGANTGAAGACGACTTCGACATTGGCCCCGCTCTAGCAGGTCATCGATGACATTTCGTAAACGAGGCATTGGGATGCGGAGCTACCGCCAGCTGACCGCTGAGTCCTTAGAAACACGTCAGCTGTTGGCAGCCGTGGATTTTACGGCTCACGATCAACTGATGTTGGAGCTCGTCAATCGAGCGCGAATATCGCCGCTTGAGGAAGCACAACGTTATGGAATCGACCTCAATGAAGGTTTTGATGAAGGTACGATTAGTTCCGAACCCACTCAACCTCTTGCTCCGAATCAAATCCTGACAGATGCCGCGCGAGCTCACTCCGCGGACATGCTGGCTCGTGAATTCTTCGCCCACGAAAATCCCGATGGGCTTGGCCCCGCCGACCGTGCGAGAGCCCTCGGATACCCGGGTACCGCTGGTGAGAACCTGGCATGGTACGGAACCGATGGTGGGCTCAGTCGTGATNCCGAGGTTTACAATCGGCACGAAGCACTCTTCCTGAGTAAGGAACATCGTAAAAACATGTTAGTCGCCGGCTACCGTGAATTAGGAGTCGGGATTGACTACGGATTCTTGAGATTTGAGCGACGGAATTCCGTGGTGGTGACAGAGAATTTTGGAAATCCAGGCGGCAATTATTTCATCACCGGTATTGCGTACGATGATCTCGTCGAGAAAGACTCCTTCTACACCATTGGTGAAGGACTTGGATCGATCACCATTACCGCGGTCCGTAATCTCGACGGGGCCACTTTTACAACAGTCACCGGAAATGCCGGTGGATATGGACTGCAGGTGCCCTCCGGAGTCTATACCGTTACGGCGACCGGAGCTCAGATTGAGGATGAGTTCAAGATCGAAGAAGTTGCGGTTCTCAATAGCAACCAGAAGGTTGACTTCAATACTCGCATGTCTGGCTTGAGTGCGATCAGTGGATTGGTCTATCACGATTTCGATGGAGACAGTCTCATCAGCGAAGGGGATTTGCCGCTCCCCGATTTTCCCGTGTTTATCGATGTCGATCAGAATTCTCAATGGAATCCCGACGAAACACGAAAGCTTACCGATGTGGATGGAGACTACATTTTTCCTAATCTGAGAGCAGGAACCTATCGCTTTGCCGTCGATCTGCCGGACGGTTGGATTGCGACCGCGCCCGAGAACAATTTGCATGAGATTACGGTTCCGCGCGGACAACTGCGACTGAACGTCTTCTTTGGGGTTCAGCAGATTAATGAGATACCGGTTGCGGGAGATGATCAGTTCACGATTGAAGGAGATGCAGCGACGCAAATCGACGTGTTTGCTAACGATTCGGATGATGGCGCGCTGGTCTATGAAGATACACGAATCCTTACGCAACCAAGCCATGGGAGCGTCAGCCTGGATGTTGCCACCAATCAGTTGGTCTATCGAGCCGATGAAGGTTTTTCTGGACAGGACTTCTTCGAATACCGAGTCGCTGATGATGAAGGGCTCTTTTCAGAAACCGCGCGAGTCGATCTCGAAGTTTTGCCGGGTCCGGGAACGCAATGGCAGAATTTCGAGGATCCAAACGATGTCAACGGAGATACTCATGTGTCCTCGATCGACGTGCTGTTGATCCTGAACGATCTCAACGCCAATACGGCTCGACGTCTCCCCACTCCTGAGAACGGCAATGAGCCACCTCCGTTTGTCGATGTCAACGGAGACGGTTTTGTTTCACCGATCGATGCACTGCTGGTCCTGAACGATCTGAATCTGCTTGCCTTTCAACAACGGCAACAGGCGGAAGGAGAACCGCCCGAACAGGCATCGTTGGATGCAAGCATGTTAGCATCCGCTTCAGATCCCGCTTCCGCCGCGACTCAAGTTTTCGCCTCAGATGCAATGACAGCAGCGGCGATTGAGATCGCCTTTGCCGAAGACCTCGATCAGAAAAAACGAAGAAACTGATCACCATGGCGACCGTGTTGAGCTGGTGATTCTCTTTCGCGAAGCCCTGTTCTCGCTTCCTGGGCCGATTTTTTAACGGCTTTTCTGCCCCTCTGTGATAGTGCGTAAGCTGCGCAAGGTTTATCGCTCGTACCGTATTGTCTGAAATTTCGGGTCCTAAGAGTCGATCAGGATTTACGGATCTTCCACGTTGTATGGACCCAGCGAGTCATGACGATGAAGTCAAAAATAACTATCGTAATACTTGGTCTGGCGGCACTCTCTCACAGTGCTTCCAGCGTTTTTTCGCAGCAGGTCTATTTCGTCGGAGACAATCCGGCGGGTCAGATGGCCGCTCCAATCCAACCGCTGGCGAATCCGTACCCCGGTCAGCCGTCAGTTGCTCAACCTGTCTCACCGCAGATCCAAGTCCCGGCCGTTTCGCCTGGACCCGGGAGCGTGTTACCTGTGCAGGCAGTTGGGGAGCCGGCGACACCGTCGATCCTTAGTCGACCGGTGGCAGCTCCTGTCGAGGACGCAGGTGCTGCTCCAACGACCGCTGCTGCGGCGGNCCAGGATTCCAGTGGCGATCCCGCATGTGATGACTGCGACACCTGCGATGGCCCAGGCTCATGTGATGGGTGTGACTCGCCTGGTTGTGCCAGCCACGGAATGATCGGGGCTTTGAGTGGCCTGTCTTCGTTATTCAATGGCCAGCTCAATAATCCGTGTAACGATCTCTGGGGAGGTGCCTGCATGACCGGAGTGCACGGGTTGGGATGCTTGCACGACAGCGGAGCCCCTCGCCCGTCGAGATTCTGGTTTGACGGTGAACTCATGTGGCTGTGGTCGAAGAACAATCGCAGCTTGCCGGTTTTAGCGACGACCAGTACTCCTGGGACTCCCTTTGATGAAGCGGGCGTCCTAGGCTTGCCGTCCACGCAGACTCTGTTTGGTGGTGGAGAGGTCGGTGACGATGCCGATCTTGGTTGGCGAGCCATGGCTGGCTTGTGGTTCAACCCTGAGCAAACCTGGGGAGCTGGAATTCGAGGGTTCTATTTTGGCCCACAAGGTGCGAGTTTCTCCGCCCAGTCGAGTGGTTCGCCAATCTTGGCTCGTCCCTTCTTTAATGCCGGCACATCAGCGGAAGACGCACTGGTCGTAACTTACCCTGGAGTTTCCAGTGGTTCTCTCGACATTAATGCTGAGACGGAAGTTTCCAGTATCGAGATCTTTCTCCGCAAAATGTTGTACTACGGTTACGGAAACCGAATCGACGTTATCGGTGGCTTTCACGCCTCACGAATCGAAGACTCTGTTCGCATCAACGATGTCTTGGTTTCCGAGAATCCTGGAGGAATTTTGCCCATCGGTACTCGAATTGAAACCGACGATATCTTCCGGGCGAGTAATGATTTCTACGGGGGTGAGGTCGGCTTAATGACATCCGGATTCGATGGACGTCTTACGTGGAATCTGATCACGAAGGTTAGCTTTGGATCAACTCGAGAACGAGTTTCGATCAATGGCCAAACCCAGACGACGATTCCAGGAGGCGGGTCATCTCTTGAGGATTTTGGTTTGCTCGCTTTGCCGTCCAACATCGGTGTCTATGAGAACGATGAGTTTACAATTCTGCCCGAGTTGGCTGTCAATGTAGCCTACAGCGTCACCAGTCGCCTGCAATTCTCGGTCGGGTACTCACTGCTTTACTGGTCCAACGCTGCGATGGCTTCCAACGCTGTGGACACGACGATTAACCCGACTCAAACGTCAGTGCCTGNCGGGCCAATCGTTCCGGTTTACTCGCTGACAGACGACAGTTTCTGGCTGCAAGGCATCACCGGTGGTATCAACCTGAGATTCTAAGAATCGACAGGCTTGAATTCAAACATCGACAGCCGCTTGGACTCAAGTCTAAGCGGCTGTTTTGCGGCAGGATCTAACCGTTTGAGTGCGGTATCCAATATCGATGCCTACCGCGATGTCATGGATCGCGATCGCATGGATTACGACTCTGCAGAACCAGAGTATAATCGGGACGATTGCGGGATCCTCATTGCTGTTGCCGATGTCGGCATCGGCCTGATTGTTGGAAAACGACGGAACCACCATGCCTGCTCGAGTCATTGCGATTGGCGATATTCACGGCTGTGCCCGTGCATTCGAGACGCTACTGGAGGTGATCAAGCCCACCGGTGAGGATCTGGTGGTGCCTCTAGGTGATTACGTCGATCGAGGCCCAGATAGTCGTGGCGTGATTGATCGACTGCTGGAGCTGGAAAAACATACGTCTGTTCGTCCGCTGCTCGGTAATCATGAAGAGATGATGTTGGATGTCCTTGAAGGTCGGGAAGCCGCCGATTTTTGGTTGAGGTATGGTGGCGTGCAGACCTTGGATTCCTATGGGTTTACCGGTGATTACAGTGCCATTCCCAATTCCCACATCGATTTCTTACACCGCTGTCTCGATTATTACGAAACCGATGAGCACTTTTTCGTGCATGCGAATTACCACCATGAGGTTCCGTTGGCCGAGACAGATTCAGAGTTGCTGCGCTGGCGTTCTCTTGCAGACTCGATGCCCGGAAAGCATCACAATGGCAAAGTTGCTGTCGTGGGACACACTCCGGATCAGTTTGGTGAAATCATGGATNTTGGTTTCTTGAAGTGCATTGACACTTTCTGCTACGGCGGCATGTGGCTTACCGCGATGGATGTGCTTACCGGAGCATTCTGGCAGGCGAATGAAAACGGGATAGTGAGAGATTGAGCTGCGAGCCTTGCTGTGTCGCCTCGATCAAACCTCTAAGCCATAAAAGCTGATCGCTGTCTGTCCCATCACTTGTGCCTGTTCGGTTTCGCTCAACGAATTGATGCATTGGGTCAACGCTTCATAAACCTGGCGGTAGCTGCCCGCGAGCTCACAGACTGGCCAGTCGGAGCCGAACATGCATCGCTTGGGCCCAAAACAATCAATTGCGGTTTCGACATAACGACGCAGATCTTCGGCATTCCAGTTTGTCCAATTGGCCTCAGTGATCATCCCTGAAAGCTTGCAGTAAACATTTGGAAACTTGGCAGCTGCCCGGAAATCGTCAATCCAATTATCAATGCGCTGGTGCTTGATTTCAGGCTTGGCGAGATGGTCAATGACCAGAGGAAGGTCGGAAAATTCTGTTGCCAACGGCACGGTGTGGCGAAGGTGTTTTACGTAAAGCAAAAGGTCGAACGGCACTTGATGCCGTTCCAGAACTTTGAGGCCGCGGCGAACATCATCGCGAACAATGAAATTATCATCCGGTTCGTCATGAGTGACGTGCCGAACGCCGACGAATTTTGGATGATTCTTGAACTCAAGCAGCTGTTCTTCGCAACGATCGCTGGCAAGGTCGACCCAGCCCACGACGCCACAGAGAAAGTCATGCTCGGTTGCCAGGTCAAGCACCCAACGATTTTCTTCGACGTTGTGCTGGGTTTGTACGAAAACTGTTCGATCAATCTGAACTTGTTCGATAAGGGGCTTGAGATCTTGAGGCAAAAAATTGCGGCGAATGGCAGCTAAAGCGTCAGCGTCGAGCCAGCTGTAATCAAAACGCCCTAATTCCCAGAAGTGTTGATGAGCGTCAATTCGCATCATGAAATCTCTTGCTCTTTCAGAAAACTATTGATCGCTCGAATCATAGGCGACGCTCTAGGCGTCGTCATTATTTTCAGGGCGACCTTCGACGTAAAACCAGTTGTGGATCGGCTTGAGAATCTCAAGGACATCCTGCAGCAAATCCTCATCCATCGGCTGTTGTGACCATTCGACCCATTGCTCAATGCGACCGGGATTAGCCGACCCGGTGACGCATGTTGTCATGTCTTGATTCGCAATCGAATATTGAAGGGCCAACTGAGCGAGATCCACTCCTTTGGATTCACAGTGTGCTGCGGCTTGGCTGCAGATCTGGCGCACATGGTCGGTCGCCTTGTGCCAGGGAGGCAGTGGAGCATTTGTTAACAGTCGAGCAGAAAACGGTGCCGCATTCATGATGCCGACGCCTTTTCCTTTGAGATACGGAACCAGATCGGCCAGCATTGTGTTTTGGAGTGTGTAGTGGTTGTAGGACAGAATTACATCCAATTCGGCTCGATCAAGAACATAACGAAACATCTTCATCGGATAGCCGGAGACGCCGATAAACCTGACTTTGCCCTCTTTTTGGATACGTCTCAATGCTGGCAAGGTCTCCTCGACGATCTGAGACATTTCGACGAATTCGAGATCGTGACACAGAATGATGTCGAGATAATCGACACCCATTCGGTGCAGGCTGACGTCGACGCTTTCCACGACTCTCTTGGCCGAAAAATCAAAATGAGACGCATCGTAACGCCCGAGTTTTGTACCGAGGTAATAGCTGTCGCGCGGTACATCTCGCAATGCGACCCCCAGCAAAACCTCCGACATGCCGCGTCCATAGTAGGGTGACGTGTCGATGAAATTCATGCCGGAATCCAAGGCGACACGCACCGATCGCAACGCTTCGGAAACGTCGACTTGCCGGAACTCCTGTCCCAATGACGATGCACCAAAGCTGAGTGATGTCAGTTCAATTCCAGTGTTTCCGAGGGGGCGTCGTTCCATCTTGGAGGCTCCGCGAATCGTGCTTTTGATGCTTTGTGCGTTGGATAAGGATAACTCAATCCATGCGAACACCGACCGCCAATAGCAGGTTGGCGAATCGCTGCTGGTCGGCGGTCTGGATGGTCAGGACGAGATCCTTGGTGCTGACGGCCTCATAAAACGCCCACTTCTCAATGGGCTCTAATTCGAGTTCCAGTCCGGCATCCGCAATGGCTGCTCGATATTCGGCCCAGACCGGAGGATCTTCGGATAAGGCATAAGGACCTGACGTTTCATACATCATGGTGTTCGCAGCTTCGATCGGAATGGCGCTCAAGATCGCTTGCAAAACCTGAGTGCAGGTCACAATGCCCGGCGAAAGATTCAAGCTCACCAATTCTGCATTGGGTCCCAGCGTGGTTGAGGCAGGGTAATTTCCGTCGGCAATCAAGATGCGAGCATGATGTCCCGCTCGCCCCAGGACTTCATTGATTTTTGGATGAATGAGTTGGTGCTTTAGCATGCCGGATTCTCTCGCATTACAGGCCTGATTGGAGTGCTCGTAGATGACGAGCAAAGTGATCTTCAAGCACTTCGGTGTAGGTGTCCAGATGGCTTTCGAGCGTCTGTCGAACACGGGGACCGTAGGTGGGATCGGTGAGGACCGAACCGAAGGTGCAGTGGAGGATTTGACGGCCTGGAAAGGTGAACCCACGTCCTTCCGGGACCTCTTCCCAAAGCTCTAGATACAATCGCTCCAACTCCTTGTCTTCGCTGATTTCAGACGGCGGTGGAACGGAGTCCAACTGAGCGGAAATGTGATAGGTCGCTTTGTCGGTTTCAAATCTTCCGCGTGAGAAGTCGATGATTTCACGAAATGACGAAGCGTCGTGTCGCGCGACGACACGCAGCGCTTCCAGGTAGCTGGTTCCCGCCGTCTTGACGTGAAAACGACCTTCCGTGGTCCGTGCCAGGGCGGCGTACATCGACAGCTTGTCGGAACCCGAATGCAAACTCAGCTTGTACGGTCCCAACAATGCCGCGATCGCAGCATGGTCACGTAGCGATTTTTCCAGCTCGTCAATGTCGCCGATGAAATCGATACCCTTTTCAAAGTCACCGATGAATCGAGGAGCGAGGCTGACTAGCTTCATGCCGCGTTGAAGACATTGATCGGCAATGATGAAATGTTCGGCAAGTGTCGTGGGTTGATCCGTTTCATCAACACTCAACTCAATTTCGTAATCCTTGCCTGCTGCGTCATGCACCTGTTTGATGTAATCAGCAAGAGCTATCGCATGGTTGAGTGCCAGGCCATATTTGACTGCGGCACGCATACAGGCTTCTTCGGTCAGTTCAACACGCGTTCCGGTTGATAATTCGATCACGCGACCTTGGTACGACTCCGGCCAGCTAACTTGTTCAGAGACTTCGCTGAACTTCTGGCGGAGTGTGGTCTCGTCGTAATCGTCTGCCTGCGCATCGACGTAGTCCGAGGGATCGATTGTGAAAAAGGTAAACCCTGCGGCAAACGTGAGATCGACATCTTCATTGGTCTTGAGATGATCCGCATCCGCGCCTGTGCGCCCCTCCCAGCCAGTAGTCTGCATACCAGCGAGTGCTTCCTGCATCACTTGAGGCGCAGTTCGCTGAGTGCGTGTCATTTCCCGAATCGACTGCTGGGGGTAAATCGGTTCAATGCCCGAACCAGCCGATCTCATGGAGGCGACGTGTCCTGGTGTCGCCAGACCGATTCGGTCGCCAAAACCAAAGCTGGGAGCGAGTCCCAGGACGACCGGTTTCAAATCCGAAGCTTCATTCATGTTGGATCTCCGTCAACGAACCAGTCGTTGGAATGTTTGAATTGTCATCTCAGCGGCTGCTTGAGAATTCGGAATGGGAAATGCTTCCGCGGAAAGATAACCGTCGTAACCGATTTCACGTAAGGCGGCCACGACTGGCTCAAAGTCCATGTGGCCGGCGCCAGCCGGTTGTCGATTCGAATCGACAAAATGAACGTGGCCGATTTTGTCCTTGCCCGTTCGGATCGCACTGGCAAGATCGGCTTCCTCAATGTTCATGTGAAACAGGTCGGCCAGCAGCACAACATTGTCCGTTTCGGCTTCTGTCACTAATTTAACGCCATCCGCCATCGTGTTGCAGAGGTTTGTTTCGTAACGATTTAAGGGCTCGTAGATCAAAGGTGCCCCGTGTTGGGCAGCTGTTTTTCCGAGTGAGCTCAAGGCATCTCGCAGATAACCCAGGGCCGTATCTTTATCGGTGGTCGCATCCCATCTGCCTTGCATCGAACCAATGATAGCCGAAGCGCCGAAGGATCCCGCCAACGCGATGATGGACTCGACAAAGCTGATTGCCTCTGCACGTTTTTCGGGGTTTGCGTCGGTGAGTGTTAAGCCGTGTTTGACCCAGCCGGCACCGGTGCCAACGGCTGCAAGGCGAAGCTGATGTTGATCAAGAAGTTCGTTGAGTTTCGTTTTGTCGACCGCCTCCACGGAGGGTGGGAAGACTTCGACTGCGTCAAAACCTAATGCTGCGGATCGTTGGCATCCGTCTTCCAGGCCATCCCAGAATACAAATGGTCCACCACGGGCTTCTTCGACCAGACTAATAGTGATGCAGGACTTCATGTGACTCCTTTGATGAACGAATTAGCTGACTTCAATAATCGCCTTGATGACACCCGTTTCCGGTTTCGTAAAAGAGTCAAAAACGTCGATCATTTCGTCGAACGAAGTGCGGTGGGTAATCCAGGGTCGCGTATCGATTTTGCCATCTTCAATGAGTTGAATGATTCGTTGGAAGTCTTTCGGGAGAGCGTTGCGCGACATCAATAAAGTGATTTCCTTCAAGTGCAAAGCTGGGTGCCGAAATGTGATTTCGTCGTTGACGATGCCCACGTATACAACCTTGCCGGTATGGTCCACGTAGTTGAAAACGTCTTGCATCGAATGTTTGTTGCCTGTCGCGTCGACCGCAATCGTAGGCAGGTGACCGTTGCCAATGGCACGAAGCTGATCCACTTCGCTGCCATCGCCTTTGAATTGCACCGTATGTTTCACGCCCATCTGCTCTCGACAAAAATCGAGACGTTGAGCATTCATATCCATGACGACGAGTTCCACCTCAGCCAGTCGAGCAAACTCAATGACTGAGAGGCCAATGGGGCCGGCACCAATCACCAGAAACAGTTCTCCTGCTACCGGATTCGCTCGATCGACCGCGTGACAGCCGATCGCCAGGGTTTCCACAAGGGCCAGTTGTTCCATCTCCAGTTTTTTCGATGGGTGGAGTTTACGGGCCGGCAAAATGAACTCCGGACGCAAGCCGCCGTCGACATGCACGCCCAACACTTGCAACTCGTTGCAGCAGTTCGTTTTTCCTGATTGGCTGGCAAAGCTTTCCGGATTGTTCAGGTACGGTTCGACGGAACAACGGTCGCCGACTTTCACGTTGTCGACAAACTCGCCGACAGCAAGTACCTCAACGCCCAATTCGTGGCCCGGGATGCGCGGGTAGCCATAGAACGGCATTTTGCCGAGGTAGCCTGAGATGTCAGTTCCGCAAACCCCGACGCGATGAACCCGCACCAACGCTTCACCAGCTCCCGGTGCTTCCGGAGCCGGAATCTCTTTTTGGACGAAACGACGAGGTTCCTCTAGCACGATAGTCTTCATTGTGTCACCCGTTTGCGACGCCCAATTAGCAAGATTGCGACGCCTCATGGTTCATGAGAATGATCGAAAACAAGCCACGGATTATCATCGGCCTGCCGACAGTCCGCAAGGGAGTGGGTAGCGCCGGTGTAGGTGATGAAGGCCAAGTCGATCGGCTGAAAAGATCGATCCCAGCCTAGAGGCATTCGACCGAAGCCATGCGTGTGGAAGAGTTTCCGAGCGTCGTTGGACCACCGGAAATGCGAGTAGCATGGCTCGGTTTTATGCAAGAACGAGCGCTGGCTGGCGATGAACCGATCGGGAAGAGAGACCCCTTATACCGCGTGAATGCCGATCTTCGACATCATCGCGGCGAGCAGGAGCGGATTCACGTTGAGCAGGTGAGATAATCCGATGGAGCCCGCAGGAGAGCGATGGAAGGTCGCTCACAGAATCTTCTCGGCTTGCCGTGCAGATCTTTCCGTCAACACGGCTGCGACTTTCTTGTCGAGGACGAACTGTTTACAGGCGATTGCGATCGAGGTCGTCGCCAAGCAGATCGAGAACTGTTTCCAGCTCGCCATCGTCATTCCAGAGCTGACCTTCATCCAACGAGCCAAACAACTCGTCGCGATCGCCGAGGATCGTTTCGGTTGAAACTCGTGTCGTCGTCTGGGGTGACACTTCGGCGTTATTCCTGACGCGTTCAACTTCACTGGTGTTTGGCGAGTTGTGAATTGCTGCAGCGATCGCGTTCACACCGTTTCTTCGCGAATTGTTGTTCAGCTCGTTAATGATCAACAAAGCGTCGAGCGGGGAAAGGACGCCATCGCCGCTCACGTCCAGGAATAAATCCCCCTTGTCATCAGCGGCTCGAGCTGCAGGTGTGGCCCCGCTGTTGAGCTCGTTGATGACGAGCAACGCGTCAATCGGTGAGACGGAGGTATCGTCGTTAACATCCATCGCATTGTTGGGATTAAGCTGAACGTTCGTAACCTGGCTCGTGATCGTCAATTCAGCACTGCGGAACTCGATTTGCTCAGGAGCGACGGGATCCGAGGAGTCGAAGAGCAGTACGCTGTTCTGAGGCAGGATATCGGCCTGGTTCGGTTCGAACTCGAAGATACCTGCTTCGCGGGCGCGCATCGGTACGGCGAACAAGAGTTTTTCGTCGGGACCGAGCCGATCGATTCCGTCGAAAGCTCCGACTTCGTCAACCAGTCCAGGTGTCGATGTGTCGCCTGAGCGACCGTTCGGATAGTCTGCGCCGTAGAAGATGACACCTTCGACCGTCGCCGCTGAACTTGGATACTCAACGTCGGTGTAAGCCGCGAAAACGCCGGTGCCGAATTCTCGCAGATCCTTCACAAAACCTTGCACCAGGAACTGTTCTCCGACACTGATTTGAGTGATCGGCGAACCGTCATTGATGTCGGCAAATCCGAGACGGATTTGGGCGAGGTCAGGCTGGACGAAGACTGTGACGGTTGCTGAGTCTTTCAGGCCGTTGTTGTCCTCGAGCGTGTACTGGAATGATTCACTTCCAACGAAATCGAAGGAAGGGCTGTATAGCAAGCTCAGGCCATCAGTCGCGATCTCCACATCGCCTCCGCGACTGGGCGAACTGACACTGACGATTTGAGTGTCGAAGCCAGGACGGAAGCTATCGTTCGACGTGACGTTGAGTTCAACGTCTTCTGAGTTTCGACGAACGTTGTAGGAATTATCGTTGGCGACCGGACCACCACGGACGATTTCCACCTGATAGTCTTCTACTTCGCCGGCCACAGCCTCTCCGGTAAAGGAGATGCCTCGTTCGTATCCATAGCGGAAACGAGCGAAGGTATCACCCAATTCGGCCCAGGCGGGAACANTGAAGCTCAGCGAGTTTGCCCCTTCGGATACCGCTTGATTGACAAAGATCTGCTCACCCGCGGTTGTCCAGGCACCGTCGCCGTCAAAGTCGATCCAACCCTGCAGTAAGCCTGGGTCATTCGATCCGTTTGAGATCGTGACGTTGACGACTGAGTCGGCTCCGGGCAATAGATCCGAGATGAATTCGACGCCGTCTTCGTCGTCGATGTTGTCGATGTCGTCGCCCGTTGCATTGCTGTTGGGCAGACCTTCGAGTTCGCCGTCGATTCTGGAGCCTAAGCTAAACCCAGGAACAACCGTGTGGCTCGCTCCGTTGCTGCTCATCAGCGTTGGGAACGGGGCAGGGGCGTCGCCGTAGTCGGTTCCTTCATCGTCCCCGTGTCCGCGTTGACTGCCAAAGTTGACTCCNCGAATNNCACCACCCTGCTGGAAGTTAATGGTGTAGCTGCCAGATTCCGGATAGGTCAAAACGCGACCCGGTTTCAGAACGGTTCTGACCGTGTAGGTTCCAGCGGGAACGTTCTTGAGCAGGTAGTGGCCATTTGCATCGGTGACCGCGGCGGGTTCCGCAATGCCAAATTCACCGTCTTCGTTGTAGTCGACGTAGATGACGGTGTCGGGCAGACCCGGTTCACCTGGGTCTGGGGTGCCATCTCCGTTAATGTCATCCCAATGGAATCCGGTCGCGTCAGCTGAGTTTTTGCCTTCACCTGTCGGCAGGGAAAAGGCGATGTTGTTTCGCGTATCTTGGATGCCGGTAAAGAGTTCATCTGGCGAGAACTCNGCCATGCCAAAGAGGACATTGACGTCATCTTGAGTACCAAGGATCCCGTCTGCACCAATACCGATGTCCGCTCGTGGATCTCCTCCTGGATCCATGAGATTCGCAATGTCGCTATCGAGATTCGTATGCCAGTTGCCGAACGTATGACCGGCTTCATGGACCACGACTGTGCCAATTCCTAAGCCCACCAAGTCAACTTTCGATTTGCCAGGCTCATTCACGAGATACGAGTTAAGACTCTCTTGGTTGATCAGGCCCGTGTCCGGATCGATCGATGGAGAACTGAGGGTGTCGAGCANTACGACCGCGGTTTCCTCGGTGTCAAAATTACCAACATCGATAGATTGCGCGATGCCGATGGTGGGAATGCCTAGTTCGAATATCGTTCCACCAACAATCACTCGACTGACATTGGGTTGTCCATAGGGATCCGCGTGATCACGACTGTTGCGGATCTCGATGCCAAAGTCATCGTTGCGTCCGTTGAGACCGACGTCATCAAACTTTTGGTGCACAACATCCAGCACCGAATCAACGACAGCGTTCTCCTGATTGGGCGACAATCCCCAGCCCGACAAGAATTCGCTCATGGGAGACAGCTCAACGATGCCCGGCCCCACGTCATCGAAGAAGATGTTCCGATCGATCGTTTCACCATCGAAGTCGAGGAAGAGAATCTGTTTGGTGCCAGGTTCTTCCTGCTCGAGAACCGGTCGATGAACACGGAAGCGACCTTCATAGTTTCCGNTATAGTCGCCCAGGACTCGTACGAAATACTTTCCNGGTTCGTTGGCAACATGACCAATGAATGCGTTACCGTCNGCGGTGAGCTCGCTCTCTACGGGGAGGAGTACACCCGCACCGGCATCGCGGTTGCCGACGATTTCATATCCCGTCGGATGGAATAAAGCTACATCGTTTGAAGCCCCTAACATGTCCAGAGAAAAAATATCGCCCGGGCTTAGGTCGACGGAGTAGTAATCGACATCGCCGTAGTTCAAGCCGATCGTTGCTTCGTAGGGGCCCGTTGACGTCAGTAGGACGTCGCCGCTGGCGGGGTTGAATGGATTGGCTGGCAGGCTGAAGCCGAAATTGCCCGAACCCAAGACAAGCACGTAATAGTCATCGTCCTCGGATGCAATGTACGACGCAAAACTGTCGAGGGTGTTCCCCGAATCATCATTGCTGACCTTCACCTCACCCACGCTGTTGTAAATCACGACGGCTGGGTCAAGCTGATCATCCGTACTNACGACACGAGCTGTGATCAAGTCGCCAGCTTCGACATCCGGAATCCGGAAAAAATCGTAGTCGCCCGTTACTAGTTGAGGACCGTCGCCAATCGTTCCAACGGCTGTGACCGCGGCTCCCTGAATCAGATTCGAATCGTTGGCCAAGGGAATCGACCCATCGTCCTCCACCGAATTTACCGTGCCTGGCAAGAGAGGCTCTTCAATGCTGCCTCGAACATCTAACGCGACCGTTTGACCGATACCAAAACCTAACGGAAGATGCTCNGCCGCTTCGGCGATGTCATTGACGTCCAATAACGAGGCATCCAAAGACTCCGCCTCGTAAAGACGCGTCGCCGCATTTGACGTCGTGAAATTACCAAGACCTTTAGAATTTGGACGCAATGCCTTAGGCGTGAGACCATCGAATTTCAGTTGCGAGCCAAACAGAGTCCATTGGGCTGGACTGCGTAACAAGCCTGCATGCTGTTGAAGGAATTCGCCAGCGGGTCCTGCCGGCAGTACGATGCCTTCGTCCCCGTGACCGGCAAGCAGTCGCCGTGGTTCAAGTTCTTCAAGACGCGTTCGTCGCAAGGAAAGACGGTTGTTGCGAGATGATTTCATCATGTTCTCGTATTCGGGACTACGCTGTTCCGTGTGGTATCTGAAACACAAGCGTTGAATGGAAGCGAATTTGAGGACCCGCGATGCGTGACGTTCGCAGAGCCATAGGCGTGGTTAGCGCCACCGCGGGCGCCGTCTCCGGTGAAGTCCGCTCCTTACTCGATGTTCCGTTGGGCTGATGGGCCCGACATGCCTTATTCGATTCGAGTCTAATTACAACATTCCCATCCTGCCACAAAATCATCCGAGTTCCTGCAAATAGCCGGCTCTCCCAAAGGCAGGTGTTGAGAATCGTTGGCGCTGACCGCAAAACGACCAATTTAAAATCTTGAACGTCTTATGACGCGGCAAGCAAGATAATATACGAAGACTTGATAAAACGAAAGCATCAATCTGAGCNGGATGCTTTTAGTGGGTGGNTGAGGGAAGAGCTGCGGAGGNCCCAGTTGAGGGGCTCTGGTAGGCGTTGCAGCTAATGAGAGTTTAAATACCCGCCACCGAAGAAAAAAGCCGATTCCCGCCATGAGCGGGAACCGGCCTGGGTCGTAATCCTGTGAATGTATCGTTTCGCTTACCAGGTCCACTCGAAGCCAACATTGGCACCGTGAGCCAAGAACTCGCCATCGTTGTCGACGAAAATGGTTCTGGAGGGATTCGTGGCGAATGGATCCGCCGTGTTAAAATTGTTGACGCCTGTGGCGACGCCGTCGACGTACAGGATCTGATATCCGCCTCGAAGCGTCATTCGTGGAGTCACACGATAGAGCAATACCGCTGCTGCATCGCCAAGGAAGGCGACATCGGAGACGCTTTCGCTTTCAACCACCTGTGGCGATGCAGTGTTGACCACCGTGCGTTGATTGCTGTGCGTTCCATAAACACCGGCCTTGGCTTCCGCACCGATCTTAAAACGAGGCGTCAAGCAAAGGTAGAAGTCGCCGCCCGTCTGGACGCCAACCAGGTCGTTGTCCGTCTTGAGCTGGTAATCCATAAAGAGCGACGGATTACTCGTGAACGTGTTGTAAACAAGATCTTCTCGCAGCCGGAAATAACGAGCTCCTACTAGAAGCGAGCTGTGAGCACGGCAGTTCGCACCGACAAATCGACGACGCACATTCAGCTCGCCGTTATTTAGCTCCGATGACATGGCGACCGAATGTTGCGTGCCCTGGCCCGTTTCGGGATAACCACCCGCCGGCGTTCGACCAAAATCGCTGAAAACTGAGTAGAGTTCTGCACTGGCCGAATTGACGGTGAGCGAGTTCTGCCAGTTGAATCCACCGAAATAGGTGGCTTCGATGTTCGTGCTGGGGCCGATCAGATAAGCACCTGTGATTCGGTATCCCGACTCATGCTCGTAATCAAGATCGCCTGTATTGAGGACGATCGGACCTCCGACTCCCTCGGAACTCAGGCCNAGCGATTCCGACGTATCACGCGTCCAGTACATCCACTCGACATGGGCGTCGAACCAACGTGGCAGACAACATCCGCCTGCACCACTGCACATATGGTCGCAACCNGAGACACCGCAAGAATTACAGCCACCGAGTAGGCTGCCAAGACCGCATGCCCCATTGCTGCAAGCATTGCCAAGGCCCAGTAAGCCGCCCCCNTTGATAGCCGCCTGCAGGTTGCCGAGCAAACTGCTATNGCCACAGCCGTTGCAGCCAGAGCTTGAGCAACAACCTGTGTCGCAACCCGATGAATCGCAGTTGTCACATGCGGTATGCGACGCCAGTTGTACCGACCCTGGCGCNCCGATCATGGCGGAATGCATCGGACCTGCCATCCTCTGCTGGGCCATCGCTTGACGCATCATCGCTTGTTGAATCATGGCCTGCTGCATCGCAGCTTGAGGTGGCATTTGGCCGTAACCTGCGGGAGCCGGAGCCATCTGCGGTGGCATCATATTAGGCGGTGCCGGCATGGCCATTTGACCAAAGGGCGTGGGTAGTTGGGCNGGCACCGATGTCGCGATCGTCAGCATCGCGAGGATGGCCAATGTTCCAGTAATTTGGCGATTCATGGGTTCTTTTCTCCGCAATCGAACAAAAGCTCGGGGCCTCGTCGCTCCGTAGGGTCCAGGAAACGGGCCGGTCGATTGCTACAACCGGATCGCTNCATTCGTTCGCTAGAACCTATCGGCCTAAGTTAATGCGGATAACAAATACTTTCAGAATGAGCGGTAGAATTGACTTAATTGACCTATTTTGCTGCCACTGCTCAAATTTACATTGCGTATTGAAACACTGGGTGGTGCAAAATGAGTCACTGCAGCTAAGCCCGCCTTAAACGCTAAAGCTCTACACTCCATAGAGTTGTGTAATCTATCTCGGTTCAAGGCTGCGTTGGCACGAGCCTTGCTTGCAGGGGACCCCCCGGAGGGCGTTCCCTTTTGGCTGACCTTACGGGCCCGTCGATTGTTAAGACGCTTTGACGCGACGACGCTCTCCCGATGGGAAATCATCTGGAGATAATGGATAGATTGAGTTGTCAAGATAAGCGAGGTGATTCTTGAAAGATGGGGGTCTCAAATTATAATCAGCTGAATTGTTCCAAATGATTTTGCCCACAATGTTTACGCCAAGTTACGGCGTCATTCCGTCGCAATTGACCGTTTCCTACTCGCGATCTCCCCTATCTTCTCGCGCTCGTCGGAACCCCAGTTGAGGTAGTTAGTTATGGCTCTTGGGTCTTCAAGGCAATCCACGCAGCGAACACGCATTAGCAAGCGACCTAAGCCTTCCGTCCGAACAGGACGCGTTGATCTTGAACGCAATGCATCACTTGAATCGCTTGAACCTCGCATGCTGCTTGCATCGCTGACCGGTATTCAATTCAACGCCGATGAACTGTTGGAACCCGGACAGACTTTGAATGTTGCTCCGACCGCCTTAACGTTTCGTTTTGCCGAATCGGATGCGGGGTTGGATACGGAAAAGATACCGGANGAGATCCGCATCACACGCGCTGGACTCGATGGCATTTTGGGGAACGAGAACGACATCCTTGTGGAGCCCGGATACCTGGGGGTTGGCGAAAGCTCATACGAGGCAGTTGCTCGGTTTTCGGAAACGCTTCCCGACGATCACTATCGAATCGATGCGTATGGGGAACAGCTTGATTTCCAACTCGACCTGGGTGCTCAGGTCATTGCGATTGTTCCGCAGCCGATGATGCGAACGGAGCTCGGGCTTCAGCAGGCGACGGACAAGATCGTTGTCTACTTTAACGAGGATCCTCTTGAATTAGCCTCAGCACAAAACCCTCGCTTTTACCAGCTGATTTTCACGGAGGACACCGTCACGAACACGGACGACGGGCCGATCCATCTGCCGACGAGTGTGGACTACGATCCGGCGGGGCATCGTGCGACGTTGACCTTTGCCTCACCGATTGACCAGCTTTCGACAGGGGCTGGCACCTATCGATTGCGGATTGGTGCTGACGAACAGATTCCCGCGGCTCCGGTGAACATCGATGTTGCTGTTGATCCTGGATCGAGTTTTGCGACGGCGACGGATCTCGGATCACTGACGGTGAATCAAATCATTTCGGGACGTATTGAGGATGTCGCGGATTTCCCGCTGGAGTTCCCCGGAGGTAACGACGACCCGGGTCATCGAAACTTGCCGTTTGAATCTGAGAATCAGCACATTGATGACACCTTCTTGCTGNATGGTGACCGAATACCGACGACTGATACGGTAACGGGTGTCTCCACGATTGGCTATGTCTTCCGCGACGTGATTGGCACCGATCCTTTCGGAGTGCCTCTCCGGAATCTGATCACCGACGCTCAGCGTGAACGGACTCGGGAAATTTTCCAGTTGTATGAAGAATACATTGGAGCTCAGTTCTTTGAAGCCAATGAAGAAACATTGGCCGACCTGGTCAACGCTGGCATCCCGTTTTTGAGTATTGCGACGGGTGATTTGCGTGCCATCAGTCCCACAATTCCGACGGGGCCTGGCGGCGTGATTGGGTTAGCTGGTAGTGTTGTTGATGCGGAGTTGGGCTTTGTCCCGACAGCGATCATGGACAATGCTGAGAGTTGGGATGACTCGTTTGGTGGTTCCTGGTTCGAAACGGGGATGCACGAAATTGGTCACCTCTTGGGCCTCGGTCACTCTTATGATCTGCCGCCCGGCACGATCATGGGGAACTATCCGGTACCTGGCTACACCCCAGAGCCGTTTTTCCCCGGGCAACACGATACGGTGCACGCTCAGCATCTCTATCGTCCTGAAGGTCGCGACATCGATATCTATAAATTCCAACTGGATGCGGCGGGCTTGTTTTCGCTCGAGTCCTTTGCCGAGCGCCGTGCCGACGTGAGTTTCCTTGATACCGTCGTCACTCTCTACAAGGAAGATGGTGCCGGTAACCGTGAGTTGCTTGCTCGCAACGACAACTACTTCAGCGACGACTCGTTTATTGAGATGATGCTGCAGCCGGGTAGCTACTACGTCGGGATCAGCGCAGCGGGTAACGACGATTACAATCCAGAGATTGAAGACAGTGGTTTGGGCGGGCGTTCGGAAGGTGCCTACGATTTGCGATTCGGGTTCCGTCCTGAAGTTTCCAATACCATTCTCGACGCAACGGGTGTTCCATTAGACGGTGACACGAATGGNGTTCCCGGTGGCGTTCATAATTTCTGGTTCCGAGCTCAGGGTGTAGAGCAGACATTATTTGTCGATAAGGCAGCCGGAAATGGTGGAACGGGGTCGCTGAACCGTCCCTTCAACAATCTCCAAAGTGCTTTGTCGGCGGCTAAACCGGGTGACGTTGTCCGGATTTTAGCCAACGGAGGCGCGGACGGTAACGTCGCAACAATTCAGGACAACGCTGCCTACGAGCTGGGCTTCGATCGGCTCAACCAGCCGCTTTCCGATGGTGCGGCCATGGAGATTCCTCAAGGGGTCACCGTGATGGTGGAAGAGGGTGCGATCTTTAAGCTGCGTCGCGCTCGAATTGGGGTGGGCAGTACGGCGCCGAGTGTCGACCGCAGTGCCAGTGCTCTGCAAGTGCTTGGGACCCCTGATCACAGCGTCATCTTTACTTCGATCAACGACGAGTCGATTGGAATTGACAACGATCCGTTGCAGACGACACCTAGTCCCGGTGACTGGGGCGGCATCGATTTCCGAAATAACGTGGACCGTTCCGAAGGACACTTCGACTACGAACAACATGGCATCTTCCTGAACTACGTGAATCATGCTGATGTGCGTTATGGCGGTGGTGAGGTCGTGATTGAGTCGGTCCAGCAGGTGGTTACTCCGATTCAGATGGTCCAGTCACGACCGACCATCACCTTCAACTCGATCACTAACAGTGCGGATGCGTCGATGTCGGCGGATCCCGATAGCTTTGAGGAAACGAATTTTCACTCGCCGGCCTATCAGAGTGTTGCCTTTACTTCGGATTACACTCGCGTCGGACCTGAGATTCACCAGAACGTTCTCACCGACAATACCATCAACGGTCTTTTCATTCGCATTGCGACGCCGGCCGGTAACGACCTTCGACCGATGACGGTCCCTGGTCGTTGGGACGACGTCGATGTGGTCCATGTGGTCTCGGAAAACCTGGTGATTGAAGGGAATCCGGGTGGCCCACTGCAGAACGCGACTCTCGCACCGGTGGTTGACGAAGTGACGACCACGCCGCTCGCTGAAGGCAATTTGAATTCAGGTTTTTACAGCTATAAGTTCACCTTCCTGCGTCAAGACGGAACCGAGTCAGCCCCTTCGGCTTCGACGTTCCCCGTGCAGATCTTCGGACGGGGTGAACAAGGTTCCTTGCAACTCGATGTTTTGCCGCTGAGTTTCGACCAGGATGTGATCGCACGAAGGATTTACCGCAGTGCCAGTAGCGGCGTTGGCCCTTACAGTCTTGTTGGTGAGACTCCGCTTGGGGTATCAAGCTTTATCGATGATGGATCCGTCGTGAATGGTCGTGTCCTCGATGAAGAATCGATGGATTTGACCGCGAGGTTGAATGCCCGATTGGCCATTGATCCGGCTGTCGTCGTCAAGTTGGACGGGTCCTACATCGATGTCTCACAGGGTGCTCAGCTGATTGCCGAGGGTCGCGACGGTTTTGAAGTTGTGATGACTTCGATTCTCGACGATCGTTATGGCGCCGGTGGTACCTTTGATACTTCCAATGATTCTGATTCCAGCCAGCCGTCAGCGGGCGACTGGGCCGGAGTGTTTGTCGGCCACACGAGCGATGCAAGCATCGACTATGGCTTTATCGCATTCGCTGGTGGTGTGACCAAGGTCGAAGGAAGCTTTACGGCCTTCAATGCTCTTGAGATTCATCAAGCGACCGCGCGTGTTACGCATACAACTTTCACGAACAACGCTAATGGACGCGGTGGACAGGCTCCTGACGATCGATTTGGTCGTGGATTCAATGCCCCTGGTACGATTTTCGTTCGTGGTGCTCAGCCGATTCTCGTTGATAATGTCATTCGCGACGGTGGAGGTCCCGCGATCAACATCAATCCTGCTGCTCTCAACAGCGACCTGATCGTCGATTACGGTCGTTCGACAGGTAATGTCGACCTGATTTCAGGCCATGGCGATAATCAAGGTCCGCTCATTCGCGAAAACCGGCTCGGTGACAATGCCGTCAACGGTATGGTTGTTCGTGGTGAAATTCTNAATACCCAGAGTGTTTGGGATGACACCGATATTGTTCATGTCGTCTACGAAGAAATTATTGTTCCTGACTTCCACACGAGCGGTGGCTTGCGTTTGGAAAGTAATGCCAATGCCAGCCTCGTCGCCAAATTCAATGGTGAGAATGCAGGGCTAACCGCAACGGGAGAAACTCTGGATAATGCAGTTCGGATTGGCGGTGCCATTCAATTAGTGGGTCAGCCCGGATTTGAAGTGGTGCTCACTTCGCTTCGCGACGATTCCATTGGTGCTGGATTCGATCCACAGGGTCGAGTTCAAAATGATACAGACGGCAATGGAGATGGATTTGATCCAGGTTCGAGTTTGCCCATGCGTTCCGAATCCAATAACGGAACGCTGATTGATAATGATGTCTATCGTGATACGCCCGGCTTCTTCGAAGCCATTCCCTCTGTCGGCGGCGGATTGAGTGTGTCGGGCGTTACGGTCCAGACTCAGACCGGTATTCTTCAGCAGCAGAACTATATTGCTCAGTTTGCGAACTACGTGGATATCGGACGCAATGGTGGTGCGATCAATCTGGCGGCGACGAACATTACGCTGCAACCGACTTTGGTTGCGGATGATGTTGTAGCGAGCAAGGGTTTCTTTAACGTGGGTCCCGATGACGATCCGCAAGTCATTAACTGGCGCGTTGAGACGAGTTTTGAAGATGGGAACCCAACAGTCTTTAATACCGTTTCCTTTGAGAGCGATAAAGCCCTGGGTAGTCTGCGACTGGTCAACTACTTTGACCCGACGATTTTCGGAGCCGGTGGCGACATTCTCTTTACCCGTGGCACACCAGGAGAAGATGACTTCCGTGCCTTCGTGATTGACGACGCTCAACGCATCGGCTTTGGACACGGTGGTATCGTCAACAATAACCCGGGTGGTAACACGAACTTTGTCGGCTGGGCATCCGATGTTGGCGCGGATTTGAGTGCTGCCATTTTTGGTACCGGAGCCGCCTATTCCAGAAATGGAAATATTGACACTTCGTCGCTGCCTCAAGAAATCGATCCCGATTTGGGAACCGTGTATGGACCTGAAGATGTCGCGACGGCGTTTGCGTGGGATGTCCAGTCCAGCGCGTTGACTGCTTCTGCGACTACGCTGTTGCAACTGCTGCCGCGTAATCCATCATCTCTGGCCGGTGATTGGCGAGGGATTGTCCTCGACGACTATAGTCACGATCGAAACGTGGATGTGACCACGGAACGTGAACCGATCTCGGCAGAGGCACCCGGTATTAATGCGGTTCCCGCCAATGCCCAGTTCCTGGGTGAGTTAGCTCCCTACGAGAAGGGTGGCGATGATAATCGTCGGCTCGGCTTCGAGGTGCACGGTGTACTCAATGATCCAGCTGATATTGACGTCTACAGTTTCCGCGCCGATGGCGGTACGGAAGTGTGGTTGGATATCGACCGGACGTCGATCGCACTCGATTCCGTGGTCGAATTGGTCGACGCCAATGGTATNGTGATCGCTCGGTCGGATGAGTCCTACAACGAGCAGATTGGGATAGGAGAAGTTTTCGGGATTGGCCAAAGCATGGATCGTTCGGTGTTCAACGGCAAAGATCGTTACACCGTGAATCTGCACGACGCTGGTATGCGAGTCGTGCTTCCGGGTGCCGCTGGGACGACGAATACTTACCACGTACGAGTACGTAGTAGTAATGCCGACGTGGCCAACAATATTTCCGGCGGGATTACCTCAGGTGCTTACCAGTTGCAGATCCGCTTGCAGGAAATGGATGAAGTGCCTGGTTCCTCTGTCCAGTTCGCCTCCATTCGCAATGCGATGAATGGCATTCAGGTGTTTGGACAACCTGCTCANGCTCCGCTCTTGGGNGAAGTCACCGAAGTCGATGCGGATAATGACACCCGGGCTACCGCTCAACCACTTGGTAATATTTTATCGTCCGACCGAGGTGCGGTCACGCTCGTCGGCGAATTCAGTGAGACGTATGATCTGGATTGGTATGAGTTCGACGTTCGACTCGAAGGCATCCAACGGATTCCTGGCGGCAACACCGTGACTCCTGTGTATGCGGCCGTCACCTTTGATGTTGACTTTACGGATGGCCTGGCACGTCCAAACACCAAGATTTACATCTTCAACGATGGTGGTCAGCTGGTTTACAGCAGTGATGATTCGAGCATCCCGGATGATCGTCCTGCGATCGCCGGTAACGATTCGCTCGCTGACCTGTCGGCAGGTAGTACAGGCTCATTGGATCCGTTCTTGGGTACGGTCGAATTGCTAGAAGGTACCTACTACATGGCCGTTGCCAATGAAGCGTTCGACGCTGACGCTCCGGGGGCGAATCCAGTTTTGCGTGCCGAACCGGTCAACTCGCTCGTGCGTNTTGCTGAAGATCGGATTGGGTTCTCCGGGGGATCGACGATTCCCGACAGCCCCATCGTCCCGATTCTCTTCACCGATGCATTCGGACTCGTGCCGCCTGATGGCGACAAATTGGTGGATGGCGAGACCTTCACCATTACGGATCTCGATGGCGAATCAGTCACTTATGAATTTGACAGCAACAATCAGGTTCAAGGTCTCAATGTTGCTGTTCCTTACAATCCGGATCCTGACTTCGGTGATTTTGCCAGCCAGATTGCCGCCACGATGGCGTCGGTTATTCGGGAGAATGGTCCTGCCGGAGTCACGTTCGGGAGCAACACCTTTGCTTCTCTTGACGAGGTAGCACTGGAAAACATCGCGGGCGTAAAACGCAAGGCGGCACCTGGTGAAGCGACACCGAAGCTTTACGTTTCGATGCCAAGTCTAACTCCTTTCAACTTGAGTGATGTGACGGTCTTCGCCACCAACGATTTTGGTCAAGATCAATCGCAGTTGGTCGCGTTTGACGCCTACACCGGAGCTCGAGAAAACATCATTGGTGTCTTCAATGGCAACGTTGAGGATATTGCCATCAAGCCGGATGGTCGTCTATATGGCTACACCGTTCCGGAAGAGGAGCGGACCGATGCGACGTCAGGCAACTATCTGCAAATCGACTATCGCAGTGTCGACACGCAGAATCTTAGTCAGGTCATTGGTGATGACGGCATTCAAACCTTCCAGGACGATCCGCAGAATCCCGGAACCGTGCAGCAATCCGATGATGGCGTTCAGTTCGAAGGGATTACGTTCGGTCAGATCGGTGATCCTCTGCGTGGCTTTGCGATCGGAAATCGAGGAAACCGTTTCGCGTTGAACGTCGAAGGCCCGCTAACGAACTTGCTCTACGAATTCGATGTTGAATCGGGTGTGGCGTTCAGTATCACGCCTCCTGATCCGGCAGATCGCGACGATGAGCAACGTTTAGAGGGTGCTGGTACCCAGATTCGAGAACGCGGACGACTCGACACGACGACCGATCCCTTCGGGCCCGGCGATACTGCTTTGTTGACATCTGAAGCGACCGAGTTGGATGCTGCAGGGCGGACAATTGCCCGTATCGTCGACGGAATGCAGTTTGTNATTGATGATGGATCAGGTCTGAACTACACCTTTGAATTTAATAGTGGACCGGAGGTACGTTACACCTACAGCCCTGAGAATGGAATTTTCGTCCGAGACGGCGANACATTCCTGTTGGACGGCGTTGCCTACGAATTCGACGCTGGTTCGGTGATTGTGGTCAGCACACTCAACGGAAACGGCATTGCTGATGGTGAAACGATCACGCTCACGGATAACCAGACACCCACAGTAACCCGTACCTTTGAGTTTGATGATGGGACGGGTGAACCCATTGGCGCCGGTCACGTTCGTGTGCCCTTCAACACCGGAATGGATCAGGCCACGCTGATCAACAACATTATTGCCTCCATTAACGCGGTTGGTAATTTCAATGTTCAGGCCTCGCTCCTGCCGAATTCGAATCGTATTTCGTTGGTCGGCGAATCGGCGAACCAAGGTGCGGTTACCAACTCGGCAGGAATCGTGATCCAGGGAGCCCCCGGCGGTTCAGGAAATCTCATTTCCGTTGAAGAAGACATGACGTTCGTCGATTTCGGCTCGGCGATCGGCGAGAGTGTTCCTGAAGCCAGTGTTGACGGTGACCGCATCAATTTCCCCGGCTTTGTAGTCGGTAGCTTTTTCCCCATCGAGAACCGGGGAGTTTTCCAGGCGAATCCCAATGCTGATGGTAGTGTCACGCCCGGANTCATCGGCGTGGACTTTGGAGCAGGTGATGGGGCAACGCAAGTCAGTGAACGTATCGCATTGGCAATCAATACCGGGACGCCGTTGACGGCAACGACAGGTGGCAATTCGGTGATTTTGGATGCACCTGCTTTTGTCGTGTCGGCTGACGATCCGCTCCGTATCGGGGGTACCGCTCCAGGCGGTTTGATCACCGGCCTGGCCATCGTTGGCGGACGACTCTTCGGGGTGTCCGGTCCAGACCTTTTCCCCGAAGCTTTTGGAGGGCTTGGTCAAGGCGGTGGTCTGTTTGAGATTCGCGGCGCTCTTTCCAATTCAGCCGTGGCCGATTATGTCGAAACTTCGACCGATCTCTTGACCGGTGGACGAGACTTCCTCGGAAATCCGACGGGAGGCCCGATCGAGTTTACCGCTTTGCAGGCAGGACCGGACAATCTTGCGGACGGTGAGTTTGCCGACATGCTCTTTGGAATGGATCGTTGGGGTAACCTGTATGCCTTCGATCTTGAAGGCAAGCTNCAGCCCGTCTTCCAGAATAGTACCTACAGTGTGAGCACTGGGTTGTTCAACTCAACCGGTTTCAGCTTCGGTACTCTGGATATGAATCTCTGGCACATCACCGATGCTCGTCGTGGCGATCCGGGCCATGGTTACGATGTGGCCCCCGACGGAAGTCGTGAGGCTGAACCGGCGGACGGAAACACCAGTTTGCGATTCGGGTTTAGTGATCCAAACAACCAGCCGGGTAACTGGAGCGGTGTCAATAATGATCCTGGCATCCGTAACTCGTATGACTTCCCGGGTGGTGCTCATGGTTCGGTGATTACCAACTCTTTCAGTCTCAAGGATTATGATACGACTGATCGGGCGACCTTGTACTTCAACTATTTCCTCTCGACGGAAAATGCGGAAGGAGATGTGTTCCCACCGCCGTTNATGCGAGATTCGTTCCGTGTTTTCATTTCTGATAACGACGGTGAATGGCAGTTGCTGGCAACCAACAATGCCTTCCGAGGAGACGGCGAAGCCGACGACGAGTTCGACTACGCTCCCTTTGCCGTACAGGAATTGGCCGATAACGCTGGCTGGCAACAAGCCCGAGTCGATGTTTCTCCCTACGGTGGCCGCGACAATATTCGACTCCGTTTCGACTTTAACACCGCCGGTTCGTTTGATCTCGGAAACGTGAATACGGGTGGTGATGAATTGCGTGCGGTTGCTGCGACGGAGATTGTCGATGGCGATGCCATTCAAACGGGTCCACCATTGTTCGGTGGCTTCGGTGGCTTTGGGTTCCCGGCTCAAACGTTCGAATTTGATCTAGGATATACCTTCAATACCATTTCCGGTGCCGGACTGTCCGACGGTGAAATGTTCACGTTATCGGATGGAGTCAACTCCCCCGTCAACTTCGAGCTTGATCTGGGTGATGGCGTAAGTGCAGGAAACGTCGCTGTCAATTTCCATCGGGGAATGTCGCCGGTCGAAGTGGGCCAAGCCCTGCAAGATTCAATCCTATTGGGCTTTGGAAAGGGGATTGAGATACGCGACTTTACCTTTGAACAGAACGATACGATTTCGCAGCCTGTTCGCTCTTCATTGCTTTCCGGCTACATTCTCAGCAAAGGAACGATCGGAGATAATCCGACCTTGTTCGGTTCGAGAACCGGTTTGGACGTCGATATGCTTGAGGTTCAGCTGGCCGCTGGCCAGGAAATGCACGTCGATTTGGATTCAGCCGGTGATTTCACAGAGCAGTTGAGTGACTCCTATCTGCGAATTTTTGACGCTGATGGAAATGAGCTGGCGTTCAGTGACGATGATGCGGCCCCGAATGAATCTGCATTCACATCAGATTCTTATATTGAATTCATCGCGCCGGCATCGGGCAGCTATTACATCGGTGTCAGCGGTGGATTGAATACCGACTACAATCCGTTCGTCGCAGGCAGCGGGTTTGCCGCTGACACGGGCGATTACCAATTGCAGGTGCGATTGGTAGGTGAGGATTCTCCGGTCGAGACACACCTCAATGGTTCGCGACTGAATCTGCAGGGCGTCGAAGCTTTGACTCAGCCGGCAGATGCGACGCTTGTTGTTGACGGTGCACCGGGTACCTTTGGTGTACCGATCCCAATTCATCTCGATATGAGTGCTGATGAAGTTGCACTGGAAGTTCGTCGCGCGTTTGCGGAGACCTTTGGCAGTGGTGATCCGGCTGGCGTGCCCGGTTACTTCAATATTATCCAGTTGCATGGGACTCAAGTTTACGACGCTGGTCCGCTGGGACTATCAGTCACTGGATTCCTTGATGACACGTTTTTGTCGGAAGACGATCCCTTGTTTGAATTCGACGTCAACGGACTTGACGGGGATACCTTCGGAGCCTTCAGGGCGTCGACGCAACCCGATGGGGCCACCGACGATGACTTCCCCGGTTATCTGAGGGGACGTGACAACGCCTTTGAAGGTGTCTACATCGATGACATTATCATCGGTTTCCGTGAGCGGGGTGAGATGTACACCAGTGCGAACGGAATCGATACCTTCACCCGACGTGATCCGGTGCCTGTCGAAGAGATTCTGACTGGTCAGTACAGCATTGAGATGCGTTCGTCACCATTCTATGGTTTGCGAGATCCGGAACCGATTCCGACGCTCATCCTGACAGAATCGTACGATCCTCGTGACCGTCTTGCGAATGGTGTCAATCTGTTGGCACCGGGTGGCTATGAGATTGCTGACGGGATGACCTTCTCACTCAGTGATGGTACCGACGAGGTGATCTTCGAATACGATGAAACTGCGTTGAGGAATGGAATTACGGCCGGAAACGTACCTCTTAGCTATACCGCTGCGGATACGCCGGCGGTCGTTGCCAATACGATCACTCAGTTGATCAACAGTACTTTGGTCCAAAGCCAAATCGATGTTCGTGCCGAATCACGTTTGGGCAGTAGTCGCATCGATTTGTTCGGTAACGCGATTGTCAAAACGGGAGCCGATGAGCGGGAAGGACAAGTCTTAGAGTCGAACGATACGATCAGCGAAGCGACAGAGACGCTGATTATGCCAGGCGAAGGTCAACGCTTCAGCGCAGTTGGGGTGTTGGGCGACAATCCGGCGATCGGCGCGGGCCTTGATGTGGACATCCTGCGAGTCCAGCTGTCAGCCGGCGATCGAATTTACGTCGATGTCGACTCTCTTGAGCTTCCGGTCGATACCGTCTTGCGACTGTTCGATGCCAGTGGTATCGAGTTGGCATTCAGCGACGATACGCCTGCTCCTGGCGAAGGTGCCTCTCGCGAAGCGTATCTCGAATATACGGTCGCAACCACTGGCGACTACTTTGTAGGGATCAGCGGCTTCAGCAACCTCGAATATGATCCCAACGTGATCGCGAGTGGTACGAGCGGTGCCCTTGGACATTATCTTGTCGAAGTGGTCGTTGGTGGTGAAAAGACGGCCATCAAGGTGAGCGAAGATAAGGGCTTTGGTGACCAGAACGTGCACCGCGACCAAGGTCAGCTGATTATCCACTCCTCGACGATTACGAACTCGATGGAATACGGTATCGTGCTCGACGCTGGAGCTCGTATCGGTCCTGGCAACTTTGCCCATCAGGGACCACCGCGTCTTCTCTACGAGGGCAATCCCGAAGCATTGACTCGCGGTGCGACAATCAAGAATAACGTGATCGCCTACAGTGGCTTGGGCGCGATTCGGTACAGTGGCGACCCGCAACTTGTGGGGCAACCGGAGGCTGCCGTGCCGTTCGGACGAGTTGTTAACAACACGTTGGTCGGTGGACGTCCCGCACCTGTTCCAGAATTGCTGGACAACGAGCCGCTGGGTGTCGGGGTGCAAGTGGATGAGAATGCCAGCCCGACTTTGCTGAACAACATCATCGTTAATTTCGAAATCGGTATCGATGTTGATACATCATCTCAGTCGACCGTCATTGGCGGTACGCTCTATCAGGATAACATTGCCAACTCGAATGCCGGTCTCGGCGACTTCCCGATCGTCCTTGGCAGTGACGAAAGCCTCTTTGTCGATCGTGACGCGAGTAACTTCAATTTGTCCTCAGGTTCGTTAGCGATTGATAGCTCGATTGACTCCTTGAGAGATCGTCCAGCCATCGTCTTTGCTTCGAACTCTATTGGAGCAGATCCCTCACCGATCCTCGCACCTGAATTGGACAACACGGGACAACTTCGAGTCGATGATCCAACCGTCGATACTCCGGCCGGTTTGGGCGACAACGTGTTCAAGGATCGTGGAGCGATCGACCGTGCCGATTTCGTCGGGCCGGCAGCCAGCCTGATTCAACCNGCCGATAATGGTGTCAACGATCTGAATTCGGCGACTGGTATCGTCCAACTCAACGATCCTGTTGTCCGAGCCTTTGAGATTCAGCTCAACGATGGACTTAGTGAAACCCAACGACAAGGTGGTACGGGGGTTGATCCCAAGACCGTCGTTACCGGCGCCTTTGAGGTCTATCAGGACGGCACGTTGCTGGAAGACGGATCGGANTACACCTTTAGTTATGATCCGACGAGTCGCATTGTGCGTCTGACCGCTCTTACGGGTGTTTGGCAACCTGGACGAGTTTACGACATCGAAGTCGACAACTCGGAAGACTCCGGCATTCGCGATTTGGCAGACAATCTGTTGCAGCCCAATGAACCGAGCGGCCAAACTCGCTTTACGATTTCGATCGGTGGCGAGGAACAAGATTTTGGGGATGCACCCGTCAATTATCCGGTGATTCTGTTGAATAACGGAGCCAGTCACCTGATTGACCCCGAATTCTTCCTGGGTCAATTAGTCGATGCCGAACCCGATGGGCAACCGTCGTCGAACGCGACCGGTGACACTCCGGATGAAGATGGTGTTCGCTTCCTGNATCCGATGGTGCCGGGCGAATCGATGCAGATCGAATTGACCGCATCGCAGGCCGGATTTGTCGACGCCTGGATCGACTTCAATCAGGATGGTGATTGGAGTGATCTGGCAGAGCAGATTATGGTCAGTCAAGAGGTGAGTGCGGGTCGCAACGTCGTTAATGTTGCGATTCCGGAAGGAACTGGAATGGGTGAAACGTTCGCCCGCTTCCGACTTAGTCGGGAGGGCGGATTGCCCTCAACCGGTCTCGCACTGAGTGGCGAAGTTGAAGACTATGCCGTCGATATCACCAGTCTCGTGCCATGGCAGAATGGCGATCTTCCATTAGATGTCAACAATGACGGCATCATCGCACCGTTGGATGCCTTGTTGGTCATCAACGAACTCAATATGCGACGTGCGAGCGATTCGGTTTCGGGCTTGTTGATGAACCCACCGGTTGCTCCGAATGATCCCGATAGCCTCGGCTACGTCGATGTGGATGGTAATGGTTTCGCGACTCCGCGGGACGCATTACTGGTTATCAACGAGCTGAATCAATCTGCTCCTGCAACGGCAGCTGTTGCAGCAGAAGCTGAGCCTGATGAGGCCGGCGTCCTGCTTCTCGATTCCGGCTCGGATCAATCGACGGTCCTGATCGGNGCAAGTCTTCTGACGAGCGACCCGTCGTTGTCGGCCGATGCGGTCGATCGGGCGATTGAGTCGAGGTCGGAAACTGCACAACAACGGGTTCAGATGCTTGAGCTTGGCGAAGCTGAACAGATTTTCGGAGATGATGCCGCCGATATGGATGACCTGCTTGGTGACATCGTGGCGGGCACACTTTTGGGCGACGACGATGACGAAGATTTGATTTGACGTGCTTCGGTTTAAAACCTTGAACAAGTTAATCCANAAGGATGAAATTCAAACGCAAATTCGCTACACACGGAATTCTGAATGCCTGAAAAGGGCTTCGCGAACAGTAGGCACTTTGCATTTTTGAATCATACTGAATCGAGCGAAGGGCATCGCGCGTTTCAGTTTATATACCACTGTCCGAATCGTTGAATTTGGGCAACAAAGACACACCACCCGGATTTGAGAATGAAAAAGAGCGGCTCAATGATTCAACGCCTAACACTGAGTGGTAAGCCATCGCGTCGTCGTCATGAAAGGTCCATTCGTCGACGTCTTAGTTCAGAACAGCTGGAAACACGGACGCTGCTCGCCGGTGACTTGATGCAGAATCCGGCAAGTGTCACNGATGTCAATGCCGATGGTATGACGACTCCCATCGATGCTCTCTTTATTTTGAACGAACTGAATTCGGGAGGCGCTCGATCGCTGGTCGCTGGTGAAGATCCGAGTTCCGCCGTCTTCTATGACGTTAACGGCGACAGCTTCTTGAGTCCCATGGATGCTCTNGTCGTTCTCAATAAACTAAATGCCGAAGGCGAAGATGATNTGCTNGTTCAGATTCGCCTGGAGGTTTCTGACCTCGAAGATAACGTCATCGAAAACATTGATACCGGCAGCGATTTTGTGCTGAAAGGGTATGTAAGAGATCTGAGTGACCGCGGGGAAGGTGTCTTCGCTGGATATCTTGACGTCAACTATTCGAGCGAGCTGGTCGTGGCCAACGGTGAAATTCTCCACGGCGACAGTTATGGAAACGGACCCTCTGGAGATTTGTCCCAGGCCGGCTTGATCGATGAGGTCGGTAGCTTTGACGGCTTTGTTCCGTTGGGGCCCGAAGAACAGTTGCTGTTCTCACTGACGATGGCTGCTCAGAACTCGGGTACCGTGACCTTTGCTCCCAGTTCGGCTGACGAATCGCCGCTCCATGACGTCTTGCTGTTTGGCTCAAATGATGCCGTTACCGCCGAACAGATCATGTTCGTTGGGACGTCTTTGCAAATCGGTTCCACCGATGTTCCGGTTGCCGAAGATAATCAATACAACGCACTGATGGATACCGAGCTGATTGTTGACGCTGCGAATGGTGTCTTGTCCAACGATACTGACCCGAGTGGCGGCACTTTAGCTGCTTCTTTGGTATCGGATGTCGCTAACGGGCAACTTGCTCTCGCAGCGGATGGTTCGTTTAGCTACACCCCGAATCCGGAATTTGTGGGTACCGATTCCTTCACTTACATTGCCAGCAATGTGGGTGCTTCCTCGAATGTGGCCACCGTGGAAATCACGGTCGAAAGGGTTAATCGACCACCGGTCGCTGTCAACGACCAGTATGTGACGGCCCAGGATACAGCATTGGATCAGGTCGTTGGTGTGCTCGAGAACGATTCTGATCCAGATGGCGATGATCTGACCGCTCGCATCGTTGTTGAACCGACAAATGGAACGGTAGCACTCAACAGTGATGGTAGCTTCGTCTACACGCCGAACGCCGATTTCTCAGGAACCGATTCATTCCAATATGTCGCTAATGATGGCGAACTCGACTCAAACCAGGCGACTGCAGCGATTACGGTTGAAAGGGTCAATCAGGCACCGGTCGCTGTCGCAGATCAGTATGTGACGGATGAAGATACGGAATTAAACCAGGTCGTCGGAGTACTGGAGAATGATTTTGATCCGGATGGCGACGACCTGACTGCTCGCATCGTTGTGGAGCCCACGCATGGAACCGTGGGTCTCAACAGCGACGGTAGCTTCGTCTATACGCCCAACGCCGAATTCTCCGGAACNGATACCTTCCAGTATGTCGCTAACGATGGCGAACTCGATTCGAACCAGGCCACCGCGACGATTGAAGTTCGACCGGTAAATGATCGGCCGGTTGCCAATCCAGACTCGTACTCGACTTTGCAAGACGTCGAGCTGAGCATTAACGCAGCAGACGGCGTGCTCTCCAACGATGTAGACATCGAAGGAGAGGGTTTGACAGCAGCGATCGTGACCACTACGTCACATGGTGCACTTCAGCTTGCAGATGACGGATCCTTCACCTATCTACCCGATACAGAATTCACTGGAGTCGATAGTTTCACATACAGTGCTGTGGACGCAGGCGGACTTGCCTCGAGCCCAGCCACCGTGACCATTGACGTACTACCCGATGCGTTCGTTCGATTCCGACTCGAAACAACGAATGCGGCTGGCGAGCCAATCGATACCATCGCAGCGGGTGGAGAATTCCTGCTGAAGGCTTATGTCGAAGATGTGAGCAGCGCCACACCTGATGGCGTGTTTGCTGCTTACATGGATGTTGAATACACCAGTAATGCTTCGACAAACGGTGAGCCGGTATTCAATAGCGAAATCTATCCCAACGGTCAGACTTATGGGCTGGAGTCAAGCTTGGTTGACGAAATCGGAGCCTTTGATGGTTTCGAGCCGGTCGGTGCTGGTGAGATCTGGTTCTTTACAATTCCGTTCGTCGCCGGTAACGAAGGATCCGTTGTTTTTGAATCGTCAGCGGCGGATCAACTACCCTCTCATGATGTGTTGCTCTTCAATCGCGACAATGCCGTTCCGGCTGACTTGATCGAGTTCGGTACCGCGTCGCTGGCAATTGAGGCAAGCGAGCCTCCTNTCGCNTTCGATGATGCGTACGAAGGAAGAGAAGANGAAACACTTTCCGTTTCNCAAGAAGACGGTGTNCTGGCCAACGATGTGGATCCCGACGATGACGCGCTGACGGCGGTCCTCGTCGATTCGACCACGAACGGTTCACTGACGTTGAATCTTGACGGTTCCTTCGAGTACATGCCGAACGAGCATTACTTCGGAGTCGATACCTTCAGCTACCAGGCAAGTGATGGAGCAAATCTGTCGAACGTNGCCAACGTCACAATTACCGTGTTGCCGGTNGACGATCGTCCGATTGCCGTTNACGATTCCTATGATATGGATGACGAAGGTCAATTGGTGGTCAGTGCTAGGGAGGGCGTGCTGGCCAACGATCAAGAGATCGAAGGTGATTCCATGACGGCCGTTCTCGTCGAAACGACTCAAAACGGCGACTTGGAATTGGCTGATGACGGATCGTTCGTCTACACGCCAGTTCAAGGTTTCATCGGCCGAGACACCTTCACCTATCAAGCACAAGCAGGTGACTTGTTGTCTAATATCGCGACCGTGACTATCAATGTCGGCGGCGTTATCGCGCCGAGTTCGATTTCTGGTCTTGTCTACTTTGATGTCAATAATGATGGCGTTGCAGGCAATGTTGAAGATCGAATCGCCAATGTTGAAGTGATGCTGCGAGGCACAGACTTGTTTGGCGACGAAGTCTTCGAAACGACCACGACCGGTACCGATGGAACTTATCGATTCGACGGTATTTTGAAAGGTGACTATGTATTAACCGAGTTCCAGCCACAATTTACGATCGACGGTAAGGATACGGTTGGCGGCGTTGAGGCTTCGGCAAATGACCGTTTTGTCATCGATCTTCCAGGAGGTGTTGAACTTAGCGGCTTTAACTTTGGCGAGCGTGGTCTTGAGCCAGCGTTCATCGGGAATCCGCTGTTCTTCGCGTCACGAAACCCCGAAGGACTCTGGACCCACCTGGATGGAAATGGTCAATCGCACTGGTACGATGCCGACGACGGTTGGGATGATTTTGATGCCATTTCCGTCGACTTAAATGGCAGCCTGACTTCCGCAACGGTTACCGCTCAAACAGGTGGTTTTGTTTCCACCTCGCAGATCGAAATTCGTGGCAATCACGAAGTTCATCTCGTGGGTGACGCCAATGGATACATTCTCCAGCTCGAAGGCGCTCCGGAAGCCCATGGTATCGAACGACCTTTGGCGGCTGCAGCAGTCGATGCGGCTTTTTCGGATGAAAATTAGGCAACGATGACATTCTTAAGCCGCGACATCTCGAACGATGTTGCGGCTTTTTTTGTGAATGCAAATTGAGCCTTCAATCATGGCAACGCTTGCTCGTGGGCTCTCATTTGTGTCGTTGTTGCGGTTCTCGAACGGATTCGTCGCTTTCCCTTTTGCCGTGGACGTGATCAGAGTGATTCAAAGCAGCGCTCAAGATGATGACACTCGGTTCTTGTTTTCTGCATTTGACAGGCGGGTGACCTCCCACTTGCTAGTAAAATACCGCGAAATACTGTCATAATGTCAGTACTAGCAAAACGATTGGTTTTTGGTCCGCGATTTGCCTTCTCCGGTCATAGAGAAGGGCACCTAGCGTTTTTCCGAGTCGAACCTTCGAGGGCGAGCGGTCCAAGTGAGAACTCTATGAATAGAATTTCGGTAATTGCAATTTGGTTTTTGTCGGTGTCGTTGGTTTGGGCGCAGGATGAAACAGGAGTTTTGCCCGATTCCGATGTGGAGCCCTTGTTGAGAGGGCCCGTCCACGAAGCTTTTGCCGAACCGGTTCAGCTGAACCCGCAAGAAATGCTGACCGTTCCCAAATTGCCACCGGCATTAGTGGAAGAAGTTCCACCCGATGCGCGACCTGCCGGTGAGGATGTGAATTGGATTCCAGGTTATTGGGCATGGGATGATGAACGAGAAGATTTTATCTGGGTAAGCGGAATCTATCGCCGCACGCCATTAGGTCGATCTTGGCAACCGGGACAGTGGGAACAGGTCGCGGAGGGTTACCGTTGGTTGCCGGGTCGTTGGATACCGATCGCGGGTGGCGGTGAATTGCTGCCAACGCCCCCGGAATCGCTTGAAGAGGGACCTCAGGGAGAGCCGGTCTCCGAGGATCATTTCTGGGTGCCAGGAAGTTGGCAATATCGAAATCAACGATACGTTTGGCGTCCGGGATTCTGGTCTGCCTGTCACAATAATTGGGTCTGGGTTCCGGACTACTACGTTGCTGGCGTGAACGGCTGTCACTTCGTGCCAGGCTATTGGGACTACGGCTGGGAACATCGTGGAACCATCTTTGCACCTTGTCGTTTCCGCAGGTCTCATGTCGGTTTTCGTTACTGTCCGAGCGTCGTCATTGATTTTGCCGGAGCCTTTACCCATCTGTGGGTACGTCCACGGTATTGCCATTACTACTTTGGTGATTACTACGACAACCGCTATGGGAGTTGGGGAATTCAGCCGTGGTACCGATATCACCACCACCATCGACGCGCCTACGACCCACTCTATGTGCATTACAAATGGCGATACAAACATCATCACGGTATTGGGTTACACAAGCATCTGCATAATCGGCACGTGCACTATCGCGACGGAAAGCATCGAAGACCCGACCGGAAATATCGTGATTATGCCGCTCGTGACAAGCATCACGATGCTGATGTACTTGCGCATCGCGTGAAAGATCGTCGAAAGGTTGAGGAACGTCGGAAAAAGACAGGACGTGATGTATTACAAGTACGTACAGAAGCTCAGAAACAGCGATTCCGAGACGAACCGGAGGGACGCGCAAATGACGTCCGCCGCGCAATCGCGGAGAACCAAAAAAAAGGAAATCGCGCAGCCGAGAATCGTCTGGAAAGAAATCGCGCAGCGGGAAATCGTACCGCTGAGAATCGTTCGGAAAGAAATCGCGCAGCGGGAAATCGTACTGCTGAGAATCGTCCGGAAGGGAATCGCGCAGCGGGAAATCGTACCGCTGAGAATCGTCCGGAAGGGAATCGCGCAGCGGGAACGCGTAGAGCTGAAAATCGTGCGATCGAAAATCGCGTAGCAGGGAATCGCAGGGCGGAAAATCGTCTTGACGTCGATCGCAACGATCCAGATCGCCGAAATCGTGGACGTCAAGTTGCTGGGGAGCAGCGTAGCGGCCAGGAAGCAGAGGGGCGCTCGCGCAGTCGTTCGATGGCGGAAGTCATTCGCGATGCACGAAATCAGCAGGCGTCGCCAGAATCTCCCGCGGGCAATCAGGCCGGGGTTACCGATCCCATCAATCCCTTACGGAACCAAGTTGTTCGTGAGAGAACCGCGCCTTCGCAAGGTCGTGTGCAGCCTGGGGAAAGATCTTCCCGCCAGACGGACTCAGCAGCAAATCGATCTTCGCAATCGGCTAATCGCAATGCGGGAAATTCTGGCCGCGTACGGAGTACGGGGGCACGTCAGAATGGAAGCTCCTCAGTCAGCATTGCTGGTCAGAGCTCACCCGCTGAATCGGTTAATTCCAAGCTAAAGCAACGCACACGAACGCGTGCCAATGTCAAACCGACCACTCAGACGCCGCCAAACCGAGTATCACAGGAATCGTCCAAAAGCAGCCCACGTTCACGCTTTGAGAATCGCACTGAGCAGACGCGAAATCGAGTTATCACCGCGAAGCCAGTGACGCAGCCAAGATCGGATAAGCCGACATCTCGTGCGAATAATCCATCGGCTAGTCGCTCGCAAACATCACGGTCACCCGTAACGCAGGCGACCGCTCCTCGTACTTCGAACAACCGTACGTCGAGCTCACGTGCAAGTTCTCCTCAATCCTCGGTCAACCGATCGTCGAGCTCACGTGGAGGCTCACCTCGGTCGAAACTCAATCGTTCACCCAGTTCTCGCGCGAGTTCGCCTCAATCCTCGATCAACCGATCGTCGAGTTCCCGCGCGAGTTCTCCTCAATCCTCGGTCAACCGATCGTCGAGCTCACGTGGAGGCTCACCTCCGTCGAAACTCAATCGTTCATC
>PBNZ01000012.1 GCA_002723275.1 Planctomycetaceae bacterium
GTACTAGCACCAGGCCCCGAAAAAGAGACATTCCAGCAATCGCAGCCGCTTCAACCGATGCATCATCTTTCGGCATTTCGGGTCACTGAGATTCGGGGAACTGAGATTCGGGTCACTGAGATTCGGGTCACTGAGATTCGGGTCACTGAGATTCGGGTCACTGAGATTCGGGGAACTGAGATTCGGGGAACTGAGAGAAGAGATGCAGAGCTTGACAGACGTGACACGACTATCTCAGCAGATCTGGCAACTGCCCGACCTGCGCCAAGTTGTTTTCCTGAAAATATTGCGGTTCAATAAATCGATCGGCAACTCTTTCTGATCGTAGTTTGTCAAACGAGCTGTACCGTTTTTCTCACAAACGGTTATCACGGAACAGCCACGGACTGCATTGCAGCCGACAACCGTCAAAAACTGAATTTGCATCTGGTCGCATCATCTCATCCCCATTAGCTTGAAGGAAATCCAACCCCCGCTTGCTATGCGGATTGTCCTTTCCAGGTACCGTTTTTCAAACGCTCGAATCCTGTCTATGAAAAACCATCGCGTACGCTTTGAATGCCTGGAAGCTCGCATGCTCCTGACCGCTGATCTCCGCATTAATGAATTCATGGCGAAGAATGGCGCGACGATGCTGGACGGCTTCGACAATGCTCCGGACTGGGTGGAGCTTTACAACGCTGGTACCGAGCCGATCGATCTCCAATCGTTTCGACTGACCGACAATCCAGAACTTCCGGCAAAATGGAGCTTTCCGTTATCCCAAATCATCGAGCCCGATGAATACCTGATTGTGTTCGCCTCGGGCCGAGACGAACGGGATCCAAAAGGGTACTGGCACACGAACTTCAAATTGAGCAGCAACGGCGAATACCTAGGGTTCTCCAATCCAGAAGGCGTAATCCTAAGTCAATTTGGTAGTGCGACCTCAGATTATCCCAACCAGCGACACGACGTTTCGTACGGATTGGGCAATAACATGCGGTTCAATGCAACCGACATCCCGTTGGAGATTTCAGCCAATCGAGTCTCCACGATTCACAGTCATCTGTCAGTTTCGGATCGACCAGGATCGATTGAAGATATCCGCGTTGAAATCGACATTAGCCATAGGTGGGTCGACGATCTGGATGCGTTCCTCGTCAGCCCGACAGGTACCCGTGTGGAACTCTTTTCCGATGTCGGTGGCAGCGGTGATAACTTTACGAACACGCGTCTCTCGGACGATGGTTCCCTACGAATCGATGCAGGTTCGGCACCGTTTACTGGCGTTTTTCAACCCGAGGAAAGCCTCGCAACCTTTGCAGGCGAAAACGCGAATGGAAAATGGACCCTCGAAATCCATGATGATTTTTCGGCTGTCGGAGGAACCCTGAACCAATGGTCACTGATCTTGGAAACGACGAAAGACAACGGGCATCGGGCAGGTTACATGTCGGATCCAACACCGGGATCCGGGAACCTACGCGTCTTCCGAGGCTTTGCCAAGAATCCCTCAGTCGATCAAAAGCGAGGTTTCTTTGATCAGCCATTCGACGTGACTGCGATGAATTCCGATCCAGAAGAGATCGTTTTGTATACGTTGGACGGAAGCACACCAACGCCGGACAACAGCGCTGCCCAGATCTACGAAGCTCCGATCACAATTAACACGACAAAAACGCTTCGGCTGCGTGCTTTCGGCGAGGGATTGATTCCGAGTGAAACGCTCACGCATTCTTATCTTTTCATTGACGATGTATTGCAACAACCTCATCGTCCGTCTGGATTCCCAGCTCGGTGGGCGGGAAGAACGACGATTGCTGCGGACTACGAAATGGACCCCGCGATCACAAATCATGCGGACTATTCCCAGGATCTGCCAATCGCTTTGAGAGCCCTTCCCACCGTTTCACTTGCGATGGACGTGAATGACTGGTTCGACGCAGAGATCGGCATTTATTCGAACTCAGAAGAAAAAGGCGCCCTCTGGGAACGGCCCGTTTCCGCGGAATTCTTGGGATATCCGGATGCAGATGACCTACAAATTAATGCAGGGATTCGACTTCAAGGCAACGCGAGTCGCTGGCCAAGTCGCCCGAAGCATAATATGCGACTGGCCTTTCGTTCCGAATACGGTGCGGGCCGTCTCGAATATCCCCTCTTTGGGCAGGAAACGGTCACCCGCTTCAACAGCATCGTACTACGGGGTGGTAATGGAGATTCCTGGATCAACCCTAACGTCTTCCACCGTGGCTCCTACATTCGCGACCAGTGGCATCGTGATATTCAATCCACAATGGGACATGTCACATCCTTACAGGGCTATGCTCACCTGTATATCAATGGACTTTACTGGGGGCTCTATCACCTGTTTGAAAGAGTCGATGCCGACTTCATGTCGGAACACTTCGGTGGATCCGAGGACGATTATGATGTCATCAAAGACATCCGGAACACGGGAGGATTAGTCGAAGCAGTAAGCGGTACGACAGAGTCGTGGTTGGAACTGGTCTCGAGAGTATCAACAGACCTTTCGACCAACGAGAATTACGCCGCCGCGCTGGAATACGTCGATGTCGTCAATCTCATCGACTATCTGTTGATCAATTTCTACAGCGGTAATCGCGATTGGGACCGATCCAATTGGCGGGCAGGACGTCACCGGGACAGCGGCCGTTTTGTTTTCTTTGCCTGGGATTCGGAACGCACCGATCTGAATACCAGCAGTACAGTCACCGATGGTCCGGTTTCTCGTAATGTGACCCGTACAAACAATCCCAAATACCCCACTTTTTTCCATCAACAATTCACCGCCAGTCCTGAATACCGGATGCTATTTGCCGATCGCACACAACGTCACTTGTTCCAGAACGGCACACTCACGCCAACCGGTGCCGCGGAACGATGGAACGCACGTGCGAATGAAATCCGGGATGCGATTGTCGCTGAATCAGCGCGATGGGGTGATGCCCACAGCGTCTCCCCGCGTACACCCGCCACTTGGGAGTCTCATAATGAGGACATGAACACCAAATGGTTCCCCGACAGAACCTCGATCCTGCTACGACAACTCCGTCAACAAGACCTCTATCCAAACGTCGACGCGCCTACGTTCAACAATATGGGAGGTGAGATTCCGCAAAACTTCCAACTTGAAATTGCCGCTGCACCGGAAGGTGAAATTTACTTGACCACTAATGGTGCCGATCCAAGAAGTCCCGGGGGAATGATTAACGACCTTGGAACGACCACCTACAGATATGAAGGGCCGATCAACCTATCGCATTCAACCACGGTCAAGGCAAGGTTTCTGACCGACGGTGTCTGGTCCGCCCTGGTCGAAGCCAATTTTATCGTCGCCCTCACCGGAGACATCAATTCCGATGGAAAACTCGATCCCGTCGACGTCGATCTTGTGTGTCGCGGCATTCGACAGGACGATTCGCGCATGGACCTCAACAACGATGGTCAAATTGACGAAAGTGATATTTCATTTCTCGTCGAAGCCTTGATGGCAACGAAGATCGGTGACGTCAACTTCGATGGCATCTTCGACTCAAGTGATCTGGTCAGCATTTTTCAACAAGGGCAATATGAGGACGGGTTTGACTCCAATTCGTCCTGGTCCAGCGGTGATTGGAATTGTGATGGAGAGTTCGACACGAGCGATCTCGTAACGGCATTCAGGGCGGGTGGATTCACGGCCAACGCGATCGGACTTGTGCGAATCCGCAGCTAGCCTTTCACTCGGACGTTCGAGCCCGTGTTCAAAAACCTGAACACAACCACTCTTTTTTTCTCTCTCACTTGAATCCCTCTCTCACTTGAATCTCAGGTGTCTAAGCTTTACGATCAGTGCACGGCTCATACCGTTCATTGATTGCCCCTAGGAAACGCTAACGAAAGTACGATCATTTGGCTCGCCGCTTTCTCGCTCACGCGCGAGAGGAGTAGCGACTTGATGATCGTGCTTTTTTTTTTGGACGTCCTCGTTAGCCACCTTTGAAGCAAACCACCTTCGAAATCGCAGAGATGCCTCATGAACAAACGCATTCCAATCTCACTCGCATGTGTACTCTTATGGTGCGTCCCCACTGTCAACGCCGACATCTTCTGGAAGGGCAACGTCAATGAAGACGTTTTCAATGAAGCAAACTGGGATCTGTCAGCTTCTTCAGTGACGACCATCGAGCCCAATGTCTCCATCGAAGACAACATCCAAGTTGGACCTGGTCCCTTCACTTTCTGGCCAATGGTTCCCGATCTCTCAGGGCAGAAGCGTTTCCAAATAGGAGACGGCAACGTCTTAAACCTTATCTCTGGAGACGAGATGATTGATGATTTCTGTCTATGCTACGGAATGTTCGTGACCGAATTCAACGAAAGTGTTGGCGGTGCACCGGGCTCAACAAATGGCCCCACCGTGAATGTATCTGAGGGGTTTCTCTTTGCTCCTTGGTTTGTCGTCAGTGATACCACGGTTAATGTCGCGAGTAGAGGCACAGCCATTTTGGGTGCGTCTGGAAATCCCCTCAGTCGTTCCGTTGTGGATCTCAGCCCCGACGCAGAATTGGCATTCATGGACGAATCGACGGACGACTTTCGTACGGAGCATCTTTCCAAGATCACGGTATCGGGCGTGCCTGCTGTTGAAGGCAGCAACCTTTTAGTCGAGGAAATCTTTCCTGGCGCAATGTTTGTCATCGGTATTCCGGAACCATCTTCAATCACATTGACTTTATTTGGAACGCTCGCGTTACTGGCATTTCGTCGCAAATAGATTCCCAACACCCGCAGAAACATCATGCGAGCCCAAGCGAAAGGCTGAGCAGCGTTAACTCACCGCAACGAAGAATACAACGACGATTGGACTGAATTACTCCACCTACAGCTGCTGTGTTAACGACACTTCGTTCAAATGTTTAAACACAGATAAGGCGTTTTGGAACTTGTAGGGATGACCAATCAAATCTACGATTAGTGAATTACAGTTTTCCGCAAAGTCATTACATTTAGGAAACGCTAACGAAAGCGCGATCATCTGGTTCGTTACATTCTCGCTCGCACGAGATAGGTAGCGACTTGATGATCGTGCTTTTTTTTTGGCCTCGACCAGGCCACTAATGAAATTTTGGAGATCACCCATGAAGAAGCACATTCCTCTGACATTTATATGTGTGTTCGCGTTGCTGGTTCCCTCGGTCAGCGCCGACATTATTTGGAACGGCAATGCTGACAACGACATCTTCAATGTCGCTAACTGGGACCTTTCAGGTTCTTCCGTAACAACGCTTGAGCCGAACGTTTCGATCGACGACAACGTCCAAATCGGACCTGGTCCAGCATCCAACTGGCCCGTCATTCCGGATCTCCCCGCACAGCAACGCTTCCAACTTGCCGACGGCAAAGTTCTCAACGTACAGGGCGCAGGCACAACTCTCACCATCGCCGGCAACGACGGCGTGGGCGGAGCACCAGGTACGGCGGATGGCCCGACGGTGAATGTCAGCGATGCTGCGATGTTCGCTCCCTTCTTCGTCGTCAATGATGTTCAAGTCAACATCGACGGAACGAGCGAGGCGGTTTTTGGCGGTGGTGGAAACCCGATCAATCTCTCCTTTGTAGATCTCACCCCTGGTGCCGTTCTGTCATTCCTGAATGAAACGCCTGCAGCTTATGTTGGAGAACATCTCTCCAAAACGACTGTTCTGGGAGCACCAGCCGTTGAAGGCACGAACGTCCTGGTCGAGCCGCTGGGTGCTGGCGGATCGGCAGTCACCGTCATCCCCGAACCATCGTCGATCCTTTTGACACTGTTTGGTACACTCGCGTTATTGGCATGCCGCAGGAAGTAGACGGTAACGCACGCAGAACCGTATCGCGCCGCTGAGCCAAATGCTTGGCGGCGTTTTTTTGTAGGGAGAAATTTCAATGACACGCTTAAATGGGATTGCAGCCGTTTTCGTGCTTTGTGCTTTCAGCTCAAGCGTCTACGCCGACTATGCCTCGACCGTGCTTGAGGACAATCCGTTTGCCTACTACCGATTCGAAGATGAAGTAGGTTCCGACGAACTTGCAGATTCGAGTGGCAATGGCAACATTGGCTCGGAAGTGATTGGTGTTGAATTTGGACGCCCGGGCGTTGCTGGTAGTCAGGCAGGCGAGTTTTTTGGCGACAGTAGCATTGTTACCGAATTAGATTTTGATCCGTCGATCGATGGGATGTCGAGTTGGACGATTGAAACATGGTTTTATACGACGGGCGTCGAAGAGATCGAAGACCCGGACAATCCTGGCGAATTCATCGACGTGGTTCGTGACCAGCAGGTCTACATCGCCCAGAAAGATGGAAACGGACTTGGCCGATCCAACGTCCTGATCTCGGCGAATCGCCAGCCGGGTTCCTACATCGGGGGTGCGACGACCAACGCATTGGATCCAGCCGAAAACGATTTTGTTCAAGTCGAAGAATGGTATCACTTCGTGGTCGCCCATGATGGCGACGAAGAAAACTTGATATTCTACGTCAATGGTGAACCTTCCGACCTTAACCCTCAGTTTCCAGGTCGCAACGGCGTCGAGTCGGCCAACGGACTTTGGGTGATCGGCTCCCACAAAAATCAAGCCGGACAATTCTTCGAAGGCATGCTCGACGAGATTGCATTCTACGAAGGCGTTTTGAGTGAAGATCGCATTCAGGCCCATTATGCAGCAGCCTTCGATGACGCTGGTACGCCTGGCGATTTCGACGGCGATAATCTCCTGACGGCAGCGGATATCGATCGTCTCTCAACGGCAGTTCGAGATGGCCTGACAGATTCGATCTTTGACTTAAACGGCGACAACCAGGTCAACGACCTCGATCGTTCCCATTGGGTCGAGACCTTGAAGAGCACCTACTTTGGCGATGCCAATCTTGACGGTGTCTTCACGAGTAGCGACCTGGTCGAAGTGTTTACCTTTGGCCAATACGAGGACGGTCAAGCGACCAATTCAGGATGGGCAAGCGGGGACTGGAATGGCGACGCCGAATTTGACAGTTCTGACTTCGTCACGGCCTTCACAAATGGCGGTTATGAGATGCCACCCCGTGCCGCTAATGTGGCTATTGTGCCTGAACCTGCCGGCCTTTCGTTGTTGGCCATCGCCTTATGCATCATGCACCAGCGATTGCGACGGCGGAAATAGTATACCGATCCAATTCGATCCGTTCGCTGATCACAGGCGTCCTCCAAAAGCTTCTTTCTCAAAGAGGTTGGTGAGGACGCCTTAGTCAATGAATCAAGGAGTTTTGTTGTGCGTGCTATGCCTCGGTCTGCGCGTGCGCTTTCGATGAAGGCGTGTCCGCGAATTGAAACGCTCGAATCAAGATTCATGCTGGCGGCTGACGTCGTCATTAATGAATTCATGGCAGCCAATCAGCGTACGATCGAGGATGGCTATGGCGCATCCTCCGATTGGATCGAATTACTCAACCAGGGTGACGCGGCAGCCGATTTGTCGCAGATGTTCCTGACCGATGATCCCGATAATTTGACCAAGTGGGGATTTCCGGACGGCAGTTCGCTGGATCCTGGTGAATATCAGCTCATCTACGCTTCGGGCTTCAATGCACCGGACAAGGATGGCAAGCTTCACACCAATTTCAATCTCTCGGCAAGCGGCAACTACCTCGCACTCACAACCAGCAACCTTGAGGTACTGTCGGAATACGGTGCCGATGGCAAGGACTACCCCGATCAATTCGCGGACATCTCTTATGGAATCCAGGAAGGCACTCTTCCGCCGACCGCGAGCGATGTACCTCAAACGATCAGCAAGACCGCCATATCGACCATCACCAGCACCATTGAGGTTGCTCAAGCAGGACAACTAAGCGACGTCAACGTTACGGTAGATATTACCCACAGTTGGAACGACGATCTGGACGTTTGGTTAATCAGTCCTCAGGGAACACGCGTCGAATTATTCACGGACGTGGGAGGCAGCAGCGACAACTTCCGAGACACAACGCTCGATGATCAGGCGGCGAATGCGATCACAAGCGGCACGGCGCCGTTCACGGGAGCCTTCCAGCCGGAGGGTTCTCTGGCAACCTTAAATGGTGAATTGGCTGCCGGGACCTGGACCCTGGAGATTTCCGATGACTTCACGGTGGAAGGCGGTTCATTAAATAGCTGGAGTTTGGAGTTGAGTGCCGTGGGCGATAACTCTCCAACGAATGGTGGCCTGGTAGGCTTCCTGTTGCAGCCGACCCCGGGAGAGGCAAATCCGGGTGAAGTTGCCAATGTGGGTCCGACCATTGAGGATGTGACCGATCGTCCCGGTCTCATTCCGGCAGATCAAGCTTTGGTCATCACCGCCAAGATCTCACCTCACTATGCTGAAGTTGCTTCGACCGAATTGGTTTATCGAGTGATGTATGGTGAGGAAATCACGACACCGTTACGAGACGACGGTAAAGGTGGTGATGAAACGGCCAATGACGGCGTTTTCACCGCTACGGTTCCCGTTCAAATCGCGAGTCCCGGTGACATGATCCGTTGGCGGGTCGTGGCCCAGGACGGTGAAAACCGCGTGTCACGTGCACCGGCCTTTCTGGATACGGATGGAGAAAATCAGTCTCCGGAATACTATGGCACTGTCGTGAGCGACCCCAATGTTGATAGTCCGCTGAACATCCTTCACTGGTATCTGGAACCGGGGACAGAACGAAGAGCAGACACCAGCACGGGCACTCGGGCGTCGGTCTATTATGGCGACGAATTCTACGACAATGTATTCGTGCGTCTGCGCGGCGGCTCGTCGACGGGCTTGCCGAAAAAAAGTTACAAGATTGATTTCAACACAGCCAACGACTTTCGCTTTGCAGAGGATGCGGGACGAGTACAGGAGATCAATCTCAACACAACCTACACCAACAAAGACTACATCCGTCAGGCGCTCGCCTACGAAACCTATGACGCTGCTGGACTTCCGGCCTCTGAAGCGTTCCCAGTACGCGTGCAACGCAACAGTGACTTCTTCTCCGTCGCCATGCTGATTGAGCAACCAGACGCAGACATGCTGGAACGAGAAGGGCTCGATCCTGATGGAGCCCTGTACAAGATGTACAACAAGTTCACCTCCGCCTCGGGAGGCCGAAAACGAACTCGGGAATATGAATCAAACAGTGACCTCGGTGAGTTCATTCAAAAAATCAACCAATCGGCTGGAGAAGAGTTGAGGAATTACGTTTTCGACAACGTCAACGTCCCGGCTGTTCTGAATTACCTTGCCGCCACGGTCATCATGCAAAACAACGACCAGATGGCCAAGAACTATTTTCTCTACCGGGACTCAGAAGGCAGCGGCGAATGGATGTTCCTGCCCTGGGATCTGGACCTTGTTTTCGGCCTGCACTACATGAGCAACGACAATATCCTGGACGACACCATTTGGGCCGACAAGGATAATTTCCGTACCTTTGCCGGTGTGACGATCTGGCCTTCTCATCCATTCGTCGGTGACGAAGAGCATCCCGCCAATCGATCCTGGAACCAATTGATCGACGCACTCTACGAAGTGCCGGAATTCCGAGAAATGTATCTGCGTCGCTTGCGATCGCTCATGGACGATCTGTTGCAGCATCCGGAGACTCCCGCCGAGCAGCTGAAGTTTGAAGCACGCCTGGATGCCTACCAGGAACTTCTCGCGGCGGATGTCGCCTTGGACTATGCGCGTTGGGCGGATCCATGGAGATGGGGCGATAACGAATCATTTTCAGAATCCCTGCAACGGCTCAAGGATGAATACCTGGCCGTGCGGCGTCGCCATTTGTACGAAACTCACAGCGTCGACAACCTGAACCCAGAAGAAGTCAAAGTGCTTGTCCCTCAGTTTACCGACGCCCGTTATTTCGTCCCGTCGGACGATTCGCTGGGCAATGGTTGGACATCCAATGATTTCGATGACGCGACCTGGTCGGTCGGTTCGACAGGACTGGGCTTCGAGAACACTCCGCGCAGCTATCAGGAATTAATTCGCACTCGAATCAAACCGACGGAAGTCGCCGCCGACAGCACCTCACTGTTTATTCGCATCCCGTTCGTCGTGGATGATCTCTCTGAAATTGAAGATCTCACATTGCGAATGAAATACGATGACGGCTACGTCGCCTACCTCAACGGCGTCGAAGTCTCCAGGGCCAACCTTCGAGCCGACGGTCCGCAATCCTACAACTCACGAGCTCGCTCGCGTCCTACCAGATCGGCTGTGGAGTTCGAAGACGTCGTCATCTCGCAACACGTCGACCAGGTTCAACAGGGTAAAAACGTTCTGGCGATTCATCTGATCAATTCGTCGGTGACCAATTCTGACTTGATGGTCGTCCCCGAATTAGTCGAGGGAATTATTCCGTCGGGAGACATTGCGGGCATTCCTCACGCCCAGCCCACCGATGTATCACTCAATATTGCGGCCGTCGAATTCAATCCAACGAGTGGGAATCAGGCCGAAGAATATCTGGCCATTCAAAACCCCAATGACTTTGCCGTTGATGTTTCCGGCTGGAAAATTGCTGGAGCCGTGGAAGCTGAATTGGTGCCGGGTACGGTGATTCGCGCGAACGAACAGCTTTACCTGAGCCCCGACGTTCGTGTTTTCCGAAGTCGAGCAACGGGACCATCGGGCAATCAAGGTCTCTTGGTTCAGCCGTACGAAGGACGATTATCGAACGCAGGTGGAACTCTTCGCTTGCTCGATCCAGAAAATCGCGAAATCGACTCGTACAGTTACGTCGGCACCGAAGCTCATCCGCAGCAGGCGCTACGAATTTCTGAGATCAACTACAATCCGCACGCGGCCCTCACTCAATTCAGCGAGCTTGATTCGGACAACGACAGTTTCGAGTTCATCGAGATTCGAAATACCGGAGCCACAACAATCGACCTGAGCGGTGCCCGGCTCATTGAAACGGAGATCAACGACGACAATCAGGGAATCTCGTTCGAGTTTACCCATGGGCAACTCGAGGCAGGTGGTCAGATTGTCCTGGCCAAAAACCTGGCAGCTTTCCAAAGTCGTTACGGCACTGAGATCCAGGTCTCTGGAGAATTCCAAGGCAAGCTCAGCAATGGTGGCGAAACACTCACCTTCGTCAATGCGATTGGAGAACCGATTCAAGAATTCCGGTACAACGATGGAGCGGCTTGGCCGGCCCTGGCAGACGGGGGCGGAGCTGCACTGGAAGTCATCGACCTCAACGGCAACTATGACGACCCGGAGAATTGGCGAGCGAGTCTGACCATTGGCGGAACACCTGGAGCTAGTCAGGTCGGCTTCGACCGTTCCGTAGTCATCAATGAAATCCTGACACGCACCACTGCACCAAGTATCGACAAGCTAGAACTCTACAACGCAAGTGAATCGGCCATCGATCTGGCGGGTTGGTATATCTCCGACGGAAATAACCTGACCAAATTCACCATCTCCGATCCGGCCGTGCTGGGTGCCGGCGAGTTTCGCGTCTTCGACGAATCTCAATTGGGATTTGGCTTCAAGGGCGACACCAATGACGACGCGAGATTGATTCGTGCCGACGCACAAGGGCGTCCCGTTGCGTTCGCTGATTACATCGAGTTTGGTCCGGCTGAAGTCAACCAATCGTTCGGCAGGGTCCCCGATGGCGTGGGTGATTTACAGGTGCTGCAGACCCGTTCTTTCGGATCCACCAACGGAGGTCCCATTCAGCGAGGTGACTTAAATGGTGACCTGGCGATCACCGACATGGACATCGACCTGCTTTGCGACGGAATCCGCACACAACAGCCTGTTGAAGGTGGTGACCTGAACCTTGACGGTATCCTCAATGAACTCGATGTGAACGTCCTGGTCAAGGACATTTTGAAGACAACGGTGGGCGATGCCAACCTGGATCGCATCTTCAACTCCAGCGATCTCGTCGCCGTCTTCATTGCTGGACAGTATGAAGACGCAGTAGTCGGCAACTCTGGCTGGGCTACTGGAGATTGGAACTGCGATGCGGAATTCAACTCATCGGACCTGGTCGTTGCCTTTCGTGAGGGAGCCTATGCTGATGCCGCTCTCACCCGTCTAACTCAGCCGATAGTCGCGGCAGTTCATCCTCATCATGCGTGGCCGACGAATCAATTCCTGGAGCCCGAAGACGAACGCTGGCGACGATTGTCGAACACTCAAGAGCTGACACCGCAGCAAGCCCCCGAAGTGGTGGATGCGGTCTTCCAGGAAACGGAGTCAGACGATGATCGTCGGTACCGTTTCGTCGATGACGAACGGGAAAACCACGCTCAAGAAAATTTCAGTGACGATGGCTATCTCAGCGATCTGCTCGGTGATTTAGAGCGACATCGTCTGCTGTAGGCGACTGGAATCACGCGTTCAGAGATCTCCCTCAAGCCCCGTTGGACTACCGCGTCCGGCGTCATCGCAGATCGTCCCGAAAAGTGTTCGTGCAACATCCTGCCAAGGCGACTACAATGGCAATTTACGTCTCCCACATTCCCGTTCTTCACCATGAGGATCTTGATCGTGAAGCTCCACCGGATGACAAGCTACTCCGCTGCGATTGCTGCATGTTTCTTTTTGAGTATCGCCGCGTCTCTTTTCGACTCATCCACATCGTTCGCAGACGATCGACCGAACATTGTCTTCATCTTTACGGATGATCACGCGCCTCATGCCATTGGTGCTTACTCCGACTGGCTCAAGGATATCAATCCAACACCCAACATTGATCAGTTGGCACGGGACGGCATGTTGTTCCAAAATAGCTTTTGCACGAATTCCATTTGTGGTCCGAGTCGCGCTGTGATTTTGACGGGCAAACACAGCCATTTGAACGGCTTCATGCACAACGGCAACAATTTCAATGGTGACCAACAAACGTTTCCAAAGTTACTCCAGGGAGCCGGTTATCAAACTGCCATGATTGGAAAATGGCATCTCAAGTCGAAACCGCAAGGCTTCGACCACTGGCGAGTGTTGCCCGGGCAGGGTGATTACTACAACCCAGTCTTTCTCACAAAAGATGGGCGAGAGCAGATCGAAGGCTACTGCACGGATCTCGTGACCGACGATGCGCTTGAGTGGCTCCAAAACAAACGCGATCCGAACAAACCGTTCATGCTGATGTGTCAGCACAAGGCACCTCACCGAACGTGGATGCCAGCCTTACGGCATCTGACACTATACGACGACATGGAAATCCCCGAACCGGAGACACTCTTCGACGACTGGCGGGACAACGCGAGTCCAGCGCGACACCAAGAAATGGAAATCGACGGCCACTTGAATATTGTCTTCGATCTCTTTCTAGAACCCGATGCCGATTTCGATCCCAAGGCGGGTAAGTCGGTCGATCGATCTGGATTCCGAAATCTCGGCAAAATGACGCCAGCTCAACTCAAGGCATGGAACGCTGCGTATGGTCCGAAGAACCAAGCCTTTCGCGATGCCAAGCTGAGTGGCGACGATTTGATTCGCTGGAAATATCAACGGTACATCAAAAACTATTTGCGCTGCATCAAGGGTGTAGATGAGAGTGTCGGAAAGCTGGTGGACTATCTAAAACAGGCAGGCCTGGATGACAACACGATCGTGATCTACTCATCCGACCAAGGCTTCTACTTGGGAGACCACGGCTGGTACGACAAACGATGGATGTACGAGGAATCGTTAATGATGCCGTTGATCGTGAAATGGCCGGGACAAACAAAACCTGGGGCCATCAACGAAGATCTCGTTCAAAACCTGGACTACGCAGAAACCTTTCTCGAAATTGCCGGTGTCGACATTCCTGAAGACATGCAAGGATCCTCCCTCGTACCATTATTGAAGGGATCCACCCCGGATGATTGGCGCGAGAGCATCTACTACCATTACTTCGAATACCCCAGCGTACACATGGTGGCCAAGCATAATGGCGTCCGAACGGACCGCTATAAGCTGATTCACTTTTATCAATTCGACGAATGGGAATTCTACGATCTGGAAAAAGATCCTGAGGAGTCGACGAATCAGTATGAAAACCCGCAATACTCCGCCGCCATCGACGAGTTGAAGCAAGAGCTCGAAGAGCTCCGCAAACACTACCGGGACAACACGGACATGCGTGTGAAACCGGCAGAGTGGCAGCAAAAGTTTCGAGGGAAGCAAGCAGCTCGGTAATCCGGATTCTTTCAGGACAACAAATCCAAAAGCGATTCCTCGAGCAACCGGTCGAAGCCGCAGCTACCCGATCGTTTGACCGAACCTCTTTGCTGGTCGAAGGACGACCTCTCACGAAGGTGATCGATCCGGCTACACATTTATTCAAGAGCAAATCATGGAAGATCCATCTGAACAAGTGCTTGAGTTTCGTCGCACAACCTGAACGACAAGACAATCAGCGCCGCAACTTAAGCCGATCTATATTCCCCGCTAGTGGCGGCGGGCCAATATCGGGGATTAAGCCAAGCCGGCTTACAACAAGAAAACAAACTCACTGCCCATCGGAATAATTAAATGCGTTCATCAGGGTTGCTATCGACACTCGCTTTCGTCCTCCACATCGTATGGTTTAGCGGACCGCTAGGCTTGCAAGCCGATGCGGAAGAATCCTCCCCAGAAGAACAGCAAGCAGCGCAGAAGCGCTTTGAGCTGATGGACGTCTTCAAGCTTGCCTGGGCGGCAGATCCACAGATTTCTCCCGATGGCCAAACCATCGTCTATACGCGTAACTCGATGGATGTCATGACCGACCGTGTCCATTCGAGTCTGTGGTCAATTAAATACGACGGGAGCGACCATCGACCTGTGACTCGTGGCAACGATTCGCAAAGTCGCCCCCGTTGGTTTTCTGACGGCAACCGTCTGGTTTATGTCTCCAACGAAAACGGATCGCAACAACTGTACCTGCGTTTCATGGATACCGGGCAGACAACGCGTCTCACTCAGCTAACCCGCTCACCAGGTACGATCAGCATCTCGCCAGACGGTCGCTGGATTGCATTAGTCATGGCAGTGCCCCATGAGACCGAGACTTGGGTCCAACTTCCTCAGCCTCCAACAGGTGCAACCTGGGCCACTCAACCAAAGGTCATTGAGAAACTAACCTACCGTTCCGACGGAGCAGGTTACCTGGATAACGAATATGATCAGGTATTCTTAATGTCGAGCGATGGCGGAGCGTTACGACAAGTCACCTTTGGGCCTTATCACCACAACGGCCAGATTGTGTGGACTGCCGACAGCGACAAGCTCATCTTTTCGGCGAATCGCCAGGCCGATTGGGAACATGACCCTGTCGAAAGTGAGTTGTATGAAGTCACGGTAGCGACTGGCGCGATGCGCAAGTTGACAGAACGAAATGGACCGGATCAGCAACCCACCATTTCCCCCGACGGACGAACGGTGGCCTATGTTGGCTACGACGATCGTGAGCTTGGCTATCACAATGCTCAGCTCTATTTGCTGAACCTGGAGACGCGCCAGTCGGAGTTACTTACGAAAGATTTCGACCGCAGCGTACGTTCTCCTCAATTCGCCGCCGACGGTCGCGGCATTTTCTTCCTCTACGACGATCAGGGAGATACCAAAATCGGCTACATCACTCGGAATGGTCGCCGACAAACAGTCGCCAATCAGATCGGGGGCGTTACCTTGGGCCGTCCCTATGCGAGTGGTTCGTTTAGCTTGGGCAAGAACAATCGACTGGCCTTTACGCGAACGAATGCCGATCATCCCGCCGACGTTGCCGTCGTCCGCCTTGGTGAGGAGACAAGTCAGCTAACGCACTTAAATGAAAATGTCCTGGGCCACAAAAACCTAGGAAAAGTGACTGAATTACGGCTTCCGTCATCTTTTGATCAACGATCGATTCAAGCCTGGCTGGTGACGCCCCCGAACTTCGACAAGCAGCAGAAGTATCCGTTGATCCTGGAAATCCATGGTGGTCCCTTTGCAAATTACGGAAATCGATTTAGCGCTGAAATGCAGCTATTCGCAGCCGCCGGATACGTCGTGCTGTATGTCAATCCGCGTGGCAGTACGAGCTACGGTGCTGAGTTTGCCAATTTGATCCACCATAATTACCCGGGCCAGGATTATGACGACCTGATGTCAGCCGTCGACTACGTTTTGAACCAGGGCTTTATCGACAAAGACAATTTGTTTGTCACGGGAGGAAGCGGCGGAGGCGTCCTCACAGCTTGGATCATCGGCCAGACACAACGTTTTCGGGCAGCCGTCGTCGCCAAACCAGTCATCAACTGGTATAGCTTCGCCCTAACAGCCGACGCCTACAATTTCTTCTACAAGTACTGGTTTCCAGGCCCCCCCTGGGAGCATGCCGAACAGTACTTAAAACGGAGTCCGATCTCCTACGTAGGCAACGTTGCGACACCCACGATGCTGATTACAGGCGAAGTCGACTATCGCACACCGATCTCAGAAACAGAACAATTTTACCAGGCGTTGAAATTACGGAAGATTGAAACCGCTTTAGTACGCATCCCGGAAACCTCACATTCGATTGCGGGACGCCCCAGTCGGCTAATCGCGAAGGTCGCTTATATTCTCGGTTGGTTCGAACGTTATCGAAGCGACGAAGACAAAACAGTTGCAGAAAATTTGAAAACGAATTAGGCCCCGAATAGCAATTGTTTGAATGGGACCTCGCATCTGCCCAGATTCGTTCCGTACGTTGTGATCGCTCATCTTCTGATTTGGGTTGGATTTCGCGTCAGGATTTGTGACCTGAGTAATTCGCCGCAAACTCGGATCTTGGCAAAAGACAAACGGCAAAAACATAATCTGCTCAGCTGATCTACCGTTGTGGGATCAGTGAAGTAGAATGCACGACTCACGTGTTGTTCTGAAGTAGACTAGGCGTTATCTATCCGGAATGAAATGACGATGAATGGTCGCTCGGTCTAGCAGCTTCGACGCCCCAACGAACAAACAATAACGATACGAAAAGCGAGAGTGTTGAACGTCAAATGATCTCACGTTTCTTCATCCACCGGCCGATTTTTGCCTCGGTGATCTCAATCGTGATTGTGATTGCAGGAGCGGTCGCCCAATCGGGGCTTGCCGTTTCCAAGTTCCCAGAGATTTCACCACCAACGGTACAGGTCACAGCATTTTATCCTGGTGCCAATGCGCAGGTGATCGCGGAGACGATCGCAGCTCCGATCGAACAGGAAGTCAACGGTGTCGAAAACATGATCTACATGTCGTCCAATAGTGCGGACGACGGCTCTTACACACTGAACGTGACCTTCGAAATCGGCACGGACATGGACATGGCTACGGTATTGGTCCAGAACCGGGTCGCCATTGCCAACTCCAAGATCCCTGAGGATGTAAGGCGTCAGGGGGTGACAACGCGAAAGCAGTCGACTCAGATCACACAATTCATCGCGCTCACATCCGATAACAATTCCGAAGAGCAATTTAATGATTTGTTCCTCAGTAACTACGCCACCATCAATATTAAGGATGAATTGAGTCGCATACCCGGCGTCGGTCAGATCACGGTCTTCGGCGCAGAAGATTACAGCATGCGAATCTGGCTCGATCCGCAAAAGATGGATTCCCGCAATCTCACGACAGAAGACATCGTCCGCACGATCCAGGAGCAGAACGTCCAGGTGGCTGCGGGTCGAGTTGGTGAGCCGCCCTCCCCCGACACCACCTCGTTTCAGCTTGTGGTCAACACCTTGGGCCGGCTGAATGATCCGTCCCAATTCGAAGACATGATCATCAAGACAGGCGAAGGCGGCCGGATTACACGACTCGGAGATGTGGCTCGCGTCGAACTTGGTGGTAAAAGCTACAACCGTGTCGCGACCGTCAACGGCACACCGGCCACAGCCATTGCTGTTTATCAATTACCCGGCGCAAATGCGTTGGACCTCGCCAAAGCAATCGAACAGAAGATGGAGGAGCTCGCCAAGAATTTCCCTCCAGGCATCTCCTATCGAATCCCCTACGACACCACACGCTTTGTCAAAGCGTCCATCGCGGAAGTCTACAGCACTCTGTTTGTGGCCGTAGGGCTGGTGATCCTGGTAATCTTCATCTTCCTTCAAGACTGGCGAGCAACCATTGTGCCATGTGCGGCAATTCCGGTCTCTCTGATCGGTACCTTTGCGATGATGTCGATGTTTGGGTTCACCATCAACATGTTGACCCTTTTCGGAATCATCTTGGCAATCGGCATCGTCGTCGATGATGCGATCGTGGTCGTCGAGAACACGGCCAGCCATCTGGATTCTGGGATGAGTTCAAGAGACGCCGCGGTGAGCGCGATGAATGAGATCACCGGCCCGGTGATTGCGACAACCTTGGTATTGCTTGCGGTATTCGTACCCACGGCTTTTATGGCCGGAATCACAGGCCAAATGTACCGACAATTTGCCTTGACCATTTCGGCAGCCGTGATCATCAGTACGATCAACGCATTAACGTTGAGTCCAGCGTTGTGCGGTCTGTTGATGCGAAAAACTCCCGAGACTCGCAATTTCTTTTTTCGGGGCTTCAACTCCCTCTTCGACCGTGGCACCAAAGCCTATTCCTATGTGATTGGCGGAATGGTCCGCCGCATTGCCCTGGTCGTCCTGGTGTATATCGGTTTGTTTGTCGCGACAGGAATGGGTTTCGGCTCACTCCCGACCGGCTTTTTGCCAACCGAAGATCAGGGCTACGCTTTCGTCAACGTTCAATTGCCTGACGCATCTTCGCTTTCGCGCACGACGAAAGTCATGAACAAGATTGACGGCATTCTTCGGGAAACCGATGGCGTTGCCGATTGGGTTTCCATTGCTGGATTCTCATTATTGAGTGGCACAAGCGGCTCAAATCAAGGAATGGTCGTCGTTGTTTACAAGCCATGGGAAGAGCGCACAACGCTCAAGGAAAGCCAACTGGGGATTCTCAAGCAATTGCGAATGCAATTCACGAAGATCCAGGAGGCGATCGTCTTTGCATTCATTCCACCGGCCATTGATGGCCTGGGGAACGCGGGCGGTTTTCAGATGCAGGTCCAGGATCGTGGAAGTGGTTCATTACAGAACCTGCAGAATGTCGCCCAAAACATAGTGGCCGCCGGCAACACCCAAAGCGGACTTCAAGCACTTAACACAACCTTCCGCGCCAACGTTCCCCAACTGTTTGTAGATATTGATCGTGTCAAAGTGAAAACACTTGATGTGCCCTTGGACTCAGTGTTCAACACCATGCAGACATACCTTGGCTCGGCCTACGTCAACGACTTCAACGCCTTTGGCCGTACCTGGCAAGTGCGAGTTCAAGCCGACCAGAGCTATCGCGTAGCTCCATCCGACATTATTTATCTGAACGTTCGCAACAATTCCGGAAAGATGATCCCCATTGGCACCTTCATCTCGGTCGAAGAAGTTGTTGGGCCCCAGGTCGTTCAACGCTACAACCTTTATCCGAGCGCTCAAATCAATGGTGAACCAGCACCGGGCTACAGTTCAGGGCAGGCGCTTGAGTTGATGGAACAGATCGCGCAGAAGGAACTCCCTGCAACGATGGGTTACGAATGGACGGGCATGTCCTTTCAGGAAAAACAGGTGGGCGGAGAACAGTACTTTATCTTTGGTCTCGCCGTTGTATTTGTATTTCTCGTCTTGGCCGCCCAGTACGAAAGTTGGACCAGCCCTGCCGCAGTGATCTCGGTCGTCCCCTTGGCAGCCCTTGGAGTCGTAATCGCTCTCTTGATGCGGCGCGCGGACAACAATACCTACACTCAAATCGGTATCGTACTGCTCGTCGCGTTGGCAAGTAAGAATGCAATTTTGATCGTCGAATTTGCTCGCGAACAACGAAAGAATGGCATGAGTATTCGTGAAGCAGCCACCACCGCTGCTAAGCTCAGATTTCGAGCAATCTTGATGACCGCCTTCTCCTCGATCCTCGGGTTCCTTCCTCTCCTGGTCTCCTCTGGAGCGGGAGCGGCAAGCCGCCAGGCGGTCGGGAATGCCGTAGTCGGAGGCATGATTGCGGCCACCTGTTTTTCGCTCCTGTTTGTGCCGTCGTTCTTCGTTATCTTCCAGAGCCTCAGCGAAATGTCCGGGACGAAACGCGATGAATCGGCAGATAACTCGCCCGAAGATGACGCGGAAGCTCTCTCCACAGCTTGATCGAGAGCCAGGTGATGCGCAAATTACTGCGTTGAATCCGTAATGGATTCCATTCGGCGGCGATTAGTCGGAACTGGTATCGGAGGATTTCGAGTCGTTCGTCGCTTGAGCCGCCGCGGCCGGCTGACCAAGTTGTTTGTCGAGATTCTCTTCTGTAAATGTCACAAGGCCACCGGCACGCGTGCGTTGAAATCCCTGGATAATCACCAGATCGGTATCCTCTATCCCACCGTCAATCACCAAAAACGGCTGCTGATCGATCACATGCTTAGGCCCCAGGCTCACGTCCCTTCGTTCGACTTCACTCTCGGCATTCACAACGAAAACATATTTTCCAGCCTGATCGGTCATGACGGCATATTCTGGAATCAATTGAGCATTTTTGATTTCTGAAATTGGAATTCTGACACGAACAAACAACCCTGGCACGAGCTGCAAATCCGGATTGGGAAAGATCCCTCGTATCATGTACGTTCCGGTATTTTGGTCCACCTGAAGATCGGCGTAATCGAATTGCCCTTGGAAGACAAAGTCATCATCGGATTGACGTCGCAGATCAATCGGAGGTTTCTTGACATTGTCTGCATCCTTCTCCTTCCGACTTCCCACCAATGACAAAAGCTGAGTCTCATTAATATAAAACGTTGCATAGATGGGATTGTACTGCATCACGGTTGTGAGATGCGTTGCGTCTGTCCCGCTGACAAGGTTTCCTCTTTTCACAAGCGTCATCCCAACTCGTCCAGTGATCGGTGCCTTGACGTCGGTATAGGAGAGGTCCAATTTAGCCTGAGCGAGATTGGCGTTTGCGGCCTGGATCGCAGCATCCGCCTCATCGCGAGCGGCTCTGGCTGCCACGACAGCCGTCTCCGAAGTCGCGGATTGCTCGTCTAACTTTTCCTGCCGATCGGCCTCAATCTTTGCCTTCTCAAGCTCGACCTTTTTTGCCGAAACATCAGCCTCAGCAGCCTGGACGGCGGCGTTATATTGGGCCTTCTCGATCTCATAGAGAATCTGTCCTTCCTTGACATCCTCGCCGTCCGTGAATTTAATCTCGTCCAAAAATCCTCGAACTCGAGCGCGAACCTGCGCCACTTGAACAGGTTCGGTCGTTCCCGTTTCTTCCAGGTAGACCGTAACATCACGATGAATCGGTCTGGCAACCGTCACCTCAGGCGCTGGCGGAGCCTGATATTCATTCGGTTGTCCACAGCCGCTCACGGCCAGCATGGCCAACGCAGTCAATCCGCCAAAGAGATATCGATTCTTGAACATCGCGTTATTCCCACACCAAGATCCGCTACTGAGGGATCAATTTAATTTCACTAATTTTCGGCATCACCAAAATCGTCAGGACGCCATTCTAGTTTTTCAAAGCCGAAAGAAAACAGCCCTTCTATGTAGTAGCCCTGTCCACCCAGGCATGTTCGTCCATTAGAATTTAATCAAACGGGATATTGGACCGACTAAAATCGGTGCTGATGCCGGCAGAGAGCGCCATCTCGACTTATTCACCTCGGAATGAGACTCGCGAATCCGGTGCGATCCGTTTTGCTAAGCTGATTTAGAATAAAGGAACAAAAGGGTGAAACCGGATGTCGATCTTGTATTTCGGTACAATCTGCTGATCCTATTGATGGCATTGATCTTCCTGCTGCTGGGCGTTCCGCTCATTGGTGATTCAACCTGGGGAAGAGCCTTTTGGCGGGGAGGTCTAACGCTCGTTGTCATCCTGGCAGCGATGGCGACGCAACGTACCAAACAAATGCTTTTTGTGGGACTCTTGGCAGCGATCATTATGGCGCCGCTCAATTGGATCACCTTGGCAAGCGATAAACACTATTTATTTCTAACCGCTTGTGTCTTTGAGTCCGTCTACCTGGCCATCATGGCCATCCTGTTGTTGGTCGCCGTGATTCGCAAGCATCTTGCTACGATCGAATCGATTTATGGTGCGATCTGTGCCTATCTATTGCTCGGCCTGGCGTGGGCCATGATTTATCTGGGACTTTCCCTCAGCGCGGCTGGGGAATGGACGATCAATGGAGTCAGCTTCAATGAATCATCCGAACTGGGAGAGGTGCACGCGTTTTCGCAAATGATCTATTTCAGTTTCGTCACCATGTCAACTTTGGGATATGGTGACATGACTCCGGAAACAGTCCTGGTCCAAACCCTGACCTGGATGCAATCGGTTTCCGGACAGTTCTACATCGCAGTCCTGGTCGCGTGGTTAGTCAGTGAAATCCCAAGGCGTCAAACCTACACCAGCTTTGAGCAACGCATTACTCAACTGGAGGCAGAATCAACGGAAAAGTATGAGCCTCCAGAAGAACGTCCGCAGGACGATTCAGAGGATCGCTAGGATCGGCAGAAGGCGGAGTTGATAACTGCGACGGTAACGGTGGCATACTCGGTGTCGAGCGAAGCGCCGACTCAATGTCCAGGGTACTGGCCTTGACCGGAGTATCTTCACAAACGCAGCAAGGCAAGCGATAGGGAATACATTGCAGATCGCTCGTCGGACAACTCACCTCAGGAAACGGTTTTCCACAGTAATCGTCGCAACAGAAGGAGCAGACGGGCTGAGCACAAGGCAATGGTTTGGGGCAGTAGTCGTCACAGGTAAATTTGCAGATGGGTTTGGACTTCGGGAGCGGCTTGCAATCGTAATCGTCGCAACAAGATTTGCCGACGGCGTTCGGCCAGCAACGATGCAGGTTAAGAAGCGAGTGAGTGAATCCTCCTCCAGCCAGCAAGTTACTTGAGATGATGGCCACGAAGGCACAACACACCCATGCTGTTTTGACACGCATCTCTACCTCCGGACGAACGTTTCCGCGCTGCTTCGTTTGGAAACCGAAATCTTTTTTGGGGGAAGGAAAAGTAAACAGGAATTCTTCTCGGCTGGCGATTTAGGCAGGCTCAGGAGCCGGAACGGCTTCCGGTTGTTGCTCGGGCGCGTCCTCAGGTTCCGGCGGAGCTGGAATCGTCGTACTCGGCTGGGCTCCCAGTCGAATCTGCCAACCACCACCGACGGCTCGATAAGTTTGAATTAATCCCAGGGCAACATTGGTTCTGGAAACGGCCAATTGATCCTCCAAGCGAGTCAATTCTCGTTGCAAATTATTGACCCGATCGAACGAGATCGCACCCTCGCGATATTGTGTTTGAGCTAACCGCACCGACTCGACAGTGGCGGCGACACTTTTCTGCAACGAAGCAACCTCATCTTGTGACTTGAGAAACAAGATGATGGCGTTTTCAACTTCCTTATTGGCGTCAAGTACGAGCTGCTGATACTGGATAGAAAGCTCTTGGAAGCGAGCATCCTGGACGCGAATATTGTTGACCAATCGACCGTAATTCAACACGTTCCAATTGAACGTGGGACCGATGACTCCGGCCGTGCTCGATTGCCGAAAGACATCGCTGAAATCTCCAGCACTCCAATTGATCGTTCCGTTGATAGAAAAGGCTGGAAACAGATCTGTCGTCGCGACGCCGATCAAAGCACTCTGAGCAGCGACTTGGCGTTCCGCACGACGGATGTCGGGTCGCCGTCTCAAGAGATCTGCGGGGATGCCAACCACGACTTCAGAGGGCGTATCAGGAATACTCTGGTCGCCCAGCTCCGGAATCAGGTTTCGTGGTGGAGCTCCCAACAAGACACAAAGTCGATTATTAGCCTGACGCAACCCAACCTCGAGCGTTGGCACCAAAGCTCTTGTCTGCTCAAGGCTCGACGTAGCTTCCGTTACATCAAGCTTGCTCACGGCTCTTAAATCAAAGCGAGTCTGGGCCAACCGGAGGTTGGTTTCTTGAGTTTCGATATTCGATCTGGCGTATTTCAGCCGTTCTTGAAACCCACGAATTTCAACATAGGCACCAACCGTCTCTGCAATCAACGAAAGCAGAATGTCATCATAGTTCTCGACGGTCGCGTCCAGGCTCGCGTCAGCCGCTTCAATCTGTCGACGGTATCGACCCCAGACATCAAGTTCCCACGCAGCATTAAAGCCCGTATTCCAGATGCTGAGATTCCGATACGGCAGTGATGCCGGATTATCATTGCGACTAAATTGAATTCGGTTGTACTGACCAAATGCCTCCTGGAATTGCGGAAATAGTAAGCCTACCGCAATTTCTCGTTCCGCCTCTGCCTGTAGAACACGCATGGATGCCGCGCGCAAGGTGAAATTTTCGTTGTAGGCCTGGTCAACTAACTGATTGATTTGTTCATCCCGAAAGACTCCCCACCACGCCTCGTTCTCAACGCCGTAGGAATCTGAGATGACTTCGGGATTGTTGAAATCAATCCACTCGTCAGCCACCAAAGCAGCCGGCTTGCCATAGTCGGGCCCCACCTTGAATCCGTTATGCATCCAATTACCTAAATGACTACAGCCGGCATTCACCCATAAAATTGGCAGACAGACCATTAGCATTCGCAGGTGAAGAGATCGTCTCGATCGACGTTCAGCCGAGACAGGTTGAAAGCACGACATGGCAGGTGTCCTTGAAACGGACTATGGGGATGAGGTGGGAAATCGACAGTTTCTGATCATTCCGCATTTTGGGTGCGAAAGGTGCTGTCGGTTCAATCAGAATGATCGACCCGATTGCTTCGATTAGCGCTGAAAAACACGAGATCACGGCATGTTCCGAACAACTGATAGTCGCGCAAAAACCGTGGAATGTAGAATAACCCGTACAGCTTGACAGTTTTCGAGGCTTGAACTCGCTCTTCTCGATCGCACTTATGAAATCATCCGGGGTTTGGATCGCTAGCAGCCTCCCATCAATTCCACGGTGTCCCGTAAAAGTTCCGTTCAAGGTCGGCCGTGATTTACCTGAAAAGATTCCGTTTCAGGAATCCATTCGCAGAATTCCCCCTGTTCTGAGACCGTCTGTCGACGCGAAGAATTGCTGCGAGCGTTTCGTTGCATTAGGCTACGACTGGACCCGAAGGAGAACAAAAACCATGCACGCGATCCTGCCACTCAAAAGATCATTCACAAGATATTGTCAGGCGATGGGAATCATCACTTGCTTGATGCTCTGTTCTACATCTGCCATGGCGGCGAAGCCGACCAATTTTCTTTTCTTTCTGGTCGACGATCTCGGCTGGGCTGACTTGGGATGTTTCGGCAGCACCTTTTATGAAACGCCACACATCGATCAGCTCTGTGCTTCCGGAATGAAATTGACTCAAGCCTATGCGGCTTCACCGGTGTGCTCGCCCACCCGGGCGAGCATCATGACAGGCCGACATCCGGTCCGAGTCGACATTACGGACTGGATCCCCGGCGCCCGGACGAAACGATTCAAGAAGGCAAAGTTTGAGCATGTGAATGATCGAGACAATTTAGCGCTAGCCGAGGTCACCTTGGCTGAAGTACTAGGTGAACAGGGTTACCAGACCTTCTTCGCGGGCAAGTGGCATCTGGGGGATCGCGGACATTGGCCCACTGATCAGGGATTCGACATCAACATTGGCGGTTGCAAAGTTGGCTCGCCTCCCGGCGGTTATTATGCTCCCTGGACAAATCCTAATTTGAAAGCGGAAGAACCAGACGAATATTTGACGGAACGATTAACAGACGAATCCATAAAGTTTCTCAACCAGCGTGATGAGACGAAACCGTTTCTCCTTTACCTGTCTTATTACAACGTCCACACCCCACTCACACCCTACCGCAAACGGATCGCACACTTCCGTGAAAAGGCCGCCTCCTTGACGGGCAAATCACCGCCCCTCTCCGAGCGTTCAGGAATATCCCGAACACGTCAAGACAATGCGGCATATGCCTCGATGATCGCAGCGGTGGACGACAGTGTCGGAGCAATCCTGCAGCAGCTCGATGAACTTAACTTGGCTGACAACACCGTTGTGATTTTCTTTTCCGACAATGGTGGCCTCTGTACTCTCGGCCGCCCGGGAGCCCCCACCTCTAACCTACCGCTTCGCTCTGGCAAAGGCTGGCTGTATGAAGGCGGCATTCGCGAGCCCACGATCATTCGCGCTCCGGGTGTCACGCAAGCCGGCAGCGTTTCCGACGAACCAATCATTAGCATGGATTTCTTTCCCACGATGCTCGCCTTGGCCGGACTGCCAGCTCGTGCAGACCTTCATCAGGACGGGCGCAACCTCGTTCCCACCTTGCGTGGAGAAGAGAAGAGTGGTGAATCACGAACGCTCTACTGGCACTACCCTCACTATCATGGATCGACCTGGACTCCAGGTGCCGCGATACGTGATGGAGATTGGAAACTCATCGAGTTTTATCATTGGGATGACGCAGAGTTATACAATCTCAAAAATGACCCCGGTGAGCAGATAGAACTGAGCGAGCAGCATCCAGCCATCAAGGAAGCCTTAGGAAAGAAGCTGCGATCCTGGCAAAAACAGCAACGAGCAAAAATGCCTGAACCGATTGCCGAATTATCCGGTGCATCAAGTCAATAAATCCTTTTATGGATGTGCGTTTCGGCCTAAAAAGCGGTAACTCACGTCTAAAAATTGCGGATCGGCGAAGCCGATCGATCGCGTCGCCTGCCGGTAAGAAGTTCGACTTTCTGTTTACATTGCGGTTGCAACAGCGGTAAAATTTGCGCTGCCATGCAAGTTATCTAGACAGGACAAGGTCAAAAGGAATTTGCAGATGCTCGAAATTGGTAGTTTTCGAAGTCGCGCTTGTCAGGGAGTTACGCGTCGCAGCTTCGTTCAGGCAGCGGCTACGGTCCCCTGGGCCTTAAATACGCTCGCAGGCCGTGCAACGGCTGCCAGTGGCCAACGTGCCAAGTCGGTGATGATGATTTGGCTTTGGGGTGGCCCGAGTCACATTGACACATTCGATCCCAAGCCGGAAGCAGACAGTCATGTCCGTTCGCCATTTCAGTCGATTGGCACACGGACCACGGGCGAGCATTTTACAGAACTGCTGCCACGGCTGGCCAATCGCAGTCATCATTTAACCGTGTTGCGATCCTGCCGATTTTCAGGCAATCACGACATGCTCTGTCTCACGGGCAGTCGTTCTCGCGGTGCCAATCGAGATCCGAATTTTGGTTCGATTGTCGCTCAAAAGCATCACGACTCGAGCCTACCACCTTTTGTATCGATTGCTCCTCAGACGACACTGTCACATGGTTTTCAATGTATTTCTTCGCCGGGTTTTGATGCAGGTCGATTGGGTGCGGCTTACAACCCGTTCATCGTTCGTTGTTCCTCCGAATCGGAAGTTCAGATCCCAAGCTTGAAGCTTTTGGACGGTTTGACTCCACATCGTCTTTCCGATCGCAGACTCCTGTTGAACCAGTTGGATCTGCTCCAGCGTCATTTAGACAGTGACGCGATCAACGCGTTGGACAAACATCATCACAATGCCTATTCCTTGCTTACTTCGAGTGACGCTTTTCGGGCGTTCGATTTGCGGCAAGAGTCGCCACGGACTCATGCGGCCTACGGCAAAACCACTTTTGGACAAAGCATGTTGCTTGGCAGACGGCTCGTCGAAGCGGGGGTCCCCTATGTGCAGGTCAACTGGAGTCTGGGCGTGGATGGTCTCGAAGAGGGTCCGCTCATGGGCTGGGACACACACCGCAATGGATTCGGCCAATTAATGAACTATCATTGTCCGGTTTTCGACCGAGCTTTTTCAGCGTTACTAGATGATCTTCACGAACGCGGCTTGCTCGATCAGACCCTGGTGGTCGCGACGGGAGAAATGGGGCGAACACCGGAGATCAACAAGATAGGCGGACGGGATCACTGGGCAACTTGCTCCACCCTGTGGGCAGGAGGTGGTACGACCGGCGGCCGTGTGATTGGCAAAACAGATCGAAACGGCGGCGAACCGGTATCGTCCCCGGTTTCTCCTCTGATGGTTGGTACGACGATCGCAGAAGCGATGGGAATTGACTCACAGGCGCGCGCGGAACTGGGAGTTTTGCGTGGGGGTACGGTTATCGAAGGAATGCTTTAAGGATCTACCACGTGCGATTCTGCCAACCGATTTGTCCTGGTCTGCTGCTCATTCTTGCGTTGCTCGTCGGAGTCGAGGCAGCATGGAGTCAGGAACAGCAATTGACCGAAGACGGACGGCTTAAACGCGACGCCGCCTACTGCGCCCATTCGCGCTGCATTGTCTTCACCCAGGAAGATCATCGCACGGGCAAAATGCGGTTGATGAAGCTGAACTTGGAGGACTTGTCAGTCTCGCCGTTCGAGGCAGAAAGTGACGAGAGTCGCCGTGAATTCTCGGTATCAGCCGACGGAAATGTCTATTGTTTCAATGTTGTGCGAGGACTCAGTTCAAGCATTCGGGTCTTCGACCGCAAGGCTTCCCAACAGGCGACCTTACCGAAAATGGACAAAGATCCGTGGTCGAATTGGCCAGCCATATCGCCCGACGGAAAAACGGTCGTTTGGGTTGAGGGAGCCCGCGTGATGTACGCCTATAACTTTGCCGAAAACAAAGGTCGGGAAAGTGTTCGTCGGTTTACCGCTCCAGGTGATGACTACAGTGACTATATGCCGTCATTCTTCCCCAGCGGCAAGCAATTGGCTTTTGCTTCAAACCGAGATCACGATTTCGAAATCTATCTGATGAATTCGGATGGTACAGGCCAACAACGGCTCACCGAGAGTCGTGGAATCGACATGCACCCCGCAGTATCGCCCGACGGAAAACGAGTGGCCTTTACTTCCAATCGGGACGGCAATTATGAGATCTATGTGATCGACCTTGCCACGCGAAAGTCCCAACGAGTGACTCAGAACGAAGAAGTCGACAATTTCGCCTGTTGGCTACCGACGCGGCCCAATGAGCTGGTCTATGTCGGACAACGGGATGGCAAAACCGATCTCTATCGCATTTCATTAGGCAGTCTATCTCTTGCCGCCGAATAAGCTTTCAAAATAGCGATTACCGCTTCAGGATACCGACCTTAGAATCGATCATTGGGAATGAGGATCGGTAACTCGACGGGCAGATCATTCTTCATCCAGGGCGAGCATATCTTCATACACAGTTAAATTTGGAAACGAAACGGCTAGTCTCAAAGTGTAGTCGCATAATTGATTAAGCGACGTCCGAACCTCTCCCTGAAGCTACTGATACAATTAACGAACTCGCCGCGGAATCGGCTGTGGAACCGCCGAAATCAAAGCTTGTGAATACGGGTGACTCGGGGTTTTGTAAACGCTGTCAGAATCTCCCATCTCGACAATCTTGCCAAGATACATCACTGCAATCCGATCACTAATGTGGTGCACGACCGACAAATCATGAGCCACAAACAGATAGGTCAACGAGAATTCATCTTGTAGATCTTGCAACAGGTTTAGGACCTGAGCTTGCACGGAAACGTCCAAGGCAGAGACAGCTTCGTCGGCAACAATCAGCTTTGGCTGGACTGCAAGAGCACGCGCAATACCAACACGCTGGCGCTGTCCTCCGGAAAACTCGTGTGGATATCGCCCGGCGTGTTCTGGTTGCAATCCCACACGCTCCAGAAAATAAGCCACACGCTCGCGTCTCTCGCTGGCCGTTTTCCCCGAGTGCAAACGGAGCGGTCCATCAATGATATTGCCAACTGTCATCCTTGGATTTAGCGAAGAAAAGGGATCCTGAAAAATAATTTGGATCTGAGCTCGCAAACTTCGCATCTGCGATCGATCAAGTTCCAAGACATTGACTGGACCATCATCTGTATGAAAGAGGATTTCGCCTTCTTGAGCGACACCGGGGGTCATAGCACGATGAATGTTGACGATCGACTTAGCGACGGTCGTCTTACCACAGCCACTTTCACCGACCAAACCCAAGGTTTCTCCAACGTTAATCGTGAAGGAGACATCATCCACGGCACAAACTTCATTCACTTTGTGACGCAAGACACCTCCCCAGATTGGGTATTTGATACTGAGATTCTTCACTTCGAGTAAGGGCTTTGTCATTTCACGGCGTCCTCCAAAAGATGACATCGCACTAAATGACCTTCACCCACATCATACAAAGGCGGCTCTGTATTTTCGCAACCGATCACTGCGTCCTCACAACGCGTGCAAAACTTGCAACCGCTGGGAAGATCCATAATCGACGGTACGTTACCAGGAATCGCGCGTAATCGATCCTCGCCGGGCCGTTGATGCGAGGGCAAGGAATCGAGCAAACCTCTCGTATACGGATGTTGAGGGTCCTCAAAAATTTGCTCAACGGACCCCATCTCTTGGAGCTTCCCACCATACATAACGATCACGCGATCGCAGGTTTCCGCAACCACACCGAGATCGTGAGTAATCAGCATGATCGAGCCACGTTCGTGTTCCGCTTTCAGTTCCAGCATCAGATCCAGAATCTGAGCTTGGGTCGTGACATCAAGAGCTGTCGTTGGTTCATCGGCAATTAGCAATTGCGGATTACAGACGAGCGCCATAGCAAGCATCACCCGTTGCCGCATCCCTCCGGAAAACTGGTGAGGGTAGTCCTTCAAACGTCGATCGGCATCTAGAATGCCAACTTTATCCAAGATTTCGATGGCCAAATTACGGGCCTCTTTGCGAGACACCTTCTGATGGGTGCGGACAGCTTCCATGACTTGCATCCCGACCGTGAAAACGGGGTTCAAGGCAGTCATCGGTTCCTGAAAGATCATCCCGATCTCATTGCCTCGTACCCGCCGCATCTCGTCATAAGTCAAATCGATCAGGTTTTGTTCATTGAACCAAATCTCCCCGCCAGCAATGAATCCAGGAGGGTCTGGAATCAATCGCATAATCGATAATGACGTAACGCTCTTACCAGATCCTGATTCACCCACGATCCCAATAACTTCATCAGGATAAACATCGAACGAAACGCCATCGACGGCCTTCGCAATGCCACCTTCCACACGAAAGTAGGTCCTCAGATCGCGAACCTCAAGCAGAGGCTTTTGCTTCGAAAGATCATTTTGAGTGCGATTCGCGTTCATCGTAATCTGCTAAAAACTTTAGGATCGAATGCTTCGCGAATCGCTTCACCGATGAAGACGACCAATTGCAATGTTAAGAAGAGTGCTCCAAGTGGAAAAACGACCATATGCCAAGCCTGCATGCCACCATCTTTCGCTTGCCGTAACAACTCACCCCAACTAGGCGTTGGCACTGGCAAACCAAAGCCGAGAAAATCGAGTGATACCAAAGCGCTGATCATGCCTACGAGGGCAAAAGGCGCGAATGCGATGATCGGTGTCAATGCATTTGGGAGAATATGCCTGAAGATAATTGCCAAATTACCCTCGCCGATCGCAATAGCAGCGGCAACGTAATCCTTATTTTTCTCTCGATAGAATTCCCCGCGAATGTAGTAGGCGATCCCCAACCAACCAAAGGAGGCAAGAATGGTTACCAACAGCACAAAACTGGGCTGAAAAATCGAAGCCAGGATGATTACCGTGTAGAGAAACGGAACGGCACCCCAGATCTCCACAAAACGCAAACCGAGAATATCCAGCCAGCTCCCGTAGTATCCCAAAAACGCACCCACGGTTGTTCCAAAGGTATAGGCTACCACCGTGACGAGTAGAGCAAAGGAAATGGAAACGCGGTAGCCATAAGCCAATCGCACCAAGACATCGCGTCCTGATGCGTCTGTTCCCATCAAATGCGATAAAGAGGGTGGATAAGGAGGAGTGCCCTCCCTCTCAAGAAATTGTTCGGTAGGACCGTACGGTACCGGCGGCATCAACAACCAATTGCCCTGATCTTGTTCCGCGTATTGCTTCTTGAGTTCTCGATAATTTGCCTCCCCGTAAACGGGCTCGCCATTGACCTCCTGCTGACCAAGCTCCGATGCCAGGTACACCTTACTACGGCCCAGCCCGAAGGTATCGTACGTGTAAGACGCGAAGGCTGGAAAATAATAGTGCCCATCATATTTCAAAACGATGGGCCGATACCCCATGATGAATGGCAAAAAAAAGGAGAGCAAATAGGCAACGAAAAGCAAAAGGAAGCTATAGTAGCCCCGTTTTAGGCGACGGAACTTCCGCAGCCGCAATTGAAAAAGTGAAACTGACTTGTTACGCACCATCGGAACCACTTTCCTCAATCAAATCGAATTCGCGGATCAATCAGTGCGTAGAGCACATCGGAGAAGATGTTTCCGAAAAGTGTAAGCATCGTATTGATAACGAGGATACCCATGACAACGGCGTAATCGCGTTGCACAATGGCATTAAATCCGAGATAGCCGAGTCCATCGATGTTGAATACGAACTCAATCAAATAGGATCCCGCCATAATTAAGGAAAGAGCGTGTCCCAAGCCAGTCGCCAAAGGTATTAAAGAATTGCGGAGCGTATGCATGAAGATGACGCGTCGCTCACTAAGACCTTTGGCAAACCCCGTGCGCACGTAGTCCTGGCCCAGATTTTCCATGAGGGCATTTTTCATCAGCACGGTAAGCGTGGCGAAACCGCTAAGCATGTAGCAAAATACGGGCAGTATCATGTGGTAGACGATATCCACAAACTTGGATATCGGTGTAAGTCGCTCCCACTGAAAGGTGCCAAATTCATCGCTCACGCCCTCTACCTCTTCCGACGATTGCACCATTTTCGGCAACTCATCAAAGCTCGAACTGCGGATTCCTCCCAATGGCATCACATCGACAAATCGTCCACTTGCCAGAAACAGCAATAGTAAGACTCCCATCGCCCAACCCGGAATCGAATAACCAATAAAGACAATTGCGGAACTGACGAAATCGAACGGAGTCCCGTGCTTCAGTGCCTTGTAGATTCCGAGAGGAATACACACCAGATACGACAGGATAAAACCAGTCAGCCCAAAAGTCAGACTAATGGGGAAACGTGACGTGATCATTTCCCAAACCGGCTCCTTATAGAAAAAAGACCTCCCTAAATCGAGCTGAAAAACATTCTTGAGCCAGATGGTATAGGCGACGTACGCCGGTTTATCGAGATTGAAGGTTTTCTTGAGTTCATTCAAAGCCGTCTTTGGAATCATTGTCGTCGAATCAACGATACTCGTACTGCTCCCGCCTTGCGCTGCCGAGGCTTGTCGCAACTCCATGATTCGACGTTCCAGAGGTCCCCCCGGTACGATGCGCGTGACCATAAATACGATCAGTGTGACACCGATAAAAGTGGGAATCGTCAACAGGATCCGGCGGATAAAATACGCTGCCATTTCGTCAACAAAGCTTAGTTAGCGGCTTGATCAATGACGTTTTCGTCTTCCCAAGGTCGAATTTGCAATTCGGGAATCGGCCCCATGGCCGTTCTTGATTTCTGCGACTCCTTCAGAGCTGCGACCTTTTCCGGATCGTACCACCAGAAGGCGAAAGCCGATTCGTACTCGCCATATCGAGGCAATCCGTAGGACGGCATTCCGAACTTATTCCAGTAGAGGATTCGCTCGCACGGATTATACCATTCCAATGCGTAGGGGACTTGGGCATAGATAATGCCATCGAGTTCGCGAAGCATTTTCGTTCGTTCCGCCATTTCGAATTCAGCATCATACTTGGCGATGATCTCGTCGGCCTGAGGATCCTTGAAGCCCGTGATATTGTTGCTGCCATCCTGATCGGCCATCTGAGAGGACCAGTTCGAAATTGGATTCGGATAAAGGGATGCTCCCCAAGCCATACCGGCTGCCTGGAAGCTTCGCTCCATCATATTCTTCCAATGAGTCTCAGGAGTCACGCGATTCAGGTTAATCTCGACACCGACCTTTCGACACGACTCCTGCAAGCTGGTGAGATATTTTTCGAAGCCTTCACTACGATACATGATCGTAATTGTCAGCCGCTGATTATCCTTTTTAAGGATCCCGTCACTATCACGCTCGACCCAACCGGCGTCGGTCAACAATTCAACAGCCTTTGTGGGGTTGTATTCGATCATCTTGTTGTTGGGGTTTTGAGCATCGCTACCGGGATAGTACGATTTCAACGCATCATACTGATCGTAGGCGAACTTCGTCAGCAATGTCTTTCGATCGTACAAGTGTGCAATGGCTTTCCTCACGCGATGGTCATCAAGAGGAGCCTGTCGCATGTTAAATGCGAGCCCTTGAAATCCTTTGGGAAATCGCGTGAAGATTTCAGTTCGAATCAGCTGACCATTTTTGTAGGCATCAAGCGGCTCAACATCTTCGACCCACCACTTGGCCGTGAAGACCGGATGAAAATCGACCTCTCCCTTGCACGCCTTTTCAAATTGCAATCGACGATCACGAACGACAACCATACGAATCTTGTCAAAGTTATAGAGTCCCTGATTCGACTCATCATCCTTCGCCCAATAATTTTTGCGGCGAGTAATCGTGAGTGATTCGTTTTTACGAATATCTTCAGGGAGTACTTCGTACGGACCTGTGGTCGCGGTAAAGGCAAAGTTGTACTTCTCCAAAAAATCTCCGCCGGTCATCCCTTGGATTTCATGAGCGGGCAATGGAGTGAGGCCGGCGATTGCCAGGAAGTTCCGCCAATTCTTCTCCTTGCATTTCACCTCAATCATGTATTTGGAAAGAGCCTTGGGTTCTTCCATGACATTGCAAATCACTTGCTTCATCATCGGATCAATCAACGTGTCATCGTTGATCAGTCGATAGGTCGCGATCCAGTCGTCGGCCACAACGGGTTTGCCATCGGACCAGTGGGCACGTGGATCAATCCGGAAACGGAAGGTCATGTTGTCGTCGGAAACCTGCCAGTGAGATGCCAAACCTGGAATGGTCTCCAAGGTCATCGGATGAACGCCACAGAGCGATTCATAGCAGAGATCACGAATCAGATAATTCAACCACGTATTGGATCCTGTTCCAAAACGCCGAAGGTTGTCTGGCCAGTTGGGAATCGAAGAACTGATCACGCCACCCTTCCTGGCACTAGGATCACCGATGGCGCCGGGACTGGCAGTTTCCCAACCTTCTCCGACAAATCTCGGCCCGCCTAATTCTGCTGGTATCGACGGATCCCCATCCGGAAACTCAACCACGACATTCGTCGAATCGGAGGAAGACGTTGCTGTCGAGCTCGCGTTATTGCTGGATGTCGGCGAACATCCCTGAGATAGAAACAGAGCTCCCAAAGCCAGAGGCATGGCAAGCCATCCGTTGAGGGACACGAAGGCACGTTGATTTGTCATTTTGAACTCCATAATGAGTCGGCGGTAAGCCGCTGGTTTGTTGGGAGTATACGGTTTCGTGCAGGTTCTATAAAGACAAACCCAATCCAGTCAGTCGGCACGATACCGATTCGACAACGACCGCCCCTCCCAAGAAACCTACGAACGCCACCCCGATCGGGTTCCTCTGCAAGCATTGACTCGCATCAAATCATGCAAAATCAGCGAATGTCGTTGAAACAACCGAGATTGAGCTTGCCGAAAGCTGTGTCAAGCAGCGTGAGGTGGACATTTGGCGGTGCCAGGCGGATCGGTCACCATGCCAGATCGGACACTTGGGTCGGCTGCGAAGGCCCGAGGGAGAATTGCAAGAAGGGACGGCAATGCGAGCTGAAAGAACAGTCGAAGACTAGAGAATCCTTAAACCGTCGCCCCCCGGTTCCGAGAATTGCTGCCGCGCGTCAAGTGTCGCGGCAGCTTTTCGTTTCCAAAGCTTGAGAAGGGTTACGAATTAGCCCTCGATCTGGGGCTCTTTGCCTTCGTAAGCGCGATAGAAATCCAGAATCGCGGAACGCAGCGTTGCCGCAGTCGCCGGATCAACCGATTGCTTGCACTTCATAGCCGCAACCATAACCGCATGTGCCGCTGCCAATTTCTTCGCGTATCCTTCGGAACCCGGCTTCAGGCGTTGGGTCATGAAGTACTGAGCGATGATGTGTTGGGTATTGGTCGCGTGCTCTTCCTTCGTGACCACCCAACGAGTCAGCTGATTTTTGGATAGTGCATCCGACTTCGCAGCAAGTTCATTAATGCTGACCATCGCTTTTTGGATCGTCTTCTGATCTTCCAGCATTTGTTCAAATCTGCGTTGATCGGCGTAGATCCCACAGGGGACTTCACAGTGAGCGAAAGCTTGCTGAGCATTCGAAGCAGCAACAACTAAAACAGCTGCGGTAATAATGATTCTTTTCATCGAAGGGATCTCCAGGCTCAAATGTTTCAATCGACGTGCAACCAGTCTAGCCGCAATTTGAGCCGATGGTCAACGCCCAGAAAAGCCGGCAAAATACCAGTCTATGACTTTGATCTTCACCTTTTCATCCCGTAACCTCGGGCTTCTCCCGTAACTTCAGAGGGAATTCCGCAACAACGAGACTATCGGATAGGATCTCAACATAAAGATAGCCCATCGACGACAAGGATACCTCTTCGATTCGAGAATGAATAAGGTGCGATGATTCTACATGTCGACATGGACGCCTTCTACGCGTCGATTGAACAGCGGGATGATCCGCGATTACGGGGGCGGCCCGTCGTAGTCGGTGGCTCCGCCAACGGGCGTGGAGTTGTGTGCGCCGCCAGCTATGAAGCTCGCAAGTTCGGCATTCACAGTGCCATGCCGGCAGCGCGGGCGCGTCGACTTTGTCCCCGCGCCGTATTCATTCCTCCCCGCATGGAGCAGTATGCCAACGTCTCGTCGGAGATCCGTGACATTTTCCATCAATTCACACCACTCGTCGAACCGCTTTCGTTGGATGAAGCCTTTCTTGATGTAACCGGCAGCGAAACGCTTTTTGGATCATCGGTCGAGATTGGACGTCGGGTTCAGGAGACCATTCGCAAAGAAACAAAGCTGGCAGCATCCGTCGGAGTGGCGCCGAACAAGTTTCTCGCGAAAATCGCCAGCGACCTGGAAAAGCCGCAAGGGTTTGTTGTCGTCGAACCCAATAACATTCACGGCTTCCTGCATCCTTTACCCATCAGTCGACTATGGGGCGTCGGTCGGGTTACCGAACAAGCCTTTCAACGTCTCGGGGTGCGTACCATTGGGGACCTCAGTCGATATCCACTCAAGGCACTTCAGGAACAGTTTGGGCAACACGGCGAACATCTTCATCAACTAGCGTTGGGAATCGATCTGCGACATGTCGAACCAGCGAGAAAAGCAAAGTCCATCTCGCACGAAACAACATTTCCGCACGACATCCAAGATCCGGAAATCCTGAGAGCGTGGACGATCGAACTCGCAGATCAGGTCTCCTGGCGTTTAAGGCAACAAGAGATAGAGGGGCGAACAATTCACGTAAAGATGCGTTTTGCCAACTTTGATACGATCACCCGCTCACAACAAACGGTCACTCCAACAAACGTCACATCTGAGATCCAAAGGATCGGACTGGAAATACTTTCGCGAATTGAGCTCAAGCAGCCTGTGCGACTCTTGGGCCTGGGTGTCAGCAGCTTTGATGATTCAAGTCAGCGACAAAAATCATTATTCGACGAAGAAGATCGTGCAAACCAGCAGAGAGTTGATGCCGCTGCGGATCAAATCCGAAAAAAGTATGGCCACCAATCTCTGACACGAGGCAGCAACATTCTGCACCAGGCACAACACCGCCCGTCGCCTCGTCCGCCTGAGAATGAATCGTAATCGGTCATTTTCCATTGAATGACGTTTCACCTCACGGCGGGCCTCATTTCGCAGAGTGACCCACCGGAAAAATCCGGTCTGGTCGGCGAAATTGACTAGCTCCATGACGCTCTTGGTCAACCGTGAATTCCTTCAACCCATCATCTCATAGCCGCTCTCCGATCGAGAATGGGCCACAATGGCCGACAATCGCGGGTCAAGGATGCGATCCACTTCTAAAGCTCGCACTCCATGAGATCGTGGCAAAATGGATCGAGAGGCCACTCCTGGAACCGATCTATGTCATTTTTTCGCCGCGCTTTTGACTCGGTCCTTTACTTCCGAATCAAAATTCCTTCAGTGGACGAACATGACACGCTTGGGACGTAAAGGTAGTTCCGTTTAAAGCGAAAATGAGAACGAGAAACGATTATGAATCGTAAATCCCCAATGAAGATTTATCGAATCGCCCTCTGTTTGACGGCATTGTCAATGCTTGGCGGCAACAACGCCAACGCTCAGAACTGGGCAGAACGACTTGGTTATCCCAGTGGACAAAAGGTTGTCCTGCTGGATGCCCGTGAGATGGGTCTTGGCTGGGAAATGAAGCTGGCCGGCCAACAACTCATCGAAAGCGGCGTTCTCCAGAGTGTCTCGGCAATGACCACGGGGCCGTGGTTTGATGGTTTCGCTCAGTATTGCCGAACTCATCAGATCAAGGATTTAGGGATCAGTATTGCACTGACCAATCCCTACAAACCCCTGCACTGGCGTTTAGCTTCGGGTCGGACCGAGGTGCCAAGTCTTGTCAATCAGGACGGCTTTCCCTGGCGAAGTCCATTCCAATTCGCGGCGAATGCAACGGCAGCAGATGTTGAAAAAGAAATCCATGCATAGATTCAACAAGCGCGGGCTGCCGGACTTCAAATCTCACACATTAGCGGCAACCACAGGACGATTTACAGTCGTCCTGACACCGCCAAGGTCTTTTTGGATGCCTCCCGCAAATACTGGCTTCCCTGCCCCGTCGTCGAACTCGATGCCGAGGATCTAGCTCGTTTTCAAGAGGATGGATTACCACTCAGCAGTGAATTGATCGATCTGGTCAAGAACTATCCTCTCCCGAAATTGGATGAACTTTTCATCATCCCAAACGGCAACAGCTATGAGGATAAGCGGGACCGTTTTATCGAATTACTGCGAAGGATGCCGAGCGGGCTTTCGTTGATCATGTTCCGTCCGGCTGTGGAATCTGACGGCGTCAAAATGCTCAGCCACGATTGGCAACAAAGGATATGGGACGCCCAACTCATGTCGGACGAACTCGTCCATCAGGCGTTCAAGGAACAGCAAATTGCCTTTACCAATTGGCGAGAAATCATGCGCCGCTTCGAAGGTATCCCGGTGCATACCAATGAAGAGGACGGAACCGTTGAAGAAGGCGAACCCGCTGACGTGCCAATCCCGAAGAGATCTGTGGTCGAGAACTCATGAACCGACGCTTCTTGTACAACTCGAATGTTTATTGGGCAGGGATTTTTGCCTGCACGTTGATCGCAGCTTGGACCGTTTCGGCCCAAACGCAGTATCAACCGTACGGGCCCAAGCAACCCTACCAGCCGTATGGACCCGCGAACTATACGGATTACTACATGCAACATGTCGAGAATTACAATCGCCCACCGACGAACGTCCGTAATTACACGATCGATAAATACTATCTCCAAAACCCAAATGTCAGCCCATATTCGATGCTGACTCGCCACAATCCCTACGGTAACAACTACTACCAATACACGTTGCCTGAGCAACAGCGTCGCGCGGAAATGAACGCTCCACGGCCCGAGCCTATCTTCACCGCGAGTACGCCTGTGCCCAGCACCGCATCCACTGACCCGGTTCACAACGCCGCACCGCCACCGCCCAATACTGGCGTGACGACTGGAAAAACCAATCCGTACTTCAACAAGTACTACCAGGGCTGGAACGCAGCCCGCTAGAGAAAGCTGACGATTGTGCAGTCGGCAGATCGTTTGCCGAAACAATAGCCATCGAAATCATCACGAGATCACAAAACGAAGGCGAGTTCGATGGAAGTCAAACTCGCCTTTTTCTTTGCCGGACAAACGCTCAGCACGTCCGTCTACTGAATGCAATAAAGATGTTCATCACTACGGATCAACAGGCGTCCTGATGCGATGACGGGGCTGGCGTTGAAGGTACTTTCATCTTCGAATTGATTGTGTGCCAAGATTTCAAATTCAGGCTTGGCTGCAAGGACGAAGGTGCCGCTGTACCGCGTTACGACGTACAACTTATCGTCGGCCACGACGGTTGAGGCATAAGGCTGTCCACCGAACCGCTTTTCATAGAGCACCTCTCCCGTATCCCGATGGACGCAGTAAGCTGTGCGGTTTCGGTCACTGACCCAATACAGATGATCGCCATGAATGACCGGAGATGATACATTCGCTCCGGCCTTCGCTTCCCAGAGTCGATGAGTTTCGGTCACATCACCTCGGCCGCCGGCTCGAACAGCAATGGCCAGTGAGCGTCTTCCACCAATTGCATAAACAATGCCATCTTTGGAAATTAAACTCGGGCAGACGTAATCGGGAATTGCATCGCAACTCCAGAGTTGCTCGCCTGTATTTGGATCATAGGCGAGGATTTGATCGATCACATTAACAACGAGTTCATGGTTGCCATTCTCGAGAGCAACGATGTGAGGGGTATTCCAACTTCGCTTCATCCCCTCAGCTCGCCAGACCTCCTCACCCGTATCTTTATTGATCGCAACCAGCGAGCCACTCTCGACGCTGGCATTCACGATCACAAGGTCTTCGAAGAGAATGGGCGAGGTTCCACATCCCCAACCATGCGTTCCGGAACCAACGTCAGCCTGCCAAAGTTGGTTCCCGTCTAAGTCAAAGGCAAGAACGCCAGTCTTGCCGAAAAACACGTATAGTTTTTCACCATCGGTCACGGGCGTTCCTGCGGCATAACCATGATCTCGCACGCGTTCGGACTCAGGCAGAATAGGCATGACCGTCTTGGTCCAAACCTGCTCACCGTCAGCAAGTCCAAGACACATGACATGCAACCTGAGATCGTCCATCTTCTCATCAGCCTCAGGATTGATGCCATAGCCGCTGTAACAGGTGAGATAGATGCGGTTGCCCAGCACAATAGGGCTCGAGGCACCGTAACCCGGCATGGGAATCTTCCAGGCAAGATTCTGCTCATCCCCCCACGATTCAGGCAGTCCCTTCTCCAACGAAACTCCTAGACCATCCGGTCCGCGAAATTGAAGCCAATCATCGGCATGAACCGTTGGAACGAGAAACACAACGACCAGTGCGAAAAATATCGATCGATACATCACAGTATCTCCCATCTCTCAGAGTTAAATCTCAAATCAAAATCCATTATCAATTCGAAGAACTCAGACACAATCTCTACGATCTTACCCCTGGCTCAGGTGCCTTCGAACCCATCATGACAGCAAGCCACTTTAGGTCTTCCGAATTCTCAAGCGTAATTTTTACAATCATCGTCAACGGAGCCGACAACAACATTCCGACTGGTCCGAGCACCCATCCCCAAAAGACCAGTGACAGGAAAACTACTAACGTTGAAAGCCCCAAACCCTGCCCCATAAACCGGGGCTCAATGGCATACGAGATGAAGCAATTGATGATGACATAACCGACGGCGACAAGCGTTGCAGTCGCGACCGGATCCTCCGAAATCAATGCCAACAAGATGGCAGGGATCGAGGCGATAATCGAGCCAATATTGGGAACAAAGTTGAAGAGAACAGCAAGTAGTCCCCACAAGAAGGGATAAGGAATCTCCAGTACCATCAGCAAGGTCGAGACCAGAATGCCCGTGAGAGCACTCGTCATTGACTTAATGACCATATAACGACGTACGTCAGCCACAATCTGCTGAATGTTCGACAAGACTGGATTATTATCACCCAACGCCGCTCGTAACTTGGCGGGAAACCGCGAGGCTTCCAGCAGCATAAATGCGACGGTAATTAAAATGATGAAAGTATTGCTGAGCACGTTCGCTAGACCGCTCAAGAGATCTCGAAAGTAGCGAGTCGTCATCTGCTGAAGATCAGCAGCAAGCGATGAGGGGACCTCTCGCAAACTTCTTCTCGGCGGATTTGTGAGCTCCTGCCCATCGCTAAAAGCGCCAGCGAGTGGATCATCAGCGAGTGGATCGCCTTCGAGTAGCCCTCCATCCGGTAACTCCTCATCGAAAGGCTCTCCTTCTGGCGATGTCCTTTCTTCCTCTGCCAACGGAGGCTCTGGATCATCGGTGGTCACGGGCTGATCTTCACTCGCCGATTCCACATTTTTCGGCACGTTCAGTTCAGGCGTGGTGTCCTGTCGGGAATCAATGCCTTCCTGTTTAGAACCACCTTCAGAATCGCCCGATTCGTTCTCCTCCGGCAAGTCCTCAGATTCATTCTCCTCGTCGATCTTCCGCCCAATCGGCAACCAATCGGCATACCATTCTTCTCGCAGAGGCTCCAGGTTGGTTTCAATTCGCTTCGGTAGATCTGCCAGGCTCTGACGAAACTGATTAATTGAACTACCGATCAGGTAGGACAAAGATCCACTGACCCCAAGGCATACGACAATGATCACGATCAGAGACAGAGAAGCCGGCAATCCTTTATCTCGGAGAACCTGCATCAAAGGTGACAACACAATGGCAAAGAATGTTGCCAGTAGAAAAGGCACTGCCAACGCGTTCGCAGCACGCAATCCTGCGATTACGATAACGAATGCTGCAGCAATCAGGAGATATCGCGAAATTAGAGCGTTGTTGTTCATAGATATTGAAAAAACAAGTCTGCCTCAAAGCCGCAGAACTAAATCTTCCATCCCATTGCCTTCCACCTTATTCTTGGAATTTCCATCTCCATTGTCGAGCATTCCAAATCGGCGAACAGGGGGTAATTAGTCTCAAACCGCCTTGCCCCAAACGCGGGATTCTCCGTTTTGCCACGCGACCGTCCGCGGCTGTCAGGCAAAACAAGCGAAATCATCGACCTAATCTGCATAAATGGCGCGAGAAACGGCGAAAGAAGGGCCAATCTTTGACGAGATCGCGGTCAGGAAAAACTAGTCTTGGGAGTCCCATACTCGACACGAAGTCCCGTTTCACCTGGGGAATTTGACCATGAACTACAGTCATTCCGAGCTCGAATCTGAGAACTTCTCGAATGAAACCAACAGCTCTGTCCTGATTGAAGTTAACAATGAAGCCGGTGACTTGCAGATCTTGCAGGCAACGCTTCTTGAACTCTGCACCTGGAACGCGACGCTGCGAGTCAGACAGACCTTTAGACTCGATCAACAGACCAATTTGCGAATCTACGCTCCAGAACTCAAAGCTCCGATCGAAGTCGCGTCTGAAAACTGCTCAACGCATCATGACAATCACAACAACCAATTGTTGATCTGCTCTTTCAAGCCTCAGATTCCGGAAAGCATCCTGGAACATCTTGGTCAGAAAAGTCTCGTCGATCGTCGAACACACGAACGAGTTTCCACAGAACTGAACGTTGCCGCGAGCTGTGAGATGGGCAATGCACGGATCCCAATTCATCTAATTAATTTTTCAGAAGGTGGATTCTGCTTGAAATCTTCAGTTCCACTGAAGCCTCACAGCCGCATCCTGCTGCGAATGCAAAGCATCATGGGCCAGGAGGCCAAGGAAGACCACATTATCGCCAAAAGCCGCTGGCAAGTTGAGTCAGGTGGGCATCACATCGTCGGATGCGAATTTCTTGATCCGGACTCCCACCAGTTGTTGAAACAGCTTCACGAAACAATCCAGGACGCTGGCCATCAAACATTCTGGAAACGTCTTTTCGGCGGCTGATGCCAGAAAGATTCTCTGATCAAACCACTCTCGATGCGACCTCGACCGGTGCATCGAGTGGCGGCACGCCTCTAATCCGGGCCAACTGGCAGCCGGTATCTCAAAAGAATCATCCTGAGAATTCTCAGAAGTAAGTTTCTTACAGCGATGATTTGACGGCTGTTTCGTCGACAAAAAAACCATTCTTCCTGCACTCAAACGTTCACGATTCGGTGCAACGAGCGAAGAGTTTACCGACTTAAGACCGACTTTTTTGCAGTAAACGGCGGACTCTTCCAGGCTGGGAGGCACCGAACCGACGAGATTCGCTTTTCACTGGCGATTTCAGTGACCATAATGGCGTTTTATGGCCTGCTTGCCTCCCAAGCGATAGGACGTCGGATGATTCGCGTTTTCGGACAACTCTCCCTGCTGTTCACAGTCGTTTTTTGCAACTTAGGATTCTCGGCAGAAACGACAGCCAACGAGGAAGTCGCATTTGACCGTGTGATTCTTCCGTTATTGGCGGACAAGTGCTTCCGATGCCACGGCCCCGACGAGGCTTCCCGTGAGGCGGATCTCAGGTTAGACGTCCGCGAGGAGGCTGTTTCAGAGGATCCCGATTCCGCAGCGACCATTATCGCGTTTGACGCAGACGCAAGTGAACTGATTCGGCGTATCGAGTCGGACGATGCCGACGAGCAGATGCCGCCTCCCGATTCGAATCTGTCGCTCTCGGATCACGAGCGAGGACTACTACGACAATGGGTCAACGAGGGAGCACCATACGCTCAACTTTGGTCCTTTCGAGCAATCGAACGGCCAGAGGTTCCCAAAACCTCCAGGAGATCCTGGCCCCGAAATCCAATCGATTCCTTCATTCTCAGCGAACTGGAGCAACGACAATGGCAACCGGCAGCTCCCGCCGACTCCTATCGACTGGTACGACGTCTGTATCTTGACCTGACAGGCCTGCCGCCGAGACCCGCAGAGGCAGATGCTTTTATTCAGGACAGCTCGCCTCAAGCTTATGAACAGCTTGTCGATCGACTCCTTTCCTCCCCTGCCTTTGGCGAACGCATGGCATGGAACTGGCTGGATGCGGCGAGATACGCGGACTCAAATGGCTACCAAGGAGATCAAGACCGCACGATGTGGCCGTGGCGAGACTGGGTCGTGCAGTCGTTCAACAACAATTTGCCTTTCAATCAATTCACTATTCAACAACTGGCCGGTGATTTATTGCCTCAAGCCACTGACGATCATCGCCTGGCAACCGGCTTCAGTCGTAATCATATGATCAATGGTGAGGGTGGTCGCATCGCCGAAGAAAATCGCGTCGACTACGTGATGGACATGACAGAGACGATGGGCACCGTGTGGCTAGGCCTGACGTTGAATTGCTGTCGTTGCCACGACCATAAATTCGATCCACTGTCACGAAAAGACTACTACTCACTGTTTGCCTTTTTCAACCAGACACCCGTCGATGGCAACGGCCGCAGTGGCCAGACTGAACCAACGTTGCGCGTGCCGACGCGTGCTCAAAATCGCATCCTGTCGGGTTTTGAGGAGCAGATTTTTGAGCTGCAATCGAAAGTTGAAGAGATAGAGCCGGTCAGCCTTTCCGCGAACGCATTGAATGAAGAGCAACAGAAAATCTTAGAAAAGCCAATTCGTGAGCGTTCACAGGATGATCTCAGCAAGCTTCGAGACGCTTCACCCGAGGATTCAGATTACAAGAACCAAATTGAAAAGCTCCGAGAAAACCTGGCGAACCGTGATCGGGTGCGATCCTCAATCCCTAAGGTGATGGTGATGCGGGATCGTGGTGAGACACGAACCACCTTCATCTTGAACAAGGGACTCTACAATGACCGGCAGGACGAGGTCCTTGCATCCATTCCCGAGCAACTTCCGGCACTATCAGAGGCTGATGGCAAAAATCGTCTGGGACTGGCTAAATGGATCGTGAACCGCTCCAACCCACTTACGGCAAGGGTGATTTCCAATCGCATTTGGGCCGATGTTTTTACCACCGGTATTGTGAAAACGGCTGAGGATTTTGGGACTCAAGGGGAACGACCTACCCATCCGGAACTTCTCGATTGGCTGGCAAGCGAATTACATTCATCCAACTGGGACATCAAGCATCTTTACCGACTGATTCTCACCAGCGAAACGTATCGCCAGAGCTCAAAGTCAACGCTTGAACAACGCGAATTAGATCCAGAAAACCGGTATCTCTCGCGTGGCGTTCGGCGGCGTTTGCCCTCGTGGATGATTCGCGACCAGGCACTGTTCGTTAGTGGCCTGCTAGTCCCAAATCTCGGTGGGCCTCCGATCAATACCTACCAACCCAGTGGCGTGTGGGAAGATGCGACGTTCGGCAGAAAATCGTATCAACGCGATGCGGGCGAAAAACTTTACCGGCGTAGCCTTTATACCTTCTGGCGGCGGATCATCGCGCCCACGATGTTTTTCGATACTGCTTCACGTCAAGTTTGTACGGTTACGAACTCGATCACCAACACACCTCTGCACGCTTTAACGACGCTCAACGACATTACGTACATCGAGGCCGCACGAGCTCTGGCTACAAGGATTCTGCTCGATCAACCAGAAGCTACATCGCAGCAGAATATTGAAGCAGCATTTCGCCGCATTCTGATCAGACACCCCAATCCGACCGAAACCGAGGTCCTGACGAATAGTTTCGATCGTTTGCTCGAGCGATACCGCATGGACCAGGAACTAGCAAGCAAACTGATTCAAGTGGGGGAACTGCCAACGGATTCGACGGTCGATCCTCAAAAGCTCGCTGCTCTCACGAGCGTCTGTAATACGATCATGAACTTGGACGAAGCACTTTGCAAGGAATGAGTATGTCCTGGGACCCCACGCTGCAAAATCATCTAACTCGGCGAGAATTGCTGGGACGCGCCGGCACCGGTCTGGGTACGGCGGCCTTGGCCTGGCTGCTGCAACGTGACGGAGTTTTGTCAGCAGAAGACTCACGTTACGGGCTTCCAGATCTGCCCCATTTCGCCCCCAAGGCTAAGAACGTCATTTATTTGTTCCAGAATGGCGCCCCGACCCACGTCGACCTGTTCGACTACAAGCCCGAACTGGCAAATCGTCACGGCCAAGCTGTTCCCAACGAATTCGTCGACGGCAAACGCTTCAGCACGATGACGGGCAAAGCGAATGGCAAATTGCTGCTCGGAGCCGTCGAACCCTTCCATCAACGTGGTGGATCAGGAGCGTGGGTCAGCAATTTCCTACCGTATACTGCCTCGATGGCTGATGACCTCTGCTTCATCAAGGGAATGCATACCGATGCCGTGAACCATGCCCCTGCGATCAGTCTGTTGCTCAGCGGCGCACAGCTCCCCGGCCGCCCAACGCTCGGAGCATGGTTGAGCTATGGACTGGGCAGTGAATCCGAAAGCCTGCCGAAATTCGTGGTGATGACCTCCGTGAGTAAGGGTACAAGTTGTGGGCAGATTTTTTACGACTTTTACTGGGGCTCCGGATTCCTGCCATCTCGGTACCAGGGTGTCAAGTTTCGCGGCAGTGGCCAGCCGGTTCTCTATCTTGAAGATCCCGACGGCATCGATCGTTCCATCCGACGTACACAACTCGACGATCTGGCGGCACTGAATTCGTTGAAGTTGAAGGAATTCGGCGATCCCGAAATCGAAACGCGCATCTCTCAATATGAAATGGCATTTCGAATGCAATCCAGCGTGCCGGAACTGACGGACTTCTCCCAAGAGTCAGCCTCCACGCTCGAACGTTACGGCCGTGACGTCACACAACCCGGCACCTTTGCCTACAACTGCCTGATGGCCCGCCGATTGGTGGAGAGGGGCGTGCGATGTGTGCAACTCATGCATGCCGGATGGGACCAACACAACAGCCTCACAACCGAACTCTACAACCAGTGCCGAGATACTGATCAAGCTTCCACGGCGTTGGTGCAAGATCTCAAAGCAAGAGGCTTGCTCGACGATACGCTCGTGGTCTGGGGAGGCGAGTTTGGTCGTACCCCCTTTTTGCAGGGCGACTTAAATAACCGACCCCGCTGGGGACGAGACCATCACCCCTATGCCTTCACCATTTGGATGGCAGGAGGTGGAGTCAAACCAGGTTTCTCGTATGGACAGACGGACGAATTCGGAATGAATGTCGTCGACGAAAAGGTCCATGTGCACGACTTGCAAGCAACGCTGCTGCATTTATTGGGGATCGACCACGAGAAATTAACTTATCGGTTCCAGGGCCGCTATTATCGCCTCACCGATGTCCACGGTTCCGTAGTGACCCCCGTACTCGCTTGACCCCCGGCAGCTACTAACTCCGTCCTTGGAAGGAGCACACCCTCCGTTCACTTGGTCAGGGATGCTCGAGAAACCTTCCCCTTCACATTGCCAGGACGTGCAGCGTCGATGACTAGAACTATGACGTAACCTATATTGCGAATTGACCCTGGATCGACCGTTCCGAACAAACACCATGCTTTTCCGAATCGTCACTTACAACATCCACAAAGGCATCGGTGGAATTGACCGTCGTTATCGGCCCGAGCGGGTTGCAGAAACGCTCGCCCATTACTCCCCCGATATCGTGTTTATGCAGGAGGTGGATGACGGCGTCCCGCGGTCGCGCGGGCACAACCAGGTGGAATGGTTCAGTGAAGCCCTGGAGCTCCCGTATCGAGTCTTCCAACCAAACGTTCGACTCCGAAAAGGGTGTTATGGGAATGCGATCTTGAGCCGATTCCCGCTCGTCGATACGCACCACATCGAACTCACCATGCCTCTCAAGAAACGAAGGAGAGCGTTAGCAGTTCGCTGCCACCTAAAGACAGAGCAGCACCAGCGAACTCTTGTCCTTTTCAACCTTCACCTTGGGCTGGCAGGTTACGAACGAGTCCTTCAACTCAAGCGACTCATCACAAATCGCATGTTTCAGCAGACACACCAGAATACAGCCATGATTCTTGGCGGCGATCTGAACGATGTCTGGGGCTCACTTGGACGTAAGATTTTGGAACCCGCAGGTCTCAAACCTGCCTGCGGCCTTGTCAATACATTCCCGGCATTTCGCCCAATCCGACCCCTCGATCGGCTTTACTTTCGAGGCAATATTCATTGCCGCCAGTGTTTTCGATCACGATCGAATGTCGCGCGACGAGCATCCGACCATCTACCTCTGATCGCCGAATTCGAACTCGATTGAATTAAGGCTAGATCAGGAATCAATGCTGGTAACGTAGCGAGCGAGTTGCTGCAAATCGTCGCAGCAAGCAGAAAATCGTGTACGCTTCCGCAAATCGTCGTTGACGCAACGTCCACCAATGACCAGCGCGATCGAGGGCGCTAAATCGCTTTGAAACTGATTCAGAGCACCGACAAAACGATCGATATCTTCAATCTGTGAAATACTCAACCAAAACAGACGCGGATTGACATCTTGAGCTGCCTGCAGCATGGTCGGAAACGGAAGATTCGAGCCAAGAGAATTGGCACTCCAGCCAAGCTCTCGTAAAGTCAGCTCGACCAAAAAGGTCGCAACACTGTATTGATCCCCCTCAATCGTGCCGCCGACGGCCACTCGAGCTCCCTCCTGCGGCCTTGGCAACAACCTGGACAGTTCGTGCAGAACTCGCATCGCCACACCGACCGCTCGACGCTCCTCGTAGATCTCGGTATCGCCATCTGCCCACTGTTCACCGATCTGCGTCAAAACTGGCGTCAGCAGTTGATCGCCCAGATCCGCGATCGTCACTCCCTTCATAAATAAATCAACAAGGATTGTCCGCGACCCCTCGAAATCTCCAGATGACATCTTGTTCATCAGGCCAGGCAGCGCCTCCGCAGGATGGCTGTAGATCACCTGCGACCGGTTTGGGAGTCCCAGCACTTCAGGCCTCGTGGGATCAAGCTTCTGTTCCCGGAGATAGCTGATGACCCCGTCGAGAGGCACCCTGCGATGCCCACCTGGAGTGCGTGAAAACGGCAAAACACCGCGATCACACCACCTTTTCAGCGAAGATTCGCTTACCCCGATAGATTCGGCAACTTGCTTTGGAGAGAGCCATTGCGACATAAAATCGACCGTTTTGAACGTTTCTAAGCAGCACACTGACAGTTTTAACGTCTGCGATATTCTACCCTCGGCACCCCCCCCTGCAAACCACAATACTTAAGTTATTTAATTAAAACAACTTACGATCAATGCCGAGAACTTCCGATTTTTTCACAATCTTCCGCGTTAAAAAACTGCTTTTGATCCGGTTCTTTCAGTGTGACCGTTTTGAACGTTTTAACCAAGGAGTCGACGATGATCGCCGCCACTGTCTCCCGAGCGAAAAAAGCTGACGTGAACCGCGCCAAGACACGGGTACGACAGGAATTGAAGCAACGAACTCAAGAACGCCTCACCCAGGAAATTGCCTTCATTCCAAGCCCCGCCTTTCGTGAACTCGACTGCGACCGAGGCTGGAAGGATGCCATTAAGAAGAGCTTCGCATCGGACGGCTACGATACCGCGCCACTAGATGTCAAGGTTCGAATGCCGGCTCATCTAGAAAGACTGTGCTCGGCACCTCTCTTATCTCCCGCCGATGAACGCGAACTGTTCTGCCGGATGAACTACTTGAAGTATCGCGCCAATGCTCTCCGCTCTTCGCTGAACGTAGCTCGACCGAGCCAGAAGAAGCTCAACGACATCGACGTATATCTCGAAGCCGCCAACCGAGTTCGCAACCAAATCATCCATTCGAATGTCCGGCTGGTGATCTCAATCGTCAAACAATTCGCTGACGATCGGAATCCCTTCGACGACCTCCTGAGCGAAGGCATTAGTTGCCTGATTAAAGCAGTCGAAAAATTTGATGCTGACCGGGGATTTCGCTTCAGCACCTACGCAACCCGTGCCGTACGACGAGAGGTATTCCGACTGGTTCAGCGTCATCATCGCGATCGAACCCGCTTTGCGACTGGGACGTCCGAAGTGCTACAGCGTGAAATGAACACCGAAGACAAGCCGATCAAACCTGAACGGACCTGGCATCAGATCGATCGTTCAATTCAAAACATGCTCGCCGTTCTAGATCAGCGAGAGCAGTTCATCGTCGGAGCCCGATACGGTTTCGAGGATATTGGAGAAAAGCCGACTTTCCAGCGGCTTGGAGAGTTGCTCGGCGTCTCGAAGGAGCGTGTTCGCCAGCTCGAACAACGAGCCCTAAACAAGCTTCGTGANGTTGCACACGCNATCCGGCTCGAGCCAATTGCCTAGCGTCCAGAAGGTCGATAACCGAGCNCTTACAAGTTGATATTCGAGTCGTTTTTGAAATACCCGCAAAGCTTATTTGCTTGGCTGCTTGAGTCATCGGGCACGCCGCTGCCGCTTAGACCATAAGCAACTGTTTGCGACCTACACTTGTTCGGTTGAGTGCCCCCCCGCAGTCGACTGAGATCGACCAGGAAACAAATCCACAAACAACAGGAGAAATTGTAATGCTTCGTAAGTCTCTCTGCTTGACGATCGCCATCACGCTGGCCACCGCTAGCAGCACTCTGGCTGCCTCGAAGGATATCGTCGACACCGCGGCAGGCGCGGGTTCGTTTAACACGTTGGTGGCTGCTGTGCAGGCCGCAGGTTTGGTCGACGCTCTCAAGGGAGAGGGACCGATCACCGTTTTCGCCCCGACGGACGAGGCTTTTGCGAAGCTACCCGAAGGAACCGTNGAGANCCTGCTCAAACCGGAGAATAAGCAACAACTCATCGACATTTTAACGTACCACGCTGTCCCCGGAAAAGTTCCTGCAGCCAGTGTCGTCAAGCTTAACGGTGCGAAGACGCTTAANGGCCAGCGTGTGAANATTTCGACNGATTCCAGTGGCGTCAGAGTTAATGACGCGAACGTCGTGACGACCGACATCGAGTGCAGCAACGGAATCATTCACGTGATNGACCAAGTAATTCTGCCCGCATCCGANGATATTCCGACTACCGCCGTCAAGGCGGGTGCGTTCAATACGCTGGTCGCTGCCGTTAAAGCGGCAGGNTTGGCAGAGGNCCTCTCCGGCGACGGACCTTTCACCGTCTTTGCTCCTACCGACGAAGCTTTCGCGAAGCTGCCGGCTGGCACAGTTGAGTCTCTTCTGAAAGAAGAAAACCGTGATAAACTAATCGAAATCCTGACCTACCACGTCGTACCAGGTCGGATTTACGCAACAGACGCGATTCAAGCGGGCATTGCTGAGACGCTCCAAGGGGACACTGTCGCTATTCAGTTACGAGACGGTCGGGCGGTCATCAACGATGCCAATTTGGTGAGCACAGACGTCGACGCCAGCAACGGTGTCATTCATGTCATTGATAGCGTCATTTTGCCCGCAGATGACAGCCAAGCTAGCGTCCCATCTGCTCGGGACATGATTGTCGCTGCCATCAACACCGGAGCACCGCTCTACAACAATCACAAGCCCGGAGAGTGTGCCGAAGTATACATGGAAACTGTCGGGAAGCTGATGGATATGAAAGAATCGGGTATTAGCCATCGAACGATGCGAGTGATGAAGCAAGCAATGCAGAAGTGCGAGTCGACTTCTTGCGAGGTCACGCAATCGTGGGCTCTTCGTCGGGCCCTGGATATGGCTTACCGAGACGTAAACTGATTGAACTCGCACGGAAGTTTGAGTTCCGAGCTGGCAACCCTAGGGTTGCCAGCTTTTTTTTTGGACCTTAAGTGAACCTGAGGTGTAGACTGTGGCGATAAGAAAAAGACAAACATACGGAATTGCAACGTGATTCAAGATTCCATGAAAATGCAGAATCTCGACCGCGACCCCAACGGTGCCGAAGAATTCGTTTTCTTGCTGCATGGCCTTGCAGCACACCGCATCGTCATGGCTCGGTTGACAAGCCACTTGAAGCGTTGCGGATATACGGTGAAGAACTGGGGCTATCCGAGTATCCGCAGTCCCATCCGCGATCACGCCGAGTCGTTGCGAAATGACGTGCGGCAGGTAGCAGAAGATCCGTCCGTCTCTCGAATTCATTTCGTGACTCACAGTATGGGCAGCATCATCACTCGCTGTGCATTACTCGATGAGCGTTTCTCGAAACTTGCCCGCATTGTGATGCTGGGCCCTCCGAATCACGGCTCGCATGTGGCACGGACCTTATCGGGTCCACTCGGCTGGTTTTGCCCCCCTCTGCGAGAGCTTTCGGACGTTGAAGGCAGCTTTGTGAATAGGCTGAATGAACCCGAGGACTTGGAAATTGGTGTCATCGCTGCCGGGGCGGATCTGATGGTTCCGCGGGAAAGCACCTACCTGAGTTGTCAACGTGAACACATTGTGATTCCGGGCCATCACGGCGTATTGCCTTGGAAACAGGAAACGGCGGTCTGTGTCGAGAACTTCCTTCGATCCGGGGCCTTTTCTCAACAGGCCTAATTCACCGGTGGAAGCGATTACCGGTCGTTTGAGAGGCCTGATTTCGCGTTTCGCCTGACTTTTGCTTACAATACACGGATCCTACATGAAAGGCCTTCCCGATCCATCCACCGTACGGTGTGACACCGTCACGATTGGGTCGGCAATCTCAACTCAATTGGATTGATATCGCATGTCGCGCACGCTTATTGGGATTCTCCTGTTGTCACTCACGTCACAATTGAGTGCGGAAGAGCTGATTGACTACCGCCGCCAAATTCGTCCACTGCTTTCGAATTCATGCTACGCCTGNCATGGACCGGACCGAGCGACTCAAGAAAACGACCTCAGACTTGACGTTCGCGACCATGCGATCACTTCCGCCATTAGTCCGGGCAACGCTGATGAGAGCGAGATCATCCGTCGGATGTTGTCGGAGGACGAAGAACGGATGCCGCCGAGCGATTCCCCCCAAACTCCTTTGACTCCGGAACAGGTTGCCTTGGTCAAGAAGTGGATTGATCAAGGAGCCAACTTTAGCGAGCACTGGTCCTATTCCCAGCCTGACTTGCCTTCGGTTCCAGCAACGCAGAGCCGCTGGGCGTTGAATCCAATCGATCACTTTGTCGTTGAGCAAAACGCATCGCGTTCAATGGACCAGGCTCCTGACGCATCCCCTCGAGTGCTCATTCGTCGTCTGTATTTCGATCTATTGGGTTTGCCTCCGACGCCGGAACAAGTACGCCGATTTGAAGAAAACGCCACGCAGGAAATCTATGCCACGATTGTCGACGAATTGCTTTCATCGAGTCACTACGGCGAGAGGATGGCGGCCTTCTGGTTAGACCTGGTGAGATTCGCGGACACGTGCGGATACCACGGCGATCAGCATCGGGAAATCGCAGCTTATCGTACCTTTNTCATCGAAGCCTTCAACGAGAATCTTCCCTTCGATCGCTTCACCGTGGCCCAACTCGCCGGTGACCTGCTACCATCGCCCACCACTCAAGACCTAGTGGCATCGGGCTACAATCGATTGCTACAGACGACGCAGGAAGGTGGAGCTCAGGCCAAGGAATATCGCGCAATCTATGCGGCAGATCGAGTTCGCAACGTCTCGACCGTATGGCTTGGCTCATCGCTCGGATGTGCCCAATGTCACGATCACAAATTCGACCCGTTTAGCGCTGAGGACTTTTATCGGTTCGCCGCATTTTTCGACGATATTGAAGAAGCTGCNGTCGGTCGTCAGAGTCCAAATTTCGAGNTCCCAACGACGAAACAGCAAGAGCGATTGGCGGAACTCGATCGGAAAATCGAAGAGTTCAAAACGGCGGTCCAAGCGGCCGAGAGCGAAGAGCCTCGGAATGCAGTAAAAATCGAGAAGAGCAAGCAGGAGCTAAAGTCGGCCGAGGAAAATCGCAATCAGGTCAATAGCCAAGTCATTCGGACGTTGATCACAAAAACCTCGACTCCAAGAATGACACGAATCTTGCCTCGTGGAAACTGGCTTGATGAAAGCGGCGCGGTCGTGGAGCCTGGAGTGCCGGTCGTTCTCGGTACATTAACGCCACCCGACGAAGGTACGGCAAATCGACTGGATCTGGCTCGCTGGATTGTGTCTTCGGAAAATCCTTTAACCGCTCGTGTTTTCGTGAATCACGTCTGGAGGCTAATGTTCGGTGAGGGCCTGGTCCGCACGCCGGACGNTTTCGGTTCGCAGGGTACTTTTCCAACTCACCCTGAACTGTTGGACTGGCTGGCCTGTCAGTTTGTGGATAGTGATTGGAACGTCAAACATCTCGTGAAATTGATCGTGACCTCTCGTACGTATCAGCAATCGTCGCGAATGACGGCGGAACTTCGCGTCCAGGATTTGAATAATGAATGGCTGACTCGGCAAAACCGCTTCCGTTTGGAAGCGGAAATGATCCGAGATAATGCATTGACTGTCGCTGGTCTCCTGACCAGCCGAACGGGAGGCCCAAGCGTGAAGCCGTACCAGCCTGCCGGTTACTGGGCTGAGCTGAATTTCCCAAAACGAAAATACCAGGCGGATTCGGGTGCAAATCAATATCGCCGAGGCGTTTACACCTACTGGTGTCGCACCTTCTTGCATCCCAGCCTGGCTGCCTTTGATGCTCCAACTCGAGAGGAATGTACCCCACAACGTACGCGTTCGAATACGCCGCTGCAGGCTCTCGTCCTGCTCAACGATCCCACTTATGTGGAAGCTGCGAAATATTTCGCGAAACGCATTACGGGCGAGGCAGGCGAAACCGATCAAGAAAAACTGAACTGGGCATTTCAAGAGATTCTTGCTCGCCGTCCCAACGACGTCGAGTTAGGAGTACTTCGCAACGTACTCGATGAGCAGCGTAAGCGGTACCAATTGGACACCGAGGGCGCGGCCCAGATCTCAGGAGAGACGAAGGAGGACGCAAACGTCGTCGAGCTCGCCGCTTGGACAGCCGTATCACGCGTTCTATTGAACCTACACGAAACGATTACGCGATACTAAACCTGTATCGCCCTATCGATCATCCAATCCCTTTGAGACGGAACTATGCACAACTTTAACATGCAAGCTTCGCGGCGCAGTTTTTTGCGAGACGGAGCCACCGGCCTTGGCGCAATCGCCTTGTCCTCAATGCTACAAGAAGATTTGCTCGGTACACCGGCGCAGGGGAAAGACAAAAAGTGGGAAGGCGTCGCTCGTCCCTTGCACATTCCTGCACGTGCCAAACGCGTAATTTTTCTTTGCATGGCAGGTGGCCCCTCTCATCTTGAAACGTTCGATTACAAGCCCAAGCTTGCTGAGATGAGTGGCAAGCCGATGCCAGAGTCGTTCACAAAGGGACAACCCATTGCACAGCTACAGGGCAAGCAATTGACCTGCCTTGCGCCTCAGCATCCATTCGGTCGTCACGGCGAATCGGGACAGGAAATCAGCTCGATCTTCCAGCATCTTCCAAAAATCGCTGACGACATGTGCATTATTCGTTCCATGAAGACGGAGCAAATCAATCACGACCCGGCCCATACTTTCATGAACACCGGCACGGCCATCTCAGGTCGTCCCAGCATGGGCTCGTGGATCCTTTACGGCCTGGGCAGTGAGACCAACAGCCTGCCCGGCTTCGTCGTTTTGACCTCCAGTGGGGGCGGACAGGATCAGCCGATCGCAGCGCGTCAGTGGCACAGCGGATTTCTACCAAGTCGATTCCAGGGAGTTCAATTTCAATCGACAGGTGCACCGGTGTTATACGTCGACCGGCCTCAGGGAGTCTCGTCAGCAGACCAAGGCAAGCTGGTCGGAGCTATCAATCAACTCAACGAACTACACAATGAAGTCGTTGATGATCCCGAAGTGGCCACTCGTATCTCCCAATATGAAATGGCCTTCCGCATGCAAACCAGCGTGCCGGAATTGATAGACATGTCAGACGAACCTCAACACATTCTCGACCAATATGGGACCCAAGGAGGCGATGGCTCGTTCGCAAGTAACTGTCTTCTGGCCCGTCGCCTGGCGGAAAGAGGCGTGCGTTTTGTGCAACTTTATCATCGTGGATGGGACCACCACGGGGGCATCAAGAACGCCGTCGCCAATACCGCTAAATTGGTTGATCAGGCGACCACAGCGTTAGTGACCGATCTTAAACAACGCGGCATGCTTGACGACACCCTGGTCGTCTATGCCGGTGAGTTTGGCCGTACGCCGATGGCCCAAGGCAATGGACGTGATCACCATATCAAGGGATTTTCGATGTGGATGGCGGGTGGGGGCGTCAAGGGTGGCACGAGCTACGGGGCCACCGACGAACTCGGATACAACGCCGTGGAAAATATTTTTCACGTCCACGATCTCCATGCGACGATGCTTCATCTGTTGGGCGTCCAGCACGAACGACTGACCTTCCGCTCACAAGGTCGAGACTTCCGACTGACCGACGTCCACGGTCGTATCGTCCGAGAAGTGCTCCGCGGCTAGACGGCACCTCAAACAGGTGCCGTCCATCACGGGCATGCGATCGCTGCCAATTCCGACCGGAAACACAGTAAAACGTTTTCGGATCAGATCGCTCGGCTCAGGTAATATGAGCGCCCTGCGTTTCGACATAGACGGCATACACCGATTGGCTGGCCGTCATGAACAGGCGGTTACGTTTAGGACCTCCAAAGCAGACATTGCTACAAATCTCTGGCAGACGTATCAGCCCAATTCGGTCTCCATCAGGGGCGAAGATGTGAACACCGTCATAGCCATCCCCGACCCATCCCGCGCTGGCCCAGATATTCCCGTCCACGTCGCAGCGAATCCCATCGGCGAATCCTGCTTTGCCGTCGAGTTCCATCGACGTAAAAGTGCGACCGTTGGCTAATCGTATACCATCGACGATATCCCAAACCTTGATCTGCTTCTTCGCTTCCGGGTAGTGACTTCCCCCGGTATCAGCGACATACAACTTCTTGTAGTCCGGTGAGAAGCACAGGCCGTTTGGCTTGAAAATATCATCGGTGACTTTCGTCAGTTTGCCGGTCTTTGCATCGATTCGGTATACCGCTTCCTTAATGTGCAGCGGGCCGCGATTGCCCTCATAGTTCATCAGACTTCCATAGCCTGGATCGGTGAACCAGATTGCACCATCATCGGGGTGCACAATCGCATCGTTGGGAGCATTCAACGGTTTGCCTTGCCACTCTTTCGCCAGCACCGTCACACTGCCATCATATTCGTATCGCACAACGCGTCGATTTCCATGTTCACAGGAGATCTGCCGACCCTGAAAATCGAAGGTGTTCCCATTACTGTTTCCAGAAGGATTCCGAAAAACGCTAACGTGACCATCCTCGTTGATCAGACGGCGTTGGACATTGTTCGGAATGTCACTCCACAACAAGTAACGTCCCACACCATTCCATGCTGGACCTTCGGCCCATAGATTGCCGATATGTACGCGTTGGATCGGTGTATTGCCCAACTTGTATTTCGCGAACCTCGGATCCAAAACGACGATATCGGGATCGGGGTATCGTTGCGGTGGAGCATTGGGGCCGAAATCTCGTGAAACAGCCTCACGAGAGACGGCGGCAGTGGCGGTGGCGGCGGCAGCGGCAAGGAATCCGCGGCGTCCCAGCCGGTAAGGAGTGGAATGATCGCGAGATTCAAGGACATCATTCGTGCGTTCTGGTTGCATATCCGGACCTTTCAATGCACCTTTTTAGACAAAATTAGGTCGCAACTCGGCGATGCCCACCCGAGGATCAGTGGCAACGCCCCTCAACAGCCTTATACTATGGTTTCCTCGATCGAAGATCGCAACTTTTCGGAGACGAAAACGATCGAATCCGAGATCCCAACAATCGGTCAAATTATCGATGCAACGAAAGGTTCCCTGCGAACATGGCGGATTTTAGACGCGAATCGCTCCATCAGGCTCAAGTAGTCACACTGACAGCCTTTGATCAAAACGACAAATTGGCTTTAGAGCCTATGCGTCAGCAGACAGAACGACTATTCGAGGGGGGTGTGAGGGTTTTCATTCCCTGTGCTGGTAGCTCCGAGTTTCATGCAATGGACAATGAGGAAATCGTCGCATCGATCGAAATGACTCGACAAGTCGTTGGCGATGAGGCGCACATCATTTGTCCCGTTGGCCTGCAACTGAAGAGTGCAATCGATCTGGGACAACGTGCCCTGGCTGCAGGCGCGGATGGCGTGCTGGTGATGCCGCTTGGCCACCCCTATCAGTCCGATAGTGGTGCGCGGGACTATTACACAACATTGCTTGACGAACTGGCGTGTCCGTCCATCATTTACAAGAAGACACCCATTCCGTCCAACAATCTGCTTCTCGAGTTGGCTTCTCATCCGCACCTGGTGGGAATTAAATACTCGCTGACTGACATCAGCGGATATCAAAATGTGGTCGCGGCTGATGAGGGGCGACTGGATTGGTTCTGCGGTCTTGCGGAACGCTATGCTCCTTTCTACGCTCTCGCGGGTGCCCCCGGTTACACCAGTGGTGCTGGCAATATTTGCCCGCGTGTCACAGTCGCCATGCATGCTGCATTGGCTCGATCGGATTGGGAAGAAGCACTGCGTCTGCAACAGATCATCATGCCGATCGAAACGTACCGAGCACGTGCAGACAACTCATACAACATTTCGTTCCTCAAGCACGCGATCAAGTCGCTGGGCTTCGACTTTGGGGATCCTCGGCCACCCTATCGCCAGCTGACCAAGGAAGAGATGCTTGAGATCGACGAGATGATTGCTCCGATTGTCGCCGCGGAAGAAGAACTTGCGGCAACCGTCGTCTCCTGATCATCAATCATCGCCGGAGAAACGTTGGGCCTGTTCGTTACGAGCGTCGACTCCGATGAGTCGATTAAAATCGTTGAAGGTCATCATGCGTTCGGAAGAGGTCGCCTGCCTGTCATAAACTTGCTGGCAGGCATCACGGATGGCGTGGGCGGCCGAAAACAGGGTCGAGAGCGGGTACAGGACAAGCTGGAAACCGAGTTGTGCGAGTTCTTCTCTCGACAGCACCGGCGTTTTACCCGACTCGATCATGTTCGCAACCGTTGGCTTGGGGGCAGCCCGACCGATTTTCGTCAGGTCGTCAACGGTCGTAGGAGCCTCAATAAAACTGGCATCCGCGCCCAGTTCAATCGCCCGGGAAACGCGATTGAGAGCCTCTTCAAATCCCAGAACGGCAAGTGCATCCGTGCGGGCGACGATGAAAAAAGGTCGATCGCCTCGCGCGTCCACTGCAGCCCGTATCTTGTCAAAATACTCATCCCGATCAACAACACGTTTCCCCTGCATGTGGCCGCATCGCTTCGGCCAGACTTGATCTTCGAGAAAGCACCCGGCCGCTCCCGCATTAATCAGATCCGAGACAGTTCGATGAACGTTCACCGCATTGCCATAACCGGTATCGGCATCGACCAGAATGGGGATCTCGACGCTCCCGCAAATTCGTCGAGCGCGTTCCAGCATCTCCGTTTGAGTTAACAACCCCACATCAGGTTCGCCGAGAGCAGTTGCTGAGACGCCGAAACCGGAGACGAACGTCATGGGAAAGCCAACTTCCTGGACGATACGTGCCGAAAGGCAATCGTATACGCCAGGAAAAACAAGCGTTCCTTGCTGCTGAATGATGGCTTCCACTTCGGGGTGAGGCATGAAGAAACTCCGACCACAATAGACTTCGAAATCAATGAATGGCAAACTTACAAGCAACAGGCTGCCTGATTCCTAACGATATACAAAGAAACTCGTTCGACGGCCATGCTGGTCGAACGAGTTTTCAATCTTCCTGGTCATTCCTTCCTAATATCCCATCGCCGCGCCATCTTTGCGTGGATCGGAGCCGCCGAAGTATCGTCGAGGATTATCAACTCGCCAAATCGCCTGATATCCCCCATGGGCACCCAGATTGGGTCGCACGTGATGTCCCATCTCAGTCAATTGTTGCCGCACCTTATCGGAAATACCGCGTTCCAGAGTTAGCGATCCGCCGTCCTTAGTTTTTGATCCCCAAGGACTGCTGCTGCCACCATGCGAAACGCGTGGTTGCTCGCCCGCCTGCTGCGGTGACATTTGAAAATCAATCATGTTCATCATCACCTGACTGTGCCCTTGAGGTTGAAAATCGCCGCCCATCACGCCGAAAGACATGACAGGCTTTCCGTCGCGTGTCAAAAAGGCGGGAATGATGGTGTGGAATGGTCTCTTATTGGGCTCGAGCCGATTTCGATGCTTCGGATCGAGCGAAAAGGCCTGTCCACGATTCTGAATTGAAAAGCCAACACCATCGGGACAAATGGTGGAACCATAGCCGTAGTAGGTACTTTGGATCAGTGAGATCATGTTGCCCTCATTATCCGCAGCCGTCAAATAGACGGTATCCGAATCCAAGGGTGGATCACCGTGACGAAGTTCTTGCCGAGCTCGCTTGGGGTCGATCAACTTGCCGCGTTGTTTGGCGTATTCCTTGGAAATGAGCCATTCGACGGGAACGTCGGCAAAGTCCATATCAGCGTAATACTGAGCTCGATCTTCGAACGCGAGTTTTTTAGCTTCGACAAAGAGATGTAATTGTTCGGCAGAGTTCGGCTGGAGTGAGCCTATGTCGAATTGCTCCAAAAGATTCAGAATCTGAAGAGCTGCAATACCCTGGCCATTGGGAGGAATCTCCCACAAATCCCAGCCACGATAATTGGCGCTCACCGGATCCACCCAGTTGGCTTCATGATCTTTAAGATCTCGCATCGACATCCGACCTCGAAGCTCTTTCGACTTGGCGACGATCTGTTCAGCAATCTCCCCCTCATAAAAGGCAGCGGCTCCGTCATTGGCAATCGCTTCATAACTCTTCGCCAGCAAAGGATTGCGAAATATGTCACCGTATTGCGGCACTTTACCGTCGGGATGATAGAGCTTGGTCAGGGTTGGACTCTGGTTTGGATCGAACCGAAAATGTTGAGAAATGATGGGAGAGATCGGAAAGCCGTCGTTAGCGTAGGCGATCGCAGGTGCAAGACTTGCCTTGAGCCCTAGTTTTCCAAATCGATCCGCAAGTTGTTGCCATCCGCTGACGCAGCCAGGCACACTCCAGCTAAGTGGACTGATGCGAGGAATCGAAGTCAGGCCGAGATCACGAGCCCCCTGTAGATTCCAATCGTAGGGTGAACGACCGCTGGCGTTGAGTCCATAGAGCCGCTGATCTTTCTCGACCCAAAGAATCGCGAACAGATCACCTCCAATGCCATTGCTCGCCGGCTCAGTGACTCCCAAGGTTGCATTCGTGGCAATCGCTGCGTCGATGCAATTCCCACCGGCCTTCAGGATGTCGATTCCGGCCATCGTAGCAAGTGGCTGACTTGCACAGACGATCCCATTTTGGCAGACCACCGTTGAGCGATTCTGATTGCGTGCCGAGAGTCGCTCTTGGTCGAGAAACGGGGCTAAATCCTCTCGCCCCAATGCCGTTGATGTAAACATCGGAACCGCTGCGGCAGCTCCCCACTTAAGAATATCTCGTCGATGCACAGGATCATCCTCCTAGCCCGTATCATAATTAATGCCAATGCCCGAGCCGAATCCCCGCCCCGTTCGCCTTGGGTGCTATCGCTGGACTTTCGGCACTCTTATCATACGAGTTTTGGTACGGCAGATCACGGAGAAAGCCGGATGACGGAATCAGCAACGGTGAGCAGTGGTGAATCAACGGTGGAAAAACGGCTTTTTCTGCTGGACGGTATGGCGTTGATCTATCGCGCCCACTTCGCCTTGATCCGTAGTCCACGTCACACCTCAAGCGGTCTTTGCACATCCGCTGTTTTCGGCCTCTGCAACACACTGCTTGACCTGATCAATCGTGAAACTCCGACACATATTGGCGCGTCCTTCGACACCCCCGAACCGACCCATCGCCATAAAGCTTATGCGGAGTACAAAGCGCAGCGGCAAGAAATGCCGGAGGATCTGAGCCAACAGATTCCATATGTCTTTCGCTTGCTGGAAGCGTTTCGCATGCCGATCATGCGAATTCCCGGTTTCGAGGCCGATGATGTGCTGGGCACTCTCGCTCGAGAAGCTGAGGAAGACAACTTCGAAACGTTCCTGGTAACCCCCGACAAAGACTATCACCAACTCGTCACTGATCGCACATGGGTGTGGAAGCCGGGTCGCCAGGGCTCAAGCTTTGAAAGGTTAGGCGTCCCAGAAGTTCTGGATCGCTGGAAAGTCTCACGAGTCGACCAGGTGATCGATATTCTGGGGCTAATGGGTGACGCCTCCGACAACGTTCCGGGAATCCCAGGAATTGGAGAAAAGACAGCTCAAAAACTGATTGCCGAATACGGCTCCATCGAGAACCTGTTGCAAAACACTGAGAAGCTCAAGGGAAAACAGAAAGAGCGAGTGGAGACTTACGCGGAGCAAGCCATTCTCTCGAAGGAACTGGTGACCATCGTCACCGACGTTCCCCACGAGTTCTCTCTGGAAGACTTTGCCCTGCAGAAAATCGACAAGGACGCACTCAAGTCTCTGTTCATGGAACTAGAGTTTGAAAGTTTAGGCAAACGAGTTTTCGGGAACTCATTTTCAGTCAGTGCAACGCGCACGAAAGTCATTCGCGAGCAGCGTGAAAAAGAGATTCAGGCGACGCTGTTTGATGATCTCCCTGCCGAACAAAATTCGATCAAGGACGTCTCCCACGAATACCAGATCATCCAGACTGCAGACGAGCGTGCAGACCTGATTGAAAAGCTACTCGCCCAGAAATCGATTTGCTTCGACACGGAAACGACCGACCTTGAGGCACGGGACGCCGAGCCATTAGGAATCGCTTTTTCCTATCGTCCCCACACAGGCTTTTACGTTATTTGCCCACCCGAACGAGAAGCGGCGATATCGGTGCTAAAAGAATTCTCCCCCATCTTTGAAAACAACGAAATTGAAAAGGTGGGCCACAATCTGAAGTATGATCTGACGGTCCTCAAATGGCACGGCTTCGAAGTTGAAGGGCAGCTGATGGACACGATGCTCGCACATTCGATGAAAGAACCGGAGATGAAACATGGGCTCGATTACCTGTCAGAACTGTACCTGAACTACAAACCCATCCCCACCAGCGACTTGATTGGAGAACGTGGCGAAACGCAAAAGAACATGCGGGACGTGCCCGTCGAACAAGTGGCTGAGTACGCCTGTGAAGACGCGGATATCACCCTGCAAGTCAGCGAAGCGATTCGACCTGACATCGAATCTAAAGGAGTCGCTCAGGTTTGCTACGACGTCGAATGCCCTCTGATTCGAGTGCTTGTCGACATGGAACATGAGGGGATCCGAATCGACACCGAAGCGTTAAAAAAATACTCTCAAAAGCTCGGAGAAGAAATCGCTGAGTTGGAGGGACGCATCTTTGAAGCGGCTGGACGCGAATTCAATATCGATTCTCCCAAACAGCTTGGAATCGTGCTGTACGAGGAATTGAAGCTGGAAGAGAATCCGAAGAAGACCCCAACCGGTCAATATTCGACTCGAGAAGCAGAGCTTGTCCGTCTCAGCGCACGTCACCAGATCGTGCGAGATGTGATGGACTATCGTAACGCCGTCAAACTCAAATCGGTCTACGTCGACCAGTTACCTGAGGCGGTGGATGAAGCCACAGGCCGAATTCACACGCATTACAGCCAGTCCTGGACCGCCACTGGCCGGATGCAATCGAATAATCCCAATTTGCAGACCATTCCCGTTCGTAAAGAGCGTGGTCGTGAAATACGTGCAGCGTTCGTGGCGAGAAACGACGATTACCTCTTGCTCGCTGCGGACTACTCTCAGATTGAATTACGGATTATGGCGGAGTTGAGCCAAGACAAGGGGATGCTAGAAGCCTTTATTTCAAATACCGATATTCATACGGTGACCGCGGCCAAAGTTTACAAGGTCGATCTGGATGATGTCACACGTGAAATGCGAGACAAGGCAAAGACGGTTAACTTTGGCATCATCTACGGCATTTCTGCCTTCGGTCTTCAGCAACGACTGAACATTCCCCGCAAAGAGGCCGCCGAACTGATCGAGAACTATTTTGAAAAGTATCCCGGCGTCCGAACCTATATCGACGACACGATTGAATATGCCCAGGAACACGGCTACGTCAAAACGATGACTGGTCGCCGTCGCTATCTGCGCGACATCAATTCAAAAAACTTTTCAATCCGCTCCGCCGCCGAACGACTAGCGATGAACAGTCCTATCCAGGGTACCGCCGCCGATCTGCTGAAGCTCGCCATGATTCGTGTACACGCCATGCTCCGCGAAGGCAACTATCAGACGAAGATGCTGCTTACTGTTCACGACGAAATCGTTTTCGATCTCCATAAAGACGAGCAGGATGAAGTGCTGCCCAAGATCGAAAAATGCATGAAGACCGCGTTACCCTTAAAGGTACCGGTCGTTGTTGAAATGGGCGTCGGCAACAATTGGCTCGAAGCGCACTAGGCACCTTAAACGCGGCACCTCAGTTACGCGGTCTAGGCAAGAATTCCGTCGACCAATTTACCGTGCACATCGGTCAACCGAAAATTGCGCCCCTGGTACTTGTAGGTGAGTCGTTCATGGTCGACCCCTAACAGGTGCAAAATCGTGGCGTGAAAATCATGGATATGGACCGGATTCTCACTCACGTTATAGCCGTAATCATCGGTCGCTCCGTAACTCGTGCCTGGTCGGATACCGCCGCCTGCCATCCAAACCGTGAAACAGCGAGGGTGATGATCACGGCCAAAGTTGCCGTTGGAGAGTTTTCCTTGGCAATAGTTCGTGCGACCAAATTCACCTCCCCAGATCACGAGTGTATCTTCCAACATTCCACGTTGCTTCAGGTCTTTGATCAAAGCGGCGGATGCCTGATCCGTTTCGCGACATTGGTTTTTGATACCCGAGGGCAATCCACCGTGTTGATCCCAACCCGGATGATAAAGTTGGATGAAGCGGACACCACGTTCGGCCAACCGTCGTGCCAACAAGCAGTTTGCGGCAAAGCTTCCGGGTTTCCTGGCATCTTCGCCATATTCTCGAATCACATGCTCCGGCTCACTGGAAATATCCGTGGCTTCGGGGATCGAGGACTGCATACGGTAGGCGAGTTCATATTGGGAGATCCGGTTTTCGATCTCGGAATCGCCCGTTTGCGTAATCGCATTCTCGTGTAGCTCGCGGAGCGCGTCCAACATTCGGCCGCGGCTCGTCGCATCCATCCCCGCAGGATTGTTGAGATAGAGAATCGGATCTTTTCCAGACCGAAAACGTACACCTTGATATTTCGAGGGTAAGAANCCATTTCCCCACAACCGAGAGACCAGCGGCTGGCCGCCCTTGTCTTTTGTCACCATGACTACGAACGCCGGCAGGTTTTCGGATTCTGAACCCAAGCCATAGTTCAGCCAGGCTCCCATACTCGGTCGCCCTGGAAATTGCGAACCCGTTTGAAAGTAGGTCACCGCGGGTCCGTGGTTAATGGCCTCGGTATACATCGATTTAATAAAACAGGCATCGTCGGCGATCGTCGCGGTGTGAGGTAATAAATCACTCATCCACACACCACTCTCTCCATGTTGCGAGAAAGTGAACGGGGACCCAGCCAGCGGCAAACTAGCTTGATTTCCTGACATGGCAGTCAAGCGTTGGCCGCGACGGATTTCTTCCGGTAGCTCGGTACCATGCTTTTCGTTGAGAACAGGTTTGTAGTCGTAGAGATCCATCTGCGAGGGACCCCCACTTTGAAAGAGATAGATGACTCGCTTGGCTCGCTGCGGAAAGTGAGAACGCCCCACCTGGGCCGGCGCCGTGAGCCCGTCGCGTCCCATCAGATCGGCAAGTGCGATGCTGCCCAAGCCCATTCCGAAGCGTGACCAAAAGTCACGGCGACTCATTCCCTGACTCGCTTCATATCCCGTACAAAGTTTCGACATTGCAATTCTCTCAATCAATCCAATCAACGTCTCACAACGCATTCATCGTAATTCAGAATAGTACTCATGACAGTCGCACAAGCCGCGAGGAGCGGACGATCCAACGCGTCGTCGATCGGCGCATCTCCCGTTTCCAAAAACTTTCCGGCAAGATCCGGTTTGCTCTGGAAATACTCACGCTGTTGCGTCCACAGATCGAGCAGCACACGGCGCTCATGGTCGGTGATCTCTCGACTGGTTAATTCCCGAAACGCCCGATCCACAATCACCTGAGGTTGATCGCCGTATTCGACTAATAGACGCTGTGCCAAAACCCTGGCGGCCTCGACGAATTGCGGACTATTCAACAAGACGAGTGCTTGCAAAGGCGATGCCGTTCTCTCTCGTTTAACGACACACACTTCACGCTTCGCAGCATCCAATGTCATCATCATGGGTGCTGGCGCGGTACGTTTCCAAAAAGTGTAGAGGCTACGCCGATAAAGACCGGCGCCCTCATCTCTCTTTATCGGCTTAAAGGAGACTGCAACCTCATAAGGTCTGACAGGTGCTCCTCCGAGCTTTCGATCCAACAAACCGCTGACCGCCAAGGCGTTATCTCTTATCATCTCGGCCGGCCAGCGGTAACTTGGAGCTCGTGCCAACAGAAGATTCTGTGGATCATGACTGCGAATTTCGTCCGATACCACAGAACTTTGCCGATAGGTCGCGGACATGACAATCTGCTTGATGAGTTGTTTCAAATCCCAACCGGAATCAATGAACTCATAAGACAACCAATCCAGTAAATCCTGATGCGTCGGCGATGCCCCCTGACTCCCAAAATCCTCAGGAGTCCGCACTAATCCCTGCCCGAACAGTTGCTGCCAAACACGATTGACGGCCACACGAGAGGTCAGTGGATGGCGAGGATCAGTTAACCATCGAGCCAAACCAAGTCGATTCCTGGGCTGATCTTCTGGAAACGGCAGGAGTGCTTCCGGTGTCCCTGCCTCAACGGATTCGGCCGGTGAATCATAGGCGCCTCGTTCAAGTCGAAAGGTTTCTCGGGGTGTCGCCATCTCTCGCATCACCATGATCTCTTGAACGCCATCGACTAATTTGCAGTGTTTTTCGCGAGCGGCCTGCAGCGTCTTGAGCGATTTCTGATAGGTTTCATCGGCGGTTGTGAGATAGTAATCAAAAACCCAACCCTGCTGTTCGTCATCAAGATCGTCCAAAGGCGAAGCAATGAGTCCTTGGGCAGCTTCGGGATCAAACAACTGCCGAACTTCAATCGGCGTCAACTCTCGATTGAACACGCGGAATTCATCCACCGATCCTCCGGTGAATCCACGATCACGAAAGCGTTGTCCGATCGTGATGTTATCCCCGCCACCCCCCGTGATATTTTTGTAGAGATTATCACGAACGACATCACTGGGAGCAAGCGATCCGTCCACAAAGATCTTCAATCCATCGGCACGACTGGAGCCATCATAAGTCATCACCACATGTGTCCACTCCTCAGGAACAACGGCTTCCTTGGCACGCACGCGAATGGCATTCCCCGGCCAGAAATGAATCAAGGAAACGCTTAGCTTGCCATCTTCGAGCAAAAGCTGGTAGCCGCGACTCGCTGCATCCGTCCAGGCTCGGGAGCGGTGAAACACGACCGCACGTTCCTTAACGTCGGGCGTCTTCAACCAGAGAGAAACAGTAAACGGATGGAAACGTGAAAAATTCCCGACCGACAGACCAATCCCATCGTCACCCGATAACTGAACGGCATTTCCAAATCTACCTTCGACCAACTGATTCGCTCCACCTTGCTTATCGTCGAAGGAACGATATTCAACCTGACCTTGAATTTCACCTGCTTGGGGCTGATTAGCCCACCAATCTTGAAATGCTTCTTCGCGTTGTTGTCGGATTTGACGGACGGCTTGCTCAGCTCCTTCGACTTCTTGTTTAGCCGTCGCTATCGCCTGACGTTTTGCGTCGTCGGAAAGCAGTAACGTTGGCGTGGGAATCGACGACGTGAAATAAGAATACAGACCAGCCTCATCGATCGTGTTGAAGAAAGCAAAGAATTGAAAGTATTCCCGTTGGCTGATCGGATCATACTTGTGATCATGACACCGAGCGCACTCAAGGGTCAGTCCCAAAAATGCTGTGCCAAAGGTATGGTTGCGATCTGCTACATACTCGACACGAAATTCTTCAGGGACACTTCCACCTTCGACTTTCTGAGGATGCAAACGATTAAAGGTAGTGGCTAACAGATTCTGGTCGCTGGCATTCGGCAAGAGATCACCTGCCAATTGCTGCGTAATAAACTCATCATAGGGAAGATTGTCATTAAAGGCTTTGATCACCCAATCTCGCCAGGGCCAGACGTATCGATCTCGATCGACCTGATACCCATAGGTGTCGGAATAGCGGGCAACGTCCAACCAATCGGATGCCATTCGCTCACCGTATTCCTGCTTATCGAGAAAATAATCGACAAGTCGTTCATAAGCCCCCTGCTCTTTATCGGCCAAAAAGCGGTTCATTTCTTCAAGCGTCGGCGGCAGTCCTGTCAGATCAAAACTTAAACGTCGAACCAAACGCTCTCGACTTGCCTCCGGGGCAATTGTCATGTTGTCTGACTTCAAGCGAGCCTGCACAAACGCATCGATTGGACTGTCGAATTTCGCATCTTCAACCTTCGGCACCTCAACAGACGGCAGCGACTGAAAGGACCAATGTCGTTGATAGGGAGCTTGCTCTGCAATCCACTGCTGCAGCGTTTCAATTTCCGCGGCCGTCAACTCCATTTTGCTCTCAGGAGGCGGCATCTTGTCATCGGGATCATCCGACAGAATCCGGACGAGAAACTCACTTTCCTCGGGTGCATCCGGGGACAAAACATGCAGCGCCGCCTCGCGATCATCGAGTCGCAGATCAGCGTACCGAGTCTGCTCATCGGGTCCGTGACACTTAAAACATTTGTCCGACAGGATTTGACGTACGTCTTCCTGATAGTTGATCGGCTCACTTGCGGCGACGCCCCACGGAACGAACAACAAACAAAGGAAAGCGGCCATGGATTGCGGTAAAGAAGTCATTCGATATCAGGCAAACTAATCGGCGGGAAACGCGACTGGAATCAAGTCAGCGAAGCAACCTATCGCTTCGCAACCAACCGCAGAATTGTTCTCCTCCAGTGTATCAGAATCCTTTGCGCCGAACGAGATTCGGCCTACGAACAGCGCCTATTTCGAGCCCACCATTCCATGTCACAGCTTGGGCTCCGCAACGAGCTGAACATTCTCAAATAGCGGTTTTCAGATGCCGTTGTCCAATCAACGTCAATCCCACTTTTCAGAGACGTTTCGAGCGATTTCGAAGAATATTCTGAAAGAAAATAATCCAGCGAACGATGGGCAACGTCTTTGTTATCGCAAAAGGGGCGACCAACGGACATCGGTGCGGGTATGCAAGCGAGAAACATATTCACTGAATTCCGGACGAGACTCGGCGAGTGAACTTGCAATCCCAGAGAGCGGCAACCTGTCGACTTCGTAACAGAGGACCACATTTCCGGTTGTCGCATGAATCGACGTTACATCCTGCTGCAGAGTATCCCGCGCTACATCTACGAGCCTTCTCGCATCACCACTGGGAGTCGCCGCGAGTAATCGTGTGGCTCCTCCACACCGTTGAACCCAATCTGGCATAGCCATGTTTGATTCATTCTTTAACCAATGAATGATTCCTTGATCATCGACCTGGTGCGAGTCAAACAATTGATCCACGCTCAACTGTTGATATCGATCAATGACCATCGCTTGTGATGTTTGCTCCGTCACTTGCTGCAGTTCTACCTGCCAGGAGGCCATTGACTTGATTATTCGTGAGAGTCCGCCACGGGGCGTAAACCAGGTATCCTGGAGTCGCTGATCAAGATATTCGGTGGATGCTTCGAGCTCACGAAAAGTCTGTTTTGACAACAATTCAGAAAGCAGATCAGGTTGCTTTCCTTGGGGACTCAGATCCTGTGAGTGCGTTTCATCGTCGAAAGCTTCGACCAAATCTTGCACCATTTGGGAAAACATCATCAGACGATTCTGGTAATCCCGCAGGGCCAGCTCAACGCCCGCAAAGACACGAACGATTGATTCGAGCAAAAACTGACGGAGGCGAAGTTGCCCAAGAATACGAACACTCGCCCCGATGTCGATTTTTTTTCGCAGGACAGTCTGTGATTGCACCATCGATTGTCGAATCTGTTCTTCAATCGATTGAATATCTCCGTTTGCGAGCTCGCATAACTGCACGATTTCATCGCGAGTGAGCACGAACTGCGAGGAAAGTGCCTCATAAATGGCCGTGGCATTACTAATCCGAGCACCGGGCATATCCAACGGCAATTCAAGAACACTCATCAAACCATCGGAAAACTCCTGCACCTGCAAATCCAATTCGCCCGCAAGCTGACTGGCCAGCGTGGCAGCAGAATGCTCTTCAAGTTGTTCTAAATTGTCGTCGCCGATGAATTGATCTAGCCGTGAGCAGACCTGTTGCAACAGAGCGTCGGGCCCCTCTCTTCTAACTCGCAAGTTCGCCTCGTGAATCAACTCACCAAGAGCTTCATCAACAATTCTCGACAGGTCAGCGCCGAGCTCATTCTTCAGAAGGCTCTCAAATCGAGCAAAGGAGGCAGTCAAGGAAATGCCAGCACCATCAAGTAATGCTCTGCCGTCAACGTCGAGTGGGTTTTCGGAGACGAGCCATGTTTGCAGCAATCTCTGTTGAAGAATGCGGACGGGCAGCTTCACATTATCGCCGTCTAACGCTGCCGAATCCGTTAAACCAAATGACCTCACCATCATCCCATTACTCTGAACATCATCTTCGCGACAAAGATCAAAGAAGGCAGCACAGCGAGTGAAGACATTCAAGTAGAGGTACTCAGCAAGTTTGTCGGTAACCCTATCAAAAGCAGGCTGGTCTAATTCGGCGCCGAGATCGACAAGATAGGTCTGCGAGAAAGTTTCGCCGTCGCTTTCGTCGAAGGGAGGCAGATCGCACGAATCATCCCCGGGAAAACTGGAGGCGCTGCTGTAATGATTCAATTCGCTCAAACAGGCCAATGTATTAGCGACTGTGAGATCTCGCTCAGACGCTGAATTGCCAGACGAATGCAGTAGGATACCGCAAACAGATTCATCGGATAACCCTCGCTCCAACAGAGCTGTCCGCACGGTATAGGACAAATCGAGAACGGAACCGCTGCCGATTCCCCCAGAAATGGAAGCCACGATAAAGACCCGCGGCTCTTCGTGCGATCCCGGATCAAGCTCAACGGCTTCGCTAGTACGCGCGAGTGATTCCGGGAGCGTTATCTGGTCGAGCACATCATGAATTCGTTCAAAGATCGCGTCGTGGTGGTCGACGAACGCCAGTCGTCCCAGCGGACGAATCCCTTCTGTTTTCAAACTCTTGGGAATGTTATAGATCCAACGACGACTGATCCATTCAAGGTCGATTTCTTGATCGTTCCGGTATTCTTCCGACTTCCGTAGTGGGATTGCAAGAGTCTCTTGCGGAAAGAGTGCGCCGGGTTCCTCCGAGTTGGTTGCCTGCACCAGATCATCGGTGTCAGTATCGATGCATAAAAATCCGATCGAGGGTGTCTCCGAACGGTCGCCGAGCCGTTGCTCCATTCGCGTTCGCAACCGCCGCATGACATTCGTCGCAGTACGGCCAACCCCAATGAATAAAGTGGGTCTGATCTCAGCANTCTGCGACGTCAAATCCAAGGCCTCGTGTTGCTGGATGACAACCTTCGGGCCAACATTCAGGCCGGCGGGTTCAGTGAGTTGCATCGTCTGCTCTGAACCAACATCTGTCTTCGGCGCACGACGAGTTTTCCGCGGAGATCGCCTTTTCTTCGTGTCGCGCCCTTTGAGCTCTGCAATCAATTCTCGACAATTCTCGAAGCGCTCATGAGGCTCCTTGGCAAGCGCTCGACGAATGATCGCTTGATCACCACGGGGCAGGAAGCATACATCAGGCTCGAGATGTAAATGTTGAGAGGCGAGTTGAGCGGGAGTGGTTCCTGAAAAAGGTCGAATCCCGGTGAGCATTTCCTGGTAGACGATGGCCAAGCTGTACTGGTCACTCTTGCGAGATGGACGCCCGTCAAAAACTTCGGGCGATGCATAGGTTGGAGTGAGCCCTCCCATCATCGACTGGCTCACGTCTCGGATATCCTTGAGCAGGCCAAAGTCTGCGACCTTAACATGTGATCCTACGAGCAAGAGATTTTCGGGTTTAACATCAAGGTGCTGTAGAGAATGAGAGTCACTGAGATAATCCAATGCATCTGCGGCATCCGCCAGATATCCGAGCAGCTCTTCGCGAGGGATACCCGGCATCCCTTTCGCGACACACTCTCTAACTCGATCGGACAAAGACTGGTCGGCTAACTCAGTCACAATCACCAATCGGCCTTCAACGATCTCAATACGTTCCAGCGAAAGCAGAAATGGGTGACGTAGTTCTTTGACACGATCGAGCGCCTTCAGTTCGCGCTGAGCTCGATTCTCATCGTGGAAGCCGTAAATCAACTTGACGGCTTTGAGAATCCCTCCTGGAGCTTCCGCTTTCCAAACTTCACCGTAGCCGCCCGCACCGATGCGGTCGCTGAGTGTATATCCGAGAATTGATTCGTTCGTGTTGACCGATTCGATCGGCATGCCCGATGCCTCGACTCATTGAATGCCCATTTCGCGAGGCAGCTACCGGATTGTGCCGCCCTCCTTAAAGTCTAGCACCTGCCCCAGTCGTGGCTGGCTGCAGACACTCCCTATCCCTCGTGGTTTAAGTGATTGAGACCGAACGATCGGTCGCCACTGGAGCTGCATCGTTCGGAAAACCACAGGAGGCCCCAGCCGGGGACGTCACGAGGCTCTTTTCCGGAATTGATGGGAAATAGCTCTTCACGGCTCGATCAAAATATTCACCTCGCATTTCGAACGGTCGATCGTGGTATGCGCAGTAATTTCGAATCTGGTTCAACAAATCGCGAGGATGACAACGCCGTCGCTGTCGATCCACGGATCGATAATGGTGGTCCAACAAATGCTCCACAGCCTCACGGTCATAAGAACACCCAAACTCGTCGGCATAAATCTGGAAGAGCTGATGGAACTCGTGCTCCGACGGATTCACCATCTCAAACTTATAGGGAATGCGACGCAACATCGTTTCGTCGACCACTTGCTCAAGAGCAACGTTGGTCGAAAAAAGGATCAGCTGCTCGAAAGGTGCGCGAATTTTTTTGCCAGTAGAGAGCGTCAGGTAATCAACACGGCTTTCCAGAGGAACGATCCAACGATTCAACAAATGCTGAGATTCGAATCGCTGACGTCCCATGTCGTCGATGAGCAGGCAACCACCATTGCTCTTCATCTGCAAAGGAGCATCGCTAACGCNCTCCTTGGAGTCATAGCGAATCTCCAATTCCTCCATCGTCAATTCTTCACCAACCACGATGATGGGACGACAAATCTTGATCCACCGTCGATCAAAAGAAGCCGATTTCACGATATCCGAATCATTTGCGTCAGTGACTTCATGAAACGAAGGATCATAAATTTTGATAATTTGTTCATCGACAACGATCGCGTGAGGAATCCAAATCGGCTTCGTAAAGCATTGAGCGATTCGTTTCGCTAAGGTTGTCTTGCCGTTCCCGGGTTTCCCATAAAGAAACAGCGCGGCTCCAGAATTGACGGCTGGGCCAAGTTCGTCACACAGTGATTCGTCAAACGAGGTCCCTTCGAAGGCACGCAACAGGTCCTCGCGTTTGGGAGACTCATTTCGAATGGTTTGAGCTTCGGTGGCTAGCACATAATCAGACATGGGTACCGGAGCAGCACCGACGTAAGAGCACTGTTCACTTGCCGCCTGAGCCCACACCTGTCCTTGTTCCGTCAAGGCATAGGTATAGTCATTCAGAGGCGCAGATCCCTTGCGAGCGATCAGTTGCCGATCACGAAGCGTTTGCAGTATTTCGTCGAGAACAACAAAGGGCAGACAGATCTGCTCGGCAATCGCCCGACCAGTGCTCGTTTCGACACGCAGCAGGGCCTTCCCGATCAATGCTCCGACGAGCGATTCTGAAAGGCCCGTTTCTTCCAACGTTGCCGGTTCGTTCGGTCGATAACATTCTTCCGATAATATCGTCGCGAGGAGTCCATCCTTCACCGAGGAAGACGTCGCATTTTCAGTTCCGACATGCTCCATGACACTGCCCACCAGAAAGAGATCCGATAATCCTGTTCGATATCTCAACGTAGCTCATACCCCATTCCGATGATTCCGATTCAGCATCGAGAGGATGAAATTCCCGAGATTTTCGACTCCAGTCCGCTGAAATGATGCTAGGAAAATGATGGCAGAGTCTCCGCGTTACGATGCAGTATTAGCCGAAAAGGAGCGGAAGACGTTGAGTTCAAGACAGGAAAACTCATGAACGTAAGCGACTATCCCGCATCACCCGGCCTCTCTCTGGATGCTTCTGTTTGGTTTTTTGCTGGGCAGATCGACGACACCGAGCCGGTTCGGCACGTACCGGTAACCACGACACCCTTCAAAATCGGTCGACGTCCCGATTCTTCCCTGTCGCTACCCTGTGGATCAGTATCGAAAGAGCACGCGATTATTTCAGATCGAGACGGTGGTCTCTGGCTCCGGGACTTAAACAGCACGAACGGAACCTACGTTAACGGCGAGAAATTGATCGAGGAGGTGCAGCTCCAGGAGGGTGATATTGTTCAATTCGCGACAGTCGTATTTCGAGTTGGTCGCCAGCAAAAAAACAGTATCGAAAGCGGAACCCTTCAGGCAGACATGCGAGATCGCACACTCGCTGTCGTCCAATTCGAACGCCTCATCAATCGAAAGTCGGTCGTTCCCTTTTACCAGCCCATCGTGCAATTGGGCGAACATGAAAACTCACTCGTCGGATATGAGGTGTTGGGTCGCAGCCACGTCTTCGGACTCCGAACTCCCAAAGAGATGTTTGACACGGCATCCCATTTCGGCCTGGAATCGAAGCTGAGTCAGATATTTCGTACTCGAGGCATCGAGGTAGCGACACAACTTCCAGAGCACTTGAACCTCTTCGTAAATACTCACCCCAAGGAGTTGATGGAAACCGGTCTTATCGAGTCGGTCCAAGAGCTGCGTGTGAAGAATCCCGCGCGCCCCATCACGCTCGAGATTCACGAAGCGGCGGTCACCGACATCAAAACATTAATNCGCTTGCGAGACTCTCTAGTAGACCTGGACATCCAACTCGCTTTCGACGACTTTGGCGCCGGTCAGGCACGTCTCCTCGAACTCAGCGAAGTGCGTCCCAACTATTTGAAATTCGACATGCAACTCGTGCAGGGCATTTATCAAGCTCCCGCAAGTCGTCAGCATCTCGTTGAACTGCTCGTTCAGATTGTGAACGAGTTGGAGATTATTCCACTGGCGGAAGGCATCGAGTATCAGGAAGATCACGAGACGCTACTGCAAATGGGCTTCCAACTCGGTCAGGGTTATCTCTACGGACGTCCGGCAGCCATTTCAAAATACGCGGACGATCAAGAGCGTTTCTGCTAGTGGTCGACATGCAAGGCCAAAGATCCTCTCACGGCTTCAACTGTTGCTTAAGCCAGTCGTAGCACTGCCAACGGATATCCTCTGGGAAATCATGTTCGGCATTGGGATAAACGACCACCAGCTTGTCTCCAGCCTCATGGAATTCGTAGACGCTTCGAGCGGAGGCAACCGATTTTTCGACGCCAACGACGGCAAAATTCGCATCGTGTAATGGCGCATTGATAAACACCGGCCGCGGTGAAATTGCCGCCAAGATATCGTCAAAATCGAAAGGCATTCGCTGAGGATTTTTTCCGAATTCTGTCCGAATCCTTGGCATGTAACGATCGCTCGTCCAGCCGGTCAGGTTGCCTTGATAATAATCTTCAAAAGCATTGAACCCGCAGCTCGTGACGACGGCGCGTATCCGTTGATCAAACACAGCAGTGAATAATGCGTTATGCCCTCCGAGAGAATGGCCAATCGCTCCGATCTTATCTCGATCGACTGACGTCAGCGACTCGAGTAAATCGACGCCACGAACGTTATTCCAAATTGCCTTCATCGTTCCGCTGACATATAAATCAGAGCCAAAATCGTAATCCGTATAGTCACCGAATGAAGGATAGTCAGGGGCAAGACAGATGAACCCTCGTTTTGCCAGCTCGTGCGCGTAAAACCGACTTGGCTTACCATCGATACCACAAATCTGAGCCTTGCCGAGCGGACTGGTGGGATGCAGGCAAAGGAGTGCGGGAAACTTTTGTCCGGGATTTTTCTCCACCGCCTTGGGAACCAACAAAAAGGCAGGAACACGATCGCCATTTTCGGCAACATACGAGATCTTTTTGCGAAGGTAGTTATCCACCTCTTGCTCTTCTTCAACTCTCATTTCAAGAGGAACTCGGCGAGATGAATCGGGAAGCGGGCCCATCACTCGTTCCAGATTCTTTTGGATTTGCCAACGTCGAATTCCCCAATCAAAGCCATTCTCGACCGTTCGTATCTNGCCCTGAGCATCTTGAAAAGTAAGGAGCGGTTCACTTTGGGGATAAGTGACCTCGACAATCTGTGGGTCAGCAACTTCCGCGTCGGCCGCGTCCATATCGCTTCCTAGATTCTCAAGATAATGCAGTCCACCCCGCGTGGGTGCCAGAATGTCAATGTCTCCGTCACCATCAAGGTCAATGCATTTTGGATCCAAATCAAATCCACAGGTACCACCCAAGGAAGCAACATGTTTTTTCCAGCTTCGCGTGTTCACATCAAACTGATACCAATAGACGCCTAAGGGATCATATTCAGCCGGGTCTTTTCCACCGTGGCCGAGATAACGTTTAGCCGTCACGAGATCCATTCGTTGATCATTATCAATATCAGCTAACAGCATCGAGTGTGCTGCCGACCAACTGGTATCGATCACATGAAACTTCCATTCGCGCCTCTCTGGATGGCAAACTTGCTCATACCAGTAGAGTCCGATATTGTGCCCCCTGCCCCAAATCACATCAGCGTCTCCGTCCTGATCAACATCGTGGACGAGGATCGGCACACTCGCATCTCGATGAGTGTTGAATTCGGGATACGATTGCCAACGATCGTTGAAACGGTTTTCAGGAGCTTTCGCCCATCCATTGGCAGAAACGAGATCTTTTCGACCATCCCCGTCGATATCGCCGAACCCGAGCCCGTGACCTTGCAGCAACTCCGGTAGTTCATGCTTCGTCCAGCGTATCTCTGCCGATGGCACGCGATCATTTGTTGGAGTCTCAAGATTGCTTCCGATATTCAATCGATACCAGGCAGCAAAATCTTTTCCATTGGGTAACAAATCGAGATAGCCATCGTCATCAATGTCAGCCAGTCTGCCGGTTTCACTTGGCCCGGGAGAATCGATCAAGTGTGTCTTCCACATGCCCAACGACTCGCCTGGATGCTCAACCCAAAATAAAGATCGACTTCGATAATTGATACTGACAATGTCTTGCCAACCGTCGCCATTCACATCCAGGGGCAAATTGGAATAGTCGTCGTATCGTCCGCGAATCTGCGGTACCGATCGGGTCGGATGACGCTGCCAGTCAGGAGCTTGATACCAAAACCCACCACAGAAGATATCGAGCTTTCCATCTCGATTCACATCAATCGCCGCGCAGGCACTAAACTCCGATTCCGGATTGATTAAATGTTGCCGAAATCGCGGCTCGGCATCGACCGTTTCCACGCCAATCCCAACGGCGATTACCGTCCCGATCAGCGAGGCGCGGATCCATCGATGAAGGCTGTACACGACTCTTGCTCCAATCGTCTAACTGGCTGAAAAGTCATTGAGCAAACAGACTGGTATTCAGGTAGAATACGGGTCTATTCCTAAACAGCAGTTTATTGGGTTGGCTAAAAGAAAGCACGCACATGATCAAAAAACTTGGACTGACGATTATCGCCTTCTCGTTACTCGTATCGAGCCTGTACGCGGATGCTTCCGAAAAAGAGGCCAAACTTCCGAATATCGTCGTGATCTTCATCGATGACATGGGATACGCGGACATTGGTCCTTTTGGTGCCGAAGATTTCGAAACACCCCATCTCGACCGGATGGCTCAGGAAGGCATGCGATTCACCGACTTCCAAGTTTCGTCGGCTGTATGCTCGGCATCCCGTGCCGCACTTTTGACGGGCTGTTACCACAACCGCATTGGAATTAAGGGGGCGTTGGGCCCCAGTTCGAAGCGAGGAATCAATGAGCGAGAACTAACACTCGCCGAACTCCTGAAACAAAAAGACTATGCCACAGCTTGTTATGGAAAATGGCACCTGGGTCATCATCCAAAATTCTTGCCGACACAACATGGATTTGACGAATACTATGGCCTGCCCTACTCNAATGATATGTGGCCATTTCATCCAAATTACGTCAACCTTCCTCCCGATTCACCCCGGCGCAAACGCGGCTTCCCCCGCCTTCCGTTGTTGGAAAACAATACCGTCATCGACTCGGAAGTGACTGGCGAAGATCAAGAGCAGTTGACAACGGCCTATACGGAACGAGCGGTCAAATTCATTAAGCAAAACAAAGAACGTCCCTTCTTTCTTTATGTCCCCCATTCCATGGTCCACGTACCGCTGTATGTTTCAGATCGATTTCGCGGAAAGAGTGACCAGGGTATCCTTGGCGACGTCATCATGGAGGTTGATTGGTCGGTCGGCGAAATCCTGAACGCCTTAGAGGATCATGATCTTGCGGAAGACACGATGGTGATCTTCACCTCCGACAATGGACCATGGCTAAGCTATGGTGATCACGCAGGTTCATCCGGGCCTCTCCGAGAAGGAAAAGGCACGATGTTCGAAGGCGGTTGTCGAGTTCCCACCGTGATGTGGTGGCCAGGACGAATTCCAGCGGGCACCACCTGTGATGAACTCGCGACCACTCTCGATATCTTACCGACGGTCGCAGCTCTGACTGAAACAAAACTTCCCGAACATCCGATCGATGGAAAGAATATCTCGGCCTTGATGTTTGGCGAACCCGGCGCCCAATCCCCTCATGAAGCTTTCTTGCTCTACTACGGAGGAGGACAACTTCAAGCCGTTCGTGATCGTCGCTGGAAGCTCCATTTCCCTCATGGATACCGAACCATGGCGGGACGTCCTGGNGGAAGCCGAGGGATCCCAGCGCCCTACTCACAGGGTCGAATTGGACTGTCGCTTTACGATCTCAAGAACGATGTCGGCGAAACGACGGACTGTGCTGCAGCGCACCCGGAAGTCGTCAAACGTTTACAAGCTCTTGCCGAACAAGGCCGAGNCGACCTTGGCGACACGCTAACGCAACGCCAAGGCACTGGAANTCGACCGGCTGGAGAATTGGGNCCGGATGATGAAAGGCTGCGTTGGTAACTGACGGCTCAGCATATCNTCACNGTTTTTCCTTCACCTCNNACTTTCTTGAACAAACATCAAGAAACGGGCGTCGNTGTNTGTCCGNCGGCGCTCTCATTTCTTGGCATTCTAGCCACCGNCNGGAACGGCCGTAAAATCGAGAAACGAAGGCGGAAAATCGCTCGCGGATCATTACTTTGTCAGTAAAATCGGGTGGGGATGATGGACTAGTTNTTCAAGGAACATGGGAGCGGCAAAATCAGACTGGAATCGCTCGAAACGCGAACTCTTTTGGCGGCCGACCTGGTAGGACATTGGACGGCGTCGGATCTTCTCCAGGACCACCCGGACCAAGCCGTGATATCCACCTGGGTTGACCGCGAACAAGGAATCATAGCCTCCGCGTCTGGAACGCCCCAACTGCTGGAAAGCCGTCTGAATGGCCAGCCGGTGCTCACCTTTGATTCGGGAGACTTCTTTCGCGTTGCCGTCGAAGACAATCCACTGGATAATGCAGAATCATTTGCAGTCGCCGTGGTGTTCGCAACTTCATCCGACAATCTGTTCGGCACTGATGGAAATTGGTTTTTCAATTCCGGCNTCGTCGACGCCAACGCTTTTGGGTTGGCGAAAGATTGGGGCATTTCAATCTCGCGAGAAGGTCGACTTGCTGCCGGTGTCGGGACGCCTGCGACAACGGTTTACTCCAGCGCAAACCGGCTGAACGATGGTCAGGCTCATGTGGCAATCCTGACTCAAAGCGACGGTGAAATCGCACTTTACGCGGATGGCGAAAAATCGCATCAGTCGGGAGCGAACGCTGATGCCCGCGACGCACGAGTCATCAAGTTTGGCAGTGGCGGCTCGCCCTTCGACGGTTGGATCTCTGACATTCAGCTATTCCGTGGCCGCATGGACGAGGATCAAGCCGGCGAACTCAGCACGACTTTGCTGAACAGATTCCTAAATCTTCCTCCGACTGCAGTCGCCGATCACTACACAACGCCGGAAGACACAACGCTGGTCGTTTCTACTGACAACAATCTCTTGCAGAATGACACTGATCCTGAGGGGGATAGTTTCCAAGCAGAGATCGTTTCCGAGACGTCGCATGGTGTTGTTAAACTCAATCCTGATGGCACATTCACCTATCGTCCTGATCAAGACTTCTTCGGAACCGATTTGTTCTCCTATGTTGCGATCGATGGCCAACCTTCGAATCGAGTGACCGTCACGATCGAAGTAAGCGGCACGCCGGATCCGCTCATGGCGATCGAAGACACCTACATCACCTCGGTTGACGTTCCGATTTCAATTACACCAACAGCCGGCGTATTGTCGAATGACTTGAATGCCGATCTTCTTTCGATTTCGGCAACGTTAACAGAATCCCCTCAGGGTGAACTCAGTCTGGCAGACGATGGAAGTTTTCAATACTCACCACCCCCAGGCATGGTAGGCGTCGACATTTTCAGCTACCTCATCACGAATGAACGAGGTGACACTTATTCCGAAGACGTTGTGATTCAGGTTCAGTCGGCGGCGATTACGATCAGCGAAATTTCAGCCTCCAATTGGAACAATCTCGAAGATGAGGACCGAGAAAGCTCTGATTGGGTCGAGTTGTTCAACTTTGGCACGGACCCTCTCGATCTCGCCGGGTGGTATTTGACGGATCAATTGAGTGATCTGAGTCGTTGGCAATTTCCCGCCGGCACAATCCTCGCTCCCAAAGACTTTCTCGTCGTTTTCGCATCGGGAAAGGATCGCAGAGAGGGTGAGTTACACACGAACTTCCGACTTTCCTCAAGCGGCGAATCCGTCACGATTGTTCTTCCGGACGGCAAGACCCTCGCAACGAATACCGCCCTTTCGTTTCCTCCACAACAGCGCAACACCACCTACGGGTTACCGTTTGTTGAAGGTGCAATCCGTTATCCTTTGCAAGCCGCGCCTCTAGCATCTGCGACCCCGGGCGCTCCGAACTCCGGGCAACGCCAGGACCTGGGGGCGGTGATTCTAGAGACAAGCCACAGCCCGGCTGAGCCAACTCCCAGCGACGACTTTTTAATCCAGACCGTTATCGCAAAATCGGATAGAGCACCACGGCAAGTGCAGGCCCACTTGCGTCTCATGTATGGCAATACGCTGTCGGTCGACATGCATGATGATGGACTGAACGGTGATTTGGGGGCGAGTGACGGAGTGTACTCTGTTCGCATCCCCAGCCAACAGCTGCAGGATCTCTGGGCCCAGGACGGGAACAATCGCCCGATGAATGGCGGAATGCTGCGGTACTATATCACTGCTCAAAACTCGGATGGTAGCGAATCGCGTTCCCCCTATCTGGTCGACCCCGACAACGAGCCTGATCAGGCCGAATACTTCGGGACGATCTTTCACGGAGAAGCCGAAACATCGTTGCCAGTCTTACATTGGTTTGTGCCCGACCCTGAATGGCACCAGACACTCGGCAACAATAATCTCCGTTGGTCTCGCGTTTCTGTCTACTTCGATGGATCCTTCTATGACAATTTAAAGGTACGCGTGCGCGGCATTACAACGCAGAGTTGGTCAAAGCCAAAATTCAAGTTCGAGTTCAATCCAGGAGATCGTTTTCGTCTTTCGGACGAACTGCCCGATGTCGACGAATTCAACTTGCAATCGCACTTCATGGAGAAAGGTGCGACCTCCTACATGGGAGAAAATCTGGCCTTCGGTTTTTTGCAACAAATCGGTGTCCCAGCTCCGCACACCCAACACCTCCATGTAAGGCAGAATGGTGAGTTCTATTCGCTGGGCTCATACATCGAACAGATCGACGCAACTTTCCTCGAACGAAATGGCTTTGATCCATACGGATCGATGTACAAGGCGAATTCGCCAGCGGCACTCTCGACTCTCGCNCCAAATCCGACNCGCAATCACTACCAGAAGGTCACCCGCAAGTTTGAGAGTTTCGAGGATTTACGGGAATTCACCGACGGAATCAATGATCGCCAGGCAGGCGTAGATCGATCAACTTATCTGTTCGACAGGGTCGACTTGCCACAGGTGATTAACAACATGGCCGGAAACACGATCCTCACCAACCACGATCGACTCACCAAAAACTACTACGTCTATCAGGAGCCGAGTTCCAGCGAATGGCACCGTTTTCCTTGGGACATGGATCAGGCGTTCGCGAAACGTACTGACAGAAATTTTTCAAGCATCTTCTACGGTAATACAGAGCATCCTCAGGCGACAGGCCAACCGATCTATCAAAATCATTTACTGGATGTCATTCTGGATACACCCGCCACCCGTGAAATGTATTTGCGACGCCTCCGAACGTTACTCGATGACTACCTGGCGCGAGATTATTTTGAATCGCAAATTGCCGCCTATGATGAGTTGATCAGAGCGGATGCAGAACGCGATCACCAAAAATGGGAGAGTGGCAGCCCCGCGGCAGGAATCGCGCGTCTCTTCGATCACATAAGCTTCCGACGCTCACAGTTGCTGAGGGACGCCTCTGTCCCCACTTCCAATCAAGCGTTCACTGAAACCGTNTGGATCCATGATGACTCNCCCGTTCGAGTACTAATACCGTCGGCGGAGGACGAGTCTTTAGAATGGACGCTAGCTTCGACCGAAGTCGATGCACGTTGGCTGTACGGACAGGGTGGTGTTGGTTACGATCGAGCCCTCGATTACGACCGATTCATCGGCCCACTTTTTGAGGACGCGGCGCAAACGACCGCAGTCGACCTTCTCCGTGAACTAGATCCTGATGAAGACGGTCACACCACGGCTACAACTGTTTATACTCGCTACGAATTTCAGCTGGACAACATAGACGATGTCGATCAGCTCCAACTAAAGATGCGTTATGACGATGCATTTGTCGCATTCTTGAACGGAGTCGAAGTTGCACGAGACAACTTCATCGGCGACCTCAATTGGCAATCCGTTTCTCGACGAGGCAACCAAGAGGCCGGTGACGAGCGCGAGGTATATGACCTGACCGACTCGCTCCGAAGAGGTGAGATTCCGATTGTCCAAGGCAAGAATGTGCTTGCGATCGCTGTAATCAATGGTCAATCGAATAGTCCGGATCTGTTGATCCAACCTCAATTAGTCAAGAGAACGGAAACCGCACCAACCTTCCAGCTGGCCCTTTCTCATCACATCGACCCGGAAGATCCTCAACTCGCCTACTTCGAGATCAGCAATCAAGAAGCGAACGCGATCGATTTGAGTGATTGGCGACTGGCAGGGTCAAGTCAATTCCGTTTTGCGGCGGGTACCGTCATTCCCGCCGGACACTCGTTACTCGTTGCTGCGGCACCAGCTCAACTTCGAGAAATGCAACATGCAGCAGGAGTGCGAGGTCTCTTTATCCAGGGTCCTTTCCAGAGAGGCGTCGTCGATGATTCCACGCGCCTGATTGACAACTGGAATCAAACGATTGACTCAGTTATCCACGACGGCACAAACATTACTCTGCGAGATTCTTTGCGAATCACAGAGATCCATTACAACCCTCTAGGACCCAATGACCTGACAGAATTCATCGAGGTAACCCACGTGGGATCCCAAGGGGAAATCAATCTTGCTGGTTTTCGCCTGGATGATGGCCTGCGGGAGCCATTCGTTTTTGGGGATCAACGGATATCACAGGGCGAATCAATCGTCATCGTGAAGGATCTCAGCGAGTTCCAACAAGCCTATCCAGATATTGTTCCGGGCAGCATTGCTGGCCAGTACTCAGGATCCCTTTCCAACGGTGGCGAACGAATTCAACTGGCCGATGCAAACGGCAATCTGATTTTAGAAGTTGACTTCGATGATCAAGATCCATGGCCACGGGCGGCAGACGGACGAGGCAGCTCCCTGGAACTCATCAATCCTTCGACCGACTCACAACAAGGCGAGAATTGGCGTGCGAGTCAGAAAAAGGGCGGAACGCCAGGTATCTATTCAAGTGTCAATGGCGACTTCGATGGGTCCAATCTCGTCGATGCAAATGACATCGATTCCCTCTGCAACCAGATCGATATCGGAAAATACGATGCCTGGTTCGACGTCAATCATGACGGTCAGTTAAACATGGACGACCATACACGGCTCGTCCGCGAACTGCTGGGAACCGATGCAGGCGACGCCAATCTCAACCAAACCTTTGATTCGTCGGACCTCGTCATCGCGTTTCAGGCCGGTGCTTACAATCAGCCTGCGGCGACACGAACCTCTTGGGCCGCAGGTGATTGGACATGCGATGGACTTTTTGACTCGAGCGACTTGGTTGCAGCCTTTCAAACAGGTCGGTATCAAGACGCTCTAGCCGCACTCTCACCAGAGTCTCTGGCGGCGGGTGTCATACCATTCTCGGAGCGTCACCAAGCAGTCCACCGTGTGGGTGACTCTCTCCCCCACCGGCTCAACCTCGAGAGCGACGCATGGACGACTCTCCAAGAATCTCCAGCCTTGGCGCATGACTCATTCTTTGAGCAATGGGGGCAGAAACGAACGGTTTTCAACGAATGGGAACCGACCTTCACGAGCTCTTCACGAACCAATTCCGACACGTCGGATGATGCTCTGACTTCACGACTACCTTGAGCTTGTTGATCGGGTAGAATTGGGCGTGATGATCAATACCGCGCCCCATACGTTCCGGATCCTCAAATGGCTGCTGTTCTCTGCGGTATTTGTGGGCTTATGGCTGATCGGAGCGCGAGCGACAAAGGCTGAATTCCCAGACAAGCCGATCAAGATCATCGTCTACACTGGACCCGGTGGATTGATCGATACCACCGCTCGCAAGTTTACGGAAATTGCAGAGAAGTACGTGACGGCAACGTTTGTCGTTGAAAACAAGCCGGGAGCGGGTGGCATTATCGCCATGGAAAAGGTGCTTCAGCTACCTGCAGACGGTTATACGCTTTGCGCTTGCACCAAGTCGAACATCGCAAAGCTCGTGTCGACAAAGCGAGAAAACTATATCGATGAATTAGACTGGCTCGCGATGTTGATGGCAGATCCGGAATGCATCATTACCCGGACACAGGATCCGCGATCGAATTGGTCGGTGCTCGTCGAAGATGCCCGTAATCATCCTGGTGAGCAACGGTGGGTAGGGCCAACCTTTGGTGGACTGGATCATGTCATGGCACTCCAAACATGGCAGAAATTCGACCTCCAGGCGCGCTGGATCCCTTTCGACAGTGGAGGTGAAGCGAAGGCGGCATTGCTGGGCAATCAAGGAGTTGCCTATGTGGGAAACCCACGAGATGCAGCAGGGAATCCCGATTTGCATATCTCAGTTATCTCAAGTCCACAGCGACTCAAACAATATCCCAATACCCCTGTATTCTCTGAGTTCGGGGTCACAGGATTGGACGAGGAATTCATGTGGAGGGGTTTTTCGATCAAGCAAGGTTGTCCCCCGGAAATCTTGAAGTGGTATGACGAGCTCTTTCAGAAAGTGAATCAGGACGAGGAGTGGCGAGAGTTTTGGATGAAGGATGGAATCGAGGTTGTCTATTACGATTCGAAAGAATTCACTCCCATCGTTCACAACGACCGCAAGGAGTTTGCTCACTACTTGGGGATTTTGCAGACCAGTTCTTCAGAGGATAAACCAAGTCAGCAGGAGTCGCGAGAATGGATGCTACTCGCACTTATCGTATCAGCCAATATCGCGTTAGCCGCTGGATTGGTGATGCGAGGTCAACGAGATCGCGTTGGCTTTTTCATCATTCCCTCAACGACCTTGAGCTTGGCGTTCCTATTTTTTGCAATTTCATATGAATTCCCACAGACAGATGGAGTGGGCGCAGCGGCAGTTCCCAGACTCTGGGCTGTCATGATCGTTCCCTTTGCACTGTTGTTGACGCTGCAAACAGTCAGAGCTGAAGACCGTCTAACGGGCAAGGAACGGACCGATCTGGTGTGGAAGTTCGGCGCGTTGCTGCTCGCTTATATCCTCTCCATCGTCTACACCGGATACTTTTTGGGATCGTTTCTGTTTCTGTTGATCGCGATGTTCATGCTGGGAATGCAGAAACCCAAGGTCGCAATCGCGGTCACGACAGCGTGGCTTGTCTTTGCCTATATTGCGTTCGCCAAAATCATGTTCGTTCCTTTTCCTGTTGGTCGTTTTTTTGAATGAACCTTGGAGGTATCGCCAAACGTGGACCTGCTGCTAAACCTTGGCGACGGCCTTCAATATGTCTTTGGGATCCAGCCATTGCTGACGATCGTGGCGGGCGTATGCATTGGTATTCTCGTTGGCGCAATGCCAGGTTTGTCGCCGTCGATGGGGGTCGCATTGCTGGTACCCTTCACTTATGCAATGCCACCGACGCTGGCGATTGTGCTGTTGGCTGCGATCTACCTAGCAGCGGATTATGGGGGTTCCATCACTGCTGTCACGATCAATACGCCAGGGACACCTTCCGCAGCGGTCACCGCGTTCGACGGTTATCCCTTAACGAAAGCCGGTAAGCCAGGAATCGGATTAGGTGTTTCCTTAATCGCCTCAACAGTCGGCGGCCTGATCGGAACAGTGATTCTGATCCTTTTTTCTGTGCCGTTGGCAAAGGTCGCAATCTCCTTTCGCCCTCAGGACTACTTTGCACTCGCCGTGTTTGGCTTAACAAGTGTTGCCTCGGTCGGAGGCAAGAGTTGGTCAAAAGCTCTATTGATGGCCTTGTTAGGACTGTTGCTCAATACCGTGGGTGAGGATCCTATTTCGGGCGTGCGCCGATTTACTTTCGGCATTTCACAATTGTACGATGGCTTTGGTCTGATCCCCGCGTTGATCGGTTTGTTCGCGATCAGTGAGGTGTTGATGCAAATCGAAGCCCAAAACCTCACGTCAACTCATATTGATCAGACCAAATCCCACTGGCCGCGTATCATCGATTACTGGCGACTCAAACTTGTGATCGCGCGATCTTCCATTATCGGAACGATCATCGGAATCTTCCCCGGAGCTGGTGCCACAATTGCTTCGTTTGTCTCGTATGACGTCGCCAAGCGGTTTAGTCGTGAGCCCGAACAATTTGGTCATGGATCGACGGAGGGTGTCGCCGCCGCAGAAGCCGCTAATAGCAGTTCAGTGGGGGGTGCACTGGTACCGCTCCTGACACTCGGTATCCCCGGGAGTGCTTCAACTGCCGTTCTGATCGGCGCTCTCATGATTCACGATGTGGTCCCGGGACCGATGTTGTTTCAGACACATCCTGAAATCGTATACGGCTTGTTTGCAAGTCTGCTGCTGGCAAATCTAATTCTGTTGTTGCTGGGGCTCTTTGGCAGTCGACTTTGGGTGGGGGTCACGGCCATTCCGAAACGGATCCTATTCCCGATCATCCTTGCTGCTGCCGTCGTGGGAAGTTACGCCGTTGGCAATTCAATGTTTGACGTGATCTGTTGCCTGGGCTTCGGACTCGTAGGCTGGGTATTACGACGCCATCAATACCCAGTCGTGCCGATTGTGCTAGGCATCGTCCTGGGAGACGTCCTGGAAGAAAATTTCCGTCGAGCAGTCCTCAGCGACGGTTATGCCGTATTCTTTACCAGCCCCATCTGTGCCGCAATACTAACGATTTCCGTCCTGGCGTTAGCAATTCCCGCATGGCGAAATCGCCAACAGGCTTAAGGATATAATGATGAACCATTTCCTGTCGTCATTGACCCTGCTCGCAACACTCATCTTGAGTGTCCCGCTGGCACGAACAACGTCGGCGAGCGATCAAGTTGCCGAGATTGGTTACAGTTTTCAAAATGGCAAGGCAGGTGGTGTGGCGGTAGCTCAAATCGACACCACTTCCGGAAAGATCCTGGACTCAAAAGTGCTCTTTGAATCCCCGGATTGTCGCCAACCTCTCAAAGTACGGCAGACAGCAAATCAAGAATATATCGTGACCAACATCGATGAAAACAACCCCAGTATCTTCATCACAGGTAATGCTAATAAGCTTCGGCAAATCGAATTACCAACGATCCCCGATGATGTCCAAATCGCGGACAACCAGGGGCTTGTCACTTGCGACAAAGACATCATCGTTGCCTTTGATATCGAACGGGCAAAAATCATTCGAAGCTGGGATGTTGGCAAACTCTATCGCCCACGCGCCAACGGCCCCGAAAGCATCTTCATCAGTAGTGACAAAAAATACGCCGTCATCTCCTTTCAAAAAGATAACAAGACGGGAAAAGAAAGAGGCAATCGCCTCGGTGTTTATGAGCTCCCCAAAATGATCCAGGTGGCCGACCTGCAGCTTCCCCGAGACCGAAAAGAGCTGCACATTGAAGGAAACAAGAAGGAACAGGGGCCCGGCCCGGAAGTCGTTATTGTTTCCGACAATACCTTGTCCGTCACATTAGATCTGTATGGCGCCGTGGGCTTCATGAACTGGCAAGCTGCTATTGGCAATAAGATCAAGAATTGGTCAGCCGTACCAACATCCTTGGATGGCCAATGGGGGATCGCTTTTCCAGACCGTGTGCGCAAGATACAGTTTGACACTCACACAACGCTTCTGGTTTTCAATGCAGGAGTCGATGGCGGAGCTGTCCTGATCAGCCCCAAACAACGACGAGTGCTCTGGAAGCGTCCCGTACCGCCGGGTCTCGAGCGAGCGATTTACCTGCCAAAACAACGCATGGCGTTCTCAGTTTGTTCCGGCAAAACAAAAACGCGGCGGACGAGCGCGATTGAAAAAACCTATGCACCGCAGCCTTACCTTTTCGCATTTGACTTCAGCTCATCCCAAGCATTCGCAGAGGCTCCCGTCGAAAAAATAGAACTGACTGACAAGTTCGCCATTAAAATCAGCAGGGTAAGCCCCGGCTCAAACCTGTTGCTCATCGCCGTCGGCACAAAAGCCCAACAACCGGACGAACTGATCACCTACGATCCCTTAAAACGTAAAATCATCGATCGCCAACCTACCGTTGGCATCCTTGGTCGATTCGAAATCTAAAGAATCCTCATCAAGGTCAAAGAGCTACCTGATGCTAAGCACCTTTGAAATGCGTTGGTTCTTCTCCCACTGCCCTTTGTCGATTGAGGAGCATTTTCACGACAATACGGAACTCCAGACAAGAACCGATTGGTATGCATTTCCCTGCGGCCCCGACTGCGGAATTAAGTTGCGAGAAGGCCGGCTCGAAACCAAAATCAGATCGAAAATCGGTCATCCTTTGGCGTGTGATCCTGTCGAAGGTCGTACAGAATCGTTCAAGAAGTGGAGTCTACTTTTCCCATCCAACGACGCGCCCCAAGTCGAAGATCTTCAAATAGCGGGCTGGCTTGAGGTCCAGAAAGAACGGCGCCTAAAACGATTCCATGTCAAACCGTCGGAAATCAGCCCAGCTACCGAACGTCCTGGAAACGGATGCGAATTCGAACTCACAAAAATAACCCTGCAACAGCGAATCTATTGGACGGTCGGTTTTGAGGCCGTGGGACCTCCAGAAAACCAATCTGATAATCTTCAAGCGATCGTCCAACATACGCTTCACAGCCAAACCCTCAAGGAGACCTTTAACCTTGAGCGGTCTATGGGATACGCCGAATGGCTCAGTCAGCTGTAGTGCGATTCAATTAAGGGCGAGACTTCCCACCGCGAGAAGCTGAAGATCGGGATCCGGAAGAACGGCTCATATTCGACCGAGGCGAACCCCCGCGGGAACTCGACGAACGATTGATCGAGGACCGAGACGAACTCGCGCGAGAGCTGGGCGAACGATTGATCGAGGACGAACTCGCGCGAGAACTTGACGAACGGTTGATCGAGGACCGAGACGAACTGGCGCGAGAACTGGATGAACGATTGAGTTTCGACGGAGGTGAGCCTCCACGTGAGCTCGACGATCGGTTGACCGAGGATTGAGGAGAACTCGCGCGTGAACTAGATGAACGATTGAGTTTCGACCGAGGTGAGCCTCCACGTGAAC
>PBNZ01000013.1 GCA_002723275.1 Planctomycetaceae bacterium
CGCTTGCGCGTAGTCGTTTCCGTGTCCTTCTTGGAAGAAGAATGAGTCAGTCCCAATACGCGTACCTCGTGACCAGTTCGTGTATCGTAAGAGATGTTCATTCTCGGCCAGTTCTTCGTCATTAAACACGCGGTTAATTTTGGCGATTTTGTCCTCGCCAATGTCAACCACGAAATGTCCTCGCCATTTTTTCATGCCGGACACATCGTTTAGGTTGTAACGAAGTTCCATGTAATCGCCTTGCATAAGCGATCGAGGATCTAGGGGGCGCAGTTCGAGATAGATCGTCGTGCCGTTGCGAATCAACGCTTCTTTTTGAGCGATCATACCGTTGGTGATTCCAAAGGCTGCCAATGTTCCTATCCAGAAGATCGCAAGTTTCATGATTCCACCCTTGCCCAACCTCGAAACCTCAGAAACCAGCGCACTAACAATAGTATCGCACCGCTGCCGCCAATAATCCATGACTTCATCATCAGGCTGGTCTGCCATTCATAATAAAAGACGACAATGAAACATGGAAAGAAAAGCATGCCCATCGACAAAAGGTAGCGATCGTTCCGTGCGTAACCCAGCACCATGAGTCCAATTGCAGACAAAATCCCAGGTGTTGTGATCGTCGCCAGGCCCATCGTTGCCGCCGTCGCAATGATCATGGGTTCGTTGCGCATCTTGTTCCATCCGCCCGCGATCCATTGGAAGAGCCAGATTAAGGCGGCAGCCAAGATGACATTCGACGGCCACCATGGAGCCTGGAAATCGCGGTCGGGAAGAATGACGAGAAATAAAACAATGGAAAGGGAAAACGCGGTCGCATATCCAAGTGGGCGAAGGCTCACTCGCCGCGGATTGTAGATGAATACCATGCCGATGATAGAAACCTGGATCAAGACGATCAGATGCAGCAGTAACCAGTTTTCAATTTCAAGTCCGATCCATAAGGTTGCCAGTGCGGGCGGAAGTAGGCACGACAAGAATCGATGGAGATTATCCGGATAAAGGAAATAGAGAATAACGCATAGCGCCAGGCTTACGAGAGTAGCGATGCCAAAGCCGTTGAAACCACGGTCGATGAACAATGTGCCAGTCAGGGTTAGCCCGTGGCCCATCGTGCTCATAGCCAACGCCAACTGGACTAAAAAGAGGTGATGGCAGGACTGCCGCATGGCTGTCGCGGTAATGATGAAGAAGGTTCCCCAGCCCAAGAGTACCCAAGCATCATCTTCAATAAGGCCGATAATTCCTAAAAACAAAAGGAAGCAGATGGCGGCCACCCAAGCACCGACCGCCAACAAAAACTTCACAAACCACGGTTCATGGTGTACGACCTTTTGTTCTTCAAACTCACGTTCGATTTGTTCGATGGCTTGATCGTCGACGAGTTTCTGCTGTCGCAGATTCATTAATACGGATCGGAGTGAAAGATCGCCTTCATGATTGGCCATGGCTTGCCTTTCTCGCAAGGTTACGCAAATAGAAGGCGGCGCCACTAAAGGTGCCAAGTACAACAAAACCGAAGATTAATGCGGCTGCGGCTTCGTCGTCGATGAATTCAAACAATACGTTGCCAGCAACCGTATCAAAAACAATGCAAATGGATAGCAGGTTGAACCCCACGCATAAGAGGTCGGGTTGGCGATATCGAAAATACAAGTGACTCAAGATGATGGCGATTACAAGGGCGATCGCGACGACAGAGGAGCCGCCACCCACATCTGTTTCAACGATCAATACCAGGGTGGGGAAGGTCAGATAAACGAGCACGGCGAACCAAATGACATGTCTCGCCCACGCACCCCCAATCCATTCAATGCCAAGCGATAATGCTTTTTCGCGGACGATCAATGCGACACTATTCCAAAAGCTAAGGATAAGAAAGATGCCGAATTCAAAGCTGAATCCCTTCGGAGGTTCCATTTGAAACCAGAACAGGAGCCAGGCAGCGTTTGTGACCACGAGCCATAACATCCAGAGTGCATTGAAGCGGCCAATGACGGTCCAGGGCAGGATTAGAATTGCCCACAGGGTATAGATCTTCCAGTCGTCAGCACCCGTTTGGTAGACCTGACCGTAAACGGCTAACAGCACACCCACCAAGACACTCGCTGCCAGTAAGAGCACCTTGCCTGTGATGCGGTCTTGGCCTCGATTTACCGCGGCGATGGCACAGACCCAGATGCCCACCTCGATCACACCGAACTTTGCCACTGCGTGCATACTCGACCAGTTGTACGCGAAGAAAAAAACCACGCCCGCCAACACGAGGGCGGTTCCGATGAACAGCAAACTTCGATTCGCCCAGAGCCACCAGTGATGCGTTCGTCCCGTCAACTCGAGGGCTGCATCCCGTGCCTCCGCTGAAATCAGTCCATCGTCATAGAGTTCAACGAGGGTGGTCTCGTTGACGGGACGGTCCAACACATCAGGATGGGGAGCTGGCGAATTTGACACGTTCTGCGAGTTCCACTTGGATAGTTGTACGCCGAAGTTTAGCAGAACTGCGATGCTCAACTAAGAGTGATTGTCGCTCCAGTTTGACTCAGTTCGTTCACTCAAAGTTGACAAAGTCTTCACCCGTTGATGTCGCGACCGAGGGTATCAAGATCATCGTCATAAACTATTGTTTTGTGGCTTGTCCCCTTAATGGCTTTTGTTCGGTCGGCCCAAAGGAGACATTGGATTGAGATTTTAGAGTGACCTGATCATCGTCGAACTTAAGCGTGAACGTCATTTGATAGGGCGTTTCGTAGGCACAAAACTTGACGACCAGGGTATCATCCGCCGGCCATGCGAAAGTGCCGGCGACCGGTTCGTCAGCCAGCTTGGAAAGGCTCATACTAGGGTAGGCTGCTCTTCCCTTTTTCCAGTGGCGGTATCCGGCCGGGATCTTGAGCTCACGCCCTTCCCAGTTCAATGTCAGAACGATCCTTTCGTCGCTGTCACCAGGTGAGACCATCACATTTGAAATCTTCTGTTCGTTTGTCGGAAACTCAAAGCGTCGATTCTCGATTTGCTGAGCGATAGCAGACGTTGCCTCGCCCTTCGTGTACTTGACCGAGAGTTTGTTTAGCCGTTTTCTTAGGCGTTGCTGAGCCTCTGCATCGGCACTTAATTCTTCGGATCCAAGCGCCGGAAGGAGTTGATCCCACACCACATTGAGGACTGATTGCATATCACCCACTCCGGACGTCATTGCAACGACCGTATTCTTTTCGGGAATAACGATGCAATATTGGGAGAAGGCGCCATCGCCACGATAAGCATTGTGACGACATCGCCAGAATTGGAATCCGTAACCTTGGTTCCAGTCACTCGTCGGATTGTTCCCGTTCGACTCCTGTTTCGCCGTCGCCTGCGTTACCCAGGATGCAGGTAAAAGTGTCTTTCCGTTCCACTGACCGTTTTGAAGATAGAGTTGTCCTAATTTGGCGATGTCTTCAGTGCGGACGCGCAATCCATAGCCGCCCAGCGAAATCCCCTCGGCGTTGGTCACCCAGGCTGGGTTTTCGATTCCGAGGGGCTCAAAAAGACGTGGCCCCAGATACTCCAGAATCGTCTTGCCCGTTAGCTTTTGGACGATCGCTGATTGCATGAAGGTGGCCGCGGAGTTGTACTGAAAATGGGTGCCGGGTTGGTGTGGGACAGGGTGACGCAGGAAGTTCTTGACGGACAGGTTAACCGCTAGAGGCGATGGCTCGATACCGTGACCTGTGCTCATCGTTAAAATGTCACGGACTCGCATCGACTTCAGGTTGTCACTTACTTCTTCAGGGAGTTGTTCTGGGAAAAAGTCGATAACGGCGTCATCAATGTCCAGCAGACCTTCGGCAACGGCCAAGCCAACCGCGGTCGAGGTAAAGCTCTTGCTCAAAGAGAACAGGATATGGTTATGCTCCGCGCCATAGGGCGTCCACCATCCTTCTGCGATGACTTGACCATCGCGGACAATCATCAAACTGTGGATTCCGTCGAAGCGTTGATCCAAGGTATTCGTAAATTCAAGAATTGCCTGCGACGATACACCCTGAGCTTCGGGTGTGCTGCGAGGCANTGGCTTTCCTGCCGTTGCGGGTGCATAAAGNAGTGCAGCAANAAGAGCTGATCGCAATAAGTTGTTTGTCTTCACGTTNGTTCTCGAGATCTTTAANAGGTTATGTATCNAAGCGGATGTGATTAGGAATCGCGAAATTCANCAGTNGCTGTTCCGAGATGAGTGAACTTGGCGGTCATCACATCGCCGGGAGCAACCNGAACGAGCGAAACGGCTGAACCGGGAATCACGATTTGACCTGCCTGCAANAGTTGACCACGCTGCAACAAATGGTTGGCCAGCCAGCGAAGCGANCACATTGGACCTCCCATGATTTCGGCTCCAATACCGGAATCACTCAANTCNCCATTGGTGAAAATACCGACTCCTTCCAGATCCCAATCAAATTGATGCGGACTCACCTTCTCGTCGCCAATGACGACGCAGGCATGAATCCCATTTGAACCGATGAGTTCCTGGACGGTCGGTTCGCCAAACCACCAGTCGTAATGGTGAACCTCGATTCCGGGTGAGACGAAGTCAATGAAATCGAGAAGCGAATCCTCCGGTCCGACAAGATCACTCACGTCGCGGGCCATTCGTAGTACGAATTCCGGTTCCACCGCCGGATGGTGAAAACTTTTCCAGTCGAGTGTCGTGTCGCCATGAAAAATGTGCGGCTGCATCAGGCGACCGCAGATGGGTTCTTCCAAGCCAAACTGGTTTCGGATGGCTCGGCTGGTGCAGCCAACCTTGTAGCCCACGATTTCTTCCCCACTGGCAATTCGACGATCGATNACNAACTTTTGGACGCNATACGCTTNGTCCAACGAAAGTTTCGAGAGNGAGAGTTTGGGTGNACGACTCAATTGTTGCGACTGAAAGATTTCAAGAAAAGCGTCGGCGAATTCGTCGTATTCATTTTGGTTCATCGGANGAACTTGCAATGTAANTCAAGGATAGNNNGGANAAGGCAACCCANGAAANNTNATGANCAACGGGTGTCATGGTTCTGTGATATGCCTGGATGAGNTCAAAGAACGGACGCNTCGTAAATCATTTCCAAACGCACGAATCGATGATGCAAAAATTATACATCCAGAGTTGTCATCAAGTAAAAGGGGCGGAACTCTGGCGATTGTGATCTCAATGAGATAGACATCTTGAACAATTCATATGGCGATTCGACGATACTGAGGATTATCCTTAGCTCTGCTGCGGAAAAGTGCGAAACGTCTTAGAAAATGAATTGACCTCGAACTACGGTTTCCGACACACTGGAATAGACCGTGTCGATGAACTCCGTGTCCACTCGTCAATAANTGCACCACGACAAAGCACCATGACCTCTGTAGTTGTCGTCCGCGATAAACCAACCAAGCCGTTCTTTTACGCGATCGACCATTACGTATCTTATTGGCGATCTCTGGGTTACGAGGTCATTGACCATATTGGTCCGCATGATGTTCCTGACGCTGATGTGCTCGTGTTCCACGTTGATTACACGATTCTCCCTCTGGAATACAGATTGCTTTGCAAAAGATTTTCGATTGTCATTAACGGCGGTTTGTTGGATATCTCGCGACGACGATTCAGCGAATTACTTTTGTCTCAGACCGATGCCTACACAGGGCCTGTTATCGTCAAAACAAATACGAACTATGGTGGTTGGCCGGAACACGTGTTGAATAAGAGNGATGGNTGGAAGCAAAGGTTGGCTCAGTGGTCNANGGTTGAACCGTTGCCGNCGTGTCTCCGATTCGATGATCAAGCTNACCNGTCTTGGCGAAGCAAAATGAGCCTCAAGAATCTGATGGTTCGTGCTGCCACAGGAATGCTTAAGGCTGTGAGTACGATTGTCTCGCCATCAGAGGCGAGGCATTGGCAAACGCTGCAATCATTGAATCCGCTCAGATATCCGATCTTCGAAAACATACAGAGCGTTCCGCCGGATGTTTGGGAAAACGAACATCTCGTCGTGGAACGTTTCCTGGCCGATTACCAGGACGGACTCTTTTACATCAACTACTTTGTATTCTTCGGTGAAAAGGAAATCTCAGGTCGAATGGGTGCCGGCGATCCCATTGTTAAGTTTAGCAATTGCGTTGTCGATCAAACCGTTCCTGTTCCCGATACCATTCGCCGTTGTCGAGCGCAAATGAACGCCGATTTTGGACGCATCGATTATGTCCGGGATGGTGACAATTACTTTGTGATCGATGTGAATAAGACAGAGGGCGGCGGGGTAAGCAACCATGAAGTGCGGGAAGAATTGCATTTTCTTGCGAGTGGATTGGAGACGTTTCTAAATCAAGATAACACTTCGCGCCATGAATCGTTTTCTACTGAGGTCTGATCAGGGCGCAGTGAGCGATCATTCCTTCGCCGGCGAATACGAATCATGATTCNTTGGTAAGCCATTTCAAGTAATGCTGGATGGGTAATGAAATCGAAACACGTTCCCCATTTGAAATGTCGTTTGTCGTTGAAAAACTAGCAAGATAGTCACTTGTTCAAAAATCAATTCGATCTGATAATCGAGAAAGATGTTTGGAGGAGTACAAGGATGTAGAGAGTCAAGGTTCGGCTGAATGGACTTGCAAGAATGGCTGTGGGTAGATTTGGCACAGTCACGAAGAAATCGCCGACGGTGATACCGTTGATTATTCCCACCAGTGTTTCGCTGATTTATACCTTTGAACGACTCCATGGATACGTTAGGTACTCATCTGCTCGTTGAGTTTTTTGGTTGCAGCCGTGACCAACTGGTAGACCGTCACGGCATCGAAAAACTACTTTCCGACTCGGCCAAAAATGGCAAAGCAACAGTGGTGGCTGTTCGCTCACGTGAGTTAGTTCCGAATGGATTGGATTCGATTGCCATTTTGAAGGAGTCGCATTTGGCGCTCAGGACCTATCCGGATTCAGGATACGCCACTGCAGATGTGTACACCTGTGGAGACTGTGATCCGTATGGCTGTTTAGCAGTGATCAAAGAGAGACTTGCTGCTCAAGATGTTGACATCGTCGCAATTGAACGAGGAATACTTGGTGATGAGTCAACGCGAGTCAGAGGACATCGTCCTTCAAAACGTATTCTTATCGACTGCACGGTAGCAAATATCCCCCCCAATGTATTTGTGGATCAATCTCCAGGCCGTGGAATTGGTCTCTTTGCAAAAAAAGATTTTGAGAAAGGTGAAGTGATTTATGATGCGCCGATAAGTCTGGCGAGCTTTGACACGCAATTCGTTCTGCGATCTGAGGAATACGAAACGATACTCATGGCAGATGATTTAGGGATGGAGTTGTCGATCGCAGCGCTGAAAGAATTTCCGCCGGAACTCCTGGAAAAGCTTGCTGCTCATTACGGACTCCAAGATCCTGCTCTCAATGTGCTGCGATATCGAATGACGAACGGACAGCAAGACGAAGTGTTAGTGACTGGTTTTGACGGTCTCGTAAATCATTCAGATAACGCAAACACGTTGTCCCAACTTTCACCACAAGATTTGTGCTTTGAGAATAACACGCCGAAAATGGTGATGAGTTTGATTGCGGCATCTCCTATTCAAGCCGGTGATGAATTGTTTTGGGACTATCGAGACATTCCAGGCTTCGTGCCACCTGCCAATTGGTTGTCATGAACGTTGCCATGAATGCATCGCCCAACATAACTCGGCAATTAGAGTCGTTTCGGCTTTTTCATTCCGGACGTGAGTTCGAGCCGGATTGGTTTGTCGTTGAGATGTGTTGGGACGGACCAGGTAGGGTACCCACTGAAACCCTAGTGCAAGCAAGGTATTTGTCGGCAGCGAGTCGGGTTTTTGTCGATCCCAAGATCGAAATTCGATCTCTTCCATACGAACGATTACTTGTTGCGATTGACACGGACGATGCGAAGATTGACATGCGTGTCAGCCGACAAAGTGTAGCCATTGCTGTTCAGGTTATTCAAGATGCCGAAGCAGCAGTTCGATTTTGTGAAAACGTTGCATCCACCGGAGCACGTGTGAAGAGTCGTGTGCAGACGTTGCCGGACTCCCTGCCGTCATCTTTCGAGCCGTCCAGAAGTGGCTACCTCTTCGGGCGAATTCTTGAACAGCAACAAAGTCTCTATCAAACGATCACCTTATCTGAACACCCTGTTTATGGACGCGCGTTCTTGCTGGGCGATGAAATTCAAATCGGTGTGGAAGACGAACACTTGTTCAGTCGTGGGATGGTATCTCACGCGATGACCGGTGAGGTCAAGCGAGTGTTGGTGTTGGGTGGGGGTGATTGCGGCGTACTACGTGAAGTCCTGACCTATCCCGTAGAACGTGTGGTCATGGTTGAACTCGATAGTGAGGTTGTTGAGTTTTGTAAAAAATACTTCCCGGGCATTGTGGCCAATGCACCGGAAGACCCTCGTGTCGAGATGCGTTTTGAGGACGCATTCGAATATTTGAAAAACTGCAATGAACAATTCGATCTCGTGCTATCTGACTTGCCTGATACTCCGATCGCTGACTATACGCTCGACGATCAAGTGCGTTTGATGGACCAAGTTCTTGCCGAAAACGGAATCTTGGGGACGCATGCCGAATTTACGCGATTTGGACAGCCGAATGAAAACGAACTGATTGTGGATGCAATTGCGAACCGGTTTGCAAAAACTGATGTTGTTCGAGAAGTGATTCCTTCCTTTCAGGATCAGCAATGGCTGTTTGTGAAGGCCTCTCGGTAAGGATCAATGTTAAGGCGTTTCCTGATGACAAAGGACATAGCAAAACATCTCAACGCTCCCATGACCCATCTGCTCGTCGAGTGTCAGGAATGCGATCCAGTTATCCTTGACGACGAAGAGGCTTTGTCGAATGTGTTGACTGAATTGGTGTTTCGTGAAGACCGACCGGTGATGGATTTCCTGTTCCATCAATTTCGCCCCAGTGGTGTGACTGGGTTTGTGATGACATCGGGATCTCGAGCCAATATCCACACTTGGCCCGAGAAGCAGTACGCTTCCGCGGATCTTTGCACCGAAGACGATGTCGTTGCCAGCCAGATCGTAGAAAAGATGCGGGTGGGATTAAGGGCGAAGAACGTTCAAGTGGTCGAATGCAAGCGAGGTAACCAACGGTCCATGCAAATGGAGATCGCGAATTACCGTCGTGTCCCAGTGCGCGAAATTGACCTCCGAGGCGCGATTCCCAATGGCGTTCGGTTGGATACCTCACTCAACCGTGGGTTCGGATTGTTCGCCGTTCGAGATTTTTCTCCTGGTGAATTGATCTACGTTGCGGCAGGAGAGCAGGTGGGTTGGGATGCTGAGTTGATCATCGAAACCGATCTGGGGAGAACGACTCATAGTGGCGATTCCTACGGATATGAGATCTCCATCGTGTGGGCAAAAAATTGGCCACCACAGGTTCGCGAAGCAATTGCCAATCATTATCAACTTCAAAATGCAACCATCGATGAGCTGGTTGTAAGCGTCACCGCTGACGAGGAATTCAATACAATTATCGCGGGTATCGATGGGCTCGGAAACCATTCTAGAAATTGCAATGTTCAGTTGCAGTGGTCGGAGGCGAGCCTTGAATTTGATGAGTCGGATCGGCCTGTTTGGGCAATTCCACTTCGAGCGATACGCCCAATTCAAGCGGGGCAAGAGTTGCTTCACGATTACAACCACACATTACTCGACTTTATCCCACCCAGTGATTGGGACGACTAGGGATTCCAAGTACGCGGGAGAATGACGTGCAGACTTGCACCATTATCGAACAGGATGACACCAAGTGGTTTGTCGAGGGTACTGTACCCGGCCGTCGCCACGGAAACGTCAATCACGGTTTTCGGATCACGGCAAGCATTTGCCACACGAAAACACGATTTCAGGAGTGTCTCATTTTTGATAATCCTGTCTATGGTAGGGTGCTCGTGCTCGATGGAATTGTTCAGCTGTCGACTTTTGACGAATACATTTACCACGAAATGCTTGTTCACCCTGTCATGTTTGCCCACCCCAACCCGCGACGTGTGGTGATCATTGGTGGCGGCGATGGCGGGACGCTTCGAGAGGTGTTACGACACGATCCGGAAGAAGTCGTCATGATCGACATCGACGAAGAATTCGTAAAGATCGCCGCCGAACATCTGCCGAGTTTGAGTAACGGAGCCTTCCAGGATCCTCGAGTGCGTTTATTGTGTGAGGATGCAAGTCAGGCTTTGAAGCAGTATGAAGATCTGTTTGATGTTGCCATCATCGACTGTAATGATGCAATTGGAACGTCTGAAATACTCTTTGAGGATGACTTTTATGCAACCGTCAGCAGAGCATTGAAGACAGATGGTCTCTGCGCCGTCCAGACCGGGTCAGCGCTAGATCTGGATTTTCTCGACCAGACTCGGGAACGTATCCAGAGACAGTTGGGGGCAACCGCTGACTTTCGAATGACGATTCCCGTCTATCATTGTGGAGAGTACATCTTTATTGCGGCTGGTCGTGGGCTCGATCCTTTGGGGCCTGACGTGAATTTGCTCAAGCAACGTCAAGCTCAGCGGAATATCTCAACGAAATACTGGTCGCCAGAGATACACCACGCAAGCCAGATTCAAAGGCCGGTAACTCCGCTATCGTGTCGGTCCGTTTCCTGACGACATCGCTTTGCTCCGAANACCGTGGCTCCGAATACCGTGGCTCCGAATACCGTGGCTCCGAATACCGTGGCTCCGAATACCGTGGCTCGTGCCGTGGAGTAGGAGTGATCGATCGTCTTGAGCAGTGATCAGATCTGCAACATTTCCTCGAGATCTTCTCTTAGAAAAAACTTCATCACTGCGCAGTGAACGAGTTTTGTAGGCGTCTGTTTTATCGGCCTCGAACGACCTTGCTCTTTTTCCAGCCCAGGCGAATCGCTTGCGCTTCAATCTGTTCGCTCACGTCGATCTCGAACGGTTTGCTGTAGAGTTTCCAGGGCGTATCTTCTTTGATTTCACGGCCGATACGATAGGCAATTGATGCGCCGTCCGTGGGCGATGTGATGGTAGCAACATTGGCAGAGACCGCGATTTGAGGTGCCGCAGTTGTGGGCTGCTTTCCTAACGGTGGCCAAATGATTTTGAGCATCTCCGACTCAGGCATCTGGCCTAGATCATTAACCTCCTGATTCCATTGTTCGTGGGCCTGACGTAACTCGGCGAGCTTTTCGAAGTATTGGGGATCACCGGCAAGGTTGCGGATCTCGTTCGGATCATTGTCGGTATCGTAAAGTTCTTCGAGTGGTTTTTTCGTCGTCGCGAATTGCCATTGATCGGGACCCAGGGCTCCGTCGGCAATCAGGCGATGGAATTCCTGCATAATCTCTTGTTGATCGCGATAGGGGATGTATCCGATATAGGGCAAGTCAGGTCGATAGTTGCGAATATATTTGAAACGTTTGTCGCGTACGGCACGAATTGTTTCTGGAGCAGGATCCATCCGGTCGCGACAGGCATAGATGTAATTCCTCGATTCTCCCCGTTTCGACCCGAGGAACGCCTGCCCTTGCATGTATTCCGGGATATCGAGATCGAGCAGGGACAAGACTGTCGGCGCAAAGTCGATAAAACTGATCAGCTCCCCGTCAACGGTGCCTGCTCGGTGACCATCGGGAAACCGTACGATCAAGGGCACGCGAATACCAGAGTCATAAACCCACCGCTTCATGCGTGGTAGACCATCTCCATGATCGCTGAAAAAAAACACAATGGTGTTGTCGGACAGTCTGGCTTCTTCGAGTTCGCTTAGCCGATCTGCGACAAACTGATCCAAACTCGCGATGTTGTCATAATGGCGAGCCACATCGCGGCGCATGATTGGCCGATCCGGATAATAGGGTGGCAGTGTTACTTTCGCTGGATCGACCACACGCGGTGAGGTCTGTTCGAAAATGCGGCTCTCGTGAGTCCCCATAAAGTTGAAAACAGCGAAGAAGGGAGTCTCCTTGGATGGGCGATTCCGCCAATGGGCCTCGTCACTCGATTCATCCCAAGCAGTAATCGGCGTGGCGAATTGATAATCCGTCTTCACGTTGTTTGTGCAGTAATAGCCCGCAGCGCGCAGATATTCCGAAAAGCATTTCACGCCTGCCGGTGGGGTCGCTTCATACACCGGTATCGCGAGAAGCTTCGGGTCGGTGATCTTACTCAATGCTGCCGTGCGCTTCGTGACTCGTTGCGCCATACCGCCGGTTTCATTCGGATACATTCCGGTGATCAAAGCATGGCGATTGGGGGAGCAGGTACCGTACACTCCGAAAGCTCGCGTGTATCGAATGCCATCTTTCGCAAATCGATCAATGTTCGGGGTCGGAACCGTTTCGTCTCCATAGCAACCCAGCCGCGGACTCATGTCCTCTGTCGTAATCCACAGGATGTTCGGACGTTGTAATGCTTGGACCGGATTCAATACCGGATAGCCCATCATTACCCCAAAGAGAAAGAGAGAGAGTCGCAGCTGAGTTGGCATGTTCGTTCCGTTAGAATAGTGAGTTGGAGTTGTCGAATTTGATGCGGATCTCAGTGCCTTGCAATCGAGGATACCTGACTGAGATTGTTTGAGGGGTTTTATTCTACCAAAGCAACACGGACGCATCCTAAGAATCAAAATATCGGTTTGGATCGTCAGATGGAATCTATGGCTCGTTCACAAAATACTCGACGCCGTGATAGTTCTCCCAGGCAACTTAGGAGGTCGTCGGGAATGTCGATGACTGGAATGAACGATCGAATCCAGTAAGTACTATTTTCAAGGTGAAGCCGATCACCACGAGAAATGATTCCTGATGCCGCTTGGTTGAACCGAAGTCGGTTCGAGATATGTGTGGCGGTCGTTTCCTCGAGGAACGCGATCTGACAGTCGGGATAAGAATTAAAATCCTGGATTAGAGTGCAGTCTTACCGCTCGATCGCTATGTTGGTTGGAGTGAATCGAGATACAATCAATGTCGCGTGATTCACGACTTGTTTTGCGACGCAGCACTTCAGACGAGCAGGCTCCTAGTCAACCAAGCTTCGATGTTCTGTCGTGTAACGCCAGGGGAATCATGAAGGACGTAGGAACGTTCTTCTAAGGGGATCAAAACATGAGTGTACATATCGGCCATCAGTCCGGTTGGCTCTTCCTTATCTATATCAGTTTCATCACGCTTCCCACGAACGCCTGGGGGAATACGGGGCCGTCCGACACATCGGCGACGATCGTCGGTGAGCCGTCAGGACTGATCAATGTGGATATTCTACATGAGACTCTGACGATCGATCTCCAGCCCCTCGAGATAGGACATCCTGCGCGAGTTGAAGCGATTTATAAATTAAGCAACCCAACTGATCAGCAGGAGCTGGATTTGCTTTTTGCTTTTGGATCGCCAGATCACAGTCAATGCCAAGTGACCTTAGACGGCGAGATCATTCCGGGTGAGGTTCGTGAGGTTGAATCGATGCCGGTGGAATGGACTCCGCCTGAGTCGACGATCGTGCCGGACAAGGCGCTCATGCCTGGCGAATCTCGAGCTCTAAAGTATGCGGGGGGCATGCGACGGATTAAGCCCTACGGATTTCAAGTGACATTGCCGCCAGGTGAATCCGAGTTAAGAGTTACCTACTTGGAACAGGCAAAAACGACTTTCGCGAGACCAACAATGTTTCGCCAATTCGTCTATATCCTGTCACCCGCCCGCTCATGGTCCAGCTTTGGTGGGCTTGATCTGACGATTTTTGTGCCCGACCATTGGAGCGTAAAAACCAAGCCAGCCCTCAAACGCAATGGATCGGCCTTGATCGGTACTTTTGATCATCTGCCCGAATCGAATCACCTTGAAGTCACTCTCCGTCCACCGATTCCAGCGGGTTATGCAATCGGCAAAAAGGCAGGCATGCCCCTGTTGATCACCCTGGCCGGAATGGGACTGGTAGCCTGCTGCTGGATCGGCTACCGAGCCGCCAAGCGTGGTCGCCTGGAATCCACTGGAGCTGAGTCACCGGCGGGCAAAAATATCGGCGGCGACTTGATCCGTTCGTTGTCGGCAGGTGCAATTTATGCGTTTGTCCTATTTGCCTGCGCAATCTTCTACTACCTAGGACTGGATGTTGTCTTTCCGCCAGATGGGAATGAAGCCAAGGTAATTCAGGAGCTGGGTTTAAGCGATGGTTATCTTCGAATCTTCGGTGTCTTTCTGGTGCTCATTTCTTGCATCATCGCCTTTTCGCTGGGTTCGGTTGGAACCTTCTTTTGCACAGGGCTGACACGCTGGCGCCAAGAACGAAGCCGCGATGTTATTGGAGGAAATGGTTGACTTGCCATTCAGTCGTTGAGTCAGTGAATGGCCTTTTGGGTTTTGCCTGGAATCGCATCAAAGATAACGAATGAACTCACTGTACCACGTAATCATGGTGGATGATCAACGATGAATAACAACTCACCTCTGATGTGGTCGGATGAAATAAGATCATCCCGCTGTAAGCTTCCCAAGAGTAACCATCCATTCCTGAAGTTTTCGGTTTTCTTGGGGGATCGGCTTTTCCCTGTTTTTCGCCGGTGGGCCGATCATCATGATCCTGTTTTTCATTGTGATGGTACCCGCTGAAGTCAAACAGAGTGATCAGTTCTATTGGTTTCTTCTCGGCGTCGGTGCCTTAATGGGGGTCTTTCTGTTCCCGATTGTCGCGTTCGTGCTCCAGCGAAGTATCCTGATGGGATTTGGACATAAGGAAATTGTCGTTGATGAGACACGGTTGCGAGTCATTTCCCGAGCGAGTCCGTTTTGGTCCACTCGCTCGTGTGCACTTTCCGATCTCGGTGGGTTTCGTGTTGAAGATCCACGAGGTGAGCGCTTTCAGTTTTTGGAAGACGGTTATGCCAACCTGGTAGCCGTTCGGAAAAACGGTCGGTCCATTCATTTACTGAGAATGTATCCCACAGGGACCGTCGATCGGCTCTGTCAGGATTTGCCCAAGACGATCGAGCGCATGACGAGCCTCGCCTTTGCCAAAAACGATGAAAGGATTACCGCGGAAAACCTCAATTTGGAGCATGTCTTTCCGGATCCAACGAAGATCAACAAGAGAGAAGGTAAACCGATTGGCAGCAATCTGTTGCTCGAGGAACGCGGAAATGAGCTGTTGTTGAAGATACCCGCTCTTGGCTTTGGGAAGTCAACGTCCGGGTTCATTAAACTGTGGGTTGCAGAATTTGTCTTCTTTCAAATGATTCTTACCTTTGGTTTGGTGCCAGCGCTGATTGCAGGAAAGGTCGAAGGTCAGCCGAGTGCTGGTTGGGTGATTGTCGTTGTTTTTTCCCTCGTCTTCGTAGGGATTGTTGTGGCGCTCATGAATGCGGCAATTCGAAAAGGTAGCATCCGTGTGAATGATGATTATGTGACCTTTTCGCAGTCGGGGTTGTTCGATCAGCGGGAAGAACGCTGGATGGTAACGTCGACGGAAGAAGTACGAGTTGCTTTCGAAGAGACCGAATCTGATGAAGGAGTCAGCTGGACTAATTATCTTCAGGTCGCCCCAGACCATCACAAGGAAAAATATTGGTTTTTCTTTCGAGAGAAGCCGGAACTCGAGTGGACAGCGACCTGCGTCAATAATTGACTTTCAGGAAAAGCAAATGAAGAAGAGACGTGAAGTCACGGACTGAATTGAAGCCACGATGTGATAGGTGCAAGTTGTCGTTTAGTCTCGGTGGAAGACAAACGTAAGAGTTGTTTTGCCCCGGTGTTGAATTTCGACGGTATCGCCACGACTGATCTTGGGAATGATTTCGTGATCGTGGGCACGGATCGTGTGACCAATGCTTGCTCCGACCAGATTGATTTCATAGATAGCTTCGTCCGAACCGACGACCAAAACCGTTTCACCGGGGGGCTGTTCCACTTTCTGTCCGCGGTGGTAACCGAATGAAACGTATCGTCAAATTCTTGGCACGCGTCGCAATTAACATCAAGAGTCGCAATTATCTCGCTGTGTGACGCTAGAACTCACGGTCTGTTAACCATCGGCGCTTATTTGTTTGCAAACCGTAGTTTTGAGAAATGCCTAGAGCTCATCGTGCGAGTTTTTATCGAGCTTCGGGTGAATTTCCTTGAATGATGTTGGTTGTGGTTGTCCAATAGAATCAAAGCTACGAAGGCAGATTTTCGCGTGGTATGGGGATCTGCTGGATAATGTCTCTTTGCGCCTTGAAGAGGAAAGCCATGAATCACAAGACCATTTGGTGTTCGGTCCTCTTTTGTTTCTTGCTGACTCCTTTTGCGATCGCACAGAATCCAAACTGCTTGGATCCAGTCCAGGCTCCGTTTGGCCCGGGCGGTACCTGGAATGTCTATCAAGCCTGTCTCACAAAAATGAAGTGGGCTGATGCGCTTGAGCAGGCCAGAGCTTTTGAGTTCGATGGTGTTGCTGGCAATCTGGCTTCCATCCATAGCGCGGCCGAAAACCAATTTATTCACGGATTGACCGGGGCTGGTGAACACGCCTGGATCGGTTTGACCGATCGCGTCGGTGTTGCGCCGGGCGCTCAGGAGGGGACCTTTGTCTGGACCAGTGGTGAACCGCTCACCTATGAAAAATGGCGAAAGAAGCAGCCGAGTAATTCGAGCGGTACGGAAGACGGCGTCTATCTTTTTAGGAATGCGTCCGATTGGAACGACGACGAAACAGGATACGCATTGAATCAACCCGTACCTGATGCCGGTTCTTTGAATGAATCCAACGGCAAGAGCTACGTTTCCGTGCATGAGTACAATCTCGGCGCGGCGAGTCCTTATCCCGGGATTGAAGCGTCCTATGCCCTGCTCCCCAATCCGCCTTTCGGGGGTCCGGCCGCGACGACAGGTAACTGGTCGGTGATCGATTACTACGGTTCACTCACAGTGGAACCGCCGATTAATGACGTGGTCGATCTTCTGGTTGGAATTCAGAATCAAGTCATTGATTCGCAATCGGCAACAGCACAGATCCCAACGTTAACGCTGGCTGATCCCGATAACGCTGGTGTCATGAGTCCGTCGCTTAAATTGGAATTTGGCGAGGGCCTTTTTCCATACCCGTCGAATGATCTCACTGCTGCTACGGCGGATGACGCTAACTTCCTCAGTGTTGCGCATGGCAGAATTCAGCCGCAGGAGGATGGCATCTATACGATTCAGGTGCAGTCGAGCGAAGGTTTTGCGCTTCGAATCCAGGACGCCACAGTTTTGAATGTGGCGGGGGGCGGCACTTACGATCCGTTTGGCCCGGGCACCATCTATTTTGCGGGCGATACGGAGAATAGCTCGACGAAGGCGACGTACGATCTCAAAGCAGGCCAGGCGTATGACGTCGAGTTCCTGACCTGGGAAAGGTCCGGAGGTGCGTTCGTTGAAATCGTGTCGCAAAAGGGTGATGAGATTAATGATCCATCGATCAATCCGCAGTGGATGGCATTGGGTGATCCAAGCGTCTTGCCGGAAGTCGATCGCATGCCGACCGCTCGGCTTACAGGCCCCCTTCGTGTGGTCAACATGAATCGGATCGAGGAGTTTGATCAGGTCATCGAAGCTGCCCGCGACATCATTTACGATAATCTGGACGGTCCGGATGCCGAATCAAATGATGCAACGAGATTCCAGTTTGACGACTCGAACGTGGATCCCAAGGGATGTCCATTTGGCGAATTTAATCACGATGGAAATGCCGAACAATGGCCGAACTCATCTGGCAATCGCGATGATTTTATTAGTGGGGTATTCGGAACGCTCCAGGTAGACAATGGGGATGCGGTTCTGAACGAGAACATAACAGTTTCGTTCTACGTTTCTTCTGACGATCGAAGTAGTTTTCGGATTGTCGGCGAGGATTTCGAGGAGGCGAGCAACATTGAGTTGTTCGATCTTGATGGGGATGAGTCCATTGTAGCCGACCAAAATGGTTGTCAGAACAGTTACGTTGGCGTGATTTCCTTGAAGGAAGGCGTCGATTATGACTTCGAGGGAATCCATGTCGAGCGAGGTGGTGATGCAGGAATGCAAGTTCTCGCCGCCGTTGGCAATCACATCGAAGAATTTGATCCAATTCAATTCACGTTGCTACAAACCGATGCGATCAAGTTTTCGCGTAATGTTGGGATGCAGCTTCTGTCGCAGACGGATGGCCCAATCGGCGACTACAACCAGAATGGCCAATTGGATGCCGAAGATCTCGACTTGCAAGCGTTGGCAATCGCAGGTCAGGATTTAAGCTTCGATCTGAACAGCGATGGTACGGTTGATTTGGTCGATCGTCAGGTGTGGGTCAACGATCTGAAAAATAGCTGGATGGGCGATGCCAACCTGGACGGAGAATTCAATAGCAACGATCTTGTAGTCGTTTTTCAAGTCGGGGCGTTTGAATCGGGCAACCCGGCTACTTGGAGCGAAGGTGATTGGAACGGAGATGGCTCGTTTACCTCCTCCGACTTCGTTGTGGCCTTCCAAGGTGGCGGATACGAAAACGGACTCAGACCCGAAAACGGTGTCATTGCTGTTCCGGAACCTTCGACCCTTCTACTTTTGTTGATTGCCGCATTATTCTGGTTGCCGACACGAGTATCGCGATCGGTTTGACCCGTATCTCCAGCAATCGAATTCCCGATTGAACAGCTCGTCATTTTCTAATACGCGCAGCCAGCGTCGTGTAGAACGAGCTGCGCTCCCGTTTCGCACTGTTGGAATCGAAGAAAATCGTCACGATCACAGGCTCACCTCGTCAAAAAAGATCGGTACCCTTGTTGATTCCGATTGGAAAAGAGATTTTCGACGAAGTCACGTCGACCTCCACAGCACAGATCCTCTGTCAGATTCGCTATGATAAGAGCCGCTCGGATGTGCTGATCTTGAAACCTGCGTGACGATTCGATCGGTCGCGATTGCGAGCTTTTCTTCTTCGAAGGCAAAGAGGTCTAGAATGAGTGAGATGCGTCTGGAATCCGATTTCAACAACGATACTTCGTCATCGCTCATGTTGTTCATCGCAGCCCCCTTGATGGGAGCTGCGGCCGGCGGCATGGGTTGGGGAATTCGCGGTCAATATGGTCATGAATGGGGTGCCATGGTACCCGGTGCCTTAGTGGCCTTCACAATGGTGTTCCTATTTTGTCGTCATTCGACATCTCGATACGCTGCACGTGCCGTTGCTCTCACTGCACTTGCTATGTCCTTTGGCGGGATGATGACCTATGGGCAAACGGTCGGATTAAGCCATGACAGGGAATTGATTGGGAATGTCGAGGCCTTTCGCTGGGGAATGGTTGGGCTGTTTGTTAAAGGAGGCCTGTGGATCGGATTCGCTGGTGCCTTCTTGGGTATTGGTCTCGGAGGTAAACAGTACAGTTGGAAGGAGATGGCGATCCTGTTTATTGGATTGCTATTTCTCGCGTTTGTCGGCATCCAGTTGCTAAATCGCCCCTATGTGCCAGGATCCGATCGCAACGTACCGTGGTATTTCTTTTCGACTCCGGGAGATGCTGAGCGAGCTTTGCCTTGGATTTACTTTTCCGATCATTGGCATTGGGAACCCGATAAGGAAGGCCTTGATCCACGCCCAGAGATTTGGGGTGGACTCTTAGCCGCGTTGGTGGGACTCGTCGCTTACGTGAGTTTTGTCAAACGAGACAAGCTGGCCCGGAACATGACCTTCTTCGGCGTGTTAGGCGGTGGCCTCGGCTTTACCACCGGACAAATGCTGCAAAACAAACACTCCTGGACGCCGGGATGGCTTAGCGATGTTGACCAGTCTGTGCACCAGTGGATGCCCTCGGTCTATCCCGAAGAGTTTCTCAGTGTCATGGGGTGGAACTGGTGGAACATGATGGAAACGACGTTCGGCGCGGTGATGGGATTTGTTTTGGGTTTCGGCTTATGGTTGAATCGCAAACTAGTTGTCCAAGGCGATGTGCCCGAGACAGGTCGAATCCATGTGAAGGTGGAATGGATGCTCATCGCGATTTACAGTGTGATGCTTTTTTTGTGGAGCGTTCCTCGGTATCAAGGTGAAATATTTGAGGGCTATCCCATCTTCGAACTATTCGCCGGCTATCCGATGGCGATGGGTCTGTTGCCCGTCGTGTGTATTATGGGTGGGCGTTATTGGCCCTACATCTATGCCTTACCGATGGTGACGATCCCTATCGCGGGCATCACACTTAAGGCAAGAGGTGGAATACCGAATCCTGATGAGTCCGAATTCATTTTGGTGTGGACGATGAAATATCTCGCCGACACGCCGTTTGTCTCGTTCCTGTTATTTTTCTTACCATTGGCCATCATGACGGCGGCTGCGCTATTTTTCGAACGACGAGGACAAGCAGGTCAAACGGGTCGCACGTTCACACGCTATGGATTGATTCTGAGTGCGATCATTTATTGCTCGCTGAATTTTGTCTTCTTTGGTCTCCCCTGGGCGACGCTACCGGCTGGCGGTCGACATACCAATGCCTGGATCTTTCTTCGGTGTGCAGAGTTATTAGTCATTGGCGCGCTATTCCTTAACCGACCGGAACCGCGCCTCGTTACGGAAAAATCTCGAACCGAACCGTGATGGAGATTCGTGTCATCCTGACTATTGAGAGTCCGGGATGCGGTTAGAATCCTGCCTTGGAATAATCCAAAGCAGGTTCAGATATCTTGGGGATCATGACGGCGCACCATCATGATCCGATTGCATCACGGTTGATGGGATCCGCAGCCAGTCCTTGGCGGCAGTGTCATCACTCGAGCAAGAAGGTTGTTTTCCCAATCGGTCCATTGAAGGCAAACGGATTTTTGCCGAAGTAGTGTTCGGAAACCGGTGACAATGAATTGAGCCAATAATGGCCGCCGGAGCACGGCAGTCTGCGCGGGTCTATTCAGGGCTTTGAGTGGGAGACGTCGATACCTGCGGAGATGATAACTCTAATCGTCCAATCCAGACGAACGCTCCCGCGAGATTTGCTCTCGACGTTGGAAGAACCATTTCATGCCCGCAACACCACCCAGGCAGGCAATGGCCGCCGCACCCAGTAATGGAAAGCGTGAAACAACATGCGATAAATCTCGTTTGGCAAGAACATCCGCGTTCTTAATCATGCCTCGCATTTCCAAACGATGAATCAAACTATCTTTGGCCAGAATGCCCCGACTTTTTTTCACGTCGAGAAACTCATCCGCTTTCCATTTCGAGCGAACATATCCTGTATTGTGATCCGTTTGCAGACGTTCCTTTTCATGGTACTTGCCGCAGGCTTCGTCAAATTCGGCCGCTTGCAGGAAGAGGGTGTGATCGAACGACTCTCGTGCGTGCACCTCTCCATCATGAATATGAACTGTCGGAAAAAACAAAGAGCCTGTTTGGGGATCGCTCAGACGAGATCGGAATTTGAAAGCCATCGGATGCGGCTTTCCCTTTCCGGTCTTGAGTTGGAAGACCGCAAATCCATAATCCGCATACGATGGCATCTTTTTCCACACTTGCGGATCGAGTCGAAATTGCTCATCAAGCCGATTGAAATCCGAAAGCGTCGGAACAAAAGAGGCGACAAAGTCGCCCACGTCATGAACGACCAAGTTTTGAACCGAGTCGGGCATGGCATTGTCGGCTCCGATTGCGTCAATTCGACTTGGCGGTGTGCGCAACGGAAAACCGCGGTTGAGATCTGTGAAGAAACCATCGTAATCTTCGAGTGAAATAAACTCTAATGTGCCCTCATCCTGCGANGGAAGTTGCACAGGTAGCGGCAAAATGATGGCGTTGTTCTCGACCGATTCGAAGTTCATCTGGTAAACGAGATACTGCCAACCATCCGGAAGAAGACGAGCGAAGATATTGGTGTCGGTAACGGAGACGACCGGTTGAGAAAAAATACACACGGTTAATGTTCTCCCGATGGTTCAGTTTGCGAAGGTCCCAACAGTATGCAATTCATCACATATTTGTTTGATGCCCAGTTTGCGTCAGTGTGCTTTGGACGATCGCTGTTGTTTATCGGTTCCATCGATTATTGAAAAAAGCAGGGTAATCGTCNCCTAATGACACCCAGCGAAACCGAAAACGGTACAAAACTCGAGTTTATTTTCCCCAGGGGTGGAACGGGACCGCCGTTCACACTATTCCCCACGCCTAAAGTCCGAACGGATGACAATCCGTTCAGGCAGAGGGCCAGCATAAACCCAGACCATTTCCATCGGTTGATCCGACTGGTTGATGAAGTAATGAACCCGACCACGAGGCACCATGGCGGTTGCATAGTGATCGAGGAAATATTCCCGGCCTTCAACCTGACATGACGCAGCGCCTCGAATGATGCAGATCGATTCATCGAATTCGTGGAGATGATGCGGAAGTCGACCGCCGGGTTCAAATCGAGCAAATCCACCGCTCATCTCGATGCCGGGGACGAGTTCGGCGTTGAAGTAGTCGGCATATTCAACGCCTGATCCGAGATTGAGCGAGTGAGTTGCACAGGCGATTCGAGTGACTCGTTCGAAGCCGGGAACACCCTTGGAATCCGAGGGCATCTCAATCTTTTCGAAAGGTCGAACGGATGGCTCGCGTTCTGGAATGCTCATTGCCAAAGCGACGTGCACGCGTGCCGCTTGGGTTGGATTGGGATTCCGAGCTTGATGAGGTAGCCAACGAGGAATGGTGATGTTGTCGAGAGGCCCGAGCTGGTAGGTGCGTCCTTCGACGGATATCTCGGCTTGGCCTTCGAGNACGGTGATGGATTCGCCGCAGGGGTGAGTGTGGTAGTTCAGCAACGCTTCCGGTTCGATGGTCACAATACCGGTCGTCAATCCACGACAGCTGTTGAAGTCCCCAACCATTGCCTCGAGTTTGACATCGGGCTCCAGTTCTACGCTTTGGCCATTGCCAAGGGCGGTGATGACTTCATCGCGATCCGGAGCGGTGTCGGCGGGTGGTTCAGCAAGCGGCATTTGGAGTTCGTGTCCGTCAGCTGGATCGAGGCTCGGCGCCAGTTTGCGATCGCGTCCAACCGCTTGCAGCGCCTGATGAATGGCTCGGAGTAAGAGTCCATTGTCAGCGCCGACTCCCAGCATCTGAAAATTCTGTTCGCCGCGCTCGACAAGGTTTTCAATGCTGGTCGTCATTACCCCACAATGCTTGCCTGCTTCGCGAATCGTATCCTTCAATCGCAGAATCTGTTCCGCGATACCAGGGCCCTCCCATTGGCCTCGATAACCAGCCGACGCTGAAAAGTCGGCGGGACCGAAAAAGAATACGTCGGTGCCGTCCACTTCACACATGGCGGGTACTTGCTCGATGGCGGCAACGCTTTCGATGAGAGGCACGACCAGTACATGCTCGTTGGCTTCGGCGCTATGTTCGGCAAGACACTGGCCCCAGGCCGTCGCTCGCTCGCCCCCGATTCCGCGACGTCCTTCGGTAGGATAACGACTATCGCGAATGGCCGCTTCCAGTTGTTCCACCGTCTCGACCCAGGGGATCACCACCCCGTCGGCGCCGATGTCGAGTGCCCGCTTCGTGAGGGCGGTACTACGCTCGGCCAATCGGACCAGGACCACTGTATCGCTGCGTAAACCGGCACGGATATGTTCGTTGATTTCTTTCCAATCCAGATACCCATGTTCGGCATCAATAACGACCCAGTCCATGCCCAGCGCCACTGCCATTTCCGTAATGCTGGCCGATTCGAGGGTTACCCAAAGTCCGTAGACAGGGTCCTGATTGGCGAGCTTTTCCCTGAAACGCTGAAGTGCTTTGGTTTTCATAAAGAGTTGAACTTATCGTGGGTTGATGGATGGGTTTTCGAGGGGCAAGCTTGAGTATTCCACAGGATGGGATCTCCACCAGTTGGCGAGCATCGACGCAATGACATTCATAACCGGTCCAAATACGATTGGGACCAGGCCGAGTGTTGCAACTTTTCCAAGTGACTTGGCAAGGCCGGCGGCCATTCCTGAATTCTGCAAACCGACTTCGAGTGCAATCGTCCGACAGGTCAGTGGATCCCGCCCGAGTAGTCGGCATAACTGATAGCCTAAGGTAAAGCCTGCCGTACTGTGGATGACGCAGGCGACAATCAACAACGCTCCAACTTCCATGAGGTCATCGCGACCAATGGCGACCGTCAAGACAGTCATGATCAGAATCCCCACCATAGAAATCACTGGCATCACACGGTCGAGCCATTTTAGATTGGGACAAATTAAGTCGAGAAAATGATGACTTATCAGGCCGAGTAAGACTGGTAGCAGGACGATTTTTGTCATCGTCCACATCATGGCGAGTACGTCGATCGTTACCATCTCGCTCGCCAAGGTTCTCATCAACAACGGTGTGAGAATCGGTGCCAGGAGCGTTGAAAACGCGGTCATGGTCACTGACAAAGCGACATTCGCCTTGGCAATGAAGGCCATGACATTCGACGCCAGACCACTTGGCGAACATCCGACCAGAATCAGTCCGGCTGCGATTTCAGCGGGTAGTCCGAAAGAATAGGCCAGTGCAAAACCGACCAACGGCATGATAGTGAATTGACAGAAGAGCCCAATCAAAACACCGAGCGGCATTTTGAAGACGCGGGCAAAGTCACGAAGGCTGAGTGTTGTTCCCATGGCAAACATGATGATTTGCAACACCGGTATGAACACGACACTCATCTCGCGTCCACCCACTCCATACCAATTGGAGGGAAACGTGATGAACCACTTGTGAAAGGCCATGCCGATGACAACGCCGGTGACAATCCAAATCGTGAATGCCATCTGTCGCAGGCTTCCCCGCCCTGTCGAGGCTGCCAAGGCTAAGGCGATAGCGCTGGCTGCGAGGGCGGGCCCAATCCAATTGGTCTTTTGCTGAACCCAGGCAACAGAGAAGCCGAGCAGGCTGAGTATACACAGGCCCAAAAATAGACGGGACACGATTGGCGAATCAGATTTCATTCGTTGATCATCCGATCAATACGTGCCATGCCGTATGGCGGCAACTGAATGGAAATTTCAGCGACCGTTGTTTTCAGCTCCTCGCCGAGCACCTGATAGTCAAACGTCTCTCCACTCATCCCCCGCAGTGAAACGGTTTGCGGTTCACCCGTAAGGTTGCTCACGAGCACGTGCACGCGACCGCCTTGTTGAAACGCCAGGCCGACCGCTGAAAGCTCGTCAGAGGTATCAACTTGCAGCACCGAGCTACCTCGGAAACTGGAAATCTCTTTCAAGAGATTGTAAACCGGAAAAACGGATCCTGGTTTTGATGGGAATTCTTGCGGACGTGCTGATACATCGTCGATATCCATCAGGCCATTCCAGCCGACCGTTTCAAAAAACGTCGCCGAATCAACGCTTGCGTCTGCCAGATATTTTAGGCTTCCCAAGGTCCAGGCGGCGGTGAACGGTTCGACTTGTCGACCATCGACGAACGTTGGTAGAGCGCCGCCTCGTAAGAGGCCGCCGTATTCATCATTGCCATCGAGTAGCTGCGGAGTCATGGTGATTGGGCCGATGACCAACGGTCGATCGCCCGTGAATTGGCGAGCGTTCTCGACCACCTCCGCATGCATTGGTAACGATTCGACGATCGAAGCATGATCGAAGGCGTGAATCTGTGGATTGATCGCAAAACCGACCGCCTGCACCAAGTCACTCTCAGGTCGAGCTCGATTCAGGTCGACAAAATTCGTCACGCGAGTGACACCCATCTTCGACCCTTGTCCGATTGCTGACAATTGTTTTTGAGCAGCGTGGAAGTCTGAAGGATCACCCCCTCTTACCAACCAGTAGGTGACGGGCGGTTGTCGATTCTTAATTTCACGGATTAACGATTTGAAGTCGGGCGAGTCACCCAAGCCTAAAATGACTTGGAGAGAGACACCGAGCGTTTTGGCTTGCTCCACGGCGCTGCGAAATTCTTTCACAAACGTCGGATCGGATAGCGCGAGATCAACTTGAAGATGATTGAGTTTTAACGCCTTCAGTCGCTCGACTTGCTTGTCCGTCAGGTGATCGACCTCACCGGACACCTGAACTCCGAGCAGCGGCAAAGTGACTTCCTTACCGGTAACGGTCAGAACGGTGCGATCCGATTGAAAAGCCGAGATGTCCGAGGTTTGTCCCTCAGCGCTGATGCGAAGTTTTTGAGAGATCGTTGTTCCTTTGGAAATCTCGGCCGGCCAAGGTCGTTCGAGTGGCGTGCTATAGGTCTTGAACGAAGCGTCTGACCAGTTCCGTTGGTCCTCCATTTCAAAGATGTCACCCTCGAATTCAACGCGAGCGTGTAATCCCGGTGCGACTTCATGCGCCAGCGCCTTCAGGTTCTTGACTGGCTGGTGAGCCGAAATATGTTTGGGAAAGTGACCCTCCGACTTCTTGCCGTCAACGGTTTCCACTTGCCATGGCTGTCCCGCTGCAGAAGGCCCATGCAGGACACAAAAGCCAATTCGATTTTTTTTGAATGTTGATTCGGCGACTCCGTCAAATGTCATTTCAATGACGCCCTTGTCACTTCCTGTAATCGAACCTTCCCAGCGGAAGTCGACATCCGCGTGTTGGCAGGTGACATCAAACGTCATCTCGAAACTGTCGTCGTTTTGGTTGAGTTGGAGGTTTGAAATCTTCGGCGACACGGTTTCCCAATGCTGATTTCGAATGGGAGCATTGATGCCGCGTAGGATCTCATGATCGCCCACGCTCAGATAACGCAAGAATACGTTATCCGTATCAAAGACCATGGTGATTGGACCTGCACGCAGCGGAATGAATTCGTTGGCCAAGGAGAGCTTCGGCAACGGAGCAAGTGTGCTCAAGACTGCGAGTGTTATCAGTAATCGTTTCATGATGTTAATCCCGTTCTGTTACCTGCCATGAAATGGATTGGGTTAAGGATTCCAGCGGTAATAACTTTCTTCCCCAGTGATGGCCTTTGTGGCTCGTTGAAACGGATAGTTCAGTCCAAAGGGAATCCCTGGTAGCTTGTTCACATCCAATTGTTCCGCTGCAATCCGCAATGCCGGTAGGGCGGGAGCGAGAGCTGCGTTGGCGGAAGGTGGTTGCATATCAAGAACGCATGCGGCGCGAATCCGAGCTGCTGGAATTGGATGTTTCAAGGCAGTAAGGATCGCAGGGAGACCTTCCGAATATCTTCCCAGATTAAAGAGACCATCAGCTGCCGTTGTTGAAACACTGATCGAGTTGTCTCGGGTCGCATCCCGCAGAGCCTCAATCACCTTGGAATCATCCAATTGTAACGCGACTAAGCCGAGGACTGCCCAAAAACGAACGGCTGAATCCGCGTCCTTCGCGCGGACAAACAGTTCATCAATCGCTGCCTCACCTTCAACCTGAAGATTTGCAGTATCAAGAATCTCATTGTAGTTTTCAAGCGATTGCCCGAATTCCCAATGCGAATCGTAGGGTTTTGCTCGGGCCAACATTTCCGACTCTTCAATGACGGCCAGATCTCGCGTCGTAAGCATCCAGGCCCGGAGCCGCTCACGCATCTGTTTCACGACTTTACTGTAGGCAGGATCGTCGACCACATTGTGCATCATGTGCGGATCGTTTTCGGAGTCGTAGAGCTCTTCGATCGGTTTGAAGCGTTGGTTCAGCATCGCTTGCGGACCTTCCAGACGACCTGCCTTCGCAAGGTTCACCCACGTCTGCAAAATGGGAGCATTGAATTCGTAATCTTCATACGGCTTGAATGGCAAATGCGGATAGAAGTTGCGCTGATAGCGAAAGCGCGGGTCACGGACTGTGCGAACCATTTCGNAGCGACTGTCCAAGCGGTCTCGCATACCGATCACGAATTCTCGATAAGCAATTTCATCGTCGCTGGTTCGGCAGAGTAGTGGTCGGCCGTTCATCCACGAGGGTGTGTCGATGCCGGCCAAGGCCAACGTCGAAGGTCCCAGGTCCATCAGCGTCACGAGTCCGTCAATCGTTGATCCTGGTCGCGCAGGTGCCAGGTGTTGGTATTTGGGTGGAAAGCGAACGATCAGCGGAACATGAGTTCCCTGTTCCCATGCGTTGTGTTTGCCTCGGGGCATTCCCACACCGTGATCCGCCCAGACAAAGACGATCGTGTCATCCCACTGTCCATCCTCTTGAAGTTGCTGAATGATCTCTCCCGCACGATAGTCTACCTGGGTGACGGCGTCGTAATAACGAGCCCAGGCTTGGCGGAATTCAGGCACATCGGGATGGTAAGGCGGAATCTTAACTAGGGCCGGGTCGTGGAAATCTGCGGACTTCAGCCGATCCAATCGTTGTGTCACGATCACGTCTTCGGGAATCTTCGTGATACTNGAATGGCACTCGCCGAAGTTGAAGACGGCGAAGAACGGTTGCTCCGCGTTGGGGCGGTTTCTCCAATGAGCGGTCCGGGAACTTTCGTGCCACCGATCGCCGCCGATGTTGTAGTCCTTTTTGGCATTGTTGCTGGTGTAATAGCCCGCTTCGCTCATCAAGTTGGGCAGCATCTTCACAAACGCTGGTGGTTGGCCAACATTGCTACGATGATGGTGGGTGCCCAGTGTCGAAGGGTACATCCCGGTGATAATGCTGCTGCGCGATGTCGAACAGACGGGAGCGATGGCATGCGATTTCGTGTAGTGAATGCCATCGGCGGCAAGCCGATCGAAAACCGGAGTGCGAGCATACTCGTCGCCATAGCATCCCATCATCGGCGTGATGTCTTCGAGAGAAATCCAGACGATGTTGGGGCGATCGGGTTCGGCAGCGTTTCCGGGCAACGCAGCAAACGATAGGAGCGAGGCACAGATGATCCGAGCGAATTGGTGAGTCATTTGATTCATCGCGGAAATTGTTCGGGAACAACGATGGGAAATCGAGCCGTGGTAAGGGTTAGCTTGGATGGGGTCCTTGCGTCACTGTTCCATTACTACATCCGGAATGCTTTGCTCTGGACGAGATCATGAATAAAATCGCTAACTGCAAACTGTCTGCTCTTTGCGGAGCCGACGACTTCGTTTGCAAGATGTTCGTCGGTGAACCCGAACGGTCGACCGAGTGCGTATTCGATTAAGTGTTCTGTGAAGCCGCGCGAAAAGTCTTTTTCACGCTCTGCCCAGGAACGGAAAAACGATTTGCCCGAGTTAACCAGAACGTACTGCCCCAATTGTGCTTCGTAACTGATTTGATTGGAGCAACCCTGCACGACCGTAATGTCTTTTTTGTGTCGTGAAAGTGGCTTGAGCCCCTCAGGCAGGTCGTAGTCGGTTCCGGTTTGTTCCCGATCGGGAAACCAGGTTTCTTGAGTCACACCGAACCCGAACCCGAGAAAGACTAAACGTTTGGGAGGGTCAGCGGAGCGGTATTTGCAGCCGACGAAAAATGGCGAAAACCAAGAGATTCCAGCGTCGGGAGAGCGATCAGGTATCCCGTGCCGCGAAGAAAATGTCGTCGATTGAATTCTGTTTTCATATAAGGTTTTCAAGGATTTTGAACGTTACGTTTGACGGCCTTATTTCGTAACATCTCCGTAGGTTGTTGTTGGATGACTATGTTGTCTCGCCGGTAAAGCGGATGAGATTTTCTCGCGGCATCCTCCGATGCATCGAGGTGTCCCCTATTTTACGCGTTCGAGCGTCAGCAATCGGAATTCCATCGCTTCACGACCGGGAATTTCCGTAGCCTTTAAAGTCAGGTCGCCTTCGCCTTGCTTCAACTCGATCGTCCCGATGGGGATCGCTTTGAAGTCTTTGACGTAAGATTCGGCACGCTTGTAGCGATCATCTTTTGCACCACGTTGTGGCACATTATGCGGTTGCTCGATTTGGAACTTGAGTATCGAATTGTTAAAGCGCAACTCGCACTTGGCACCGGCGTCTTTTGCTGCGTAATACAACACGACGTTGTATTGACCCGTCTCAGCCACGCGTGTCTTGAAGGTGATCTTGTCGTCAACGCTGGTCCAGTTCAAAAAGTAAGAGCAGTTGGGGAATTTGTTGGAACGTTTGATATTGCCATGCCCGATTGCATCACGGGCCGGGAGCTGGGTGAAAGGTGAATCTGGATGAGCGATCACGAAGGGACGATCGTCTTTAAAGTAGTCTGGCATGAACTGATCTCGATGGGCCTTGGCCTTAGCGGATAGCTTTTCGAGCACCTCTGGGTTATCGACGGATTTGCGTTGACCTGGGTCGGCGACCATGTCAAAGAGCTTGCCCTCATGATCAAGACGGTACCTTTGGCTGCGGATGCTCGTCCTGTCGCGCCACTGGTTGACCAGCAGCCGATCAGGCCAGTCCTGCGTCTTGCCCTCAAGCAAGGGCTTCAGGCTCATGCCATCTAGAGGTTTTCCGGTCTTGCTTGAGATGCCGGCCTGGTCGCAAAGTGTGGGCAGTAGATCGCGGGCGGTGCAGATCTGCGGAATCTTTCTTCCAGCTTTGATGCCCGCCGGCCAGCGGATGAACAGCGGACTTCGGCAGCCGCCTTCATTGGTTGAGCCCTTCTGTCCTTTCATACCGCCATTCCATCGCACCCCGTTAGGACCGTTATCGTGAAACCAGACCACGATGGTGTTCTCCGAGATCTCTAACTCGTCCAGCAACTTCAAAAGCCTGCCGACATTCCAGTCCAGGTTTTCGCACATGGCTAGCGCACATCGCTTGTGCAGGTCTCTGCTCGAAGGTTCTTGCCTCTGCTGATTCTTGAAATTCAATGGCTTCTCGGCGAACTTTTCCCAGAAGCTGTCGGGCACCTGCATGGGCGAGTGCGGCGTGTTGTAGGGCAGGTAAGCGAAAAAGGGCCGCTTCGCCTCGACAGAGGTTTCGATAAAGTTCATCGCCTGCTCGGTAAAATCATCGATGCAGTAGCCCTTACCGGTAACGATGCGGCCGTTGCGTTCGAGCAAGGCATCGAAGTAATTGCCCCAGTGTCCACTGCAAAAGCCGTAGAACTCTTCAAAGCCTCGGCCGTTGGGGTGATAGGGATACTGCATGCCGTTGTGCCATTTTCCGAAGGCGCCGGTGCGGTAGCCGGCGGTCTTGAACAGATCGCCGATGGTTGTTTCATCGAGATTCATACGTTCGCCACCGGCCGAGGTGGAATACACTCCGCTGCGCGCGTGATGCCGACCCGTCAGGAATTCAGCCCGAGTCGGCGAACATACCGGACAGACAAAGAAGCGATCAAAGCTCGCGCCATCTCTGGCTAGCGAATCGATGTTCGGCGTCGCCAGATCGCCGTTCCCAGAAATACTTAGATCACCCCAGCCCTGATCATCGCTCAGAAACACCACGACGTTGGGTCTGTCGGCGAAGGCTGCCGAACTGCTGACAACGAAACTAATCAACGCAAAACAGATGTGATGTATCGACCTTCTACTCATGGTGATCTCTCTTTCTCGGACGTGTCCGATGTCCGATCCGTTCAATCGTTGGGAGTGTTGACCAGCTTCTTCATCAAATCAGTCGATTCAATCTCGTGATTCTCCATTCATGGGAAGTTTGCTGTTTAGGCAATGATTTCCCGCACGACCTTCCCTGCGACATCGGTCAGTCGAAACGGTCGTCCATGGTGTTCAAACGTGAGCCGTTCATGATCGAGTCCCATCAGGTGGAGCATCGTCGCGTGCAGATCATTGATGTGTACCTGGCCGTCAATGCCATAGTAGCCGAAGTCATCGGTCGCACCGTGCGTGATGCCACCCTTGATGCCGCCGCCTGCCATCCACATGGTAAAACCGTGATGATTATGTTCACGACCATCTCCATTTTGCGCGTGAGGTGTGCGTCCGAATTCACCACCCCAGAGCACAAGAGTGTCGTCCAGCAGGCCGCGCGATTTCAGATCGGTCAGCAAGCCGGCGACAGGCTTGTCTGAGACTGCACACCGGTCAGGCAATCCAGATGCGATCTTGTTGTGGTGATCCCAGCCGCCCAGTGAGATCTGTATGAAGCGTACGCCCGCTTCGGCAAAACGTCGTGCCAGCAAACATTGCCGTCCGAACTCGTCAGTCGGCTTTTCGCCAACGCCGTACAGCGCTAATGTGTCCTTGGATTCGTCTTCAAAATCAACCAACTTGGGCGTTTCCGTTTGCATCCGAAAGGCGAGTTCAAACGATTCGATGACGCCTTCCATTTGTTGATCCGTTTCTAGACGCTCAAGTTGCCGTCGATTCATACTTTGAATGAGATCAATTCGCTGACGTTGAACACGGCGAGACGCCGCAGGATCGTTCAAATGACGAATCGGTGCTTTTGCGGCAGAGGATCCCACATGTTGGATCGCAGTCCCCTGATGAATCGCCGGCAGGAAGGCGCTACTGTAATTGCGTTCGCCCTCTTTCGGCAGAATCGTAATGTACGAAGGCAAACGTTGGTTTTCCGTACCTAATCCGTACGATAGCCAGGCACCCATGGCCGGCACTGTATCGAAGAGATTGCCGGTGTGCATCTGTCGGATCGCTACCGGATGGTTGGGACTATCCGCCTGCACAGCTCGCAAGATACACAGGTCATCGGCATGCTTGGCAGTGTGAGGGAGCAAATCGCTCATGAAGAGCCCGGACTCTCCCGCATGACGAAATCCCGATACCGGTCCGAGTAGCTTTGTGTTTTCCAGGCCGACCGTCGCTTCAATTTCCGGAAGCTGATAGGGCAGCTTTTGTCCTGCCCCCTTTGCGAGAGCCGGTTTATGGTCGAACAGATCCATCTGGGACGGACCGCCCGACATAAATAGAAAAATGATGCGTTTCGCGCGAGCTGGAAAATGCGGCGACTTCGCCATGAGTGGCGATGACTCTGGATTTACTCCGTTCGGACTAGCCACAGACTGTTGTTGGAGCAGCGCATTCAGGGCCAAAGAACCAAATCCACAGCTTGTCGTACGGAGAAAGTTTCGCCGACTGATTCCGGGCAGATAATTCATACTCATCGTCTATCCTGTCGTGACTGGTCCTATTCCCGAAACACGAACGCATTGGAACCCAGGACGGCATGACTTAACTGTACCCATGCCGCCGATCGATTTCCGTCCAGTTCCTGGGAACACTGATCCAGAAAGGCCAACGCCGTATCAATTTCATCAGCAACCGCTGGGCGGTTAGTGGTCAGCATATAAAGTCGATTGACTCGCTTTCGCTCATGCTTCGGCTCCTCGCGAGCTAAACGTTCGGACAGCTTGATCGCCTGTTGTTTGACAAATGGCGAGTTGAGCAGGTAGAGCGCCTGAGTTGCAACGGTTGTGTTCGGCCTCGCTCCGGTGATTTCGTTCGGATGTGGAAAGTCAAAAATGCTCAGGATTTCTAGCTCACCCATGGGTCGCTCGCGCTTTAATGGCAGGTAAACCGAGCGACGGTTTTGAATGTAATCTGGGATTTTGCCGACCCAGGTGGGTGGATTCACGTTGCCGCCCAGACCGTTGATGTTGCCTTTTAATTCGAGTCCAAGAGAGGGTCCACCGCGGCTCGGATCCAGTTCGCCGCTTGCTGCCAAAATCGCATCCCGAATCGATTCACCGGTCAGACGTCGACGAGGCATGCGCCAGAGCAATCGATTGTCGGGATCGAGTTCGCTTGCCTGCGAATGATGGGTCGATGCCATTTGGTAGGTGCGCGACAGCACCATGCGACGGATCGTCTTTTTCAGCGACCAGTCGTCGCCTTGACGCAATCGTTGCGCTAGGAAGTCAAGCAATTCAGGGTGACTTGGCGTTTCGCCGTGCACGCCGAAATAATCAACCGTGCGAACAATGCCTCTGCCAAATATGTGGTGCCAGATGCGATTGACCAGGACGCGAGACGGTAATGGGTTCTCTGCATCGGTTAACCATTTCGCCATTTCAAGGCGACCGCTGACGTCGGTGGGAATCGTGTAGTTGGTGGAGGTTGGAATAGCAGACAGAAAACCGCGATCGACTTTTTCGCCAAGGTTCTGAAAGTCACCGCCTCGGTAGATCGGACTGTCTGCCGGCTTTTCTGCTTCGCGAACGGCTAAAGCGAATTCGGGAGCATCCTGTTTTTCGGTTTCTGCGATTTGCGCTGTGACGCGATTTAATTGTTTTTCGAGTTCCAGTGCTTGAGCATGAACGGACTTTTCATGGGGAGTTACAGGTTGGGCTTTGGCAAGCTCCTGAGTGGTACCCCCAAAGAACTGGATGGCGAAATTTTCCTTCTCGATGGCGACAGCGTGCGAATGATTCAGGCCACCGCCTTCCCAACCCGGGACGGTGGCTTGAGCGAAAACGGTGAGTTGAGTGTCGGCCTGGGTGCCTTGGATCGGACCCCGAACCAGATCGTCAAAACTTTCCTCAAAGATCACTTCGTCGTTGCTACTCGTCACCTCCCCATTTGCATTGGTGTCCGGAGGATTAGCAACCTTCGTGACAACTAGATTATCAAGTGCTCCACCAAATCGAGAATTGCCGGGTGTCGCGCTGGTCAAACGAAATCGTACAGGTCCTGTTCCGTCGCCAACGTAGTTGAATCCGGCGGGGGTAAGTTGTTGAGCTTCCTTGCCTCCTGGCCAGCGACCGGGCGCGTGACGAAGACCTGTCAGCACGCTTCCATCTTCGCGTATCAGATCGATCTGCAAACCGTCCGAGTCGGTGGTGCTCTGCGATGCACCGGCCCAGACGCTCGGGCCCGCGTCAAAGCTCACATGGTACTGCACGTCCTTCTGATTGGCAGCGATTGGAGTTTCCGAGGTCAGAACGTTGGCGTTCGTGGCGCCGGGTAACTTCAGGACCAATGTTGTCAGCTCGGTTTGCAATTTTTGTTGCAACGAACGTTGTTCTTCCAGCCGCTTTTCTCGCTCGGATCGGTCCTCAACTGAACCCGTCAGGTTAGGCAAACGAACTTCGGTGATCGCACTCCATACTCCAGGACCGTCATAGCTGGTCGTCACCGTGCTGTGAAAAATACCAGCCATCGCATAGTAGTCCGCAGTCGGTACGGGATCAAATTTGTGATCGTGACAACGTGCGCAGGAGATGGTCTGCCCCAAAAATGTGCGCCCGATCCGATCGATTTGATGATCGACGACGTCCGCGTTGAGCTGTCCCTTGATGTAATTTTGAAGAGTCCAGGGTCCAATCGCTAAAAATCCGGTCGCGATGATTTGTTCGCGACGTTGTTCTTGACTGGCGTAAGGAAGCAGATCACCCGCGATTTGTTCGTGAATGAAACGATCCAATGGTTTGTCGGTATTGAGGGCACGGATTACGTAGTCTCGGTATCGCCAGGCATCTCGGATCAACACGTTGCCTTGAATGTCACTCAGATCGGCATAGCACGATAAATCAAACCAGTGTCGAGCCCAATGGTCCCCAAAGGCAGACGACTCTAGTAAGCGATCAATCACCTTTTCGTACGCGTCGTCGGAATTGTCCGCGATGAATGCTTCGATTTCATCGGGTGTCGGTGGTAAACCGGTGAGGTCCAAGGTGACGCGACGCAATAAGGTATAGCGATCTGCGTCTCCGGCTGGCTTCAGACCCTTGGATTCCAGCTTCGACAAAATAAAGGAATCCAGGTCGTCGCGAGTCCATTGAACGTCACGAATTTTCGGAACGGCTGGTTGCGAAATCGGTTTCAGAGCCCAGAGTTTTTGAGGATCGATGATTGGGGTCTTCGATGCGCGAGGATCGGGAGCACCCATAGCAATCCATTGTTCGAGCAACACGATTTCATCGGCGGGAAGTTGTTCATCCGGTGGCATTTCAAAACCTTCGTATCGAACTGCCTGTATCAAGAGGCTTTCGTCCGGATCTCCTGGGATGATCGCCGCACCCTCACTCCCCCCCTTTTCCCAGCCGCGACGAGAATCGAGTACCAGGCCACCTTTCGCCTTGCCCGACTCATGGCTGTGACATTCGTAACAGCGCTTTTGCAAGATAGGGGCAATTAAATTCGCAAAGAATTCCAAGTCTTTGCTCTGATTGGCCTCATCAACGATGTCTTCCGCAGCAATCAATTCTGTACTGGAGATGATTGCTACAGCACACATGAGCGCGCTGATCAGGTAAGCGATAAAGATTACCTTCCGCGGCGATGTTGATGATGACACAAACATCTTACTCGTCCCCGTTAACTGCCGGTGGTTTACGCATCTCATCCAATAGGCTGTTGTAAGTAGAACGAATGTGATCGCGCATCTCGCTTTGAGCTTGAGCGACATCTCCGACGACGAGCGACGAATAGATTCTTGCGTGAGATTCGTTCGCAGAATCACGGCGATTGTCTGACCAGCGAATGCGATCAAGATGGGGTTTGATTTCGACCAAAAGCATGCGTAGCATCGACGCCATGACTGAATTTCCAGACAATCGCGCAATTTCAAGATGAAAGTCGATGTCTAACTTTGCAAACTCAGGGGACTCAACTTCCAATGGAATCTTGACCATGTCCGCAAGAATCTGTCGCAGTCGAAAAAGTTCCGTCAACTCCCGACGCTCGGCCGCGCGAGCGACCATCGCAATTTCTAACGCTTCTCGCGTTTCCAGGATGTGGAAAAGATTTTGATCACCCTGCCCGATCACACCTGCGATGTTTGCGCCGATCCGTTCGCTCTCGTCCTGCCCGGTAAACGATTCTTCGCTCGTCTGAACGATCGCGCCCACTCTCGGCAACACCTTGACCAGACCCTGAGCTTGAGCCGTCAATAAGGCATCACGCACCGTTCCCGGTTTGACACCAAACTGCACGGCTAATTCTCGGATCGGTGGCAATCGGTCACCTCGCTCGAGATGATTGCTGACGATCAAGTTGCGAACCCGTCCGACGACGTTTTTTGCGTCATGAACTGGGCTCATTGCATCGGTTGTACTCATGGAATCCTCTCACAGGAGAAACGGGCGCCCGTCAGGGGATGTGCCTATTTCATCCGGCATTATTTATCCTCATATCCCTTTGATTATCAGAAAGCAGCCGCTGATTATCAGTGAAGCGATCGTCATTGTCAATTTAATGGGGGCCCTGGTTCTCCCGCGGAGACGCGTGATAGATTTCATCTGAGTTATGGAGGTCGTTGATACGGAAAAGACCCCACGAGGGTGGTTCTATTGTCTTCGATCAACCCACGAAGCCTGTGACCTGTGTAGCGCGTCGATTCGGTTTGGGAGAACGAATTTTTGCGGGAGGAAGACATTAGGCGATGGTGATTGGGTTTTAGGAATTGGGCTTGGCTGGTGAGAGCGTTGGCTTTGAGGACGATGACTGGCATCGATGGCCCGAGATTCTTCGAAAGTTGGCTACGGATCAGTCCTTGGTGAACAATCTTCGTTGTGTAGCGGATGTCCCTTCTCTTCCTGGTCGGGGATGAAAAAAAAACGCTCGGCTGTTACAACCGATGGCTCACAAATACAGAACCTAGCGGATGAAAGATCCGAAGGAGCCCAAGATGCCGCAGCAAGCGGACGGCCACGGTCCCATTTTCCTTACGGCGACCGACTATGAATTGCCGGAAGTGTTACCCGAGGGAATCGAAAAGTATAAAAATTTCGCGGAGATGACACGTGGTGGATCTGGGATCCTGCGTTCTTGCTTCGACCAGCTCACAGGGCGGTCTGTGGTAATGAAGTCTTTGCTTCCGCAATTCATTGATGACGAAAAAGAAAAACGACGGCTGTTACGAGAGGCCCGCGTGACGGCCCAGTTGCAACATCCCAACACGGTGCCGGTTTACGAGATCGGTCGAGCCGAGGAAGTCGGTGTTTACTTCACGATGAAGCGGATTTCAGGTGAGAATTTCTTCGAGATCCTGAAACGAATTGCGATGAATGATAAGGACACTTTCAAAGAGTTCCCTTTGAAGGCTCGAGTGGAGGTCGTCATCAATGCCGCGTTGGCTTTATCTTACGCACATGCTCGAGGTGTGATTCATCGGGACGTGAAGCCCGAGAACATCTGGGTGGGTAACTTCGGCGAAGTCATACTTTTGGATTGGGGGGTAGCAAAAGTTTGGGGACAAGCCGCTGATGAACCCCAGCATCCGGCAGTTCACCAGGATCAGCAGCAAGCGATTCAAGCACTAACAATGTCCGGAGATCGCCCGGGAACTCCGCTCTATATGTCACCGGAGCAGGTGAATGTTCATCGCGCCGCCGTTGATGAACGAACCGATATTTTTAGTCTAGGAGTTGTGCTTTATGAAGCGGCTGCATTGCATGAGCCTTTTCGAGGGCGCGTGATCCAGGAGACCTTTGAAAATATTCTGCACGATACGCCACCTCCCCCTTCCAAACGCCGCCGTGAATGGTCGATACCGGAATCGTTTGATGAAATCGTGATGAGAGCGATCGAAAAGCAGCCGGCCAATCGTTTTCAGTCGATGCGAGAAATGATCGAAGCGCTAAGAAGCGTTCAATTGACGGATTGAGTTTGGCAGATTTTGTTGAGCGTCATTCGCGTATCGCTGGATTTCGATCAGTTCCTCTCCGCGCATAAAAAACCCCCTCGCGTCATCCTGGACTGCTAAGGGGGCTATCATCGCAACGTTGCGAAAACGTCTATGCGTTTTAGGCGTTAGCTGCAGAGGTGGCTTCCTTCACCGTCTTGATGATTGCAGCTGCGACCTTATACGGATCCGCATTCGAAGCGGGTCGACGATCTTCCAGGCGACCTTTCCAGCCGTCATCGATGGTGCCAACCGGGATTCGGATGGAAGCACCACGATCGGAAACGCCAAAGGAGAATTCGTTAATCGATTGAGTTTCGTGCAAACCGGTTAACCGTTGATCGTTATCGGCACCATAGACACCGATGTGACGGTCAATGACGCCACCGAAACCTTCGCAGATCGATGTGAACACGTCTTTGTCGCCACACGATCGCATGAGACTGTTGGAGAAGTTGGCGTGCATGCCGGAACCATTCCAGTCGGTTTTACCGAGCGGCTTGGGATGCCACTCAATGGCGTAACCGTATTTTTCGCCAATTCTCTCTAAGAGATAACGAGCAACCCAAATTTCATCACCAGCTCGCTGAGCGCCCTTGGCGAAGATCTGGAATTCCCACTGACCTGCAGCCACTTCCGCGTTGATTCCTTCAACGTTGATCCCAGCGTCAAGGCACGCGTCCAAGTGTTCATCTACACACTGGCGACCGTGAGCGTTGTCAGCTCCAACCGAGCAGTAGTAGGGACCTTGCGGGGGAGGAAAGCCACCGGCTGGGAAGCCGGGCGGGTTATTGTTGGTGGTAGACCACAGGAAGTATTCCTGCTCAAAACCAAACCAGAAATCATCGTCACCGTCTTCAATGGTGGCCCGACCGTTGGATTCGTGCGGACTTCCGTCAGCATTCAATACCTCAGTCATTACCAAGAATCCGTTCCTGCGACCTGGATCGGGAAAAATTGCGACTGGCTTCAACAGACAGTCCGAATCGCTTCCGTCCGCTTGCTCCGTGCTACTTCCATCAAACGACCACATGGGACACTCTTCGAGCGTTCCACCGAAATCCCTTTCAATCCTTGTCTTCGACCGCAGGCTTTGCGTCGGCTTGTATCCATCGAGCCAGATATACTCTAGTTTCGATTTGCTGCTCATTGCTGAAGTTCGTCCTTTCTGTAAGTAGGATTGAGATGTGTTTGAGCCTGCTGGTTACAGGACGCCAAACATCGATCTGTGTATCTCTTCATCACCTCGGTGATTCAACGGATCGCCGGCAAATGGACACACAGCCGCCTTTTCGGTGTCTGATTGACTTCAGGCATGGAAGGAAAAAGCAAAAAGCGTACCGATCATGCTGATATCGTCTATGATCCTAAATAAATCAGATTTTACTGCAAGGGGCTCATATCACCTTGCACATAAATACAGCACCCCGCCCGATCGCTGCACAAATTAAGGGCAGGTTCGACTGCCAGTGAGGCGCTTTGGATTGTCGCTCGAATGGCTAACTCGATTGGCAAGTGGCGACGCAACCTTGGGGTTTCGCCGAAAGCCAAGCCTGTACACCAGAGGTGATGGAACCGTTCCATTCCCTCCTACTTTTGGAACCGTTAAAGCCAACCGATCTTCCAAATTCGATGCGGTTTTGATTTGAGTGACAATTCTTTGTCACTCGTTCATCAATGTACGCCAATAATTCTCTTGCCGTGTGATGTGCATTGATGAGGGGTGTACCACGCTGCTCTCTTGAGGGGGGGATGGCGACTGTGAGTTGGTTGGCTCTAAACTCATCGCGTTATCTAGCACTTGCTCATCAGGAGACTCCGTTTCATGGCCTTGCAATGTAAAACAAAGGCGTCTTTTGCATGGGACATCGTCAGGAAAAAATTCAAGTTACTCGGCTATCCGGCCGTTCGAGTCATCTGCGGTGTGCTCTTACTTGCCGCTATGTGGAGTTTGATTTTTGATGTATCGGCGATGGAGGTGGGGCAGGTGGTGACGGGCGTTGTCAATGAAGCCTTTCAAGACAAGGGCGATTCGTCGTCGAGTTCTTTAACACCTGAGCAACAACAGCTGGCGAATAACGTCCAGAATTTGGCAGGGCACACTCATTTCGGCTATCTGATTTTGTTCGTATTGATCAATGCTTTTGTGGGGCTCATCAGCGTGGGGGCCGTCAACGCCCAAGCGTTGGCCCTATCGCGGAGCGAGAATCGCAGCTTCCTATACGGCTATAGCATGGCCTTGTTGCGTCTACCGCAACTTTTTCTTTGGTGGCTAGTGACCGTCATTGTTGGAGCGATTTTGAACGCGATTGAACAGCACCGTTTGATGGGTCTAATCATTGGGTCCATTCTTGGTTTCGCCTGGACGATCCTCACTTATTTCGCGATTACGGCGATTATGGCCACCGGATCGGGGCCATTTACTGCGATTGGGCAATCGAAAAAGACGGTTACGGATGTCGTGAAGAAGATCTACGGCTCGGATAGCGGAGTCGACATGAAGACACTCCGCGTCGGACTTCGGATTGGAGGGCCACTCTTCGTGATTAGCTTTTTTTTAGGAATGGCCTGTCTGGCTCTGCTCTTTGTTGATGCGCGTGCCCTGCATGGAGGAGGACACGGCGTCACTGCGGGTGCACTCGGAATGCTGTTTGTATTGTTGCTGTTGAACGGCGCATTTGCTTCGGCAATAGTCGCCATTCTCAAAGCAGTCCTTTATGTCTGGATCGAAGAAGATCAGGTAATGGAGGGTGTGGAAACTGAGCAGCTCAGTCATGCCTTTATTGATCCGCACCAAAAAACTGCGAGTCCAAGCCTGGCGTCTCCGTAAGCAACAAAACGAGCGAGACGAATCGCTCAGTCCCAGAACAGGTCGTCGAATCGAACCGCGTACAGCTTGGCTCCACCCTGTAGATCGAATCGCAGGGAAACCGGACTGGCAATCCAGGGACCGAGAGTGAACTCTTCAGGCCAAGAGACACGTTCCCTGAACTTCAGTCCTCCCGAGATTGGATGGCTCGTCTGGAGAAGATTTCCGTCCGCATCGAGCAAGGAAACGGTGAGGCTGCCTGAGGAAACGTCGCAACTGATTCGCATTTCGTCACCAGGCAGGCTGAATTTACGTGAGAGAAGCTGTCCCGTGGTGTTGTCGTTGACGAGCTGATAACCGGTTGAGATCCCTTCAAGTCGATCTGTAGTGATTTCGAAGGTATTCGCATTCACCGTTGATTTGATGAAGGAAGGAGTCTGATCCATCACATAGTCGTTTCTCGGAGGGAGCACGAACCGATTGTCGGTCGCTGCAATCGCCGCCGGATCGTCTGATACTTCAGGGATCTCGTCGAAACGAACATCGAAGACTTGCGCGTTGCCTTCCAGCATGAATTGGAGATAGACTTCTCGACCAACCCAAGAATCGATCGGGCCGTCCTGCCATTCAATCGGATGATCGTATAGATAAGAGCCGGTGATCGCATGACTGTTACGAACACGAGTATTCGACTCATCCATCATCCAAACGAAGAGTTTACCGTCAGGCACATGGCAATTTACCTTCATCTTCCCCGACGGTAATCTCAGGCGATGAGTGACCACTTGTCCGGGCTGGTCTGTATTCTTCAGTTGGTATCCCTGGGGCCGATCGAGTTTTGGGTCATCAGGTTGAAACGATTCTGCATTTTCCGATGAGCGATAGACGTCGGAATCAGCGAAACTGTATTGCTTTCGGAAGCCCAGGACGACATCGGCATTGTCTGTTTTCAATAACCAGGCGAGATTGAATCGCGCCATCCAATCTTTGCCACTCAGCAAATAGATAAAGCCTTCGCTCGGAGTTCCCTTCCGACCCTGAGTCATCCACGTGTAGTTGCCGGGGCCTCGTCGAATCAGTCGACTGTGCGGCCAGCTCCTTCCTCCGTCGAAGCTGACCCAAACGCGAATGTTAAGGCGGCCCGGAAGAGAAGGCGTGGGTGAACTGAATAGTAGGATGTCGCGATCATCTCGATCAATCTTTAAGAGAGCTGCCTTGCAACCGTACATGTCCGGCGGTCCATCAAACAATTCATCATCCTGCTGGAGGTCGCGCCAGCTGTGGCCACTGTCGTCACTGTATGCAACCCAGCGGTTTCCCTTTCGGGTATGGGTGCGAGAGTTCAAGTAAATCGTGCCATCGTTAAGTTCAACCAATCCCGATTCGCCCGTTCCTTGGAGCGGAAACGGTTCGCTTGAATGCCAGGTCTTGCCGTGATCGTCGCTGTAAACGGCATTCGTGTAACCTTCTGACTCGGCCCGTTTGTCATAATTCACCATGACTCGCGATGGAACCAAAAGACGACCTCGGTGAGGTCCGTGTTTGAGGTTGATGGCAGGATCGCATGCTGCGTTGGGAATCGGGAGGAATCCATTTGAGTCTTTCCTGAACTCAATCTTTTCTAATTGCCACGTTTTACCGTGATCGCGACTCTTGTACATGAACGGAGCTGGGTAAAGTGCCGTGATGAAGATCATGATTTCACCCGTGATCTCATCGACAACGCTCGTGCCAAGCGTGGCATGACTATGGTGTTCGTCTCGGCCCCAACCCTTACCATCGTACGGGCCGATTCCTAAGGCTTGCCAATCGAGATCAATGCGTTTGCCGATGAGTTCATGATCCGACCAGCTTGTGCCGCCGTCCTCTGATCGCTTCAGATAGATTTTGCTACCTCGACGTTTATCGGGATGCGGGTCGCCCTGGAGACTGAATAGCAAAACCGTACCGTCCATTGCCACATTCAAGTTGCCATAGACGTTATTTTCCTCCCAGACTTCAAAAAACGGTTTTGAATGTTCTTCCGTTTCTGTTGCGAACACACGCATACCGATATTGGGCCAATGACCTGTGAAGCTTATTCCAGCGAGGAGAATCCAAGCGAAGGAGATCGTAAATCGCTTCATGGTGGGGTTTCCGTTCGAATTTGCAAAGGAATTATTGCCGCAGTATCGTTTTCAAAAAAGAATTTGCAGTGCTGAATCGTCAAGCCCATGCTGGTTCAGCAAACTCATTTTGCCGACTGCTTACTTTGAAAGGTGCTGCCTTAATCGTGCCAGGTCACTTTCTTGATTGACGGGATCGATCTTTGTCGACTTTTCCAACGCAATTAATTCCGAGTGCAATGCATCGATTCGACTTCTGAGAGTGTCATTCGTTGTGGCGATATAGATTCCTGCCACATGGATTTGATCATCCACTTCAACGTGATCTTTCGAAGATCGGTGTGCGACATCATGAGTTCCGTCCGCATCAACACGAAAAATCTGCAGGTCACCCGTTAGCCAAGGCGGTAAATCGAATTGAAAACGACCGGTACGGGGCTTGAAGATAAATTCTCGCTTCTTCGTGTCGGCTTGATAATCCAGGTCACTGATGACCATCAGCAGTGCGTCGCGAGTCGCGATCGAACTCAGGTCCCACTCATTGTTGATGCGCTCGTACTCGTAAGCATCTCCCGTGAGGAAGATCTCATTCAACATGAGGCTCTCCCGATTGACCCGGATAATTGGATCGATGAGATCGGGAAATTTCATGAGTGATTCCAAGCTTAGATTGTACCAGTACAGTGATGTAACGCGGTTCGATAAGCCGTGCCAGGCCTGAGAGCGAAGTTCATCTGGTGTCGGAGAAGTGCGACGGTAGCGTCGAAAACCACTCCATCCATCGTGGGCTCCTTGCGACCAATAGGCGATCGGACGAGGCCGACTCTGCTCGCGCAAGCTGCGAGTCATAACGCCAATGGTTTCCAGCGGAGATCCCCAGGAAATTCGTTCGCCGCCCCATCGATCATACATGCGCCAGGAATCGGCGGCGGGAGCTGTGACCCGGTACGCATCATAGTGAGGGTAATCTGAAATCCCAGCATAATAACGCCATGAGTGTTCCTCGCTGAGAGTCAAGGATGTGGGAAGTCGGCTGGGTTGGTATGGAGCCAATCCCTCCCAAACTTTTTGTGGGGGGACGGGGCGACCACCGCCGTATTGTGGTTCGCCAAGAAACTCGACCGCGTGAATCTCGGGCAGCATCGAGTCTGTGTCGTAATTCTCTAGGGGCCACATGCGATTGAATCGTTTGAGTGGCCATTTCTTGTACTGTGTCGGGTTATCCGTGTAACCCGCCACGTTTTGGATTTGTCCGGTATTGATGTGCATTCTCTTCAAGAGTGACAGGTAATCATCGATTTGCAGGCTGTTGCCTTCCTTCAGCTTGGAAACCACCCAGCCACCGCTGATGTCGAATACCTCACGCTTGATTCGCAGGTGAGCCCACAGTGACTTCGGCTCTTGGTCCTCTGGTTTGACGATCAATTCGACTACCACATAGGTCAAAGGAAGCCGATCGCATACGACGATCAAGCCGCCCTTGTCATGCGGTGGAACAATGCCGTTTGAGGGGAAACAATCCAGTTCACTAAAGTGACGCGCGGCGTGGAAAACGTGATGGTTCCCGTCGGGCTCAGGTAGCCATAGCTTCATCGCCTGAATTCGAAGCGGTCGATCGTCGTCGTTTTCGACATAAACAATGATTTGATTAGGTCGTACTTCCGTCGACGCCTGGCCTGCTTCATCGACCGAACGAAATGTCACGGCTGACATCCAGTTGGTTGGACGATCAATTGTAAAGGCAGCTTTCGTCGATCCAAGGGTCAGTTTGTGTTTCGTACCGGTACCCCAGTCGGATGACATGCCGTTGAAGGTCATTACCGTTACTGCATTGGAAGGCACAACCACCTTGTCATCCAACCACGATGATGGCGTATCGTGCCATGCCCAGTCAGAGCTTTGAAGCAATTGCTCGGGCGATTTGTTGTCGAATTTTGGTGGATTTGATTTCGCTAATTCAAGAGCCTGCGACTGGTTGTTTTGCACGAACAAGTCGACCTTGGCAGACAGATCTGGATTGGGAGGCCGCCGCCATTTAATTTCATCGGAGAATTGATGAGGTATTACATGAGTGCCGATGATTTCCTGAGCAAATCCGATGGTTTTCAGCGGCAGGCCTAAGCAAGCGATAGCGACGAAGAGTAAAACACGTTCGGTCATCTGGAAAGGTACTCTCACATTGACTTTCGATAGAGCGGATTGCAACCGACATTGATTCGAAGATTGATCTCCCCATCATAACGAAAGCGCGCTTGATTGGGATTGCAAACGTCACGCGAATCTTGCAATAGACTGACCTGTCCTTGCTGCGAAGCGATTGTTTGGATGCAGTTGTGATAAGGATACAGGGGGCCGTCGACGCTGCCGTCTCCGGCGGATGATCGTGAAGGATGGCGATTTGATGAAAATCGACTTCGTCAAATTCCTGTTTTGCACAACAGATTGTCTTCCGCAGTTCTGATCCGACGCAAGTTACAGCTCATTTGCAGTCGCAAAATGTGTAGAATAGAGGCCTGCCTTCCGCCCCCATTTCACACTCGGATTGCTGTGATGCGCTACATCATCGTTCCGCTATCGCTTGTTCTGGTTCTTGGCGGTTTGTTTCCGCATCCTGTCGCGAGTAGCGAGAATGCCCTCACTGCGACGAAGCAAGTGTTGAATCAGTATTGTTTCGATTGTCACGGTGAGAGTGGAGCTGAGGCGAATGTGAATTTCGAAGCGATGGTGGCAGCTCCCGAATTCTCTCAACGTTTCAAGAGTTGGGAACTTGTGGCGGAGATGATTCGCGAAAAACGTATGCCTCCACAAGACATGCCGCAACCGTCTGACGCAGAACGTCGACGCGCGATCGATGAGATCGAGGCAGCGATGGCTCGCATCGCTCGTCGCGATGCAGGAGATCCGGGTCGAGTGAAAATGCGAAGGCTTACTAATGCGGAGTATAGCTATACGATTCAGGACCTCACCGGACTCGACCTCCAATTTCATTCGCTGCTCATGGGAGATGCCATTGGCGGTGAGGGGTTTGCGAATGTCGGCGACGTCCAATTCATTCAAGATTCTACACTGGAACGGTATCTGGAGGCGGCCAAGCGAGTTGCATCCCATGCGATTGTCGGTGCCGGACCCATTCAGTTTTATGAGGCGCCCGGAAAGACAGGACAGGAATTGTCGGCAATTCGGCGCATTCAGCGAATCTATCGAGAGCACGGTTTTCGATCAGCCGCGGGAGAAGGTGGACAACCCTTCGGCATGGATGTTTATGCCCGAGCCTATTTCGTAGTCTGGCAATATCGTTATCGCGATCAACTCGGTCGGTCGCAGGCGAGCTTGGAACAACTGGCTCGAGAAGAAGGGATCAGCATTCGCTTTGTCCAGCATATTCATGACGTGTTGCATGATGCTTCTTCTTTTCCTCTGACGGAAATTGCATCGGTTTGGGAGGAGCTTCCCGAACCAACTGCGGGAGTTGTGAATGCCGACATGTTGATGGAGGTCAGAAACGATTGCAATAAACTCTTTCAGCAGCAACGCGGTTGGCAGAGGCGACTATCCGGGACAGTCAGCGATTCGGAGGAAGCACTGTTGCTTAATCGAGGTGCGTTGAGCTTGAATTCGAAAGGTGAGCTCGAGGTATCGCTGCGTTGGGATGAGCAGGACGAGTTGGCTTCCGTTGATTTCGAAACAGTGTCGGCGACAGGACAGCCTCAAAGACAGGCGTTGGTCACCTGGCAGAACGCGATCATTCAGTTTCGTCAGCAGGATGGTCCTCGCCCAGTTGCGGTGCCGCTCTCGGATCACCTGATCGATGTTCCCGATTACCAAGAGGAGGCAGGCCCGTGGACAACTTCGCTACCCTGTGACGTTGTTCAATCGTTTGATTTTTCGATACCCGATGGCACGGTCGGGGCACAGATTAGAGTCCAGGTCGAGCTTGCGCAAGATGCTGATCCAAATGCAATCGTTCGTTGTGTCCTAAGAAACGCGACGGCATCACGTGACACTGCGGCTGATTCGGGTGAGGCATCAACGATCATTGGGCCTTCCGAGGGCGAGACTTTCGCGACTTGGAAATCGGGAGTCGATGAATTTGCAAAGGCATTGCCAGATGTATCCCATCGAGAACCTGCGCCGTCGGATCGCGATCCAATTCCAGCACCCTATGACAANAGTTACAACAACGCTGAGCGAAACGATTTTCACTATTCAATCAAGTACCATCGAGATGATCGGTTTTTGGTTGAACACATGCTGGACGATACGANGCGCGAGGCACTCGACGTCGCGTGGAATGATCTGCTCTCGTCCTTCGATTATCACGATACATTTCTGACCTTTATCACTGATAAGGCTGGCCGCCGTGCGGGTCGCGAAATCTCGGTGACGCCTGTCCGTGAATTAACGCCTGAAGTCATCGATCAAATGCCATTCTACGGACCGATGATGAGTCGGTTACTGCAGAATCACCAACAGATCGAAAATAGCCTGCAGCAGTCGCGGGAGAATCATGTTGATCAAGTTCTCGAAGTTGCGGCGAAAGCTTGGCGAANACCGTTGACTCAGCAAGAACGTACTTCGCTGCGTGATTTTTATGAGAAGTTGCAGAGAACTGAAGAGGTTGATCATGAAACCGCGATTCGGACTCTGCTGACTCGCATTCTGGTGGCACCCGAGTTTCTTTATCGAATTGAAACTACAGCATCCACTGACGACATTGTCGAATTGTCACAATGGGATCTGGCGAGTCGGTTGAGTTACTTCTTGTGGGCATCGCCTCCCGATCGTGAATTATGGGAAGCAGCAGCCCAACAACGGTTAAAGGACGATGAAGAACTAACGCGGCAAACTCGTCGAATGCTGAAGGACCCCAAAGCGGAAAGGTTCGCGGAACAATTCTTTGGGCAGTGGTTTGGCTTCTATCGTTTCTCGGATTACGACGGGATCGACCGAAAGAGGTTTCCGAATTTTGATGCGGAACTCAAAGATTCGATGTACAACGAAGCCAAGTTGTTTTTCTGGCACATCGTTCGAAACACTCGACCTGTTGATGAGATTCTCTTCGCCGATTACGCCTTCTGGAATCGGAGGTTAGCGATTCACTACGGTATGAGCCCTGATCAAATCGATGAGAACGCCACGGATTATCGGATGGTGAAAGATGTGAGCCTGCTGAAGCGAGGCGGTTTGTTGGGGCTCGGAGTTGTGCACACGACGACATCAGCTCCCTTAAGAACAAGTGCGGTGAAACGTGGGGATTGGATTTTGCGTCGTGTTCTTGATACGCACGTGCCGCCGCCACCTGATGACGCTGGCTCGATTCCCGCCGACGATTCGATCAACGACGGATTAACCATTCGCGAGCGCCTCATTGCGCATCGACAAGATGCGGCTTGTATTAATTGTCATACGCGCATGGATCCGCTGGGATTCGCGCTTGAAAATTTCGATCCGATCGGTCGTTGGAGAGAACAATATCGCGATGGTCAGCAGATTGATGCGAGTGGGCACTTAAGCGACGGCTCGGAGATTGACGGTTTTGCTGGCCTGCAGTCCCATTTGCGAACTGAACTTCCTAGATTTCATCGAACCTTGAGCGCAAAACTGCTAGGCTATGCGCTCGGCCGTCGTCAGTTGCTTTCCGATCAGCAATTGATTGACGAGATGCTCGAAGATATTGGGAATGGTGCGGGATTGTCCGATTTGGCAGTTCGGATTGTGAAAAGTACTCAGTTTCGTACGATGCGATCCACGGCGGATACAGGACCATGACTTTGATCTCAAAATCGATACAACAGAGTTTGAGTTCCTCAGTATCGCGGCGGCACTTTCTTCGTGCTGCGGGCGCCACACTTGCTTTGCCATGGCTTGAGTCAATGCCATCGCGTGCGGAGGACACGGGGAAACGCGTCGTGGTGAACGAAGCCGAGGCACCCGTTCGCTTTGCCTGCGTCTTCTTTTCCAACGGAGTCGAGCCCGTTCACTGGTGGGCGAAGGGTCAGGGATCATCCATGCAGTTGGGACCCGGCTTGCAGGCTATGGCTCCTCACGTTGAGGAGATGAATTTCCTGGGTGGGCTCTTCAACGAACAGGCACGTGAGCATAAGAGTCCCCATTTAGGAAGAATTCCGAATTTGCTCTCGGGAGGATGGGTGAGTACGGATCCTGATTCGATTCGATGTGGTCGCACCATGGATCAGGTATTGGCCGAAAAGATCGGTGGTCGAANGGCTCTCAAAAGCCTTGTCTTGGGGATCGAGCCAACCGAACTGCGTTTGGAAGATGGTCTATCGATGCTTTACGGGTCGTCCATCTCATGGAGCTCAGCAACCAAACCAACTACCAAAGAAATCTATCCTGCACGCGTCTTTGAAATGTTGGTCGACGGAGCGGAGGGCAGGAAATTGGATCGAAGTGTGCTCGATCACATTGCCGCTGACGCCAAGTCGCTCCGGACTGAATTAACCGGCTCCGATCGACAGAAGCTCGACGAGTATCTCGAATCGATACGAGATATTGAAAAGCGAATTGATCATGCCAGCCAANNGGGACGTCTCGAAGGTTGGCAGCCGACCATTACCGAGCCGAATATCCCGCGACCGAATGATGCCTTGCCGCAAGATGTGCCGACTCACATGCGACTCATGCTTGACTTGATCGTGTTGGCATTTCAAATGGACAAAACGCGAATTGCTACATGCATGTTGAACAATGATTTGTCTCAAATGAATTTCGGATTTTTGGAAGGTGTGCGAGGGAGCCTTCACCTAGATCTAACTCACAATGGTCGTGATCCAGAACTCGAAGCGATGTATCTGAAGACGAATCAATATCATGTTGAACAATTTGCCTATTTGGTCGATCGGCTTAAGCAAATCCAGGAAGGCAGCCGTACGTTGCTCGACAATAGTCTGCTGTTGTTCTGTTCTAACCTTTTCGACGGTGATAAACACGAAGCTGATCAGATGCCGATGTTGCTGGCCGGTNGCGGCGGTGGTGATCTGCCGACCGGACGAGTGTTAGATTATCTGGAAAAGGGTGACGATAATCGTCGAGCCTGCAGCCTGTATCTGTCCCTGATGGATCGGATGGGAGTGGAACTCAATGAGTTCGGCGATTCTCGCAAGCGATTGTCCGACGTTTGATCAATCTCTTCGAAACAATCTCCCATCAAAGCTCAACGCCCTGCCAAAGTTGAGGTCGCGATGTGTCGAGTGTGTGGTAGGCACTCCGACGAGATCTTAAAGTCGTGCGACGGCGACCTGGCCGAAGAGAAAACAATGTCCGCTTTTCGCGGTTGTCGACTGTTTGTGACTTGCTCCGCGCGTGAAACATGTCAGACTGATTTTCTCTTCAAGAACCTTAATCGATCAAAAACAGGAGTTGTCGATATGCGATTCAGATTATTCGTTGTCGCGTTCTGCACTGTTTGTACAGCGCAATGGGTTATGGCCGATGTTACAAAATTCGTGCGATATGACCATGATGGTCAAGCAAGCTACGGTATTGTAGATGGGGATCGCGTTTGGGAGTTGAGTGGTTCTCTTTTTGGAGAATGGAAAAAGACCGGCGCTAACCATCCCGTCAAAAGTGTGAAAATCCTCGTTCCGACGAAGCCCACGAAGGTGCTTGCGTTGGCTGGGAACTATCGGGATCACCTCGGGGACAAGCCTGTTCCGAAAGTTCCCGAACCCTTCTATAAACTGCCGAGCACATTATTGGCTCACGAAGGCAAGGTCGTGCAACCTGCCGATCATGAAGGCGTTCATTATGAGGCTGAAGTCGTTGTTGTGATTGGAAAGCAAGCCAGTAAGATATCGCCGGAACAGGCCAAGGATCATATCCTTGGCATCACCTGTGGAAATGACATCAGCGCGCGTAACTGGCAGGATAATGATATTCAGTGGTGGCGAGCCAAGGGCTCCGATACCTTCGGGCCGGTGGGACCCTATATCGTATCCGGACTCGATTACGGCAACCTGGAAATGGAATTGCGCGTGAATGGCGACGTTCGACAGAAGACAAACACCAAGAATATGATTCACAGCATTGATGAGGCGGTCAGCTTTATCAGCCAATATGTCACGCTCGAACCCGGTGATCTCATTTATACCGGTACGCCCGGTAAAACTTTGCCAATGGAAATTGGGGATGTTGTCGAGGTCGAGATTGAAGGAGTTGGCGTCCTTAAAAACCAGCTCATCGAGGCTGCTGAATAAGCGCAGGTTACATCGCAATCATGAGCTTGCGATGGTGGGACCGGATCCGCTGACGCTGAATCAAAAGGCGANAGCGGATCAGCTAAGTAATTCGTTGACGACCTTGGCGTCCGATTGCTCAACGAGCTTGATCTCGGTGGGACCTACACGAAACTTGACCCGCTCATGGTCGAGACCGAATTGATGGAGTAGAGTAGCGAGCCAATCGTAGTGATGAACGATGCCTTCGACGGCGTAATGAGAAAAGTCATCGGTGGCACCGTGCACATATCCGCTCTTGAAGCCGCCACCGGCAACCCACTGGCTGAATCCGTAGGTGTTGTGGTCTCGACCTACCTTGTCGCGGCGAGTTAGGCCTTCGCGGAATTGAATCACCGGTAGGCGACCCATCTCACCGCCCCAATGGACGATCGTACTGTCGAGTAGACCTCGTTGTTTGAGGTCAGCGACCAATGCAGCTGCCGGTTGATCGATTTCACGGCAGCGAGTTGGGAGCGAGCTGTGGATCGATCCATGGTGATCCCAAACTTGTCCTTGGCACAGAATCTTGACGAACCGCACACCACGTTCAACCAAACGTCGTGCGATTAGGCAACGCGTTCCGTAATCTCGCGTGACTTCCTGATCGATACCATACATTTTATGGGTGGCGGCCGTTTCTTGCGAAATATCGAATGCCTCCTTCGCGGCTAACTGCATCTTGGCTGNCAATTGATAACTTGCGATGCGAGCTTCCAGGTCGTTTTCGCCTGGATGGGTGCGAGAGTATGCCTGATTAAAGCGATCGAGAAAGGCGAGCTGAGCCTCTTGTCCTGCGCCTCTTAAATGATCGGGAGCTTGGAGATTGAAGATTCTGGGTTGTGTCGGACGGACGACGGTACCTTGATAGATCGAGGGCAGCTTTCCGTTGTTCCAGTTTTCGCTTCCAAGCAGGGGCAGACCACGGGGATCGGTGAGTGCCACGTAGGCCGGTAATTCGTCGGTTTCACAGCCGAGCGAATTGAGTAGCCAGCTGCCCAGGACTGCGCGACCTTTGCGATCTTGGCCAGTCGTCAACGCGTAGTTTGAAGGGACGTGATTGTTCACGCCGGTATGCATGGATCGGATCAGCGTGATATCGTCAGCCACGCGCCCCAAATGAGGCAACAGCTCGGATAATTCCATGCCGCATTTGCCATGGTGGGAAAACTTCCACAGCGGCTGCATGATCTCATTGCTCGCCTGGGCTGGATTATCGAACTTGACGTTTCCCGGGAAATTCTCTCCGTGCCGTTTGATCAATTCCGGTTTGGGATCGAACAAATCAATCTGGCTGGGACCGCCAAGCATGAACATCGAAATCATTGCTTTGGCTTGCGGACGATGATGCGGCTGTTTGATCTGCAAGTCAAACGTTTGTTCTTCCAAGATCGGTTTGACGGGATCAGTACGTTCCGTTGCGAAGCCATCACATTTCAGCAGCATGGCTGCCGCCAGCGAACTCAAACTGATTGCCGACGAATGGAGCATATGTCTGCGGGAACACAGGGCTTCGCTCATATCAGTTTCCGATCTATTTCATCTATGTTGGGTATCAACCTAATCGACGTACAAGAAACGATTCGAGGCGAACGACATCTGGCACAGAGAGCCCCAGGTTTTTCGCTCCAATTCTTCCGAGTTGTCATTCTCCGATTTGAGATTGAGTCGTTGCTGTGCCAATAGTTCGAGGCAAGCAGCCTTCTCGTCCGGATTCGGCGGTTGTGAGAAGAGGCGCAGGAACAAGGCATCGAGTTTCGATTCGTCGTCAAGAGTCGGGTCTAGTTGTTCGGCCAATAACAGCGAATAGCTGATGATATGGTCGTCATTGAGAAACCAAAGCGACTGTGTCGCGACGGTGGACGGACTGCGGATCTCGCAGTTCGGGTTCATCACGGGTTGGTCAAAGGTTGCCAGCATGTTTAGGGGCAGACGTCTTTGGATTTGAATATAGATGCTGCGCCGAGTGGCCCCGTCATTGCCGCTGCTCACACCGGTTTTGAGGCCGTCGCGAACCTGGGCCGTGCCGACCACCACTTTGCCGTCGGGTGCTTCGACGACCGGAATGCTCGGGCCTCCCAGATCGTGGCTCAATTGATCCACCGATGCGAGGATCGAGTCTCGAATTGCTTCCGCCTCCAGTCGTCGCAGACTCATCCGTCCATAAAGATTGTTTTCCGGGTCGATCGCGTCGAGCTCGTTGGTGCGAGTCGAGCTTTGTTGGAAGGTGTATGACAGCAGAATCTGGCGGTGTAAGCGTTTAGGGTCCCAGCCGTGTTTGACAAAATCATCAGCTAACCAGTCGAGTAGCTCAGGATGCGTTGGCGTGGCGCCGCCCAGTCCGAAGTCGCCAGGCGTCGTTACGATGCCCTGGCCCATATGGTGCATCCAAATTCGATTGACA
>PBNZ01000014.1 GCA_002723275.1 Planctomycetaceae bacterium
GATTCCATCGGGTCGGACAAGCTGCCATTGGCGATTGGCTGTTTGAGGCAGTCGAAGCGTTCGAACCTCTCCTGTCGCAACGGTCGACTTCATCTCTCCTTGTACGCCCTGAAACCAGGCAATGGCATTGGCAACGAGGATTGGAAATGCTGTTCTCAACGGCAAGTCACTTCGATCGAGGTCAACGGGCAGCACCAACAGACTACGATCAGACGTCTGTTTTGCCAGATAGAGCGGATCGCCATCCAAAGACTCAGCTAACGTTTCATGGGGGTCGTTCATTCGAACGCGTCTGGCACCCGGGAAGGTCAGATCTCGCAGATTCACGTGTGTCATGAGAGGACTATTCTCTACCTGCTTGACCACAATTGGATCCGCAACGACGCCATCCATCTTCCAGAGGTTCGAATCCACCACTGGATCGATCACCATCACGCGTCCCTGGGGAATCTCCGAAACATCCGTCCGATGCAGGATGAGGATCGTCGAAACCGGCAACTCGGGCGGTACATCGTCCCGCCGAACAACTTCAATCCGCGGAATTGCCGCCAATACGTTCTCCAAGAAAAGACTTCCTGGACTGACAAGAACGACTTGTTGCGGAGGAACAGGGGTCAAGATCGCAACCGTTCGATTGTCACTCGCCAACGCATCATCGAGTTCGAAGGTTGCGATAAGCTCCCCGCCTTCGGGACTGTTGTAATCGAGAATTAAACGACGCTGTTCCTCGGCGGCAAGTTCGACCGGGACGACATCCAGCAGGTTTCCCCCGAGAGAAATCTCCAACTGGATTTTCCGCGACTCATCAGAAAAGTTGGAGAGTTCGACAAAGACCTGAAATCCAAGACGGTCATCCAAGTTGCGTCGAGATTGCAATTGCGTAATGGCGACGTTTCCCGCATTCGTTCCACAGGTCATGACCGAGACTTCAGAATATTCTTCCAACTGGACCACCTGATCCGTCAACACCAGAACGGATCCGTTCTTGGCACCGCCCACTAGTCGACGTGCCATCACCATCGCTTGATCAAGTTGACCTGGCGCATCGGTGCAGCGCAACTCCTGAATCGTCTGCCGAATGGTTTTTCGGTGTCCGGTCAATCCAAGTTCCACCTGGGGGACAGCCGTCGTAACAACAGAAACCTGGTCGCTTTCGCGAAGCGTATCCAAAAGGTTCAATGCCTCTCGCTTGGCCCATGCGAACCGAGATGGCGTAATATCAGTGGCGGCCATGCTGGCGGAGTTATCAATCACCAGAGCAACGGTTCGAACCTGGTCAGCCTGCCAGGAAAAAACGGGATTTGCCAATGCAAGAGCGAGAAGCAAGAGAAGCAAGAGTTGCAGTAAAAGCGACACGACGTGACGAAGCCGGCGCCACCACCAACGAGGACGGTCCTCTTCGTAAACTTGCTCCCAAAACATGACCGACGGCACTGCCACTCGACGTCGGCGTTGGCGTAACAGAAAGAAACCCATAATGGGCAGCGCAAGAAGCAACCAATACAGGGCCTGTGGAGCCGCAAATTGCATTATGACAACTCCTCTCACGCTAGGGTTCCAGAGTGGCGCATCATCCGCAGAATCAACTGATCAAAGGGAATTTCGGTTGAACTCTGTACGTATCCCATGCCGTGCCGAGCGGCATATTCCCGCGAAGATTCCAAAAACTGAGCAAACGCTTGTTGATACTGTTTGAGAAGTCGTTCATTGACGGTGATCTTCTTCGCCAATCCAGTCTCTCGATCAACCAGTTCAACGTCCCCCAATAGCTGGGGGTTCGCTTCTTGCGTGTCATAAAGGTGAATCAAGTAGGGGTCGTAACGGTGAAATCTCAACCTGTCGACTCCCTCACGAAAGTCGTCCGGGTCGAGTAGATCACTGACAACGATGGCAAGGCCGGCGCGTTCTTGTCGATGCAGAAAGGAATCCAAGGACCGCTTTAGATGCGTGCGATTACCTGTTGGCTGCAGTTGTTCGAGGAAACGCAGCATCGAGAGAACACAATCTTTCCCGCGCGTCAGCGGATACGTCTCCACAATCTCACCTGCAAAGGCGCAAATGCTAATGCGATCCAGATCCGCCAGGGCAACATAGGCCAAGGCCGCAATAATTTGCCGAGCAAAATCGAATTTCGATGGATCCCCGAAAGACATGCTTCGCGAACAGTCAAGAAAGAGATAGACGTGCAGATCTTGTTCTTCCTGGAAACGCTTAAGCAATACCTCGTTATGTCGTGCCAAGACATTCCAATCCAGGTAACGCAAGTCATCACCCGGGCTGTAGTCACGATGCTCAGAGAATTCGACTCCCGTCCCAAGTTGAGTCGTACGACGCTGCGCGAGCAACTGCCCTCGAAAAACCCTTTTCGAGATCAACGACAGATACTCTAACTTGTTGAGAAAATCGGAATCGAAGAGAGGCATGCCATCAACACCCGGACTTCACGGTCTAACTTGACGAGTGAGCATTCATCACGGTGTTGGCGAGGATATCATCAATCACATTGTCAGGCTGAATACTTTCTGCCTGACCTTCGAAATTGAGAATCAATCGATGCCGTAACACATTGTGTGCGACATCCCGCAAATCTTCTTGAGCGACGTGAAAGCGTTGATCCAAAATCGCTCTGATTTTCGCCGCTAGAATCAAGGCCTGAGCTCCTCTTGGACTCGATCCGTAACGAACAAAGCGGCGCGTCAACTCGGTGGCCTGCGGCTGATCGGGATGGGTTGCCATAACGATCGCAATACCGTACCTACGGACATCATCAGCCACGGGAATTTCACGTGCCAAACGAGCCATTTCAACGACACGATCCGACTCCATCACCGCCTCGGCCTGCGGTTGATCGGATTCCGTGGTGCGATCAAGGATCGTCTCTATCTGCTCAGTCGTTGGGAATTGAACGAGCAGCTTAAAGAAGAACCTGTCCAACTGGGCCTCGGGCAACGGATAGGTTCCTTCCATCTCCAAAGGATTCTGCGTTGCCATCACAAAAAAGAGTTCGTCGAGCCGATAGCGAGTCCCACCGACCGTAACAGCGTGTTCCTGCATCGCCTCCAACAGCGCTGACTGAGTCTTGGGAGTCGCTCGATTGATTTCGTCAGCAAGCAGAACATTGGCAAAGACCGGTCCTCGTTGGAACTCGAACTTGCGTTCTCCCTGCGGTGAATCGAGGAGCACATGCGTTCCAATCAGATCCGCCGGCATGAGATCGGGTGTAAATTGAATGCGTGAGAACTGACTGTGAAGCGCGTCTGCAATGGTTCGCACAAGCAGGGTCTTCCCAAGTCCGGGAACCCCTTCGAGCAAAACATGTCCACCGGCAATTAAAGCAATGAGAGTCGCTTCGACGATGGCATCTTGTCCAACCACCACCTTAGCGACCTCCGCTCGCAGCTTCTCGAAGTCACTGCGAAATCGCTCAAGCTGCTCACGCAAACGTTCTTGATCCGTCACCAAACCACCCTCAAATTCAAATCGTCAACACTCGCTAGACTAGTGATGGTAGCGTCCCAATCTACCCAGCGATACACGCGGTTGGGACGATGACGGTTTATTCCGTAAGATTGGCCGGCGTTCTCAAAAAAAAGAACGCCGACGCTCGTGAATCCGATCGGCCAGAGAGGCTTAAAGTCGCAATCGCCCGGCCTCCACCAAGAGACGATCGGTTAATCCGCCGCCTTTTTAGCCGTTTTCTTTTTGGCTGTGGTTTTCTTCGCTGCCTTCTTCTTGGGAGCCGCCTTCTTCTTGGCGGTTGTCTTCTTCTTGGCGGTTGTCTTCTTTTTAGCCGTCTTCTTCGCCGCCTTTTTCTTGGCCTTCTTCTTCGGGGCTCGGGTCGCTCGTTCCGCCAACCATTGCACGGCTAATTCAAACGTCGTGTCTTCCGGTTTCGTCCCCTTGGGCACCGAGGCATTGGTGGTACCATCGGTCACATAGGGACCATAGCGACCCTCAAGAAGCTTAATGGGCTCTTCCGTCACCGGTGACTTTTCGAACACCTTGATCGGTTCCTTGGGAGCCGCCCTGCCACGACCGCGCGTCTTGGGTTGTGACAACAAATGCAAAGCTTGTTCGAGCGTGACATCGAGAGGCGATACATCCGCTGGAAGCGATCGTGTTTCCGCGTCACACTTGACATAAGGTCCATAACGACCATTGAAGGCCATCACCGCTTCCTTCGACTCGGGATGCTCCCCCAAAGTCCGAGGCAATGACAGCAGCTTGAGGGCGACACCGAAATCGACATCTTCGGGTTGCATCTCCTTCAACAGAGATGCATTCTTGGGCTTCTCTTCATCCTCGGGTGTCCCCAATTGGATGTAGGGTCCAAAACGGCCCTGCTTGAGAAACACGGGCTTATGGGTGTCGGGACAAATCCCCAATGGCTCGTCATCTTTGGAGGCTTTTTCGAGCAAATCAACGGCTTTTTCAAGCGTCAATTCATCAGGAGCCATGCCATCTGGGAGACTTGCCTTTTGTTCACCTTGCTCGAGAAATGGACCGTATTTTCCAACGCGGAGCACGATCGGATCTGATTCATCCGTCGCCTCAGGATTCCCGACCGGGAAACGACTCATCACCCGTGGATCGATTTCCTTTTCTTTGGACGCCAAGCGAGTCTTCAAACCCGGCTTTCCGTTGCCAAAGTAAAACTCCTGAAGGTATTTGATATGCTCTGCTTCTTGGCGACTGATCGCATCCAAGAAGTCTTCCATCTGAGCGGTGAACTCATAATCGACCAAGGATGGAAGATGCTCTTCTAAGAGTCGGACAACGGTAAAGGCTGTCCAACTAGGGACGAGCGCATTGCCCTTTTTGAAGACATAGTCCCGTGCTTGAATCGTTTCAATAATCGATGCATACGTACTCGGTCGACCAATGCCCTTCTCTTCCAACGTCCGCGTCAGCGTTGCTTCCGTAAAGCGAGCGGGAGGCTGAGTCGTATGACTTTTCGATTCTGTTTCATTACATTTGATCTGCTCTCCCTCTTCAACCGAGGGAAGTAATTTCTCCTTGTCCGCTAATTCAGCCTGAGGATCATCCGACCCTTCAACATAGGCGCGAAGGAAACCTTCGAAATCAATCGTGGTACCACTCGCCTGGAAAACAGCCCCTCCACCCTCAACCGTGATAGTAATCCTACGCTTGCGAGCATCCGACATCTGGCTCGCAACCGTTCGCTTCCAAATCAGATCGTAAAGCTTGAACTCGTCTGCATTGAGCTTGCTTTGGAGTGACTTGGGGGTGGGAAAATTCTCACCAGCCGGACGAATCGCCTCATGAGCCTCCTGAGCATTCTTCACCTTGGAGGCATAGGTGCGGGGCGTGTCGAACAGGTAATCGTCACCATACTCTGACTTGACCAGGTTCCGCGCCGTTTCAATCGCAACGGTGGCCAAAGTCGTTGAATCGGTTCGCATGTAGGTGATGTAACCGTTTTCGTAGAGTCCCTGAGCCGCGTTCATCGCGCGGCGAGCCGTGAAACCAAGCTTACGGTTGGCCTCCTGCTGCAAGGTACTCGTCGTAAATGGCGCTTTGGGCTTCTCCGTAAACGGTTTGACCTCAAGCGACGCGATACGGAAGTCGACCGTTTTAAGCTTTTCCGCCAACGCATTCGCTGCATCCTCGTCCATCAAATGCAGAGACTCGTCCTTCAATTTGCCCGTCGACGTATCAAAATCCTTCGCACGCGGAATGCGAACACCATCCACGGTAACCAGGGTCGCCTCAAAAGACTCGCCCGAAAGCTTGGCAAAACTGCCAATCAAATCCCAATAGGTCGACGATACATGAGCCATCCGCTCTCGCTCTCGCTCGACGATCAGACGCACTGCGACGCTCTGAACGCGTCCGGCTGAAAGTTTGGGCCCCACCTTCTTCCACAGCAACTGCGAGACGTCATAACCATACAGACGGTCGAGAATCCGGCGAGTCTCCTGTGCCTTGACCAACCCTTCATCAATCTCGCGGGGATTCGCCAACGCCTCCTGAATGGCCGGCTTGGTAATTTCATGAAAAACGAGACGGCGCACCGGCACCTTGGGCTTAAGTGTTTCGCAGAGATGCCAGCTGATCGCCTCTCCCTCACGGTCTTCATCCGTCGCTAGCAACAGATCTTTCGACTCCTTCAACGCCTTACGCAGCTTCGTTACTTGCTGCTTTTTGCCAGGAGGAACGATGTAGATTGGCTTGAAATCGTCTTCAACGTTGACGCCGAGATAAGCCCAATCCTCTTTTTTGAATTCTTCAGGAACTTCTTTTGAGCCCTGTGGAAGGTCGCGGATGTGACCAATGCTGGCTTCGACCATATAGTCGCTGCCTAAATATTTCGAAATCGTTTTCGCTTTCGCGGGTGATTCGACAATTACCAGCGTCTTCCGTTTGTCGCCGGACGATTTCTTAGCCATAGCATTGTTTCTTCAGAAAAAAACTTAAAAAAACGACATTTCAATGCCGCGGAAACTCAAGTTTCATGGGTCAGTATCGGTTCGAACTTGGTGGAGAAAACCGTTCGTTTTTCCGTGTTTGCACGAGCTGCAATTTCGATGCGATCGGTTCCTCGGATAACCTTTGACCGTATAATTCGTTACGATTAGTCCGTTAGTGATGTCATCGATAACGCTTTTGGGATTGTATTTACCTCCCGTCTCCATACAATCGGCCAACTTCCTGGAGGTCCGGGATAAGCAATTGAACAATACGCTCTTACTCGGCTTGTCAAGCCGGTACTGTGGTCGATCTTGGCAGCAGTTGCTCGTGAGGACTACACGATGTCGAATCCACTCGCACTTTTCAGAAAACACCAAAAAATCCTTCTCGTCGTCTTCGGCGTGGCACTCATGGTCGTTTTTACGATCGGGGGTATTGTCAGCCAATCGATGTCGATGCGAAGCCCCTCCAGGCAAAATGCGGAGGTTGTCAAACTTAAATTTAGCCCAACATCGTCCAGTTTTGAGACGCTTCGCGAATCTGACCTGGACTCGATGCGGTACTCTAGGCAGTTTTTGCGACAGTTCATGCGAACTGTCAATGCCGAGGCCGCCGCTAAGGGTGCGACCCCCAAGCAGTACCTGGGAGTTCCGGACAGTGTCAACGAGCGATCGCTTTTGCAAACCCTGATTCTCTCGCAAAAAGCGGAAGAAATGGGACTCGTGGTCACTGATGAAAACATTGTCAACTTCTTGAGAAGATACACGGACCAAACGGTAAGCGCCGGTGAATTTGGCAACATCGTCAAACAAATGTCGCAGGGGCGAATGTCGACGACGATGTTTTTCAACGCCATGCGAAGGGAAATGTTGGCATTGAGATTCCAGGACCTCTTCCGACAAGGAATTTTCCCGAGCACTCCAGCCGCCTACTGGGACTTCTACCAACGTCTCAATCGACAGGTAGCAATTGAGGCCGTGCCCTTCAATGTGGCTGAATACTTGGACCGTGCTCCGGAGCCGAGTGCTGCGGAGATCAACCAGGAGTATGAGGATTACAAGGATCGCTATGCGTTCCCAAGCTCGCCAACGCCTGGCTTCAAGGAACGAAAACGAATCGAATTTCAGTATGCTCAAGCGGACCTTGCTACTTTCCTGGACGAAGAAAAGTCCAAGATCACAAACGAGCAAATCGAAGCCTACTACAACGAGAACAAGGAAGAATTCCGAAACGCCACTCTACCGAACGAGAGTGACTTTGGAATCGACATTTCATCGCCTGCTGGTGACGTAGAAATCCAGGAAACTGAGATCGATACAAATACCGATCCACCAGTCGAAAACAGCGAAGAAGCTGAAGCAAGCTCAGAAACAACGGACAACACTGAAGACTCGAGCGAACCAACGGAAAGCACCGAGCCTGAGGTCGAAACGGATTGCGGACTCTTCCAAGAGGAAGGTGAAGAAGAACCNGCTNCTGAAGAACCAGCTNCTGAAGAACCAGCTNCTGAAGAACCAGCTACTGAAGAACCAGCTNCTGAAGAACCGGCTGCTGAAGCTACCTCAACAGATGAGAGTACAGAGGCATCGGATTCAGAGGGCGAGGCTACCACAGCTGATGCAGATGATCTAACGGATATCCTTGGCGAGGACACAGATCCGGAAATACCGGCCGAGGAAACGTTGCCCGAATACAAGCCGCTCGAGGAAGTCAAAGAGGATATTCGCACTCTATTGGCAACTCCTANTGCTGCCGATCGAATGAAGAAGGCAGTGAATGCAGTACGCGCGGAGATGCGGGATTACAACATCGATTACATTGGGTGGGATGTCTCAGAGGATCGTGACACCGTGCCCGAACCGACTCCTCCTGACCTGCGAGATATTGCGGCGAAGCACGGTCTGACGTTCGGAAGTACCCCCTTGGTGAACATCATCGAGATTGGGGAAACGGATCCCATCACGGATGAACCTAAGTATCCAATCAGCCAAGCATTTACGATGAACTTTCAACCGTTCGCTCAGGTTGGTTTCGGAAACAATCTTGGTCTCTATGAACCGAGTACCATTCCTGGCCGTGAGCAAGACAGAACGTATCTGTTCTGGAAAACGGCAGAAGTTCCCGAACAGATACCGCCGCTGGATGACATTCGAGGCGACGTGGTTCGGGACTTGAAGATGAAGACTGCTCTTAGTTATGCCCAAGAGGCCGCAAAGGCAGCCGCGGAAGAACTCAGAAAGAACAACCAAAGTCCAGCCGACGCTTACCGCACGGATCCCAACAAAGAGGTGATCGAGAGCGGTCAATTCACATGGATGACTGCTCCTAGCGTGCCCTATCTGCCGGCACGGCTGAGCACGATCCCAGGGATTCGATTCGCGGGCAATGATTTCATGAAGGAAGTGTTTAGTCTGGACAAAGGCGACATCGGAGTCGCCTCTGACAATCCAGAAAAGACGGTTTACCTCGTCTATCTGAAATCAGAAGCCTCGGCCCCCGACCAACTGAAAGAGAATTTTNTACGAACAGGTCCAAGCTTCGAAGTCCAGANCTTGGCGGCCAGTGAAGCTCGCAACTTATTGAGCGAATGGTACACCGAGTACGAGAAGGAGCTGGAGGTCGAGTGGATTCGAGAGCCGATGACCGATAGTCAGCAACGCTAGACGGTCAAAGTCGTACGGAACCCATGAAAAACGCTCGCCCTGAATCGGGGCGAGCGTTTTTTCATTGAGTTTATCTGCTGCAATGAGTTTGAACGACTAAGCACTCTCAGGCTTCAACACTGCGATACCTAGAGGTGGCAGGTTGATATCGATCGACCAGGGTCTCCCATGCCATCCCTTATCCTCAGCCTGGACACCGGGGAATGTTCCCACGTTGGATCCGCCGTAATGCTCTGAATCGCTGTTGAAGATTTCCTTGTACCAACCAGGTCGCGTCACTCCAACCCGATGGTTTTTCCGAACAACTGGAGTGAGATTGCAACACACGAGCAGTTCATCGGCAGGATCAGCGGCACGACGAACNAAAGCAAGAACACTATCATCAGCATTCTGACAATCAATCCATTCAAACCCATCCGGTGTGAAGTCACGCTGATAGAGCGATGGTTCTTCGCGATAAAGCCGATTCAGATCTCGAATCAGATTCTGCATTCCCTGATGTGACTCCCACTGCAGCAGATGCCATTGGAGGCTGTCGTCACAATTCCATTCGTCCCACTGCGCGATGTCATTGCCCATGTAGAGCAATTTCTTACCTGGATGCATCCACATGTAGGCATAAAGCAAGCGTAGATTGGCAAACTTCTGCCACGTGTCTCCAGGCATCTGNTCAAGCAACGAGCCTTTCCCATGNACCACTTCGTCATGCGACAGCGGCAAGCAGAAGTTTTCCGAAAACGCATAGATCATGCTGAACGTCAACTCGCCATGATGGTAACGACGATGAATGGGATCGTTTTTCATGTAACGAATCGTGTCATTCATCCAGCCCATATTCCATTTCAGCGAGAACCCAAGGCCGCCCACGGATGTGGGTCGCGAGACGCCGCCCCAGGCTGTCGATTCTTCAGCAATCGTCAAAACACCGGGGAATTGAGCGTGTGACTCCTCATTGAACTGTTTCAAGAGCGAAATCGCCTCGATGTTTTCTCGTCCACCGTACTCATTGGGGATCCACTCTCCGTCCTCGCGACTGTAATCGAGGTACAGCATCGAGGCCACGGCATCAACGCGTAAACCGTCGATGTGATATTTATCGAACCAGAACAGAGCGTTAGAGAGCAGGAAGTTACGAACTTCGTTGCGGCCGTAATTGAAGATCAATGTTCCCCAATCGGGATGCTCACCCTGTCGTGGATCCGCATGTTCATAGAGAGCCGTTCCATCGAATCGGCGTAAACCGTGATCATCTTTCGGAAAGTGCGCGGGCACCCAATCAAGAATCACTCCAATGTCATTCTGATGCAGGTAATCCACAAAGTACATGAAGTCTTCAGGAGTACCATATCGACTTGTAGCCGCGTAATAACCGACCGTTTGATACCCCCAACTTCCAGTAAAGGGATGCTCACTCACCGGCAACAATTCGACGTGCGTATAGCCCATGTCGCGACAGTAGTCGACGAGTTGATGAGCAAGCTCTCGGTAGTCGAGCCAATCCATGGGGCCGGCTCCAGACCTTTTCCAGCTCCCCAGATGAACTTCATAGATGCTGATCGGTTGTTCCAATTGATTCGCCGCCCGACGTCGATCAAGCCAATCGGTATCCGACCATTGATAGCGATTCAAATCGGTGACGATGCTTGCGGTTTTGGGAGGAACTTCAGCAGCAAAACCGTAGGGATCACATTTGTCGACGTTATGTCCGTTTTGATTCACGCGAAACTTGTATTTTGCCCCTGGCTCCAGTCCTGGCACGAACAATTCCCAGACGCCACTAGGAGCTCGTTTGCGCATCGCGTGTCGGCGGCCATCCCATTCATTGAAATCGCCAACAACATTGATGCCCGTTGCGTTTGGAGCCCAAACAGCGAAGTTAATGCCCGCCACTCCATCAATGGTGCGCGGGTGAGCCCCTAGCTTTTCATAAGATTGCCAGTGGCTCCCTTCTCCAAGCAAATACAGATCAAATTCACTTAGCAAAGGCGGAAAGGCGTACGGATCATGCATCGTCGTTTTTCGTCCAGATGAGTCTTCAATGTGAAACTGATACCGATTCATGCCTTCATGACCCGGCCATGCACAAATCGCCTCGAACAGCCCCGATGGATGAATCCGCCGCATCGGCGTTCGACCTTCATGGTTCTCCTGATCAATCCATACTTGTTTCGATTGTGGAAGGTAGGCGCGAACGGCCATTGCTTTGCTTCCATCGTGCTCGACTTCATGAGGTCCCAGCAGTTCAAATGGATCTTCATGACGGCCTTCGATTAACGCCCCTAAGCTATCCAATTTAACACTTGTTCGCACCGGTTTCTCCTCTGTTCGCCTTATTCGAGATTCTTAATAAGTGGGGCCTGTTCCAAAATCGAAATAACTCTGAGCTTCTTTTAACGGGCCGAACTGGAGGCTTCGAGTGATTCGGGTTCACTGGACTGCCAACTACTCCAGATGGCACGCGCTCCTCGTGCGACTCCCTGGGCCACTTGGGCGAATCGATCACTCACCTGTGGCTCCTCAACGGGCTCACACTCGGGCTTTTTTGCAGGGGCTGCGTGAGCGGCATCAATGCGCCAGGTTCGGCACTCGACACGATGGAACTTCAATGCACGGTCAATTCGCTGCCACAAATCGAAGTTCTTAACGGGGACTCGCCGACCGTAGCTTTCCCATTGCCAATTATTGTTTCGCCACTCCGACAAACCGAAACGAAAACCACGACTGACTTGCCGACTAGCGGTCACCAGGGTAACTCGAGAAGGCTGATCCAATGCTTCTAGACCACGTATGATGGCAAGCAACTCGAGTCGCTCGCCATGCATACCAGGCTCTTCATCCGCCGCTTCGACGACGGTTTCTCCTGTCAGAGACTCCAACAAGAAATGCCAACGACAGTCGTCAGCTGGCTCTCCGGAACCCTGAACTTGTGAAAAGAGCAAGAAATGGGGCTGTTTCGCAACCATGAGATTCTTTGTCGATACTCTGCACTAACGATGGAGTGAGGTCGCCAGGTGAAAAGTCACCTTGGACCGGGGCTTCCCACCAATGGCTGACCCTGGAAGGCGGGAAGGAATGGACAAAGTTACCTATCGGCAAGTTCCTCCCAGGCTCCCCAGTTTATCTGACAAGAAGTGTCAACTGCCTAGGTGGGAGAGGCTCCGAAAGAGCGTTCAGCGAGCTCTCCTGGGCTGAAAAGATGGCTATGTTTCGCGGATAACCGCTTCACCAGCCGACGCTTTTGCGTCCTCAATCTTGCTCCAATCTCTTCGTTGCCTCGAGCTTGGAATCGACATTTTGCGACGATATTTGGTGATTGTACGCCTAGCGACGTTGAGACCATGTTTTTTGAGTTGGCGGACTAATTCATCGTCACTGTAGGGTTTGGTCTTATCTTCTTGATCGATGACTTCTTGCAATTTGATGCGGATCGCATCCCACGCAACATCTTCCCCATCATCACTCTTCGTACCGCCCACGAAAAATCGCTTTAATGGGTATATCCCGCGAGGAGTCTGGATCCATTTGTCATCAACCGCTCGACTGACCGTCGTGACGTGGACACCAACTTTATCCGCGATCTGCTGCATCTTCAGGGGTTCAAGAGCATCCGTATCGTCGTCGATAAACCGCGTCTGATGATCCACAATGGCCTGAGAAACCTTCGTCAAGGTACTTCGACGTTGCTCGATCGATTCGATCAGCCACTGTGCGGCGTTCACCTTGCGTTTGATGAATTCACGTTCTTCCGGGGTTGCATCGCCATTCATCAACCGCTGTCTGTAATAGTTGCTGATCCGCAAACTCGGCGTATGCCCTTCTTCGAGGATGACCTTGTAGGAACCATCCTCTTGTCGCTCAAGAAACACATCGGGAGTCACGGTGGGTGCGATGGTCGCCGTGAAATCCGCCCCCGGTTTTGGATTGAGTTTCTTCAACTCATTCCAAGCCTCCTGAATTCGTGGAATTGAATAGCCTGTCTTGCGTTGAATGTTCGGCAATCGATTATCTCGCAGGTCCTCGAGATAGCCTGAAACGAGCGTTTTGACTTCATCATACATTGGCATCTGCGGCGTTAGCTGTAGCAGCAGGCACTCCCGCAGGTCTCGGGCACCAACTCCTTTGGGCTCAAGACTTTGCACGATTTCCAGAGCTCGTCGTGCCAATTGGCGAGTTTCTTCATCGGCATCAGGCGGCAACAAATCATCGAGACTCGTGGTGAGATAGCCATTGGTATCGAGGCTCGTTACGACTCGTTCGGCCATTGCGAGCAGATCGTCATCGAGCTCCAATTCTCCCAATTGCATCTCCAAGTAATGCTGGAGAGTATCCGCTCGAGCCGCGATATTGGCCATCGCATCGTGCTTCCGGCTGGCCATTTCCTCCATCCGATTCGCCGAACGTCGAGGGGCGTCATCGAAGGCATCCGGAAACTCACGATCCATCTCAACTAAGCGTTCGAAGTCATCCTGGTTGTCCTTATTTTCATCGACAACCATTTCCTTTTCACTGTCGGCCGGCGCGTCGGGGTTCTCGCGTTCCACCGGTTCGGCGGGTGAATCGGGATCGGAATCCTGGGTTTCCAACATCGGATTCTCATTCATCTCTTGCTCAATGCGTTCTTCGAGCGCGAGCACAGGCAGCTGCAGGATCTCCATCGACTGGATCATCCGTGGAGCAAGCACCTGTTTTTGAACGAGTTTCTGTTCTAATCCGAGTGAAAGCCGCATGATAATTGGTCTAAGTTCGAGTATTTCCTTGAATTAGGGAGAATTGATCACGAGCGGAACCGACAGAGCTGTGGTCCCGAAGCCATATCAAACCTTAACCCCTTTTGTGCGCTGCCGACTGTTTTTATGAGAGTTTTTGTCGACCGCTCATCGCATCTGCGAGAATCTCCTTGTTGGTGAACTCCAGAATACTACCCGACGTGATCCCGCGGGCAAGTTGTGTTACTTCCACCGGCAATTCAGCCAGCAAATTAGAAATATGTAGTGCCGTTCCATCACCTTCGACGGTTGGATTTGTAGCCATGATGATTTCGCGAAACGTTCCCTGACGAACACGTTTCACGAGAGCATCAATCGTCAGTTGATCAGGCCCAATCCCTTCAAGCGGTGCGATCCTTCCCAGCAGCACGTGATAAAGCCCTCGATAAACTCCCGAAGTTTCCAACTGAATCAAATCTCGAGGCTGCTCGACCACACACAACTGGCCCTGGTCCCGCGTCGCGTCCTGGCAGATATCACACAGTTCTTGCTCGGCAAGGTGGAAGCAAGTGGCACAATACCGAACGTTTTCCTTGACGTTCCGGATCGCGTCGGCCAATCCGATCGCTTCGCCTTTATTCACTCGCAGAATGTGATAGGCCAGTCGTTCCGCCGATTTGCGGCCGATCCCTGGCAACTTTGCAAATTCGTCGATCATCTGGGTGACCGATTCTGTCAGATGGGCCATCTCATTTCCCTTAGTCGAGACTACGAAGCGTCAGTCCGTGATGTTTCCGCCACCGGTGAACTTGGCCATCGCCTCATCCAGCCCGGGTAGTTCGAAGCCGTCGGTCAAAGATTTCATCAACTCGGCATGAGCCTCTTTTGCATTGCGGAGTGCTTGATTGACAGCCGCGGGAACAAGATCCTCGATCATTTCCAACTCTTGACGCTCGATCAAACTTGGCTCAATCGTCACTTTCAGGATTTCGCCGAGGCCGTTTGCCTCCACTCGAACCATCCCTCCACCCGCTTCGCCCTGCACGCGTTTGACCTTCAGTTGTTCATTAATTTCCTGCATCCGCCCGCCCATTTCTTGGGCTTGGCGCATGAGATTGCCTATATTTCCGAGTCCTTTGAGCAAGATAAGCTCCTTCTGAATGCAAGATTCTGCAGGTATCAGGAAGTCTTTTTCGCGGTCGATCCAATCTCCACCGAAACAATTTCGGCGTCGAAAATCTCGACGGCTCGGGCAACAAGCGGATGATTGGTCGCCTGCTGTTTGAGCTGCTGACGGGTCAGCACCGGTTCGGGCGGAGTTGAATGGGCCCGGTCTTCCTTCAGAGTTTGAAATTCCAGCCGAAGTGGCCGTCCGGCCGCCGAAGAGACCGCTTTTTCAAGGGTTTCACGGCGATCAGGCCGCTCACAGAAGGCTTTGCTGGAATTATACATCGCGCGAAATCGCACGACCAGTCGATTTGGCCCAGAAATTGCTATGCCGTCAGCCTGAGAGGCACAGTCAGCGGACATATCATTGAGCGAACTGATGCCGGCTCGCCATGCCTGTTCAGCCTCAGCCTGGCTGATCGGTGAGAGCTCAGCATCGGCCACGGCCGGAAGATCGTCCGGTTCACCATCCTGCGACAGGGCTGTCGCTGCTGTGTCTGCTGCCGCCTGAGATGAGGCGGTGGTGGCGGGTTCAGGTTCTGGTTCTGGTTCAGGTTCTGGTTCAGGTTCTGGGTGTGGTTCAGGGCGTGGTTCAGGCGCTGCGGCCTGGGGCTTGTGCTTTCCGGATGCAGGTCGGGCCTCAGCGGGCGGAGCTATTTTTTTTTTGACAGGCGGTGGTTGGTCCAATCCTTCCCCCCCGTCCAACCGCTGAATCAACTGGCTCAGATCGTCAAGCTGATCGAGTTGAGCGACACGCACCAGGGCCAATTCAAGTAGCACACGGCTATGAACACTCTGTCGCATCCGTGCAATCGCCTGATCGACGATTTGGACAGCCGCCAACAAGGTTTGCATGCCCCAAGCTTCTGCGCGTTCCCGTAAACCGGGCAGCTCGTCAGGCGAGTGATAAAGCAAAAGTTCGGCAGAACAGCCGACGTGAGCAGCCATCATATCGCGGAGGCAACCGACAATCTGTTCGGCAAGTTGTCCCGGATCAACACCATCAGCAATCGCATTTGCCAATCCGCCTAAGGCTCCGGCAGCATCTCGATCGATCAAAGGTTGAACGAGTTCCCTCAGCCTCTCATCGCCGGCCGTTCCGAGCATTCCGTGAACGTTTTCCACGGTAATGCGATCACCCACAAACGACAGCAACTGCTCTAACAAAGACTGGCTATCCCGCATCGATCCAGCTGCTCGACGAGCCAGCAGCTGTAAGGCGGCGGGTTCCGCGGTTGCCCCTTCTTGACTCACGATTTGATCGAGTCGCTCGACAATCTCATCCGTCGAAACGGGGGAAAAATCGAAACGCTGACACCGTGACAGGACGGTAATCGGGATCTTTTCTGGTTCCGTCGTACAGAAAATGAATTTCACATGCCCGGGAGGTTCCTCCAACGTCTTCAACAAGGCATTAAAAGCCTCTCGGGTGAGCATGTGGACTTCATCGATGATGTAAACCTTGAATCGGGCCCGGCTGGGACGGATCCCAATGTTGGACCTGAGCTGCTGGATACTATCGATACCACGGTTACTCGCACCGTCAATCTCGAGAACATCCACATCATCACCGTTGGCGATCTGAAGACAGATATCACATTCGCCACAGGGACTGGTCGTTGGTCCCCGTTGACAGTTGAGTGCTTTTGAAAGAATTCGAGCCGTCGACGTTTTACCGACCCCACGTGCGCCCGTGAACAGATAGGCGTGACCGATGCGGTCCGTGGTAATGGCGTTCCGAAGTGCCTGGGAGACCGTCCCCTGCCCGACCAAATCTTCAAAAGTTTGCGGACGATAACGTCGAGCGACAACGACGTACTCACCGGCTTGAGCGGCCGGAGTATCAGAGCCATCCGTGTGATCGGTCATGCGGGCAAATCCAGGGAATCTATGGCCTTCAACGCCATGAGTTCATCGAACAAAGGCGATTTCAGACGTCGCTCGACAGACTTCTATCCAACACGGAGCGACCCCCACACAAGAGTACACCACTTAGGGCTGCTCCGGTTAAGGCCTGACCCGATTCGCGGCTCCCCCTCGCAGGGGTCGCTCCACATCGGATTCAAGTCGCCAACGACGCCTGCTGATTTTGTACGAAGTTCAGTGTCGACCGTCAACTTAGCAGGGCGGATCTATCCCTAATCTGAACTCGACTATCCCCGATCTGGATCGACTATCCCCGATCTGGACTAGAAACGTACGGATAGGCCGGTTCCCAGAAAATAATCGGCCGCTTCGTCGTTCAGACCGATTCCCGACCAGATGTCGTACTGAATGTTATTGTTTAGAAGATAGGTAAATCCGCCGTCCAGGTAATGAACGGGGTCGGCGGAGGAAGCCAGGGCGCTATGCGGAATCAGAGCAAACCATTCGACAAAACATGATAACTGCTCAGTCAGGGAGATACCGGAGACCGCACTTTGGCCGAATTCGGTATAGACATGATCCAATTCATCAATAGCCTGGCTGAGCTGTGTCTGGCCCCCAACGGACCAGTAGTCATTGATCTCGGTGCTATAAACCCAAACGCCGCCGATGAGCACTCGCTCCGCGGTAAAAGCGGAATCTCCCGTGGGCACCGTCATCTGTAATATACCCGCCGTCTCTGGCCGCCAGCCACATTGCTCGGTCAGGGCAAATTTGACACCAAGCGACATATCTTGTGCTCCCACGTTGGAACTTCGCTCACCTCGCCCCGAGGTTCGTTCCTCCAACATGGCCCAACCTAGGCGGAATTCGAGCCAGTCTCGACAGAGCCCGACACGCAAGAGGCTATTGGGATAAGCATGAGTCCGAAGGCGGTCGCCTCCGGCTTCGTGATCTTCGCCATAGAGGTAGCCCATTTCCAATTGGACCACCCCCCGCCCCACGGTGGTCGCCGACTCGGTAAAGTCAGGTCGATCGGTGGTGAGCGGTTCATCATAGGGATTGCCACGGGGAGTTACGGGACATCCCGCCCACGAAAAGAGCGTGGGAAGTTCACACGGATCGCAGCATTGAGCTTGTAGGGAGGCACCTTGCGTGCACAAGATCACAGCAAGTGTGAGCTGCCAGATTCTCATTCTCGATATACAGCGATCCATACTCGACCTCGCAATCCGTTCCTTTAAATCGTCGCATTTGCCAAAACAGCTTAAAGGGAGCCGCTTATGGCTGATTTTCGGCAGCACGCCTTAAATCTCGACACTCGTAATGAGGTGGTAGGTAAAGTTTCTCTATTGCCAGAATCCGAACTAACCCGCAAAAACGTCCATTTCCGGTGTCTGAAACCGCCAATTTGGGCTGTTCAACCGCTGTTTTCCGGTCAAAAAGTTGACCATTTACCATCTGGGGGATAAATTACCAGACAGAGCTGCAGAGCTATCGTTGAGGGTCAAAATCGTTCTCGTACAAGTGGTTTCGTCAAAATGGGCGTCACCTATTTCAAACGGTTTCGCATGGAAATCCCATTGCAATTGGCCCCTTTCCATGCGCCGAGGTTACCCGACCATTATCAATTGATCCGTTGGGACCTAACGCTCATTCCCCATCATGCGGATGCCAAGTACCGGAGTTTTTGCTCTGAAATTGACTCAAATGTATTTCCTTGTCTGGGCGATCCATCCGGTTGTCATCGGTTGATGGAAGAGATTGCGAAAAAATCAGGTTTCCTTCCCGAGGCGACCTGGTTAGTCATCTACCGAGACCCCGATGATGGTTCGATCGAAGCCTGCGGGACGGTCCAAGGAATTGGAGATCCAAGCAACGGTTGCGGCAATATCCAAAACCTTGGTGTGACCCCCGAACATCGTGGCTCAGGAATCGGTTCCTTTTTGCTCACCAAGGCACTCGACGGTTTTCGTCGCCATCGGCTCGAGCGAGCATCTCTGGAGGTGACGGCACAGAACATCGACGCCGTTAAACTCTATCACCGGTTCGGATTTCGCCGTGTCAAGACCGTATACAAAGCCGTCGAAGTAGCCTATTCTTAGACAGTAACGGTCTAGAAACGTCCGCCACGCCTTCAGTGGCAGTCGGCTAGCGGGCCTCAATGTTTGAGAAGAGTCGACGTGTCCAACGTTATTCATTCGCACACTTACGACAATGGATTGGTGCTGTTGGCCGAGTCGATGGATTGGGTTGAATCAGCCGCATTCGCCCTGTTACTGCCGGCCGGATATATCCACGATCCAACCTCCCACCTAGGTTTGGCCAATTTTGCATGTGAGATGACTCAACGAGGCTGTGGAGATCGTGACAGCCACCGCTTCGTCGAAGATCTTGATCGTCTGGGCGTTGACCGCAATGCGGCCGTATCAGCAGCTCATTCAAGCTATGGCGGTGCCACTTTGGCGACAAGTCTTGAGGGCGTGCTGGAGATCTACGCGGACCTGGTGCGCCGTCCGCTTTTGCCGGCGGAACAGATCGAGGAAGGACGTCAGGTCTGCTTCCAGGAGCTCTGGTCGATTGAAGACGATTTAGCCCGCAAAACAATGAGAGGGTTAAAGGAGCGGTTTTATGGGAATCCCTGGGGACGTTCATCCCAGGGAACAGCAGAGTGTTTGCAACAGATTTCTCCGGCAGACATCCAGACATTTATCGCGCAATACTATCAACCCGAGGGGGCAATCCTGAGCGTTGCTGGGAAAGTCGACTGGGAACGGTTGCGAGATCACGTGGGTGAACTCTTCACGCCTTGGAACCCTCCAGGAACCGTTGCCCTGCCAGACACGCTGCCGCCTAAGGGCTATCTGCATGTTCCCTATGAATCAAATCAAACGCAAATTGGTGTCGCTTATACCAGCGTCCCCTATGCGGACCCGAATTATTTTCAAGCGCGAGCAGCGGTCGGCATCCTGAGCGATGGCATGAGCTCTCGCTTGTTCACGGAAGTGCGTGAAAACCGAGGCCTTTGTTACACCGTTTACGCCTCGTGTCATTCGCTTCGTCATCGAGGAAGCGTCCTGTGTTACGCTGCGACCAGTACAGAGAGAGCGCAAGAAACGCTGGATGTGATGCTCAGTGAACTCCAAAAGCTCAAGGATGGTATCCGGCAGGATGAACTCGATCGATTAAAGGCGAGACTCAAGAGTTCTTTAATCATGCAACAAGAGTCAAGTTCGGCACGCAGTTCGTCCATGGCAGCCGATTGGTATCATCTGGGTCGCGTCATGCAGATGGATGAAGTGGGTCGCATCATCGATGATTTGACGTGCGATTCGATCAATGAATATCTCGCGAATCACGCTCCCCAGGCCTTTACCGTTGTGACGTTGGGCGAACAACCACTGGAGGTGTCCGATGGAATTTCGTGAGAGGACGCTTCCTAACGGTCTCGAGATCGTCGCTGAGTGTAATCCACGTGCTTACACGACGGGACTTGCCTTTTTTGTCAAAACGGGATCGCGAGACGAAACGGACGAAATCGCCGGGGTGAGCCATTTCCTGGAACACATGATGTTTAAGGGAACGCCGCGGCGATCGGCTGCCGATGTCAATCGGGAGCTCGATGAAATCGGCTCGAACTCAAACGCCTTCACCAGCGAAGAGCAAACCGTCTATTACGCAACGGTACTCCCAGAATATCAAAAGGCCGCTCTTGACCTGCTGGCAGACATCATGCGTCCCTCCTTGAGGCAGGACGACTTCGATACCGAAAAACAAGTAATCATCGAAGAGATTCACAAATACGACGACCAGCCTCCATTCGGCGCTCACGAAAAGTGCATGGCCGCCTTTTTCCAATCCCACCCACTGGGCAACAGCGTGCTCGGGACGGTCGAAAGCGTGACCAATCTGACGTCAGAGGCAATGCGATCCTATTTCCAGCAGCGTTACAGTCCTGGCAATATGACTCTCGCGGCAGCCGGAAACGTCGATTTCGACGCATTGGTTGAGTGTGCGAATCAGTGGTGTGGTGCGTGGGATTCCTTCGACGCACCACGAGCAACACCGGCGGCAGTGGGCGGCACCACATTCGAGGCGATCACCAAGGAAACAGCGACCCAGGAATATGTGGTTCAAGTTTCAAGCGGCCCATCCGCGGACGACCTGGACCGGTACGCATGTCGAGTGCTCTGCACAATCCTGGGAGACGATACAGGCAGCCGTTTTTACTGGGAACTGATCGAATCAGGTCTGGCAGAATACGCCGGCGCGGGTCCTTACGAGTTTCAAGGCACGGGCATCGTCATGACCTATCTGTGCTGCGAACCCGGAGAAGCCGAGCGCAACCTCGCTCGAATTCACGCGATTCAGTCTAAACTGGAACAGGATGGGGTTACGGCAGATGAATTAGAGATCGCCAAAAACAAAATATGCTCGCACATCGTTCGGCAAAGTGAACGCCCAAGTAATCGGCTTTTTGTCGTCGGCAACGGTTGGATTCAACGGCATGAATACCAAACGATCCAGGAGCGTTTAGCGGCATACCAACAGGTGGATCTCGAATCGATCCACCGAGTTCTCGAGCAGTATCCTCTAACTCGAAACGCGACGGTCGCGGTCGGCCCCCTCACGGAAATCAAGGCTCCCCAATAGTCGGTCGAAAGAGGCGTCTGACGACAGCAACCGAGTCCGTTGACCGATCAGCAGGTCCCTGCCGCCCTCAGTCCGATTCCCCGCTTGAGCCTTTTGCGACGATTCTCTAGAATCCGCCTTTTCTCGCCCCGCTTTCTGGAGTTTCATCATGGAACGATCGCTGGTTCTACTTAAGCCCGACTGTGTCCAACGTCGCCTTATGGGCCAAGTTATTTCGCGTTTTGAAAACAAAGGCCTCAACATCATCGCCATGAAGATGTTGCAAGTGACGCCCGACCTGGCCAAGCAGCATTATGCTGAACACGTGGAAAAGCCGTTCTACCCAGGACTCGAGAAATTCATCACGGGCGCCCCGGTCGTGGCCATGATCATCGAAGGCCTTGAGGCCGTTAGCGTCGTCCGCGAAATGCTCGGTGCAACCAGCGGCCTGAAAGCTGCCGCCGGGACGATTCGAGGTGACTTCAGTAGCAGTCGCCAGATGAATCTAGTGCACGCTTCGGACGGAGCGGAATCGGCTGAGCGAGAGATCAACCTGTACTTCGCCACCAACGAGATTTGCGCCTACAAACCGACTCTGACACCTTGGCTGAAAGCCGAAGACGAATAGTCGTTCAACGACGGTTCGCCTAAACCGCGAGTTGCTCAACCATGTCGCGAGTCGCTTGTTCGACCGCTGCGAGCCAGCTTTTTTCCGCAAGCGATTCATATTCGGGACGAGCGTGTGCGAAGATAATCGCGCGTGAACTGTTGATGATCGCTCCCAGTCCACGATCATCAAATGCGCTACGGACACTTTCGGCGGTTCCACCCTGGGCTCCAAAACCCGGGACCAGAAACCAAGTGTGCGGCATCATCTCACGTAACTCGACCAATTGCTCTGGATAGGTCGCTCCCACGACGGCACCCACCGCCCCATATCCGCAATCAGCTTGAGTCTCGGCGGCGAGCGATTCCACCAAAGTTCCAACGTGGCGGTAGATCGACTGACCGTCGCTCTCTCGATCCTGAAACGTCTTACCACCCGGATTGGAGGTTTTGACGAGCACGAAAATGCCAGCGGCTTGTTCGCAAGCAGCATCAACAAACGGCGTCAGACTGTCATCGCCCAAATAGGGGCTGACCGTCAATGCGTCCGCCTGCCAGGCCGACCCGACTCCCAAGTAAGCATCGGCGTAGGCGGTTGCCGTGGAGCCAATATCGTTTCGCTTGCCGTCCAGAACGACCAACAATTGCTTTTCCCGAGCATAGGCAACGACGTCAAATAAAGCGGCCATTCCCGCCGGCCCAAGCGCTTCAAAAAAAGCCATTTGTGGCTTCACCGCGGGCACCAATTCCGCCACGACATCAATAATCTCGCAGCAGAATTTCCGGTAGGCAGACGCCACGGATTCGGGAGTCTCTTCGGCAGGCTGAATCGCTTCCGGGAGCTGCCGAAAGCGTGGATCTAAGCCTACGACCACTGGATTTTTGCGTAACTGGATCGCCTTTGCCAAACGGTCAGAAAAACTTTCCACCTTGACTCCTTTTCCAGGTCCAAGCCCAATCAATCACCTACAGCAACACCGAGGGAGACATCCTAAGGGGAACACCAACCCGAGACAACGGGCGGGCTGAAAACCATTCGGATCCTGCCGGCGTTGAAAAAAAAAGACCGATCTGCGATATTGTCTGGCCTGCTAACGTTGTCGCGACTCGAATGAGAGCTGCGATACTGCGGCAGCGGGGTGTAGCGCAGCCTGGTTAGCGCGTTTGACTGGGGGTCAAAAGGTCGTAGGTTCGAATCCTATCACCCCGACTTTTATTCAGATACAGCCGTTTGACGATAACGTCAAACGGCTTTTTTTTGCGATGACACGGGCAATGCCAAAACGTTAGCCACTCCTGCCTGGAAAATTGGCTTCGCAATTCAATTTCAACGACCAGGAGCAGTTTCGCAAGGCAGCCCATCGAAACTTGAAAAGGATCGGGAATTGCCGGACGACTCCGTGTTGATTCGCACCTTCTCCTTGATTGCTACCTCAATTCACTCGCAAACCTTGCGGGATTCGCCAGCAGCAACCAGCGAATCGGGCTCTCATCGCCGCCTGACCTGCATGCACTGCCACCATCCCCACCCTCCATCTTCTCTTGACACAATCTGCCGCTACAAATAGCGTTCGCGAGCGACGCATTACGTCACCATTGTTCAGGAAAACCCATGACCGCTCCAACCGCACACTCATCTCCACTTCGCTATGTAGCTTGCATCAGCTACCCGCGCTCCGGGCATCATTTGACGGTGCGAGTGCTCCAGCAGTATTTCAAGCACGACTTCAAGTACTGCCAGTTTTACAACCACCAAGAAGGGAACTGCTGCCAATCATTTCCCTGTACGGACGAGTCTGTCCGGATGACGAAGAACCATGACATGGAACTAAACCGGCCAAACGCAGTCGGGCTTCAAAAGCAACCGGAGGTTCCCTATCTCGTCCTGATCCGGAATTTCCTGGAAGCCGTCGTATCAGATTACAACCTTTTCCTCCGACGCAACGAAGACACCTATGACGCATGGATTGGATTCTCTGAACGCAAGATCCAGTACTACAAGAAATTCATGCAGAAATGGGTCTTGGAAGATGACAGCATGGAGAAGCAAATCATTCGATACGAAAAACTGACTGCGGAGCCGGTCGAGCAATTCACAAGGATGATCGAGTTCTTTCATCCCCCCACTCCCGTGGATCAATCAAGATTAGAGTCGATCATTAATCAGGCCGTGCTTGAAGACGTTAAACCCACAGGGATCGACGTCATTCGGAATTTTGGTGTCAAGAATCGCCGCAAACTGCAAGACTTCAAACACTTCGATGAAAACCACTTCAATCATCTCGAGTCCGAGCTTGATGAAGAGTTTGAAGGCATCGGCTATCCTCGGCGATTCGCCGCCTAACCTGACATTTATTCGTGAGGTTCGGGACGGCGACTTGAAGCTACGGAGCTTCCGAAAGATTGCTCACGCACGCGACAACGGCATATTCAGGATCGACGATCGGAAACCCTGTAGCATCGTCGTCGTTTAATCCGAGATAAGGAAATTCATTAAATTCACTGTTGTACGGAATGCGAATCATGTCACCCCAATTGATGTTCACCCCGTCGAAATAGGGCGCAGCAGGGTCGACAATCTTCAAGTCAGAAAAGCCAACGGTGGAATCGCAAGCCGAACATGATCTCCCGCGTCCACTCCACGAGTAGTTCATGGCCGTGCTTTCCATGACCAGGTCCTGATCCCAATATCCCAATATTTTGAGCGAGTCGTGCGTCGGATATTCAACTTGCCGATACATAAAATTCCCGGAGAGTATCAACACGGACCCGCCTTCGGCAATGAAGCGGTCAAAATTATCTCGAGCTTCTTCCGTCCAATACTCGTTATGTCCAACAAAAATCAGCAGTCGAGATCCTTCTAACTCGGAATAGTCGTCCATGTCAAAATCGCTGATGACCCGATGATCAAACTCTCGATTGTCCATCCCTAGATTCAGCGGACCCGTACGAAAATGCACATTGCGAGGCCGCTCGAAAGAGACCGTAGGGTTTTGTCAACGGCATAACGAGTGCAAACACTCTCACCACCGTTTTGCTTGTAGGCTTTCGCCATATTGGTGCTGGTCAAATAAACGATATCAGATTGCTTACTCGCTCGTTTGATGATAAACGGAATCTGCTTTCCACCACGACCGTCCTGGCCCCCCTAAGGCTTTCCGAAATAGTAGATCCCACTATCCATGTCATTGGGAACCGTGTACTCGGCGGTCACTTCATATCCGAATCCATTTCTCCTGGCTACCTCTGCCGGTGTTTGCGGGGCAAGCGAATCGAGTTGGATCGTCTGATACGGTTTGGCATTGGCGGCATAAATGACCAGGTCGACATTCGCTTGAACAGTTGCTCGATTCAAATGCAATTGAATCGTCTCACCAGGTACATAAGTCCATTTGTCGGTATAGCCATCAACGATGTCAGCGAGAACCAACATACGACGACTTTCCAAGTGTTCAAAAGACGGCCTAAAACGCTCACATTGAGGTATCGTGAAGACTTTAAAGGAGAGGAGCTGTCAATCAGAATAAAGGCACTCAACTTCCAATCTCATTGCTCGGCTATTTTCTTTCAAGCAATTTGTCTGCAACTCCAGCAAGACAATTTGAATGATTCCGTTTCGTTCAAATTCCGGACAGCGACAGGGAATGCTACCACTGCTTTTCCCGCATAATCGGTCAGACCCAACCCAAACTGAGGGCCGGTTTATCGCCTTGTTCGGTATAGATGGTCACGATTCGCTCGGGATTCGACTTTTGCCAGAGGGGTGATCATGAAGAGCAAAGGACTTTCTCGATATTTCGTTTATGACCTCGACGGAGGTTTTGGGTTCGATGACCAGTCTTATTGCTGAGACTCTGCTGTGTTCGACCGTCGGTTACAAACACTTTGCCGATGCTTTCTCTCGGCCTGTGCCTTGATGGCGATTGGCGGATCTCTTTCTGCGCAGACATTCGGATTCACCCAACCATTCCGGCGTCCTGCGGCACTGCCGGCTTCTTACACACCACACCCAGCAGTCGCTCGTGTCTATGCCGCGGAAACCAACGCCACTTCTTCGGGATCAGGAACGTTGGTTGCCGTCAATCAACAATACGGTCTCGTGCTCACCAATTGGCATGTCGTACGAGATGCGGAAGGTGAGATCACCGTTGTTTTCCCGGACGGATTTCGTTCCTCAGCAAGACTGCTCAAGGTTGATCGAGATTGGGACTTGGCAGCTCTCGCGATATGGCGTCCACGAACCACACCGATCTCGATCGCCTCAAGCCCTCCTCAACCAGGAGATCCCCTCACCATTGCCGGTTACGGTCAGGGACAATATCGAGCCGTCACAGCACGTTGCACCCAATTCATCGCTCCGGGGCCAAATCAGCCTTATGAAATGATCGAGGTTTCTGCACAAGCTCGTGAAGGCGATTCAGGCGGCCCAATCCTTAATCAACGTGGTGAATTGGCTGGCGTTTTGTTTGGGGCCGCGCGAGGCACCACGGCTGGAAGTCAGAGCCAAAGAGTGCGAACATTCCTTGCCGATGTATGGCCTGCGGCAACCTCGCCCCCCGCCTCAGTCGCCCCAGAACAAACTCACATAGCAGCAAGCCCAACTCCCCTCCCCACCGCTCGATCGCCTGAACCGCATCAGCAAAAACCGATCGAACCGCCCCAGTCAGATCTCGCTACTCAGAAAAGAGGAGCGATGTATCGCTTACCGCACACTCGTGAGCCAGAGTCGGTTGCCAAATCTCCAGATCCCCGACCGGCTGCTCCCAAGCGATTTTATGGAAATCGCAGTGAACTCAAGCAAGCGAGTATTCCGGTCCAGAATACGCACCAACCACGGCTGCCGCTCGAGGTCGAGATCTGGAACCGGGTCGTTGGCACAACTCCATTCGAAAAAGGCAAAACCGCCCTCGCTGCCATCGGACTCCTGGCGGTCGCCATTCAGTTCTCAAGATTGCTCGGCGGATCCAGGCGAGATGAAGAGGACGAAGAGGAATACGAGTAGTTTTCGACGGGGCAATCTTTCTTGCGAATTTTGTTTGTCGCTCGCAAAGAATTTCGAACCCAGCTGAGACGACTCGCGTATTTAAGAAAGAATGGATTTGAGAGCATTCTGACGAAGGAGAGTCAGCCGGGCTGGTCCCCCGGAAAACAGGTCACAACGAACATGGAAGGTGTGACCTGAAGCACTGCGATTGTCATGAGGGCTGCGTCTAAAAACGAACTTCGGATAGAACGTGGCGACGGCGAGAAACTTGCGGTCGATGCGTGGCTCAGAAGGGGAGTTTTACTCCCCTTCTTTTTTTGCGCTAGCTCGTTGGCCAGAATCCGCTCGTAACCATTAAAGGCTACCTACTGATACCTTCCCCTTGGTTCACTCTTTCTGCTTGTCGACCGCAGGAGCGAAGAGACCGTACGTCACTTCCGTGTCGAGATCAATGCGGTGTCCGGCCATCAGATGACGAGCTTTGATGTCACCCAACAAATCAAACTGAGCGTTTCCCCACCGAAGATTTTCTTGGCCGTTAGCCACCATCGCTAATTCTAGGATGCGATCCTCCTGAAGCAGGATATAGCCCTGCCAACGCAACGTAATCCGGTTTTCCCAGAGTCGTCCATCAGTTCGATTGCCAGCCGAATCAGGGGCTCCTGCAACATCAGACCTACCTTCAACAAGGATCCGCAATCGATTGTCGGCTTCCATGGGTTCGATCCGTCCCGTAAAGCTCCAATCTCGCAACTCGTTGCGGCTGCCTGGGACCTGGCCTAAGGGATTTACATCCAATTGGCCAAGATGTGCGGCGCCAACAATCCGGCTCACCAATGAATCTGGAATATCCAAGGTATTTCCAGAGGCACGTTGCACTGCCTCCGCAAGTTGCTGTTGCACCTCAGGACCAATGTGCACGCGCGACTCCATGTAATGTTCCTGAAGTCTCGTGTCGCGAAGAGGAATTCCCTGATCATCGAGCGCGCGACCAATGATTTCACCGACAAGCGTTCCCTGAGGAAGAGCCGATTGAGCGGTATTGCTTTCTTCGATGGAATCTTCGGCGGACGGATCAAAGGGATCAAAGGCAAGAGGCTGATCAGCAACGTCAGGCAACTTTATACTCGGAAATTGGCGAAAGCGTTCTGCGGAAACGGCATTTGAATCATCGGGAAACTTCTCATACCGAGCTACGACGTGATCCAGATACTTGAGAATGCTGTCGTCATCATCGAATGATAATGCCCAGGCTAACACCTTACCCGAGGAGTTGGTGGTGCAGATGCCCTGGGGAGCGGGACGGGAGCGGGCGATTTCAGCATAGAGCCTTCCTTCAATGCCCGGAGGAGGATTATTGACCATCGCTGCCTTCAGCGCGACGGGAATAAACTGGCGGTTGATACGATCGACGACCTGCGGGTTTGAGAAGACCACCTCACGGGCGGCACCAGCAAACACTCAGCAACGCTCATCATCGATCGGTCGATCAATGAACACCCACAGAATGATCGGTTTATTCTCATCGCGAGACGCCTTCAGGCCATCCAAGAGAGAGGTCTTCCAGGCAATTTTCCGCCAGGGTACATCCTGTCGTTTCAATCCTTGGACTTGTTGCCGTATCTCGGCGGCCGATTGTGCGACGAGCGGGGGAATCTCTCGCTTGGGGAACGAAGGTTCGCTTGGCTTCAGAACGGCAGGAGCAATGGCGTTTGGATCCAGATCGACCATGCGAAGCGCTCGATTGAGCCGATCCTCGGCCTCTCGGATCTTGCCCTGCTGCATGAGTTGAGAAAACGGTTCCATCCAACGAACAACTTGCGTGGGTGGCTGCCCTGTCGCTCCTCTTTTCTGGAGCTCAGCCTGCAAACGCGCCATCTTCGCTTGCAGACGACGCTGCACGTTACCGTTTGCCTGCGGCGTCATCTTCAATTGACTTGCCAACACTCGTTGCTCTGGCGTCAACAACGTCCGCAACTGGACCATTAATCCAAACTGCAACCTCCGGACGTCGCCCTCCAAGCGAGAAAGCTTTTCAAACGCCTGCATCGTCTGCGGCTCGTCGATTTTCCTGAAAGAAAGCGTCTTTTCGAGGGAAGTCCGTGCTTCGCGAATGGCCTGATCACCTCGTTCGATCTCAGGCCTTTTTTGTTGTACCAATTCGACAATGGACCGAGCCTGATCGTCCGTTAGCTTCAGTTGCGGACGATGTTGCATCAACCATTCGGGAGAAAATAGCTGCCTATCAATGGCATCCTGAGCCGAGACCACCGCCGTAAGGCAGATGACGAAGGAAACCATCCAGACACTCGAACGGCAAAGCATCCTGTTACATTCATTGCGCAACATGGTATCCCAAAAACTCCCAAAACTATCAGGGGATTGAAAAGGAAGGATCTTCATGACTTGCGAAATTTCGCAATCAGAGAGGTACAGCAACAAGCCTTGATTTTATCACTCAACTGCAAAAAAGCGAATAGACAAGAAAAGGCTTAACCGCTCATGAACGCCAGCTATTCGTTTCGGTGTCGTAATGCCAATCCCCAGAGAAAACCCCAAAACAACAAAAAAATGGAACTGGGTTCCGGAACAGCTTCCTGGGCATTACGATTTCCGCGTTCGAACCCACCCGCGATGAAGGCGGTGACAAAATCACTCGAATCGAATTCCCCGTCTGAATTCCAATCGCCTGTTTGCCAGGTGGAATTCACTGGAAGTCCGTCTTCGAATTCTCCCGCTGTGAAAACGGTCACGAAATCAGACGAGTCAAATTGTCCGTCGAGATTAGAGTCCCCGATCCAAGTATTCAGGTAATTGACATCTTCAATCAACAATTTAAAGTCATCAAAATTGACGAAGCTGTCAGTATTTAAGTCGTAGGAATCCGGATTGCGACCAGCTTGAATTACCTCCGACAAAAGATTTACATCCTGCAAATCAAGAGTTCCATTTCCGTCGAAATCACCCGACAAATTTACGGCGACAGGATCGATTCCTACGAACGAGTTGTTCGGATCTAAAAACCCAAAGGTTCCTGAGATCGCCAAATTGTCGATCTGAGATTCTGCAAATGGAGTCCATTGATTGGTCCACCGAAATCTAAACGAAGCCAAATCCCCAGGACCAAGACGAACCGCTGTGGCGGGGGAAAGCGCAGCAGCAACGCTTACCGTTTTATTTTTGACCTCGGGAGGATCAAAGGTAAGAGCCGAAATGACTTTCAGATTCTGAAGCTCGTTGCCGTTATCTGCTCGAATGAGGTTAGCGTCGACAACACCATCAGGGTTACCCGCAAGGTAGACTAATTCCAGATCCACGGCCGAATTTTCATTGCCTGATCGGGCATCAAAGTGGATTCTTTCCAGACGAAAGATGTAGTCACTTTCGTTCTTGATCGAAAAGTCGCCGACCAACCCACCATCCTGCTTGAATCGCCAGGAACTACCGCTCACTTCCTGCATGTTTTGCCGTGCGGCTGGAAACGTCCCATCGGCTTCTGGTACGTCAACAATGTTCAAGCCAAAGGGGGCAGATCCTACGGTGCTACTTCCGAAGGTCGGCCCTTGCAGAAACCGATTATTCTTGGATTCGCCAGCTCCGTCTTGCCCTTGAATCGAAGCGCCCGAGCCAATGATCCCGCTCAGGTAAACTCCTCCCCCTGGAACTCCCGCATGTGTTCCCACAGGAGTGACGTCGAAAGTGGAGTTACTGTCGGGTGTTCGATCTGAAATCCCAAAAGAGATATTTGGATCGGGTGCAAAAGTCTGCCAACCGATTGCGTGGAGCAGACTGTTGCCTCCATTACTAGGCTCGCCAACTTGGGCATGGACAGGGCTAGTGGAGGCGACGATCATGACCACCGTAACCAACGGCAGCAACTGAAAGAACACCCGAAAATTCATTTGGCAAAGTCCTGAATCGCTCATCAATCGCCAACGGGCTGCAAACGCAAACGCGTTTCCAGCCCTTGGATATTGTAACTGTAACGGAGGCAATAATTATCCAAGCCTGCGACGCTGAATTGCCATGATCACGGCGCCAAGTGCAAGCAAAGACAATGCCGTAGGTTCGGGAACTGCGGTAACGGGATCCACCGACACGTAACCATTGTTCTGATCCTGAAAGGTACCAGAAAATGCGAGGTTATCGATCTGTGATTCTGCGAAACCACCTCCGAAGTTAGACCAACGGAATCGAAAAGATGCCGAATCCCCTGGCGCCAATCGCAAAGCAGTTGGCACCGCAAGTGCTCCGGGCAAGCTTTGCGAGACATTCTGGACACTTGGTTGGGTACCAAACGCAATGTCGGATAATACCGTCAAATCATTGAGCTCATTGCCATTGTCCGCTCGAGTCAAGTTACTGTCCCCGCCGGCCAGATAAATGATATCCAATTCCTTAGGCGAGTTTGAATTCCCAGCTCTGGCGTCGTAATGAATCCTCTCTAAGCGAAATGCGTAATCACTTTGATTAGTGATCGAGAAGTCGCCATGCAATGAGTTATTACCTTCATTCCCTCGGAATTTCCAGGAGCTACCACTTACTCCTTGCACATTTTGACGAGTACCAGGAGTCGTACCGTCCGCATTCGGAACGTCGACAATGTTCATCCCATTATTGGCAGGGCTATCCCCGAAAGTTGGCCCCTGCAAAAAGGTCTTGGTGGTCGATTGGCCATATCCGTCTCGCCCCAGAACGGAGGCTCCTGCTCCGATGGCCCCAGTCAGATAGAAACCATCATGATTCGAACCAACAGGTGTTGCATCAAAAGTAGAATTGCTATTCGGTGTGGTATCAGAAATCCCCGAATTGTTATTCGCACCAGCATTGTCGAACGTTTGCCATCCGAGTGCGTGCAAAAATGCATTTCCGCCATCGCTGGGCGGAAGCACGGCAGCAGAAACCGCTCCTTCTGACAGCATGAATCCGACGGCCACAATGACTGAAGCGGAATGGATCAGTCGCTTACCAGAAATCATTGGTGTTACCTCTCAGAAAAAAATTATCAACAACTAATTTGATTAGCGTGCTCCGAAACAAATTATCGAGCGAGCGGCCACAACAATCATGCTGCGGATAGCCCTCGAACGTCGTGCGCCGATGACTAAACCAGGACACTCGTGACAATATCAAAGTTGCTACAGATACAGATTATTGTTCCAGCTTACCAAAAGGGCTAAGTCCGCACATAAAAAAAAAATAAGACTGTTAGAACGAGGGACTTAGCCAAGCATGTTGAATAACCCATCCAGAAAGAATCAGCCGTTCTCTTCCGGACTTTGCTCGTTAAACCTACTTAACGATTTCGGAAATGATTGATGGCAAGAAAATTGCATCAACGTAATTGATGCAACGATCCAAACGAAAGACGCCGATTTAGAATTCTTAACTTCCAGGCGTTAAGTCCAAATCGTCCCATGAAACCCTCATGAGGCTTGCCTCAGCAAGAGACTCGTATTTCTGCTCATGGCGAGGCGCTGCATTCCGTTCCAGCATTCTTAATTAAGGGCTAAGCAAAAGCACTGGTCCGAAGACAATCCGATCGTCAACGAACAGCCGGCCATCAAGATCATGGAAGATACGCATCGGCACATTCGCTTGCCCCAAAAAAAAACGATCGCCGCTATGTGGGCGATCGTTCTTAGGCCAAGCAGAGAAGGCTGTTTAAGCGTTCTTACGTCGTAACGCCAGTATTCCTAATAAGCTGGTGAGCAACAACAGAGCGGAACTGGGCTCTGGAACAGCTGCCACGGCATTGCGTTCGCCAAGTTCGAAACCACCGGCAACGAAGGCAGCCACGAAATCACTCGAGTTGAATTCTCCATCGGCATTCCAATCGCCTGTCCCCCAAGTGGAATTCGCTACTTGAGTGTCTTCAAATTCACCGGCCGTGAAAACCGTGACGAAATCCGACGAGTCAAACTTACCGTCGAGATTTGAGTCACCGATCCAAGTATTCTTGAGGTCAGTCACCCAGACGCCGTAGTCATCGGCATTGACGAGCTGATCTTCATTTAGATCAAACGCCACGTCATTGGTCCCGGCAAGAATGGACCCGTGCAGCAGATCAATATCGGCCACGTCCAGTTGCCCATTTGCATCAAAATCACCAGGAGCTGCGACGAAAAGGGGACCCGTTAAAGAAATTGAATTCCACGTCGTCGAATCACCGATTGTATTCACCCCTTCGCCGAAATCCGTATACAAGGTTGCGAACTCAGCTCCTCCGTCTTCAGCAAAGCTCAGCAAAATGAAACTCAAGCCGTGCTCATCTCCGATCGATGGAACATAATCCGGATCGGCATCATCCATCGCCGCCGCCCAGGGAATAATGGCTTCGAGCGTATATCCAGACTCGTCGTCATTGATTGTACCTGCCACCGTGATACTCTCGTGCTCATCCCAATCTAACTTAGGACCGTGCCGATAAATATCAGGACCAAATTCATCACTCGTCTCAACGACAATATCGTAGATCGCTGAAACTCCGTCGCCCGGATCATCATCTTCGTGTTGTCCGTCTTGAAAGAAATGGTCTTCGTTATTGAATGGATTGAAGCAGGGCTGAATGACATCCTGCGCGTTATAGGCGGAATTCCCTCCGTTCGAATCTAGCCGGTAGATCGGTGTATCGTCTTTAACGACGGCAGCGATATTCAGATTCGTGTCGTCCCAGGAGACATACCAGACTGCGCTGAGATTCTCTTCTGACGTTCCAGAACCGGATAATGGAAGTGCACCCGTTTCCATAGGCCATGCCATCGGAATCGCAAGCTGCCCCGCCATTTCATTTGCACTGATAGTACCATCCGCCGTCGGCGTGAATTGCGGAACTTCTCTTTCGAATTGCGCCCAGGCAGTTACCGGAGCTCCCACAAGAAGAGCCGTGAAAAAAACAGCAGAGAATCTCATCTTCATCAGGAAGCTCCCTCAACAATAACTTTGCAAGGATGTCGAAATGGATTTGAATGAGACATCAAATTGACGCACGCTGCCACAGAAGTCAATTTTTTTCCGCCCGGACTGGAGACTTTAACTCAAAACGCGAGGATAATAAAACGGTAAACCACTGGCGGAAACCGATTCGGCACCACCTGCCAAATTAAATTTTTGAGTCACCGAAACAAACAAAATCTCATCTTCGACCATTAGCCTGGGGGCACCCGTGGGTAATCTGCAGACAAACATAATGGGAGTCACTGTAACACCCGATATCGGCGGCAAGTCATCTGAGAGCAGGCTCCCGGTCGCCGAACAGTTCACGGAAATGGCAACCTCTGTATTAGAGGTACGCATAACGACAAAAGAAAAGTCCGTCATTCCCACGTCTCCTTCCAATTGACTTGCGTCAAGTGGTTGAATAGAAACAGGATCGCATGCAGCAGGGGCAACCGTACCGGATACAAAATACTGCCCGAGGCTTCCGTAATCAGTCTTGCCCGCTTCTCGGCGATCACCAGATCTAACACCGGTAAGGTGCAGATAATGAACGCCGGCCAATACGAATCCTTCAGGCAACCTTACTCTTGCAATGCTTTACGGCGGATACCTGCAAGGTTTTCCACGGTGATTGGAATTTCTCCCACCCTGACGTACTTTGGACGCACGTCCAGGGAACCTACCGCACCGCGTTAGCCGGTTTCATGTTGCAAAAGCTTCCAAAATTCATGTGGAGGATCATGATGTTTGGCTCTTTAGCCTTCGAACTGCCAGCGCCTCTCCTGTTCACCCGCAAACGGCTGATATGGATCGGGATTGCCTGGGGAATCCTTTTTCATATCTCGATTGCACTCACCATGCACAACCTGATTTATTTCTCAATCCAAATGATGAGTTTTTACATTCTGTGGCTCCCCGATAATTTTCTCCAACGCTTCGCGGATTGGCTTCCACAGCTCCAACTCAGCGAGAAAAGAGTTGATCTGATCGCAACATCGGCCCCCTGATTTCCGCCGTCCATTCAGCAGAGCAATTCGGTACCAGGCCAGGAAAATGAACGAGTCCTTCAAAAATGGTGCAGGCGACGAATTCGAATTTGCTTGTTGCTGACTAGATCGACAGTTAAACTGCGATACATCCTGTAATGGAATCACCACTTGGACTCCATTGATTCAACGAACGCAGCAGATCATCAAATCGGATTCGAATCCTAAAAGCAAAGCGTTTGGTTGACAAATTGACTCAGTTCATTCGTAACCCGCGTGAATTGATGTGCCACAAATCTATTTGAATTCATCGTTGGAGATCGCATGCTTTCCCGACTGGCTCCGAAGACACGTAGGCAACGTTCACGAATTCGAAATCGATCTTCAAAACAACATCGCCACCATGTTGCCAGGCAATTAGAAACCCTCGAATCTCGTCATCTACTCGCGTTGGTGGTTTCAAATCTTCCAGCGGAAGAAATCGCGGCCGACAGTGCGACCATTGGTGCAAGCATCTTAGAGGTCGATACGAACCCTGTCCTTTCCATCTTTTGGGGTGATGAAGATGGCGGCACAAACGCTCAAGCCTGGGACAACGAGGAAGTACTGGGAATCCAAGCCCCGGGGGAATACAAGCTGCCAATTACGGGCCTGACCTCGAATACCGACTATTTTTTCCGCGCGTTCGGGTTTAGCTTTGGTTTCGGCGGTCAGGTTTGGGCAAGCGACACGGAAAGTTTTTCCACCACCAGTCTCCCGGGCGCTATCGCATCCGTCTCAACATCTCCTCTGATCGGCGATGCATCTGCGGTGGTGAATGGTGAAATCGATGGACGCGGCACGCTTCAGGCAGCGAAAATATACTATGGTTCGTCGGACGGCGGATCCGATCCAGATCAATGGGAGAACTCGGTTGACCTGCCCGTGGAGGAAGGTTCATTTCGAGTCGTGATCGGCAACCTGTTTCCGGCTACTGATTATCACGTGCGTGCTGCTGCGACGAATGCAGGGGGCACGACCTGGAGTGAGCCACAGGAACTAACGACGCAGGGCATTGAACAGGCCATTCGCATCAGTGAAGTGATGCCCGCCAATGCATCTCTCCTACCGACCCGAATACGTTTGAGTGCAGAAAATCGATTTACGGGCCCCCTCAACACTCACGATTGGGTGGAAATTCAGAACACATCAAGAACGCCAGCTGATGTAGGCGGGTACTACCTGTCCGATGACGCCGATCAACTTACCCAATGGCAGCTTCCGGCCGGCACCATCATCCCGGCCGGCGGGAACCTCGTCGTGTTTGCCTCAGGGAAGAACATCAGTGATCCCGCGCTGGATGAGCAAGGCATTTTGCACACGAGTTTTTCTTTAGATCGCGACGGCGAGACGGTTTCCTTATCCGGTCCTGACGGAACACTTCTCCACCAACTCGACGGTGAACGACTTGCTGCAGAGACGGATGTGTCGATCGGATATTTTGGAAACGAATTCGGTCCCCAACCGACGCCCAGTCCTGGCGCATCCAACACGGCGTTGGCGCCGGTGATATCGCAGGTGGAACATGCCCCACTGCAACCAACGGTATCGACTCCCATCACCGTCACTGCGGAGGTTAAAAAGACAGCCGGCGACATTCAAGCTGTTCAGTTAAGCTATCGTGCAATGTTCGAGGAAGAGCAAGCTGTTCCGATGTTGGACGATGGAGTCGGCGGGGACGCGGAGGCGAACGACGGCATCTACACGGCCATCATTCCAGCGGGCCTTGTCGAGCCCAGTGAAATGCTGCGTTACTCGGTCAGCGTCACCGACGTGCACGACACACAGGCGAAGCAACCGCCTTTCCTCGACGACAAGCGAGCTCCGGAATACTTCGGAATGCTGATTGAGGACCCCACGATCAGTGATGAGGTCCCTGTTTTACACCGCTTCATTGAAGAGGCTCGCAGAGCGGAAAGCGCCCGAGGCACTCGCGCTTCGATCGCATATCGAGGCGAATTCTACGACAATGTCTTCATCCGAATTCGAGGTGGGACAGCGCGATCATGGCCAAAGAAAGCCTACAAGATTGAATTCAACGACGACTACCACTTCCGATTTGACGACGACCTCCCTCGTGTCGACGAATTCAATTTGAATACCACCTACACCGACAAATCTTATCTACGAGCGATTCTTTCTCACGAACTCTATCGGGACACAGGAGGGATCGCACCGATTACCTTCGCGATGAGAGTTCAACAGAACGGTGATTTCTGGAGTCTTGCTCATTTTGTCGAGCAACCGGACCGGGACTATCTTCGCCACAACGGCCTAAGCCCTGATGGAGCATTGTACAAAGCGAGGGCAGATCGGCTTAACGGTTTAGTCAACCGAGCGGCTGGCTTCTACAAAAAGAAAACACGGCATGCCGAAGATTACTCAGATCTGCAAGACCTCATCGACGGATTGGCCCTCAAGGATGAAGCCTTGCAGAATTTCCTCTTCGATCATGTCGACCTACCTGCCCAAATCAACTTGATGGCAGTGAATGTCATCCTGCAGAACCTGGATGCAACCGACAAAAACTATTACATCTACCGTGATACCGAGGGTAACGGGGAATGGAAGATGTTGCCGTGGGATCTGGATCTTGTTCTCGGCCCCAACGCTTTGAACACCGACAACTTTTCAACGTCCGAGGATCGGGGCCCCGCTCACACGAGCCATCCCTACATGGGAACATTGGCCTATCCATTCCATGGACGCAAGAATCACCTGTTCGATGCGGTCGTTAACTCACCACGCACCAACGAAATGTTCTTGCGTCGACTCCGCACCTTGATGGATGATTTCCTGGCCAGTAACGAAACCCCTGTGGAAGAGCGATATTTCGAAGGTCGCATTGATGAACTGGTCACTGTCCTCGAGAAAACGGCCTTATTAGATCGGGCCAAATGGGGCAACAACGCACACTTCCCGGGACGCAAATACAGTATCCGCGAAGCCGCCGAGCGAATCAAAGACGACTACCTGATCCCACGGCGAGAGCACCTGTTCGAGACACACAGTATCGCCAAGCTGGAAGGTGGCGAAGTCCAAGTATTGATTCCCGAATTCGCGGAGGGGATCCAATACTTTGTCCCGACGGATAACAGTCTTGGGACAAGCTGGACGGGACGCGAGGCACCGGCCAACGTCGAACAATGGAAAACCGGTACCCTTGGCCTCGGCTTTGAAAACAACCCCAGAGATTATCAGGACTTGATTCGAACTCGCGTCAAGCCGGCTGAGTCCTGCGAAACATGCACCTCCTTCTTGATGCGAGCTCCCTTCGTACTCGAAGCAGGAAACCTGCCTGAGAATCTAACGTTGCGAGTCAAGTACGACGACGCCTTCGTTGCCTACATCAACGGCGTTGAAGTAGCACGCAAAAACACACGTAACGATGTCAATGGTTTTGATTCGCGAGCACGAGGCCATTCCAATCGGGAGGCGGTTGTGTATGAAAACATCAGCCTGTCCTCAAAAATCTCGCAGATCGATCTGGTTGAAAATAACGTGCTCGCAATCCACGTTCTCAATTCATCCGTCAGCAGCAACGACATGTTAATGTCCCTGGAATTGGTCGACGGAGTCGTCAGCGACGAGAGCGCCGTAGGAATTCCACGCAAAGCGACAACAAACCCATCGATCACATTTGCAAGCTACGAACAGAATCCTGCCAGCGGTATCCAGGATCAAGAGTTTGTGGAACTGGCGAATAACAGTAACGAAGCGGTCGATCTATCAGGATGGACGGTGCAAGGTGGTATCTCACACCAATTCCGCGGCGGCACAGTTATTCCAGCCGGTGAATCTCTCTACCTAACTCCAGACGCACTCGCCTTCCGACAACGTGAGGAGGGACCACGAGGAGAGATGGGACTGTTTGTTCAAGACGGCTACCAGGGGCATCTCTCCAATCACACCGAACGAATTGAGCTCGTGAATTCGAGCGGCGAAATTGTCGCGACTCTCGACACGGCCAATATCACGTCTGACGTACAGCGTTTCTTACGAGTCACGGAACTGTTCTACAATCCTGCTGGACCCGAGGAATCAACCGAGTTTATTGAGCTCCGTAATACGAGCGAAACTCAGACCCTGGATTTGACAGGAGTCCGAATCACCGATGGCCCATCAACGCCCTTTGCTTTTTCGGAAAGCAATGTTCAGACGCTCCTGCCTCAGTCACACGTCTTGGTCGTAAAAGATCAAAATGCATTCACCACAGCCTATCCCAACGTGCCTGCCACCAGCATTGCCGGTGAATACCAGGGATCGCTGAACAATAACGGCGAAACGATCAAAATCGAAGACGCTCGAAACTCGACGGTCCAAGAATTCAGTTATGAAGACGGCCGCGGCGACGACGAAGGGGCATGGCATGCGAGTACCGATGGTGATGGATTCAGCCTGGTTATCCGCGATGCAACAGGCCCCTTGGACAATTGGAACCAGGGACAAGGCTGGAAACCCAGTCAGCAACTCGGCGGTTCCCCCGGTGCCTCAGAGTCAATTGGCAACAGTGATTACGACGGAGACGGTGATACCGACGTCGATGACCTAGACCTACTTTCTGCGGGCGTGCGACAAGGCGACCTAAGATTCGACCTCAACCTCGACGGCATCATCGACGACTCGGACCGCAATCTCATGATCACAGGGTTGTTGGGGCTGGAGATTGGCGATTCCAATTTGGATGGTCAATTCAATTCGGCCGATTTTGTGGATCTCTTCACGATCGGCGAATATGAGGATGCGATTCCAAATAACTCGGGGTGGGCAGATGGAGACTGGAATGGGGACGGCGATTTCACGTCGCGCGACCTCGTCACCGCCTTTCAGGCTGGCACCTATACAGCCGTCGCTGCCACTGTGGCCAATCCGTTAATTGAGTTAACGAATCCCAGCTGGATTGACCAGAAACTTAATAGAACCCGAGACCAATTGATCGACGCGATCTGGCAAAATGAAGATGAAGTCCTCCTCGAAAAATCCGCGAGGGCTGCTAAGATGCTCGTCGAAGTCGATTCCTCGCACACACCATAATTCAAATCTTCGTCTTTGAATCACTATGAAACAGTTGCTCCCGTTTGTTCTGTTGCTGGTTTCCTGCCAGGCAACATTTGTGCATGCTGACACTCGCCCCAATATCGTTTTGGTCTTCATTGACGATCTAGGCTGGACTGACCTGGGTTGTTACGGGAGCGACTTCATTGAGACTCCCAATATCGATCAACTTGCTGCGGATGGCCTGAGGTTTACGGACTTCTATGCAGCGGGCGCAGTCTGTTCTCCAACAAGATGTGCGGTACAGGCTGGACAAAACCAGGCCCGCATCGGTATCACGGCTCATATTCCAGGCCATTGGCGACCGTTTGAAAGAGTCATCACACCGCTTACCACCATGGCCTTGCCCTTGGATACGATCACCGTTGCCGAATCATTGAAAACGGCCGGCTACTCAACAGGCTATGTCGGGAAATGGCACCTGGGCGTCGGCGATCGATTTCATCCACGCAATCATGGCTACGATTATGCGGCCGTCGTTTCAGGTCCTCATCTTCCCGGTCGCTACCGAACTCAAGGAAACGGTTTCCCTCAACCCAAACCGGATCAATACCGCACGGATTACGAGGCTGATCTCTGCATCGACTTCATCAAGGAGCACCGCGAAAAGCCCTTCTTCCTGATGTTGTCACCTTACGCAGTGCACATCCCGCTGGCCGGCATGTCGGACAAAGTGAAAAAATACCGACACAAAGCAAGCGAACAAAATCTCGAATTACCCCACCCAATTTACGCGGCGATGGTGGAACACTGCGACGAAATGGTTGGCCGCCTGGTCCAAGAAATTGAGGACCAGGGATTAACCAATCGCACCATGTTCATCTTCACTTCGGACAATGGCGGGCTTTATCGCCGATATGACTACCGTGCTCAAGCCGATGACAACGTCACCACCATGGCTCCACTCAAAGGTGAAAAAGGAAGTCTGCATGAAGGTGGCATTCGAGTTCCTCTCATCATCAAATATCCTCCTCTAGCGCAGGCCGGTGCGGTTTGTCAGGAACCCACCATTAGCTACGACTTCTACCCAACCTTTGTCGATCTTGCGGAAGGGTCGCTACCCGCACACCAGACGATTGACGGCTTGAGTCTCAAGCCACTGCTAGCGAAGCCCTCAGCCAAATTAGATCGAGAGGCGATCCATTGGCATTACCCCCATTACCACCACGATCGACCAGCCAGCTGCATTCGAGCACGCGACTGGAAGCTGATCGAATACCTGGATGGTACCGGCGACCGAGAGCTCTATCACTTGTCCGACGACATTGGTGAGAAACAGAATTTGGTCGAGAGCAAACCTGGTCGGGCTAAGCAACTCCAGAATCAACTTCAGCAGTGGCAACAAGAGGTGATTGCACGAATGCCCATTCCAAACCCGAATTACGATCCTGATCGAGCCGGGGAATGGTGGAGCATGCGTACCGGGAAACCCGTCCCGAGTGACCAGCGTCGACGATTCCCGGCCACTGAAAAAGATCCTTAGTGCAATTTTCTAGACCGACGCATCCGTGAGGATTTGCGAACGGATGTTGGTTAACTGGAATTCGTTCCGCATAATCTTGCGTCCGTCGACTTCGATGGACGCGGAAAAATTGAAGATACTTTCCAGATGGTCTACCAGTTTTACGGTCACGACTAAAGTATCGCCCGGTCGCGCGAAACCCTTGTAGCGAGCCTTCTCAACCTTGACGAGCACCCCGAGAGCATACTCATTGAAGTGGGGATCGTGGGTGTCATAGGTTTCCATGGGGTTGTATCGTGCAGCGATCAGAATGCCTGCCGACTGCGTCGACAGCTCTTGCATCATGGCTCCCGGAAAAATCGGAGCACCGGGAAAATGGCCGGCCAAAAAAGGCTCTTCACCCGAAACTTTCCGCTCCGTGACAATCTGCTGCTCTTCGAGTGAGACGATTTTTTCAACGAGAAGGTAGGGAGAACGGTGATGAAGATAGTCTTCAATCCGGTCAAATTCATGATGATGATATGCCATGAGTTTTTTCCTCATTGGAGTCGGCCAACCCGACAGCGAGTCACGTATCGTCACACTCTGGAACACAGCACTTTAGGACAAAGGGGGCCGGTCTGACAACCGCTCCTCAAAGAATTGATGCTCAGACGCTTTCCATGGGTCCAGATCGACTCGGCAGCCGAGATATCAACGGAATAGCTCAAGTGCTTCGGCCCCCGTCATTCCCACGCGCACGCCTAATTGCTCTCCGAGCGAACTGACGGCCTGGACCTCCGCAGCGAGCATCTCTTCGAAGTTGTCGACCCCGCGCACGATGGCCGCCGCATCGCCATTTCGTTCGAACGAGTCCATGCTGAGATAGCCACATGTCAAACAGCCCTGCTCACCTGAGATGACCAACAATGGCCTTTTGAGCTGATGACAGGTTTTTTCAAATCCGTCGAGATTCATACGTTTTCTCCGACGTCATGCCCAAGTTGGTAATCTCCAAAATCAAGATTTCCGCCGGTCAGGACCATCGCCACCTGCTGACCTGCGAAACGTTCATGGGCCGAAGCGAGAGCGGCAAAGCCTACCGCTCCTGAAGGTTCGACCACAAGTCTTGCCGAGACGGCCATGGCTCGCATCGCCGATCGAATCTCCCCCTCCGAAACCAAAATGATATCGTCGACAAGTCGTCGAATAATCGGAAAGGTATTCTCGCCGACAGGCGTTCGGAGTCCATCCGCGACGGTATCGTATCGCAACGGATCCTCTCGCTGCCCCGAACGCAAACTCCGAGCAGTGTCATCCGCAAGTTCCGGCTCTGCTGCAATCACCTTGATGTCGGAACGGGATGATTTTACAGCAGTGAGAATTCCGGCTAACAAACCTCCCCCACCAACCGGAACGATTATCGTCTCAACGTTCGGTAATTGTTCCAGGATCTCTAGCCCGACGGTCCCCTGCCCTGCCATGACATGAGGATCGTCATAGGGATGAACCAAGGTCGCACCTGTCTCAAGACGTACCTTTTCCGCCGTTTCTTCACGTGACTCAGCATCGGGTTCGCAGAAGATCGGCTCAATCCCATAAGACCGAACAGCCGCAATCTTGTTCTTCGCTGAATTGTCGGGCATCACGACGTGGGCCGAAATTTCGCGGACCTTGGCGGCACGTGCAAGCGCAGCTGCATGATTACCCGAGGAATGAGTGACAACACCCTGCGACGCGGTCGCGTCATCGAGCATCAACACGGCATTGAGTGCACCACGTGCCTTAAATGCTCCCACATGCTGCAGGTTTTCAGCCTTGAAATGAAGCTTGGCACCGAATCGCTGAGAGAATGGCTCATGATAGATGAGCGGTGTCCTCACAATATTCGATTTGATCCGTTGATGGGCAGCCTCAATATCGACCAAGGAAAGAAGATCAGCCGTCATTCGTTTTTCATCTCACGGGTTGGAACAGATCGTCGACAGCAGGTGCAGGAGCCGCCGACCCTTTCACGACCTTGACCGTCATCCCCACATTTTGCAGGACTCTCTATTCAGTCACAAGATTCGGTGCTTCTGACGGACCCTTTTTGACCGGCAGACTCCCGAGGCAAATCGACCCGATCAACCACTATAATTTACCAGACGTGGCATGGCAGCCGAGCTGCACGATCGCCCCCTGGCCTGCCGCCCAGCCCTGCTTTCCGACCTATTGAGACATGGAACATCCTCTCCCTAAAGCCACGCCGGCCTTGGTTGATCTTGCTGGAGAATGCTAATTTCTCCATGAATCAAGGCTTCGGTGGATAGGCCTGAGCAAAAAGATACGGTAGGTTTACGAAATAACCAACGACTCCTCCCTGAGATCTATAGGGCTCTGAAACGGGAGTGTTTTGGACAAGGTGATTCACGAGAGAGATTCAATTTATTTTGTTAAATCTCAATCCGGGACAACCGGACACTGTTTCAAAAGCCATTTTTATTGTCAAAAAGGTAGGCCTGTAATGCAAATCGCCAAAGACACCGTCGTCTCTATCGACTACACACTCACCGACGACGACGGCAATGTCATCGACACCTCAGAGGGACGTGGTCCCCTGGCTTACCTGCACGGTTCCGGCGGGATTATCCCTGGCCTGGAAAGTGAACTCGAAGGCGAAGAAACCGGAGCAGAACTCAAGGTAAAGGTTGCCCCCGCTGATGGATATGGTGAGCGGGATGATGCGCTCAAGCAAGTTGTTTCACGCGACCAATTCCAGGGAGTCGAAGAGCTTGAGGTTGGAATGCAATTCCGAGTCGATTCCAATAACGGTCCGATGATTATCACAATCATCGGAATTGAGGATGAACAGGTCACAGTGGACGGCAACCATCCCCTGGCAGGCGTTACCCTGAACTTCGACGTCACGGTACGAGAAGTCCGGGCAGCCACCCCGGAAGAGCTGGAACAAGGTCTAGCTCAGAATCCCGACGGAGAATAGTCTGCGATCGCCGACGAAAAAAACCGTCGAGCACCCATTCATTTTTAGATTTCAGATCGGAGTGGTCCGTCGCAGAGCCACTCCGATTTTTTTACCTGTTCCTGTGATGCCCACGTCACATCCGCATCAACGACCGACTGGCCTCGTTCTAAGGCAACGGCAGCGATTCCAATCTCGGTACCCTCTTTCTCGTCGGCGTTCCTTTCTCGTTGTCGGCCTTTGCTGAAAAGCTGAAAACTTTACAGGAAGGCGAGCCACGCATCTGAGCACAGCACGTCTGCCGGAATAATCGGCTTGCCTCGCGAAGACAGCTCCAAAGAGCAGCTCGAGACGAGTGTCATTCAAAACATCGGAGGATGTCGCATTACAAAACGAATTCATTCCAACGTCCGGTGAAATCACGAGCTATAATTAAGTGTCGTCAGTAGAAACAGGAGTTGATGAATGAGATTCATGCTATTGGCGATCGTGGCCGCCACGGCGTTCGGCGTCTACAAGACGTGGAACACAGAAACGAGTGAAGACCTGCGTGCCTGGGCATACAACACCGTTTTTGAAGACAAGTCATCTCGGCAGGCATTGAGGCGAGTCAGTGATAGACTGTCATCTTCCTGGTTAGACAGCTCTGATACGGTGACCACAAGCACGTCGGCCCCGACGTGGTCTTCAAGTGATCCGGCTCCCCCTCAATATCTTCTACCCACCAATCCGATGCCGCCGCATCAAGTTCAGCAAGTGCCATCTCGGCGTAGAGTTTTCCAACGCCGTCCTGGACTGCTGATCCCACTCGACGGTCGATAAATCCGAGCGACGGGCGAGGTTAAGGCAGAAAATACTCTGTGGGCCCGCCTGGCCCCAGATCGAATGGCAACTGCAACCAGATGATTAACATCACGGACCAGGCGACGAAAAAGGCGATCGAATAGGGCAGCATCAACGAAACGAGCGTGCCGATGCCTGCCTTTGAAACGTATCGCTGCATGAAGACCAGGACGATGATAATGTAGGGGTTCAGCGGTGCGATTACATTGCTCACCGAATCCCCTACACGATAGGCAGCCTGAGTCAGCTCTGGGCTGATGTTCACGTCGGGTGCCATGAACATGGGCACAAAGACCGGTGCCAAAAACGCATATTTGGCAGAGGCCGATCCAATGAACATGTTTGCAATCATCACCACAACGATGAAGGCGATCAGCAAGGCCCAAGTGGGTAGATTCGCGGATGCCAACGCTTGTCCACCAATAATCGCCAACATTTCACCGAGCTTTGAAAACTTGAAGTAATCGATGAACTGAGCTGCGAAAAAAGCTAACACGATATAGGGTCCCATGTCCGACATCGTTTCGGACATCATGGCAGCGGTTTCTCGATCATTCCGTAGCTTGCCAATCGCGATCCCATAGGCCACACCCGGAACCAGAAAGACGATAAACAGAATAGGCACGATCGCTTCGACCCAACGATCAAAGCGAACTCCCTTGCCATAGAGAGGTGCTCCGGGAATAAAAATAAGTGCCAGAATCAGGCCGAAGGTGATCGCAAAAGCACACCCAGCAACCTTCAAGCCCCGACTCTCCTCAACCGATAACTGCGTCGAAGATTCATCGTGATTGCTTGTCGACGGCCCGCCTTCGTCCTCTGGCATCGAAGCGAACCGAGGTTCGACAAACCAAGCAGTAACGGCCCACCCGACAAACGTGAGCATGATGGTCGAAGCGATCATGAACCACCAGTTACAGGTCGCGGCCACGCGATAGGTTGGATCGAGGACTTGAGCCCCGGATTCGGTGAATCCAGCGAGCAATGGATCCAAACCAGTCGGCAGTAGATTTGCACTAAAGCCTGCCGACACGCCCGAGAATACGGCAGCGAGTCCAACCAAGGGAGAGCGCCCGACGGCTTTGTACAACGCCGCTGCCACCGGCGGCAATACCACGTAGCCTGCGTCCAACGCCATCGATGACATAACCCCAATAAAGACCATCGAGGGTGTCAACAAACGTTGGGGAGTAATCAACATCATCGCTTTCAGAAGTGCGCCGATCGCTCCGGTCTTCTCGGCCACACCAATTCCCAACATACCTACGAGCACAACACCAAGTGGTGGGAAGTTGACGAAGTTTTTCACCATATTCGAAATGGCCCAATTCATGCCATCTCGCGTCAACAGTCCTACGGCAGTCACCTGTTGGTCCACTCGCTTTTTTTTAAGCTTACCCGTTTGCGGATCCTCGATCGCAGTCAGTACGGGATCGACCAAGGGCTGGTCATTCTCTCCTCGAGCAACACGACCATCGGGTAATCCGCGCAGCGTGGTAACCGGCTCACCCGATCCTGAATCGACCACAGGTTCCATGACCGGCATCAGCACCGACTTGGTGACCGTCCAATTCAATTGATCGGCAATCTGAGACAACACGACGACCGACAATGCGCCGATTACAAACAGAGAGACTGGATCCGGAAGGCGATTTCCGACACGTTCGATCCAGTTCAAGATACCGCGGGAGGATGGCGAAGTTTTTGATTCATTCATAAAGGAAGATTGTCGTAAGCCAGCAATTCTCAAGCAACCCCAGCCCTGGGCATCGGCTATGAAAACCGAGAGAAACGACGATCATCGCCTTCGCCTCATGCACCTTCACTCCCTAACGGTAAGCGGGATATTCAAATACCAGAAAACCAAGGCATCCAAACATGTCTTGTCGCAAGCGCCGCCAAAATCCACAATCACAGCTCTCCTCTTTTCGCTCAACCCACTAGGATCTCAGACGTGCCCCCCCCTTAACTTTCAAATGATCGACCTGAGTGTCCCGCTAAAGCATCTCGCAGACAGTGAGCCGTTACCGGCTGAAATCGAGTACATCACCCACGAGGCCGAAGGCCTGCGACAAATGGAGCAATTCTTTGGTGTCACTCCCACAGACCTTGTTTACTCAGAAGGCCGTGGTTGGGCGATTGAACAAATCAAGGCGATCACGCACACGGGCACTCACGTGGATGCACCGTACCACTATGGACCAGAGTCAGAGGGCCAACCGGCCAAGCGAATTGACGAAATCCCGCTGGAGTGGTGCTTGTCGCCGGGTGTTGTCATCGACGTTCACAACGTTTCGGCTGGCGATATGATCACCGTTGAACATCTCCAGCAAAAACTCGAAACCATTGGACATCGATTGCAACCGCTCGACATCGTGCTCCTCCGAACCGACGCCGACAAGAGACTGGGCAGTCAAGATTACTTTGCTCAACCCGGCTTGGGACGCGAAGGAGCTCTTTGGCTCGTCGAACAGGGAATCAAGGTCATCGGCATCGAAGCCTACACGCTTGACCGTCCCTTTCAATCCATGGTGTCGGACTTTCAACGCACAGGGGATGGACGCCATATCTGCCAGCCCATTTCGCGGGCATCGAACGCGAGTACTGCCAAATCGAAAAACTCGCAAATCTCGATCAGATCCCAGCAGCAACCGATTTTTGGATTTCATGCTTGCCCGTTAAGATCAAGGGAGCGAGTGCCGGCTGGTGTCGCGCGGTAGCCCTTGTCCCGCCTCAGTAGACTCAACGACGCCACAGCACTAGCGTCCTAATCGATTCTAGGCGACACTGTCTCAGGCCCTCCCAGGCGTCTGTCTCAGACCCTCCCGGGCATTCAAGCTTTCTTGTTTCCAGTCGGGAGATTCGGTTGTCACTGTCAAAAGAAATGTTGTCGTCGATGACAACGGTCTATCGAGCGAGTTGGAAACAACTGGCCATCACTGACGTGCTCTACAAATTGCTTGCGTTCATTATTTTGACGCCCATAGTAGCCGCATGCTTTCGTCTGCTGGTGCAATTCTCGGGGCGAACCGTCCTCGCCGATGAGGACATTTTATTCTTCCTGATCGAGCCCATCGGACTCATCACGTTGGTCGTAACGGGAGCTTTAACGTTGACGATTGTCGCCATCCAACAGGCGACAATGATGCAGATCGTCGCGAGTGAAATCTGCCATCAACGAATCAATATTCGAACGGCATTCCGAGACAGTTTTCTGAGAAGCCAAGTGATCCTGCGAGTGACCGCAAGGTTAATCCTTGTGACGCTTGCCGTGATCGCTCCATTCGCCGCAGTCGCAGGATTTGCCTATTCGACGCTATTAACGGAATTCGACATCAACTTTTATCTCCAGGAGAAACCTCCTGAGTTTATGATTGCCGTGGTGATCGGTGGCATCCTTCTTTGTGGTCTGACAGCAATCCTGCTTTGGCTTGCTTCTAGTTGGGTACTCGCTCTGCCCCTCGCAATCTTTGAGCACATTGCTCCACGCCAGGTTTTGAAGGAGAGTCAACGACGAACAGCCGGCAAGCGTCGCCAGGTCCTCGCCTGGATCGCGATTTGGTTGCTGGCAACCACCATTGTCTCATCGCTCGCAACGGGTCTCGTCACCTGGGTCGGCAGCGGGTTAATCTCGAGCTCTTCACACGTCCTGTGGCTTATGGTGCTCGTCACCGGCCTGATCCTGGCAAGCGTCAGCCTTATCAACGCAATGATCAACCTGTTCAGTAGTACAACCTTGGCCGTGCTGTTAGTTCACCTCTATCACGAATGCGGCGGACGAGACCTGACACAAATCAACTGGAAGCCTCGCGCCGTCGAAAGCGGCATTGAGAATTTTTTCCAATTGTCACGGACAGCGCTGACCCTGATGTTTGTCGTTGCCGTGGTCTTCGCGAGTATTGCAGGCTATCAGATGCTGGATAGTGTCAGCACACCCGACCACACAACGGTGACGGCACATCGTGGATCATCATCAGGGGCACCGGAAAACACTTTAGCATCCGTTCTCCTGGCCATCGAAGAAAAAGCGAACTGGGTTGAGATCGACGTGCAAGAAACATCTGACGGTCAAGTCGTCGTGGTCCACGACAGTGACTTGAAAAAGATCGGCGGATCACCATTGAAGGCCGAAGAGTCAACCGCCGAAGAACTGCGTCAGGTCGACATCGGAAGCTGGTTTGACCCGAAGTATCAAGACGAACGTGTCCCGTTGCTATCCGAAGTCCTTGCCGCTGCAAAAGGAAAAATCGGGGTTAACATTGAGCTCAAATACTACAACAAAAAGCCTAAGCAGAGCCTCGAAGCCAAGGTAGTTGCAATCGTTGAAGAAGCCGAGATGGCCTCTGATGTGTTGATCATGTCGTTGAAACAAGCCGCGGTCGAAAAAGTCCATGAACTGCGGCCTGATTGGACGATAGGCTTATTGACGGCCGTCGCGGTCGGTGACCTCACCCGCTCCAATGTCGATTTCCTCGCAGTGAATACGGGTCTGGCCACGCGTAGTTTTGTCCGTTCGGCACATGACAGCGGAAAACAGGTCTTTGTTTGGACCATTAATGATCCCGCGATGATGTCAACCGTGATCGACAGAGGCGTGGACAGTATCATTACGGACAAACCCGCACTGGCTCGTTCCGTGTTGGAACAGCGAAAGGAATTGAGTTCGATCCAGCGACTGATGATTCAGGCCGCAAGTCTGCTGGGTGCAAGTCCGCCGCAAAACCAAAGTATCGATGACGTCTAACTAACTCTTTAGTGAGTCATTCAAAACATGCATCGCCTATTTTATTTTTCGCTATTCATCATTTGCGTGATGATCGTCACCGAGAGCGATGTCCGTGCTAATCCGACAACTGACGGATCGCAGCGCAATTTCATTTTCTTCCTGGTTGATGATCTTGGCTGGAAAGATCTGGGTTGCTATGGCAGCTCCTTTTACGAGACGCCGAACATCGACAAACTCTCAAATTCGGGCATGCAATTCAGTGATGCGTATGCAGCCTGCCCGGTGTGTTCACCAACGCGAGCCAGCATTATGACCGGTAAATACCCAGCTCGGCTGGGCATTACCACCTACATTAATCCGCGCGGGGCGAACCAACCTGAGAACTGGAAAAGAGCAACGCGTATGCTCCCAGCTCCTTACCGAGATCGTCTCGAGTTGAAGGAACTGACGATTGCCGAAGCTTTACGTGAAGTGGGCTATGCCACCTTTTTCGCAGGTAAGTGGCACCTCGGCAATGAAGGACATTGGCCGGAAGATCAAGGTTTCGATGTCAATCGGGGCGGCATTGAACGAGGAGGGCCGTACGGAGGCAAGAAGTATTTTTCGCCGTACGGTAACCCACGATTGTCAGATGGTCCACCAGATGAACATCTTCCCGATCGGCTCGCCTCCGAAACCGTCCATTTCATTGAGGAACATCGAGACCAACCGTTCTTTGCCTATCTCTCGTTTTATTCCGTCCACACCCCGCTGATGTCGCGAGACGATTTGCGTCAAAAATACGAGCTCAAACGAAAAGAAATCACGGATCAACGTCCGATTTGGGGAGAGGAAGGCAAACGCAAGCTACGGCTGGTCCAAGAACATGCTGTTTATGCAGGGATGGTGGAATCGGTCGATCTCGCTGTTGGGAAAGTACTCGACGCTGTTTCGAGGATGGGCCTGAGTGACAATACGGTGATCATATTCACTTCAGACAATGGTGGGCTCTCCACCTCCGAAGGACACCCAACGAGTAACCTCCCGCTTCGTGCTGGAAAAGGCTGGATGTACGAAGGAGGTATCCGCGAGCCGCTGTTGGTATTTGTCCCGGGGATGACGAAGTCAGGTAGTCGATCCACGAATGTCGTGACGAGTCCTGATTTCTTTCCCACTATTCTCGAATTGGCTGGCCTCGCGACTCGACCAGACCTGCATCTTGATGGAAGAAGTTTTGTGCCGACTCTCCGCGGCGATGCTCAGAAAAACCGGCCCGTCTATTGGCATTTCCCCCACTACGGCAATCAAGGGGGTGCTCCCACGGCAGCCATCCGAGACGGAGACTGGAAACTGATCGAAAACTACGAAGACGGAAAACTCGAACTCTTCAATCTCAAAGATGATCTTGGCGAACAAACTAATCTTGTCGCTCAACATCCCGAGAAACGAGACCGATTACATCAAGCCCTCCGCTCTTGGCGTGATGAGGTGGGAGCAATCCTACCTCAACATCGTTCGGACGCAAAAACATCGGACAAATCAAGCAGCTCCCAAACACCATGAATCGACTCCATATTATTGGTGGTAAAAACCACGGAAAGACCACCCTTACCGTTGAACTGGTCCAGGAATTGATCCGCCGAAAGCTGCGTATCGCAACAATCAAGCATACGCATCATCAACATGAGCTGGATACGCCGGGCAAAGACTCGCACCGCCATCGCGTTGCCGGGGCCGAGGGGGTGGGCATTATCTCGCAAGGACTGAGTGCCGTATTTTGGGAAACGGATGCCCAAGATGAATCACACGAGTCCCAGTATGCGATCTTCGACAAATTCTTCGCATCGATGGATCTGCTGCTCGTCGAAGGCGACCTCAAGACAACCGCTCCGAAAATTGAAGTGTGGCGAGCGGTACATGGAACGCCCCCTATCGCCGAAAATGATCCCGGTATCTGCGCTGTGATCACCGACGATCCCATTGATCTTAACACGACGATATTGAACCGATCACAGCTACAGAAAACCGCGACCTGGATCGAAGAAACATTCGTGGAGAAATCTTGAACGCAGGTGTCTTCGCAAGACGGACGATGAAGCGAGAGGCAGTTCAGGTTTCGAGCATCTGACAGTAGCTCTCATACCGCCGAACATCGAGGCGCCCATCGGCAACCGCATCCTTAATGGCACAGTCCGCTTCATGCGTATGTGTACAGTCCGGAAAACGACAGTGAGAGACATAAGGTCTTAGGTCGCGACAAAACCCGACAACTTCTTCAGGGATCACATCCCACAATTGAAACTGACGGATCCCAGGTGTATCGACAATGTAGCCTCCGGAATCCAACGGAATGAGACGAGACGCCGTCGTGGTATGACGCCCCTTTTCGCTATCGGAACTGACATGTGATACTCGCAGGTCGAGGCCAGGTTCAATCGCATTCAGTAACGAGGATTTCCCGACACCGCTTTGTCCCACGACAACACTCCGCGCCCCAACAACCATCTGACGCAAACGATCAGTACCAATCCGATCGGTCGCCGAGAGAGGCAATATTTCATAACCCATCTGAGCATACACGCCGATCAAGGGTTGTAGGTCGGCCGCATCAATGAGATCAATTTTGTTCAGACAGATAACCGGACGGATGCCGAACTTTTCACTCGTGACGAGCAATCGATCGATCAGATGTGGTTTCAACCCTGGCTCGGCCGCACTACTCACAATCAACATCAAATCGATATTGGCCACCATCACATGCTGCCGACCTCGACTGGTTCGACAGAGCACACCGTGACGAGGTTCAATTCTTTCGATGATCCCTTCCAGATTGGAAGCAGGGCGAAACAGCACGCGATCTCCGGCCGCAAGTACGTGACGCTGATCGGTGCTTAAAGTCTTCAACAATCGCCGCGTGGCACACTGATAGACCTCACCCGTGTCGTCAGATTGAACGGGACTGTGCAGCCCTCCAACGCTGAGAACGGTTCCGCGCAGACAAGCCGACTCGTCCACCTCGGGCAAAACACTCAGACCAGCTTCCCCATCGAGTTGTTCGCCGACAACCGTTCGTTTGCGACTCAACGATCCTTTGCCGCTAACTCGCTCGGTCTGCGCCGAATCGTCTTGCTCGAAGCCGTGATCTTGAAAGTCCTTGGTAAGATCCCCACGACGGACCCGCACCTCTCTGTTTTTTCGAAACTCAGTGCGGATCTTTCGTTTTTTCTTGCCCGACATCGCGTTTAATGGGCCGAGTCCTGAGGAGCAAGTTCACCAGAATTGGCAAGAGGCTTGCCGTTGCCCTCGTGATGCACCGAAGGACCAATCAGCTCGACAATGTCCTGCTCGCTCACCTCTTCCGTTTCGACCAGAGCATTGGCAAGTATATCGAGCTTATCTCGATGCTCATTCAAAATATTGATCGATCGATCATAAGCGTCGTGCAGAATACGAGCCACTTCATCATCAATGATCTGTAGCGTGTGCTCACTGAACTGACGTTGCTGATGCATTTCGCGTCCCAGGAAAGGATCTTCATCAGCGAGTTTGTAGCTGACGGGACCGAGTTTGTCGCTCATCCCCCATTTCGTGACCATGCGACGAGCCAATCCGGTTGCAACCTCCAGGTCGTTTTCGGCTCCGGCACTAAACTCGTGGTAGACAAGCTTTTCGGCAGCACGTCCTCCCAAGAGAAACGCCAGCCGATCCAAGAGCTCGCTCTCGGAAATATTCATTCGATCTTCTTCAGGAAGAGTTTGAGTCACCCCTAAGGCGCGTCCTCGAGGAATAACAGTCACTTTATGAACTCGATCGGCGCCCTTGGTTAACCACGCTAACAGGGCATGCCCCGCTTCGTGATAGGCCGTTTTCTCTTTTTCTTCGCCGACCAATACTTCTTCGCGTTTGGGGCCCATCAGAACTTTATCGCGAGCATACTCAAAGTCTTCCATGGTGACTTTCGACTTCCCGTTACGAGTCGCCCAGAGAGCAGCCTCGTTAACGAGATTGCGAATGTCCGCACCGGTGAGCCCGACAGAACCCTCTGCCAGTCGTTTGATGTCGACATCCTCAGCAAGCGGAACGTCACGAACGTGGACGTGGAACATCTCAATACGTCCCTTGAGTGTGGGTCGATCGACGGTGATATGTCGATCGAAACGACCGGGACGAAGCAAGGCAGGATCGAGTACGTCAGGACGATTCGTCGCTGCCATCACGATCACCGAATCCGTCGGCGTGAAACCATCCATCTCACTCAGAATCTGATTGAGTGTCTGCTCTCTTTCATCGTGGCCGCCCCCCAGACCCGCACCTCGCTGACGACCGACGGCATCGATTTCGTCAATGAAGATAATCGCTGGTGAATTTTCCTTCGCCTTTTGAAAGAGATCACGAACGCGGCTAGCACCAACGCCCACAAACATTTGAATAAACTCAGAGCCACTCACGGTAAAGAAGGGCACACCGGCTTCGCCAGCGACAGCACGTGCCAGCAATGTTTTCCCGGTTCCGGGTGGTCCGTTCAGTAGCACGCCCTTGGGAACACGCCCACCTAATCTTTGAAACTGCTCAGGATCTTTGAGGAAGTCGATAATCTCCTGCAAGTCTCCCTTGACGCCTTCCAAGCCGGCAACATCTTTGAAGGTGATCGGCATATCCGACGACTCATATTCTTTTGCGGGGCTCTTGTTGAACCCAGACAAAAATCCGCCTCCCATGATCTGGTCTCGGGTACGTCGAAACATCGACCAGAGGAAAATAATCAACAGAATGGGCAGCAGCAAGCTTAAGAAGGTGACAAAGACCGCCGACCGGTCCGAAGGCTCTTTGTAGGGCAACGGTTGCGAGTGTTCCGCAACGAGTTGGTTTAGTCGATCGCGTTCTTCTTCGGTCGCCCAATCTGGAATGACAACACGAAACTCTTCGATAAACTTGTCTTGGGGTTCGACTAACTTCCCCTCGTTGTTCAATTCCTTGGGAATTTCGACTCCGTCGGTCTTAATTCCATCGGACGAGGTTGAGCCATTGCTATCACCGACTTTGAAACGACCGGTACCAACGCGTCCTTCGAATTGGACGTACTCAACGACACCTTGCTTCAGCTTTTCTTCAAAGAACGGGATAGAGATCGACTTCGGTGGATCCGTTTGATTGGTCAGAAAGACCACGCTGATCGCAATCAACACAGCAATCAAGAACCACGAGTTGGGTCCGCCGGGCCGCACGATCGATTTCTTTTCCTCGGACTTCTTGTCGTTGTCCTGGGAATCAGTGGACATCTAGTTCCTCTCTTGTCCTTCAGTCACTCAACACATCATCGCGACACGGCCCACCTGAGCTCGAATATGTCGCCACTGTCATCGTTGCCGACTATTGCAAATTGTAAACCACTTGGGTTTTTTTTTCGATGCGTCCCAAGCCAGATTCAGTTTTCAAAAGTCGTTGACTGGCCAGACGTTTGAGCATTTCGCCAATTCCAGTACAGCAACCCTAATTGAGGCGAGATCCCGGTGGGTAACTTGGCAGTGACACCTCGTAAGGAAGTGGGTAAATCACCGGAAAAAGCCGATTGCAACCGTTCAAATTCCTCGCTGGACAGCATCTTCTCGAGCGGCAGGCCAAGTCCGTGCTCGACAGCCCTCAGGGCATGATCGATCACCTCTTCACGCGAGAGGCGTCGGATCAGAGCAGCCTGATCCAGCGAATAACCGTCGACCGCAAACAAACGCCAAGTCCAGAAAAACTCTGGCTTAACGTCCGCATCAAGCATAGCATTTGCCGCTGCGTCATTCGTCGGAGGACTGGAAGAGCCAATCGGCCCCTTTAACTCGGACGATTGATCCAACCGGAGCGATTTCGGCGCCGGTTCGTCTCGGGAATCCTCTGGGAACTGCCGATCCTCCGGCATCGGTGGCGAAGGCAGCGGCCGCAGATTCTCGCCAGGCGGCTGATGCTGACCCCCAAAAACCTTCCGCCGTAAGCTCTGTGGCAACCGAAATCGCTCTAATTCGGCTTTGCCTCGTACCACCTGCTCCCCCTGATCGGTCAACTTAATCACAGGTCGAAAGCGATCGATTTCGGACTGTTCGAGCAAGCCTGAGGCGATGGCTGCGTCAATCAGTTCGCTCACATCGGTTTGCGTGAAAGCGGACAGTACGCCGAAAGTACTCAGCTCATCCAACTTCCACTTCAGCACCTTGGCAGACCGCGATCCACACAGCATCCCGATAATCATCTGCTTGCCGAATCGTCCACGGGCTCGGGCCACGCCACTCAATAACTTGATCACAATCATCCTCGTACCAGGATGAATTGCTCCGGAATCAGCGGCATCGGACGTCGTTTTCTGCTCATCTCCGTGGCAGTTATCACAATGACCGCAGGCCGTCGCCTCTGATTCGCCGAAATAATCAAGAATCATTTGCTGCCGGCAGCTTGCGAGTGTGGCGTAATCAATGACTCGGCGCAGCTTACCCAGATTCGACTGACGCCTGGCAGCAAGCCCCTCGAAATCGATTACTAATTCTTCAAAGGGAGTCTCTCGATCGATCATACGAAGCGCACGGCCTCGAAACGGCGGCACATAAGTAAAACACTCCAATCGGTTCAGCTCACGAAAGGCACGATTTGCAGCGGCTGGATTCAACCCAGCTGCTTCTGCGATTTCTTGAGGAGGCAGGTAAACCAACTCGTGTCGTCGCTTTCCAAGTCGCTGTTCGATCGCGCGAGCCAGTGAGATCTGATTTCGTGCCTGTGAGGGAAGAAAATCGACGAGAGTGGCCGCGTCGGTATCGAGTCGCACAGCAGCCAGATTTCGATTCGGTTCAAGTCGCTCCAAAGCTCCTGCCTTCTCGAGCAATCGCTCACAGGTCCCCACGCCTTCGCTGCTAATCGAGAGCCCCACTGACGCGCGGATTTCATCTTGAGTCATTTCGATCGGATTATCATCGCAACAACGGAGGAAGTCATAGACTTTTGCCACGGCATCCGGCTGCGGAAAGGCACTCTCAATAAAGAATTCCTGGATGTAGCGATCCGACGGCGAAAAGAAGAAGGCACAGCGTGAATGATTCCCGTCGCGACCTGCTCGACCCGCCTCTTGATAGTAAGCTTCCAGACTGCCCGGCATATTGTAATGAGCAACGAATCGAACCGTCGACTTATCGATCCCCATCCCGAAGGCGTTCGTCGCGACGACAATGGCATCTTCGGCCTGCATAAATTCGTCCTGAACTTCTCGACGATCCTCAGCACCTAAACCACCGTGATAAACGACCACTTGTCGGCTATCCCATTCGGCGATTGCCTCTCCGAGTTCCTCACACGCCCTGCGCGTCGAGGCATAGACGATGCCAGCCCCCGATGTCTCAGACAGGAATTGGCGAAGTGCCTCACGCTTGTCCCGATTTCCCGCATGCGTGTACACCTCGTAATGCAAATTGGGGCGTGCGAACCCCGCGACAAATGTTTTGGGCGTCTCCAATCGAAGTTGTTGGCAAACGTCTTCACGAACTTCACGAGTCGCCGTTGCAGTCAGCGCAATCGTCTGGGGACTACCGATCTGTTCACGGAATTCACCCAAGCGAGCGTAATCGTGTCGAAAGTCATGCCCCCATTCACTGATGCAATGGGCCTCATCAATGGCCAGCAGATCGACATTCGCACGACTCACCGCGTCGATAAAACGAGAACTACGAAAACGCTCTGGAGCAACGTAAAGCAAATCGAAAAGTCCGTCCGCAAACTGACTTAGACAGGTCGACTGCTCCACCGGCGTTAACGAGCTGTTGATAAAGCCTGAGCGGATTCCCAATTCCGTCAGCGAGTCCACCTGGTCCTTCATCAACGCGATCAACGGAGAAACAACCAAGGTCGCTCCCGGCCGCATCAGTGCAGGCAATTGGTAACACAAACTCTTGCCGCCGCCGGTCGGCATGATGCAGAGGCAGTCGTCGCCGACGACAACTGCTTGAATAACGTCACGTTGCCCAGGACGAAATTCAGAAAGCCCAAAGGCGGGGAGGAATTCCTCGGGTGCCTGTTCGCGCGAATTCGACATCAAGGCCTACCTGCCCATCCCTCGCGAACCAACAACGCGAGTTCCCTAAGTATTACCAACGTTTCATCCGTGCCTATTTTTGTAGCCCACCAAGATCCGAGATTGTAAACTCGCAACCTGCCTCTGAGAAGTGATCGAGAAATCTTCCAGTCAGTTGACATCCTCGCTCTCGATCTCCATAGCCTGTCAGAATGCTGCCTTTTGAATTGCCTCGAGCAATGAGTTTTACCTGGAGTGAATTGGCGAAATTGAATCTCGGCCGTGGCTGATCAACAGCGTCGGGACTACAATCTTTGCATTCAATGAACCCGCCGCGAGTGACAAGCGTGAATTCAACCCCTGATTCCCCCAAATGGCCCCGGTGGGGCGTGATTGCCGTCGTCTACCAGCCACCGCATTTTTTGGTGATTCGCCGGTCGGAGCAGGTGCGAGCTCCCGGAGCCTTCTGTTTCCCGGGCGGGGGTGTCGAAAAGGGTGAAACCGAGGAAATCGCCCTCGCACGTGAGATGGAAGAAGAGCTATCGGCCAGCATCCAGATCGTGGGCCGAGTCTGGGAAAATCAAACTCCCAGCGGAACTCGCCTGGGGTGGTGGCAGGCCCACTTGCGGGACGCAGCACAGCTTCAAGCCAATCCCGCGGAGGTGGCGGAAATCCATTGGCTAACCGTCCCTGAGATTCTTGATCTTCCCGATTTGTTGCCGACGAATCGCGATTTTCTCGCGGGTTTTGAGGCGGGAAACATTCAGCTCAAGTCAAACTGATCGAACAGCGATTTTTGCCGCAAAAAAGTTTTCAAGATGAAGTTGTCAGCAACGGCCAAGCTCGTTGTCCAGAGGCGTATGCCGCCGAGGGGGCACGTGGGTGTATTGGAGCCAGACGCCCATCTCACTCAACCGTCTTCCTCCAAGTGCCGTTGGCTTCTCGATGCCCAAACGTCCCAAGTCTGCAAAACCGAATCCGGCAGCAGACTCCGATCCTTCTCCGCCCCTTAACAATCGAAATAGATTCGCCTTCTGGCTGATCTTTCTCGGACTGCCGCTTTTGGCCACTGGTTACTTGGCTGCTGATTGGTGGGTGGGAATCCCGCCCGAGGCGCAGGCGACTTACGTCGGTCGTCAGACATGCGCTGAGTGCCACGTGGCGGAAATGAAAAAGTGGGAAGATTCCGATCACGACCTTGCGATTAACCTGGCCACTGACGAAACCGTCCTCGGCGACTTCAACGACGTCGAAGTCAAGCATTACGGCATCTTGTCACGAATACATCGTGATGGCGATCGTTTCCTAGTGCACACGGAGGGTCCGGATAGATTGATGATGGACTTTGAGGTGAAATACGTTTTCGGCGTAGGCCCCCTCCAGCAGTACATGGTGGAATTTGACCGTCCAGCAAACATGCCGGAAGACGAAATCGCTCGCTTGCAGGTCCTTCGATTATCGTGGGATGCCGAAAAAGAGGAATTGTTCTACCTCTCGCCTCCGGACGTTGACGAAAAACTCGGCCCCAACGATCCTCTGCACTGGACACGATCCGCACAAATTTAGAATCACATGTGCGCCGAGTGTCATTCGACCAATCTCAAAAAGAATTACGACGTCGCGACTCGCACGTATCACACCACCTTTTCTGAGATCGATGTAAGCTGTACAGCATTCCATGGCCCTGGCAGTCTGCATGTCGAACTCGCGGAATCCAAATCACCGTTCTGGGATCGTCGACTTGGTTATGGACTCAAAAAGCTCAAGGGCGCGGATTCCAATACGGAGATCGAAACGTGTGCTCCCTGCCACTCGAGGCGTCGAGGGGTTCATGAGGACGAAGGCTTTGACGCGTATTACGACTGTTTCCACAACTAATTGATTCGTCCGGAGACCTATCACGCAGACGGAAAGATTTTGGACGAAGTTTACGTCTACGGTTCATCCATCTAGAGAAAGATGTACCACAAGAGAATTCGCTGTACCGACTGCCATGATCCTCACAAAACGCGTTTGAAAGCAGAGGGCAACCAGCAGTTCGTGAGTTGGAGTATCGAATTCGAGCACAGTAAAGCCTCAGCCCATCGGGGAATGCGACTCAATAGGCTGCCCTCGACAACAAACCTCTCCTCCCGTCATGCCCCGACCATCACCTGCTTGCGATCTCCACCGCTGAGAAATTCGTTCGTTACCGCAAGAACTCTCCTTGAATCCGTACCACCTCCGTCAAATATGCTGCGGTGCAGGTCGGTGCAGGCACCTATTCAACGGGGTTTTCAATTCCGATATGATTGGAGCACCTTACCGACCTGCGCAGCATCCATTGCTGACGTTCCGGGCCCGATTCTTTCATGCAGCCACTTAGCAAGGAGTCTTCCCTATGGCCACCGCATCTCCCGTTGTCCCAAAGCCACAGATTCGTCAAACAGAATGTTTCATTGGCGGACAATGGACCCCCGCGAAAAGCGGAAAAACATTCGCCACCGTCAATCCTGCATCCGAAGAAGTGATCGCCGAGGTTGCCGAGGGCGACGCTGAGGATGTTGATGCCGCCGTCAAAGCAGCTCGTCGAGCATTTGAAGACAGCGAGTGGAGCCGGATGGATGCACGAGACCGTGGCCGATTGATGCATCGCCTCTGCGACCTGATTGAAGAAGAAGCTGAAGAACTCGCTGCATTGGAAACACTCGATAACGGAAAACCGATTCGTGACGCCCGCGCAGCGGATCTTCCACTCGCCATTGACTGCCTCCGTTATTACGCCGGCTTCGCCGACAAAATCGAGGGCGAAACGATTCCGGTTCGCGGCAACTATTTCACCTACACGCGTCAGGAACCAGTGGGAGTCGTCGGCCAAATCATTCCTTGGAACTTCCCGATCTTGATGGTGGCCTGGAAATGGGGCCCTGCCCTGGCAGCCGGTTGTACGATCGTGATGAAGCCCGCCGAACAGACTCCGTTGACGTGCCTTCGTCTCGCTCGACTTGCCCAGAAAGCAGGTTTTCCCGACGGTGTGATCAACATCGTTCCGGGCTATGGACCAACCGCTGGAGCCGCTTTAGTCAAGCATCCCGACGTCGATAAAATCGCCTTTACTGGCGAACACCTGACGGCACAGACGATCATGCAGGACGCTTCACAAACGCTCAAACGGCTGACCTTCGAATTGGGTGGAAAAAGCCCCAACATCGTACTCCCCGATGCCGACCTTGATGCCGCCGTCGCCGGTTCGCACTTTGGACTCTTTTTCAATCAAGGGCAATGCTGTTGTGCGGGAAGTCGACTGTTCGTTCACGAAAGCATTCACGACGACTTCATTGATCGACTCTCCGCCTTGAACACGAATCGCAAGCTCGGCAACCCGCTCGATCCTGAAACGGAACAGGGACCTCAGGTCGATCGCAACCAATTCGACAAAATTATGAGCTTCATCGAGCGCGGTAAGTCGGAGGGAGCCACCTGTCTCTCGGGCGGCAGTCGTCACGGTGATGTCGGCTACTTCATCGAGCCCACGGTATTCACCAACGTTGAAGATGAAATGGCCATTGCCAAAGACGAGATCTTCGGTCCAGTGATGTCTGTCTTGAAGTTCAAAGACATCGACGAAGTTATTGAACGTGGAAATCAAACCTTCTACGGCCTGGCAGCGGCTGTCTGGACGCGCGACGTTGCAGCAGCCCATCGCATGGCCGACGCCTTGCGTGCCGGTACAGTCTGGGTTAATTGCTACGATGTCTTTGATGCGGCAGCGCCCTTTGGTGGATTCAAAATGTCCGGTCAGGGCCGAGAGCTCGGTGCAAAAGGACTAAACGCATACCTGGAAACCAAGACGGTGACCGTAGCACTCGACTAAAACGCCGGTGCCAGACAGTGAGGACCGATGTCTGGCACCTTCTCAGCTACTAGGTGACCCCCAACACCCCAGATAGGGTGAGCTGATTTGGAATACCAATTCGAATGTTGACGCACCGCCCACCAAACGCTTGCGGAAACCTCGGATTGTGACAGGATTCCGTTAGAGGAACGCCGCTTCCTTCGTGTTTCTCTACAAGCCCTTGCCCCACCCACGTCGGCCCTTTGTCGGCGTGGGTTGTTTTATGGGTGCGCGGATTCGTTGGGGATTTTCGGAACGCTTGTCCTGAGCTACGATCTCAAGCAGTGATCAATCGTTTTCCGTCCACCTCGTCAAACATCCCGCGGAATTGCATCCTTGTTCGGACTGCTCAACGTCAACAAACCTTCAGGCGTTACTTCACGTGACGTCGTGAATCATGTGCAGCGGCTCGTTCGGCCCGTTAAGGTGGGTCATGCCGGCACGCTTGATCCGCTCGCGAATGGCGTGTTAGTCGTATCGCTGGGGCAGGCCACTCGCTTAACCCCCTATCTGCACGACCTGACCAAACAATATAAAGGCACCTTTCTCTTGGGTCGCAGGAGCGACACGGAGGATATCGAAGGGCAGGTTGAGACTATACCAGACGCAGTCCCACCGAGCGAAGCAGAGATCCTGGCAGCATTGCCGCAATTCACCGGGAAAATCCTGCAACGACCGCCCGCCTATTCCGCAATCAAGGTAAAAGGAAAACGCGCTTACGAGCGTGCCCGTGCTGGCGACGTTGTGGAACTTACTGCCCGCCCGGTCACCATAAATGAAATCGCTCTCCTCGATTACCAATACCCTGAATTGAGGCTCTCGATTGTGTGCGGTAGCGGGACTTACATTCGATCTCTTGGCCGAGACTTAGCCGAGACAATCGGCAGCTGCTCCGTAATGTCCGCTTTAACGCGCACGGCAATTGGTCCGTTCCAGCTCGCGAAGTCAACGCAATTGGAACAACTTACCAAGGACGGTATCGAACCTTATCTGCTGCCGCCTCTGACCGGTGTTCCGCATCTGCCGCAAGTCGAGCTGTCATCTCATCAGATCGAGCAACTGGCCGACGGCAGGTTGTTAAGTTGCAACAATTGTGACGCAGATGAGGTTGCAGCAATCGACCCCCAGGGGCAACTTCTTGCCATCCTGCAACGCCAGAGCGATGAAGGGGATTACCATCCCAAGCGCAACTTTGCCGCGAGATTCTCTTCTTAAGAGATCACAGATCGTTACGACCGATTCATTCGATTTTCAAGTGTGGTCGGTCGTTAAGAGTTGTCGATCACAGGATTAGAAACCGCGTTATCAGCAGTACCGCCTGGGTAAAGTCACGGGACAACTGACGCCATCCCTCATGCGTCGAGCCGCTGTATGCCGAAATGGAATGAAGTAGCGAGGCAGGAGTCGCTTACTGCATGGACGCGCGTGCACATCGCCACGACAAGCGACAGAGGCTGATCGACACACGATAGAGGCGTGTCCATGTTCGAAGAACGAGATCGGAATTTTGACATTTCTGCGCTCGCTTTGCTGGCCTGCGGTATCTTTGCAGGCCTGTCGTTGATCAGCTACGACTCGACCGATCCTATCCGCACCCCCATTTATCCGATCAGCGTCGTCTATCAACCTGACACGATCGTTTATCCGACTCCAGAGACGATCAACAATCTCTGTGGCAATACGGGAGCGATGGCGGCAGACATTCTCTTCCGGTGTTTCGGCTGGGCCGCTTACTTCGTCGTGGCTACGATGATTGGCCTGGCAGCCTATTTCCTCACGGGCCGAGAAATCAACACGCCCATCATCCGCATTTGCGGCTGGTTCTTTACCTTGATCGGCATCACGACGCTGACCTCGATGTTACTTTCTTCAGGCTGGTCCGGCCCGATCATTGGCCCAGGCGGTTACGTGGGCGCGCTGATTCACGTCGCGATCGCCTCACACTTTGCCACGGTCGGCGGACTTATCATCGCTTGCTGCATTACACTCTTTGGGGTGATCTTATGCACGGACTACATGTTGTTCGAAGCCAGTGCGTCAGTCGGTAGCGCCGCGATCAATCGATCTAGACGTCGACGTCATGGTGTCACACTGACCGAGAACGATGTGGATGAGGATGTCAAAACCCTGGCCGTCAGATTCGGTGGGAAACGGCTCGAAACTCCGGCCGATGAAGAGGTCGATGAGTGGGACGAGGCCGACGAGGAATATGAAGACGAAGAATACGAAGAATACGAGGACGACGAGTCAGCAGAAGAGGAAGACGAGGAATCTGAAGAGGACGATGCTACGACCAAACCCGTCGCCGCTGCGAAAGCTGGGATTCGCAAACTCATGAACAAAGCGGCTCCGTCGCTACGCATCAACAAAACCGAGGAGAAGGACGAACGCAAAGAGGTCATTGAGCAGCTGAACGAGGCAAGTCTCCAGGACGACAATCGCGATTACCAGCTGCCCGACATCGACCTGTTAATCGAAGGCGAAGATGTCTCGTTCGACAATCAGGAAAAAGAAGTCCGCCGCAAAGCGAGGATTCTGGAAAAGACCTTCCAGAACTTCGGCTTCCAAGTCAAAGTGGTCGAGATCGAAACCGGTCCTGTCATCGCTCAATACGAAATCGAACTTGAAGCCGGCTTGCGACTCGCTCGAATTACGGGCCTTGCTGATGACCTGGCGATCGCCTTGCGAGTTCCCAGTGTCCGAATCGTCGCCCCGATTCCAGGCAAGAATACGGTCGGGATCGAAGTACCGAATGAAGAACGCCAAGTCGTTCGCTTACGGGAAGTGATGGATGAAACGAACGGTCGAATCAAGAAGATGCGAATCCCGCTCTTCCTTGGCAAGGACGTATCCGGAAACCCACTCACGGTCGATCTCTCGACCTTGCCGCATCTGTTGATTGCCGGACGAACAGGTACGGGTAAGAGTGTTTGCTTGAACGCAATCATCTCCTCGATCTTAATGACGCGTCGTCCCGACGAAGTCCGCATGTTGATGATCGATCCCAAAATGGTCGAACTCAGTGGCTATCGCACGTTGCCGCACCTGATGCATCCAGTTGTCACCGACATGCGCAAGGCAGAGGCGATTCTTGCCTGGGCCGTCGACAAAATGGAAGAACGCTATGAATTGCTGGCTCGAGCCGGCGTACGCCACATCAGTGGGTACAACCAGTTGGGCGAAGAAGAATTACTCGAACGACTCGAGTTATCCGATGAAGAACGCGACTCCGTGCCCATGCATTTGCCCTACATTGTCATTGTGGCAGATGAAATGGCCGACTTGATGATGACCGCCGGCAAAGAAGTGGAACAGCATATCATTCGGTTGGCACAGAAGAGTCGAGCGGTCGGCATTCACTTGATTCTCGCCACCCAGAAACCAACGGTGGATGTCATTACCGGCCTCATTAAATCCAACCTACCGGCACGCATCGCCTTCCAGGTGGCAAGCCGTACCGACAGTCGCGTCGTCTTGGACGAAATGGGAGCTGACAAATTACTGGGCAATGGAGACATGCTCTTCCTGTGGCCAGGAACAAGCTCGCTCCTCCGTGGCCAGGGCACGTTCCTTTCCGACGACGAAATCAATTCCGTGGTTGATTTCGTTAGCACCGGCGAACAAAACTTCGTCAAAGAACTCGTCCAACTCAAAGTCGAAGAAGGGGCCACCGGAGGTGGCGGCGAATTAAAGAAACGAGATGACCTCTACGAGAGTGCGGTGGATGTCGTTATTCGCGAGGGTCGCGGCAGTGTCTCGTTGCTCCAACGCTGCCTGGGAATCGGCTATGGACGCGCTGCACGTCTCATCGACTTCATGGCCGAAGATGGAATTGTAGGGCCCTACAATGGATCTCAAGCTCGTGAAGTTGTCATGAGCATGGCAGACTGGGAACAGTTACAAGGCGGTGACGCGTCTGCCGCCGAAGAGGAACCAGCGCCGGCTCCAAAGAAAAAACGGTCCAATAAGATTGTGCCTGAGTCCGCATGGGACAGCGAAGCTGAAGATGGTGATGAAGCAATGAACGAAGCCTCGAACGAGGCAGCAGAACAGAGCGACGACACCGAAGAAGCCAACACAGCCGAAGACGGCGAACCGCACGACGAATATGAAACGGACGAATACGAGAACGAAGCAGAAGAGGACGAAGCAGAAGAGTACGACGGAGACGAGTACGAAGACGAAAAGTACGAGTACGATGAAGACGCCGTCGCCGAAGGCGAAGACGAAGAATATGAAGACGATGCCGACGAATACGACGACGAGTACGACGATGAAGAGTACGCCGAAGAGGAAGAAGAATACCAGGCCAAATAAGGGTTGTCGAAGATCGGCCCTGCATCAAGCAGAGGCGATAATTGATGTCCGGCGCGGAGCAGGATAACCTTCAATCGTCCGGGTCGGGTCATCCGGATCGAGAAAGTCCGACAACGATTCAAACGTCATCCAGTCGGTCGCTCGTTGCTCTTGGATCGTTGTAGGGGTCTCGTCAACCACTCTCATATCTCGGAAGCCAGCTCGTTCGAGCCAGTGCAACAGACAACGAGCCGTCGGCAAAAAGTAACAGTTGCGCATCTTGGCGTAGCGATCCCGAGGGAACAAGGCAACGGAGTCTTCGCCCTCGATTGTCAGGGTTTCGATCACCACCGTGCCGTTCGCTCGCACGAATCGACGCAATTGCCCGAGAAAGTCGAGCGGAGATCTTTGGTGATAGAGCACACCAAGACAAAACAAGACATCAAAGTAATCTTCGAGTACAGGAATGCGTTGAAACGCCACGGGCATAAAACTGAGACGTTTGACGGCAAGATATTTCTGTAACGCCGCAAATTGAAAGAAATAACGCAGGAACGGGTCGATCCCGGCCACCCAATCCGCTCCAAGATTGGCCATGCGGTAAAGATAGTATCCGTTGCCGCAGCCAACATCGAGAACTCGTTTGCCTTCTAAGGATGGCAAATGGGATTCAAGCCGCTGCCACTTCAAGTCCGACCGCCATTCGGCATCCAGGAACAATTCCCCGAGTTGAAACGGCCCCTTTCGCCAGGGCGCAAGCTTCATCAAGGCATCCCGAAGTTGGGTTTCCACTTCGACCGATGGCGGTGTTCGCCATTCGGCTGTCACGGATTCCGTCAACTGAACCTGCGAAATCTCCAAGGGAGGCAACTGCAGATAGGCCTCAAGCAGCTCAGGCCCTAATCCACGACACAACTCAGCTGAGACTTCCTCGTCNAGCTGGCGGAGNGNCATCACCATCGCTGCATCGAGTTGAGGCAGCTTGGATAANGACCATNTTGAAGCNTCCAATGTCGTCATCGTCGCGCAAGAAACGAAGCAAAGTTATAATGTTGGTGCCAGATATCACAGGTNGANAAACCGCANGCTTNAAAACGTTGCAAATGAGCTCCCTTCGTCTCNGCNACNAGGACGTCTTCCAAAGCCTGNCGTTTCTGATGNATCTCTAGATCAGAGTATCCCTGAGCACGTTTAAAGGCATGATGTCGANCNCGGTAAATCTCATCCAGANCGTCATGCCCCGACAGTATCTTCTCACTCACAATCAGAAGCCCTCCGTCGACCATGCCGTCGTAAATCCTNNGGATNAAATTGTCNCNTGCGTCNACCGGAATGAACTGNAGNGTCAGATGCAAAATGACGACAGAGGCCTTCGAAATNTCAACATGAGCCATGTCATCGCANACCAGTTCGACAGGCAGGCCTTCGCAACGCCCCGCCAGTTCCTGTAACATNGCTTCCGATTGATCGANACCCACGATCCCTCGCAANTNACCCTGTAACCGNNTCGCNATNGGAAGCAACACAGCNCCAAGTGAGCANCCNAGGTCNTAGATCCAGGTNTCCNGCTGGTAGGCTGCAACCGCCAATTCGACAATCTCGNCNACCATTTCTCGATAATGCGGCACAGAGCGTTCNATCATNTCATCGAAGACATCGACAACCTGGCGGTTGAATTCGAACGGTTCNACCTCTTGCGGGTTAGCATAAATGCGATCTTGATTCATCATNAGNNCCTGATTTGTCGGNCGTGCCGTGATGTCGGGCGTGCCGTGATGCAGCCTGCGGGGTGCCGCGATTCAGCCTNCTGNAAGCAAATCTCAANTCANTGNCCNGNCTCGAACTGTTGGTANCAGTTTGGAAAATCATTGGCAAGCCACCNCGNCAGNCGTTTCAAGGGGCGATTGAGTNGAAGGAGNCNNGGTCANNNGGCCGACACAATTGACACAAACTGACCNACCGCCTATTCTTACGATTCTAGCGAGATTTACCCTTAGTCATNCAAATCATGTTCCATACGGTCATATCTTCGATCTGCGTTCNATGCCAAGTCGCCCCAGGTGCTAGNGAGCGGGGTACACATNATTGGCATTATTCGTCGGTCNTCTCCGGCCTGAGGGCATTCACTGGGTGTTTAAATCATCAGCCCTGAGGCCCCTCGGTCGCAGGGCTTTTTTTGTTTCTACCNTTACGAACCAATGGGGTTCGGAGGAATNAACTCGATGCGTCACATCCAGATCTACGACACGACGCTCCGCGATGGCTCTCAAGGCGANGGAATCAGCTTCTCTTTGCANGACAAGCTCTTGATTGCNCGTCGACTGGACGNGATGGGAGTNGACTTTGTGGAGGGAGGTTATCCTCTTTCCAANGANAAAGACGTCGAGTTCTTTGCAAACTTNCGTGANANGCCATTGGAGAATTCGAAGGCCTGTGCTTTCGGCATGACTCGGCGTCGCGGCAAGACAGCNGCGGAAGATCCAGGCATGCGAGCATTGGTGGATGCCGGTTCACCGGTCATCACCTTAGTCGGCAANACCTCNGCCTTTCACGNNCGCGAAGTGCTNAACGTCACGCTTGAGGAAAACCTCGCGATGATTTCCGACAGCGNGGATTATCTTCAGTCTTCGGGNCGGGAAGTGATCTATGACGCAGAACATTTCTTTGATGGCTGGAAGCTCGACCCGAGCTATGCCGAAAAGACGATTCGTGCTGCNNCCGAAGCCGGTGCNTCAACNATCGTNCTCTGCGANACCAACGGGGGTACGATGCCGGAAGAGATTGCNGANTTAACGCGCAAAGTCNGCAATCTNGTTTCGATNCCGATTGGAATNCACTGTCANAACGACTGCGATTTGGCNGTTGCAAACTCGCTCGCCGCCATNGATGCNGGGGCCTGTCATGTNCAAGGCACGGTCAACGGATTTGGNGAACGCTGTGGCAACGCCGACCTNATCTCAGTCATCGCCAACTTGGCCGTCAAGAAGCANGGTTATCAGGTATTNTCTCCNGAATCCTTGGAACGACTCACCGAACTATCGCGTTACGTTTATGAAACNGCCAACATGCATTTCCGCAATGGCCANGCGTTCGTCGGTCCAAGTGCATTTGCTCATAANGGTGGCATGCACGTACANGCNGTNAANCGGGCATCGAGCAGTTATGAACACATTGCNCCCGANGTCGTTGGNAACGAGCGNCGCGTCTTGGTCAGCGAACTGTCAGGACGGTCCAANATNATTTCGAAGCTCACCAAACACAAACTCGACCACGACNGAGAGTTAATGGACAAGATNCTGGCTCGTGTTGTCANGCTCGANAACGAAGGATATCAATTCGAGGCTGCCGAGGCATCCTTTGATTTGCTGGTCCGNAANGTGGCTGNCACCTTCCATCCNCACTTTGAACGGATCAAATATCATGTGGAGGTGNCAGGCGNTGCCAANGACGNNCCCGTNACNGANGCCACNGTAAAACTCNTTGCCGCTGACAACGTCCGCCATGAGGTNGCCGAGGGTGACGGACCGGTCAACGCNCTGGACGCCGCNATCCGNAAAGCACTNAATGGGACATTCCCGAACNTGAAGACAATGCANCTGGTGGATTACAAGGTCCGCGTCGTCAACACCGACGCGGGAACCGCCGCNCGAATCCGCGTCTTCATCGAAAGTCGCGANGAAGACGACGTGTGGGGCACCGTCGGTGTNAGTGAAAANATTATCGAAGCCAGCTGGATCGCNCTNGTCGACTCNTTCGAATACAAGCTTTACAAAGATGCNACGAANACGGATGCGAACACGGCCNATAAGACCNTCGCTTCGTCAACGTAGCTGCGGATTTACCCCTTCAATNTTGATCACGATCGAGGTCATCGAACCTTACGGAAAAGGACAATGAGCGTAGAATTCTCTGCGGATACACTGCCAACGCGATTCGACTACAAGGAAGCTCAACAACGGCTTTACNAAATGTGGGAGNAGCAGGGTTACTTCCACAGCGAGCCGNACGATTCGCGTGAGCCTTTCACCATTGTCATTCCGCCGCCGAATGTGACCGGNGCTCTGCATCTNGGNCATGCCCTCAANAACACCCTGCAAGACGTNCTCATTCGCTTCAAACGAATGCAGGGCTTCAATACGCTCTGGATGCCTGGCACCGANCACGCAGGCATTGCNACTCAAGCGGTNGTCGAACGGCGANTTTTCGAGGAAGANGGAAAAACTCGACACGATCTCGGTCGTGAAAAGTTGGTCGAACGGATCTGGGCNTGGAAGGATGCCTACGAGACAAGAATCCTNAATCAGCTGAAACAAATGGGTTGCAGCTGTGACTGGAAACGCACNCGATTNACGCTCGATGAAACCTGTGCCCGAGCTGTCCGNCAGACATTCTTCGACCTGTTTAGCAAGCAACTCATTTATCGAGGCAANANGCTCGTCAACTGGGACACCTTTTTGCAAACAGCGGTAAGTGATGACGAAGTCTTTCACGAAACCGTCGCTGGGCACTTCTGGCACTTCAGCTATCCCGTCATTGATCCTCAGCCCGGGGAACCGGAACGCGTCACTATTGCAACCACGCGACCTGAAACCATGCTCGGTGATACGGCTGTTGCCGTGCATCCTGACCCAGAAGCGGCGATTGACAAGGTCGAACGCGAGCTCGCCGATAAGCTGTCGGCGGCTTCCGCCAAAGACCGTGAAGCCATCGAGAATGAACTGAATAACGTCCGGGCTCGCCGAGAGGCGATGTTACCCGACTTGATCAAGTTACGGGACATGGCGTTAGCCGGCCGTAAGCTCATGCTGCCGCTGCTCAATCGCGAAATCCCCTTGATCGCCGACGAATGGGCAAAGCCGGAACTGGGAAGTGGTTGCGTCAAGATCACTCCCGCCCACGATCCAAATGACTATGAGGTCGGACAGCGAGCGGGCCTGCCGATGATCAACATTCTCAATCCTGACGGAACGCTCAATGCAAATGCCGGCCGCTACCAGGGCGACAAGACCAAGAAGGCTCGGCAACGAGTCGTTGCGGACTTGGATGAGCTTGGATTACTGGGTGAGGTCGAGGATCGAGAAATCGATCTGGCTCATTCCGATCGAAGTAAGACCCCCATTGAGCCCTGCCTGGCAGATCAATGGTTCGTGAAGATGGACGAACTGGCACAGTCGGCGATGGATGCCGTCACGGACGATCGTGTGAAAATCTTCCCGCCTCGATATGCCAAAGGCTACCTGGATTGGCTTGGTGAAAAACGAGACTGGCCGGTCAGCCGACAACTCTGGTGGGGGCATCGCATTCCGATTTGGTCCTTGAATGCCGAGCAAGATTCAGACGTCTGGCAACAATCCTTTCCGTTCCTGGTCTCGTTGGATCTTGATAGTGAAGTCCAAGAAGTGCCCGCCGACTACGCCGACAAGCTCACCGCGATTGTTGGACCGGGCCCAGCAGATAACGAAAAATCGCTTCTCATCTGCGTCGCAGCGGATCAGCCGGAATTAGAACAGGAACTGGAGGACGCTGGATTTACCAAGGAAGATGACGTCCTTGATACCTGGTTTAGCTCAGCCCTCTGGCCCCATTCCACCCTTGGCTGGCCACAATCATCAGCTGAACTGGACTATTTCTATCCCACAAGTACGCTCATCACGAGTCGCGACATCATCACGCTATGGGTAGCGAGAATGGTTCTTACCGGCCTCAACAATATGGGTGAGGTGCCATTCCGTGAGGTCTTCATTCATCCAAAGATTCTCGATGGATACGGCGAAACGATGTCGAAATCCAAGGGCAACGGAGTTGATCCGCTGGATGTCATCGAAAAATTCGGGGCTGACGCCTTACGATTTGGCATCGCCTATCTGACCACCGACACCCAAGACGTTCGCATGCCCGTGCAATTCGAATGCCCGCATTGCCAGGCCTTAATTGAACAAACTCGCAAAAACCGCGAACTGCCCAAGGTCAATTGCAGCAAATGCAACGCCGAATTTTCCACTCAATGGGCCAGCAGCGAAGAAGACAAGGCGATTCCCCGTGGCGCCGTGGTCAGTGAACGTTTTGAGTTGGCTCGTAACTTCTGCAACAAGCTCTGGAATGTTGCTCGACTCACATTAATCAATCTAGACGGTTACGAATCATCACCTGTCACCGACGAAGAACTTGCTTTTGAAGATCGCTGGATCCTCAGCCGGCTGGCGACGGTAACCGACCAGGTGACGAACTCTTTGAACGCTTATCTTTACGCCGACGCGGCGCGTACCTTGTACGACTTTGCTTGGGATGAGTTCTGCAGCTTTTATGCTGAGATGGCAAAGCCTCGTTTTGAGGATCCGGAAAAACGATCCGTTGCTCAACGCGTCATCGCCCACGTACTCGATTCTCTCTTGAAGCTATTACATCCAATGATTCCCTTCCTGACGGAAGAGGTCTGGGGCTTGCTGAACCGAGTCGCTCCCGTGCGTGGTCTGAAGGAGCCCACCCTCGCCGACGAACATGTCGTGGTCACCGCCTGGCCCACAGCCGATCTGAGTCATCAGGATCCCCAGCTGGAAGGTCAATTCGCGAAATTCCAATCGGTACTCGGAGCCTTGCGAGAGATTCGCAGTCGCCAGGGAATTGCTCCCAAGGAAAAGGTGGAGTTCCGAGTACGTTGTGACGCCGATACCGTTGATCTCCTCCGCCCCATGGATCAATACTTTGAAAGAATGGCCCGAGCCAAGGCGACAGACTGGGGCGATTCCGTTGAACCTCCAGCCACCCACGCAAAGGTCGATTTGAGTGACATGGATGTGTTCGTCGATCTGCAAGATTTTATCGATGTGGAAGCCGAGATCGAGCGGAATGCCAAGCAAGAAGAAAAGCTGTTAAACATGATCACTGGCAAAGAAAAAAAGCTGAGCAACGACAGTTTTGTACAGCGAGCTCCGGCCGAGGTCGTGCAGCGAGAGCGAGACGGGCTGGAAAACTTGAAGCAGCAACTCGAATCGGTCCGAGAGGCTCTTGCGAAACTTCGTGACTCGGTTTGAATCAGCTGATTCGGCACTAAATCTGGGGCTTGAGGCAACCGACTGCCCAGCTGCCAGACGGTATTCGGTGAAGGCAGTACGAATCCGCAAGGCTGCCTTACGCCTACCCCGTCGCTTGACCAGCCCCCCGGCTGCTCAGCCCATCAACGCCAGGTTTGCCACTCAATCGCGGGTCACCCTGTTTCCACTTCGTCTCCGTGAGATAGAATAGAGAAAACTAAGTCTTCCTGTCGGAACACAATGATTACTGACGGCCCCTGATCATTCGGACCATCGAGGACGTCACGCGACCGACAGGACCAAGGAATCTAACCATGCCTGTTCAAATGCAGTTGTCGCGGATCATCATTAGCGAGATCAATGAACAACAAGTGATCTACCTTCGCGAAGTCGAGGGAGACCGACAGTTCCCGATCTTGATTGGGATCTTCGAGGCCACCAGCATTGATCGGCGCGTGAAGGACTATCAATCCAGTCGCCCGCTGACTCACGATTTAGTGGTCAACATTGTGGACCAGCTCGGAGGCGAATTGGATAGTGTTGTGATCACGGAGCTGAAGGATCACACTTATTTTGCAAGTTTACGAATACGTCACGGTGGGGAACTGACGGAGATCGATTCCCGACCTTCGGATGCGATTGCCGTGGCGGTCACCTGCGATCCACCTCTTCCGATCTATGTGGCTGAAGAGGTTTTGGAAGAGGCCATGGAATAACTCGGTAGCCTTTCCCCCTGGCCGTCGGGCAATCACAAGCAATTGAAGGAGTTATTGCCTTGTCATCGGGCCAGCGGCTACGTCAAGCGATTCGTGATGGGATCCTGCAAATCCCCGGAGCCCCCAATGCACTCATGGCCCGGCTGATTGAGCAGCACGGGTTTGATGCCATTTACCTTTCGGGCGCTGCATTCTCGGCAGGTCATCTCGCCATTCCAGATATCGGCTTGTTCAGTTTAACCGAACTGGCCCAACAAACCGCCATCCTGGCAGAAAGCACCGTGTTACCGGTCATCGTGGACGCCGATACAGGCTTTGGCGACACGGTCAATGTTGAGCGGACGATTGTGGAACTAGAACGCTCGGGAGCTGCAGCCATTCAACTTGAGGACCAGGAACTGCCGAAAAGGTGCGGCCACCTTTCCGGCAAGCAGCTTGTTTCCAGTGAAGAGATGTGCCGAAAGCTCCGAGCTGCGGTCGCCGCGCGTCGCGATCCGGACCTCGTTCTGATTGCCCGCACCGATGCTCGTGGTGTGCACGAACTTGACACGGCGATTCAACGCGCGCGGGAATACGTCGAGGCAGGAGCGGACTGGATATTTCCGGAGGCCTTGGCGAGTGCTGAAGAGTTTAAAGCATTTGCAGAGGCCATTGATGTTCCCTTGCTCGCGAATATGACAGAATTCGGCAAGAGCCCTTTGCTGACGAGCGAAGAATTGGAGTCCTCGGGATACGCAGCCGTCATCTACCCAGTCACGTTACTGCGAGTCGCCATGAAAGCCGCGGAGGCAGCTCTCGGCATTCTGGCGGTGGACGGAACTCAACGCGAGCTTCTGGATTTGATGCAGACGCGACAGGAGCTTTACGATCTGTTGGAATACGATGATTATCAAGAACGTGACCGCAAACACTTCGGAGATGAGCTGGAATGACGGAAGCCAAATACCATCCTGGACTCGAGGGCGTCATTGCCGGCGAGACCGCCATCAGCTCGATTGCCGACGGACTCCGCTACCGCGGATATTCGATTGATGCACTCGCCGATCACGCGATGTTTGAAGAAGTCACCTACCTGATCCTCTATGGCGAACTTCCGACGGTTGCTGAGTTGAAGAGCTTTCACCAGCAACTAACCCACAATCTCCAAATCGACCCGGACATTCTGGAGATCATCAAGCGCATTCCCAAATCAGCTCCGCTGATGGATGTGATGAGAACAGGCGCGAGCCTTCTAGCTCATTGGGATTACGAGGTTGACGACGGCAGTCGGGAAGCAAATCTGCGAAAGACCTCGCGTCTGTTAGCCGGCTTACCGGTGATCATGGCAGCGCGTCTCCGCCATTTGCACGACCTGAGGCCAATGCCGCCTCAAAGCGAACTTTCATTGGCTGGCAATATCCTCTGGCTCATCAAAGGTGAGATGCCGAACGATGACGAGGTCAATGCCATGGATGTCTCGCTCATCCTTTACGCGGAACACGAGCTCAATGCCTCGACCTTCACATCCCGGGTCGTTGCGTCGACCCTGTCCGATCTGCATTCCTCAATCACAGCGGCGATTGGGGCCTTGAAAGGTCCTTTGCACGGTGGAGCGAATGAAAGAGTTTTGGATGTTCTGCAAGAGGTTGGTTCATCCGCACGAGCAGAGGCCTGGATCCGAGATGCGTTGGCGCAGAAGAAACGAATCATGGGATTCGGCCATCGTGTTTACAAAACAGGGGATCCTCGAGCACGGTATCTCAAGCACCTTTGCGCCAAGCTCGCCGTAACGAAAGAACATCAAGAAATTGAAAAGATGGCCGATATCATCGAGACAATCGTGGTCAACGAAAAAGGTCTGCCGCCCAATCTCGACTGGCCCAGTGCTCGACTCTATTACTACCTGGGACTTCCCGTTGAACTTTACACGCCCCTGTTTGTCGTCAGTCGAGTTGTCGGTTGGAGTGCTCACGTGATTGAGCAACTGGAAAACAATCGCATTATCCGGCCACGCTCGCGTTACACGGGTGAGGACGCGCGCGAATGGGTTCCCATCGAATTACGAAAATGAAGCACTCCGAGCCTTTAAACTCTGGATATCGATCGCGACGATTCCACTGGCAGTCACTTTTATTGTGCGTCGCGCTTGTCGGTTGCAACACCGAGTCGAATGTCGAAAAGCCAGAGTCCCCTGCCGATACGCCGTCCCCGATTCAGGTGGTCGTCATTGAGGATGAACCGCTCGCGGATGCGATTCGAAGAGAATGGCAAGCTCAGTCTCAGGATCCGATCACGGTCAAGTCACTCAGCCGTTTACCCACCGATTCCAATACCATGCGGCAAACGGATGTGGTCATATTCCCGACCCGATATCTGGGACAATTTGTCGAACAAAAACAGATCATGCCGCTCCCCGAATCGGTCACGGATCGTCAGACAACGGCAGCAAGCTCCTATGACTGGGACGATATCCTGCCTCTAAATCGGCGCGAAGAAATGCGATGGGCAGGCACCCTTTATGCTGTAAGTTTTGGATCTCCTCGATTCCTGGTTATTTACCGCAGCGATCTGCTGGAACAATGGAACTTAACTCCACCAACAACCTGGACGGAGTATCAAGAAACGCTTCAGGCGATTCGCACTCACATCTCGGAGGAAAGCGAGGTCAAATTTGCGACCGCAGAACCTCTCGCCGAAGACTGGGCCGCTCGAACCTTCCTAGCCCGCACCGCGGCTTATGCTCGCCACGCGAATCAGTACTCAACTCTCTTCGACTTCACCTCCATGGAGCCACTCATCAATACAGCTCCTTATGTACGAGCGTTGAAGGAGTTACAAGAAGCCTACTCCGAGATGACACCCTATTCGTTGACGATGACACCGCATCAAGTCGCCGAATCCGTTTGCAAGGGTGAGTCGGTGATGGGGATTGCGTGGCCCTGTCCGAGCGACATGACAATGCCACAGAATGCGGCAATCGGATTCGCTAGAATCCCGGGTTCAGAGCAAGTTTACCGAAACAGCGAAGAGCGTTGGGAAACGAAACCTGAGGTACGACGACATGTTCCTCTGCTGGCCGTGGATGGACGGCTCGGCGCCATTAGTCGCGCGGCAGGCAATTTGGAAGCCGCTGCGAATCTCTTGTTGTGGCTGACCAGTAAAGACCAGAGTGCCCGTATCTCGACTCACGGATATCACACAACTCTTTTCCGCGAGTCACAACGGAAGAATCCAGCTCCCTGGGTTCCTACCGAACTGGCGGCAGCCGCGCAACAATATGCCGACGTAGTCAACGAGGAGCAGGACAGTACGCAGTGGTTGATGATGCCACGCATACCGGGACAAGATCGATATCTCGCAATCCTCGACGACGCAGTGCGAACAGCCGTCCTTGGGAATCAGCAAGATCCTCAACAGATTCTTGACCAAGTGGCGGAATCCTGGAGCCAAATCACGAAGGACCTCGGCGTTGACAATCAGAAAAAAGCCTACGCCCAGGATTTAGGGATCGATTGATGAAACCTTCCTTCCCTCCTGAAGATCAATCACGAGTCGGCTAGGCTTCATCTCCGCATTCTTCGTGGCCTTCCTCTTGAAAGTCAGAACAATTGAGCGTCGGCCGCCGAGCGTATTTCAAAAACCGCTTATCTTTTTGACGAAGCAGGCATAAAACAAAGCGGCCTCCTGTGCCCGAGATGATCGCCCGGCGATAATTGCAACGGTCGCAGAGATTCATGTTAAGCTGATATCCTCGAATGAAGCGAAAAGCCTTCCATCTCACACTCCACCTTAAGACCGTCCGACCCTCATGGTGAGGTTTATGTTATACCGCAGTTGCCTTCCATCCGCGGCGGCCCAATGGTTGATTAGCCTGCCTCTTCTGCTTGGAATGGTGCTGCCCATCTCCGCAGCGGACTGGACTCCCGTCGAGATCCCCCAGCACTGGAAGGCGAACTCCGAAGACGGCACATCCTGGTATCGTTGTGGTGCAACGATACCATCGGAATGGCAGGAATCACCCATCCAAATCTTTGTCGAGTCCGTCGATGATGCAAGAGAGCTCTATTTCAATGGGCGACGCATTGGAGGCCTGGGAACATTTCCACCGGAATATCGAAGCGGCCTCGGACGCTCAACTCGCTTTGAGATTCCGGAAGAGATCATCGACTATGGCAACGTCAACGTGATTGCGATACGAGTTCATCGCAATCAATCGCGTTCGGGATTTAACGTGGCTGTCCCGGTTATTTTTGGCACGCAACAAGCGATTCGTCTTCGTGGTCCATGGGAGGTCGCTCAAGAAGAGGTTGAAGATGAAGTATCCGTTTCGGCACGGCAGCAGATTCCTGCGACGTCCATTTTCAACAAACTTGAATCGGCTGAGATCGTTGAGGAACAACTAAAACGGTTGGATAACGACCCGGGACCTCAATTGAGTCAAACAACGGTTGACACCATGCGTCATCCGGAACAATTCAGTATCCAGGTGGCGCTCGCAGAGCCGCATATCGGGCAACCGCTGTCGTTCAAATGGGATGAACGCGGACGGCTTTGGGTTTGCGAATACCGTCAGTATCCCGATCCAGCTGGCTTGCGAATGATCAGCCGTGACAAGTTCCTACGAACGGTTTACGACAAGATTCCGCTACCACCGCCCCATCACGCTCGTGGACTTGATCGAATTTCAATTCATGAAGACAAGGACGGCAACGGCATTTATGAGTCCCATCAAGTATTCGTTGACGGACTCAATCTCGCAACGTCTTTTGCTTTTGGACGGGACGGACTGTGGGTTTTAAATCCTCCTTACCTGCTCTTCTATCCGGATGCTGATCGAGACGACATTCCGGATGGTGATCCAGAGGTCCATCTGGAGGGATTTGGGCTGGAAGACACTCATTCGCTCGCAAACAGCCTTCGCTGGGGGCCAGACGGTTGGCTCTACGGCGCCCAAGGCAGCACTGTTTCAGGCCGCGTCAAGGGATACCGCAGCGACGACGAACCCGTGACATCGATGGGTCAGCTGATCTGGCGATACCATCCCGAACGGCGACAGTATGAGATCTTCGCGGAAGGCGGCGGAAACGCGTTCGGCTTAGAGATCGACGACAAGGGGCGAATTTATTCAGGACATAATGGAGGCAATACACGTGCTTTCCATTACCCGCAGGGCGGGTATCTTCGTAAGGGATTCGGCAAGCACGGTCAGCTATCCAACCCCTATGCCTTTGGCTATCTCCCCGCCATGGCGCACCATAACTCGCCCCGTTTTACTCATGCCTTCGTCATCTATGATGCCGACCTATTTCCCAGCAGCTTTCATGGCAAGCTATTTTCGGTGGCACCCTTACAGGGAGAAGTGGTACAGAGTCGCATGGAACCCTTGGGCTCAACATTCCGCTCGGAAGACGAAGGGTATTTATTCCAGAGCGAGGATCGCTGGTGTCGACCCGTTGATATTCAAGTCGGTCCCGATGGTGCGATTTATGTAGCAGATTTTTACGAGCAACGCATTGACCATGCAAGCCACTACCAGGGCCGAGTGCATCGCGACAGCGGGCGTATCTATCGAATTTATCCTACAGCAAAAACGGACAATGTCAGCCTGCCCGTCGACCTTGACGATGCAACTCTCGTTCGTTGGCTCAACCATCCCAACAAATGGTATCGCCAGACAGCGGTTCGACTATTGAAAGATCGACAGCCGTCGAAACTGATTCCAACGCTGCTGGCGATGTTACAAGAAAAAACCAATTCGGCAGCTCTGGAAGCACTTTGGGCTTTAAATCAGATCGAACCGTTGAGCGATGAATCAGGAATCTCCTTGCTCGACCATCAGGATCCCCATGTACGTCGTTGGACCATTCGGCTGCTCTGCGATCGCAAGCAACTGACTCCGAGACTAGCTCAGGCGTTGGCCCAATTGGCGCGGGATGAGTCAGACATCGAGGTCCGAGCACAACTCGCCTGCTCAGCAAAACGACTGAATCCAGGGGAATGCCTCGCCATCGTCAAGGGGCTCGTCCATCACTCGGACGATGTGAAAGACTCAAGAATGCCATTGTTGATATGGTGGGCTATCGAATCCAAGGCCGACGACCCTCATACCTTAGCAACTTTTTGCGATTCCAAATTCGCACAACAACCCCTTGTCGAAGAGCACCTATTGAATCGAATCATGAGGCGATACGCTCAATCAGGTAGCCGAAAAGACTTATTGAGCTGTGCCAGACTTCTTCAATCTGCGACCCAGGATTCACAAACGAAACAATATCTGGTGGGATTCGAAGCCGCCTATCAGGGTCGTAGCCTGCAAGGGCTTCCATTAGAACTCTCGACGGCGATCATTGATTCCGGGGGTGGTTCCTTCGAACTAAGGTTACGACAGGAAGATTCCTCATCGTTGAAAACAGCCATGCAGGGAATCATCGATAATCAAGTCGATGCAACAAAACGAGCCGACTGGATCAACATTCTGTCCGAGCTAAAGCATCCTCCGGCGGTCGCTCCCCTGCTGGCTCTTGCAATATCAGATCAGACACCGATTCGAGTCCGCTTGGCTGCGTGCGGCGGCTTACAGGCATTCGAATCGGACGCGATCGGTGACGAACTTGTCGCTTCTCTGTCCAAGTTGCCAACGGACGTTCGCGAGGCAGCATGTGCGACGTTGGTGAGTCGTCCGAAATGGTCTGCAACCTTGTTAGACGCCATCGAGCAGGAGGAACTACCTGACACCATCGTCTCCCCGACCCATGTCGCCCATCTGTTTCTTCACCGGAACTCAGAACTACAGACACGTCTGCAAGCAATCTGGCAGGATATTCCCGGCGCCACCACCGATTTCATGCGAGCGGAAATCGACCGATTGAATCGCATCGTTAAAACAGGATCCGGCGTACCTCGGAACGGGAAATCGTTGTTCATGGAACGCTGTGGAAAGTGCCACCAATTATTTGAAGATGGCGGATCGATTGGTCCTAATCTGACGGAACATGATCGCCGCGATCTGCAACAAATGCTGGTAAATGTCGTGAATCCGAGCCTAACCCTTCGCGAAGGCTATGAAAGTCATGTCGTGATGACAGACGATGGACGCACAATGAGCGGACTCATGATAGATCAGGATAACCAAGTCGTGATCATCAAGGATCATCAGGGAAATACTCAACTAATTCCACGTGAGGGTATCGAAGAGATCGCCAAGATTCCTCGTTCCCTGATGCCAGAAGATACCTTGCAAGATCTTGACGATCAGCAGATACGAGACCTATTTGCTTACCTTCGTTCAGCACAGCCACTTCCTTAGGAGACCTGGGTCGTCAGCGGATCTTTTACCGATCCGACATCACGAAAAATCGCGTTAGCAAGTTGCTCACATTCATTCAACCAAAGATCATTTAGGATGAAACATACCTTCCCTGGATCACGGACACGCCGCTATGCCTCACTTTCGAAAACATTCCATGACGTCAATCACCTTGATCATTCTATTGCTAACGATTGGCGAGAGCGTCTTGGCAAAGGACGATGCCATTCAAGTCATCATTTGGGATGAACAACAGCCCTCCCAAAAACAGGCCTATCAGATTTTCTTGGGCGAATATCTGCGTGACTATTTGACCCGACAACCGGGACTCGATGTCCAGCTTGTCACCATCGACCATCCGGAAAAGGGGCTCAGCAAGCAGGTTCTCGACCGCTGCGACGTGTTAGTCTGGTGGGGTCACGTACGAAATGGAGAAGTATCGGTCGAAGAATCAAAAACGGTCGTCGACCGTATCCGACAAGGAAAGATCAATCTACTTGCATTGCATTCGGCCCACTGGGCGACACCGTTTGTTTGGGCCATGCACGAACGCGCCAAGGACGACGCGATTCAAACTCTCCCTGCCGATGAACGCGACAAAGTGGATATTGAATTCCTGGGCGAGATTGTTCGCCGACCTCCTGCAAGGAATGCCCCACTCACTCCCCAAGCGGAAATCGTGAAGCGTTCCAATGGGCGTACGCTCATTCGCATGACGCGGCCCAATTGTTGTTTTCCGGCGTACGAAAACCACGGACGGAGCAGCACGATCACGACTCGTCTACCAGATCATCCAATTGCAAAAGGCATTCCGAAAAGCTTCAAGCTCACCCATACCGAAATGTACGACGAGCCGTTTCATGTCCCGAAACCCGATGCCGTCGTCTTTGAAGAACGATGGGAAGCGGGCCATTTCTTTCGGTCGGGAGCCATTTGGCGACTCGGAGAAGGCAAGATCTTTTATTTTCGTCCCGGCCACGAGACCCACGCGGTCTTTACCGAACCGATTCCATTACAGATCGTCGAAAATGCGATCCGTTGGTTAGGTACTGAGAATCAGCCGTAGGCTAGCCTCTCGAAGCATTGACGCCGACGAGGCTGGCAAGTGTATCTTCGTGAACACTCTGACGTTGAACCTGCCGTAACCGATCAGTCAAAGCAGATCTGCGCAATTGCTGTCGATCGGCCAGATCGAAAGCAACCTGAATGATTTGCTGGGCGTCCATGGAATCAGGATCCTTCGCAAGCGTAAACGATCGATGCTCTCCGGCCACTTCATGGATTAATTTCTCGCGTAACAATTGCGCCGTGATCTCCTCAACCACTGACTCAGGCAGAGAGGCCTCGTCCATCAGTTCGTCAAAGGTGGAACTTTTCCCTGCATAAAAGTCCTTCGCAACGACCTCCATCAACTGAACGACCGTCGTTGGCTCGAGCACAAACGCACCGGCGGATAACGGTCCGTGAACCGCAAAGCGACCTCCATGCACCGTCTGCATAATGGCACTGACCTCCAGACCAAAGAGGATCACGAGCCACATCAGGTAGACCCAGAACATAAAGAGCGGGACTAATCCCAAAGATCCATAGAGCTGACTGATGGAGAGTGCATTCTGCAAATAGGCTCCTAAGGTCCTTTTTCCAATCTCCAGCAAAATGGCAGCGACCAGAGCACCCGAGATAGCCGAGCGGACGTTGACATGAGAGCTCGGCAAAAAGAGATAGAGCAACGACATGATGATCCACAGGATCAGCAAACTCCAAACGACACTGATGATCCTCGACACCCAGCCCCATACCTCAAAGGTGGCAAACGAGGTTTCAATCTCACCATTCAGATAGGTTCCAAGCACCAGCACGAGCGGACTGACGGTCAACATAAACCAATACAACGGGACGCGGCGTGACCAAGGTCTTCCGCGTTGAACTCGATAAATCGTGTTAAAACTATTCTCGACGGTGACCACCAGACTGATCGCCGCGTAAACCGTAACGAGGACACCAACCCAGCCGATGGCAGCGACATTTACCTGCGAGGCCTCCTGAAATCGTTGTTGCAACCAGAGACTCAGTGTTTCCGATTCGATGCCACCATCTCTGGGAACAACGCGCACATCGCTCAGGCCAATCGCAGCCAACATATGATCGATTGGTTCATCAATCCACGCCTCCATCCCCAAGGCTTTGACCACCAAAGTACCAACGACCATTACGGGCAAGAGGCTGAAGAGCGTTCGAAACGCAAGCTCTCCCGCCATTTGAGGTGCACGATCGTAAGTGAGTTGCAATAACCCACAACGTCCCAGGTCATAGACGTATCGCGCAGCACGCTGCCATCGATCCAACTCGTCTCGCGGCTGGGTAATAGCTTGACGAAGACGTTCAATCGTAAAGCTGATGAACTTTTTCATCCCGGATTCCTCAGTCGTGGGTGAGGCTAGAAAAGGAGTTCGCCTACTCTCTGATTATCACCACACCCGGAGCGTCTGCGAATACGAACTTTCTTAAAAATGGCCCCCGGGGGCAGAAAGTCTACAAACCGCTGGAGAAAAGGCTGAGGTTTCCGGAGCTCTGTAGATTTCGCGCCATTACGATCGCCCAATTAGGCAAAGCCGAAAACTCAATCGACAGGGAAACTCCCTCAGATCCCAAACCGTTTCGCAACCGGAAAAGTCAACTTCCCCGGCTAAGTCAAAGGAGGAACCGCAAATTGCAGAGCCGTTCGACCGAGCTTCTCTTCGACAACTCAGCAGGAATCAAGCAAGCCCTGGACGCGTGACTCGAGCAACTGAGTGAGATTAGCAACGGCGGTTTTGGAACGCTTTGATGACTCTACTTCAACCGGTTCACCAAAGGAAACGCTGGCTGTTCGAACGCCGCGAATCTGGGCCGTCGGAAGTTGCAGAACGTCTTCTTCGAATTTGTCGATCGTTTCCGCCATTCGTTCAACACTTGGATCCTGGGATACATAATCACCTGGATAACTGAAGAGTTGACTCACAAAAAAGATATCGTCTAGATCTTCATTCAATTGTTTTGCGGGTCCGGTCTCCGCATAGATTTCTGGATGATCGGACAGTTTTTCGAGGATACGGCTTCTCACTTCCTTGATGCGTTCAGGAACCGTCGCGGTTGGCTTGGAATAATCGTGACGTTGTTCAATCGTCGTCAAGATCTCATCCGCTAGTTGTTTTACTCGTTGCGGTAGATCCCCATGCCCTATCGTTCCCAGGTATTCAATTTCCTTCAAGGTGAGGACGGCCTCCGCGAAGGCGTAAATCCGTTTGGGAAGCGGTGTCGAGGCCTTGGGACGCCAGTGAATATGGGCCTCCAGCTTTGACATGACCGTCAACAGATCGTCGGTCGGATCATCCAGATAACGATACTTGATCGCCGTGGGAATGCAGACAATTCGTCGCTTTGCCCGACGAGCGGCCGTCAGAGCGATGGTTGCCGTCCCCTCTCGAAAAGGTGTGAGACGAGCGTTGCAGTGGTAGATTTCACCTTCCGGAAAGATCACCAACGGATAGCGACTCTCCTGCATAATCTTGACAGCTGCCTTAAACGCCTGGAGATCGGCACCCTCACGATCGACACTAAACACACCGATCCGCTGCAGTGCCCATTGCCCTAACCGCCCCTGTGCCGTGAACACGTGCCACGTCGCCATGAAATGAAGTGGACACGGCACTGCGTCACCCGCGGCATACATTGCAAAAGGATCGGCATGACTGGCATGGTTCGGCGTGATCATGATGCCACACCCATCACGATACGCATCTCGTAGATGCTCAACACCCTCAACTTTCACATCCTTCAGGCGTTGTCTTTTCCATTGCATACGATCCCGAAAAGGCCGAGACCATTTGACGACGGAAGGGTTTAACTTGGGTGCCCACCACTTCGGAGGTGGTCCATTTCGATAAGGATTCATTCCAACCCTCGTGAAATCCAAGCAACGGTTTTGTCCACCCGAAGAAAACTCCGGGAACAACTTTGAACAGGGCTAATCAGAGAACCAATGAATTGAATCGGTTACCTCTTACGCCACTCAGATCGCTCTGATGCTATTTCCTGTTTAACAAGAGCCTCTTTCGGAGCTCGGCATTCGGCCAAAAACGTCAAATAAAGTGTTTGACACGTTTTAAGTCAAGAGAAGTCACCGCTCAATTGTATTTCTGCGATCCCAAGCCAAACTTTCGTGATCCTCTTTTCGGTCTCACAGCTTGATCGACGAGGTTTTCAACGTTACGAGATGCCGTCCCATCGAATGAAATGGTATCGTGATCCTCCAGGAGAAAGACCTGGCGAGTCCGAGAACGCTACCATCAAGATGATCGACGGTGCTATCAGGACCTTCGCTGGCTGATTAAACCTGAATACCTTTGGCGAGGTCCCTGTAAACATCAGGCCTAACCAACATCAGACGGTGGAGCCGCTGCAATGAGAAGTCCATGCTCGATTCTAATTTATCCGCGAGGGTTGATCGTGAGTTTGTTTCTCACAGCCTGCTGTCTCGGAAATGAACACGAGGCGTCTCACCAATGGCCTCATTGGCGCGGCCCCGGGGATGACAGTCGCATGACGGATCCCCGCCTTCCGCTGAAATGGAACGACCAATCAATCGCATGGCGAACAACCATCCCGGGTGTTGGCCAGTCGACTCCGATCGTGTGGGCGAATCGAATCTTTCTCACCTCCGCCGACGAAGATGGTCAGAATCGTTATGTGCATGGCATCGATCGAAAGACGGGAAAAATCGCCTGGTCACGCACCATTCCATCGCCGCCACCCGCGGTCAAGCACAACATGAACTCGTACGCAGCAGCGAGTTGCGCAACGGATGGGAAACACGTTGTTTCTTTTTTTGGTCGGGCTGGAGTGCACTGTTTTGACGTCGAAGGGACCCCCTTGTGGTCACGTAACGACCTTGGGGCATTCGCGGGTCCATGGGGAACGGCAGCTTCCCCTCTGCTGGTGGGCAACTTGGTTATCCAAAACTGTGACGCAGACGAGAATGCGTATTTGATCGCTTTCGATAAGAAGACAGGGAAAACGATTTGGAAAGTCGCCCGAGACGATTACCGAGGCTGGAGTACACCGTTCCTCATCAAAACCAAAGACCGGTCGGAGCTGATCCTGAATGGTCACCGGGGTCTGCGAGCTTACGATCCTCTCACCGGTCAAGAATTATGGTTTTGCCAAAGCTTCAATGGTCGCGGCGCACCGACGCCAATTTACAACGACGACAAAATAATCGTGCTCAATGGAAAACCAGGCGACATTTATGCCGTTCGACCTGGTGGCCAAGGTGATGTCACGGACACGCACATGGCTTGGCACACGCCTCGCGGTGGGCGGGACATTCCCTCTCCCGCCATCTCAGGAAACTTCATCTTGGCCGTTGGCCTGCGAGGAGTGGCGAGCTGTTACGACCTAAAGACAGGAAAAGAACTGTGGAAAAAGCGACTCGGTGGCATCTTTACGGCATCCCCACTTGTCATCAATGAGAAATTCATGGTCCACAACGAAGTGGGTGAGGTATTTGTGATTGAGCCCAACCAGGATTTTGTGATTCATGCTCAAAATCAACTAAGCCGAGAAGACGATGAGTTGTTTCACGCATCCACAACTCCGCACGCGGGTCAATTGCTGTTCCGCTCGAACCGTGCGTTGTACTGCATTGGTCACTAACGATGGTCAAATTGATCAATCCAATCCACAATCCGCCAATCCATCCAATGCCAATCGGCATCCGTCTGTCGACTCCCGACAAAACCGAGATGACCGCCTGACGGAGTGACTAACAATTGCAGGGTTTCGGGATAATCAACCTGATGAAATGTTTGAACGGGTACGAGAGGATCATCGGCGGCCGTTAACAATCGAGTGGGAATCTGGATCTGGCTCAGGCGTCCAGCCGTGCTACAGCTCGAATAGTAATGTTGAACATCCGTAAAACCGCCAAGAGGCGCCGTAAATAGGGCATCAAATTCGTACAACGAACGAGGTCGCCCGACCCGCTGAGCTCGTTCGTAGACAGGATCACCCTTTTTTCGCTGTCGAACATAGCGCATTAGGCTGCGAACGAATGCTTGATCGTAAATCTTATTCAAACCACGTCCGATGTTGCGGCTGCATTCCAAAAGATCGATTGGCGGGGCGACTGCGATTGCCGAATCGAGTCCGCCGATAGTCTCCGAACTTGTTTCGACGAGCAATTTCAACAAGATCGCAGCACCGAGCGAAAACCCAACAACGGTGACCGGCGAACTCGGGCACTTTTGCCGAATAAACTCAATCACGCAACGAACGTCTTCACTCCGGCCCGCATGAAAGGTTTGCCTCGCTAATTGGGTTCCGGCGCCACAGCCGCGTTGATCCAGTCGCGTGACCCGATACCCCTTGGCCGCCAATTTATGCGCGATGCGAAGCATGTATCCACTCTCGTGACATCCCGCCAGCCCGTGCAAGAGCAGCACCACTCGGTCGCCAGGTTGCCAAACATCCGGAACATCATCATGAGCGACCAATTGATCCCCATCCGACAAATCAATCACATACGGGTCTGCACAATGAGGCACTCGTCGCCAGAGATAGGCACCCGCCAAAGTCTGTGCGTGGCCTCCTCGGAACCACGGATGGGGGATAAACGGAAGAGACTTGAAAGGGGGAGTCATGCAACAAAATTCGAAAAACAGTAGGCGAGGGACACAAACCAAAGGCTCAACAGCATTTTTACGAAAAGGCAACAATCCGTAAACTTGAGTTATTGTAGCGGCTCGAATCGGATTTCGCGTTAGGCAGCGAACGTTCTAAAAGGCGGGAGCCGGAGATGACTCACCTACCCCATTGCCGGAGAGGAACAGATGCAAGGCACGACTGCCGAAATCACAAAAATAGAACACCACAAGTATTATCTAAGCGAGCAACAGGGTCATGACATCGGCTGGGAATTCGCCGAACAAGATTGGGAAGTAAATTACGGTAACGCTTGGCGACAGGAACATTTACCAATAGACAGTTCGCCGCAGATTCTGGACGCGATCGTTACTGCAGGTGCCGCTGCTGAATCGATGCAACTTGATCCAACCGTTCCATTCGAGCGAGGAACAGGACCGTTGCTGCGATTGTTTTCGCGAATCTTTGCGAAGACATAGTCCACGCTTCCGAGGAATCCTCCTCCAGTGAGAAAAAGGCCTCCCCGGCCAAAACCAGGGGAGACCCAACGAGAAGCTGAGGATTTATCGATCGGTTAGACACTCACCAATTGCTCGACTTCACGTGCCAGACGCTGGCGCGCAACGTGCAGCCGGCGTTTGATCGTGCCGACAGGCGCGTCGAATTGATCACTCATTTCAACCAGAGATTGGCCCCGCATATAAAATGCTTCAAGCGTATCTCGATCCATATCCTTCAAACGCCGCATTCCGAGACGAAGCTGCGAGGCTCGCTCTTTTTCCAGGGCATCTGCACACGGATTACGTTGCTCGATGCAAGTGGCCTCGAGGGTTTGAGGTTCTGTCGACACCGACGGAGGACGTCGCATCGCGCGATTAATCGCCATGCGCTGAGCGATACTTCGAATCCAACCGCCGAAGCACTCCGGATCCCGAAGTTGGTTCAGCTTCAAGATCGCTTGCAAGAAGACCTCTTGGCAAAGTTCTTGAGATTCGTTTTCATCACCCAAGCGACGGTAGGCAATTGCCATTACGTGTTGTCGATAACGATGAAATAGCTCACCCATCGCGCCGCGATCACCTCGTTGAGCGTAAACGACGAGTTCTGCTACGGTTGCTATTGGATTCTTATTTTGAATGTATTGAGACATTCCTTCACTCCCACGGTGAATGGCTTCTTCAATGAGGACCGCCGAACCGGTATTGAGCTATTGTCAGATGACTACAGGCTCAGACCGGGCGACACCCAATCAAGGCTTCGAGAAATCTCAGCTCCATTTGCAATGGAACCTATTTCCGAGCTGCCTTACGGCTAGGTATGCCGCGCCGGGCACCAACACGGTTGCAATGCATGGTCCCTGCCAAAATCAATCAGGCTGGATCGATTTGCAGAGCGACGCTTGGTGCCGCTTTCAAGCCAGGAATTCACGGCGACCGCCGTAAAATTCGCACAGAGGCTGAGCCAACGGAGACAACGGCGTACGCGTACCATCACGATAACGCCGACGTGATCCTGGCTCATACCAGTGATAATTTCGGTCATCTGTGTTTGATGGTAGCTTCGCATGATCGTTCTCCTTGCGCTCAACGCAGTGAGAGAAAACAAGAATAAAATGGACGCTGACGTGGCATTCACACTCGGCTTAAGTTGAAGGCCCGACGTCCGTTAATTGGGACGACGTACGGCGTACGTCCCATAGTTTGAGGATATCACGAGTCGTAAAATGAGGCAAACCACCGTTTGGCAGGTCATCCCAATCACTCATATCATCGTGCACGTATAGACGCTTCATCGACCGAAAGGTTCGCGGTGAGACCGTTTTTTCCCGCCAAATTGACGGATTTATCCATGTTCAATTCGATGATCACCAACACGGACGGCTGCCGGGAACGCCGACGATCAGTAGGTCGGGTTCACTGTGCTTCCAACGTTTCCGTCGATCCCCGAGCCAACCAGGCCTGATGCCTTAACGCCATTAACCGAGAAATGGGGCATCGATTTGTCAAAAAAACGGGGAATCAGAGTGTGCCCTTCGGCTCCCCTGGCAAAGGTGCCGCGAATCGGCGGCGGCCCTGATCTCAAGGAAGCCTGTTTCCCGGCATGCTAGCGACCGAAGATAAGTTCGGTATTGTCGCGTAACACAGCAGTGCCCAACTTTACTGCTCGTTCCTCCGACCAACCCCGGCCGATGACAAATCGCTCGGCAAGGATTTTTGCGAGAACGCGTTTGTACATATTGAACTTCGGCAGAGCGAATTCAAGCTTGTACATATCGCTGTAGTAGCCGATCTGCTTGGTCTGAGGCACTGCTTCCAGCCGTGCGGCCGCATCATGTTCGATAAAGGTGGGAGTATTCGAATACCACCAATGGCCGTTCGTCACAACATTGGGAAAGATCCAAGAATAGCTGGTCAGTTCCTGATTCGTGACGCTCGCGAGTACTGAAACGGGAAAAGTGACATCTGTAAAGGCGTTAAACAATTCTCGGTACTGGATCAACGAAACCCGGCTGTCGTAGAGATCCTGTCCCTGATAGACCCCGGCCGAGTAGACGCTGCGATTGACACCAATCATTAAATCGAAGGGCAGCTTGAACTCACGACAGTGCTCGGCGAGAGTCCAAAAAGTAAAACAGGCAGCAGTCGCCTTAGCATCATCACTCGCTTCCACGCCCTTGGACGCCAATTCCGCGAGAGCCTGGTCGGCCGCTGCGTCCGAGATTTTTTTGGGCGCAAAATGGGGGGGCAAGGAGATCGCACAGGCACGTGCATTTTTCGCGACGAAAGTTCGAAACAACTGCAAGGTGCCCGCTCGCACCGACTCAGTTGTCCCCGCTTCTTGCCCTGTCGATTCCACGAAACGCTTTCGGACTTCCGGTTTGCCCAAATGGAACACAAGATCATCGGTACGAAGACAGGGAATATAAATGTTGGTATCGAAGCCGTCGAGCGGATCATCAAAATCATTGGTCAAGAAAACGCCCTTCAGGCGACTCTTCTTCAAGACTTGGTCCGCCCAGTCAGATTTACTCATGTGATCAGAGGCTAAATTATAGAGAGCCTCCCAGTTATCGCGGTTGATCACATCATCCTGAAAGCCGAAGAACTCCTGAGCCATCTCGATGAACCAACTGTATTGAATCGTGTTCTGCAGTGGTTCGAGATTAGAAACAAGCCGTTCAACTTTTTCCTTAGGATCTAAATCAGCCTCCTCAATCGCCTCACGACTCATCCCTGCCGAATGCGCGAGTTCGGTGTAGTAGTGGTAACCGAGGATGTCTGCAAGCGTTTCTGAGGCAGGCTTGAGCGCATCGATATGGGTATGAGGATCAATGAAATCGAAAGAACTGAGTTCTTCATAGATTTGGCTGCGTAGTTCCAACGACATAGATAGTCTTTCCCGAAATTGGTACTCCGATACGTCCAGATACGCTGGCAGACCTGACAAGCATTCAGATCTTTGGCGTAGTTTAACGTTTACCGAATCAAGTTGTTAGCGGGGGCTCTGCCTGAAGCAGATCCCGAAAGAGTTCGGCGGCGATTTGCAGATCATCCTCCCGCGGCAGAAACCATGTCGCCACGCGTAGTCGCCGAATCACACCTCGCTCGAGGTTTTCGTGCATCAGTCGAAAGGTCACAGCGACTTCGTCAGGCCCGACCGATTCCAGCAGCAGTTCATGAGCGTCCGTCGGATAAGCCATTTCGAGCAAGGAGTAAGGTCGCCCATTTTCACGGGTCAAAAATACGGGTGTCACTTCATCGGCGGAGTAAACATCCGATGTGGCCCCGACGAACGGTTCGAAGGCGTCTTGAGATTCATCGTAGTGCCAGACTTCACCCGGGTGGACCGCCGTGACTTCAACAACCGGCCGACTCTCCAACACGTCAGTCTGCATCGAAATCATCGTCTCGATTCCACAGGCTACTGATTTCTGGCGGTATTGCCAGTAGACCTGTGGATGAAACTGCAGGGGAGAAACAGCCTGGTAGGTGACGATGAAATCTTCGCCGCGCGTATAGGATTCGGCAACCGTTGGCCCAGTAACAGCCCCCTCCAGACCGGGAATTTTCAACGACAACAGTCGATGAGACTCCAGGCGGTGACCTTGGTAGAGAATGTCCTGAATTCCTGAGGACAAATGGGTGGGATCGACACGACATTCAAGAGAACCTGCACGCAACATTGCTCCATCGGAGCTGAGGCGCCAAGGTACCGAAGCAGTCATGGGAAGTCATCCTGACGAGCGTGCGGCAGAATGCCGTACACGGGGATAAAAAAACCCCGCCGCTTGCAAAGCAGACGGCGGGGCCGGAACAGAGAAGAGGCCAAAACATCGCCCGAGGGCAAGTATAAAAAAATATGAAGCCGCTCACTCTCTATTGCGGAATGTAATCCATTCCAGCCCCGATAATATCAACTTTGTTAATGCTGTCCAGTGTGTGTGTGAAAATTTTTCGAACTCTGAACATCATTTTCCATCGGGTAAACTCGGTCACCACCCCCGTCGTGGTAAGGTTTCCATAATTGGTATATTACAACCGCCGCAAGAAGCGGCTGTGAGTTCAATGATTGACGCCTAACCGTCGTTTCAAGGAATTGTTGGGAATGTTAGAAATCTTGAAGACTTGTGAGAAAGCAGCCCGTCTCGGGGGTTCGATCCTGCTGGAAATGCAGAAATCGATTAAACCTCGGGAAAAGGCCCCTCGAGATCTCGTTACCGAGGCCGACCTGGCATCCCAGAAGGCGATTCAAGCCTGCCTGACAACTGCTTACCCTGAATTCCAGTTTTTGGGAGAGGAAGAGCCGGAGCCGTCAGAGAGACGCGATCCTCAAGGGTATTGCTGGGTGGTTGACCCCTTGGATGGCACGACGAATTACGTACACGGCTTGGATAATTATTGTGTTTCGATCGCGTTGGAGCACGAGAACCGGCCTGTCTTGGGGGTCGTGTACGATCCGATACGAAAAGAATTATTTACGGCAGTCGAGGGTGAGGGGGCGTTCCGCAATGGTTGTCCGCTGGCAACCAGTGTGATTACAGAGCTAAACTCGGCGTTGGTAGCAGCAAGTTTTTCGGCCAACGTGGAGGCTGACTCCCCTGAAATCAAGCGATTTGTGGCAGCTTTACCCCATTGTCAGGCTTTGCGACGACTAGGCTCGGCAGCCTTAAATCTTTGCTATGTTGCCGCCGGTCAACTCGATGGCTATTGGGCAACTTCGGTAAAAAAGTGGGATGTTGCGGCTGGAATGCTGTTCGTGCAGGAGGCGGGCGGCACGGTATCCGACATTTCGGGAGCTCCTTTTTGCCTCGAAGAGCCTCGCTTCATCGCGGCGAGTACGCCGAAACTGCACCAAGAACTTTTTCAGGTCTTAAACGGGGCTGTAAGCAACCCTTAGCAAAGGGTTGTCAACAAACGCACCAGATCCTCTGCAAGGTCGCGTTTTCTCTGGGTAGAATAAGATGTAGTGGGATGATGTGTGGGTCCACGTTTCGTGCCATCAACATCTCACGGCGCGATCCACCGGTCGGTGGGGCCAAGAGCTTGCGTTGGTCCCATCCACTGGCTCGTCCTTATGATCGCGAGTAGTCGGTGTCTTCAACGTCGGGAATCCCATCACCTGTCCCGAGCGAATCGGACATCGCGCACTTGAAGGGCAACGAATATGCTGCGTGATGCTGCAGAGCGTTGGATCTTGAGTGAGAAAAGATTTGAGGCACCGCGATGGGATCGCGGGGGGCGGAGAACGAGCTGCGAAGGGTCAACGACTCTGTTCGGTAAGATTGAATTCTCCAGCCTTGATAAAGAACCTTAGGGTTGCAGAGGAAATCGGATCGACGATGTCCTGGAACGCGTTCAAAAGTTGGCTCACGATCACCGTCTTGGTGTATTGCGTGTCACTGTTGACAACTCAATCAGCTGTGGCTCAGCGGCCAGAACCGGTCGACGATGAAGCGACGGTCTCATCGCCGTCCAATGTCGACGTGGTCGAACGTCGTCCGCGCGTCGTTTACGCCACAGACGAAAACGGGAAGCGTGTTCCGTTCGTCAATCTGACCTTTGACGAGATTGCTCGGTTACTCAACACCGACGACCCACAAAAAGAAAACCGCGAGCCTCCTCAATATCAGATCAACCGAGTTCAGTTCAACGGCCTTGCGGAGACTGACCGGGCAACGCTAACGGTATCGGTGGACATTACGACCCTCGCCGATGAAGCGAACTCGACCCAGGATCAATGGGTCGCCATTCCTTTGCGTCTTCACGAGTGTTCTCTCCTGGATGCTCCTGAGTACGAAGGCGAGGGCAAGTTGCTTTTGACCCATGACAAGACACAGGGCTATCAAGCCTGGATTCGATACCAGTCAACGAGTGAACATCGGCTGCAGCTACGTTTTTCAACAAATCTGTCACAAGCCGCGTTGACAACTCAAATTCGTTTTTTCCCGCCCGCCGCCAATGTCTCGACGCTCGAACTCGACGTTCCTGGAGAGCAAATCACCTCCGAAATTCAAAATGGGCGAGATTTAAAGATCACCCCGAGTGCGGAATCCCGCTCGATCATCACTGCGAATAACCTCAGGAACCAAGTGATCGTCGTCTGGCGTGACGGAGTTGAAGCACAGGAAGACAAGACCACCTATCTGGATGCTCGAGGTGAGATCCAGGTGTCGATCGAAGGCCCGGGAACGATTCGCAGCGACATTGCTTTAGACGTCACCAGTTATGGCGAGGAGATTAAATCCTTTCAACTACGTCTGCCTCCGCGGACCACCATTATTTCATCCTCAGAACAAGGCTATCGCATCACGGAACTCAATCGTCCAACTCTCTCGGATGACAACGAGCGACGTACAGTCCAAGTCACCTTGGACAAGCCTGGCACACAAATTCAACTTCTTTTTTCGACACAAACGACCGGTTCTGAAAACGGTAATGAAGGCGACTCAAGTCGATTCGATGTCGCAAGTTTCGAAGTCGTGGGGGCTTTGAGGCAGTCGGGACGAGTGACCTTGATGTCGAGCGAAGACTGGCTCGTGTACTGGTACCTTGGACCATCGGTACGGCGAGTTCAAGCCACCGAAGAGACCACGGATTCACAGGACCGTAAACGGCTGGCGACCTTTGAGTATTTTCGACAACCGTGTCAACTGAGAATCGAAATCAAAAATCAAAGTACACGAGTCAGTGTCGAGCCGAGTTATCGCCTTGAGGTGGATGAAGACCGAGTGGACTTAGAAGTTCTCCTGCGGTACACCATCCGCGGTGCACGAAGCTCCTTCCTCAACTTCGATCTAAATGGCTGGGAACTTGACGATGTCGGTCCGAGTAGCACGGTTGAAAACGATCACTTCCAGGACAGCTCGGATTCGAAAGTAAAGCTGCGTCTAACTCAACCACGCACAGGCGAATTTGAACTGGTGCTTCGTTTACACCGTCCGGTAACCGAGCCATCCGGTACATTAAGATTTCCGTTGCCATGGCCAACCTACGACAACATGAGTCCCGGAATTGTTGTTGTCAGTCCAGCCAACGCAGTTGTCCTCAACTATCGCCTGGAAGAGATGGTTGGTTTGGTCCAAGAATCGGTGCCTCCGGAATTCGTCACCGCACCGTCGCCCGAAGCCCAACCACCAGCCGCCTTCCGTATCCGCAACGACCGAGCGTCTGGTGATGTTGTGATGGACTACGAAGTTCGCGATCGAGAGATCCGTGTAAGAGCTGATACGCTCATGGACATCTCGTCCGAAACCGCGGATGTATCTCAAAGACTCACCTATCGTGTGCTTTACAAACCCGCTTCACGTCTAGAACTCACGATGCCGCGCGATCTCTACCGCCTTCTGGTCAATCCGCGATATCGCAGCGCGGTGGAATTACAAGTCGACAATCAGATCCTCAATTCTGATGACTTTCTGATCGCCAGCAACGACGTCAATGGGAGTTCGCGGACGGTGGACATCGGCATTGCCCTCCCCCAACCCAAACTCGGCACCGTTGACGTAGTGCTCAAATACCCTTGGCGAATTGGGCCTTCCGGAACTCGCTTCCATTCCGTTCCACTCGCGATGCCTACCGATGGACAGTTGTTGGCCAATACAGCCAGATTGACTCCGCGCGGGCCCATGCAGGTCGAACTATCACCGGAAGCCATCTGGGAGCAAGACGAAGGCGCAATCCCTGCCGAGTCCGGACAGAGCCTCGCGTTGGCAGCCGAATTCCCCACCCTTTCCTTACCCTTGCGAGTTTCGCAACAACAAGAAAACGCGGACCCCGAATCGCCGCAGGGTGCCACCGAGGTCCGTCTTGCCTGGCTGCAGACCTGGCTGGCCAATCAATCACGACAAGACCGCATCGTCTATCGACTCGCCTCTGGCTCTGACAACGTTTACCTCCAACTGTCGCAACCGGTAGACGGCTCCGTCATCCTGGTCGTGGATGGCGTCGAGTATCCCACGAACTGGATTGATGGTGAAAACGGTTCGGAACTCGAGATTCGCATCCCACGTGTTGATCAGACGGAACATACGATTGAATTAGCGGTTCAATACAACGATCGTCCCGCAGCAGGCGCGATGACCTTCAACCTGCCTCGTTTTCGCGATGCTTCCTCACCTCGCCGTTGGTTCTGGCAACTGATTCTCCCAGAGAGCGAACATCTCCTGCTCGTCGACCCCAATTTAACGTCTTCGAACCGTTTTGAACGACGAGGATGGTTCTGGTATCGCACAGGCAGTCATACACAACTGGAACTCGAAGACTGGACCGATGCGACGACTCAAGCCGGGATCCCAGAGACCGCCAACCAATATTTGTTCACTTCGATCGACCGAATCGATCCAATTACGGTCCGTACCAGCCCACGTCGCCAACTGGTTTACGCGATTTCGGTGACCGTGCTTGCTTTCGGCCTCACATTGATCTACATCCCTCTTCTACGACATCCTGTAATCCTGTTGGCTTTGGCAGTGGGATTGTTGATCAGTGTTTCTCTGTTCCCCAGTGCGTCGCTGATCCTGGCTCAGGCCAGCCTGCTCGGGTCGCTGCTTGTCGTCCTAAGCCTGTTTCTGGTGGCCAGTCTACGCTGGATACAACCCAGACGATCACGTTTACACTCCGCCGTTCGTCAGGGTGATTCCCACAGCGACATCCAGGTTTCCTGGCGAGACAACAGTAACGGCAGTAATTCAACCTCGACAACGACGTCTCTTCCTGTGGCGGACTCCAACGCATGAGGACCAAAGAGACGCATCTCCGATATCACGGGTTCGTGATCGCAATCGCCATTCTCCTGGCGTTGAGCACTACTATCTTTGCGCAACCACCGGAGACAATGGTCCTTCCCTACCGTTTCATTTATGCACCGCTCGACGAAATCGCCAAACTGGCCGACGACGAAGTACGGCCAATGCAACGTTCCCGGTTTGTCAAACTAACCGGGCTCTTGAACCCTAAGACACCCCATGCCGTGTCGAGCGGGATATCGATCACGCGTGCGGAGTATCGTGCGACATTTGACGGCGAAAGTCTTGTAGACGGGACAGCCGTTCTTTCGGTCCAACAACGTCTCGAAGACCTACGCTCTCTTCCTCTCGATCCACTCAACCTCGCAATCAATGAACCGACCTGGTCAAATCCAATTCGCCCTGCGGTTCTCGGAAGTCGTGAAGACGGTCAACAATATCTGCGAGTGGACAAATCGGACACGCTCCGATTTCGTTGGTCTCTATCCCCTAATGCTAACAACGCGGACGATTTTCTTTTCCGCATGCGACTTCCCGATTGTCCCATCAACCGCATCAATCTGCTCTTGCCAATCGACCTGGAACTCAGCTGCGACCGGGGAGTGATCACAAGTGCCACGTCGTCGACCGGCCAACGACTCTGGCAAATTGAAGCGGGGGGCCACACCGATTTACAGGTCCGATTGCGCGTCGCCGGGGCACGACAAACAGATACCTATTTGAGACAGGTGAACACTTACAACCTTGCTGAAGAAGGTATGGAACTGGCAACGGAGTTGCAATTAGATTGCGATCCGACGCCGATCAAGGAACTCGAACTGAAACTATCGCCGGGTCTTCGATTAACAAGAGTTCGCAAGGACGAACAGACCATTCCCTGGACGGTCGCCTCATCGGGGCCCAATGAAGCCACTTCGGTTTTGCTCACCTTCGACCCTCCACTGCAAGGCCTCAACAACACGTTGTCGTTAACCAGTTTCTCCAACATCCCCTCGGAATCACGTCTTTGGTCACTGCCTCGCCTTCAAGCAACGGACGTTCGTTGGCAGCACGAGTCTGCACGAATCCGGGTCTTTGCACCTCTGGAATTACAGGAACTCTTACTCGAAAACGCCAGCCAACTCACATCGACGGTTTCGGACACCGACACAGAAGCCGAGATAACAACCATCGCCTTTCTAGATCCCAACGCCAACGTAACGGTGCAAATCGGGGCTACCGAAAGGCGTTACGAATACAGTCTCGCCACAGCCCTTAACGTTGACAAAAACGAAATGACAGCTGACGTCGCCGTCGGACTCCGTTCCCTCGCCGCCGACACTTTTGAGCTCGCATTGAGTGTGGGATCTGATTGGGCAATCAAAGCAGTCGACGCCGACATGGTCGATTTCATTCACGATTGGCAGGTTTTCGAGAACGAAACGGATGGCCAACGAACGCTCAACATTAATCTTCGAGAACCAATTCCGGCTGTCGAAGACGCAGTCCTTCGGATTCAAGCCACAAGGAGCACGAATGCAACGAGCCGAATCTTTGCAACGGCTGAGTTAACCCCCGTCAGACTTCCTCAGCTCAATGCTCGCAGTCGATTCCTCACGGTCACTGCCGGAGACGGCCTGACGGTCCGATACGAGAATGACCGTCGCACAACCTGGTTGACTCGAGACGATCTAACCGTCAGCGAGACATCGCTGCTGGAAACTGACGAAGACACTTCCATTGCGTTATTGCAAGGTAACGATGAGGAACTTGGCCTTGCGTTCGAAACGACGACGGAAGAACGGCGTCCCTTCGATGCTATGATTCGCATTGACGTCACCCTGTCGCCTGATGATTACCAGGAAACGTTTACCATCGAAATCGATCGTCAAACGCCCCCGCAATCGACACTCCAGGTGCAATTTGCCAACCCACACCCGGAAGGGATTCGATGGTTTCCCGCCAATAATCCTCAGAGAACTCTCAAAAGCACGCAGTCCGAAAACGGAACGGGCGTCTTGTGGAGCATCGAATGGCCTGAGCCTGGTGAAGACAATCTGAAAATCATTGGTGAGCGCGACCCGATTCCGATGGAGGGAGACATCAGCCTGCCGTTGGTTCGTGTAAACAACGCGACGACGCAAACGGGAACTGTACACCTCGCGGCTTCACCGACGTTGTCCCTGTCATTGAATTACACAGACTCATTAACGGTAACGCCCATTGTTCATGACGAATTTGGAATCATCTCAAATGAACGCCTCGCCTTTCGTTACAACCCGCTGGCCGACATTTTTTCGGGAACCCAACCCGTCGTATCGACAACGACGAGGTCTCTCGAATCACTGATTACAGTACGCCACTCAGAACTCACTGCTTATCTTGGACAAACGAACGTCATCCGCTGTATTTACGATCTTAGCATTGAGAATCTTGGCACTTCTGAGTTCGCTTTCAGCCTGCCGGCCAACGGCGTCTTACGGTACGTATCCATGGACGGCGTGCGTCAGCCGCTCCCGGTCAGCTCGGGCGAGCAATTCATGGTCGCAATTCCCAAGAATCGACGATTCTCAACCGTACAAATCCACTACGACGAGACCCGCAAATCGCCGATCTTCTGGCGTCTGATCAAGTTAACGCCACCCAAAGTCCCCTATACGGTGTTCGCATCCAAGCGGCAAATATGGATTCCGCCGGGCTATGCATTACAGAATCCAGAAACAGCAGGTCGATCGGCATTAGGAGAATGCATGTATCATCTGTGCGGCCCCTTGTTGCGCACAGATTACCACCGGACTTTTGATCCATTTTCGCGCGAATCCTGGTCTCATCTTTTCCGATCCACCACGTCCGACGAAAAACTAACGACCGCCGCCAATATCTGGCTTGATCAATTTGGAAATGCCGATGCATCAAACTGGCAACAGCTGGTCCAAGCCGAAAATGCATTGCAGACCAATTCCAGGCTTTGGATCGACCAAGAAAGACTTGCCGCGCTATCAATCAGTCCGCAACAGACCGTCCCAACCTTTTCGACTTCGAATTCAGTGGCAGCAGGAATTCAACGACTTCGCTCCGCAGGGCTCGTTCTGATTCAGGCAAACAACGACATTCTGCTGACCTCAACAAATTATGTAGCAAGTTTTCGCAACACGCTGCGGCCATCAACAACCCCCGTAGTTTATGGCCTGTCGACGAATGATCCCCAGACCGATTTCAGCACCGTTGGAGCGATACCTGCCGAGGCCTGGGGAGAGCCAGTCAATGTCTGGCGTCCGACCAACTCTCAAAATACCCCCTACGTCGCTGGAGGCTGGCGTTTACAGACCCTGTCGGCCAACTCAGCCCACGTCGCCTACCAGATTGATACCTTTGTGACGGTCGCGTGCATTGCGTTTCTCCTGGAGCTTACGGCGGTCTGGTGGTTGCGAGCGCATCACATCCGAGTCGCATCCAGCTTGATTTTACTTTCGATCATGGCCGCTCTGGTGCTTCCAGTCCCACTTAGCTGGATCGGTTTAGGCGCATTTTGGGGAGGATTAGTAGGGGCTTTCCTGACTCCGGCGATTGCGACCTCGTCGAAGCCGAATAAATCCCGAGCCATAGCAACGCCGATTACCACCGCGACTGCGACGGTTCTGGGCTTCATCGCAACGATCGCCATCAGCGCCGCCTCCCTGCTGGGACAAGAGCCGAATGAATTGAGAGCGGATCGAGACAATGACACGATCTATGAGGTGTTTGTTCCCGCCGATGAGAATGGAAACCCCGACGGTGACTATCTTCTCGTGCCGAACGAATTACGGCAATCGTTACTGAAGGCGACCGTCGACCTGCGGGGAGATTTAAACTCATGGCTTTTGAACTCGAGCGTTTACCGAGCCAGCTTGATCCCGCAAACAGGATCCCCCGAGCCTCAACTTGAATCCATCCTTGCACGCTACCAGCTTTATGTTCCCAATGCCGGTCCGGCCGTTAACTTCAACCTACCCGTTGAAACGATTCCGTTACTCGCTCGAGAAGCTCGCCTGAACGGTCGTCCCATTGTTTTGGAAACGAACGAAATGGGAACTGCCATTCGCTTGCCAATTCGCGAGTCGGGCGAGCACGAACTCGAGATTACCTTCCGTCGACCGACTCCGCTAAACCAAACAGCCGTCGATATCGAGATCCCCCGCGCTCCGAATTCAGTCCTGTTCGTTTCTGCACCGGATGACCTGACGACCTTTACGTCGGAATCTTCAAGAGGTGCGACTTACCGCGATGACACAAGCGGTGAAATAAGAGTGGAACTCGGCCCAACGGATCGCCTGGCATTCCGATGGGGCAATAATCGAAAAGCGATACAATCTCCAATCGAACAGCTCAGCTGGCTGCGGATTTCCCCTGAGCAGGTCTCGTGGAACGTAAGACTGTTACTCGACACAACTCGTTGGCCATCGGACACTCTTCAGTTAGAGGTCAATGAGCGTCTACTGCTGGATCCAATCGCTTCGAATCAACCGGAAAACGTCGAGTTGAGCGAAACCGAGGGCAAGCGAATCTACACTTTCCCAATTCAGTCAGACCGGGAAGTCCAACTGTTGAATCTCGATTTTGTCGTCGCTGGTCAATCGGGCATTGGCACGGTCCGGTTACCCTTCTTTAAAATCCCTGACATGCGGCCAGTCCCCCATGATTTGGCAATTTCCTTCGACCCGCGTCTGAGCGTAAGACCAAACCCGTCTGACGAATCTGAACGACTACAGGTTGCTCTCTTCAACGGTCGCTGGGGAGAGGAGACCTCGGCCAATCTTGCCTATCGCATACAAGGCCAACACGGTGACTGGTCATGTTCAACGACGCTCAACGAAACGACTCCGTCAGCCGATATGCAGGTCGCCTATCAGTTATCGCGAGCCAGGACGAATGTGATCATGGTCGCATCGGTAACCGACGCACAGCAGACGCGGTTTCAGCAAAACCTTCAAATCCCATCGAATCTTGTCATCGATTCCGTCTTCCAGGTCATCAATGGCGAAGCATCTGAGTTGCGTTGGGCTCGAAACAACCAGCAGGAAGTCACTGTTTTCCTGCAATCACGAGGACCTATCCAGATCGCCATGCTCGGACACACATCCCATGCTCAGCTGGGACCACGGGAGCTACCGAGAATTCAACTGCTTGATTGTGTGATCAATTCTGAGCAATTACTGGTTTACCGTCGCAGCAATGTCTTACTCTCTGCTGCCTCGACCTTCGATGAAAGTCCAACCATCGACCCGTATCTGGAATCCCGCCTGGCTCAGTCACGATTGCATGCCGTTATCAATGTCGCCAGCGAAGAGACCATTCCTCCGATCGAAGTTCGAGCGAACGACAAACAACTCCAAGCCGAGCTGGTCAATGTTGTGTCGCGAGAAAACGGTATCTGGCAACAAAGCGTCAACGTCCGTTGCCAGGTCGAAGACGGAATGCTGGATGCATTCCATTTTGAATTACCGAGTTCCTGGGCCAGTCGACTGAGTGGTCCCACGGGCAGTTTTTCCACCGGCAAATCACCAACTCAAGGCATGTCCCGAGTTGAGATCTGGCCGCCCACTCCCGTCAATGAGATCCTGCTAAGCGGAGCCATCCCCACGACTCCAGGCGAACCATTAAGCGTCCCCAACATACGCCTGTTAGAAGACGGTGAAATCCGACGTTATCTCTATTTGCCAACCCGCGTGGATGGACAGATCGTCCAGTGGACAACCAAGAACCTTATCCCCCGTCCAATCAATGAGTCAGCTCCTCCCGGCGTTCAAGCAGAGGCTTACAACCTGTATGAAATCTCAGGCCCTGAATTTCAGGCGGAAAGACTGCCGCTGCGAACTCCCGTCGCTGAACCGCGAATCCATCTCGCTGAGATTCGGGTGGCCATGGACGGACGGTATCGATTCTATGGACAGGCTATTTTTGATTTGCAGCCAGGTGGCATGAATGAATGCGGAATCAAGATTCCGAACGAATTACGAATCGCATCCGTTTCGGTTGAAAATGTGGCCGTGTCGACGCGTTTGGAAAACGATTTATCCGTCGTAAAACTGGCATCCAGCGACCTGCCACAACGAATTGTCGTCTTGTTTGAACAGAAGATCCTGGAACAACCACAGGTCGTCAGAAAGATTTCAGCACCGTCAATCATTGACCCTGAAAGCCCGACTGAACCTGTCCAAGTGCTCAATACAATGTGGATTGTTCAGGCGACCCATGGCCATCCCGTGAAGCTGGCTGGAATCGATCAAGCGAGTCTTAGGACGAGGTCAGAATTAGAGTTAGCTCAGCTCCAGCATCTTTCCGAGATGATTGGCATTACCAGCCAAGATGCGACCGACTTCACTCGTGAAGAGCTGAATCATTGGTATGCAGCCTGGGGCGAACGCTATTATGCCGCTCTTCGTCGTGTCCAATTAAACCCATCAAATGCGATCCAATCCACCACGAATGAGATCGTGAGTCTTTTGAGCGATGAACATCTGAATCATGTGGAGGCATTGGAAGTGCCCGAACGAGATACCGAGCTCGCCAATCGCATCCCCTTTGACGCGGTCGATGCTTGGGCAACCTCACATCCGAGTCATGCTGAGGATCGATCCATTCTGGTGGCGGGAGCCCTGCCTTCCATCGCGATACAGCCTGCCTCAACGGGTTTCTCAGGCTTCCAGCTACGACTCGGCTTGGCCACCCTGATGGGCCTGGTCGGTTTCGGCATTATTGCCCGGATCCGTCGCGAGCATTTAGAGAATATCCGCTGGCTGTTCGCATTTGGGGTCTTAATTGGACTTTTTTGGTGGTTCTGGCTGCAACCAAGTTTCTTTGGCTGGATCATCGTCCTTGCCAGCCTGTTTTCGATGCATCTTCTCCGCTCGCCTTCCTTGCGTATCTGATGGAAAAAGTCGGTTAGTCTGGTTTGCATCGCATGTTGCAAGCGATACCATACGCGAGTGAGATTGAAAGCCCTATCAAACGCGGTTCGGTCAGCCCGGCGGGAGTCGCTGACTATCTTGATCGCCTGGATGTTATCGTGCGCGTGGGTGATCGCCTATTGCGGCTTGCGTGCTTACCCAGATTCGCCTTTCGAAGAGACATCGTTGCTCTTTGGTTTTCCAGACTGGGTAGTTTGGGGCATTGCGTTACCCTGGTTGGCCTGCAACGTTTTCACGATCGTCTTTTGTCTATTTGGGATCAAAGACGACGCGTCTGATTCGGGAGAGTCATGATGGCTGAGTTTGTCATCCTGGGCGCCGCAATCGGCGTATCGAACATCGCGTTGGTCAGCTTTGTGATCTATTTGGCCCTGGTCGTTCTCTTAGCCTGGTTATCGAGTCGCGCGGCACCTTCGGGCGGTTTCGTTTCCGAATATTTTCTGGGCAGCCGCAACTTAGGTGTTTGCGCATTCGCCCTGACCTTTGCCGCCACCAGCGCCTCGGGCGGAAGCTTCATGGGATTCCCAGCGTTGATCTATACGCACGGCTGGGTACTGGCTCTCTGGATAGCCGGTTACATGATCGTCCCCATCGTGGCCATGGGCTTACTCGGCAAGCGTCTAAATCAGATCAGTCGTCGCGGCGATGCAGTCACAATCCCGGAGGTACTCGGCCAACGATTTGAAAGTCCGATTGCCGGCATCGTCGGCACCCTGTTGATTGTGATCTTCATTTTTTATTATCTGCTCGCGCAGTTTAAGGCGGGCAGCGAAATTCTGATCAGTCTACTCTCTGAAGTTTCACACTTTCAGACAGCTGTTCAATGGACCGCATCGATCACAACTTCCATTTGGTTTCTCGAAGGCACCGAACCGGATTACGTTCTTTGCCTGACGGTATTTTCGGCTGCTGTAATTTTCTACGTGGTTTACGGTGGCTTTCGTGCTGTGGTTTGGACCGACGTGATGCAGGGCATCATCATGTTCGGCGGGGTTGTTGTGATGCTTGTGCTCGCTCTGTACTTCACAGGTGGGCTGGCGAAAGCCAATCAAAAACTCGCTCAGTACAAACCGCCGGCCTTCGGAACGGCCAAGCTCACCCCGCCCAAAAACTTTACGGAAGAGGCGATCCCGCGTGGAACGTGGCTGGAAACCGAAGACGGCCAATTGGTCCGTACAGCCCGACGAGTCGAAATCGATTCGGCCGAAATCAATTCTGCTGAGATCTTGATGTTGCGGACGGAAATCGAACAAGAAGCAGTCAACCCACAATTAATCCGCCGCGACATTCAAGTCGAAATCTTGGAACGGGACCCCTATGCCTACGGAGCCGACATCGAGGGCGTCTACTTGCGGCCCCCCGGTCCTGACCCCGCAAAAGCGGGTGGTTTCCTGGCACTCGGCATGGCCTTCAGCTTCTTCGTCTTTTGGCCCTTCGGAGGTGCAGGTCAGCCAAGCAACATGGTTCGACTGATGGCATTCCGAGATACCAAAACGCTTCGGATGTCGATCATCACCGTGGCCATTTATTTCTCGGTGATCTATTTTTCGCTAGTCGTCATTTTTTGCTGTGCAAAGGTTTTGATCCCTGGCATGGAAGTGAATCCGGATCGGATCATGCCAGAGATGGCAGTGCAATCCACCACGATGGCGGGCGTCCCTTGGCTGGCTGGAATTCTGCTCGCCGCACCTTTTGCCGCAGTCATGTCCAGCGTTGATAGTTTCCTGCTCGTTGTCTCTTCTTCTCTAGTCCGCGACATTTATCAACGCTACATCAATCCGACGGCGGAAGAGTCACAACTCAAAAAAGTGACTTACGCTGGCACGATCACGATCGGTCTTCTGGCAACCGTCGCGGCCCTTTACCCGCCTCGATACCTTCAAGACATCATTGTCATTGCCAGCGCCGGATTGGCGGCATCCTTCCTGGTTCCGATGGCATTTGCCTTATATTGGCGTCGAGCCACCGCAGCTGGGATCGTGAGCGGGATGATTGTTGGCTGCTTGACTCACTTCATCCTGACGTTCGTTGTCAGTGGAGGAAGTCTCCTCGGATTACAACCGTTCGTGTGGGATGTTCTCTTTTCCGCACTTGCAGTTTATGGAGTCTCCCTGCTTACCAAACCGCCTCATGAAGAGGTGATTCGTCGATACTTCGACGTGGATTGAGCGAACTCATGCCCCGACTCTTCGATACCCATCTCGATCTCGCATGGAATGCGCTCAGCTGGAAACGGAATCTTCGACTCCCGCTTGCAGAGCTTAACCAGATTGATGGCCAATTCGACGATCATCCGTCGAGAGGTCGCGTGACGATCAGTTTCCCTGAATTGCGAGACGCGGGTTTGGCAATCTGCCTGGGCACAATGATGGGCCGCGTGCCGTATGGGGGTGAAGTCGCGATTCATGGCAGTTCGCTTGACTTCCCAGATCACGAGAGCGCTTACGGTTTCGCCCATAGCCAATTGGGTTACTACCGAGCCTTGGAACAAGCAGGAGAAGTGCGTCTACTGACCGATGCTATTTCCCTTGCGGAACATTGGAATACGTGGCAAGACGAAAGTCGTTGGCCCGACTTGCCACTCGGACTCATCCCCGCGATGGAAGGTGCCGACGCCATCTGCCGACCGTCCCAGGCAGCCGAATGGTTTGCGGCGGGATTACGTTGCGTGAGCCTCGTCCACTACGGCAGTAGTCAATATGCAGCAGGCACTGGCGATGACGGTCCCGTCACTGCCGCAGGTATCGAACTACTCAAAGAATTCGATGCGTTAGGCATGATCCTCGATACCACTCACCTGTGCGATCAGAGCTTCTATCAGGCTCTCGATCACTTCCAGGGTCCCCTGGTGGCCAGCCATCAAAACTGCCGAGCGTTGGTTCCCGGTGATCGTCAGTTCAGCGATGAGCAGATCAAACTCATTCTGCAAAGAGATGGTCTTCTCGGGACCGCTTTCGATGCTTGGATGCTGTACCCCAATTGGGAACGAGGCAAAACCTCGCGCGAGGTCGTTTCGATTGAGGCCGCTGCCGACCATATCGACCACATTTGTCAGCTCGCCGGAGATGCCAAACATATCTGCCTGGGAACCGATCTGGATGGCGGCTACGGCACCGAACAAACACCAACCGGCCTGGAACAATACCGAGACTTACAAAAATTGTCGGATATCCTCTCCCAACGAGGCTACTCAACGGCGGCAATCCAAGATATTCTCGGTGGTAATGGCTTCGAATTTTTCCAACGACACTTACCGAACAAATCGTCCTAGTCGGTAAGGAGAGGGTCAGATGAACGGCAAAAGACTGATCGTAATCGCCTGTATCCTGGGTGCTCTGGGAGTCATTATCGGCGCCTTTGGCGCCCACGCCTTGCCGAACTATCTCACGGAACAAGGCCTCACCGAAGCCGACGTTTTAAAGCACGAAGCGAATCTGAATACAGGCGTGCGATACCACATGTATCATGCACTCGCGCTGCTGGGGATCGGCATCCTGCAACTCCAACTTTCGGCGCGAGTGGGCACCGTGGCAACCTGGTCGTTCCTGATTGGCCTATTGCTCTTCTCTGGCGGCCTCTATGTCTGGTCGGTCACATCACTGCGGACCGCGGTGATGATCGTTCCGGTCGGAGGTCTTGCCTTCATTATCGGTTGGATTTCGCTTGCGATCAGCGTCGCCCGTTCCTCTTCCGATCAGGGCTGATCGGAAGCATTGAGCAATTCCAACCAGCCATCCATCAGAATCTCGCCGGTCTGTTCGCCTAACGAGGTTTGCGACACATAGTCGTAGCGTTTAAAGCTATTGAAATCGACTTCAGTCAGAATGTAACCGAAAGCGTCGTGCGTCAGGCCAAGCAATAGATTGTGGTCGCCCTTCATCTTACGAGTCAGATAAAAGCCAATGTTCGGCATCGCCTCTCCTGGGATGGTCAGCAACTGAGCATTACCAAGCGTGATCAAACTGATCTGGGTCATCACCGTCCGGTCCTTCCCACGCGGATAATTCAACGGTGAATTCTCGACCACAGCCCATATCACGTCGGATTCAACCGGCAATTTGATGTGGCGATGCTGCACGGCCAACTTGGCATTCTCCTGGAGAGGAGCTTCCTGCAAAATCTCAGTTGCCTCGGCTGCCATATTGTGGCCAATCCTCAAACACTCATCCCAGATCCGGAGATCATGCCAATAACCGCGGCGAGGATCACTGGGTCGATCGAGATCTCGGTTATCGGCCGTGATCATTCCACCTAGTGCTCCGTTGATGAAGATCGCCATACCACCATATTGTTTTTCCAGACGATCATTGAGAGGTCCGACCAGATCAGGACTCAAGGCACCTGTCCCATTTCCAAGAACTTCCGGATGGATGGCAAAGTTGACCAAGGTTGTAATGACCTTTCCATCCGGTTGTAAGGCCTGAATGACACTCATCCGACGATCGTAAAGATCGGGTGCGTAGAAGTTGTAGGCAATTCGGCGCGTGGTCTCGCCGGTTCCGATCTTCAGATGGGCAAAACGAATATCTTTCACGGCATCGTTGATCGCTGCCGCTGCCTGCCGACACACAAAATCAATGTACTTCAAATCAGCCGTATGCCCGCCCTTCCCGTCCGGAAAGGCATAGGTATCGGGAGCGCTGTGAGTATGCGTGGAACTGATCAAGATGTTGTCGGCTACGACATTCGGAACAAGTGCACGCACACGATCACAGAGGACCCGAGGAAAGCCAAGCAAGTCCAGGCTGACCAAGACAACCGTTGTCTCACCATCCTTCAACGCCACCGCTCGCGCCGTAAGATCCCCCAGTTTTTTTTCAGCCGGACGAGGAATCCCCACTCCTCCAGAAATCGGCAGAAGAGGATCAGGCGTGATCACCCGTTGTCCCACACCAACCTGAAGATCCGCGGAAACCGCAGCCACGTTCAAGCCCATCAAACCTACAAACAACAGGGTCGAGCCCAGCCGACTTGATATTCCAAACTTCACGATGGAATCCTCCAAATAGCGTCACTCAGTCAAGACGACTCCTTCCAGCCGTCTGCCGTCATATGCTTCAATTTAACACGTGAAACCAGGAAAGCAGCGAGTAGTGCCTACTTTCCTCAAGACTCGACTCAGCCTACCCTAGGAAATGGGCGCCGAAGTGGGCCGGGTGATCGCTGGCGGATGTGGCAACACATCGGCTGGAGGAAAGTCCGGGCTCCGCAGGACAAGGTGGTCGGTAACACCGACCGGCTGTGAGGTCAGGGAAAGTGCAACAGAAAGTAAACCGCCCGGGTTTTCCCGGGTAAGGGTGAAACGGTGAGGTAAGAGCTCACCAGCGAGCGAGGCGACTCGTTCGGCTAGGTAAACCCCACCTGGAGCAAGGCCAAGCAGAGAGGACGTTGGGCTCGTCCCGACGGTGAACTGGTCCGGTTCGCCACAACTCTCGGGTAGGCTGCGTGAGGTGTCGAGCAATCGACATCCCAGATAAATGATCGCCGGTCGCGTCTGACGCGACAACAGAACCCGGCTTACAGGTCCGCTTCGGAGCCCCTTTTTCCACCGGCCAATGCAACCCGTGGATCATTGCTGTTCAACTAGCTGCACAATGCGGGCCTGCATGGCCTCGGTTTCTAACAGGACGATCGTTGGCTCACCAAACGACCAGCCGCTCGTCTCGCCAGGGTTGATCAACATGCGGCCTGCTTCGTCCCGTGAGACCCTAGGACGATGTGTATGGGCATAGACCAACCACATCGCTACCCTCGATGAAATCGCGAGCCAATTCGAATTGATGGGTGATCAAGAATCGCGTGCCATCCGGAGCTCGAAAACAAAAAGGAGGATCGCCAATCTCACCGATAATCTCCATGCCACCGCAAATCCCGAGCTTATTACCCTCGTTGTCCCCAAAACTGGCAATCATGGGGCACTTGAGCTTTCGCAAAGGTGGGAACCAGATCGCCCGCGAAGATCACATAATCACAACGGGCGTCGTTAAAGCGATCGACAGCAAGCCGAATATTGGCAAGATGGTCATGCGTGTCGGCAAAGATTCCGAACTTCATCGCATCATTCCGTTAATTCTCGTTTACATTTGCAAAAGAGCGGTTTGACATCCGCGGGCGTCGGAGTTAAGGTGCCGGCTGGCTCGAGGAAGTCCAGCCATTTTACCGAGGAAGTCTAATCTAATTTACTCATAACCGAGAACGCTACTGGCCCCTCAACAATTCAACGCCTGTCGCGGTTTTCAGCTGAACGCTGAGGCCCGCGAGAGGCGTTTTTTTGTTGAGACTTCAACGAGGAAAATCATGAAAGCATATCTAGCCCCAATCACGCTAAGTCTTTGCTTTGCCATGGCAGTCGCCTGCCATGGCCAGACTTACACCCCTGACATGGACAACGGAGCCGATTGGACCATCGTCGCCGACGAAGACACCAGTTTCGAATTCGGTTTCGATTACAGTAAATTCGGAATTCCATCGTCTCCGAACGGTGACGGTACAACGGGCCTTTGGATGGCTGCTAACCTTGTCGCACCCGGTGCTCCACAGACCCTTTCAGCTACGCCCAATGGCATCAGCATGTCTGGAAAGTACGAAGTTAAATTCGATTTCTGGCTCAACTTTAACACGAGCGGTGGAACGACCGAAGCAGGCGGTGCCTTTGTCGGCTTCGACGCTGCCGATGGCTCACCCACCAGTGGCGCTGGATTCATTGGAAATACAGACGGCGACAGCTCTCGTGACTACCAACTTTTTAAAGACGGTAGCGAGCAGTTCATCGAAAGTGGCCAGTACGATATCCCGTCACAAGATCACACAAACGCGGTCCTCGCTGCCCAATTCCCGGGACAAACTACTCCCGCCGAACAGAACGATGGCGCAGTGTTCAGCCCGACTAATGTGATCGTTACCGCTCAAGACGGCACCCTGGCTTATGCCTGGCACGAAATGGTTGTCACCGTTGACAGCGATGCGGGTACCGCTAATTTCGCGATCGATGGCTTCAGCATCGGCACCGTGGACAGCAACGTTGGCGATGCAGTCGATTTGGCTGGCGGTGTTGCCCTGACCTACCGAGATCCATTCGGTTCTGTTGCAAGCAAGCCCGAATTCGCCTTCGGTATCTTCGACAACCTGACGATCACGCAAGTTCCAGAGCCGTCGTCCGCCCTGTTGGCCCTGTTGGGTCTCCTGGGATTCGCCGGCATTGCTCGCAAGCGATCGTAAGCTGCTGAGCAACCACGAATTGCTGATTCAGCGAAAACGCGATTCCATTCCGGGAATCGCGTTTTTTTTTGCACCTCCGTCCCTGGACGGGCTGCAAACGCTCNCCAGAAAACCGTTTATCCTCGCCGCCCAACCCAAAATCGGCCTTTGCGATAAAGCTGACGGCCGATTCAAGCCATCTCAGCCAAATCCTACGACAACAAAGAAAAAGCGGTCCCTGAAGCGGGACCGCCTTGAAAACCCGTCTCTTTTGAGCCGTTATCAGTCGTTCGGGATCAACCCTTCATCGACCATCTGCAGCAACTTCGAAATGCAAAGCTTGTTCATGCTCGTTTTACGCTCATGAGCTTCCGTTCGAAGCGACTCATGCAGGCTCTTCGGCAATCGCACCGTGATCACTCGAGTTGGCTCGCGGGCATCTGCGGGCTCACTTGCTCGCTCACGCAGCTTGGCAACCATCTGCTGAATCTCAGAATATTCGCGAGTCTGCTCGAATCGGGCGAGATCATGCGGGTTGGGGAATACCCGTCGCACAACACCCTCGACGCCTAAGACTTCGCGGAAAAAAGTCACCCAGTCCGGATCCTGTCGATACAGATCGTTAGCGACTCGATAAACCTTTACGTCTCGGTTCTCTTCCTGTTGTTGAACCAGTTCCATTTGTGGCTCCTTCCTAAATCTTCCTTGTTCAGGGATCAAAAATATACCGTCGCGACCACCGTGATTGCGGTTATGTCGCAATCGCCGCATCCACGTCAAGAGCAGCACGTAAATGCTTCCATTGCATGCACTTGCAACGCCTGCGCAGCCCTGCTCGCAAAGCAGGCACCCCTGCTGACTCATGAGGCAAGGGGGCAACTGCCTAATCTTTAGGCAGCCCCCTCAGTCGCACCTGCTGAACGGTCCCCGAAAGAATTTTGAGATTTCCCAAAAAAATCCCGATTCGCTTAAAAACAAGGGGTTTCGAAACTCAATTCGCACAAAGGTATCGCCCGAATGTGCGATCAAAAGGACGAATTATGAGAGAAGCCAAAAGAGTTACAGCTGACGAAACTCAAGCGCAAGCTCGTCAAGCATTTCCTCACGGACTTTGTCATCGCGTTGCCAGTCAGTGATAGCAAAGACTGCATCCGTATTTCGAAGATCTGCATTCACTGCCAGAACATCAAGTCGTGCTGGTCGTGAATTAACTGCAGCATCATTGGCAGCTTTGACACCTTGCACGCGTTCCTGATCATTCCCCGAAATTGTCNGCAGATCGGACAGACCAGCGGCGACCAGATTCAAGTTGGCCTGAACTGCACGGGGCTCAGCCGCAGCATAGGCACCTTCGCGGAATGCAACGACAAGATCACGAGTCGTAAAATCACCATCGCAATCCCAGTCTCCGCTGGCCCAGGAAGCATTCCCAGCNACGTCATCCTCATANACGCCGGCCTGGAAGACGACGACGAGATCGGACGAGTTGAAAACCCCATCTAGATTTGCATCTCCAGATGACGTATTCAGAATGACCTGAACCAGGTAGGTGACATCGTCGCCGGTGAGCAGTCCGTCTCGATCGACATCGAATCGGCCATCGGGATCTTCCCCGAACCGCAGAGCCTGACAGATCAGGTCAATATCCGCGACATCGACGAGGGTATCTCGGTTGAAGTCACCAGGAATTNCACCGCCGTTCACCCAACCCGGGGATGGCAATTCAAAGAAGGCCAGCTGAGCGGCTCCATCGGGAATTCGCCCCTGAGAGATGCTGGAGATCTGGGGCTGATAGGCAATCGCATCCACCAATTGCAGATCGGGGTCCGACAGTCCGAGTGACTCCAGATCACTCGAAAGCCCGAAATCGAGATGATTCGCCCCGGCTCCAGGATCTCCATCGGCACGAAACACGGTGAAACCGCGTCCGGCAATAAAGCTGAGCGGTGCAATTTCATGGCGTGTCGGCATGCCGTCGGCAGCGTCGCTGAGAAAGTGCCCGCTCAGATCGACGGGCAGTGGATCGGCGTTATACAGTTCGATGAAATCAGACTGATTGGTCGCATCCGCCAACCATTCATTTATCGTCACCCGATCGGATCCGGCAGTCAGGGCCGGCTGATTGGGGGCTCCGAAGGTGGGTTCGGTCAGTCTCCACACCCTGCCCGGTCCGACTCGACCGATCGACAGATCAGGAATCTGCAGGCCAAACTCTACCGAATCGATCAATGCGGGCGGTTGTTCATCGGCTGCGGCGGCAAACAGATAGACGCCCTCACCTTCCCGTCGCAAGGAGAAGCCGAGGTGAATTCCGTCGGCATCACGATCATCGGCATAGAGGGTGAGATAATCACCGGGAGCGATTGTCTGTTGGTCGAATACAAACTTTCGAGGTTCGCTGGGGTCATCCGTGAGGCTGAGTCCCTGCAAGGTGACCTCACTATTGCCGCCGTTGTACAGTTCAATCAAATCGGGCCTGGCGCCGGCATCATTCAGGGTCTGCTGATTCGTCGCCAAAACCTCATTGATTTGCAAACGATTCAACTGCGGCTGAACATTCCAAGTCTGGGACCGCGTGGGAACAGCCTGCCAGTTTCCGGCGAAGTCTCGCCCAAGAACTTCCACGGCATATTCACCCTCAGCGAGATTCTCGAGAGTGATTTGACTGGTCCGAACAGTACCATTGGGATCGTAGCCGGTTCCGATATGAATGGTTTCCGACCACTCACCATCGTTGATGCGATATTGATAGGCAAAGATTCCGGGGCCACCAACCGTGAGCATCGCATTGGAATCCGCTGTCACGGAATCGGGCTCGCCCGCAATCCAAGCTCCATTCGGCACGAGCGCACCTTGGTCCATTCCGAAGTAGGCGGACAATGCAGCAGAGCCCGTCTGCAGGGAAAAGTCATCGCGACTGGGGTCGGCAATGCGTGGATCACCAATCACATTTCCAATTCCAAGCTCCTGAGTTGTGATACCTCGTTCGCCGACAGGTGCTTGAGCTACCTCGGGACTCAACAGATTATGTTCAAGCTGCAGCGCGGTATTCGCTCGGTCAGCCGGCAGATCGACATTCCCAAAGACTCGAGGCGTATCCCAGAAAATATTTCCTGCCGCGTACGCCCCTTTTCCGAAAGTTGCNCCCGGTTCATCGACGTAGAAATTAATGGCTGACGCCACACTGGGATTGTCGAAGCGATCGAGAAAGTCAGGATGAACCTTCACGACGGTATTATTTTCAAAGATGGTGGCAGCGTTTCGCTTCAGATTAATCGCATGATCCACATCGTAGAAGACGTTGCGAGCAACAACGATTGTGGTATTGGCTCCGGCATCCCCGGTCGAAATCGCATTGGCATAGCCACGATCACTGGTCGAATCATCTTTAGAGACGTTTCGGAACAGATTTCCGGCAACATAGACATCACCGCCGAGATCCAGAAGTTCGTCTCCCGCACCGGCGAAAACGTTATCCAGAATTTGCAGGATCGGTCCCGCGGTCACTCGATGACTATCGGCGTCAATGACGTCGTTGTGGCCTTTGTTACTACCAAAGACGTTANTCTGGATGATCAGCTGTCCGTCGGCCGGCGGACGTCCCACAATCTTGATCTGCTCCGAGATATTATCGAGCCCCAGAACGGCGGGGTCCTCATCTTCAGCAAACATATCGGGAAAGTCAGAATTACGAACAACCAGCGAAGCGTTGTTTCCGTAAACCATACGACGATGAGTACCGGCAAACGAGACATCGTCAATCACGGCAGCGCTATTGATAACCCCAATCGCTCCGTTATTGTCTTGAGCATATTCGATATCGGCGAATGCAATCTTATTCTCGGCAGCGCCTGAATCTCGAAATTGAATTCCCTTCCAACGAGCCGGACCATCGGGCAGCCCATTTAGATCGGGCACAAAGGGTTGTCCTGGCACGCTCGTAAATCGAATTCGCGCATCCTCGGTACCCTCGGCAGCGAGTACCCCATTCACGATCACACGGGTATCGGGTTCGAAATAAACAGAAGTCCCCGGTTCAATTCTCAACGTCGCACCCTCAGGTACGCGAATTTCACCGGTGAGTTGATAAGGACCGTTCTCGGGTGCCCAAACTGTTTCACCTGCTGGCAAGTCGTCCGTCACCGACGTCACCGAACCGTCGTCATACCAGACGTCAACAAATTCAGTCGCTAATTCTTGGCCTTGGCCATCTGCTTCCGTGAAGGAGCGAACGGTAAGCCGATTGACTCCAGGCTGCAGGGGAATTCCGGAGAAACTCTGATACCGACCTTCGAGAGACAGATCGAAGCTAATGTCAGGACTGTCGACAGCAAACTGATGCACCTCAACAGCCAGGACATTCTTACCTTCATTCATTAAAGCGGGATCGAGAACATAGGAGGTATAGGCCCGTTCAGCGCTGCGAGAATTCACATTGACCGCTGCCAGCGTGTCGAAATTGATCTCGCCTTCCGGCATATTGCTCCGCACCACTTCCTGACCGTTCAGATAAACAACTGCTCCGTCATCACGCAGCAAGCGCAAGATCAACGTCAAATACCGATCCGCATTGGTAACCTCGAACTCCTGTCGGAAATAGGAGGTGACATGTCGGTTGTCAGGATCCTCACCAAAACCAATGGAGGTACGTTCATCACCGTCGCCATAGCCCAGTTGAGCACGTCCTTCACCCCAGGTTTCATCGATTTCAAAATCGGATTCACGCCAGGCAGTGCCCTGGTCAGAGCCGTTGTCCAAATACGACCAGGTGGATCCTCTGGTAACAGGGATCTTGGTATAGCTACCGAGCTGCCACGTGCTGTTATCGGCAACTGTGGCGACCAGTCCATTGACCGTCACCGAATTGGCACGGTAGTTCACCGCACCATGCAACTCCGCCATATTGGACTGACTCACCAACAAACCTTGGTTGTTATCAAGGTGATGTTCAATCCGAATCGTTTCGGGGGTGACCGATTTCACATAATTTGCGCGATCCTGCAGATAGACAAAAATGTTGTTGATCTGATTCGGCGTTAAAACATCTCGAAGCCCGTTTTCCAGAGCCGAACGAGCATCGGCGGTCAACAAAACATTGTCAGCCAGATCATGAAGATGATCGACATAACGAGCTTGAATTTCCGGATGATAGATTAGGCGACGAAGTGCGGGCACATTGGCTGCGTTGTAGATGCCGCGAGTAACGCCCGAGAACAGCGAGTCAAGGTCGTGGGGAATCATAACGAATCGTGCATCATCGATGCCGCGATACATTGCATAATCATCGCCATATCGATCGCCATTCACGAGCCCACCTTCGGTGTTTCCCAAAAGCGCGTTGAATCCGAAAAAACGTAACCATTGATCAATATCAGCGACTTCGGCGACTTGTTCGAGATACGTTTCGTCGGGTGCATTGTTGAGGACATCGGTCAAATTGATCACATCCGACCAATCCGCAGCCGATTCATTCGTCAACTTGGTATAGCTCACATAGGCAGCAGCGTCTTCGTAGTAAACAAGCCCGGCTCCGCGGCCACCTGGCGGAGATTCATTGGGGCGCCGCCCCTTATATAGATTGCCGTTGTCATCGGAAGGAAAATGTTTTTCTGCGAAGTGATTATTCAGCGGCTCGACATGGGCATAAAATCGCCCTTCTCGCAAATCAACACCATTGCTGTACATCCTGACGGCTTTTGCCTCGGCCGCAGGGAGGCCAGCGATTCGATGGAGAATACTTCCTGCAATCTGATCCTGAACATTATCGACGTTCAGATTAATCGTCGTTACACCATTCCAAGGATCGTCGGAGGCGAAGTTAATTCGGTTGTTGGGCGGATTGGCCCGGCGACTACCACTGCCTCGAATGCGAACACCTGTGTTGTAACGAACATCCACGCCGTCTTGATTGACGCTGATAAAGGTGGCATTCATTTGAGCGTCGCTGGCTCGCTTGATGTCGGCAAACTCAGAACGCTCCGCACCCGTCATGATTTCAAAGTAGGCAGGGTGACTATCTGGTCCCCACACGGCGTTCTCATCAAAAGCGTCTATAACCTGGAAAAGTGCGTTCGTAGCCTGTCCAGACTCGAGTGTTGGCGCAGGCCAACTGCGTTGCAGCTGGCTCACGTCGGTTGCTGAAATGTAAAACTCGACAACCGTCATGTCAGCTTGCGGTGGAATCATCGCTTGGTAGACACCATCACCTGCCAATCGATCACCATTTTGGCCGTCATCGACCATCGGGATTTCGGTATAAGCTTCGGCACCATCCGCGCGCCAATGCAAAGTAACATTGATGCCGACGCGAGATTCATCAATCACGCGGGCGGTAATCGTTACGGTATCCGTCGAACTTGGAATCGGGGGTGAGTGCTCCCTGTCCCAAATCATGGGTGCACTGTTATCCTCGCGAATCGAATTAACGGCACCGGGTGATCCTCCAACGACTTCACTGGCTCCCCAATTCTGACCTAATTCATTCGGCATCGCCGCATTGCGAAGCTCAAGCGACTTACCTCCGCCGTCATGTTCGTCCGACCACACCCATCCCTGACTGCCTTCATCCAGAGGTCCACGAGCACGGACGGCCCAATCACCTTCATCCGCATAGGTCACTCGGTCGATGCGACGATCTTCCAGATCTCGCAAAGTTAGACGATCACTGCTATTGCTAAGTTGGCCAGTCCACGGACCGACTACATCGATCTCCCCTCCGTATAACTCACTAAAGGCAACGGGATCCGCGGCAATCACCAGATGTTCACCCGCCAAAAGTGTCTGCAGCGGGAAAACGAAATCGACTCCCCCCGAAATGCGCCAACCTTCAAGGTCGACAGACTCGGTGCCAACATTCACAAGTTCGATGAATTCATGATCCGTCCGTGACTCAGCGGGGTGATACATGATTTCATTGATCACCACGGTGCGCAAAGGATCATCGACGGGAAGTTGAGTATTTTCCGAACCGGGCGAAGGCAGCGTAAAGAAGCCAATCTGACTCTGATCGGAACTAACGCCGTACGCGACGTCGGCAAACTGAGACGGGTATTCTGGGGCAAACTGAAATTCAACTGTTTGACCATCGGGTTGAACTAACGCCAGAAACTCACCAGACCCCGACAACTTGAAATCCGTGTGGAGTTCACCGGCCGGATCTGATCGATCGTCGCCGGAGGCCCACACCACCTGATATCCATCAGCAGGAATCGAGACATCCGGGAATTGCCAACGTTCCAACTGGTCGGCATCATCGGTGAGATACCAGCCATTCAGTGAAGCCGGCTGGTCGGTAGCATTATGGATTTCGATCCAGTCAACAAATTCACCCGCCTCATTGGCAAGCGTCGAATCGTTGACGGCCATAAATTCAGAAATAACAAGATCGGCGGCCAATAACTGACGAGCCTCTAATGACTCGACGCGAATGGCCGAATGCCGGGTCCTTCGACGTATACACATGCCAACACTGTTCCTTAAAAGTGTTCACCGTCGCCCTACGAAAAGTCATGGGCCAACCGTGGACCACTTAATTTTTCAAGACGCATTGAGATGTCAGTCCAAATCGCCGGACAAGCAGGCAAACCTTACGTTTGAAGTGCCTCACAATCACCTGCTACTTCGTCATGCGTCGCCGAAAACCGCCCTTGTTTGAGTATATTCAAAGCGGGGAATTCGCAGCAAGGAATTTGAACAACAGAATCGATCTAACCACGTTTTTTACAACGTGTCGTCGGCGTCGTGTTCAAAAAGACGATCAATGTTACTTGTCTGTAACCCATCCTGACTCTTGGTCAAATCGCGATGGACGATGGGCGAGGATGAGGGCTGAGAAGCGAAAACTTGCCGAATTTCGCCATGCAACGGATTCTCGGCACCTTTCCCCCCGCTGTTTTGAAGCAGAGAAGCAGCAATAGGAGAATTGTCAGGTTCAGACTTGATTAACTCGGAGGCTGTTCGCCCCCACAAGGTAGCCGGTCTCGCCGCGGGTGCTGGGAACTCGGTATAGCGTCCCGCTTGGAATGCCATAACAAGATCGGAAGAGGTGAATTCTCGATCGCAATTCCAATCGCCATCAAACCACGACGAATTCGCTTCGACGTCATCTTCGTATTCTGCATTCGTAAAAATCAGAACAAGATCCTGACTATTGAAAGTCCCGTCGAGATTAGCATCTCCCGCAGACGTTCCAAGTATTTCCTCGATCAAGAACCGATGATCGTCTCGGGTTAACTCTTGATCACGGTTCAAGTCATATCGAGGATCCTCACTTTGATCATGAATCGCCGCGCAGAGTTGGTCCACATCTGACACATCGATGCGACCGTCACCATTGACGTCCCCAGGAGCCAGAACGGAAAAGTCAACGGTTCCTGGTGATCGAAGCAATGATGTCCAACTCGCTGAAAAATCGCCGTACGCATCTGTCGCCACTCGATTTAGCGATTGTCCCGTCCCATTCAGGTCTTGCGGCCATCCCTGTTGGTTGGAGTATTCGACTCGATCGACGAGAACGGTCGAATTTTCGGGATCATCTTCGCCACCCACAGGTTCACGTTCGAGACGAATGATCGCTGTGTCCACGCCTAATTCGCCGGTGAAAGGTCCGACGACCTTGGCATCCAACTGCAACGTGTAAACCAGTCGGAAAAGAGTATCCTGTGCGAGATCGAGTTCCGGATCGTAATTGGCAACGATCAGAGTCTTTCCGGGCTCAAGAGTCGTCGAATCGGAAAACGCGAACTCGATGGAACCGTCGAGTGAATAGCTGCCTAGATTCAACGGAAGCTCGGTCGGATTATGCAATTCGACAAACTGTATCGCCTGCCCGTCGAGGGGGCCATTGTCGTCGGGATCAGCCGGGTTGTAATGCACCTCGCTAATGAGCAAAGGGGGAGACAAAGGCCCCGTGTTCGCTGCACCGAACGACATTTCTCGCATCGGAAAGAGTCGACCTTCGGCATCTGGCCAGCGTCCCAGGCTGACACCTGCATCAGTCGCATTGAATTCCACACGGTCGACAAAGCGACCTGGCCGACCATCCTCAGCCGCTTCGATCAGATAAACATCATCTCCTTGAACACTGCTCAGGCCAAAGCTAAATTCTTCTTGAGCGAGTTGTAAATAGCCGCGTGCCGAGATCTCAATGGCCTCAGGAAACTGATACCTATCAAACTCACCCGGAGAATCTGAGAGGTACCAACCGGAGAGATCAATATTGTCTCCGGTTCGATTAAACAATTCCAAACGATCGCCGGCTTCGTCGTTCGCCAGAACTTCATTAATAACAACTCGATTATCCGGTCCGAGGCCAGCGATTCCGGGTGAGCCACCATACTCAGAACTGTTCCGATAGTTATTCAGATCGTCCAGGTCATGGGTGGGATCGATTAGCTCGAGCGAGCTACCATTTCCGTCTGCGCGTCCCGGCCAACCCGGTCCGTCGTCGAAGCGGAAGTCAACGATAGCCTGCCCACGCGCATCAACAAGCACCAGACGTTCACCGCCGTTGCTCAGTTTTCCGTCATAACGCCAATCAGCAGGCGAATCCGCTACTCCGGTCGCGAGCAGAACGTTCTCACCATATCGTGAGACGAAAGCTGCTGGGTTGTTGGGTATCACCACGCGTTGACCGGGTGAAAGCTGTTGTTCACCAAACTCAAAAGTAATTCCTTCACCGTCACGACGCACGAATGCGGCTCCCGCGAGATCGACGGATCGATCAGCAACATTCACCAGTTCGACAAACTCAAATTCATCATTGTCGACATCGAATTCGCCGAAGCGAATAAGTGCATCATGAGGATTGTAATTCAATTCGCTGATGCGCAAATTCGACTGGTCTGCCGGCACTGCAGCAGTAAAGTAGTCGACGGAAACCAACGCAGACCATTTGCTTCCGTTAAATGATCGAGCGGAGAGAGTAACGGCTCGGTCGATGACTGCCTCGCCACTGGCGATTGCCGCATCCGAGATCGAACCATCCGGATTCCTAGGATCGGAACCATCGAGCGTGAAATAGATGCTACCGGCATCGGCTGATATGATCACCACTTGACTACCGGCATCAATAGCACCGCCTGGCAGACTGACAGCAGGAGCTTCGCGATAGAATCCGTTACGACGCAGGTCCCGCAAAAAGTCGCGAGAACGCAGCGGGAAAAACTGATCTAAATTCTGATCAATCGTCCGTTGCCAGATTTCATCGCGTGTGAAGACAATTCCAGTCCGCCCTCTTTCGTCACCCCAGCGTGCGGTTTCGGGCACAATGGGTGAGCGAATTTCTTCGGCGAGACTTGAGTAACGTGCAGCGGGCACGTTGTCTTGCGGTCGTTCCAAGTTGTNTTCCCGATTCTCGGGATTCACGTAAAAGGCCCCACCCTGAGAAAAGTGCAATTGCGCCCGATCACTGAAATCGACACGAAACGCTTCACTGTTCTGCAGTAACTCGTAGAGGATCCCAGGCCCTTCCGAGGTCATTTGTGAAATCGAGCTACGGTCACCCATATCAAGTGTGAATTCAGCGTCCCAAACAAAGAATTGGAAACCTTCGCTTTCCGACCCAAGCTTCCGCAGCATGTAGTAATTGCGGACCGGCCAATCGGTATTGCGAGCGTACAGATTAGTAATCAGGTAATCGATGAAGTTATCGACGTCCAGATAGTTCTCCCACTCTTCGTTATTACTGCCGTCTGGATTTCGCCCTTGCAGGCGAAGATAGGCCGCCGACCGATCGTCCTCATTGCGAGCCGAGGAAACGGCGCGAGCTAAATCCACAGCCGTGTTCCAAGCGTTCAAGCTTCCGATAACCGGACTCACACCCTCATTGCCCAGGTCACCGGCATTCAGTACGTCATAATCTTCTTTTTCACCACCGAAATAGTTCGCGGCAAACTGTCCATCAATGCGTTCGACCGGGTTGTACATCCCCCAATAAACTCCATTGATATACAGATGCATGTACCTGCCATGCGACGACAGATTGCCCGTTTCCAATTGGGAGCGGCGCAGAAATTCGTCACGTATGTAATGCACACCCACGAGATGCTCACCACTGCTCGAACGCAGCGATATCGAGTCGAAGGTGGAGGCGGCATCGGGCCCGAAAAGCGGATACTCGAGCTTGGCTGCCCCGTACTGTTCTTTGAACAGCAATCGCAAGGAATTCTTGCTTGAGATGAATCGAGAGATCCCGCCCTGGATCCGAATGCCGGCATCAACCTGGAAACCCGAATCGCCCTGAGGATCGATCAGCTCGACAGAAGTCGGTCGTTCCCATTGCACACCACGTCCCAAGGGATTTGAGTAGATTCCGCGGCTTCCGAAAAGATCATCGACATCCATCACCAGCGAAAGCGTTGGCAAAGCTTTCAAATCGTCGCGGACCGTGTCCGCATAGCGTCCGCCGTAGCGATCGACGCCGTTTTGGCCAATGATGCGTGGATCCATCGCATAATCAACGACATTCTCTCGCCAGTCCGCCGGAAAGCCTCGTTGCAGTGATGTGCGTCGACTTTGCTCTAAAACGTCATCNATAAACAGATAAGAGCTCGTTCCCACACGCGCTGCAACGAGATCCTCGCGAAAAGCTCCTGCTCGCACCACCGTCGATTTCCCGATGGTCAACGGAGCCGAATAAGTATCCCCGTTCTGCAAGGTCGGCTCAGAGCCATCTAAGGTGTAAATGATCGAGGCATTGGGCGTGGTCGAAGTTAACGTCAGCTCGAACGGCTCCTCAAAAAAACCATGTTCAACGCTGAAATCCACCTCACCCACGGTGCGAAATCCGTCAGTCAGATTAGCCGCACCGGGTGTCGCGGTCGGGAGGTAGGCTGGTACCTCTGCGAGAGGTGACAAACCAATCAGTTCGATCCCTAATAGAAAGCTTTCATCATCTGCACTTTGCTTGAGACCTTGGACGGCCAAAACATTCCGGCCCGATTTAAAGAGTTCGATCGGCAGCGCAATCGACTCAGGCTGGATCGCCTCGGCATCAGGCCGTGCTTCGGGAGCCAGTGAATTCCACACCACGTTCGCAGGCGCATTTCGACGGACTACCTTTTCTCCGTTCAGATGCACCACCATGCCCTCGTCATAGGTCGCATTGAGCACAAAAGAAACAAAGCGATTCGGATCATCGATCTCGAATTCCTGCCGTCTCCACAAACTGGAATCGGCCGCAGAAAAATCGGTTTCCAGATTAGTCGTGATACGTTCGTCGAAGGTATCTGACAGCGATCCAATNCCATCGACCGTCAAATTGTCAATGAGAAGTCCGGAATCAAGAAATGGGTTCTCGACGTTGACGACTCCAAACCCGATTCGATAACTGCCAGCCTCTGCAAACGTATAACGAAATCGTTGATAACCGGTCTCCCAAGCAAATGAGGTTGCCGATTCCTGGTCGGTCGTCGATGCCATTCCTAAAGGAATCACACCAATGTCTGGCGAAACCGAGAAGAAACTAAAATCGTTGGATGCGGGTCCCAGTCGAGGTTCGTCAGTCAGGAAATTCCAATCGAACTCCAATTGGCTGCCCGCCTGGACTTCGAGCTCGCGACGAATTACAGAACCTCGCGTGACAACTCCATTCCCAACTTCATTGAGGGTTGAGCGACTTTGCCCGAGAAAACTCTCGAGGGAAAACCGTGTTGGGGATTCTCCGTTAGCGACCAATAAGGCGTGATATTCTCCTTGAGGAGGATCGCCAAAATCCCTGGCGACACTGGTTTCGCCTCGCGTTCGCCACTCGTCGAAAGCGCCACTCTCAAAGCCCACATTGGGAATCCCTTGCCTTTGATCAAAGCCGACCACGCCACTTGCCTCAGCCCAGGTCGAATCATCAAAGTCTGGGGCCGTCCAATCCAAGCCAGCGTCACTTTTTGAGGGCACAAAAAATCTGCTGGCTCCCTCTTCTGCCAAGAGCAACGTCTGGTCAGAAATCAGTCCGAAGGCAACATCGGATGATTGCTGAGGGTATTGCGGACTGTACTCGTGGGAGATTTCTCCCGATGGGTCAACAAGAGCCAGGAATTCGCCTTCAGCTCGTAGCCGAAAATTCGTATGCCAGGACGACTCCGGAGACTGCCGGTCCTTTCCAGAAGCAAAGACGACTTGATAATCACCCGCCACGAGCGTCGCTTCGGGCAACGGCCACTTCTGTCTCTCTTCAGCATCATCGGTGAGCGACCAGCCCGCCAACGAAACAGACTCGCTCGTTGGATTATGAATCTCTAACCAGTCACTGAAATCGCCATCCTCATCCGCCAAAACCGACCGATTGGCAGCCATCAACTCACTGATCACGAGCGAGTCGAACGCCAGCATTATTCGCGCGTCCAGTTGCTCGAATCGGTGGTTCAAATGGCGTCTTTGCATAGCTTCCTTCAGGCTCAATTACCGGTCGCCTCTTCGAATGCACGAAAAAGGCCTCATCCCACAATAGGCAGGATGCCGGCAAGAATCATCCTTGATGTTCTACCAAACCATACGAGGTTTGACATAAAAAGCCATATCGCTCGCAGGAGTATGCATCATCTTATTGACAATTTACCAAATGCGTTAAGAAGCCGGGACAATTGTCAAAGGGTTTCACAAAATTATCCAATGCCTTCAAGCGATCTAAAGGAGGAAGAAAGCCCCTCCTAGAGAGCTATCGCAGGCTGTCGGATTGATGCTCGAGAGCATTCTGCAATTCTTCTTCGGGCGTTCTCAGATAGGGAAGGCTGCGGAACCAATAGAGAAGAATTCCAGCGANGATGAGACTCATGACAATGACCGGAATGCGATAAACGTACATACCGGGCATCACTGTTGATTCCACCACAAGAGGCTCAATTCGATTGTAGATGGCGGTCTCAAATGCAGAGGCTTCAACGGCCGCGGAGCCCGTGGCCACCCGCTGGAAAAAGCTGGCGGCAATCAATTGCAGAGAATTGTGGATGGCGTGAAACACAATACAGGGAAAAATACTGCCGGTATGAATCGCAACATAGCCGATCACCATTCCAAGGAAGAAGGCGGCGAGCGATTGCTGCAGGATGCTGTGCAAAACAGCGAAGAACAAACTGCTCGCAATAATCGCCATTCCCTTGCTCCCGATATGCCGTAATCCGGAGAGAATAAAGCCTCGAAAAGCAAGTTCCTCACAGACTGCGGGCAACAAAGCCATGAGAGCTAATTTTTGCCAGAGCGGGGCGTTGATGATCATTTCGGAGAAGGCAGCGAGTTGTTCGATCGTATCCGGACTAATCGGATAAAGTCGCTGGATAAACTCACTCAACGACAACGCCAACGGATGGACGAAGAATGCTAACAGGATCGCCGCGATCACCGTCGTGAAGCGAGGCATTCGAAGCAGGAGCGTTTTTCGCACGCTGCCGGTGAGCATCACGGCCATCAAGAGTGCAGGGCCAGCGATTAAGGCGATTTGCAATATCGAAGTGGAAACGACCACATCTCTCCACGAGGTTGGAGTGGCGGCTGCGAGCTGGGCGAAGAATTTGAGTACCAGTAGGAGAACGCCACACATCAAGGCTTCTGCAAGGCTAGGCGTGTCGCCACGATCCCTGAAGAGGTGCCGCACCCAGGAAAAAACATTAAAGCGTTCATTTTCACGAAACAGAACAGACTCTTCATTGAACTGTTTCACAGCCCAGCGTGTTGCCGCCCAGCAACAGGTCAGCGTCACGACCGTGACCGGCCCGACAAACTTGAGTGCCGTGAGGTAATCACCTTCGATTAAACATCTCAGCAAGAGCATCACTCCCGTGACGGGAATCAGACTTGTTCCGAGATTGATTTCCGTCGTCGGCATGACCGGAAGAGTAGCGAGGGGCATCGTCACCAGCAACAACGGCAGCAGGTAATACTGTCCTTCCTTGCTGCTACGCGCAAGCGTCGCAAAGGCGAGCGCTAAGGCACTGAACATGGCGGCGAGCGGCAACAGCGCAAGCATCAACCAACCCATGGTATGGAGCGGGGGTGGCCCCACTGCGAAGGAGCCATTGCTTTGCAGGAAACCGAGGTGAGAGATAATCACGGTCCCAGTCAAGACAAGACTAAAGAGGTTGAGGAGTGATGTTGCCACACTGAACACCATGACCGTCAGCAATTTCCCCCAAACGATCTCATTCCGTTCGGCCGGACTGGACAATAAGGTTTCTAGCGTGCCACGCTCTTTTTCTCCGGCGCAGATGTCGATCGCAGGATAGAAGGCGCCGGTTAACGCCCAAACAATCAAGATAAAGGGCAGGATCTTCGACCAGATCGCCGCGTTCAGACTTGCGCTCTCCGAAACATCACGGAATTGGATGCGAAACGGAGTGGCAATGTCAGCCGGTATCTCACGATCGGCCAATGTTTGCTTCACCAACAAGGTTCGCCAGCGTCCCAAAACCTGATTGACACGATCAAAGGCCGCGCGAGACCGATCTTTCGCTCCGAGAAAGAAGACTTCAGGATTCCAGAGAGTCTCGTCTAAGACGATCTCATCCGACTGAATTTGCATTCGGTCCTTCATCCCGGGCGGGAAATACACAACGGCATCAAATTCATTCGCGACCAGGGACTCGCGGGCCACCGATGCAATGTCCTCTCCCTCTGCCAACTCAGGCTGCTCGAAAGAGAGTTCAACCAACGATACTGATTTCGGATTTGCAAAAAGCGACGGATCGAAATGGTCATCCGTTACCAAAGGAGGCGACGCCGGCAGCGAATCGAGGCCAATAAGCCAGACTCGCACGGGATGCTCCTGCATAAACTGAGCGATTTGCAGATAGGCCATCCCCATTAACGGGTAGAGCAGAATCGGCAGCACGGCAATCATGAAGAGCGTGCGTCGATCCCGAAACTGGTCCCGCAATTCACGGTGCAGAATCAACTTGATGTTTGACCATTTCATGGCGTCAACCGTTGATCCTCGTTTTGCGAAATCAGTTGAAAAAACAATTCCTCAAAATCATCCTCTTGATGCCTCTCTTGGAGCTCTTCCAGAGAACCTTCGGAGAGAACATGCCCTCGATGAATGATGGCAATGCGATCGCACAATCGCTCCACCTCACTCATGATATGGGTCGAATAAATAATGCACTTGCCCTGATCTCGAAGCTCCGAAACGATCGCGAGCAGGGATCGAGCGACTAACACGTCGAGTCCCACAGTCGCCTCGTCAAAAATAAGCACTGGTGGATCGTGGATCAGAGCGCGAGCAATCGAAACCTTTTGCTTCATGCCGGTCGACATTTTACCGCCCAAGGTATCTCGAATCTCATTCATCTGGAGCCGTTGGAAAATCTGGTCAATCCGATCTTCGAGGAACTCACCATCCAGCCCATGAAGACGGCCAAAGTATTCCACCATTTCGCGGGCCGTCATTCGGTCGTAGACCGCCGTATTGGTAGACACGAAGCCGAGTTGTCGGCGGACCAATGAAGGCTGAGTCACCACATCAAAGCCGTTGACGGACGCCGTCCCGCCGGTTGGTTGTAAGACGGTCGCAAGAATACGCAACGCCGTCGTTTTGCCGGCGCCATTGGGTCCCAACAAGCCATAGATTTGACCTTCAACAACGTCGAGGGTGAGAGCCGACAAAGCCGTAATCGGTCCCCTCATCAGGTCGGAGTAAGTCTTGGTTAGTTGGTGAACATGAAGCATTTAAAAAATTCTGATCTACTTTGCGAATGCTCCAAAATCCAACAAGGCTCAACCGAGAAGAATGGTTGCCACCTCAGACTCATCACATCCCAGTGATTTCAAATCCTGACTCTCGATTTCTTATATCAAAGGGTAGCTTATACGGCGAGATGGAATTAGCTAAGAGACGAGATTCAGAAGCGGCATTGTCTAGTACAATCCGCAGCTCACCCCCCCATTCCGACACGCCTTCACGCCTGCTTTCAGCTGCCTGGAGATCCCCTGTTCGGCTCGGGCATCACGAAATGCATGACATGGTGGCTGCATGAGACCAACCCCCTGCACCAATTGGGTCTGAAAGCCGAATTATTTACATGATCTTTCGTTCCTGCAAACGATACAACCAGCATCGTTAGCAGCATGCAGATGCTGACCGCGACAACTTCCCGGCTCCATGCAAGATCTCTTTCTGCATTTGCACCACGAAAACCATCCGTTGAAACCTCGAAAACGAAGCTGAGGATTGATCTTGGCAGGCGGCACCGTAACCGACAGAATCAGCTATTCCGTCGTCTGCCAAAACGAATCGGGCTGAAAGTCTCGCCATGCTGGCCAGAGCGGCGCGATCACCGAGACCATTTCTTGACTCTTTGTGTGGCGAAAGGCGATTGATCTCGCGTGAAGCGCGATCCAACGCGATCTCCAATGCTCAACCTCCGGTCCGAAATGAACCGTTGATCCGTAATCTTTATCGCCGAGCACGGGATGTCCGCGGGATCCACACTGCAATCGAATTTGATGCATGCGTCCTGTTTCCAACCGCACCTCAAGCCAAGTCCCAAAGTCACCGCGACCGAGCACTCGGTACTCGAGTACCGCCATTCGCCCATCGGGATGTTTGCAGTCAACGATTTCCGCCTGAGGCTGATTTGGAATCTTCCGCATCATGTCGACCCAGCGTCCCGTATCAGGTGTGACTTCGCCCTCCACCAGAGCCCAGTACACCTTGTCGACAAGACGCCCCGCGAACTGGTCGGACAATCTCCTGGTCGCACGGACATGTCGAGCAAACACGATCGCTCCTGACGTGGGCCGATCCAGCCGATGTGGAACTCCTACGTAAGGTTTACCAGGATGATTTTCGCGTGCTTTGAGAAAGGCAAGCACACGTTTATCAAGACTATCGATCCCGGGCGGTGATTGGGTCAAGATACCCGCCGGTTTATTCACCACGAGACAAGGATGCTCTTCCCAAATCACCCGCAGCTCTGATTCCTCAGTCATATTTAATTATTTTTTCCCACAAAAACGCCGAATTAAGCAGAGTTTTTCTCGGCGTTTTTTTCGCAAGATCGGTTCTCGATCAAACTGCTTTGACAACGAAAGGATCGCGATACTCGCGGGTGAGCATCGTATCCGCCGTTGCATTATCGACGAATGTTTCGCTCTCCGGATCCATGGGCAGATGTTGTCCAAGCTTGAAGGGAGTCGTGCCATAATCGACTGTATTGTCCTGCAGATGGCCCAACGTCCGATCCAGTGTTGCCTGGGTATTATCGGCAATGTCGAGACCGGCAATCCGTTCCTTCAATTCACCAGGGGTGACCACGTCACCTAGGCGATAGGAGATATTCCCGAGGTGGCACAAAGCACTCGAGAGATGCCCTTCGAGGATATCGGCGTTCAGATCCTCATGATTTCGACTTCGGACGGCATCCACGAAATTAGCAAAGTGATTCGCACCTCCGCTGAATTCTCGAATCTTGTTGCCCTCCAGATCAAAGGCAGCTCCACTCGAATAACTTGTCATCACGACGTATCCGTCCGTGCCTTCAAAGATGACGCCTACTCGAGCTCCCTTCAGATCCTGGGTCTTTAGTCCGCGGACTTCGAAAACAAGAGCCTGGTCGCCATAGGTATGAATCACGACCTGAGTGTTGGCAGAATCACCGGCATCGACGTAGCCGAAGCGACCGCCATAACTCAACACTGAGTCACCCAAGCGATCAACACCGAGTCCCCAACGAGCCAGATCCATTTGATGGATTCCCTGATTGCCGAGGTCACCATTTCCGAATGGCCATTGCCAGTGCCAGTCATAGTGGAAACGCGGTCGTGTCACCGTCTGCATCTGTGCCGGCCCTAACCACAGGTCATAGTCGACGGATGAGGGCGATTGGTATTCACCACGTTGACCAATCGAACCGCGTCCCTTGTAGCAAAGCCCTCGCGCAACTTGAACTCGACCGATACCTCCCTGATGCACGAAATCCATGGCATCCCTCATCCCCGGGTTCGATCGACACTGGGTTCCGGTCTGACAAATCTTGCCTTCTTTACGAGCTACATCAACCATCACACGCCCTTCGAAGACGTTATGACTAACGGGCTTTTCAACGTAGACATCTTTCCCAGCCTGCATGGCCCAAATCGCACCGAGTGCATGCCAATGATTCGGCGTGGCGATCGACACCATATCAATGGAATCATCTTCGAGTAACTTGCGGATGTCCTGAACATACTTGGGTTTATGTTGTTGACGTTGGGCAATTCTCTCAACTTGTCGATTACCGACTTCTGCATCGGCATCACAAATATGGGTGACGTCGGTGCCGCTGTGGCCAACGTAAGCACCCAGGTGCGACCTTCCCTGACCGTTCACACCGATGACGGCAACGTTTAACTTATCGTTGGGGCTCGATTTCTTGTCTTGTTCTTCCGCATGCAACGTTGTGCCCGCTCCTACCGAAACCGCGGCAGCGGCGGCAAACATCGAATCTTCAAGGAACTGACGGCGATTTCGTTTAGTCATGGAAAGGAATTCCTTTTAATCGTTTGAACGTCGAAAGATCAGGGGCAGGCGATGGGGACAAAGATCGATCCCCAGGCTGGAGATTGTAACATAGTCACCGATCCGATCGATAGTTTGCCCAGCCTCGGTTTGCTCGACGTCAATCTACCCAGATTGCTGAAATCAGGAATTCTCAGACGACTGAGGCTGGGCTTCCTGGTTTCCTCGGGAAAGAATCCAACTCATGAGACTTGGAGCAATACGGTCAAGCAGCACGAGCAGTTTTCCGCCCCAGGAAAGCACGACTTCGCGTCGACCTGATTTCATGGCGGCAATCGTTTTCCGCGCCACTGCTTCCGGGGTCATTGAAAAACGATTGACCTGAGGATCGCCATCCTGGTCGACAAGCCGTTCGAAGAACTCGCTGCTCGTGGTACTCGGACTCACCAGCAGCACATCAACGCCCTCCTCTGCAAGCTCACAACGCAGCGCATCGGAGAAACCATGCAGAGCAAATTTGCTTGCGCAATACTCACTCTTATTGGGCACGGCAACATGACCAAGCACCGACCCGACATTGACAATGAGCGGCGTGCGACCTTCATACAGAATTGGCAAGGCAGACCGAGTCAGTTCGACCGCCGCGAAAAAATTGATCTCCATCAGCTGATGAAGGCGATCCGATGACGCGTTTGCAAAGGGGCCGTATGCTCCCGCACCTGCATTATTGATGAGAATATCGAGGCCATCCATCGATTGCTGAGCAACCGAGATCAGACGTTCTCGAATCTTGGGTTCGGTAATATCGCCCGCCACCGATACGACGCGATCGCAGCCAAGACCTTGGAGTTCCTGTGTCAAAGACGCCAGTCGATCCTCTCGCCGCGCTGTCAGCAACAAGCGAGGCTCATAGGGAGCCAACTCGAGCGCGAGAGCACGTCCGATGCCGCTTGAAGCGCCGGTGATGAGAACACGAGCGTCACGAAGATTGCGTCGCATTCGTCTACGCTACATCCTCTACAGCCGAATCTCCCATTCCATCCTCCTCCGTCGGCGTTACGTCAGAAGAACGATGGTCTCGGACCTCAACGGTCGCATCATGAATACGTCCGAGAAATTTCTGCGGCAAACGACAGTGAAGCGTCACTCGTTGATCGTTATAGCTTCTCGACAGGATCTCACCGTTGGCCGCCAGATAGGCCATTAAGCGTCCATTGTCAACATTCATCTCAACATCCACATCCGCGAAAGCATGGCTCAATGCATCACTCACTTTATGAGCCAAAACATCAAGGCCTTCGCCCGTGTGGGCACTTACTGGAATGCCGTTGGGATATCGTCGCAGAATACTTTCGAGATGACCGCGCGACGGGACAGCGTCAATTTTATTGATGACGAGCAACGTATTCTTTTCTTCGATATCGAGTTCTTTCAAGACGGTGTATACCGCGGAGATCTGATCCAATACCGCCTGATTTGAAGCATCGCAAACATGAAGCAGCAAATCAGTTTGTCGAGCTTCCTCTAACGTTGCCTTAAAGCTCGCAATCAAGCGATGCGGTAAATTGCGAATGAACCCCACCGTGTCACTCAACAACACGGGTCCCCAGGCTGGCAATTGCCATCGTCTTGTGCGGGTATCCAGNGTCGCGAAGAGCTGATCGGCGGCAAATACTTCAGCACCCGTAAGGGTATTCATGAGCGTGCTCTTGCCGGCATTCGTATAGCCAACCAGTGAGACCGTCATGTGGTCGCTTCGCGAAGCGACCTGCCGCTCGCGACGACGCTCAATCTTATTCAAATCTGAGCGGAGATCATGAATCCTTTTTTCCACCAAACGGCGGTCCACTTCCAACTGTTTTTCACCTGGACCGCGCATTCCAACGCCCATCTTCAACCGTGAAAGGTGAGTCCACATGTTCTTAAGACGAGGCAGAGAATATTCAAGCTGAGCCAACTCAACCGCCAAACGCGATTCGTAGGTTCGCGCGTGAGACGCGAAAATATCGAGTATCAACTCGGTGCGATCGATGACCTTTGTATTCGTTGTTTTTTCTAACGAGCGAGTTTGTGCCGGATTGAGATCGTTGTCAAAAACGATCACATCCGCATCAGTCGACTCCGCCATCACACGAAGCTCTTCGACCTTTCCTTTTCCAAGATAAAAATTGCTATCGGGGCGATCTCGACGTTGACTCAGCAGACCCACCGTTTCACAACCCGCTGCATAAGCGAGGCCTTGCAGCTCTTGAAGATCGTCAGCCAGATGTGTGTTCTCAGGTAGAATCACCCCAACCAACACTGCTCTCTCGCTGACCAGACTTTGCGTACGATCAATTTCTGACACCGTTGACTTAGTCCTCCTTCGGTCGCAGCGGTCGCGAATTCCAGTACGCTATCGCTTGCTCACTGACAGGCTCTTGCTCACAAACAGGCTGNAAAAACGAGATTTCATCTCGATGTGGCGTCCGATCGATGATTGACATCCAACCACCAGACCAACTGCCGTTTGCTTACATTTTATCGTACCGCAGAGGGAAAGCGAACCTAAGCGACTGATTCGAGTTTCATATTTTTACGGCGTTAGGCGATGAAAACTTGCTTTCCCGCGGTGGCTACGACCATGGACACTCGTTCGTAGAACAAGTTCGTTCGATTTGTTCAACTATCTTTCCTGACCGGTTCCAGCCCTTCCGGCAGATTCTCCATCCAGTTTCTGAGTTGAGGGCGTTGCAGCTTGATGTCTCGCTGCCGATCCCCCGAGATGGCCGCCAACTGCTCAGGAGTCAACATGGGGAACCAATCTGAGTCGGTCAAAACAGGCTCATCGGTGACCACTTCCCCGGCCACGCCCTCGGCCCAGTAGTACACGCGATCCTGGGTGGACAGTCTCGCGCGAACCTTGCAGTCCATCCAACACACAACATCCTGGATCCTCGGAGCACCGGTGAGTCCAGTTTTCCAATCGAGCCCGGTGAATTTATCCTGATTTTTTCCCGACGCGGAAGCGAACCTGAATGCAATTTCGGAATGTCTTTGGCTGATGAGATGGAGTGAGAAGGCTTGGCTGGCGTCCACTAACTCACGAGTAAAGTGATTGGTGGCGAGGCTGACGACGATGATAGCAGGCTCAGCGTCGAGCGTCGCCTGGGACACCCAGGTCGCTACAAGCCCGCCTCGTCGGTCCTGATCGGCAGCAGTGACTAGCCACAACTCCCGCTTGATTTGGCCCAAAACGCGTTCCACACCCTGCCGCTGACGTTCCATAGGGGTCCCCTTGCCTCCTCAATCCCGATCTTGACACGCCTCACACTGCCACGCGTCATCAAGTCGATGTTGTACCAAACGACGAGGTTGCACATCATGTGATCAGTCACAAATGCCGAAAACATGGATTGACGACCAAATTCCCCACACCACCTTTGACTGCTGATTTCCTATGTCTGTGGATGCTTGGATTTCCATCCTGATCACGATTGGCGTATTCGCTGTTTTACAGTTTCGCCGAGGTGCGCCGGTCGACCTCCTCTTCTTGGGAGCGTTAATGGCGGTCACTTTGGCGGGGGTGATCACACCGACCGAGGCATTAACGGGTTTTGCGAACCCCGCGGTGATCACGATCGGGGCTTTGTTGGCTGTTGCAGCTGGGCTGCGAGCAACGGGAGTTCTGGATTGGGTCGGTCAAAAATTGCTCGGCTCAGCCAAGACAGAACGACAGGCTCTCCACCGCCTCGCAATTACCTTAATTACCACTTCNGCGTTTCTGTTGAACACGGCGCTCGTCGCAATGATGGTGCCGGTGGTAATGGAGTGGTGCCGTCGTCGCAACCTGTCACCATCACGGTTAATGATGCCGGTGAGCTATCTGGCAATCTTGGGCGGAGTTTGCTCATTAGTGGGCACCAGCACCACATTAATCGTCAACAGTATTCTCGAAAAACGTTACGAAGCGGAAGTCTTGGTGGTTTCAGCCATGACCGATGTTCCCGAGGAGGAGCGTCTGGCGGCGGAATCATTCATGCAGGGGCTTGAGCCGATGGGTTTATTTGAGATTGGCAAGGCCGGTTTACCGTGCGCCATTCTCGGAACCATTGTCTTGCTCACCGTCGGACGTCGCACGCTGCCCAGACGAACCGATATGGTCGAACAGTTAACGGAGAAGCGTCGAGAGTACGTCGTCGAGATGCTAGTGCAGCCGGAGTGTCGTCTGATCGGACAAACGGTTGAAACAGCAGGGCTCCGTGAGCTGCCNGGACTTTTCCTGATTGAAATCGACCGGGACGGCGACATTGTGACTCCCGTTTCACCTGAGGATGTGGTTCGACAAGGCGATCGGCTTGTTTTTGTCGGTGTGGTNAACACCATTGTCGATTTGGAAAAATTCCCGGGGCTGGTTCCAGCCACGGAATCGATTTACGGGAATCAGTTAGCCAAAGATCATCGTCGCAAGATGACCGAAGCGGTTCTTTCTCGATCTTCCCCGTTGATTGGAACCACCGTCAAAGCGGCTAACTTTCGTCGTCGCTACAACGCGGCGGTCGTCGCAGTTCATCGCGATGGTGAACATGTGGGTCGTAAAATCGGTGANATCACGCTTGCGCCGGGGGACACGATCTTGCTACAGACACGAGACGATTTTGTTGCACAGCATCGCAATAATCCCCATTTCTACCTGGTCAGCGCCGTTGATGAATATTCTCCTCGGCGGCACGACCGAGCCATGACGGCGGGCATCCTTGGTTTAGTCTTGGTGATCTGGCTGATTCTGGCCAATCTCAAAGTGGTGCAGGCAGCGCTTCCAATGACTCGGGACACTTCCTTTCCGGCAATTGTGGGCATCTGCATCGCGGGATTGATGATTGCGACAAGATGTCTCTCTGTGGCCGATGCCCGTGCGTCGCTCAACCTACAGGTCCTGCTAACGATTGTGGGTGCNCTCGGCCTTGGAAAAGCTCTGGAGCAAAGCGGAGCGGCAGGGAGTATCGCGGAGCTAATCGTTAACGCTGTCGGAGGCAATCCGATCGTCTTGCTGATCGTGATCTACATCCTGGCAATGTTGTTCACTGAGATGATTACCAACAATGCCGTCGCGACCATTCTGCTACCTCTCGCTATCAGCGTCGCAGCATCGGCGCAACTAAATCCCCGCCCCCTTGTCATGGCAATCGCGTTGGCTGCATCCTTATCCTTTTTGACGCCCATTGGATATCAAACCAACCTGATGGTAATGGGACCGGGTGGATATCGCCCTCGCGATTATCTGAGAGTTGGCCTGCCAATTGCCACCTTGGTATCAACAACCGCGATCATTCTGATTCCGTGGATCTGGCCCTTCTAGCGACCGTCCGCGGTCGATCACGTGGACGAGTTCAATCGCAGAAGAGCGGCAATCCGGTCATTCGAAGCAGAATAAAAAACAGGGTCGGCGACTCCATCATCGGTGTCGTCATCGTCAAGTCGATCTTGTTCGCCCGCAGAGGGCTCCAATACTTGGATTTCTACCGTTCCGATACTTCCACCACCCTGGCCGTCGAATACGACATAACGAAACTGATCGTTGCCGACAAAGCCTGGTCGAGCCTGATAGGTGAAGGAACCATCCAACGCTAACTCAACCGATCCATAACGAGGAACGTCACCGGGCAGATCTCGAAGCAACCGACGTGACCTCAAACCGTCGTTGTCGGCATCACGATCATTTACAAGCACGCCTTGTTCGTTAACGGAAAGCGTCTGGCCAGCTAGAACGTGGTAGGTGTCGAGGTTCGCGATCGGTCGATCGTTGACTGGCGTCACTTGAATGAATACGGATGCAACCTCAGACCGCTGAGTACCATCCTGAATCTGATAAGTGAATTGATCCTGTCCATAAAAATCCAAATCTGGACAGTAAACGAAGGCGCCATTTCGGTTTCGTTGCAAGGATCCGTGCTCGGGCGAATCCACGATCACCACAATCGCCTCTGCTGAAATCGTCCCACCATCATTCTGCAGTATCCGCTCTTCTCTCAGAACAAAAGGAGTGTCTTCCTCGGCAACAAAAACATCTGGCCGGGCAACGGGAGGCTCGACAACCGGCCTCATCTCGAACGCAACCTTTGCCAAATTCCCATGCTCCTGACCATCAAACGCTCGATAATGAAATTCATCTTGACCAGCGAAGGTTTCGTCCGGCACATAGATATATGAACCGCTTGCATTTCGATTCAAAGTACCATGCGCAGTTGCCTGGACGACCACCACTGAAAGTGGATCACCATCGGGATCTCGATCATTCGACAGCAGACGATCGCGAGGCACAAAAAAGGGTCGATTCTCCGAAAGCCAGAAACGATCATCATTTGCCTCTGGGGCATGATTTCTCGTCTGCACGTCGATAGAAACCACGGCTGGCAAAGAGCGCACCTGCCCATCAAAGGCCTGGTAAACGAATTCATCCGTTCCCGAAAAACCCTCGTCGGGTTGGTACATGAACGTGTCTCTCGCCGTTCTAACAATCGCCCCGTTCTCTGGCTGTTCAAATATCCGCACCAATAAGAAATCGTTTTCGATGTCCGAATCGTTTGCCAACAAGCTCGAACCAACAATCGTAAGAGNCTCACCTTGATACGCCGTCAACGAATCATTCAGGGCGACGGGACGGTCATTAACGGGTGTCACCTCAATTCGAACCCAAGCTGCATTGGATTCGGTCACTCCATCGGATGCTCGATACCAAAACACGTCCTCTCCGACAAAATCCGAATTCGGAAGATAACGCAAGTCGCCATTCTGTAATTGAACCATCTTTCCATTCTGCGGATTTTTCACCAGTTCAAAGCTCAAGGGACCTTTCCCCGCATCATTTGCAAGCAATTCGCTTGGGCTAACGATAGTCACTCGGTCTTCCATACCAACGAGGTAATCTCCGCGTGCCCGAAGTGGTTCACCGTCAGACTCCGGATCCCCAACAGAAATCCGAAACTCATCCGCAGGTTGGCTTAGCGATTCATGAAAATCATCAATAGCCTGCCACCACGATTGCTGAGTGTAGAANTCTCCACTGTAAGCAGGAGTTTGGTAGACAACGATGCCATCGACGATTGGTCGCAACACTTCAAGTTGCCAGCGAAAGAAGTCGTAAGACAGCTGTTCAACTCCTAGACCACGAATACTCGGAGAAATCCAGGCATAAACAGGCTTCCCAAATTTACGAGCCTCTTCAACGCTTGACTCGGCATAGGCATGCCAATAACGCACGTTCGAATCATGAAAAGTGTATTGCAAATCTCCAGTCGCCGCAGCAAAGATCCGTCCCGAGAACTCGTCTCCAAAATCGATCGCCGGGCCATTAGGAGTGTCCGAGATCTGGAACGTGTCTCCCTGCAGATTGATGACGTAATAATTCTGCTCAACCTCGAGTCCGTTTTCGAGTTGGGCATCGGTGGCGATCTTGAGTTGCACCAGTTCCACGCTGTCAAACGATGGCCCTGTTCCACCGATTGTCAGAGTATTGGCCGCATCATCGAGCACCACCGGTCGCCAATGTTCAAGAAAATCCAACCTTGGCGTGTAGAGTGACGGATTAACGTGGTCGACTAATTCCGCCACTGTCCCGCCGCCATATTCTGCACTCACCTTCTCGGTGCGATAAAGCTGATTGCGGCTTTTCCATGCCTCCAATGCATCCTGATAATAGTCGACCGACCGAGAACTAAAGGTCGAGATCCCCATTTCCTGATGATCCAAACCGCGAATGATGTGTGTTGGCGCATTCCAGATCTTTTCCGGCATGATCCGATAGACACCAATCTCAAGATCTGGATTCACCNTCTTGGAAAAGTTCAAGAGCTCTGCAAAGTTATCGCGTCCTTCGGGTGTATTTACGTGATCGTCCGTCTCGATATTGAATACGTGAACCACATTGGGATCGGTATATTCTGGCGAAGTTAGATAGCGTTCAAATTTTTCAGTCAACAATTCGTCCGTCTGATAAACACCATTCACCGGGTCAAAGAAACGCCAACCTGTCCACAGATCGAGCTCATCCATTCCCAATTCAATCGTGTCTGGACTCGTACCGTTGACGCCATAAATTTGGTTTAAAAGTTTGAGATCATTCTGAGGCTGCATCCCAACGGACAATCCGCCCGAATCGGTTGCGATCACGGTCAGATCCGCAACGCCAGTCACACCGTCCACATGATCCAAGATCAATTGCCCCAACGAATGATCGATGTTGACGGATTCAAAAAGTCCGACGTTTGAATTATTGACGACGGTATATCGCAATCCTTCAGGTCCATCTTCCACGTCGTCGAAGACCGCATGTAGATCAATCATCGTGCGTTGTGCATCGGACGTCACGTATCGATCGTGAATGCCCGTTGTTGTCGGCGCGTCGTTAACGGACTCCAGGCTCAAATTGACTGGCAGAAGTTCTCGGTTCCCTGCCCCATCGTCAGCCAGAATAGCAAAGGCTGCATCGCCATAGCGGTTTTCAGCAAGATTCAGCTGCAAGACATTCTGTTCGTCAAAGGTAAATGCCTCGATCAACTCGGCCCCGAATTCAATCTCGACCGAATAATCAATTTGGCGGCCTGAATCGCCTACCGAAAAATGTTGACCGATGTCAACTTCAAGCGGAGGAGCATCTTCAAAGGAATCAATATTGAGTGCGTCGAGCATAAGCGGCGTCGTGCTAAAGAGTGTCCGATCTTCTAGACGCGCAACATCGATTTCCAACTTAGATTTGAGGCCTCGATTTGCGGTCCGATACCATCGCCCGAATGGCAAAACGCTTTTCCACACCCTGATTCTTGACTGCATATTTCAGTGTTATCTTGAGGGTCAATCTTGCGTCTACTTATTACTAATGTCCAACTCCCCCCCCATCGTCATCGATATCGCAAATCGAAAACATTTTCGCGATGATGTCGCTCTAATAAGAAGAAACGGATCCATACCCGAAGTATAGTACGCAATCGGTCATCACTCGACACACGCAACAAAGACAAGTATTTCCGCGATAAGACGAATTTATGGAATAAATCCAGAACTCGAATTCAATTGAAACGGATTCGAACAAATCCCCACCGAACCAATCTCATTCATCAAAATCCCTGCGAACCTTTCCCCCTTTTCTGCAGGCTGTCTGAAAACTTTACAGTCACAATGAATCCTTCAGTCCCTGGGCGTGGCAAATCCAAATTCTGATGTGAAAGTCAGAAAAAATCAGCAGTAGCGAAGACCACGACTAAAGCACGAGCTGCAATTTCAATCGCAAGTGGAAAAGCTTAATCTCGCATCAAATTTCNACGCTCGANACAAAATTAACTTCAATGGACGAAGCTACTGACAGTCGTTCCATTTCAGCCGCTTCGATCTCGAGTTCTGAGGGTTGGACNGAATCACCCACCTTTGCCTAGNAAAGGTGGACCGTAAACTAAACGCTCTCCAAAGTGATTTGCGAAACGGAGAACAGCTAGAACAATCACAAATTTTGAAAACCCTAACGGATTCAGATCCTGCGCAATGTCGATTACCGCAGCCGGTGTAACATTTTCGTCAACAAACTGAACATAGCTTTTGTTCGCAAGTGCATGGACATTGCCAAAAGGATTAGACTGGATGTGAGAGCTACATGGAGATTCGATTCGTTCGCATCTTCACCTATCCTCTTAAATCGAAACTGCAAACACTCAATCAACTAGAAACACCCTCAGATTGCGATCACCCCATCGTCTTCAGTCGCAAGACGAAGACCCTGATTGACGAATTCACCGGACGCTATTGGTTCCGCTTATGAGATTAATTCGTTGCGATTATAAGATTAATCCGTATAACGGAATCGAAGACCGCTAGGAGCGGCGGATATTGAAAATCCGAGTTAACGGTTCTCGAATTCCAATCTCATTTGATCTCCTGTTAAGTCTACGATTCAAAAAAAACGACTCTCACATCAGCGACTAACAAATGGGCCCTGGACGGCGCAAGCACACTGTTTGTATGCTGACTTTTTGTATGCTTTAAGTGGAGGAATCAACCATGCACGTTCAAGAAGCTATCCATTCTCGTCGGACGGCTCATTCGTGGCAGGATACTCCTGTCCCAGAAGAAGTAATCCTGAAAGGCTTGGAAGCGGCGCAAATGGCACCCTGCCATCGCCTAACTTGGCCTTGGCGTTTTACTTTACCCGGTCCGGTCACGCGCAAAGCACTGTTCGAAATCGGTATCGATCTAAAAGCTGCTAAAATCGGTGGAGAGGTAACCGAAGAATTTCGGCAATTAATGGTAGCAAAGATGGGCAATCCTGCATTGGTGGTTGTGAGCCAGTTGGTCTCCGAAGATGCAATGCAGTCACAAGAAGACTATGCGGCATGTGCTTCTGCGATCCAAAATCTGTCCCTTTCGCTTTTTGCCGATGGCTTCCATAGCAAATGGTCAACCGGCGGCATTACACGGGACCCCCGAACCTACGATCTGTTGAATATTTTGCCCTCAGAAGAAAACATCATCGGCTTCATATGGGCGGGCGTCCCGATTCGAGTAGGAGCGGCGCCTCAACGCCCAGATCTTACAGAACAGCTTCGTCGTGTTCCATGATGCTGCATGTGTTATCAAGCTTCGCGATTCAGAGTCTTAGCAAAGGTAATCTAGATTCTGATCGTTATGAAACGCGAGGAAATTCCAGCCACATTCTTCATGGTTTGATGGATTCTGACGAAGCACATTCGACAGTCTTGCCAAAATCCACCAATTCCTCGCGGGAAAAATAACGCTGACTACTACGGCATCTCAAAACAACGATTTAATCAACGTGAATCACTCAGGTCGGTTTGCCTGAATACTTTTCAACATAAATATACAGCAACCTTTGGCACTGACGTTCGGCATCCAGCGATCGCCTTTTGAGGCAGTAATCTTCTGACATGAGGGTGGAAGATATTTAGGTCAACAATAAAAACAAACGCAACCTCCACAGTTATCTGTGGAGCATCTTTGAAATGAGTCCGATTGCAATCTCACGGACCCGAAAATCAAGCGTTCAAAATTAATCCTGGTGTCTCACCTGTTATATTCGAATGCATGTGTTTCTCCCTAATCAAACCACATCGACCATGCGGTCCGCGGAAACAAATAACAGCCTAGCCGTCACTTGCTGTGGATTTAATCGGAGCATTCGTTGAACACCTTCGGCATAGGCTCTCAACTGGGGTCGATAGTACGCAACCCGCTGCTCCAAAACCTGAGGGTCATCCACGCGATCAGTTTTGTAATCAATGACGTCAGCGTAAACAGGCCGATCACCTTCATAAACAATGACGAGACGGTCGATAAATCCCGACAACAATTCGTCACCACGGGTAACAGCGATCGGTTGTTCGCAGCGAACTTCCAGGCGACTCTCACCGCCCCCACGAAACGCTTGATATGGTTCTGCAGANAGCGTCTTGGTGATCTGCGGCAAACGCAGCATTTCCTGGAAGTCGGAAATCGCCTGCTGGATGTGTTCTTCATTAACATCGGAGGTTTGAGCCAATCTACGAAGTGCCTCTTCGTCAGGCACTGACTGGTCGAGCCACTCGACCTGTTCGAAGAACTGATGGATCAGTGACCCCAACTCCATCGCTTGGGAATTGGATGTCCGTAACCGATTGTCTAAACGAACCAGCCCGTCTCCTTCCAGCCCTGAGGGGCTCGTCAGCTGATATTTACGATGGGCATTCTTCGAGGGCTGTTTGGCAAGTCGCACGCGATCTACGACTTGGACTGGTCGCCCCTCGGCCGATGGTTCGTCCTTCTTGGTATTCCACCATCGCTCATTTCCAACCTCGAAGAGTACGTTGGCGGGAGCCGCGGGCTGGCTATCGGTAATCGCCGCTCGAATCAGACCGGCCGGCGTTGCGGGCAACGATCGCTCATTGGGTTTTGACGGTGCAATGATCATTTCGAAACCATGAATGGCACGGGTTAAGGCGACATACAATACGCAAAGCGACTCGCGCACCGCCTGACTGCTGTAGTTTTCAAACATCCGCTGAACGCCACTCGGCAAATGTCCTCGGGTCGCCTCGTTCGCATAGCGACTCACAAGATCGATCGTTTCTGACGCACTCGGACGACTCACCACGCAACGAGGTTCACTAGGAATCAACTTGCCTTCCAAGTCCGGCAAGACGACGTAATCGAATTGCAACCCTTTCGATTGGTGCACGGTCATGACTCGAACCGAATCACTGGAAGGATCGGCCACGCGGTAGCTCTCGACAAACTCGATAAACGCAAGACAGCGACTCGAAAGTCGGTACTGCATTTGATGTCCAATCGAGCGAGGATTCTCTAACTTGGCCTGGTGAACGTAAGCCAGTTCCACCAATTGCCCGAGCCGTCTCCATTCACGACGATTGCAATGAGGCTGCAACTGCTTGGCCCACGACAAGATGGTTGCTCCATAGCCCAATTCTGCAAGCTGCCCTCGCACGCGTCTTGAGAGACGGAATGCCTGACCGTCATCACGAAAATCCAGATCCAACAACTTTGCCCAAGGCGATCGGCTCAAGTGATATCGAGCAACCCTGTCCGCAGGGTGATCGGCGAGTCGAAGCAACGAGAGCACCAACTGTACGGCGGCGGAATCATCCAGAGGATTTCCACCCTCTTCACTTGCGGGAACTCCCAATCGATGCAGCTCATTGATCAGCTTACCCACACTTTTATTGGAGCGAGTAAGGATCGCGATGGAGATTTGAGGCGCCTGCCGCGCAAGTNCCGCAACTCGCTCAGCGGCATGTCTTAGGGTCACGTCTGTTTGAGTTTCATTGCGACCTTCCTCCACTGCTGGGGCCGTTCGCAAAAGAATCTGCCCGTCTAATTGCTTTTTCGCCGTTTTATGCTTGGGGAACACCGCCGTCCATCGATCAACGGCCGATTGTGCTCGCCCTAAATTGGAATGCTCGCCCATCTGAGAATTGATCTGATTGACGACATCCATCACCAACTGAGAGGAACGGAAACTCTTGTCGAGCGGCAGTTCCTGGTCCAGCTCTAATTCCCCACCGACGGCATCGAGGAGATCAGCGTCTCCACCTCGCCAACCGTAAATAGCCTGCTTTTTATCCCCGACGCAGAAAAATGATCGATCTTCAGCGTCCTCCGTCGTGTGTTGAGCAAAGGGTCGAATCACCTGCCACTGATACAGAGAGGTATCTTGAAACTCATCGAGCAATAAGTTGTCTACCGACCCATCGAGCCGGTAATTCAAACGGTTCATTTTCGAGTCATGCTGAAAGTTCGCGAGATAACGAGCGAGATCGCTGAATCTCAATCCACGTTGGCTGAGCTTAATCTGGTCATAGTGCTCGTGATAACGTTGCAACAAGTCGAAGGTGCTTTCGGTTTGCGTAATGATTCGATTTCGCAATTCAGCAATCACATAATCGGCGATCACACGATAGGGACCCAAGACTTCGGGCGTCAATTCACTCCGTCGATATCTCGTTTCTCCGTTTACAACTTTGCCTGAGACCCCTTTTGCCGCAAGGACATCCCATTCTTTGGCCAACACAAGACGACGATCCTCGTCGATCACTTTGCGAAGAGCATCTGTGACCTCCACATTTGCCAACTGATCTACCGCCGAGAGCAATTCATGTTCTTCGGGTGCGGAAAGCCGAGAGATCTTTTGCCAACACTCAGCCGGAGCTTCCAGAAAGATTTCATAAACATCGGTGACCGTATCACGAACCAGATCGTGAACGCCTCTCCGCGCCTCTCCCTTCGACAACCAATGCATTAACTGAAAGACCGTATCGCGATCGCCTTCCTGCAACAGCCTGGCAATCGCATCGTCTCGAATCCGTTTTTCTTCAAGTTCATCGATGATCTGCCAGCGTGGCGGCAATCCTAATTCGAGACTCAGAGACTGAGTCGCTTGCAGGAAAAAGGAATCCAACGTTGAAACTCGCAGGCGATGTAGATTGCGTGTCACGCGTCGCAAAACTCGACGACACAGGGCGGTCGACAACGCTTCCCACTTAAGTTCCTCCGTCAGCTTTGCACAAGCATTCTCCGAGGCCGCCGCCTCCGCCAAACGAAACATGACACGACTGAGAATTTCCCCGGCCGCCTTACGGGTAAAGGTTGTCGCCAAAATGCCGTCGACCGACTGCCCCGACAAGATCAGCTGGAGATACCGGTTCGAAAGCTGAAACGTTTTTCCAGTTCCGGCTGAAGCGCGAATCAACACATCCGGCCAATGTACTGAGGATGTCTCACCGTCCTTCACCGCGTTCCCAGTGTCGATCGCCGTTCCATCTGTTTGTTTTTTGGCAGGATTCATGTGGAGCCCTCCNATTGACGACCGAACACACGATCCTGGCAAATCGATCCCAGTGTTTCACTGTAGGGTGGCGGCGGATCCGTAGGCGGCCAGAACCGTTCTTCCCGAATCATTTCGATGACGGCATTTGCAGCCTCATCGGCGATTGATAATTCGGCGGCCGTCCAAGTCGCCAACTCAAATCCAGCATCTTTCGTACTGCGAGGCAAGACGATGTAGCCCAATTGGATCGGCGCCTGATATCCCAGCTTGGCTGCCAAATGCCGATACAACGGCAACTGAAGATCGATCCAATCCTCTTTTAAACGAGGTACTTTCCGCTTTCCTCCTAAATGGATTTTATTGGGATGGGCTCCCTGATCAGACGATTTGTAATCGAGAACGGCACATTCATTCGTGCGATCATTCAGGTCAATTCGATCGATTCGCCCTCGCAGTTTGATTGGTGCATCTTCGGGCCCCAACATCGTATCCACATCGCATTCGGTCTCGACAATACGCCACCCCTGCCGGCGCCACGCCGCTTGTTTTTCAGCAAAGGTATTCAGCCGCACCTGCATTTGTGCAATTTGCACCTGAACTGCCGTCGCCGGTTGTTTGCCAAATTGCTCGAGCGTCACCTGCTCCAACAAACCGTTCAGTTCCTTCGAGATTTCNTCCGGCTCCGCAGCATCCTTAAGATCCCCTTCCCCAAACCGCTTCAAAACCTCATGAACCACGTCACCGAATTTGCGTCCATCCAATTCCAGCTGATCATCGGTCATCGAATCGAGTCGCAGAACTCGTTCCAGATAAAAGCGGTAGGGACATTCCAGATATCGCTTGAAATCAGTAACGCTCAGGCTTGCGATCGGAGCGCATTGAATCGGTTTAGGAACGAAAAAGCCGTGATGTTCGCGATCCACCTGATTCGAGCGAAGCTCAATATTGATCGCCGATTCTGGCGACGAGCCGAAGAATCTCAAGGAGCGTTGAACGATCGTGTCTTCATCGGTTGCGAACAGTAATCGACTGGGGGCGAGTGGATTCCCCTCCCAGTCTCGACGTCCCAGAATGACCCGCAGCTTGGATTTGGACAACGCAAGCACGCTAAGTGCATAAGCGTCGCGAGCATAGCGTCGTTGATTATCATTGACCCCCAGTCGCTTCCGCAAAAGATTTGGGAGGAACAAATCTTCGTTGGCCGATTTCGGAACAACGCCCTCGTTGAGTCCTGTCACAAAGAGCACGGGGGAATCATCGAGTGGCAATTCGAGCCAGCCAAGCATTTCGATCGAATCCGCAGCATGCGGGGATGGAATTTGCGAGTTTTCCAAGACATCTAATGCAATCAAGATTGCCTGATCTACTGAGATCTTGAAAGAAAGCTTCTCAGGAATCTGCTCCAGCTGCCGCAATGCATCTCGAACTTTTTCGCAGCCCCCAAGCACCAATCGGTCACGTTCTAACTCAGGGTTCAGGCGCCGTGCACCATAGATTTGAGTGAGCAAACCAAGAATGGAATCATTCCAGGCCGTAGGCGACTTGAGCTCGGTGTTCAAGTCGCCGAGAAGTTGATCCAATGCCGACAACAATTCACCGATGTGCTGGGTGCCATGCCAATCTTCTCGCGCTTGCAGGGGAAGATAATCGTTTTGAAATTGATCCAGTTGAAGCAAGTATTCTTCACTCAGACCGCATTGGCCAATCAACCACTGTTCGACATCGGGGTGTCGCACCAGTTCACTGAGGCTATCGAATCGCGGGCTTTGTAGATAATCAATCACAATGCGGAGTAAACGAATGGGCGGAGATGCTTCTACCGATTGCCCAGGCCCCCAGCGAGACGGCAATCCTGCCTGCTCCAGTTGCTGCTGAATCAAGGGCACCATGTTCTCGTCGGGAATACCAACGGCAATTTCTTCCGCCGCGAATCGACCTTCGAGTTGAACGAATTCGTGAACAATCGCGCGGCCTTGATCAACTGGATCATCAGCCTGCACCAATTGATCGTCGCGAATCGGTATCAAAAAGTCCTGCCACGCTTCTGGCTCCAAACATCCATGCTCGTCAAATCGCGTCTGGTGTTGCCGATCGGCATGAATCAANGAGGTGACTCGATCACTGACTTGATCCACCATCAATCGCAAGAGACGATTCATATCGACGGTGGCGACGAGAAGAATATCGGCATCGGTCTGGCACTCACCGTGTTTAATCGCAAATTGCCTCGCGGTCTGCCGATCCCATAATCCGAGACCGTCCAGGATCCTCAGGTACTCCGCTTGGACCTTTGCAAGCGACTCCCAACGCGAAGTCTCGCCGAAGTCAGGTTCTTCCGCGGCCAGCTTGACGACCTGCTCAAAATCCAAGGCCTCACTCGCCAGCTCCCGATGCAGATTCCACAACAGGTTTCCCGTTTCGAGCCAACGAGGATCGTTCGGGTCTGCGGGAATGTCACTCAGGAATTCGCCGAGCTGTTTTTTGTTTGCGGCTCGAAGAGCATCCGCCCAGGCCAGTTTCTGGACGATGTCATTGGCAAACGGACGCTTTGGCTCGTACAACTTTTCAGGAACCCGACCGACGGTCGTCACATCCGGCGGAAAAAGAATCCATCCGCGACGGTCTGCTTCACTTGCTAGAATCTCTCGTAAGCGTCGACCGGCGCGAGCACCAGGGAGAACGAGCAGAACCCGACTCAGATCGAGAACACCGTTTTGCTCATAACGTTCGGTGAGATAATTAACCACGGCCGGCAGGCCGGGCTGTCGCCAATCAAGAAATACCTGTTCCATCGCCATCGATCCGTCCATCGTGCCAGAAATCCATCCGTTACAGGGCGATATTCTACACGATCTCGGCAAATCGACTCGTGCCAGCTTTCTCACGAAACGGCGAAAAAAGGATTCTGCCTAGAGATACCACCCAGGCGACAATTCCGCAGCGTTAGTCGCCTCCACAGTACGAATTCCCGATCAAGATGCAGGAAACTCGCCATCCGTGTTNTCGAATCCGTTCGGGCTGACCTCCTCGATCAGACGCTCTGGACTGATCAGTTGCACGGTCGTTTCGGCAGGCATCACCCAGGCAGCGTCAGGACCTCGGAACTTCTCCATGGCATTGCTCGCTGCCTCACGTATTTGATAGATCCCTGCGATGATCATCAGTAACGACGCCGTCCAAAGTCCTAACGTCCACAGGATATTCGGCCGCAAACGCTCTTCGGTCTTCCGATGGTGGAAGTAGAGCGACGCGAAACATAACAACGGAAGCATTAGAGCCTGCCCAATCGCACCCATGATGACAAGCGTTAACGGTTCTGGGACGACTAAAAATAGCAGCAGATAAATGAGCGGCAGGGCAACGCAAGAAATTTTGGTCAACAGATGCTGCTGTTTTTGGTCACGTGCCTGAATGAGNCGGAAGAGCCCTAACGCATCGGCCAACAAACGTCCGTTGGAAGCCGTCGCGATGAACACTGTCGAATACAACACGACGAACGCGCCGACAAGGAAGATCCACAATCCCATCTGACCAAAGGATTCGCTATACATCTCTGACAAACTGGGAATCAAATCCTTATTGTCTACGTTGACACCCTTACCGTGCAGGACAGCCGCACCCAGCATATAGAAGGCAACGGTGGCACCTGTGTAGACGATCATCGAAACCCACGCATCGGCGCGCAGAACCTTCATCCAACCTTGTGCTCGCGTGATCCATTCTTGCGAACCATCATTGGGGCCAACTGACCTTGCGTATCCCTTTTCCAGACACCAGTACGGATAGTAGATCAACTCGGAGGCACCGACACCGATGATTCCGAAAGCAGCAAAGGCCACCATAAAGTCATCCGTGAGCTGAAATCGCAAACCACCCATCAGGTCCGCACTCGTAATGGCATATTCCGTCCAATTCAACGCTCCCACGGCAAGGATCGTGAACACAGTGAATAACGCGACCATTGTCGTCGAAACACTCTCGACCAAACGATAACGACCAAGGAGAAGCAAAATCGCACAGCTGACCGTGATCAGCAAAGCAGATTGATTGATCGTCAGATTCAAACCGCCGAGCTGTAGAACTCCTCCGATCGCACCAACGATCCCGGCCAGCTGAAAAAAGGTGCCGATGTACATGGCGACCCAAGCCCAGATAATCCAGCTAACCACCAGACGAGGACCCGGAACCGTATTCAGCGCTTGGAGAGTCGTGCGACCATGAGTGATGGCGAAGCGACCGAGTTCGACTTGGACAAAGACCTTTACGATACAGCCGANAATGATGAACCATAGCAGCACGAAGCCAACATCGGCGCCGAGCTTGGTCGTCACGATCAGTTCACCAGATCCGACAATCGAAGCGGTCACGATCAGTCCAGGACCAAGTTGACGTACAAGCCCGCCGAAGGTCTTGGGAGGATCCTGCGTTTCCACTTGATGGGACTGAGCGTCGTCTGCCGTTTGAGTCATCGCCATTGCCTTCCGCTTTGAACCTTGACCAGCTGAGGTGGGTCAAAGGGTAAACAACTTTGCTTGACGACGCAAATATTGGCGTATCGAGATTACCGCCCCGCGAACTTGGGATTTCAACGGGGCTGGCGCGAATCCAAGAAATATAGAAGGCTTACTCCGAGATGGGGAGCTCACTACCAGTCGCGTCTATGAGACGAAGTGTTGGTGGATTCGTCGTCTCAACGTCAGTCGCTGCCGGCTCAATGGCCGTCGTTTGCATGACCGACTTAGCCTCCACGGCTTCGCGGTTCAACGATTCNGCATCGACAAAGCCGACCAGGTCAGGCTCTTCTTCCGAGCTAAGTCCCATCTCTTCCTCACGTCCCGATTTCGCAAGTTCGGCGAATTCAGCGCCAAAAGGCTCGAATTCCTGGTCAGGATCGAAAACCTCTTCAACATCTGACGTTAACGAGAGGTCCAAATCCATCTCGTGACTATCCGTTGAATCGGAGTCCAACGGAATGGCCGTGATCTCACCCGAGTTGTCGGGGATTTCCGCCGGAGTTGGTTCATCGGCCTTTTGATCGGCTTCCACCTTGATCACCGCGGCCGGATCTAGAATCGAGCCAACGCGCCCGTGGAACTGATTAGCTCGCGGCATAATTCCCCCGTACGCTGCGTATGCACAGTCATACGGGCTGGCGCACATGGAACATCCCAACGAGAGACTGGTTGAGAGAACACAAAAAACAGCCAGCAAACGCGACATCGAAATCCCTTTCCTTGGAACGTGCGAAACACGTGGTTCGTCACAGTCCGTTTCGGCTGTAAGGATCAGGAACCTTGAGCAGACTTTTCCGAATCCGGAACTTAGGCGAACACAAGGGACTTTGGGCGGCCTGGGCGAAGACTGAGAATGTGCCTACAATCCGTTCGTTGCTAGCGATCGCAGTCCCGGGAGCTTCCGAAAACATGTCTTCACGCCCAAAAGCCGTCGTACTCCTGAGCGGTGGCCTCGACTCCACAACCGTGCTGGCCATTGCACAAGCCGCCGGCTTCGAACCCTGTGCCCTGACATTCAGATACGGACAGCGGCACGAATACGAGATTGATGCAGCCGCCGGGATCGCCAAGAGTGCACAGGTCGAAAATCATGTGGTGATCGATTTCGACTTGCGCACATTCGGCGGCTCAGCCCTGACTTCCGCCATCGATGTCCCTAAGCATGATTCGGCAGAGGAAATTGGCGACGCGATTCCTGTGACATATGTTCCCGCCCGCAATACGATCTTCTTGTCGTTCGCGATGGCGTATGCGGAAGTTTTGTCGGCCCAAGATATTTTCATTGGTGTCAACGCACTCGACTACAGTGGATACCCCGATTGTCGCCCGGAGTTCATTGAGGCATTTCAACAGATGGCTAATTTGGCGACTCAGGCAGGGGTAGAAGGGAATGGCGTCACAATCCACACGCCACTGCTGGAAATGACGAAAGCGGAGATCATCCGTCGAGGCCTTGAACTGGGTGTGGATTATGGGCAAACGATCACCTGCTATGATCCCCGACCCGATCGATCATCCTGCGGACGTTGTGATGCATGCCTACTGAGGCTGCGTGGNTTTGAGCAAAACGGGGTCAAAGACCCGATTCGATATTCAGATCACTAGAAAACTGGGCGNCGCGATGTCTGCATCTCGATCGTTTGCAAAACGAATCACCTACAACATAAGTCGGGTGGCGGCCCAGCTTACAGCGGTACTGCTCTTCAGGATGCGATGTGAGGGTCGGGACCTGATTCCGAAAGAGGGAGGCATTTTGGTCTGCTCGAATCACCAGAGCCTTCTGGACCCGGTCTTGGTGGGACTGGGCTGCGATCGGCGAATGAACTATCTGGCACGAGACACTCTCTTTCGCTCGCCGGCATTTGGCTGGCTCATTCGATGGTACGACGCGATTCCGATCCAACGTGATGGCTTTGGCATCGCAGGCATCAAAGAGACCCTGAAACGGCTCAAGCGAGGCGAAATGGTGCTCATTTTCCCGGAGGGCACGCGAACTCTCGATGGCACCATTGCACCGCTGAAACCAGGATTCTGCTCGCTTGCCCGACGTGGGAAAGTCAGTTTGCTGCCGGTCGGCCTGGCAGGAGCTTACGAAGTCTGGCCACGAGGCAGCAAATTTCCTCGTCGTGGAACAATTCGCTTGCGATTTGGGGACCCAATTACACCTACCGAGGTGGCGGCCATGTCGGATGAGGAGTTGATTGATTGCCTTCAATCACGCATCTCAGAGTGCTTTGAAATGAGCCGCAAATCGATCTCAGGCGGTGACGCCGCGGAGACTCTGACGGAGTCATCGACGGAAGGGAAATAATCTGAAGGGCCCAACTGGTAAACCAGACCACGGTGGCAACTCGGGAGAAGCGAAGAAGATGGGCCCACCGNAAAGGCTCGTCGAGAAGGCTCGTCGATGTGCTGCCGGCCCACCCCAACGCTGGCAACAGTGTTTTGAGAGGGGCTAATTGGAAGCGTTTGATGCGGTTGCTCGGCTCTAACGAATCTGTTACCCTTTCAGGCTTGGTCTGGGCTGTTTTGGGCGTTCACTAGGGAGTGATCGGCAGCCGGGCATTCCTTTTACCCTCGTCATCGAGCTTCGGATGGCCGTTGAAGCATCTGCCTGGCCATCGTCTGCACGCTCGATCGACCTGTATTTAGGTATCTGATGGTCGACCGTAATCTAATTCGTAATCTTGAGAGTGATCAGGAGTTTATCAGCGCAATTGATGCCGCTTTGTTGGGAGCCGACGAGACGGGTCTCAGCACCGTTGAGTCTGAAGCGGACATTGATGTTAACAGCATTGTCGACGGTCGGGTGATCCGAGTTGACGATGACCGCGTGCTGGTCGACGTCGGTTTCAAAAGCGAAGGCACCATTCCACTTTCCGAATGGGAAGAAGAGGAAGAAAAGCCAGAGGTAGGGACCACGATCAAAGTCTTGGTCGAAGAGGTCGAAGACGCCACGGGTACGACAGAAGATCCTTACGGCATGATCAGCCTTAGCAAACGCAAGGCAGAGAAGATCATTGCTTGGCAGGAAATGATGAAGACGATCGAGGAAGGCCAGGTCGTCACAGGAACCTGCACCCGAAAAATCAAGGGTGGCTTGCTGGTGGATATCGGCGTCAACGTTTTCTTACCGGCCAGTCAGGTCGATATTCGCCGACCGCACGATATTGGTGAATACATCGGCCGCGTTGTTCAATGTGAAGTCCTCAAGATCGACGAGGCTCGTCGCAACATCGTCGTCAGTCGACGATCACTGATCGAAAAACAACGTCAGGAAGACAGAGAGCAGCTGCTTCGCGAATTGGAAGTGGGTCAGGTCCGCAAAGGTGTGGTCAAAAACATCGCCGAATTCGGTGCATTCGTGGACCTCGGCGGCATTGACGGCCTGCTCCACATTACCGACATGAGCCACGGCCGCATTGGCCATCCTTCGGAACTCGTCTCGATCGATCAGGAGATCGACGTGATGATTCTGAACATCGACTACGAGAAGGAAAAGATCGCTCTCGGCATGAAGCAGATGACGCCGAGCCCCTGGGACAACGTCGAGGACAAGTACCAGATCAATGCCAAGGTTATGGGCAAGGTGGTCAACGTTATGTCCTACGGTGCCTTTGTGAAGCTCGAAGAGGGCATCGAAGGCCTGGTCCACATCAGCGAAATGTCCTGGACCAAACGCATCAGTCACCCGAACGAACTCGTTCAAATCGGCGACGAAATCGAAGTCGTCGTGTTGGGCATCGATCGCGAGAAACAAGAAATATCGCTGGGTATGAAGCAAACGCAGAAGAATCCTTGGGAAGATGTCTCAGACCGTTATCCGGAAGAGGCACTGGTCAAGGGTCGCGTTCGCAACCTGACGAATTATGGTGCCTTCATCGAGCTGGAAGAAGGAATCGATGGCCTGTTACACGTTTCCGACATGTCCTGGACGCGAAAGATCAGCCATCCCAATGAAATGCTTGAGAAGGGTGAAGAGGTCGAATGCCGAGTTCTTTCGGTCGACCAAGAACGACGTCGTATCGCTCTTGGCCTGAAACAACTCGACGAAGATCCCTGGGTAAACGACATCCCGAATCGCTATCAGCCGGGCGAACTGGTGAAAGGCAAGGTCACAAAGATCACGAACTTCGGCGTATTTGTCGGACTCGAGGATGGTCTGGAAGGCCTACTCCACATCTCGGAATTGGCCGATCACAAGGTCGAAAACCCCGAAGAGATCGTCAAGGTTGGCGACGACATCGAGGTCAAGATTCTGCGAGTGGACACGGACGATCGCAAAATCGGGCTTTCCCGCAAGCGAGTTGACTGGGCCGAAGAGGATGAAGCTGCAGCAGCAGCGGCTGAGGCAGCGGAAGAGACACGGCCCACCACTGCAGCCGCTCCGCCCAAGGATCTCAAGGGTGGTCTGGGCGCATCCGGCCCGCTGATTCAAACCGAGGCTCCCGCCGAAGAAGCGGCTGCGGAAGCGCCCGCGGAAGAATCGGCAAAAGAAGATTCGGAAAAATCGGAAGAATCCAGTGAATAGGCCCTAAAAACGGGCTCAAATCGACTTCACAACGACCCCAGCCTCCTCGCGAGCGTTGGGGTCGTTTCTTTTGTTGTTATCGTAACCGTGATCAAATCCGCTCTACATACTCAACCTTTTCCACCACTGCAGAAAACGGCGGCTGCTCGTCGATGTGTAAGGTTATCCATCCTCCATCCTTGCAAATTCGACCCTCCCGGTTCCCAAATGACAAGAACTCAAAGCTCCTCAACAGAATCCCGTGTTCCGATCTCCGACACCAACGTGCAAACACCGTTGGAAACCTACCTGCGAGAAATCAACGAAACGGCATTGTTGACAGCGGCCGAAGAGCGAGACCTTGCTCGACAGATTGGTGCCGGAGACCTTCGAGCACGCGACCAGATGGTCCGAGCCAACCTGCGGCTTGTCGTGAATATCGCACGCGGCTACACCGGCAAGGGACTAGGCTTGCAAGATTTGATTGAGGAAGGCAATCTCGGTCTCTTACGTGCCGTTGAGGGCTTTGACCCTGACGTCGGCTGCCGCTTCAGCACCTACGCCAGCTATTGGATTAAGCAGTCGATTAAGCGAGCGTTAATCAACTCGGCCAAAACGATCCGAATTCCGGCCTATATGGTCGAGCTCCTTGCAAAGTGGCGACGCGCTAATGCTCGGCTCGCGGAGGAGCTTGGACGAACTCCCACGGTCGAAGAAATCGCTCGAGTACTGGGGCTTCCCAAGAAGAAGCTGCCGATCATCAAGAAGGCCATTAACATCTACAATTCCGCCCCTCAAACCGACCAATCGGAAGCAGGTTGGTCGCTGGGTGAAATGGTAATGGACGAACGGACCAAAACGCCGGAAGACGAGCTTTTGGAGCACGATGTTCTGCACCATGTGCTGCACATGATGGAGCACATGGATCCTCGTGAAGCCACCGTTCTGCGGATGAGATTCGGCCTCGACAATCTGGAACCTCATACGCTCAAAGAGATTGGTGAGCAGCTGGGCCTGACTCGTGAACGCGTACGACAAATCGAAACAGAAGCTCTCGGTAAACTCTCCGACGGCCTCAAGGACCCGATCGAACGCCGTGAATCCCCTTCCAGCTTTTAGCGCGAATTAGAAAGCCAAGAAGATCGTCTCTNTCCGACAAGTAGCCATCTGACACCTTGCCACCTGCGGTGTCGCCCGCTATCTTCACTCCCCAACGAAGATTCTCGGCCATGATCGAGAATCTGCCCTAACCACAGCGTCCATCGGTAAGCCTGCTGCCGAACCTCGGCAGCTGTAAGCCTTCATGATCGCCCAACGGGGAGTTCTTTCGATGTCCGATCGAGCACAATTGGATCTCAAATCGTACGTACGGGATATCCCTGATTTCCCCGAACCGGGCATTCTCTTCCGGGATATCACTCCTTTATTGGCATCGCCCGAGGCGATGAAAGCGGCCACCGAACGGCTTGCTGCTGAATATCGTGATCGTTCGATTGACGTCATCGTGGCTGCGGAAGCTCGCGGGTTCATCTTCGGCACCCCGTTGGCGATGGAGCTCAACGTGGGCTTTGTTCCGATCCGCAAGCCGGGCAAGCTACCTTTTTCCACGCACGCCTTCGAATACGACCTCGAATACGGCTCAGATAAGCTGGAAATCCACGTCGATGGGCTCGAAGAGGGCCAAAAAGTACTCGTCGTTGATGATCTTCTCGCCACCGGCGGCACCGTCGACGCCTGCTGCAAACTCGTGGAAAAAACCGGTGCCGTGGTAGAAAGCTGCGCTTTTCTTATTGAGCTAACAGGCTTAGGTGGCCGTGANAAAATCGGCCCTCGAGATCTGTTTTCGTTGCTGACCTACTGATCATTCCCGAAATCAGCCTATGGTTGACCATTCAACCATGGCCGGCCATCAGAAACGGCAAATAGTCTGATTTGCCCGATCAAGCCACGTCATCGTGACGTTCGAGAACACCAGCGGCAATCAGAACAACGACTGCCAAGCTGATAAGAGCAGCAAAAACCTGCAGCGACATCTCTAACCCTCCCTAGCTCAACGAATCTGGTTTTGCACTCCTTCGCAATCCGACGATTTCTTTCGAAATGCTGTCAGAGCCCTCTGTGATATCGAGGGATACCCAAAAAGGCAATAGCAATAGCCAGAAAACAAGAGCCAATTCACAAAACGCGGTTGCAGCGACATCCCGCGGCATTCGCTAGGTGGGATCTCGACGAGTCTCCGCCTGACCGACGGACTCATGAAGTTGCGATAGGGATGAGCCATCCATCGCTTTGGAAGATTCGGACTGCGGTGCCAAACGCACCGGCACCAAGAGCTCGATACCTTTCACGGCCAGCAGCAGGAAGACCAGTATCAAAATGAAAAAATGGAGTTTTCTTGTTTCTTGGGGCTGTGTTGCACCAACTTTTGGGGCGTTTTGTACAGGGGCTACGATTTCCCGTAATTTGATGAAATCCTCGGCTCCCGTGAAGCTGCAACCGGCCACGAACCCTGCTTCCGTTTTTCGCTGCCACATCACTCGGCAGGGAATGGTGGCATCCCGATTATAAGATGCCACCTGCAGCATGACACGTTCGCTGAGCAATCCACTTCCTTCCTGACTGAGAACACAGATACCGCCCTTGGAATAATTGACGAGCTCTACATCCAGCGGCTTATCCCCAAGCTCCCATTTCACAATGGCGGGATAGGAGACGGGATAGCGTGGATCGCGGCGACGATCAAGCAATCCGCCACGAGCGAGTGCATCAATCATTTCGTCGGTGATCACTTCAGTCAGTTCACACCCAACCCACCAGGATTCGGCGTCTCGTGGTTGAAACCAGCGGGGATGGGCGAGGCATGAGAATTCCAGGCCGACAGATGGGACTGACAAATGAAATTGAACCGGCACATCTTTTTCGAGACATACTCCCAACGCAACCCGAACGCCGTTGCTCGACAGATCGGCGAGAATCCCTTCATGTCGTTGATCCTCTCCCTCACCNGCAACAATGATGGTCACCTGAGTAGCTTCGAGATCGATGATGCCGTATCGCGAAGAACGGCGCCTGCTGAACGCGGATGAATTCTCTGACATTTCGCCTCTCCGTCAAAATCGTTGCAACTCACCCTCCGTGAGTCGCCCTGCCATTAAATTACATAGCATTCTCCAANACCCTTCGTGAACGACACCTGCCAATCCAGTGGCTTCCACTCGAGATCCACANNAAGTCCCCGCTGAAAGTGACAATACTCGCATACGTGGAGGGCGGTAGTCCGCCTTGGGAGTCGGCGAATTCGTCAGAATTGTGTTAATATCGCCTGTTCAGCATGCAACGACTTCATCTCTCACTCTCGCCGCTCTCAGCTCACCATCTCCTGGGTTTAGCCACCTTGGTGAGTCTCATGGTATCGATCCGAACAGTGTCCGCGTTTGAGGCTGCGGAACACGTCCGTCGCCCGGTCAGCATTGCGGTCGTGGGATCGGAGATGTGGGTCGCGAACCGCGACACGGGCAGCATTTCGACTCTNNCGCTTTCCGATGGTCAACTGACGGGGGAAGTCTTCGTCGCGGCCTCCCTGGCTGATCTCGAGCTTTTCTCAGATCAATCATTAGCGGTCGCCGTGGATCCGCGTCGACATGAGGTCGTTCTGCTTCGTNNTTCCAACGGCAAGCCCGAAAAAATCGATCACAAAGGGGTACCACATACCCCCGTCTCGATTTGCCGAACGGATCTTCGAGAGTTCGTCGTCGCCTCACAATGGGCACGACAGTTGACCCACTGGTCGATTACGCAAAACGGAAGCCTGCAACGAGAATCCAGCATCACACTGCCGTTTGCGCCACGACTCCAATGTGTCGATGCTGACGGTCNTTATCTTTTTGTCGCAGACGCGTTCGGCCCCTACCTGGCGGTGATCGACCTGCAGACCTTTACCTGTCATTCAACCATCCTCATTCCAGGCCACAACATTCGTGGCATGGCGATCACCGACCATGGCCGCCTGTTGCTCACTCACCAACAGCTGAATGAGTTCGTCCCCACGACACGAGATCACGTGTTCTGGGGAACGGTGATGTCAAATCTGATTCGGTCACTACCGATCGAACGAATCGTAGCTGCCTCAACCGCCGAACCACGTCGGATTCACGGCAGCCTGTTTCCACTCGGCCGCGAGGGCAACGCGGCAGGCGACCCCGGCGAATTACTGCTGACACAGCAGGGNGATCTTGTCTTGGCCATTAACGGAACCGGCGAACTTGCTCAACGCACACGATATGGGCTCCAATTCGACCGGATGCGTATTGCCACGGGAACGTTTTCGATGACCTTTGGTACCACCGACCGCCATGTTTACGTGGCGAGTCGCTTTGATGACCGAGTAAGTAAGGTCGATTTAGCGGATAACCGCGTGGTATACGAGAGTTCGCTGGGTCCTCGCCCAGCCCTGACCCCTGCTCAGCAGGGCGAAGCTCAATTCCACAATTCGCGTCTCTCGTTGGACGGCTGGTTAAGTTGCCACAGTTGCCATAGTGATGGTCACACGGGTGACTTTGTTAATGACAACTTTGGGGATGATTCGATCGGAGCGCCCAAGCGGATCCCATCGCTGCTAGGCACGGCAGATACGGCTCCCTGGTCCTGGCGAGGGAGTGAACAGAATCTAGCCGCACAGATCCGAAAATCGCTCTACCAGACAATGCGTGGCGGCGGTGACCAGCGTTTCCAAGAAGAGGACGTGCAGGCGCTTAACAGTTTCGTCCAAAGCCTCTCGCCAGCCCCTGGAATCGCAGTGGCGCAAAATCGACCGTCAACGGCAGCCGTTGAACGAGGACGTCAATTATTTGAAACGAACAACTGCCTTGAATGCCATCCGGCTCCGAACTTTGCGGCGCCGCTGGTGGTCGACGTCGGCCTCTCGGACGAGCTTGGACAGAGCAAATTCAACCCGCCATCCTTGCGGGGCGTCAGTCAACGAAGACAGTTTTTCCATGACGGATCGGCGAAATCGCTGAAAGATGTCTTTTTGGAGTTTGCCCATCCCAGAGAGACGACTTGGAGCGATTACGAAGTCGAAGATCTTGTCCACTATCTCGAAACGCTTTAATCGTTGCCGGCGCTCTTCACTGGTATAACTGAACGAACACGCAAGGTCGTAAGCTTTGCGCAGAGAGCGAAGAAGAGAGCCCAAGGAGCCGATGGCAAACCTTGGGCAAGATGAGCCACCATGAGCGGAGAGGACAGGATTCGAACCTGCGGACCCGTTTCCGGGTCACCGATTTAGCAAACCGGCGCTTTCGACCACTCAGCCACCTCTCCGTAGCCGCGCCTGAAGGAATGGGCACTGTCGATCAGGGACCAACGCTAAAACCGCATTGTCCTTGAGGGTCCTATTCTTATTCATTCCTCGGGTTACTGCAAGACATGTCAAAAACGTTGGCGAAACTCGCAAAAACATACCTCACATGCCCAAATCCCCAAAGCCACTCGGTGACCTTCCGATACCACCCAGCTTTTCTGACGACGCTAACGATCCTCTATTTCTGGCTGTTCCCGACGCTGTCCGCCAATGAGGCGTTATTGAACCGTGCTCGCACCACGATTACCGACCAGGAACTCAGCACCCACATCGAGGTTTTGGCAGACGATTCGTTTGAAGGACGTGAAGCAGGCACTCGCGGTGGCCGAGCGGCGGCGAAATATCTGCTGAAATTCCTGGAGCGGGATCTACAACCGATCGTGAAAAATGGCGGCTACGTCCAATCTTTTAACGCAGGCTACCGCAATCTCCTGGGCGTGATCGAGGGCAACGACCCTGAACTGAAGAACGAATATCTACTCGTCGGTGCCCATTACGATCATGTCGGATACGGCAACTCACGGAATAGTTACGGTCCCTTTGGCCAGATCCACAACGGCGCCGACGACAACGCCAGCGGCGTCTCGGCCCTGCTGGAAGTCATGGATGCTTTTGCCACGACCGGATTATCGTGCAAACGTTCCATCATATTCGCCTTTTGGGACGGCGAAGAGAAAGGATTGCTTGGGTCGGAACACTGGGCAATCAATCCCTCCATCCCGTTAGACCAGGTCAAATTGGCAATCAACGTAGATATGATCGGTCACCTTCGTAACAACCGTGTCGAGGTGTACGGGGCTCGATCGATGCGAGGGCTTCGTCATATGGTAACGGCAGCCAATGCGGGGAGCGAATTGAAGCTCGATTATCTCTGGGAGATCAACGAAAACAGCGATCACCATTCGTTTCATAAACGTCAGATCCCGGTTCTGATGTTTCACACTGGCTTGCATGCCTTTTACCATCGGCCCAGTGACGATGCCCATCTGATCAACGCAGAAGGGGTACAACAGGTTTCGAATCTTCTGCTGAACACATTGACGGTACTTGGAAATGAACCGTCATTCGACACTTTCCGGCCGGCGAGTCGCTATGAAGGTCCCGGCGACCGTTCCCGTTTTGAACGTCCGCTGGCGCCAGGGCCAACTCGCCTGGGCCTTTCTTGGAATGCACAACAAACGGAAAACGGGCTGAGAGTCCTGCGTGTTCGTCGTGGCCTGCCCGCCGATCTTGCGAAAATTCGTTCCGGGGATATTCTGCTAGAATTGAATGGAATTCGTCTCGATTCGTCGGCTACCATGTCTCAAGCCATGGTGAGTGCTCCTCAAGACTCGGTTTTGCTAGTTCAAAAACAGGATAGCGATAGGCCAGAAGAAGTCGCCGTGCGATTAATCGGCCAGCCGACGCGTCTGGGAATCACATGGCGAGCCGATATCGCCGAATCCAAGAGCGTCAATCTCGTTCGCGTGGTTCCGCACTCTCCCGCCGCTCGAGCCGGCCTACAGTTGAATGACCGCATCCTCGAAGTCAATGGCGAGCGTTTCAAGGACTCTCGAGAATTCCGTGACCTCGTCTTTGACGCGCCGCTACCGGTGACGATCGTCTACGAACGTCAAGGACAAATGCAATCAACCGTCCTTGAGCCGTCCGATTTCAGTACTGAGACAACAGAAGCCGACGTCCCTGAGACGGACGAGACGCAAACAGATGCGTCCGAAGACGCAACGTTAACCACGACGACAGAGGCGACGGGAAGCTCCGTCATTGGCTCTTCGGAACCCTAACCTACGTCAGGGCATTTCTGCTTGCGGAAATGCGGACGTCTGTAGAATCTTCAGGCTCCCCTGTTTCCCTTGATCCTGATCGGATGCAGTGATGGACTCTGTGAGAGAGGCAAACCGTCCCTCACACGTGGGCTGCTCTTCAAGAAATGCGAGCCCCAGCTGCGGGCCCAGCACGGAAACAATCGACGCCATCGCATCGGCATCCATTCCCGTCGGTGCCGTAACGGTCACCATACTTCGCATTGTCAGCGGCATACCGGTGCGAGGATCGATCAAATGGGAATAGCGAACTCCATCCAGGACCACAAATTGATTGAGGTCTCCGGAACTCGCAATCGCTTGATTGGCGATCACGATGACTTCCTGGGGATGCCCCTGAGAGAGTGCCGATAAACCGACCCGCCAACCGGTTTTTCCCGGAGGTGGATCAGCAACGAGAAGATCGCCCCCTCCGTTGATTAACGCGATCGAGATCCCCTGTTGTCTCAGTACCGCTAAGGCCTCATCGAGAGCGTACCCCTTGGCAATGGCCCCAAGATCCAATCGCATGCCCCGACGCTCTAAACGCACAGCCTGATGTTGCTCGTCGAGCTTCATCCGCGAAAAGCCGGTGAGCCGTCGAGCGGCCTCGAATCGTGATTTTGTCGGGAATTGCTTCTGGCGGCGCGCGTGACGCCACATGCGGCTGAGAGGTCCGACCGTCACATCAAAAGCTCCCTGAGTCAATCGACTGAGTTCCTGGCTACGAGACAAAACTGTCCATAGATCATCAGAGACGGGAATTCCGGTCGAATGAGGGGCGGCAGCCACAAGTTGACTCAGTTCACTGTCACGACGATAGTGACTCAAGCTCTGATCCAAAGCGGCAATCCTGGCAAAAGCGGCAGTCAACGCCGCTTCGGCTTGCTGATCCCCTGGAGCGTACAGAGAAATAGTGAATTCCGTCCCCATGTGGGGTTCGGTACGTTCAAAACGTCGCTCGTCTGCCTTCAAAGGAGTGACAATTCCCCCCCCAATTAGGACACCGAGAACGATTCGATATGTAATCAGCTTGACGATCCGATGCATGCGAACAGGCCTACCAAGGTTCGATATGTATCATATCCTAAGTTTCGAGCTTGGAGCTTATCAATTCTGTTGGCGATCAGGATTTGAGAGACGACAGCCAGAACGGTATGATGGTCAGAGGGCCAAGCATTGATCCCGGCCCCAAAATTCAACGAAACCCCAACAGCCTATCCGGATTTGAGAATACCCAGGAGAACCAGATGACCGACCAGGCCAAGAAGAAAGATCAGACCAATACCTCGCGACGAAACTTCATCAAGAATTCGTCTTTGCTCGTAGCGGGCGGGGCGGTTGCTGGCAACCTTTCCTTCGCGCGTTCTGCACATGCATTCGGTAGTGATGAAATTCGCATCGGTTTGATTGGCTGTGGCGGTCGCGGGACCGGAGCAGCAAGTCAAGCGATGAACACCGAGGGACCGACGCGACTCGTCGCGATGGGCGACGCCTTTAACGATCGACTTCAACAAAGCCTTCGTGGTCTGAAGGGCCAGCATGCGGATAAGGTCGACGTGCCAGCTGATCGCCAGTTTGTTGGTTTCGATGCCTACAAGCACGTTCTCAGCTCCGATGCAGACCTTATCATTTTGGCCACACCTCCAGGTTTTCGACCGCTGCATTTTGAAGCGGCCGTCAATGCAGGCAAACATGTCTTCATGGAAAAGCCGGTTGCCGTCGACGCAGCCGGTGTACGCCGCGTCCTCAAGTCGACCGCTGAAGCTAAAAAGAAGAACCTGGCGGTAGCCGTCGGTTTGCAACGCCGCCACGAACGTCGCTACATGGAAACGATCAAGCGTCTCCAAGACGGCGCGATTGGCGACATCATTCTGACTCGGGCTTATTGGAACGGTGGTGGTGTATGGGTTCGTCCACGACGAGAGAATCAGTCGGAGATGGAATACCAGATGCGAAACTGGTATTACTTCAATTGGCTCTGTGGCGACCACATCGTTGAACAACACATCCACAATCTGGACGTGATCAATTGGTTGATGGGCGGATATCCCGTCTCAGCTCAAGGCCAGGGTGGACGTCAGGTTCGAAATGGCAAAGAACACGGTCAGATTTTCGACCATCACGTGGTCGAGTTCACCTATGCAGACGGCTCAAAAATGTTCAGCCAATGTCGACATATCCCGGACACCTGGAATGCCGTCTCCGAACATGCTCACGGTTCCAAGGGAACGGTCAACATCGGTGGCGCCACGATTTCCGACAACAGTGGTAATGTTGTCTGGTCTTATGGCCGTGGTGGAGGTGGTGGACACCAACAAGAACATCACGATCTTTTCGCAGAAATCCGCAAGGGCGAAATCCCGAACGAAGGAGAATACGGTGCTCTCAGTTCGATGACCTCCATCCTGGGTCGGATGGTGACTTACTCGGGTAAGCCCATCGAATGGGATAAGGCACTCAATTCAGAAATCGTCATCGCTCCCGTTGATGATTTAACGACCTTCGACGACGTCCCGCCTGTCGTTCCGGATGAGAATATGAATTATCCGATCCCGATGCCGGGCACGACGAAGACGGTTTAAGCCGTTGACGAAAGTCTCAGGTAACATTTGGCCGGTTTGCGATCGCTATCGCACCGGCCATTTTTTTTAGCCACTCATCGGCGTCGCTCAGCACATCACGGTTCCCCTCACTGACAACTCCCACAATTTCCAGCTCGCGATTGGCGATCGCCGCCGTCAATCGTCGGATCACAACGCAAATTCTTTCAAGCAAATGAGTAGTTTCGTGAGGCTCCATTTGCCGGCTGATCAAGACGGTCTGTTCAGCCTGCTGTTCACGGCGCATCGTAATCAGTTTTCCGCGATCGGCTTTGACCAACTGTTCCTGCCAAAAGGCGCGTCGAAGTTGACCTGCCGTATTGAACTGGAAATGTTGGTCCTGGCCCCAATAGATACTGGCCGCGCCATTCGTTCGAAACCCGATAACGATCGAAGGCTCATCCGGGGCAATCCGAAACTCAATACGATGTGGAATCCCCACAGCGTCGCGCAACAGATCTTCACGATCCGATGATTCCCGTGCCACGGTTACTCCCACTCGCCTGTTTAATCTCGATTTCGATATCGCAAGCTCGCTCGTCGCAGAATGTCGTGCTCTTCAGGTGATAGGCTGTCGATTCCGCCTTCATGAACGCGTGACAAGATCTCATCGACACGGCCGTCCTCGACTGCTTCTTCTATTCGCTGACGATCTTCCCGATCGCGACGACGACGATCCCACCAACTCACAATTGGCCCGGACGGTGCCTTGGTCGATGTCGGAGCCGCCTGCTCAAATGTCGTATATCCTTCGGAAAAGTCATACCCCATAAACGGATCTGCGTTAGAACGTTCCGGAATCTGCTCAGCCTTACGAGCACTAAAGAAAACAAATATAGCCAGAAGCACTAATGCAAACCAAGTCTGCATCCCATGGCCTGGATTGTCGTGACGTACAATCCAAGCCAAAACCAGCAAACCGACCGACGTCAGTTTCGCAAATCTTGCCACCAAGATTACCGCATCCTGGGGCTCCGTTTGCGGACGAAACGTCATGATCGCCGCCTTCAGGGCCTGCCCCCCATCAAAGGGAAATGCAGGGATGAAATTGACGATGATCAAAAACCAGTTGATCCAGAACGTCATCTTCAGCGCCACCGTCCCGAAGTCACCGACAGCAACATCCTGAGGAGAGAGCGGATACATCAAGCCAAAGAGATCAACATTGTCGTGAAACGTGAGAATAAGCGCCGTGAAAAAACAAATCATCAGATTCGTCAACGGCCCGGCAATGGCAGCAACCAACTCGCTTTGCGGCTCGGGTAAATCGGGGGGAACTCCCAAGCCACCAAGTGGCCCCAACACAACCTCATCAGCATGACCGCCTAAGCGGCGAACGGCCCACAGATGTCCAAGCTCATGAAAGCCAACACTAATGAGCAACAAACAGACCAGTAACGGACCACTCCAACCGGGTCCTTCGAGATCGAGCCACCCCAAATAGATCGTGAAGGCCGCAAAGAGCATGAAGAACATGTGCAAGCGAACGTGCACACCGTTCCAACGACCGAAGCCAATACTCCAAATGCCTTGGTCACGCATAGCGACAGATGCCCGATGAGCCGGCGGTTCTATGGATGAGGTACAAAAGATTCTTTAACATTGCCGGCAAACACCCATTTTATCAACGAAAAAAAGCGGATCAATCTTTCGTCAGTTCCAATTGGTCGCAGTGTCAGCCAAGCCACGACTTTTCAACTACGTGCCACTCCCATAGGATGTTTCAAAGTTTTTTCGATTTACGGTCGCGAGTCACATTTTTTTGGCTCAAGAAATTTCGCCACTCTTTTTTGTGTCTGGATTTGGAGAGCCAGCAGGATGACAGCAGACAAATTATTCCATGCCCAGAGGTTCTTTGTTGAACGAGTTAAGCGTGAACGTGGTGATGGTAAGACGATTCAGAAAGAGATCGTCCGTCACCCTGGCTCCGTCGTGATTTTGCCGATTCTGAATGACAATCAGGTTTGTCTCATCCGCAATTTTCGGTTAGCAGTTAACCAACCTTTGCTTGAATTGCCAGCAGGAACGCTGGAACCTGGCGAAGCACCTTTGCATTGTGCTGAGCGAGAGCTGATCGAAGAGACGGGCTACACAGCAGGTAAGCTCGAAGCCTTAACCAGTTTTCTGGCAGCGCCAGGTATTCTTGATGAGCGAATGCATATGTTTTTGGCAACCGATCTTGTGGCAGGCCAACCCGATCGCGAGGCGGATGAAGAGATCGAGAATGTCATCATGCCGTTTGAAGAGACTCTGGAATTGATCCGAACGGGCGCAATCGAAGACGCAAAAACAATCGTGGGTCTGTTTTGGTACCAACAATTTTGTTAGTCCCAGAAACAGCCAAATCAGCGGAAGGAGATAGAAGTGCGAGATCCTCGTATCGACAACTTAGCCGACGTTCTTGTGGGCTATTCGACGGAAGTGAAGCGCGGCGACTTGGTCCTGATTTCAGGCCCTCCCCTTACTTCAGCCCTGATCACTTCCATTTATCGTGCGGTGATCCAGGCCGGCGCGCACCCGGTCCTGTCGGTGGTGCCCGACGAATGCAAGGAAATCATGTTGAATGAGGGTCAAGAGCATCAGATTACCTACGAAGATCCTGTCGCGCAATTTCAAATCGAAGAAATCGACGTGCTCATTGCGATTTGGGGACAGACGAATACCAAATCATTAACCGGCGTATCTCCGGAGCGGCAGGCCAAGGCCAGTCAGGCGCGGAAGAAATATTTCGACACCTATCTCAAACGCGCAGCCGCCGGTGAGCTTCGCTGGGTGGGAACTCAATTCCCCTGCAACGCTTCGGCTCAGGACGCGGAGATGTCGTTATCGGCTTACGAAGACTTTGTTTTTCGAGCCGGTTTACTGGATCGAGAAAAACCCGCCGAGGCATGGCGTCATATCAGCGAAAGCCAACAAAGGCTCGTCGATTATCTAAACGGCAAGAAGGAAATACGGTTTGTAACACCACAGGGCACCGACCTGACTCTGGGCATTGAAGGCCGACAGTGGCTAAATTGTGACGGACACGAAAACTTTCCGGACGGCGAAGTCTTCACGGGCCCCATCGAGGATGCGACTCGAGGCATCGTTAACTACAGTTTTCCAGCGGTACACGGCGGCCGAGAGGTGGACGATATTTCGTTCACTTTCAAGGACGGCAAAGTGGTCGAGGAAAGTGCGAGCAAAGGGGAAGAGTTTTTGAAGACGATGCTGGATCAGGATGCTGGTGCCCGCATCCTGGGCGAAATCGCGATCGGAACCAATTACTCAATCACCGACTACACGAAAAACACGCTTTTTGACGAAAAGATTGGTGGCACCTTCCATGCCGCCGTCGGATCATCCTATCCGGAATCCGGTGGCAAAAACCAATCCGGTTTACACTGGGACATGGTGTGTGATTTGCGTGAAGGTGGCCAGATCTTCGTTGACCGCGAATTATTGAGTGAAAACGGTCGGTTTATTGACGAACGTTTCCCTCAACCAAACGCGTGATACGAGGATTCTGATAAAGCACCTCGTTCAGCAACTCCGGCGAACCCTGTACATCACATTCGAGATGCCATTCAGGATGTGAGGGCACCAATTCCGGATCGTAGGGCCAGGGATCGAAGGGAGCAAAGCCAAGTAGTTGCTCGAGACGCGACGAATCCATCGAAACGTTACCAGCTCGCGGCGGAATCGGCCCCGCGGCGATTCTCGGACACCCCATCACGTGTTGAGGATCATAGCCTCCAACTCGATTAACGATTTGAGCAATTTGGTAAAGGCTCAATGCACGAGGGCCACCGGCATGGTAAAGCCCACGTGCATCATTCGAAAGAATCATTTGCAGAACGCGATTCAGGCAATCGGTGTAGGTCGGTGTCCGAACCTCATCAAAATACAATGTGGCTGGTTTGCGTTGTTTGAAACGAGATTGAATCCAGTCGATCGCTCCAGCATGCCCATTGAAGCTGACTCCCATCGGCAGCGAGATGCGTAGCATGCAAGCGTCGGGACGAGCAAGTTGAATCAAGTTCTCTGCGATGGACATCGTTTTCCCGAACACGGTCACCGGATCGGTTTCGTCGCCTTCGCGATACTGCCCCAGTCCTACGCCGGAAAACACAAGGTCGATGGAAAGATGCACCAAGCGAGTCGAGCTACCTTGCATCACACTCAATAACTCACGTATTCCCTGAACGTTAACCCGCCATGCCATGGCTGGGTCCAATTCGCAGGCCTTGAGTGCACAACTACCGGCACAGTTTAGGACAGAGGCGAATTGATGTTGGTCAAACAGCCGCTGCAGACTGGCTTGATCTTCCACATCGCAACCAACCACTCCCTCGCCCGTCAGCCGCCAATTTTTGACGGGCCTCATACCAATTACCTGCCCTGGATATTTCTCACGAAAATGATGTAACGCTGCATACCCCGCAACACCGGCGATTCCCGTCACGAGCAGCGGCAAGGGCGGATCAGGCAGGTTGTCCATCTGACAAATCATGAGAAGTCAATCGTTTCGGCAGGCTAAACGAACGGCATCCATCGCTGGATCTTGCGACGTGTGAATCGTGGCAGGCGAAAGGCTGGAGGCCTCAATCCGTTCACGAAGGGCGAGTGCCACCTCTGTTTGATTCGATAACAAACCACCCGCAAGCACAAGTTCAAACTCACCGTCTTCCAGTCCAAGTTGATTCGCGACCGACGCGATCATGGTTTCCAAATCTGCAGCCGCTCGCTCACACAACTCCATGGCCTGGGGATCGCTTTCGCCGGCAGCCTCGAGGACGGTGGGAGCCAACCCAGCGATTGTTTCGCGTGAATTCAGCCGGAACCAGTGAGGCAGCTCACGAGCTTCCTTAATTTGCAATTTGCTCAACAGCCTCGACGTCAGCCCTGTTTCCGCCTGACGACCGTCGAACGACGCCACAAGCGCTCGCAGCCCTTCCACGACCAGCCAATAGCCACTTCCTTCGTCACCGAGCCCAGGTCCCCATCCGCCAACGCGCCGGCTCTTGCCATGAGCATCGCGTCCGTAGGCCAAAGAACCGGTCCCGGAAATCAGCGAGATTCCGGCAACGGCAGGAGACACGACGGACAGAATGGCTTCGCCGTCATGCACCATCAATAGATCATTTGCCAAATCCTCTCGATGGACCCATTGGGTGAGTCGCTCGCGTATCGAATCTCGATCGCTACCGGCCAGTGCAAGGCATAAACGTTTCACCGACTGCGGTGGTAAACTCGCATCAAGGAAAGCCTGGTCAATTGCCTCTCTTAAATTTATCAACGCTTGCTCCCCGACAACCAGAAGATTGCCGGGCCCACTGTTTCCTCGGCCCAAAACCTGGGGGGGCTGACCGGCTCGCAATTCGGCAAGACAAGCCGTCGTATTCGTCCCCCCACCGTCCACTCCCATGACCAATGGAGGTTGATCATGGGATGCAAGATTAGAATCGAGAATGGTCATCGGAAATCATCACCTGAGATATCGAAGTGCAGCATCGGATGCCTGAGTCTATTTCGAACGATGAATCGCCGATCGCAAATGTCCCGAATGCTCTTCCAACAATTTTCGAGCAGCTTCGGGAGTCGTCTTCAACAATTCCACAAGGATCGCGATCTTCAATTCACCATCACATTCGTCGAGGACTTTCTGAGCTCGTGTTTCGTCGATCTCAGCAAGTTCACAGACGATACGTTTCGAGCGGATTTTAAGCTTTTGGTTGGTGGCTCGTAAATCGACCATGAGATTGCCATACGTTTTACCGAGTCGCACCATCGCCCCAGTCGTCAACATATTCAGGATCAGCTTGGTGGCGGTTCCAGCTTTCAAACGAGTTGAACCACTCACCACTTCAGGCCCCACGATCGGCAGGATTGCAATGTCAGCCACGGCGTTCAGTTCGGAGTCTTGATTGCAGGCGATCCCGATTGCCTGAGCTCCTATCTCCCCAGCATAGCGGAGTGCTGAAAGCACATACGGGGTGCGTCCGCTGGTCGCGATTCCAACGACGCAATCCAACGCGGTAAGATTCACCTCCTTTAAGTCCTTCACCGCTTGCTCCGGGAAGTCTTCGGCGCCTTCGATCGAGCGAGTGAGAGCCCCATAGCCTCCTGCGATAATACCAACGACTTGGCGAGGATCGGTATTGAAGGTGGGCGGACATTCCGACGCATCCAGCACGCCGAGGCGACCACTGGTCCCCGCGCCCACATAAATCAATCGGCCACCTTTTCGCAGAGATTCCGTCACAACATCGATCGCGCGTGCAACATCTTCGAGAACGTCATTCACTGCGGTGGGCACAGCGGCATCCTCTTGATTCATCAACTGTGCGATTTCCAGCGAGGAAAGCTGGTCAATTCGCTCAGATCCAGGATTTCGGCCTTCTGTAGTCATCGATTTTCGCATGCTCTGATTCTCGCTGCTCATCTCGATTCGAACAAGCCGCAGACAGAGATTGAACAGGACTCCAGCCGAACTGCAGCAATGCAGGATGGCACGCAAGCGGAATCTGAATCACAATAGAAGAGAGGATTTCGTGAGCGATTATGAGCGACGACGAGTGACGAGGAGTTTTTGACATGCGATTTCGAAGCATTTTACGGTCGGCCATTTGGATTGGCATCATCTCACAAGCATCATCGTTACCGGCAGCTCCCCCTAAACTTCCGCTCGTCTCACCGGAACAGGTCGGCATGCGAAGCGATCGGCTCGCGATCATCGACGAGCTCGTTGCCTCGGGAATCCAAGATCGCCGGATGCCGGGATGTGTGGTCGCCATCGGTCGCCACGGCAGACTGGCCTTCTTAAAGGCCTATGGAGATCGACAGCTTGAACCGACCAAGGTCCCCATGACAGTGGACACGGTGTTCGACATGGCGTCGATTACAAAACCGGTCGCAACGGGCACGAGTGTGATGATTATGGTCGAGCAGGGCAAAATGCGACTGCGAAACCGAGTCGCGCATTACCTGCCGAATTTTGCCGTCAATGACAAAGACAAAATCACCATTACTCAATTATTGACTCATCACGGAGGTTTGATTCCGGACAATGCGTTAAGTGACTACTTCGACGGAACGACGAAGGCATACGAGCGAATTGACGCGTTGAAGACCTATGTAGATCCGGGTACGCGTTTCGTTTACACCGACGTCGGCTTTATCGTTTTAGCTCGCATCGTTGAAGAATTAACCGGCCAAAACATTAATGAATTCTCGCGGGAGAATATTTTCGCCCCCCTGGGAATGACCGAGACAGGCTATCGTCCGGACGATTCTCTGAAGACACGCGCGGCGACCACCGAACAACGAGAAGAGCAATGGATTCAAGGCGAAGTTCACGACCCACGCGCCTATGAAATGGATGGCATCGCGGGACACGCGGGACTTTTTTCCACTGCTCAGGATCTCGCCGTATACGCACAAATGATGCTGCAGTCGGGTGAGTATGCGGGCGTTCGCATTCTGAGCCCCTTGTCAGTCGCCAAGATGACCGAAGCCCGCGATGTATCAGGCAACCTGAGATCTCTTGGCTGGGACAAAAACAGTGTCTATTCGTCGAACCGCTCAGAACTATTCTCCGATCGGGCCTACGGTCATGGCGGTTTCACAGGAACAGTCCTCTGGATCGACCCCGAGTTGGATCTGTTTTTCATTTTCTTGAGTAACCGAGTACATCCCAATGGCAAGGGCAACATTAACTCCTTGGCAGGGCGTATCGCCACGGTTGCCTGTTCCGCCATTGAGGACCAGACCGATCCCTCATCGCCCTTGGCCGTCAAAACAGGTCTGGATCAACTTTGCGCCGACGAGTGCCGCATGCTGAAAGGACAGCGTGTAGGCTTGATCACGAACCATACGGGCATCGATGCCCAGGGCACATCGAATATCACGCGTCTTCAAGCATCTCCGAATGTCGAATTGGCCGCACTTTTCAGTCCCGAACACGGAATCGCCGGCCAACTGGACATTGCATCAATCAGTGACTCAACCGATGAAAACACAGGACTCAAGGTGTTCAGCCTGTACGGGAAAACGCGTCAGCCTACCGCTGCACAACTTGAGGAAATCGACACCTTGGTGTTTGACATCCAAGATATCGGAACTCGGTTTTACACCTACATCTCAACGATGGGGCTGGCCATGCAGGCTGCGGCGGAACACGGCAAGCGTTTTGTAGTGCTTGATCGTCCCAATCCCATCAATGGTGTCACCGTTGATGGTCCCGTTCTCGACGCAGGCCAGGAGTCCTTTGTTGGCTTTCACGGAATCCCCGTTCGACACGGGATGACCATTGGTGAACTCGCCATGATGTTTCGGGAAGAACTTAATCTGGATCTCGATCTTCACGTGGTCCGGATGAAAGACTGGCATCGCGATCGCTATTTTGATCAAACCGAGTTAATCTGGGTCGATCCCTCTCCCAACATGCGAAACCTCAATCAGGCGATTCTCTATCCTGGTATTGGTCTTCTGGAAACCACCAACCTGTCCGTGGGCCGAGGCACCGACACGCCATTTGAGCGATTTGGAGCGCCCTGGGTCAAAGGGACCGATCTGGCCAAGGCTTTGAACTCCAAGAACTTGGCAGGGGTGCGTTTCACGCCCATCCGTTTTCAACCTGATTCAAGTGTTTACCAGGGTCAAGCCTGTGAAGGGGTCCAGATTTCCATTACGGACCGAAACGAAATCGTTCCTCTCGACGTTGGTTTTCAAATCGCTCTCTGTTTGCGAGAACTGTATCCTGAAAGCTGGGAGACGGATCGGTACAATCGGCTCCTCGGAGATCAACAAGTCCTCAATATGATTCGGACAGGCGCGTCTCCATCGACAATCCGAACTGCGATCAATGCCGAATTGAGCGATTTCCATCCACGAAGAAGTCGTTTTTTGCTCTACCCCTAAGTCGCGATCCATGAAGTATTTTGATCGACTGCTGGTCCTTCCATCGAAGGAGAACTTCGCACGTGTCATCATGCGCGAACTCAAATCCTCGGGGGACAACAGAAAGGCGACGTTTGATTCCAACGCCTTTCAACTCAACTTCCACGATCAATATAATTTGGTGGGACAGGTCAATCTTGGCAATTTGTACGAAGAGTTTCTCGCAAAACCGTTGAAGAGTCGCCGGGCATTTCTGCGGAACACCGTGCGGTCGTTACTGGCCTATCACAAGGCGCCCCCCGACGATTTCGATGCAGCAAGTCACGACCTGCTACTCTCGCTGAGGAGTCGATCCTATTTCAGTCTGACCGAGATGCAGAGCTGGATTGACGGGCATCACGACTTTGCCTGGCCACATTCACCCATCGCAAACTATCTGGGTGTGGGTATTGTTTACGATCTTCCAGAAGCGATGATCATGCTGCAACAGGAACAATTGGATGCCTGGGATATTTCCTATTACGAAGCGGTCGAAGCGGCACAGGCTAACCTGTCGGAACTCGAAGCAGACTTTGCTTCAATCGACAACCACGTCTACGTCTCTGCAACGGAAGACCAATACGACGCGAGCCGGTTGTTGATTCCCGATCTGGTGAGGGAATTGGCCGTCCGAGGTGATACCGTGGCGATGGTCCCAAACCGGGACTGCCTGATCATCACGGGGACGGAGGAGTTCGAAGGGATCGAACTTATGTCGACCTTCGCTCGAGATGCCTTGAAGAGACCCAGGCCTTTGAGTGGAATGGCCTTCTCCCTGCAGGGTGACGAATGGTCTCCTTGGCTACCGCCTATTGAGCATCCTGCCGCAGAAATATTCGCAGCGTTGCGGATCGAATCCGACGAACGCGACTATGCCGATCAACGGCCCGTGCTTCAACGTTGGTGTCAGGTCCAAGATGACCCTGCCTTCGTCGTGGATTTTGGTGTCGGACAGGGACGACGACCACGCCAATTGAACACGCATTGCATTTGGCCGATCGACCCACCCGTCTGTCTGTTACCGAAAACGGAACGTGTCTTTTTCGACGCCAAAGATAGCCACCAACTTCGTCGCTCGGTGGACCTGCCAAGTGCTCCATGGGAACGAGTCCAAATGGCACTCGGCGATCGCATGCAAGAAGAAGACGTTTTTCCAATTCGCTATCGAGTTCACGACTTCCCCTCTCCCGCCGAAATCGCCGACCTTTGCGGTCACCAACCTTAGGTCGTCGACATCTACCATAATGGCGTACCATATGCGATAGTCACGATAGGCAACTGATGCGCGTCGCAATTTGAGCATGCCGAGTGTTGGTTCAAGCCGACGATAGTCCTGCGTAGCAGCCTGCGTCAGATGGCAAGTGAGGCCCTCTCTGAATGTCGAAACAGCGGCTAAAGGTTTATTGAAAAGGAAGAATGATGGCAAAACAACGAGTCCTCTGCCTTGTCGGCGATTTCGTCGAAGACTACGAAATCATGGTTCCCTTCCAGATGCTCACGATGGTCGGTCACGAACCCATCGCCGTGTGTCCGGGCAAACAAGCCGGCGATTCCGTCCGAACTGCCATTCACGATTTCGAAGGCGATCAAACCTATAGTGAAAAGCCCGGGCACAATTTCACCTTGAACGGCACATTTGACGAAATCTCTCCCGAGTCGTTCGACGCGTTGTTGATCCCCGGCGGTCGAGCCCCCGAGTACTTGCGTCTCAATGAACGAGTGCTGGAAATCGTGCGACATTTCGCGGAGGCCGACAAGCCGATTGCAGCGATCTGCCACGGTCCTCAAATCCTGACCGCAGCCGGCGTGCTCAATGGCAAAACGTGTCAGGCCTATCCGGCCGTCCAGCCCGAGGTAACAGCCGGGGGAGCCGAATATGTACAACCTTCGGAGGGATTCGATAACGCTCATGTAAGCGGCAATCTCGTCACCGCCGCGGCGTGGCCAGCACACCCAGCCTGGATTCGTGAATTCTTGCGTGTGATGGGAACACCGGTAAGCGTCGAATAGAGCATGTCGTCGGACACGGAAAACACGACAGATGTGAAGTCGCACAATATTGGCCAACGATTATCGGAAGCCGCTGCGCGATATCCAGACAGCGTGGCCATTGCGATTCCTCCGAAACGTCCGAGGAACCAAGGGCGTGCGGATTATGAGACGATGACCTTCCGAGAGCTGGAGGCCGATAGCTCGCGAATCGCCGCCGGCCTGCAAGCCATGGGAATAGAGCCTGGTCATCGCATCGTTCTGATGGTCCGCCCAGGCTTGGATTTCATTTCCCTGACATTCGCTCTTTTCAAAACGGCGGCAACCGTGGTGCTGATTGATCCTGGCATGGGACGTGAGCATTTGATTCAATGCCTGTCTGACGTGAAGCCCGATGGTTTTGTCGGAATCTCATTGGCTCAAGCCGCTCGAATCATCTACCGCCGACGCTTCCCTCACGCCACTCACAATGTAACGGTGGGACGTCGCTGGTTCTGGAGAGGTCCAACACTCGAACATTTACGACAGCATCGCCCGGACGAATATCGTCCGCCCAAAGTGGCCGCGGAGGATGCAGCAGCAATCATCTTCACCACCGGCAGCACCGGGCCGCCGAAAGGTGTCTTCTATCGACACGGGAATTTTTCCCAGCAATTAGAACAATTACGAGAGAACTACGAGATTCGTCCCGGCGAAATCGATCTTCCCTGCTTCCCTCTTTTTGCACTGTTCAACAGTACGATGGGGGTCACAACCGTGATCCCACACATGGACCCCACCCGCCCGGCCGAGGTCGATCCAGAAAACATTGTCCGGCCTATTCTCGATTGGAATATCAGTCAGGCCTTTGGCTCCCCTGCTCTCTGGAACGTAGTGGGTCAACATTGCGAGCAGTACCAGATCAAACTTCCCACGTTAAGACGTGTGCTTTCGGCAGGAGCCCCTGTCCCCAATCACGTCCTGCAAAGAATGAAACAGGCGATCGCCGACGATGGTGACATCCATACGCCCTATGGAGCTACGGAAGCGTTGCCGGTGGCCACAATCGCAGCGAGCGAAGTGCTAGGAGGTACGGCAGAACAAACGGCTGAAGGAGCAGGTACCTGTGTAGGCCGTCGCTTTAGCGGCATTCGTTGGAAGATCATCCGCATTGATGATGGCCCGATCGAATCGATCGAGGAGATTGAGGAGCTACCAGCAGGCGAGATTGGCGAATTGATCGTACAGGGCCCAGTGATCACGACGGAGTACGTCACGCGCACCGAAAGTAATGCATATGCCAAAATCCAGGACGATCCCATCTGGCACCGCATGGGAGATGTCGGCTACCTGGATGATATCGGTCGGTTCTGGTTCTGCGGTCGCAAGGCTCATCGTGTCCTGACGGCAACAGGCACGATGTACACGGTTCGCTGCGAGGCCATCTTCAATCAACATCCAGCAATCTATCGCTCGGCATTGGTCGGTATGGGAGCAGTTCCTGAGCAAATACCGGTACTCATCGCCGAACCGTGGCCTGATCATCGACCAAGTGACAAGACTGCTGAAGAAAGATTGAAGGATGAGCTTTACGAATTAGGTCAGCAGAGCGAGTTAACCCAGACCATTCAACGGTCACATATTCTGTTGCGAGACGCGTTGCCCGTCGACATTCGTCACAACGCAAAGATCTTCCGCGAGAAGCTCAAGGTTTGGGCGGAATCGATCCTGCAGTAACGACTGCAGCCAGAGCGCACGAGGCGAGTCCCGTCGCAAGGACACTTACCACACCAGCGGCCACGTGAGCCTCACAGGGTCACGTGACGATTGAACACCGACTGGCACTTCGACAACGTAGCAGAGACTTGCTCGACTCGCTACTCAGCCGCGAGCAACTCGAGCAGATCGTCGTCGATGACATGCTCAGCTTCATCGCTCAACAAGGATTCACGCGAATCGTAACGTCGCTCAACGCTATCAGAATCCAAGAGCATCACTTCGACATCCTCGGCTTCAATCAGCCTGGTCGACTTCGTTCGCAGAACCTCACGAGGTTCATCGTGTCGCGCGAGAACTCGATCAGCCTCTAAGGCCGAGATAACTGGATTCAAGCCGGTTTCGTTGGTCACACTGGCGTTGGCCAAGGCAGCCTGGTATCCGCCCCCCTGGAAGGCCACGACCAGATCACTCGACGTGAAATCGCCATCACCATTCCAGTCACCTTCGGACCAGGTTGCATTGCCATCGACGCCGTCCTCATATTTGCCAACCTGGAAGGTTTGAACCAAGTCGCTGGAATTGAAGGCACCGTCAAGGTTCGCATCACCGTAGGAGGTCCGCAACACACCTTCGATCATCACATCGCGATCAGCAACGTCAACATCGCCATCTCCATCGAGGTCAAAAGCGAGGTCGGGCTCAGCATTGTTCAACTGGTCGAACAACAATTGAATGTCGGTTTCATCGACCGCGCCATCTTTATTAAAGTCGCCCGGCAGAGGCCCAAATGCCACGCTTCCTGGTGAGGGATTTTCCGCTTTCCAAGAAGTCGGGAAATTGCCGTAACTGTCGGTCGCGAGACGGTGCATCGACGATCCCTGACCATCGGCCTCAACCGGCCATGGGAACTGATCATCGTAAACCACCTCGTCTTCCTGAACGCGGGGCAACTCGACCGGTTCACCGATCAATGAAGTGTCGGTGCTCACCAGGGTGAGGCGTTCTCCGGAACCACTTAGTTGCTGAGCGTAGCCGCCCATAATCTGGACGTCTTCGCCAATGCTATAGTGCGTTTTGAAGGCGGCCAATCGAGTCGCGTTTTCCGGATTATTTGGATCGAAGGAAACAACGACAATGGCTTCCTGGGGAGCGATCGAGTCGTTGGGATAAAAGTTGTAGGAAATTCCACCACGGATCCGCCAATCGGTCGCATCCACCGCCTGATTGGTCGGATTATGAATTTCGACAAATTCCAGATCAGCGGAATCGAGATTCGGATCAACCGCCAGAGCTTCAGCACTGGGTTCCGATGGGTTGTAATTGATCTCACTGATCACAACCGGGCCGACCCGAGGATCACCGTTCACAGCACCAAGTGACAGGTCGGTCAGAGGTGTGAGCAATCCAACTCCATTCGGTACTCGACCAAACGACTCACCTGCCAGTGAAGCTCGGAATTGCACATCATCGACAAACGATGTCACTTCTCCATTCTCGCCTGCAATCGTGACCCACACGTCATCCCCATTTGTTCCACTGAGCGCGAAGCTGTTTGGATTTTCGGGATCTGCGTTAAAGTCTGATTCGTCAAAGACAATGTAACCATCAACTGGCAGAATCGTATTGACGGGAACTTGGAACTTCGTGTATTGGCCAGCGGAATCACTCAGATACCAACCGCTAATGTCGATCGGCTCACCACTCAGGTTGACCAGCTCAATTGAATCTGAGGCATCGATCCCTGGCGCGTCCGTCCGGGCTAGAACTTCGTTGACGAAAACACCGATCTCCTCGGCGCCAACGGCTCCAGGCGAACCTCCGAATTCAGTACTTCCTTCCCAGTAATAGAACTTGCTGTAATCGAGACCGGGCGTGAATTCAGGATTAATCAACTGCAAGGTTCCACCGCGACCATCCGCTCTTTGTGGCCACAGGGAGTTATCGTTGTAAGTCAAATCGACAAGCTCATTATCGACGACATCGAACAATCGAACTTGCTCACCGTTATTATTCAGGCTGCCGCCAAAGTACTCACCCAGGATACGAACCTGATCACCATACCGCAGCTCAAAAGCGGCCTGATCCCTGACGACCACGCCCAACTCACCAGGAGCCAGCGAGACATCACCAAAGGTAAATTCGATGCCATCGAAATAGCTGCCCAACAGGTTTACCGACTCTCCACCGACGTTTTTGACTTCAATGAACTCAAAGTCGTCATTGTTGAGATCTTCATTTTGAGCGAGCTCAGCCGGCGTTGGATCATGCGGATTGTAGTTCAACTCGGTGATCGCCAACGTGGGCAGACCCACCACGTAGGTACCGGTGGCAACACCGGTCCACTCTTGTCGGGCGCGATCGAAGCCACGGGCAACGATCCGGGTATTGGCATCGATCGTGATCGGACCTTCGTAGGTCAAGACACTCGGTGAAATCGTCTCACGAGTCGCGATCGTCGTAAACTTGACATCAAACAGAAAGTCATCGCTGGCGATGTCTTCATTCAAAACCTGGAAGACGAGATAGTTTACCTCGTCACTGCGGAAGTATCGCAAAGCGGGGGTAATGTCAAAGTCCTGATAAACAATCGCTTCCTCATCTGGATTTGTCGCGGTGGCCGATGCGTTGTATTCCAAAGCGTTAATGGGACGAGCATTCGCCTCACCAGGAGCATTCTCCGAGCGAGCCAATTCGACCGGCGTTCGCAACGACTTCCACCAGGCATAGGCGGTGAAGGCATCGTCATAACGCACACTGATTCGAGCCGTATCGGCCCCATCCAGAGTCGCTTCATCAATTTCAAACGGCACTCGTACATAGACGGACGAATTCTGGTTCAACACCGCTGATTCAACATCGGTTTTGATCAGAGCGTCATAGTCACCCTGAGTATCGAAGCCCATGGGCGTCGTACCATCCATCCACGTTTCACCATTCGAACCGAGCGTATACTCGGGGTCGATAAAGCAAACACCTCGATCAATGAAATTACCATCGTCACATTGATCAATCATGGTTCCACCGGAGGGCACCAGGTATTGGATGGCTGACCCCGTATCAAAGACAACATTTTCCTCTTCCACCAACACGGGCTGGCGTGGATCGGTTCCGTCGAGCGTATAAGCAATTTCGAATCGATCGGGAGCCGCCATCGCAACCTGAGTTCCAACCTCAACGACTCCACTACCCGGAGTAATCTCAACCGGCGGGACGAATTGGCTGTCCATCCACTCAACACGGTTTTCGACAAACCATTTGATCAGGTAGATGTAATCATCGTAGCTATCGGGACGTCCACCTCGTGCCATATCCGTTGGCAGCGGCGAACGAGGACAATCGCCGGACCCGAAGAAGCAATTCGGCCAATGATATTTATCCAATCCATAGGAGCGGTTGGACCAACGAGCATAATTACGTGAAATCGGATTGGACGATTCACCATCGGCAGGATTCGCCAGATTCGGATTGCCATCCGAAATCAGGTTCACCGCGGCGTCGATATCAGCGAGCAGATTCTCAGTGGTGAAAAGGTCACTACGGAGTTCCTGCCAACGATCGGCAACCGCCTGTGAGAAATTCGGATCTTCGAAGAGTCGATCCCAGTAGGGATATTGTTCCTGGCTGATCAAACTGCCATACCAACCCTCAGGGTACGATCCCTTCAGATAGTTTCCGTTGACCAAGGACAGGTTGTAATCCCAAGCAGGACCCTGCTTGATCTTACCGCCACGATCCTTGTGGTAGTAAGTACTGAGTCGGAACCCGTCAATATTCTTGGTCATCTCAACCATCAACCAGGTATCGATCCAGGATGCAACGTCAATGTACTTGGCATATCCATCACGAGGATCAGCAAAGTTTTCACCGTAGAGTGCTTCTTCGAATTCATTGATGTAACCAGTCAACCACTCAACCTGTGTGTCGGTTACATACTGAGGTCCTGGCTCGGCACGACGAGGCTGTCCACTTGGCTCAACCATCTTGAGCAACTGTCGACGGCTAGTCCGGAAATTACGGTCGTTAGCGCCGTCCTTATCTTTTTTCCAGATATAGCCCCCGGTAATCTCAGGATCATCGAGCGTCGCAGTCGAATCGGCATCAACAATGTCCACGCGATCGTCGCCAATCTTGATCTTTTCAAGCAGCACATAGGTGCCTCGGTAATCGGTTTCGAAGTCGAGTGCGGTCGGATCACGATCGGCGTTCACGAACACTTCGACAAGTCTCGCTCGCGGAGCGTACAAGCCGATTTCGCGGTACCAGTTAAAGGTCAGAAAGTTATTGAGCTGCGTTTTGTCGGAGTAAGGTCCATTCAAAACCCAATCCGATTCGGCGGGCAATCCAAACAATGAAACATCCTTGTCGGCAGCCTCGTAAGCCCAGGGACGGCCAGAATCGTCACCCCCATCTTGCCACAATTCCACCGCGTACTGCTTCTTCGCCCAACCTTGCGAACTTTGACCGCGAGTACGAACGCCAGCGCGGCCCACATACTCCGGTTCGTCCAACAGGCCTGCGCGACCATCTTCGCCAACATCGATAAAGAGCCCCATTGTAGGCACGAGCCGAGTGGCTTCCGAGTTCACTCGGATATTGCCAAAGGAATCAAAGACGATCACCGGCAAATTTGAGCTGAAGACTTCACCATTCTCAAAATTCACCAAACTGTCACTTAGCTGAATGAATCCAGCGGAGGTAACCGGGCCAGGGCTGCGATTATCTTCGAACGCTCGTGCGTGAATCCGCAAGGGTCCTGTAACGTCGATCGGCCCCGTGTAGAGCTCTGAATTCACATCCGGCAACGATCCATCCGTGGTGTAACGGATGACCGCCGTTGGCGACTCGCTCGTAATCTCTAACTGAAATGCCTCAACGAACGCCTGGGTCGTTTCCGAGAATGCGACGGGGCCCGAAGGAGGATCGCCACTCTCACCATTTAACTCACCCGGAGTCGGTTCGGCGAAATAGTTGACGTCACCGAGAACAACTTCCTCTGCACTGAGTTGCGGAGACAACAAAAAGTCTTCGTCGTTGGCATCGATATTGAGACCATGAATCGCCAACACGTTCGTGCCGAGCTGTAACTTATCGATATGCCCTGATAGATCAAAGAACTCGGCGTCGCGACCGATTTCACCGATGCCCGTAATGATATCCCAGTTCACAACATCGTGAGCGTTGTAGGCATCACTCGTGGCGGACGTCCAACCCGCATAGACTTCGGTTTGACCGCCAAAGAGTTCAGCAAGATCGATCGACGTGGATAAGGTCGGTTCCGCCGGCTTCACACCATTTGTGGAGTAGTAGACATCGAGTTGAGTGCTGGAGCCGTCGTATTCAACCCAAAGATACTGGAAGTTCACGCCCGGTCCAGGTTCTCCCGGGAAAAATGCACCACCGTTAAAGCGAGTCACTGCGACGCGATCCACGCTTCCGGCCACATTGGTATTGATGCCCAGATGACTTGCCAGGTTCTCGCCTTCGTCCCAGGAACCATTGGCATTGGAATCCAACTCAATCGCCAAGAAGGTTGATCCGGTGTTGTCGAGCCCAAGACCTCCACCCCCACTTCCCAGCACGTTGTTGTCGTTCGTTTGCAGGACAAAAACCATGCCCTCTGCACCCAAACCGTCGCCGTCCGCAAACGTACCACCCGGTGTATGGATGTCGTAAGTCATCGATGCGGAGAAGGTATAGTCAGGGCCAAAGCTGACGGTATTCGTAAGCCAGGCTGCCGACGTCTTCCCTGCCGCCGACTCGGTCAATCGGAGAATATCCCCTGCCCATTGGGCATCGCCAACCAACGTAAAATCGTCTCGGCTATCAGCACTGGAGAAGTCTGCGTAGTCGATAGCTGCAGCAATGCCGCCATGCTCGGCCGTCGCCGTCGAATCCCAACCTAATTGATCGGGAGCATTCACACGAGCAACTTCGGATCCGTTTAAATAGGCAACAAAACCGTCGTCGTAGTTCAAAGCCATATCGAGTGTCTTGAAGGTCGGCAAAGCATCGCCGGCAATCTCGAATTCACTGCGGAAGTAGCCGGATGCCGTTTTCCCTTGCATCGCACTCGCGTCGCCATTCGCATTGATCAATGGACCGAAATCACCATCGTTCGGATCGTCATCGTATCCAACACCGGTGTTAAGTTTCGTCCAGGCAGCGTCATCGTATTCAGCCGCCGTCCAACTTGCCGCCGGAACATCTGCCCCTGCAGAACCCGGATAGAGAGCCGTCACCTCGTCACCCGCCGCCACGTAATCGCGCTGCTGCAGCAACTGACCAACACCGTAAGAGACGTCCGTATATTGTTCCGGCAGTGTGTTGTACTCGTGGGAAACCGTTCGGCCGTCTGGCTCGAACAACGCAAGATACTCGTTTTCGCCTAAACGAAAGTTCGTGTGGAGCTCACCTTCCGGATCGACTCGATTCTTACCCGAAGCAAAAACGATTAACGCTTCTCCCGGAGAAAGTGAAGTCGCGGGAAGCGTCCACTTCGTTCGATCGTTAGCCTGATCAGTCAGGTGCCAACCGTTGAGATCGACTGTTTGTTTGCCGGCATTGTAGAGCTCAAGCCAGTCCGGCGTCGCGTTGTCCTCGTCTTTAATCGTCTCATCATTCGACGTCATCACCTCCGCGATCAGGATGTCGCCGGCGAGTACAACTCGTGGCTCAAGAGCTTCAAGACTTCGAGTGCGACGCCCAATAGACCGGTTATAGCTCATCGATTCCTTACGGCCACGAGTCGATTTACGGGCAGAACGATTAGACAGAGCACTCAACGATCGAAGTCGACTTAATGACATGATTTGACTCACCAGAAGCGTTCGAATGAAAAGAAAATAAGAAAAGATTGGCGCGTCTTCACTAACCCAAGTTATTCGACGACGAGAGAACGCGCAGCCATCCCACCCATGCTTAATGTCGCCATTAGTACATTGGTGCCAATGTTCTAATGTCTAGCGAGGTCTCGACGCAAGTTATTTCCGCTGAAACGGGCCCTGTTCGGGGATGTTACCCACCGCCCACCTTGTCCTATGATAGTTGAAAGTCTGAATTCTCACCGGCGCACGCCAAGAATTCAGACAATCTGCTTAGTCTAAAAAATGAACTTTCATTGATTTGCCAGTGAACAGCAAAGGATTCCCCGATGGATGAAGCAAAAGATTCCCGGACGGAAGAAGAACGTCGAGAAGAAATGTTGAGTCTTTTGAACGCGACGCACGAATTTCCATGTCCTTTTGTGTTCAAAGTGATTGGCCAAAGTAGCACCGCCTTCGTGGCGAAGATCGTGGCCATTGTCAGAAATGTCCTGGAGCTGGAAGAGGATCCACCTTTCGAGACTCGTGACACTCCAAATGGCGAACACACTTCGATCACCATCGAGCCGGAAATCAACAATGCCGAAATCATTCTGGAAGTCTACGAACAGATCCAGAAGGTCGAAGGCGTTGTAATGGTGATGTAGCCTCGTGGGGACGGACTTGTTTCGTCAACGGTGTGGATTCCGTTATTGAAACCGCTCTCGGATCTGCCGAGAACGGTCATCGAGTTGTCGCTGGACATCTTCCACGCTGCTCCCATCCGCCAATACCGTCAGCAGGGGATGCTGAGCCAAAATCTGATTGCCGATCTGAGGAATGTCAACAAATCGTAACTCATTTCGATTCATATCGGACAACTCGTCGGAAAACGCCTGGCTCATGCGAATATCGCAGGGAGCGTAGACCACGGCTTTCCCGCACAGACGTCCCTGCTTGGCTCGTTCGAAATGAGGCCCCCCCCTCTGCCCTAACTCATCTCGACAAGCCGTGATATGCGCGGGCACAAATGCCATTTCGCTGGCCCGCTCCAGAACCTCCATGGAGGCGGTGTAACGCGGATTGACCTCGAGCACATAGAATTCATTGTCAGCGACGACTGCGTCAACGCCGATGAGACCACGCAAATCGTACTCGTTCGCAAGACAACACCCCAATCGCTCCCAATATTGCTGCTCGTGAGTTGAAAGTGGCAACGGACCAATCGATCCGCCATACAGAAATTCAGTCGGTGAAAAGCTGGGGCCCGCCATCCGCTGTAGCGAAGATCCCAGGAAGGTGACCGTCGTTTCATCCACCAAAAATGCGGCCGAAACAGGAACTCCCTGGATGAGCCTTTGAAAATACTGCTGCGGCTTCAATGCGGCGTTTGAATCGGCTCGTGAAATCCCCAAACCTGCAGCCGATTGGCGCGACTTGATGATCCAGTGTTCTTCGGCTTGAGAGCGATCCGCGGGCTGAATTGGGCGGGTTTTCTCGGCAATCTCTGGAAACGCGAAGCCGGATCGCGTTAACACCGACGATAGATCACTTGGATTACGAATCCGATTAAGGATCTCGGCTGGGGTTCCCAATAGGCGGCTGTATTCCGAAACAGCACTCACCAACCCAGGATGATTCTCGAGCGCCCCGGTGTACATCCAGAAATCGGGCTGAACGCTTCGAGCAAATTCTCGGAGCCCCTCGTAGTGATCGCCAAGCTGTTCCGTTTGCCGACAAATCGCAAGCTCTTGATCGACAAACAGATCCGCCGCAAACAATTCGCAATTCGTCGCTTGAGCCGACATGACAGCAGCACGGACACTGGCCCCGGCAATCAACAGACCTGCAGGCCGCCCAGCATCACCCGTAGATTCCATGTTTTTCCGCGCTCTCACCAGACAACAATCTGAAACACCCTGACGCCCAACATAGCAGCCAATCCCCTCCGGTCGTAGTAGCGGAACCGTCGACATCAGAATCTCACGCGTTGTTGTGCTCTAACAGATCGCGCGGAGAATCAGACCGCTCCAAAAATGTGACGATCCTCGTGTATGAGATTGCCGAAGATGCTCGCCAAGTTGAAAACCTTCTCACTCGTGGGAATTGAGGCCAGGCCTGTCGACGTCGAAGTCGATGTCTCGCGTGCATCCATGCCCAGTACGATTCTGGTTGGTCTTCCAGAACAAGCCGTGCGAGAGAGCAAGCATCGTGTTGCCAGGGCGATCGTGAATTCTGGATTTGAACGCCCACGCGAACGGATTGTTATCAACCTTGCCCCCGCCGGCCTTCCTAAACAAGCTGCCTCTTTCGACCTGCCGATAACGCTGGGGATCCTGGCAGCGAGTGGCCAATTGAGTTCGGACATTTTGGATCGGTACGCGGTCATCGGCGAACTTTCCTTGGAGGGAGACACCCGTCCCACCGTGGGCACACTCCCCATGGCGATGCGGGCGGCTGCGGAATCGATGCGAGGCATGGTCGTACCCGCCGACAATGCTGCCGAGGCGGCGGTCATTGAGGGCCTTGATGTGATTCCGATTAACAGCCTCTCCCAAGCAGTCGCGTTCTTTACAGGAAAAATCGAAGTATGCCCGGTCCCGCCGGGCATCGGAGAGATCTTTCAACAATATGCAGCCTATGCCGACGACTTTTCAGATGTTCGGGGACAGGAACTCGTCAAACGCGCGATCATCGTGGCTGCGGCTGGCCGACACAATCTGCTGATGGTCGGTCCGCCCGGCACCGGCAAATCAATGCTGGCGTCTCGCGTGCCAACGATCCTGCCACAACTCTCCGCCGTCGAATCGGTCGAAACGACTCGCATCTATAGCGTGATGGGCAAGCTGCCCGCAGGCCTCCCGTTGATGGCACAACGCCCCTTTCGAGCACCTCATCACACGATCAGTGAGGCCGGTTTAGTCGGTGGGGGAAGCCCACCCTCGCCCGGTGAAATCAGTCTCGCCCAAAATGGCGTCCTGTTTCTCGACGAATTGCCAGAATTCAATCGACGAACATTAGAGGTATTGCGACAGCCTCTGGAAGACGCCCAGGTCACCATCTCTCGTGCTCTCACGTCCACCACCTTTCCAGCCGACTTTATGCTGATCGCCGCCATGAACCCGTGCCCTTGTGGTTACCGCAATGATTCCCGCAAGCGGTGCGATTGCTCGACACCTCAAATCGATCGCTATCTCGCCAAACTGAGCGGCCCCCTCCTGGATCGCATCGACATTCATCTCGAGGTCCCTGCGGTTCCCTACCATGAATTGGCCTCAAAACGCACCGGCACGAACAGCGACGACATGCGCAGGCTTGTGGTGCAAGCCCGAAAACGACAATGGCTCCGATTTCGCGAATCAGCGACGCGACAAAATGGCCGAATGAATAGCCGCGAAGTACGCGAATTCTGCCATCTCGAACCGGAAGGCCAACGCTTACTCCGCACAAGCGTCAAACAAATGGGGTTGTCAGCAAGGGCCCACGATAAGATTCTGCGGGTCGCTCGCACCATCGCCGATCTCGCAGATCAGGATCAAATCACCAAGGCTCATATCTGTGAAGCAATTCAATATCGCTTGCTTGATCGACAAACCGGCGTCCATGTCGTCGAATCGCGAAAATGAAACCCATCGCCGCCAGACTCGTTCGACGAGATGCAGTCAACGAACGCACAAAAAAGACTGCCTAAGCAGCCGCGAACCTCTGATTTCTCAGACTGGAGAGCCGTTGGTGATCTCTGATTAAGGTACGAACGCGCTCGCAGGGTGCCGGAGATTAAGCGAACCGCCTCGAGCCGGACCAACCGCCGTACCACTCACCAACACGGTCACTGCAGAAGCATCCGCCGCCCCCGTTGTGAGCAAATCTTTTTCGAACGTCCCTGTCTCGTCGACCTCCGAAATCATGGTCGCGGGCGCGTCTTGAGACACCAACAGGTTGGAAAGGGGAATCGCCACCATCGCCAATAAGAAGATCATACATGCCGTTTTGATCCAGCTGTGCATTGTCATCATCTCCAGTTGGCAAAGTGATCCGAGGCACGTTCAAAAATCGAAACAACGCTGCCGCACGAATCTCGACAGCTAATCTTAGTCTAATCCCGTCCGAAATCCGGATCAAGGAACTCCCGCCTTCTTCCACCCTCTCGATGCTTGCATTGGCAGCCGCAAACGCCAATTAAAGCGAAATTTTCGGGCATCACTCGGAAGGTCGCCTGGCAAAAAGGGCCAACGCCCTGAGGAGCCTCCCCTCATGATCGGGAACGCGTCCATCATGATTCGCACCACTGCGTGACCGCTAGCACAAGCCAAACGACCTAACTTGCGGCTTACCTTAACGAAGATCCCTCTCCAGTACATGCATCACTCCCAACGCTCCTACCAATTCATGGCAGCGGGTCTCATTCTGTTCACTGTATTTGCAGGGGCATTCAATGCATCCAAGCCAGCAAAAACCGACGCAATTCGGCTAGACCTGATGATCTGGGTTTTGCTACTCTCCGCCCGCTTCTCCCTCAAATCTTTTCACTTTACAAACGCTCGAACCAGTTCATCTCCCCAAAGGGCGGCAGTCCCCTGACATGTCGCACATTGAATGATCCAGCAAAGACAAGAGCGAACGGAATTCGATTCCAGCCTGTTCACGAGCGCGCGCAGCAGCCTACTTATTGGATTCGCCATATTGATCGTGTTGCAATCTGGCTGTTCGGTTTATCACTTGACGAAACGAACACTCCATACTGAATTGAACGAGTATCCGCAAACGACTGAAGCCAAACGGGCTCGCCGAGAGTACCAGCGGTGGGCGAAGCAAGAATGGCATCGCACGTCGAGTGAATTCGACGCGCCTCCATCTCGTGATTATGCGAGCGGGTTTTTACAAGGTTTTGTCGATCAGGTTTATGGCGGTGGCGAAACGAGCGCACCTCCAATCCCTCCGCGAAAATATTGGCGAGTCGGTTATCGCGATGCGAACGGGCGTCGAGCGATTGAGGATTGGTATCACGGTTTTGAACATGGAGCCGAGGTTGCCCAGGTCGGCGGCTATCGTGATCGGGCGGTTGTACCTTCTTCCTTGGTCGCCGGCAGCGGAGCCGATCTCCGACCCCACGAAGATTTTGATGACGAGCCGGTGATTGTCCCGGATGAACAAGAAGCGGAAGAAATCGAGACACCGGTCCCGACACCGGCAGCGTTATCGATGGAGGATTTCCCTGCCATCGGCGAGGTGAGCTCAGAAGAGCCACCCGCGTTCCTTCCGATTTCCTTCGAATCGGCCAAACCGATCCAGGAAAGCGGTGGCGAAACAACCTGGAGTGACAAACCGCCACGACCGCCATGGCAACAGGATTTGTCAGACGCTAAGACCGATCGTCCAGCCGAGATACTGCCCATCACTGGTCCAATCGCGCCCGATTCCGTGATGCAGACGTCAGCGAAACAAGAAGTGCAATTGCCATCCGAGACCCGTTCTCCAAACGTCAACGACGAGGAGGTTGGCAACGGTTTGCTGCTGAACGCACCACGCCAGAGCGAAGCGGAGGAAGAACCTTTCCGGGAAGTCTCATCGGAGCTCGGGAATCCGTCGACGCCAACGGACGCTGGATCCAACAATACAGAAACTAAGGCAGAAGCCGAAAACGGTCGAGAGAGTATTTCAGAGCCAACTCTCTGGCAAAGCCGCGATTAGGAATATGAACGTTAACATTACAGGGCTCGCCCGTTGGCAAGCTTGTAAAATTCGCGCGTGTGCAGTGCTCCAAAGCATCCGGTCTTGTCGACCGATATTTGGGCTGATCGTTGCGTGGTTAGCGGTCAGCTTCAGCGGTTGTTCGGCTCTCACCAATCCGGTGGCCAATGGCATCCCGGCTCACTTGTTGCCAGACGAGTTACTGGCGGAATCCAAGGAAGGCCTAGTCCCTATTCCCTTGGATTGGCTGCGGGTAGAACCGCCCAAAGAATACCGACTCGCTGTTGGCGACATTGTCGGTGTCTATATCGAAGGCGCTCTCGGAGATCGTGATCAGCTCCCACCGATTCATTTTCCACAAGCGGAAAACCTGCCGCCTTCGATTGGATTTCCGATTCCGATCAGCGAGAACGGCACAATCTCACTGCCATATGTGAACACCATCGATATTGCAGGCCTGACGGTTGAGGAGGCTCAGAAAGCAATTCGCGATGCCTACACAAGAAACAACCAGGAAATCTTGCAGCCCGATCAGGCTCGCGTCTTACTCACCTTAGTGCGTCCACGTCAGGCAAGACTGCTGATCATTCGTGAAGACTCGCCCTCCATGCGACCCTCGCTCAATGATCCTACCTTCCGGCTCTTCGGCTCCGCACCAAGTTTGGATGCGGCCAGATCTCAAGGAACCGGATACATTCTGGAACTCCCAGAAACCGAAGCCGACGTGCTGAGCGCTTTGGCAAAGTCGGGAGGTTTACCGGGACCCACGGCGTTGAATGAGGTGATCATCTACCGCGGCTACGACGACGTCGCTGGCTTCGACGTCCCCACTGCTTGGGAAGAAGAACAGCTCCACCCTGAACTGAATGCAAGTCGTACGACGATTCGCATTCCCTTACGAGTCGAACCGGGTACACCGCGACCGTTCAAGCCGGAAGACGTTCACTTAAAATCGGGAGACATCGTGTTTGTTCCGTCTCGCGATACCGACGTCTACTACACCGGTGGACTCATGCCACCTCGCGAGGTACCTCTGCCAAGAGATAATGACATCCGCGTTCTCGAAGCGATTCTGCGAGTCGGAGGTCCTGTCAATAACGGTGGGGTGCTGATTGGAAACTTCGCGGGTACTAGCGCATTCGCGCGGGGTATCGGAAACCCAAGTCCTAGTCTGGTCACGGTCTTACGCAAGACGCCAGGCGGGGGTCAGGTCCCGATCCGAGTCAATCTGAATCAGGCGATGAGAGACCCTCGCGAGAATATTCTGATCATGCCCGGCGACATGCTGTTGCTCCAGGAGACGCCTTCGGAGGCAGTCACGCGTTACATCACCAACGTGTTCAGCCTGGATTTTGTCGGAGAGATTCTTAATCAAGGCTCCGCAGCCAGCACGGCCACTGTCGTAGTTCCGTAGTAGTCTGACCTTCCGCTGCACGAAAGATCAACTCTGAGTTGTCGCCAATCCGGATGCTGACGGGCGATCTCGTGCATCATCAGGAGATGCCTTTTCTGCCAGAATTGGACGGCAGTTCAAAATCTCAACGCTTGACCAACGCGGCCAGATATTCCTTGGTTGCCAATTCGGTCATCCGAAAACCGCGCCGCGATGGAATCAAACACAGCGGTACTGCATCGATGGTTCCGGCTTGCTGGTCAGCCGCCAATGGAATCAGATCAAGACCGTTGGCCTTCGCAAGTCGCATCGCCCGAGGCAAGTGATAGGCAGAGGTCAGCAGCCCAATCCTTTGTGGTGATTGATCTTCCATCCATTGGGAAAGATTACGTAGTTCTTCCGACGTATTGCGGCCTTCGATTAGCATAATATCGGATTTGGGAATGCCGAGATCGGTCCAAATCTGCTCCGCTGATTCGGCCAGCGAAATCGTCTGTTCTTCCACCCACTGATAAACACGACCGGTCGCGGCAAGGCGAGGCGTTTTCCCCCGCTGGTAAAGCCTCGCAGCAAGAATGACGCGATCGCCGCTTGTCGATAACCAGGCTTGGCCGTCGACATTTGACCGAGTCCCCCCGCCGAGCACGACCACAAGATCCAAAGGCTCAACCTCATCAATCGAGACAGCTGGATATCGACGTTCGAGACTATAAATCGCATTCACGCCGGTATACGTACATCCGGTGGTCCAGTAGAACAAGAAGACAGCCAGCAGCGGCAAGCTGAACCATTTACGTTGCGTGATTAAGGCCCAGTAGGTCACCACCAACAACATGACCCAAACAGCTCCACAAGGCAGGACGAGCTGAGTGATGATCTTCTCGACGAAATGTCTTCCATGTTGTGCCCAGCTGAGCCCCACAACCAAACAGAAAACCGCGATTAAGATACCGGCATGCAGAGCAAGTCGGGCCCGTTGTTGTTGCTCGTTTGCTTGATTCGTATCACTTTCCATGGAACCCATCGACTTAAAGACGTTGCCTGTGAAAATCCTCGCCCTTGAAACTTCGGTCCAGCCGGGCAGTATTGCACTGTTGGACGGCTCTGTCACGGTCTACTCGTCCGCTTTTCCAACGACCGGAAGAACGACTCAGAACTTTGCGGTCGAAATGAAGGAGGCTCTGACACAAACGGGTTGGAATCCTAGTCAGGTCGATCTTTTCGCGGTGAGTCAGGGTCCCGGTTCCTTTACAGGGCTTCGAATTGGAGTAACGGCGGCAAAAACGTTCGCTTTCGCCAGCGACTCACAGGTTCTCGGCGTCGATACCCTGGAGGTTCTCGCCTACCAGACACGGGGAGTTCTGCAGGGAGAATTGGAAGTGATCATGAATGCGCAGCGAGGACAGCTTTTCCATGCCCGTTTTCAGTGCAACGACCACATTTCCCGACTGTCTCCCACGGAACTGATCGATGTCGACAAGTGGCTTCTTCAAAAAGGCTCGGCAGCGGTGACGGGCCCTGGTATCGAGATCTGTGGAGATCGACTCGATCCCCAGGAGACGGTGGACCAGGAGCTCTGGCAACCCCAAGCTTCAGCACTCGGAGCCTTCGCCTACGAGCAACACGAAAGCGGTGCTAAACAAGATTTCTGGAATCTGGTTCCAAATTATTTCCGCAAAAGCGCCGCCGAAGAGAAACTCGAAGAGCAGAACGGTTAATCGATCTCCGCCAGCGTCTCGCGGGCAGCCTGGATGGTCGTCTCGATATCTTCCGTCGTATGTGCGGCGGAAATGAAGAGAGCCTCGAACTGACTACAGGGCATGTAGACTCCTCGATTCGCCAATCCCCAGAAGTAACGTGCGAAGCGATCCAGATTTGACTGACTGGACGTGTCCCAATTGGAAACCGGCCCAGGATTGAAAAACAACGTCATCATGCTGCCGACCCGCGCAAACGAATGGGGCAATCCGGCGTCGGCCGCAGCGGCCAGGAGGCCTTCGGCGAGACGAGCCGAGATACTCTCGAGATATTCGTAAGGCGGTTCATCGCGGAGCTGCTGGAGGATGGCGATACCGGCGGCCGTTGCAATTGGATTTCCGCTCAAGGTTCCGGCCTGAAAAACTTTCCCTGCAGGCAAAACGTAATTCATCACATCGGCTCGTCCACCATAGGCTCCCAAAGGTAGCCCTCCTCCAACGATCTTACCGAGCGTCGTCAGATCGGGACGAATCTGTTGGAGCGATTGGGCGCCGCCATAAGCCACACGAAACCCAGTCATCACTTCGTCGTAAATCAACAAGGTTCCCTGTTGTTCGGTGATGCTACGAAGGCTACTCAAAAACTCCGCGGAGGGAATCACACAGCCCATGTTGCCGACAACAGGTTCGATAATCACTGCAGCGATCCGTCCCTCGTGCTGCTCGAAGGCGTTCTTCAACTGTTCGATGTCGTTATAGGAAAGAATGATCGTATCTTTGGTTGTCCCTTCGGTGACACCGGGTGAATCGGGCACGGACAAAGTGGCAGCGGCGCTTCCAGCGGCGACGAGCAGGCTGTCGACATGACCGTGGTAGTTTCCGGAGAACTTGACGATCAGATCGCGTCCGGTGAACCCACGAGCGACCCGAATCGCGCTCATCGTCGCTTCCGTCCCGGAATTAACGAGCCGAACCTTTTCAATCGATTCAACGGCATCGATCACCAGGGAGGCAAGCACATTTTCAGCTTCGGTCGGAGCACCAAAACTGGTCCCTCGGGTCACGGCTTGTTGTATTGCCCCGATCACCTTTGGATGAGCGTGCCCCAGAATCATCGGTCCCCAAGACCCGATGTAGTCGATGTATTGATTGCCATCGACATCTGTCAGGTAAGCACCCGATCCACTCGCAATCACGATCGGTTCTCCACCTACAGCCCCAAAGGCTCGTGCCGGACTATTGACGCCACCGGGCATCATCGCCTGAGCGGCCGTGAATATTTCGTGGCTCTTTTGGTGGTTCATCCCGTCCATCCTTACTTGTGAAAGTCACTCGTGAGTCACAAGATTATTGCCTTCGACCGAATTTCAACCACCGGGCAGCTGCCACCCAGTTGGCAACTTCCTTAACCCAATTATTGAGGATAATCGAGGCTCCTGCACGAGTTCTCGGAGCTGATCGTTGTCGCGTCCCCAACGAATTCACATTCGGGGATTTCGCTGAATTCTGACAACCTGCCGTTATAACGAACGACCTGCTGCTTCGAAAGAAGCTCGAAATTTGCAGAGGCAGGGTTCAACCGCCATACTTTTCATCCCACGAGCCCTAGTTACGGTTCTTACAAGATCGCCTTGAAAATCATTCGGAGACCTACTGATGCAACCGAAAATGGCACTCATCGTTTTCAGTTTTGCGGCATTCATCAATAGCTGGGAGCAACCGACGACGCTCGTGTCGGCTGCCGATCTCGTCCAACTGTCACCTGAAAACTGGGACAAGTTTGCCCCTCAAGGCAAAGAGGTCGACTGCATCTACGGCGACTATGTTTTGCAAAATGAGCTCATCACGGCGGTGATTGCTGAACCCAAATCTGGACGAAATGCCAACATGACGGTTCGAGACGTGGGCGGCTCCGTGATCGACCTCACCCTCAGAAGTCGGTCCAATGATCAGCTCAGCGCATTTTATCCGGAAGGAGGTCGTTTCAGTTTCGCAGTCGTCGCCACGGACCCGGATACTGTCGAACCCAACACGGCTCAACTCGCTTTGCGATCCGAGCCAACGGAAAGCCAACCGCAGGTTGACCTGGTTTACCGACTGCAAGACGGTGATCCAGGATTGAACATTGAAACCACTCTTTCCAATCCGCACGAGGAGGCAATCGAATATGAATTGCGAGACTCGATGCGGGCCGACCGTAGCTTTAGCTTCGATTTCTCACCGGAACTGGGCCTTTTCTGGGCCTATGACGATTGGTGGCGGCAGGCGTACGGCGTTGTACCTGAAGGGCACGAAATGCAGGAAGTCGCCGACACGGTCAAACGCAGCAGACCGGTCATCGCCTATGTCCATGATGGTTCTCGCAAAATACGCATCGAGCCCGGTGAATCCCATACCTTGAAACGCCGCCTGGTACCTGCCAATCACCTGCTGAAATTGAAGGGGCAGGTCGCACAAGACTCGGGGGCAGAATTACACCCCGTGAACTTGACGATTACCGATCCGAGACACTCGATCTATCTGGCAAATGTGGAGCTTACGGCGGATGGAAAACAATATGGATCGGCACGAACAGGTCATGACGGCGTGGTTGAATTCATGGCTCCGGCGGGCGACTATACGATCACCGTTAATGCTAATGGTCGTGAAGAAAAACAGGTGAAACTCACAATCGACAAACCGACTCGTGAAACAATTGAAATGCCGCTGCCCGGATATGTTGTGGCTCGTATCGAAGACGACCAAGGCGGACCGATCCCGTGCAAGATTGAGTTTCGAGGAAAGGGTTCAACCGCAGATCCAGAATTTGGTCCCGACACGTTCGAACACGGCGTCAAAAACCTTTACTACACGGCCAGTGGTCGCTTCCGTCAGGAACTGGCCCCTGGAGTCTATGATGTCGTGATCAGTCACGGGAACGAATACGATGCGGTCTTCACGACCATCGAAGTCAAACGAGGGGAAGCCACTCGCCTAGATGCTGAACTGAAGAGGTCCGTCGATACGACTGGCTGGATTAGCTCAGATTTCCACAGCCACTCAAGCCCATCGGGCGACAACACATCGAGCCAACGGGGGCGCGTGCTTAATCTTCTGAGCGAACATATCGAGTTTGCACCGTGTACCGAACACAATCGTGTCTCGACCTACATCGATCACCTGAAACATTTCCACGCCATCGATTTAATGGCCACCTGCTCGGGTATGGAACTCACGGGAAACCCCTTGCCGGTTAACCATCAAAACGCCTTCCCAATCAAGCGGAAACCTCGAACGCAAGACGGTGGCGGTCCAACCACGGATGAGAATCCCATCCTGCAGATCGAGCGACTCGCATTATGGGACCAGCGAGCCCAAAAAGTAGTTCAGGGAAATCATCCGAACCTGGTGCAGATCCTTGTCGACCGCGATGAAGACGGCAATGCGGACAGTGGCTTTGAAAACATGCTCGGCCATATGGACGTGGTTGAAGTCCACCCACCCCATAAAATCTTCCTTCCTGTGACTGATAAGACCGACGGCAGTCGAGGAAATGTGATGGGCAATTGGCTCCAGATGCTCAACATGGGCTATCGCATTCCTGGCGTCGTCAACACCGACGCTCATTACAATTTCCACGGATCGGGATGGTTAAGAAACTACTTAAAGGCCAATACGGATGACCCCGCTCAACTTCGACTGGCAGATCTGATCCAGGCGACCGAGCGAGGCAATGTTGTGATGACAAACGGTCCTTATCTGGAAGTCACGGCAATGGCGAGTGGTAACCGAACCGCCATCGCAGGCGAAGATATCATCGCCGATAATGGAGAGGTCCGTTTCCAGGTACGTGTTCAATGCCCCAACTGGCTGGACATCAACCGCATCCAACTGTTCATCAACGGCGTTCCGGTACCCGAGCAAAACTTTACCCGTCGCACCCATGGCGAATTATTCGGCGAACAAGTGGTCAAGTTTGAGCAGACACTCCCGCTCAAGCTAGATGCGGATGCACATGTGATCGTTGCAGCGGCAGGCGAGGGCCTATCACTGGGTCCGGTTGCAGGCCCTTCCCACGAAAACGACATTCCGGTCGCCGTCACCAATCCAATTTTTGTGGACGTCGACGGTGATGGATTTCAGCCAAACGGGGATTTATTGGGCGGGTCACTCCCTTAGCCACCGAGCAAAACACGATCGGTCATCAGCCTTTGCGTAGCCGGCAAGCTGCTTGCCGGCTGCGAGCTGACATCTTTGACAAAGTTGTCGGTCCTGTCCAATCCAGCAAAGAGCGCATTTGAGAGGCTTCTGTTCAGCCTGAGCCAACGGCTCGGACTCCGATAATCTGCTCTTGAATGTTGCCTTGCGAAGCCGCCAAAATTAGCCGAACCATATCGCCGATGCTGGACCATTTTGCCGATGCAGGGCAAGGTGACCATGGTTGAGGATATCCTGCCCGATTCGAACAAAAGACAAACGCCAACAAACGACGGGCCAAAACAACCGTCACAAGGAGGGCTCATTCATTGACGAATAGCTATGACCTGATCCCGCGGAACAGTAACCAGACGCGACGAATTGCCGAGTACGCGATCCAATTCTGCCGTGATGGTATCGGCACTCCCGCTACCAGTGTGTACGAGCGTACAGAATTATTTCACCTGGACAGTATCGCCTGTGGAATCTCCGCCATCTCCTGGGATACGAACGCCCCCAAGGTGTTACGCGCGGAGGCTCAAACGTACCCTTGCTCTAACGAATGGGGCGTTCCCTGCTTTGGTTCGGCTGAACTTGTGCAACCCGAAAAAGCCGTTGTTGCAAATAGTGCCGCGGTCCGGGAGTGGGACTCCAATGGCACGAACTTTGGCTTTAACCCGGAACGTCAGGCGACCCGTGGCGAATTCGGCCACAATGATTTTTATCCAGTGGCGATCGCGGCAGCTCAGATCGCCCAGGCAGATGGTGAATGTGCCGTACGAGCGATGATCTGTCTGGACGAAATCCGCGGCCGCCTGGCCGAAGTCTTCGGACTCAAAGATCACAAGATCGATCATGTCCTGCACGGTGGCATCGCATCTGCCGCCGTTTTTGGGGCGATGGTGGGAGCAACCGCTGACCAAATCGAATCGGCCATCGGCATGCTCGTCGCCCATTACGTGCCGTTTCGAGCGATCCGAGCAGGACATCAGCTTTCCGATTCCAAGGGAGCCTCTGCGGCAATCACGAGTGAAATGGCCGTTCTGAGTGTCCGACGAGCGATGAACGGTTTTCGAGGTCCCGCCGACATTCTGCGCAATCCACAGGCGATCTTCTGCCTCTTTGAACCACCATCCCAACCGGACGAGAGCCCTTTCGACTTGGCTCTGGCATTGGACGGCGATGACTTCGCGGTAATGGGTATGCACTTCAAAATTGGACTTTATGAACACCAATCGGCGGGAGCCATTCAAGGGCTGATTCAGATTCTGCAAGATAACAATCAGCTGCTCAACGCGCCCGACGCTATCGAGCAAATCCGTATTCGCATCTACGAACCCGCTTTCGGCATCATCGGCGATCCAGCCAAGCGTGACCCACACACTCGTCAATCCGCAGATCATTCCATGGTGTACATCATCGCCACTTTGTTGCGAAAGGCATGTGAACTCGGATCAGCCAATTGGAAAGCTTTGATGCTCATGCCTGTGGATTACACGAATCAGGCGTTACATCATCCTCGTACGCGCCATTTCATGAAACAGATCCAATTCGAGCACGGCGGCGAAGAGTACGACCGAGCCTATCCCGATGGGATTCCAACTTCGATCGAAATTGCGACCGCTGACGACATTCTCAAGAGCGGACTCGTCATGTATCCGGAAGGCCACGCGCGCTGTCCAAGCCAAGAACTCGTATCTCTCCTTGATCACAAGTTTCAGCAGCTTTTAGAAACGGCGATTAACGACATCTCGGAATTCCGAGTTCGATTTGGCAATCTGAGATCAAAGTCGGTGGACGAGATTCGCGAACTCTACGACTTCCAGATCCATCGCACCGGGCAACCGATTGACTAGCTGAGCCTTATTACCGGGCATGACGGATTACCAAGCATGACGGTCCGCTCACTGCGTTCGTGATCAAGCAGAGCTCATTCGGATTCGTCGCGAACCGTCGCCGTCGCCAGGATTTTTCCGGCAGTGCCGTTCCCAAGATCGGTTTCGATCTCGATCTCTTCCGAAATTTTCCCGGGCGTGTTGGCTGCCGTAAATTTCACGGGGACCAAATGCAGCGGCTTGAATTCATCGGTGGGGACGAATTCAAAGCAATCGTCCTCACAATTGACATTCGTAATGCGAAATGGCTTTTTACTACGCACTACGATGTTCTTCGTCACCGTTTGGCCGGGCTCAAGCGTTCCTAAAGATAACGCTGCGGGACTCACCGTAATCGGCGATTCCACAAGGCCCTCGACTCGAATTGGAATCTGCTCTGAACGACGATCATTGGTAATCAGAATCATTTCATCGTTGAAATAACCCGCAGGCGTTTCTGGCTTCAATTGCACTTGGAGTTCATAGGCAACGCGGCCGTTGTTTCGTCGAGTTTCAACGGGGGTTACAACCAGGTTCGTGTTGGCACTTAGAATATCCACAATCTTCCAGTCGCTTCGCCCAGCGTAACTCACGTCAACATTCCGCTTCGCTTGCTCTCCGAAATCAACGGAGTCAAAATTGACGATACCGGGATCGAAAACCACATCGCCTCGAATAATTCCCCTGATCGATAGCTGAACTTCAGCGTAATAGGGTTTATCGATGGTCACGGTAATGGTCGCGGTACGTAGCCCCAGGAACGAATGGGTGTTGAACTTGGCTCGGATGCCGCCCTTTTCCCAGGTGTCGAGAGTCGGCTTGGTAATCGTGGGTGTAACACAGCCACAGCTCGTGCGGACGCCAGCGATGTGAATCTTTTCCTTGTAGATATTCTGCAATTCAAATACAAAGTCGGTTTGCGAGGCTCGGGCCACGGTACCAAAATCATGGTTGGTTCCGTTAAACATCTTTCGCGCCCATTCCTGTGCACTCACAGGACTACAAACGCCGCAAAGAACCAAAGCGAAAAGCAAGATGCGTGGCACGACTCTCTCCCTTTCAAACATCAACCGGCCAGGGCTTTTATGCCCTCAGCCTGCCCCTCTGAAACCAATCCGCAAACAAGGTGTCCGTTTCAAGTTGCTCGTCCGCCAGCGGCTACAGGAATTTCGCTTCCCGCTCATAAACCTACCAATCGGACGGACGTCCATCCGGATTATTCGGCTTCCAGAAGTGGTGGAAAAGAGCCTTTTTTTTCGACAAAATAATCAGACCATTAAAACCTTAAGCGACCGTCAAAGTTGCCCTATTGTTACGGAATTTCAGCTCAAAATCGATGACTTGCGCACTTTTTGATAGGAATGCATCTACCAGCATGCTTCAGCAGCCCCCCCTCGCCCACATCATGATGGTGTCAATTCTCGCCTTGATTCTCGCTTCCAGCCTTGCCGCCCAGGAAGCTGAACCCCCGTCCGGAGGGCAGCCAACCATTGGCGAAGAGGTCCCGCCACGCAATCCATTTCGACATCAGATTCCGATTCCGGATTTCCCTGCCAACCTGACGTGGATGAATTGCGAGGGGCCGCTGACGCTAGCCGACCTGAAAGGCAAATTCGTGCTGCTGGACTTTTGGACCTATTGCTGCATCAACTGCCTTCACGTTCTTCCTGAACTGAAGAAACTGGAACACGAATTTGCCAAGGAACTCGTCGTCATCGGTGTTCACTCCGCCAAATTCGAAAAGGAGCGAGAGGACGACAACATCAAGGAGGCCATCCTTCGCCACGAGATCGAACATCCTGTCGTGAACGACCGAGACATGGTGGTGTGGCGGATGTTCGGAGCGAACAGTTGGCCGACCATTCTGCTCATCGATCCCAACGGAAAAGCAGTCTACATGCGAAGTGGTGAGTTTAAATTCGAAGAAATCAAGGCCGTTCTCGATGCGGCCCTCCCCTACTATCGCCATCGAGGTGTCGTGGACGAGTCGCCAGTTCGCTTTGATCTACTCGCCAATAAGAGCCAAGCGCAACCTTTACGCTTTCCGGGCAAAGTGCTTGCCGACGAAGGCTCAAATCGACTTTTCATCGCCGACAGCAATCACAACCGCATTGTTGTGACAGACCTCCAGGGCAAAAATCCGCTGACGATCGGCTCGGGACAGCAAGGTCGTGAAGACGGTGACTTCCAGCAGGCCACCTTCCATCACCCTCAAGGCATGGCGATTGTCGGAGACTTGCTTTACGTTGCGGACACTGAAAATCATTTGATTCGCAAGATCGATCTCCAGAAACAGCAGGTCAAAACGATTGCAGGAACGGGTGTCCAAGGTCGGAATGCCTGGCCAGGCTGGAATGGCGATCCAAACGAAAGACCGGTCAATGGTCGCTGGGAGGGAGTGGCACGAACAACACCACTCAACAGCCCCTGGGCGCTGTGGCCGAATGGCGAGCATCTTTACATTGCGATGGCAGGCCCTCATCAGATTTGGCGGATGAATCTCAAGACATCGCTCATAGGTCCCTACGCCGGCAATGGACGCGAAGACATTGTCGACGGCGCCCGACTTCCCGCCACTCCCTACGGCCTTAACTCGGCCTCGTTCGCTCAGCCCAGTGGACTTTCATCCGATGGCAAGTACCTTTTCGTAGCAGATTGCGAGGGCAGCTCGATCCGCAGGGTTCCCATGAATCCTACGGATCGTGTCACCACGATCGTCGGCACAGCAGAACTGCCCGCAAATCGATTGTTCGAATTTGGCGACGAAGACGGTTCATTTGAACAGGCCAAACTTCAACATGCTTTGGGAGTTACCTACCACGAGAGCAAGCTGTACATCGCCGACACCTATAACGACAAGATCAAAACCATCGATCTTGAAAATCAGTCGGTAACAACGATTGCGGGCGGGCAAGGTGCTTTCAATGAACCAGCAGGGCTCAGTTATGCGGCGGGCAAATTGTATGTGGCCGATACCAACAATCATCAAATTCGCTGGATCGACCTCAACAACAACAATGCGGTGACCGACCTTTCAATCGAAGTCGAACCTCCGGCACAGATGGTCGCTCCCGCGATCCCGTTCAATGGCCCTCGATTTGCCTTTGGAGAACGCGATATTCGTGCGGGCAAAGTTATGCTCCGCTTAGATTTGCCACTGGCGGAGAACGAACGGCTCCATCACCAACTGACACCTCAAATCACCATCACACCGCGCCCGGGCACTATTCAATTGGAACCGGCTGGTCCGGTGGTCGTTCGTGGAAATTCGTTGGAGCTCCCGCTGACGGTCACAGGACCAAACTCGAGCCCAATCGTCGTGAAGGCGATCTATTTTTATTGTCGTCACGCGAATGGCAAAAATGGCGGCCTCTGCAAGATCGGGCAGGTAATCTGGGAAGGAAAGCTGATCTCTACCGCCTCCGGAGCCAGCCAGACGCTTGAATTCGAGGCCACGGCCCCTGCAGCTGGTAATCCCTGAGCTCCAGTCGGGATGCACCGGTCATGACGTAACCCGTTTTACGGAGAGGAAAAACGTCTGCCCAGCGAGGCGCACTGTCCATTTACAAGAGGCTTGGCAATCCGCTAAAATGTTGGATTCCCTGCACCCCCTCCCAAGGCGGGGAGTGTATCCAAAACCATGACCCGTGTCCGGCGAGCCTTGCCGGTCACCCTGTAAACCCGTTCGCATGTTTGAATCTCTCCAACAAGGTCTGCAATCCGCAATGAAATCATTGCGTGGCAAGGGCAAGCTGACCGAGGGGAATATGCGCGACGGGCTCCAGCTTATCGAGCAATCCCTGCTTGAAGCGGACGTTAGTTTTGACGTCACCAAGGAGTTCATGGGGCGAGTTTCAGAATCGGCCCTCGGTCAGAAGGTTCTGAATTCTCTCGATCCTTCACAACAGCTCGTTGGGATTGTGAACGAAGAGTTGGTGAAATTAATGGGTCCGGTAGATGTGTCCCTGAATTTAAAACAGGGCACCACGGTTCTCATGATGTGCGGACTGCAGGGATCTGGAAAAACAACGACTTGTGGAAAACTGGCCCGACTGCTGCAGAAGGAAGGCCGCAAGCCGATGCTCGCCGCCGCAGATCTTCAGCGTCCCGCGGCGATCGACCAGCTGCATGTCCTTGGCGAGCAACTGGGAGTTCCGGTCCATTCACAACGTGGTGAGACCGATCCGGTCAAAGTTTGCCGCGAAGCAGTCAAAGCCGCCAAGGCTTCCGACGTCGACGTCTTGATCTTGGACACAGCGGGTCGCTTGGCCATCGATCAAGAACTGATGGATCAGTTGACCCGGATCGATCGTCAGGTGGGTCCCGACCAGGCATTGCTGGTCGTCGACGGCATGACAGGTCAGGATGCGGTGAACAGTGCCCGTGCCTTCAATGAGGCATTGGAACTGGACGGCGTGATCCTCACGAAACTCGACGGTGATGCACGTGGTGGTGCGGTGCTTTCCGTGAAGCATGTCACCGGCGTACCGATTAAATTCATCGGTACAGGAGAACAGCTTGAGTCGCTTGAGCCATTCCGTCCAGAAGGTATGGCAGGCCGAATCCTCGGCATGGGCGACGTGGTCGAAATGGTGCGAACGGCGCAACAAGAATTCGACCAGGACCAGATGGCGCAAACGGAGGAACGTTTGCGTAAGGGTGAGTTCACGTTGGAGGATTTCCGCCAGCAGTTATCTCAACTCGCCCGACCTGGCCTCATGCAAAAGCTGGTAACTCTGATGCCTGGCATGGGTGAGCTTGGCAAGATGATGGGTGACATGGACACCCAGGAAGACATGAAACGACTATTCGGCATCATTGATTCGATGACGCCGGATGAACGGCGCAATCCGAAGGTGATCGACAGCAGTCGACGTCGACGAATTGCTGCTGGGTCAGGTGTTCAACACCAAGAAGTCAACGAGTTGATCAAGCAATTCGATGGCATGGCTTCGATCATGAAGAACATGTCCGGCAAGGGCATGGGTGATCGCATGAAGATGGTGCGAGAGCTGCAACAAGGCGGAATGATGTCTCCAGCTGGCCGGCTCTCCAAGCAAAAAAAAACGACTGGCAAACGGCTCACCAACAAAGAGCGAGCCAAATTACGTCAGCAACGCGAGAAAGAATTACGGCGCCGCAAGCGGCGTAGTAAATAAATCAGGTTTTTACATAGCAGGTTAATTGCGAGGATTCAGGAGAAACTCAAGTGTCTGTACGTATTCGACTCAAACGCATGGGCCGCACCCATCGCCCCTTTTACCGAGTGTGCGCGATGGATAAACGAGCCCCTCGAAATGGTCGCGTCATCGAAGAGCTCGGCTATTACGATCCGATGGTTAAGGAAACCGACGCGCGAGCGATCTTGCAACAAGAGCGGATCGATTATTGGCTGGGCGTTGGAGCTCAACCGTCCGATAAGGTCGCGGTTTTGATCAAAAAATATGGCACCAACGGAACGCACTTGGAAGAACAGCGTGCTGCTTTGGATCGCCTGAAGATTAAACCTGTCGCCCCCACACCGGTCGCTGTCCCGCTGCCGAGCGAAGAAACGCCGGCCGCCGAAGAGGCACCCGCCGCCGAAGCAGCCGCTGAAGAGGCACCCGCCGCCGAAGCAGCCGCTGAAGAGGCACCCGCCGCCGAAGCAGCCGCTGAA
>PBNZ01000015.1 GCA_002723275.1 Planctomycetaceae bacterium
ACAAGACAAAAAGCAAAATGAAATCCGCACTAGACCCTGCCTTCACACCTTCGAGATGCAACCAATCGTGAGGCGACGTTTTTCCCGTACCGCAGATAGGCACAATCGATTCGACGATTTCCGGAAATGCGGCGGCCCAGTGGAATGCCTGTTGAGCTCCCATCGAAAAACCGACAACCGATTTAATCTTCTCAATACCGAACACTTCTTCGCATAATCGTTTCTGGGCGAAGACATTGTCGTAGATCGTAACAAGCGGGAATCTTGCTCGATCATTCGGAGGGAGCGTATTGCTGGGGGACGAAGAGTAGCCGTTACAAAACATGTCCGGAACGATGACGAAATACTGACTGGTATCCAACATCTTCCCAGGTCCTATCGCAGCCCGATTCGCGACATGACTTCCGGTGTACCAGGTTGGGTTGACGATCACGTTGCTCTTATCTTCGTTGAGCGTCCCGTGTGTTTCATAAGTCAAAAACGCGTTGGGCACGGTCTGACCTGATTGGAGCCGATAGTCGCCTAGCTGCAATACTCCTTCCACGCCTTGCTGAGTCTGATCATCCATGGAAGCCGAACCCTGGGGGACAATGTTATTCACGTCTTCTCTTTTATGAGCTTGATAAGCAGCGTATCAACGCGGCCTGTTTGGCCGCGAAAAAGCATCTACAAAACAGTGCTTCTGCTTATGGGGCGTTTAGCCCCAATCGTGCAGTCCACTCGCAATACGGTACGTGTTAGAGGATGCCTCAATTGATTGCAATGGGGGATGCACTTTGCAGTATCTAGTAGTCAATCACAGGATTCTTTCATCTCGATTACCGGACCGCAGAATTTCAACCGCGGTGATACCTTCGACCTGATCGATTGGAAGGGCACAGTGCCCCCCGGCCTTGAATCGAAAAACTTTGTGATTGACGAAACGAGTAAATATGCGGGCGAATTGCACCTGAATAACAATCGACTGCAAATCACGATCTCAGCTTCGCAGCAGAAAGAGTTGGTCGAGGAACCGCAGACAATTCGCCAGGCAACAACTCAGCCAAACCAGCAGATCACGAAGCCTAATGAGTTATTTCGTTGGACGAATCCTCAAGGCGGCACATGGACTGAGCCGGCCAACTGGTCGGGCGATGACATCCCGAACGGACGCCCCCGTGAATGGGCTCAATATACATTCGACGGGGTCCGGCAGATTTCAGCCGTCGAGCTCTACTGGTTAGATGATAGTGGTAACCATCGAGTGCCTGACTCATGGGAGGTGCTCTATCGCGTCGAGGACAAATGGCACCCTGTGCATACGATGGACGACTACTCCGTCGCAAAAGATCAGTTTAACTCGGTCCAATTCACTCCGGTAAAAACCGACGCGTTGCGACTCATCGTCTATCCTCAATCAGAGCGGACCGCCGGAATCCTGGAATGGAAGGTGATCCCCTAGGTTGAGGTTGAGGATTCTAGAGCAGGCGGAAACGGGCGAGACGAAGAGACCAGAAACAGATTCGCACGATCGGTGCTTCACAACAGACCGTGCGATCTGATTCCAAACGAGGGTTGATCTTGATCCATCTCTGCTCAAGTATCATCACAGTCGTTACTCTTCCGGCGTCTTCAGCTTCTGCCCATAAAGGCGAGTCGCTACGAGATAATCGCTGTTGTATTCTTCGACTGACAAGATCTTTCCGTCTTTGAAATTAAAGACCCAAACGTAGTCATTGTCATAGCGACCATACTTACCCTGGGCGTCCCCTTTCTGCACAATGGCAACCCCGGTGTCACTCGCAATCACTTGCGTCGTGTTTAGCTTGATTCCCTGAGGTACAAGCTTCGGAATGTGAGGCAACCATTCGGAGAAGAAGGTATCCGTATCATAGGGAACCCCATACGGCACGATGGTATTATCGATCTTGCCCATATAGGTGAAGCGAAAGTCCGGATGCAAGATGGCCTTCAGTTCTTCGGGGTTGGTCAGCAAGTCTTCGAAAAATGCCTCTGCCATCTTCCGATTTTTTGCAATACCCGAAGGCTGTCGTTGAAGAACAAAGGCTTTGACGGGTGCAAGTTCCTTGCCATCGACCTTGCGACTCGGAATCGACAGGGCCATCCTGTTTCTCCCCTGCTTCACTCGACGCACGACGTACTCAGAAGCTGTTCCATTCTCCGTCTTTTCGTGAAGGCTAACTTCGGTGCCTCTCTTGACCCATTTCACAGTTCCATGATTGGACCATGCAACGTCGTCACCATCGACGCCGAAACTTATGACCTTAAGTTCACCACTATCGGCGTCGCGAAAGAGGATCTCCGTCCCGGAACTAAAGTTTTTCTGAGAAGACAAATAGGTCGCTTTCCAGGTATGTTCTACGGCCTGTTTCCCGGGTAGCCAACGAAACCGGATATTCCAACTCAGGTCACCCTCGTCGATGGTCCCTTCAAAACCGCCGAATGCCTTCGACTCCCCAGACCATCTTCCCATAAAGGGAGCCATTCTTTTTTGCAGTTCATCATTAGCCGCCGTGATCGAGGAAGAAATAAACACGCAAAGGATTGCAACAACTAAGCAAATCGGCCTGAAAAAAACATGAGGTTGAAAAATCATCGGATGCGCTCCGCAAGTTAAGTGTTTGTCGAAATCAAGACTTGGATATTGTCAACGTAAAGTTTCTGCCACCAGATCGCAACCGATTCATCGTGGACGTATTAAAGATCCGCGGTACTCGAATCCCTCAACATCAATCGGAACCACGAATCTAATCCAGCTTTATCCGGCGCGCCACAGATCACTTGATCAAGCTGGAGATATCAATTTGCGATGACACGTTCTGAAGATTGGATGAGACCTCAGCTGAATAGAAATGGCCTCTGCCACACCATTGAGGCTGTCGAGCGTCGCTTGACGTACCTGGCGGACTCAAACACCTTGTAGCTGATGGGCCGTTTTGCGTTCACCGTCGGAATACCCGATGATCATTCACCATCGCGATCAATAAGTGTCAACTGCACGTTGCGGAATTCGATGGCGTGCTGCTCGACCTGCAATCCAATGCGACCCGATCGACGTGCATCGGTCATGGTATTCACAAGACTCCCATTGACGAACACACTGACATTTCCCTGATCCACAAGGATCTCCATACGATTCCATTCGCCAAGTGGTTTTTCTTCAGGATCTTCCATGCGGCGGGCATAATGGCGGAATGGTTCCCCATTGATCTTGCCTGAGAGATCGCCAAGTCCCCAGAAGTCTCCGACACGCCCGGCATACAACTGAGCCTCCAATCCGGAGGATGGAATCACGCCATCTTGTCCATTGAGCATGATGAACACGCCGCTATCCTTGCGGAACACACCGCCATCGTCGCCTAAATTTTGCGGCCAACGCCACTCAAGCGACAAAACATAATCCTGATAGGCTTGTTCAGTACGTAAATAACCATCCGCCTGTCCATCACACGAAATGATTCCCTCCGCAAATCTCCAAACAGGCTCGGCCTTGGCTGGCTGTCCAGCGTCGATTGCTTGCCAACCCGCAAAACCTTTACCATCGAATAGCTGAACCGGTTTAGTTTTCGCTCGAACATCCCGATTTTTGACACGGGCCGCCTCACTGTTCGCCCATCGCAACCAACGAACTGCTCCGGCACGACGTTGTTCGAGCGGTTGTCCGGCCGAATATCCAAATTTTTCGCCGCTGGCAACTTGCAGCAATAAGGAGGCTTCGACTCGGATCGCCATCGAGTCGGCCAGAAGCAATTTAGCCAAGGTCGGAAACCCTGTGGCCTTGCCGACACGGATCAGATCGCGAGCGGCGGCCAAACGCATTTTCGGATCGCGATCCCTCAAGCTTATTTCGAGATCATTTTCACGATCATCTTGTGGCGTGGCCCATGCAGTTCCAGCATTTAAGGCCAACGCTAGTCCCAAGAGGACCACGATTTTCAAACGAACCCTCCCGAACAATCTACTGATCGATTCAATATCGCCAAAATCTTTCTTGCACCGCTTCCTGATCTGCATGACTTCATAACTTCGCACACGAATCATTTCGCAGAATCTTCAGCGGTTGCAGAAACCCATCCATGTCCCTTGAGACCAGCTGGGACACGGCCGCGGATCTTGGGGATCTCCCCTAATGGGGCAAGAGTTTTGGACCATGCTGCATGTCTCGAAGCCATGCGTTGAACAACCTCAGGATGTTTTGCAGCAAGATCCTTGGTCTCCAGCGGATCTGCATTCAGATCAAATAACTGCCACGGATCGCTTTCATATTTTTTGTACAGTCGCCAATTCTTCCAACGGACGGCGATCAAATGCCTGCGGACCGCATCCCCTGGCTCATTGTTGAGCCAGAACAGGTATTCATGGGCGTCACCAGTTTCCTTCCCCTGCAGATAAGGAAAGAGATCCACACCATCGCAATGTTCGGGGATCAGCTGCCCAGCTAGAGTAGCAATCGTCGAATAGAAGTCAAAGTTTGCGATCAGGCCATCATATTCGTTCCCCTCAGGAAGCGTTCCCGGCATCGAAAAGATAGTGGGCACGCGCACCCAACCTTCTCTCTGAGTCCCCTGCCCTTTCCCGCCAGAATACGGCGTTGACGATCCCCCCTCGCCACCGTTCGCGCCGTTGTCGCTGGAAAAGATCACCAATGTCTTTTCGCGTAAACCATGCTCATCCAACGCCTTCAAAAGCTTTCCAACCTGATCATCCACCGAAACGATCGCCCCGGCCAATCGACGACGTCTCCCTGTCGCAGTCGTCCTGCTCATCAACCGCTCAGGCGCCTCGGTACTCGGCGAATGAACGGCCTCAGGCGACCAATAAAGAAAGAATGGATTGTCCTTGTGACGCTCGACGAAGTTGACCATTGAATCCCCGTCATAGTCGGTCAGCCAGATCATGTCACCTGCTTCGTTGAAGCACATGAACTTCGATTGGCCTCCCTTCTTGGACAGCATCGACCGTACGACCTCAGGAAGTTCCGCGAGTTCCTTTTTGGTGTACTGCTTCTTGGGTGGAACTCTGGCAACCTCTGTGAATCCGACACGTAACGGTCTTTGCAGTTTGCTTCCGATGTCCCATTTGCCAATCTGGCCGGTCACATAACCCTGATCAGCGAGGAACCTCGCCAACGTTGGGCGGTCCTCCGGGATCGGAAGTCCTCGCGACATGCCATATTTCCCGAACCGTTGAGCATACTGCCCCATCATCATGCTACATCGACTCGGGCAACAGGGTGGGTTCGTAATGTAGGATGCGGTAAATCGAGTTCCCTCAGCTGCTAAGCGATCGATGTTTGGTGTCGGTATGTCCTTGCATCCATAACAACCAATGTCACCGTAGCCCAGGTCGTCGATGTAAATCAAAATCACATTAGCAGGAGGCGAACCCAAACTTGCATTTGCCTGTTCGGGGGCCAAAGGTTCCGCTGCGACTGGAACTACGCCTGCTGCGACAACACCAAGAAAGACAAGAGGCAAAACAGCACGAATCATAAAGTGATTCCTCGAGGCGAATCCAACGACTTCGCTTATTCAGTTCATCAACGACACCCAATGGCTTCGGGATGAACAAGCGTCCTGAAAGTGGCTTGAATCGATGAGACGACTGACTCAAGGATTCGTAAGGTTGCCGTAAACAACCTTTCTAAGCCCCATTGGAACCTCCCAGTTAAAGGGGCGTGCTCGAGCCATAAACAGACCGAACATCTCGTTCTGAGGATCGATCCAGAAGTGAGTATTGTGGTATCCCGCCCATCCATAGATTCCCTCAGGAACATTCGTCTCTTTCTTAGACGGATCCTCAAGAACAAACAGTGAAAAGCCGTTGTAGTGCCCCAAGAGTGGTTGAAAAGCATTTTGCTCTTCGGGGTATCCGCCAGCCCACTTCTTGGTCATCGTCTCAATGCTTTCTGGCGAGATAATTCGCTTACCTCGAAATTCCCCGCTGGCAGCAAGCATCTCGCAAAAACGACTGTAGTCTTCCATCGTTGAGACAAGTCCGGCATCTCCAAAGTGTGCTCGACTTCCAGGTTGATAGGTCATTTGATCGAGAAGATAGGTAAATCCCTTCAAGGACCCTGCATTGATAAAGAGCGGCTGAAAACGTTCTCTTTGTGCAGGCGTCATTGAAAAACCCGTATCCACCATGCCAAGCGGCTTAAAGAGACGCTTTTCTAAAAACTCTTCAAATGGAATACCTGTTATCACTTCGATCAGCCGACCCTGAATACCCTGATTGATACCGTACAGATATTGAGTCCCCGGTTCGAAGGCGAGTGGTGTGTTGGCACAGGCTTCCACGAATGATTGTAGATCGTTGTGTCTCGTCTGGTTCGGATTAATCGAATCAAAAGAAAAATCGGGGACACCATCCACATCGATTTCATTCTCAATCTTGGGATAGTCCCATCCGGCGCGATGCGTCATCAAATGAATAATTCGTAATGGCTTCGTACAGGGTCGAATTTNATCGCCATCCTGCCACGTCAGTGATTCGAAACACGGGAGGAATTTCGACACCTCGTCATCCCATTCAAACTTACCCTCCTCGTGCAACATCATCATGGCAACAGTCGTAATCGGCTTGCTCATCGACCAGATAGGAAAAATCGTGTTCTCATCAATTTCCTTGTCACCTGCCTTACCCGATTGCACCGCNTGGTGGTATNTCCTCTTTCCATCCTTGAAGATAATGACCACATTACTACCGGTCGTTTCTTGATCGATGAGAGAACGTTGATATGCCTTGATGTCACCATCAAGCTCTGCCCGCAACGAAGTGTTTGAAAAGGCTACGAGTGTGAACAAGAAGGCTACGAACAGTAACAATGATCGTTTTGCAAGCATGTGATTGACTTCTGTTTAATAGGTTCAGTTAAAATCAAGTGAATTCTACATCGCCAAGATTATACGACGCCGGCTTCTCGACCACGAGGCACCAGTGCATCTCGAAATAGATTGTATAAAATGTTGCTCGGAACTGACAATGAACAACTGGTGGGATGGCTTCGAGACAAAGTTCCGTGAGATGAGCGCCGCAAATCGCTCGATCAATCATTCACAACCGTTCACGAAATCCGAACGACTTGACCGTACGTTGACGACCCAGAAGATGGGCGAGGAACCACATGAGCACCCAACTCATCGAAAATCCACGAGGCAGCTATCGATTCCTGCGGGGGATTGAACCCTATTCGTCGGGTGTCGTTGCCAGCCCGGGCTGGGAAATCGTGCACGCCACCTTGGCTCAACCACTCGCCTGGCATGATGGACTCTGCGCGATCCGGAAACATCTTGAACGAATCGGGCGGGAAAGGTACTCACTTTGTGGCGTTGAGTTACGTTGCCCCGAGCCATTTTCGATGGATGGCTTTATCGCCTTCAACCGCCAATATCGATCCTTGCTTGAGGACTGGGAGATGCTGGTGGATGATGAGAACCCGATCGCCCGCACCAACGTTTCTCCCGTGAACGACCCTCCTCACGAATCCGTCGTCTACGGTTTTTCGTACACGGAGCCAAGCGATCTTGAACGCTCCACCTTTATTGTTGCGGGAGGCGGTGAACTGGAAGGGGCGTTGGATGCCCGCAATATCGTTTGCAGCGGCGACACCAGTGCGGAAGCGATGCGTGAAAAAGCACAATGCGTCGTTAATCTGATGAAAGAGAGGCTGAGCTATCTTGGCAATCATGAATCTTTGTCACAGATCAACGTGTACACGGCTCATGATCTTCGGGAGCTGCTCTCGCGAGAAGTCATTCCTGGTCTTCCCAGCGCTGCCCGGCTTGGCGTGCACTGGCATTACTCATATCCGCCGGTACATGACATTGAGTTTGAAATGGACTTACGCGGCGTCGTCAAAGAGCTGATCATCGACCTGAGCTAAAAACCCTCCAGAACAGTTCAGCGTGCCGTAGCACACCGTGGCCAGAACAGACACACTCCAGGCCGACATTCCCAGCCACTTAATCCACGGCAATAAAGCCATGATAAAGCCCCATGTAATAGGGCAAGGTGTAGACGGTGCCGGTCCCAATCACCCTTCCTGATCCTCCCGAATCGAGTTGCCACGGATCCGAGTTCCAATGATTGAAGTAGCGTTCGTCAACGGGAATCACCTTTCCATTGTTGCGATATCCCTTTCCGCGAATCTCACCTCGATACGCGTCGGCCCAATGATTCGACAACATCAAGAGATCCTTGCGGTGATGATTCGTATGCTGCCAATCAAATCGATCCAAAGGAAATCGTTTGAGCGTATCGATTGAATCCTCCAGCCAAGTTGGCCAAGGTGACAAATCATGCTCCCCATAGATATTCGAGACCTTTACGTCTGATCCGACGGCTGCATAACAGAAATTGAAAAACGGATTCATCTCAGGCTCTTCCTGTCGCCAAGAATTTGCAAAGGGCACGAGATAAAGTTTCTTCAATTCCGGATCAGGCTCATACTTGATGAGATTGTAGAACGCCATGAAGGCCATCTCATCGTCCGATTGGTTCCCAGAGCCGATTCCACGTTGATATTTTGGCACAAGCGCATTGATGTGATACGAATGTTTCTCTCGCAGTTGCTTTCCGACGTCACGGTACTTTTCATCTCCGGTCATGTGGTATGCCACATTGAGATACGAAAGCACACTAATTGAATTCAAACCACGTTCCACATGCCATTCTGGATTCTGATTCAGCTCGTGGGGGCCAAAAACAGCCCAACGCGTGCGACCTGCATGGTCGTGCAAACAGAAATCATGTTTGATCAGGTGATCAATATTGTCGCGTACCAATTCACGAACCGCAGACTTTTGTTGTTCGTTCTCAGCGACCAGGTCATAGTACAGCGCATAAAAGAAATAGTGCCCGTCGAGTTCGTCGGAACTCGTGTCACTTTTCCAATAGTATTTTCCGTCGGCGGATAGCGGCCAACGCGGCTCGTAGACTCGCCAATAATTATCTCTTTTCTGAGTTCGCTCTTGCTGTTCAAGCGAGTAACGTTGTTGATTAGGATCGCTGTTCGAATCCACTTCCAAGATTGTTCGAGCGATGAAGCCCTTGGGCGGTTCGTGCTTGGAGCCCCGCGGAACCTGACTTAAGAATCGGAGCGCCCTAAACACATCGTCGGCACGTCGCTTTGCCTCAGGATCCTTGGTGGCACCGTACGCAAAACATTCGCCTGCCCCGTACATGCTTGTCCACAAGCCATCGTTGTCACTGTCCGTTAAGCGAACATTCACGAACTGCCCAGGCGTGTCAGTCTGCGCTTCAATGACATAACCAAACTGAGTGCGCCGATGGCGATGATCAATTTGGTCCTCATAGTATTTCGCCTTTTCTGCCAAGGTCATCTCTGTGAAATGGATCCACGAAAGACCGGCATCCGTCGCTACCCACGCGTTACCGTCGGCGTCGAGCGCCAGGTCTCGAACTTCATCACCGGGCAACCACCGCTTTCCTTGACGATACGCCCAAGCCCCTCCGTCAAAACGAATCGCACCCTTCTTGGTGCCAAACCAGACCGTTCCATCTTCTCCAGCAACCACACCCGTCATGTCGTCATATGGCAAACCGTCAACACCTGTATAAAGACGCCATTCTCCATTCTGGAAACAGCCTGCGCCCTGAGCACTTGCGAACCACAATCGCCCCAAACCGTCATAGTCGACGAACACATTAGTGGGAGCCCAACGACGGTTTCCTTGTTGAGGAAATACCCTCCGTATTCCTTCGGGGCCTTTCAAGAACAAACCCCACTCGGCGCCGATAACGACCTCTCCCGCTCTCGCTTTCGCGACAGACAAAACCTTACCCGCCTGCTCTGGTAGCTCGCCAATCGCTGAAGTCAGCTGTTGTTTCCGACGAAAAACAGCTTCCGCATTGTTACTCGAATGCCACTCATCAGCTTCTAGCCTAAAGTCACCCTTGGCGGTGCGAACGTAAACCGTACCGTCCTTCTCAACGGAAACCCGTCGCACATCATCGCTCGGCAACCCCTGTTCAGCGGTGTAAAAAGTTCGCTTTTCTTGCAGAAACAGACCCACGTTAATCGGTATCTCGGGTTGGTCTGCTCGGAGCACACCGACAAGCATCAAAACCGCCACAACAATTCCCAATAGTCGTCTCACGGTCAGGCCACCTTCTGATAGAGCGATATTGTCGACGTGACACGACGTTACGTGTCATTTTGCACCGGCATAACATAATAACAAAGCGTACAATGGTATCCGGTCCAAGAAGACAGGAAACCTGAGGCAATGACCTCACTAATTAGGAGATACCAAGAAGTGTCGATGCATCGTATTTGCCTGATCTTATTCGCTTTCAGCCTGCCCCAGAACGGCTTCGCCGAACCGATATTCAGCTCGCAAAACATTTTCACTCCGACCAATAAACACGCTCATTCAAGCAGCATTGTGGAATGTCCCGACGGAAGCTTTATCACGTGCTGGTTTTTTGGGAGCGGTGAACGCACCGCCTCCGATGTCGTGGTACAGGGAGCACGTTTAGCAAAGGGAGCCAAAGAATGGAGTCCCATCTTCTTGATGGCGGACACGCCTGAGTTCCCCGACTGCAATCCCGTTCTGTTTGTCGACAACAATGATCGACTTTGGATGTTTTGGATTTCAGTGCTGGCGGAACGGTGGGAAAACAGTCAGCTAAAGTATCGCCGGGCAGATCAGGCAAATGGCGAGGGCGCTCCCAATTGGACGTGGCAGGAGACGATCCATTTCAAACCGGGAGAGGCATTTGCTGAAGTGATGAAGGAACGTTTCGAGCAACTTGGCGTTCGAGACGGCATGTGGGCCGAATATGCAAAACCCTACCGCCGCTTGCTCTTAGAGGCCGCTCAAGATCCTTCCAAACGTCAAATGGGCTGGATGACTCGAACCCACCCAATCACGCTTCCAAGCGGACGCATCCTGCTTCCCCTGTATTCCGACGGCTACAACACTTCCTTGATGGGCATCTCTGACGATCAGGGAAAAACCTGGCGGGCAAGCACCCCAATCGTAGGACTTGGGCCGATCCAGCCATCGGTCGTGCGAAAACAGAACGGTGAATTAGTCGCCTATTGCCGAGACTCCGGCCATGCACCGCCGAGGATTCTTGTTGCCCGTTCTCAGGACGACGGCGAAACATGGTCTCCGGCAACTGACACGAAAATCCCNAATCCCGGATCGAGCTTAGAAGCGATCGTCCTAGACAGTGGAAAATGGATCCTGGTTTGCAACGACACCAATCGTGGCCGCCACCAATTGTCAGTACTCATGTCCACCGACGAGGGTCAAAACTGGAATCGCAAACGAGTGATCGAGCCCCACGATTCCGAAGGCAAAACGTTCGATTATCCCTCCGTCATTCAGTCGCGTGATGGCTCGATTCACGTGACTTACAGCTACACATCTACCGAAGGTCGCTGCATTCGACACTGCGTCATGAATGAGGAATGGATTGAAGGCGGTCGTTGAGCGTCGATTCCGGAAACTTAATGCGGCCAGGCCCCCAGAATCCGTTGGTTGGAAGCCATTCGATCTGCTTCGCGCTGTTTCGGCAAAACAGACGGATTTGCCGCTTGGCCTTCGTCAGCACCGATGACTTTTCGAAGCTCGTACGGTATCTTACCGGATTACACCTCACCAACCTGTCAGAGTGAAATGAATCATGAGCGAAAAAATAGTCATGCGAACTGGCGAATGCCTGATTGCTGGTGGTCCTCCCTTTACAGCCGCAGAGCCGGAAGTTGTGATCGGCGAACTGGATGGACCAGTCGGAACCGCGATCGCAACGTTAACTGGAAATCAGGCTGCGGGCCACTCGAAAGTCTTTGCCATCATGGATACCGACATTCAAGTTCGGCCAGTGACATTGATGGTTAGTAAAGTTACGGTGAAGAGCACAGCCTACACCAACATCCTCATGGGCACGGTTCAGGGTGCGATTGCCAATGGCGTTTTGGATGCCGTTCGCGCCGGCGATATCCCCAAGGAAAAGGCAAACGATCTCGGCATCATCTGTTCCGTCTGGTTGAACCCGGGAGCAGCGACGGATGAAAACCTCGATCACGAGGCTCTGTTTGACATTCATCGCCGTGCGATGGCCCAAGCAATTCGTAAGGCCATGACCAACGAACCGTCGATCGACTGGTTGCTCGAAAACCAGGACAAGGTCACGCACAAGTATTACCAACGTGCGTTGGATGCTAAGAAAGCCCAAGGCTAACAAGGCGATCCTGATCCGTCAGGTCGCCTAGATCAAGAAACTCGTTCGCGATGAGAGCCCTACCTGGGATCTCATCGCGTTATGTTTCTACAATATCACCAAGGCGCNAGTAATCGCCGGATGTCGACCCAACAGCTCATATCGCGATTTGCGATATCTCCTGGATGCTGCTCGCACACGAAAACGTTTTGTTGCAGGGTTCGATCATATTTCTCGCCACTCGGCACCAATAAAACCTGTTTTCCTGCGAATAGAAGCAAGTGAGTCCGCCATCCCATTCCTGGCTCGGTTAAACGATGAAAAAAATCACGTTGATTGCCCTTGTGATCGTTTTGGTCTTCACACTCTGCGTGATGGTGACCGGATATTATCTCGCAACATCCACTGCAGACCGGTTGGCTCAAAAACGTCAGGTCATCATCGATGCAGGAGATCCTGTCCACCTCTCGGACTTACAACAGGATCCCATCCCCGACGAAGACAATGGAATAGCAAAATTTGAAATCGCGATACCCGATCTAGAAAAATTCAGCAAACGCCATGACGAATTGATCAACCGCCATGGTGACACTTTTGGTCCCAGATACAAACTCAACGCCGATCGTTGGGATGACGGCGATGCAATCCTTGCTGAATTCCCAGAGCTGTTTACTCTGCTCGACGCCGCTGCAAATTCCACAAAATTTGCAAGCACCGATCCGACGAATCAAGACCCGCTCTCCTTCAATTATTCCCAGAATGCAACTCACTTACGCACTGCCACCAAGGCGTTGACCATGAAGGCTTTGTCGGCTGCACGGAGTGGTAACGCCGATGAGGCGTTGTCAGTTTGCGAAACANCNTTGAAGTTACANGCCNTCGGAAGAGCAAGGCCGATGCTGTTNACATTCCTGGTACAAATCGCCAACGAAGCCATCATCTTCGACACGGTCAATCACATCTTGCGAATTACTCGACCCTCTGACGAGGTGTTACAGAGNTTCGGCCAATACCTGGCCGATAATGATCATGAAGCGTTCTTCCGGGAAGCCGCGAAGGGAGAACGCGCATTCGGACTTAGCATCTTCAGTCAAATCCGAGAAGGTGATGACGATGGCTCGGAATTAGATTACTCGATACCGCTCTCCGGGACCTGGTTCGGGCAGGCTTACTTGAATGATGACATGGCGATGTATCTTGATTTAATGGATGCCAAAATCAGCAATATTTCGGAGCCTCACGCGACTCAAACCGCGAGGTTTNAACAGCTACTGGCCACGCTGCAGCAGAGTAAATATCGATTTATTCTTTCCAAACTTCTAATTCCTAGCTTTCAAGATACACACCGCGCGTTCACCCGCATTCAAGCTCAACAACGCGCGATGCAAGTGCTTTGTGAGCATCCGGACGCCGTTCTGGATCCAACTATCATTCCAGAAATGCCCAAACAACTCGATCCCTTCCTGGACAGTACTCCCATGAGTATCCGTCAGAGCCCCGAAGGCCTGATTGTTTACAGCGTCGGCGAGAATCTTCTGGACGATGGCGGTCAGACCGCTCCGCCCCAGTCTTCAAAACGCTCCTTGGACGTGGGCTACGGTCCCTTGCTCGAACGAAACTAAAGGCAGACTTTACGAGATCGCCAGCAAGTCGACATTCGCGAATCAGGCGAGGACCGCATTGACCACCTCGCCATGCACATCGGTCAGGCGGAAGTCGCGACCGGCAAAGCGGTAGGTCAGACGCTTGTGGTCGTAGCCCAGCAGGTGGAGCATCGTCGCGTGCAGGTCATGGACAGAAACCGGGTTTTCTACTGCTTTGAAACCAAATTCATCCGTAGCACCATATATGGTTCCCCCTTTGATTCCCCCGCCTGCCATCCAGAGCGAATACCCCCAATGATTATGGTCGCGTCCTTGTGATGCACCGGAACCGTTCTGTCCCATCTCAACCGACGGAGTTCTGCCGAATTCACCAGTACAGAGAATCAAAGTTTTATCGAGCAGGCCTCGTTGTTTCAAATCGAGGATGAGAGCAGCCAGTCCCTGATCACACGCCTGAGCCACCTTACGGTGTTCGCCTTCGATATTGGAGTGACTATCCCACGGCTGTCCACCACCATGCCAGGTCTGGACGAACCGAACACCACGTTCCACCAGGCGTCGCGCGATCAGGAGCTGGCGATTTTGCGGTCCGTCGCCGTAAAGCTTTCGAATGTACTCAGGTTCTTGATTCACATCAAAAGCTTCCGTCGCTTCAGTCTGCATTCGAAAGGCCATCTCAAAGGATTGCATCCTTGCCTCGATCGCCGTCTCTCCCGGACGTTGTTGCAGATGCCGCGAGTTAATTTTTTGCAATAAGTCAAACTGCTGACGTTGTTGCGCCGTTGTAAGTCGTTGATTGCGAATATCCTTAATCAGCTTTGAAGTATCCGTTCCCGACGTATCAACCAACGTTCCCTGATAGACGCCTGGAAGGAATGCACTCCGCCAATTGCCTGCTCCGCCGACGGGNAGCCCACTCGGACACAAGGCGACAAATCCTGGCAGGTTCTGGTTTTCGCTGCCCATTCCCCAGGTCAGCCAAGATCCAAAGCTAGGTCGAACCAGCCGTTGATCACCACTATTCATCAACATCAACGACATTTCATGATTCGGCAACTGTGCGTACATCGACCGAATCACCGCCATCTCGTCGACACACTTCGATAAGTGCGGAAACAGATCACTGACTGGAATGCCGCTCTCACCATGCTGTTCGAATGTGAACGGTGAAGGCAGGGCGACCCCAGTTTTGCGTTCGGTTTGCAGGTTTTCGAACGGCAACATCTGGCCACCGCGTTTGGTCAGCTCCGGCTTGGGATCAAAGGTATCAACCTGCGACATGCCTCCGTTGAGAAAGACATGAATGACGTGCTGGGCTTTTCCTTCAAAATGCGTGCGAGCGGCCGTCAGAGGCTGATCCTCCGATCGGCTTTCTTCGCTCAACAGACCTGCAAGTGCGAGCGAACCGATTCCCATGCCGCTGCGTGACAGAAACTGCCTGCGACCAATGACGGGGAGGCGATGTTCGTCGGATTGATTCATCATGTCGAATTATCCCTGGCTCACAGCTTTCTGGATCATAAACCCTTAATCAACAAACACAAATTCATTGGCGGCCAGCAACACATGAGACAACTGCTGCCAGCGGTCTCCGACCTCCTCATCGCCTTGTTGGCTTACAAACTGTAATGCGACTGCTAATTCCTCATCCTGCGGCTCTCTGCCATAAGCCTGTCGATACAAAAACCGCACCCGTTGCTCCGCATCGACAACATTTCCAATCTGCTTTGCCAAGCTGGCTGCTCGGTCCTGAATGAACACCGAGTTTAATGCAAAGAGAGTTTGTTGAGGAACAGTGGTTTCAGGTCGTTTCGCGGTACATGAGGCTGAATTGGCTCCATCAAACGTACTGGCCAGACTTGAAATGATGTCGCGATTAACAAAACCGTAAACGCTACGACGCGGTACGACAGGCGTGGACAGAAAATCGAACGGACGTCCACCGATGGTGGTCACGTTCAATTCACCTGAAACGGCGAGCATCGAGTCGCGCATGGTTTCCATCTCCAGACGTCGACGGGGCATGCGCCATAACAGATGATTACCAGGATCTTTTTCGCGAGACTCGACGTTTTCGATCGCTCCTTGTTGATAAACGTCTGACAGCATGATTCGCTTGTGCAGCTTCTTCAGCGACCAGCCATCCTCCAAAAAACTAACAGCTAGATAATCGAGCAACTGAGGATGTGTCGGTGGTTGGCTGCGGGCTCCAAAGTCGTCGGGAGCAGTGACCATCCCGCGTCCAAAATGGTGTTGCCAAACCCAATTGACTAATACGCGTCGCAACAATGGATTGTCAGGATCGACAATGCTTTGCGCCAGTGAGAGTCGACGCTTTCCATCGGGAAACGGCAACGGCTCAGCAGTTCCAGAATTCAATGCGGTCAAGAAGTGAGCCTGAACGGCCTCACCGCGATCGATCGGACTACCTCGACGGAAAACACGGAAAGGTTGTTCGAGAATTTGCTCTTCCAGAGCCATCGCTCTGGGTGGTGAGCCAGGTGACGACAATTGCAGACTATGAATCGCTCCACCTTTGCTACCGAGATTATCGCGGACCGTACGATTCAGCAGAGTGATTGCCAATGGATCCGGCATCTCAGTTGGCGTTCCCGATTCATGAAGATGTCGCCTGAGTTGACTATTGACGGCACTGTTAATCGCCTCGTGCCGGGCGTCCTCATCCATGACAACCTCTGCATCAGCGGCTGCCTCCAGCGATGCCTCGAACATGGACATGACCCACTGTCGTTGAACATCGGCAAACAGCTGACCGTAGGCATCTGCGACATCNAGCAAACTAGCGGGTTGTTTTGTCGTCAACGCCTGCAAGACACGAGGATTCCACTTAGGTGCAGCTGTCGAAAGATTCTGCAGGTTTGCAAAACTGGCCGGATCGCCATTCTCTTTCGACCACGTTTCCACCAGCTTTGAACACTGCATTGCAAAATCTTCGCCTTGCAGTGCAGACAGCTGAAGCCACGGTCCAAAGACAGGATCATCGGTAGGCATTTTGGCCAAGTAATCTCGCCAGCGATTCAGTACCAGCGGCCGCAGATCATCGGTCCGATAAGAAAGAAAGGCTGCTGACAAATCCTGCTCGGGCGTACCCTTAGCGAGTTCTCGCAGGTAAAGTCCGACCTGCATGCGTAATCGACTCCGCATGACTTCGGTCTGGTCACGTGCCATATCACGATGAATCGTCTGCCTTCGGTTCAACTCTTTCTGATATTGACGAAAGGTATCGGTGTTCGGCGGATCCCCCACAATCGGCAATTCTTTGGGCGCCTTGCTACTCGCCAGAGTCGCATAAAGGGCATAGTAATCTGCCGTTGGAATGGGATCGTATTTATGATCGTGGCATCGGGCACATGCGACCGTCAGACCCATGAGTCCACGAGTTACAACATCGATCTGGTCATCGATCACGTCATGAGGATTTCGAAACTGCATACCAACCGTTAGAAATCCCAGTCCTGCCAACGCGGGATCATTTTCCGAAAGGCCTAACTGATCAGCGGCAATTTGTTCGGTGACGAATCGATCGTACGGCACATCGGCATTGAATGCCTTGATCACGTAGTCGCGATACGTGTAAGAAAAGGGAAACCTTTTGAAGCCAATTGCGCTGCCACCGTGCGTATCGGCATAGCGAGCGATATCCAGCCAATGTCGTCCCCAACGCTCGCCATAACGGGGTGACTCTAACAACCGATCAATCACCTTCTCAAACGCATCGGGCGACTCATCAGCAATAAATGCCTCGACTTCTTCCCAGGTCGGCGGAAGACCAATCAGATCAAAGGTCGCTCGACGTATCAGCTGCTGCCGCGTAATCTTTGGCGAAAGCTGAAGCCCCTGAGCCTCTAACTTGGCAACGATAAAGCGATCAATGTCTGAGGTCGTGGTCGTTTGGGGGATTGGCAACTGAGGTTTAACGATCGGCGCGAAGGACCAATGTCCCTGATACGATGCACCGTCCTTGATCCATTGCCGTAGCAATTCAATTTGCTGATTGCTGAGCGTCTTGCCGGAATCGATAGGCGGCATTCGTTCATCCGGATCTTGCGAGGTGATTCGCTACATGAAGCTGCTCAACTCCGGATCACCAGCCACAATCACGGATTCTTTTGCGGCATCCTCTGAATCCAGTCGCAACTCCGCTTCTCGCCGGCTTTCATCCGGACCATGGCATTGCAAACAATGCTCGACCAAGATCGGACGCACATGTTCATTGAACAGGATCTCATCGGCACTGAGCGACGAAGCGATCAATAAGAGAAAACATATCGAGTCCGCAAAGCGGGTATGTCGAATGGCGGACCCGATACAAATGCCGCCTACTACGATGCTCTGTTTCATATCGACACCTCGAGTTTACGACGGCCATCGAAACATTCCGTAAAGCCTCCAAGATGGCCACACGCTAATGCCTCTGATTATATAATGACGCCACCCGCGATATTCACCCTTGTGGATAAAAAGCGTTGGCGACACCGTTTCTTCGGTGGCGTTTCTTCGGCCTCGGTTTTGCAGGCGCGACGGATAATCGGCGTTTCAAAACACGAGGTTTTACGCATGAAACACAGACAGGATTCGACTTTCAAACATTTTGAATCAGGCCTGTGCACGACAACCGATTCTCGGGACGACCGAATTTTCTCCCCATGCTCCGCTTCAGATCCGGAATTGGGTTTTGAATCATCACTGTTTCGTCAACACGCTCCCGACTGAATTGAGCGATGGTCATCCACGTTCCGTCGAACGGAGGAGATCCTGCAAAAGAATCAGCAACCGATCCACCTCACTCTTCGTCTCGTCATCAAGACTCCAAGAGTTTGGTTCACGTCTTCGATCCGTTGTGAACAATCCACGCTTGCAAAGGATATACTTTTCGATCGCAAGAAAACCATCCAATCCTGCCTGGAGTTGTAAGGCGACCAGGGCGCAGATCGGGAAATAGATTTGATAGGCTGTCGCCTCATCACTCCGTTGCAACGCTTGCCACAATGCCGCGATGCCATCCAATGACTCTATCCCCGGCATCGTCCCAATCACGCCGCGTCGAAAGGCATCAATCAGCAGAATTCCACCTGAACCATCAAACATGCGAGCTCGCCCCTGACTTGCATCTCGCAAGTCAGAAATATTGGGTCCAATCGGAGCTCCCTCCGGCTTGAATAAGATTTTTTCCGGACCGTATTCATCCAACAACTGAACGTAGAAATCGGTCGGAATCGCGGAACCCACATAAGACGAGGCATCCTGAACAATCAGGGGGACCGACACGGTATCAGCCAGAGTCTTGAAGTATTCGTACAGTGCTGTTCTCGGTAACGCGGTGGAGATGGGAGGGATCGCCATAATGGCATGACACCCGTCGCCGACCATGGCCTCCGCAAACTCAACAGCTTGCTTGATACTTTCTGCACCAACGCTACCGACCACGGCTCCACGTCCGTCCGTCATTTCCACAATCAGCCGATTCAGCTCAATCCTTTCTTGAGACCTCAGCCGTAGGATCTCAGAAACCATGGCCGAACAGACCCCCTGAATGCCTTGCTCGAACGCCCAGTCAATTTCGCGTTGCAGGCTAACTCGGTCAATTTGGTCATTCTCATCGAACGGAGTCTGCAGAATCGGCAGAATACCTTCGATCTTTGGCATGTCAGTCATAAGACCTTCCTGTCTTTCCATTATTGAAAGCTAACGCTGTAACTCTTCGATCGCATTTATCATCACCTTGGTAACTTGCTCCAGGCACCCCCGATCGAACGGAGTCTGCCAGACGGGATAGACATCCATGTCATAGAGTTCGGCAGGGGGCAGATAGCCGACCCAGCCATTTACGAGGTTCATGCAGATCACCGGCTGTTGAGGAAAGCGGCGACGCAGCTCCTGTTGCAGTTGTGAGTAAGCATCTCCCGCCCCACCCACGAGAACAGCGTCACCCATTCTCCAAACGTGCACCGCCATTGAAAAGTGAGCATCATCCCCTAGTGATCTTCGAATGTCTCGCTTTCGCCGCAAACGTTCTTTCCTGATTCGATCATGACATGCTACCCGTTGCCGCTCAAGTTCATCAGCGGTCGGCCAGTCCTTGAGGGCCAAATCGGTAGCGCATTCGCTGGCCCGCAATTCCATCGACACTTCAGACGGCTGGTGTCGCCAGACGGCGAGTGGCCCGCCGGATTCGACCACGCCATCAAAGCATAACTGGTTTCCTGCCGGTTCCATATCGTTGAGAGTTGCCAGAGCCGCAAATCCCAACTGTCTTCCATGGCGATCTGCAACTTCGACATCGCCGACATATTGGTGGCGTGGAGCGAGATCGCCAGACATGCCCTGCAGAAAGAGGGCAGTTGCTCCGGTCGCCTCTTCGATCGTCTCCCGCATCGCTCCGACAAAGTCGGGTGAGATCGCGGTATTCTCCCAAGCAAGCGTTGTTGGATNACAGGCATAATTGACGAGCGTTGCGTGCACCGTTCCCGACGGTGCGGTAACGCGCCCCACCGACAACGTGTCGTCGGCGGGAACATTGGGATTAAAACCGCAGATCATACGCGCCTTGGACGTGTCGGGGTCGGGAAGATCGCGCATGGCAGCCAAAGCAGAGTGACCAGTATGCCAATCCAGAATGGCATCGTCTGCCTCANACAGGGCGCGCTTGATCGCTGACAACGTGGATTCATAAATGTGTTCCATCCAATCACCCAGCAACTCATTCCCGGGCAGCGATGAATCCGAATCCATCAGCGGTGCCGATGCATGGGTATGACTGAGAGCGAAAATCAGCCGCGACGTATCGAGCGACAACTCTTTCAGCAAACGCTCTCGAAATTGTTGAAATAACTGGCGCCGTCGCCACCAACCCAAATCGGCGTCGACCAGCACTAATGGATCGCCGCCCGACGTTGCTGTAAGAGTGAATGCAGTCAGTGTCAACGGTCGGTGAATCGCATCCGCAGTATCGTGCTCTGCAGCGCCCCAATTNCTCGAGTAGATACCAACTGGTGGCGTAATGTCCTCGCGCTTAATTCCAATCCGACCCCTGAAGGATCCATGTTTTTGAGCCGCTGGAAGTTGATTCATGGAATGGACCCCTGAGTCGATCGCCAGCAATCGCCAACGCTACCGTGACGGAAGACGCGCTGTGCAATCTCCTATTTCAAGGGATTTCGTTTTGCTTCTGTCTTCACGACTTGCCATTCGCAATTACATTTGCTTCAGTGGCCGCTGAAGATTGGAGCCACAGCCCACCGATGGCCTCGAAACAATCTCTGACTTTGTCGCTAATGTACTTGTTTTTGTCACTTGGAGGCAAATATGATGCGTGTGCTGAAATAATCCTCCAATCGCAAATGGGAAATGATCCATGAGCAACTCATCGTCACGACGCGAATTCATAAAGAAAGTCAGCCTCGCTACGACTGCGATCGGTTTAGGGAACGCCGTTCAAGCCCAGGAACAACCGCCGAAGGATGCCAGCGGCAAAGTCATCCCCGGCTTCGAAAAGAACGAAACGGATCCGAATGCGTCTAAGAACTGGGAACCCTTTTCCGACCGCAAGATTCGCGTTGGAATCGCGGGGTTCGGGTTCTGTCAGTTTGGCGCACAGTTTGGTTTTCAAAATCATCCTAATGTCGAAGTCGTTGCCGTCACGGATCTGATTCCGTCTCGTTGCNCCGCGTTGGCAAAAGCTTGCGGCTGCAAACAAACCTACGACTCTTGCGAAGAGATGATCAAAGACGACAGGATCGAAGCGGTATTCGTTGCAACAGACGCCCCGAGTCACGCGAGACTGTCGATCGCGGCTTTGNAACATGGCAAACACGTCGCTTCTGCCGTACCAGCCGTCTATGGTTCACTGGAAGATGCAGATCGGCTCTTTGAAGCCGTGAAAAAGACGGGCCTCAAATACATGTTGTTTGAGACATCCTACTTTCACGAAAACCTGTATGCCTGGCATCAGCAATACAAGGCAGGATTGCTGGGCAAGATCATCTTCTCGGAGGGAGAATACTACCATTACTTTGGCACGCCCATCGGTGCCTACAACCCGAAAACGAGGCGAGTGGACGTCAACGGCTGGCGCAAGGGACTACCCCCGCAATTTTATCCGACGCATTCAAACGCCTATTACATCGGCGTCACGGGTGGGAGTTTTACGGAGGTATCGTGCATGGGCAATCTCAGTTCCGTACCTCATTTACAGGCGAAGAACAACGACTACGGAAATCCGTTCGGATCTGAAATCGCTCTGTTTCGCACGAGCGAAGGTGGGATGTCCCGGATGGCTGTCTGTTGGGATATGCCGTCTGCCCATGGCGAGAAGGGAAGGGTCTACGGCGAAAAGAATGAAAAGGGCAACATTGATACCCGCAGNCCGCCGCTGCCGCCCGGCGTGAGTGCCGGTGGACACGGTGGATCACACGGGCAACTTTCGAGTGAGTTTGTAGATGCCATCCTGCGTGACCGTAAACCATGGATCGACGTCGCTCAGGCCTTGAACATGACGGTTTCTGGTATCGTCGCGCATTATTCGGCGATGAATGATGGAGAGTTGCTGAAGATTCCACAATACAAACTGTAACGTCAAGAGATTGACGCCGCTGTCCATCAATCAATTGAAAATGCGTTTCTCGATTCCAGATCGGTGATGGGTCGATAAGTTCCCGGACAATGTTGAAGCTTTTGCTTGCACAGCAGTGTTAAAGGAATCATCGATAATGGGAGTTGAATCCTTTTCGCTCGCACCGCTCGACTACGTAGTGATCGTGGGTTACTTCGCGGTCTTATCAGTCGTCGGATTTCTTGCCGGGCGTGGAGAGCAGGCAAGTAGCCGCGAATATTTTCTGGCGGGCAAAAAACTTCCCTGGTACGTGGTCGGCGGATCGTTAATCGCTTCGAATATCAGCAGCGATCATTTCATCGGAATGATCGGTTCTGCGGTCGTCTTCGGTATCTGCGTATCGATGATGGAATGGGGTAATCTCTTTACTTTTTCACTGTTGATCTGGTTCTTCATCCCCTTCCTCTTGTCGGCCAAAGTCTTTACGACGCCGGAGTATCTGGAATTACGATTCAACTCGGCTCTACGACAAATCTTCGCCGTCGCCACAATTCTGAGTAACGTTGTTGCGTTCCTGGCTGCCGTGCTCTACGGCGGCGGTTTAGCGTTGGCAAGTCTGTTTGGTTGGGATCTCTGGTTTTCCGTCATTACCCTGGGAATGGTTTCCGGCATCTGGGCGATCTATGGTGGGTTATCGAGTGTCGCATGGACCGATCTTCTAACCGTCGCTGTGATGATCCTGGGAGGCATGATGGTCACCGTCCTGGGACTTCATGCGCTGGCAGGTGACGGGGGATCTCTCGTTGATGGATTTCGCGTGATGATCGAGCGCAATCAAGCGAATCACGGCGCGTGGGCCGAGGCAGTGAACGCCAACACGACCCATCTCGCGGGAGGAACTGCCGAGAGCTACGATCGCCTCTCACTGTTCCAGAGAGTTACGCATCCGATCGTTCCTGCGATCAGTTTCCTGCCAATGGTCTTCTCAGTTGGCCTCTGGTACAACGTGCTCAACCAATTCATGATCCAGCGCGTGCTTGGCGCTCGGAGCGAATACGACGCGCGAATGGGAATTGTATTTGCTGGGTGGATCAAGGTCATCATGCCCCTGATCGTCGTTCTGCCCGGACTGGTGCTATTTGGACTAAACCCAGAGATTCTGCTCAGTCCGTGGGAACAGGTGAAACCGTCCGCCGACAAAGGTTATGTGCAGTTGGTACAGTCCCTGGTGCCAGTTGGGCTGGAGATTCCAACAACAATGGCGAATTTAATTCGGGCGACCTCGTAGCGGTCTGTTCAGCCGGCGAATATGAAGACGCCATCGCTGCCTTCAGTGATGGTGGTTACGAACTTGGTGCACTCCCCGCGATTGCAGCCGTTCCAGAGCCATCGAGTGCAGCCCTCCTGTTGATTGGTCTCTTGGCCTGCTTGCGGCGTCGCAATCGCTAAGCCACCGACGTGAAAAACTCGCTCATGTATCCATCACGGCGAGAGAAAAATTTACCCTGTGGAGCCACTCGGATCCACGGGGCTTTCTTTTTGTCTTGCTATTATCAAAGACGATCCAGCCTCTTCGGATCAACTCGGCCCCCAGTGAATTGATGAGGAGATAAAATCAGCGTACGATGGCGAAACTCCATTCTTCGTAGGCACAAGGTAGATTTATGCACCATTTTAAAAGAGTCCGATTCGCAAGCCTTTGTCAGCTAACTGCATTTTTTTGCACTGCGGTTTTCTTTGCAGTTTCCTTTTCGAACAAACCGATCGTTGCTGAAGAGGAGCAGGCAGCCCCGTTGATGGCCTACGTCGGAACGTTCAGTTCCCCGCTGAAGGACATGTTACCGACTCAGGTCGACTTACCACCGGGCAATGGTCGTGGGATCCACATGTTTCACGTCGACCGCGAGACGGGAGCTTGGACGGAAGCAGGTATTTATGAATCGGGAACCAGTCCCAGCCGTCTTGTCGTAAATCACGATGGGACTCGGATGTACTCCGCCAACGAAACGGACCGGTACAATCAAACCAAAGAAGGAACCGTCAGTTCTTTCGCGATCGATCGAGCGACCGGTCAGCTCACTCTCCTGAACACCGTACCTTCAGGCGGGGCAGGACCTACTTACGTCAGCATCCATCCTTCCAAACGATTCCTGTTAGTTGCTAATTATTTCGGAGGTTCGATCTCCGTTCTGCCAATCAAGGCCAACGGGAAACTCGGGGACGCAACCGACGTGCAGGTATTGGAAGGAGAGATTGGTCCGACCACTTCGCAAAATGCTCCCCCCGGAAGCAAGGCCTTCAGTGGTCACGACCGAACTCACGCTCACATGATTGAGTCCGATCCAGCAGGCCGTTATGTGCTGCATGTCGACCTGGGCATGGACAAAATCTTCATCTGGAAATTTGATCAACGAAGGGGCAAGTTAAACCCAAACGAACCGGCATTCATGGCTCTGCCCCCGGGCGATGGCCCAAGGCACTTTCACTTTCACCCGAATGGAAAATGGCTCTATTCGATCCAAGAAGAAGCGTCCACGCTGGTGCTATTCAACTACGATGCGGAACGTGGCCGCTTGATGGAAAGGCAAATGATTCCGTCACTTCCAGCAGGTTACGCGGGCAGCAATTTCTGCTCCGAAATCCAAGTCTCAAAGGATGGAAAATTCCTCTACGCCGGCAACCGCCTCCACGACAGTATTGGTATTTTCTCGATCGGCGAAGATGGATTGCTTAGCTTTGTCGACGATGAATGGACTCGAGGGAATTATCCTCGCAGTTTCAGCTTTGATCCGAGCAGTCGTTTCTTGTACTGCGGAAATCAGCGAGCCGATCACGTCAGCACTTTCAAAGTTGACAAAAAAACTGGCAAGCTTCAATTCACGGGACAATATGTACCCGTGGGTAACCCATCGCATATTGTCTTTGTGGAACTTGAGAATTGAAGAGTCAATTTTGCCATGAAGAAGGTGGCAGCCTAAGCTTGCCGCCACCACCAACGTCCAGATTCATTCAATCTCTGCGGGATCGAGAACGACGTGCTTGACGCTCTTCCGATTCCAGGTGTAAGTAATGTGAACCTTGCCGTCCTCGGATTGAATCATCGCTGGATAGGAAAATTCACCTTTTTCCTTTTCAAGAGTCAGGACAGGTTCCCAATCGATACCGTTTTTTGAAATCGCAACGTTCAGCATGTCACGATTGGAAGGAAATTCTCCGTTTCTTACCGTGTGGTTGTAGACCAGCAACTGCCGTCCGTCGCTAAGCGTCACAGCATCGGTTCCCGAACTCGGATTCGGAAGCTCGGTTCCACTCGTGGGCGCCCAGGACTTGCCGTTATCCTCTGACCAACTTTGCGCGATCACATTTTCTCGAGAACGACAAAGAATCTGCATGCGGCCATTGGGATAGGTCAGGATACTGGGTTGAATAGCATTGAAGTCACCTTCGAGTGGACCGATCACCTCCCAGGTCTTGCCCAGGTCGCGAGTCACCTCGAAGTGAACTTTCCATCCTTCGTTTTCAGTACTGGTCGGACACAGAATGCTACCATCGGCCAATTGAATCGGCTTGTTTTTCACCGGCCCAAGAAGATTTTGATTGGCTTTCGGCAAGGCTGGATCCGTCCCCAATCGTCGAGACTTCGACCAGGTCTTCCCGCCGTCGTCTGAGGTAATTAAGGCTCCCCACCAGTCGCGCGGATTGAGTCCAACCTTATAGAACAACATCAACGGTCCCTCGGCGGGTTGAAACAGCACGGGGTTCCAGCACGCATAATCTTGATCTTCGTTTTCGGAACCGTCGACCAGTTCAACCGGCTTGGTCCATCTACCATCCACCTCGCGTGAAAGCCAGATCCCAACATCAGGATTTTTTTCGTGGGATCCGCCAAACCAGGCTGCGACCAAACCGTCTGGTGTCTCCACAATCGTGGATGCATGGCACTGTGGCGTTGGAGTGTTATCAAGTGCGTAGATGAGTTCGGCTGATAGAACACCACCACTACCCGGTTTGCTAACTTCAGGAAGTTGCTTGTCAGCAACTCCTACCTTAGTGGCGATAAGCGGGAGGCAGATCAGTACCGAAACATAAATTCTCAATTTCATCATCGAATGTCCAGTGAAAGGATAAGGCACGCAGTGCCATTAAATTCGCGGGAGTCCACCATGGCCCGCCTCATTTTGATTATCTGCAATCATCGATGACGCAAGCCACCGGCCCGTATTTTGCCAGATTTCCAGTCGATCGCAATGAAGATCCCTACGAGTTATCAATTCCGACATCTGATTGCAAGCATATTCAACAATGGATCACTTGCCCTTATAGCAAAGGATGGGCCTCAGTTCCGTCGTGATACGAGTGAGTTCCTTCTGGGCCCTCATCACTTTGTAGATATCCTTATACGCCTCGGGCGCCTCTTCTCGCAGAGCGGATGCGTTACGATGATCAAAGCGGACACTGTCCATCTGGCGATGCAGTTGACGAGTGCTGATCGCCTGTCGAGCCTCCGTGCGACTTAGCTTGCGACCGGCACCATGAGAACTGGAGCAAAGCGCCTGCTCGCAACCACGTCCGGAAACCAGAAAACTTGCGGTTCCCATCGACCCCGGAATGATGCCCGGCTGATCGCGATGGGATGCTTGAGCTCCTTTGCGATGAACCCACAATAATTCACCCAGGTGCTCTTCTCGAAGCACGTGATTATGGTGGCCATGGAGCAGCGAGCTCCAATCCGTCTCAACACCGAATAAATCATGCAGCAAGCCCGTTACGGCACCCACCATGTTCAACCGNTTTCGCTCAGCGTAAAGTAGNGCCCACTTCATGTCGTGCAGATAATCCTGGCCGGCTATTGTTTCTGCTTCCAGATATTTCAAACCACCGAATCCTGTCTCCGCCTGAGACAAATGGTAGGCTGTAATCGCTTGGCCCATTGCGCGGGAACCACTGTGGATCATGATCCACAGTTGACCATCCGGATCCGCTTGAAACTCAAGAAAGTGATTGCCACGCCCTAGCGTCCCAAGTTGCACACGACCATCGCGATTTTTGCGACGTTCTAAACTGGAGTGACTCAACCGAATCTTTCCCAAACTTGATGGCAACTCATGTGGCGCAGAATCTCGCGAGTGCCGATTCGTGGGTACCCGGTTGTACAGCCCCGCCAGTACATGCGCGGCAGCCTTGGCACCCCTTAACAACTCCGCTTCAACATCCACGCGCACCGCAGCCATACCGCAACCGATATCGCCACCCACCGCCGCCGGATAAACAAGGCGAGAAGTTGCAACAACCGCACCCACGCAAACATCGGCCGCTAAATGAACGTCTGGCATCACTGCGACTTTGCGAACATCGTCAGTCTTCGCGAGGCGATCGAGTGACCGATTAACGTCCAGTGTTAATGGCTCGGTGAGCCACATCTGCAACTTTTCCTCCGATGCAACTTGACTCATGCGTCCACCTCCTCACTGGGGCCGACTACCCGAAAGGTCAACTTTGGCGTACGTTTCCGCGTAATGGCAGCCGCCACCGCAGAGCGAAGTTGTCCGGCAACTCGATTAATCTGCAGCAATATCGCTTCCGTCTCGAGACATGAGCACACCTTATCCGTACGAAATGTGACGGATAACTGAGATGCATTTGGCGTTGGTTCGACATTTGCGACCTGCAAACTGTGAAGTCGATCATCGGAAAACTCACCAGCCAAAACGAGCGACAAAGTTTCAGCGACCTGCTTACAGAGTTGCTCGGCTTTGTGGTTCTGTTGAGTACGATCCTTCTCTTTTCGAAAAAACTGACGCGGATCCACTCCATCGTCGTCGTGGAGCTGTCCGCAATAGGCGAGCAGTTGCTCGCGAATACGCTTATCGATTGTCATATTGGCTCTCACAGANAATTGCGCGCACAGAGCGCGCCGAAAAAGAAATCAGCGACCGAAAATCATTGCAGTGAGAGCTCGGCAAACGACCGGTCTACCCCAGCAGAAAGCTCGAGCTCAGCAGTGCACTTGTTCGCGTTTGGAATCGCATGGCAGAGCTCCTTGGGGTTGAGTGAAAGAAATCGATGGCAAGACGCCTGGCATCAGGCATCTCCATCGACCTCATAGACATGATGCTATCCAAAGGGTTCGCGGGCAACTGACCTTTTTCGTTGTTTTNTCGCGATCGCCGGAAAACACGTGAAAAATATCGAATCCATCGCACGTCGGATCGCTGAGACGGATTTGGGCGGATATCTCAAAACAGCTCTCTGATCTGTTTCCACCGACAAATCAACTCTCCAACCTCCGCAAATCCCTCCGTCGTCAAAAGCAGTGCTAAAATGGCCAACAGTCGCTGCGATCGACGACCGGCCCAAAAATCCGTTATCGNCCGAGCGCAGGGTCAATCAATCGAAATCAAGTTGTGAACAGGGAGCGAGATCGTCCAGTCGCATGGCAAATAGTCGCTCGCGCCAACAAGACACTTCTACGACAGCGAAGAAATACGACAACGAATGGTCAAACACCCTCAAACAATCTCAGGATTCGTGATCGTCCCAACATTAGTTGCGTGTATCATGACCTGGAATGTCGGTTCGAGAGCCGTCGTTGCTATCGAACCGGCAACCCAACCTAACGTCATTCTGATCATGGCAGATGACCTCGGCTATGGCGATCTCTCGTGTTACGGCAGTGAGATCATCAAGACGCCAGTGCTGGACAAACTCGCGAGCAAAGGCGCACGCCTGACAAGTTTTTATGCCGGTTGCACTGTCTGCACTCCATCAAGAATGGCCTTGCTCACAGGCGCCTATCCCTGGCGGACAGGCTGGCGGGGCGGAGTTATCGGATATGGTATCAAACCACAAAACGGTTTGGCCCCCAGCGCGCTGACAATGGCCGAGGTTTTTCAAGAGGCCGGCTATCAGACAGCGCTAATTGGCAAGTGGCACCTGGGAGATACGCCAGAGCTGTCACCGATGAAACAAGGATTCGCAACAACCTTTTATATTAACAAGAGCAATAACCAGACAAAGAAAATTTGGCGTGGTGCAAAACTGGTTGCTGACCCATTCGATAATCGGCGTTTGACAGAACAATTCACCAACGAAGCAATTGCCTTTATCACAAAAAATCGCAATCGCCCCTTCTTTCTTTACCTGCCACTTAGTGCCCCTCACTTCCCTGCCCAAGCTCATCCTGACTGGAAGGGAAAATCACAGAACGAAGCGTACGGAGACGTGGTTGAAGAGCTCGACAGCCGTGTTGGCGAAATTCTCGACACGCTTTCGCTTCACAAGATAGCCGAAAATACGGTCGTCGTATTTTTGTCCGACAACGGCGTGGAACCCGGCCAGAGAAAGTGGGCTCAATCGAAACCCTATCGTGGTATGAAATGGGATGCATTGGAAGGCGGAAATCGTGTCCCGTGCATCATCCGGTGGCCGCAGAGGATCCCCGCTGGCCAAGTCGTGGATTCGCTTATCGCCACGATCGACTTGTTCCCGACACTAAGCCACGCATGCGGTATTGAGTTGCCAACACCACCGCAGGGTAGTCCCAAACGCGACGGAGTTAACATTTTGAATTCCCTGGTTGGGAAGACCAATCAAGCTCATCCAAGATCGAGTCTCTTATACTGGCATGGCTGGGGAACATTGCAAGCAATACGAGTCGGCAATTGGAAGTTGTATTTGGATGAGATCAAAGAGATACCAGAGTCGGAAGACGGCCCCGTGTTGATTCATCTCTACAAGGATTTCGCCGAGCGCACGAACCTTGGTAACGAACATCCGACGCGAGTCGCTGCAATGATGGCAGAAGCAGCAAAGCAACTATCGGACATCGAGACGAACAGCATCTTGTTGGGCGGCCCAGCAGATCCCGAGCAGAGGACTCCCAAACGTGCGAAGTGGCTGAAGCAATCAAACAGTAGCGACGAATAATCTCAAATGGAACAGGAAACAGGGAGGCTATCTTAAAAGCTGCCAACAATCCCTTTAAAGNCCCGCCCATTGAAGCTGAGGTCCTCACGACTGCAGAGATCTCGTCGGGACTGGACCTTCGAATTTTCATGTACTCGATTATCACGAGTATCGCGGTTGTCCTGACGGTTGTCTCAATCTGGATAGCGATCATGTTCAGCAAACAGCCTCCCAAACCCCAATAGCATGACATCGATTCCTGAACTGGCAATGTTCTTAATGTTTTTTGTGTCGCCCAACTTCGTCACCTGCATCTGCTTCACGAGCATTTATTCTTCGAAGGTCCCTCAAAAGAAAAACCGGAAAATATGGCCTGGCATTTTGTTCGGTGCACTCTCTGGATTGATTTTCAATGCTTGTACGGCCATCACGGTGATCGAGCAACTCTTTGATTGGTAGTATTTATCCGACACACGATGGTTAATTCGAACGTCAATCAATCATCGAGACGCACAAACAACTCGCACTTTCCCCGACACAAGCCATTGACAATAAGAGCCATGTGAAAACAATTAACNTCAGCCAACTCGGATGTTTTCCGATCCCAGCCAGCCAGCAAACTCAGGGAAGCTAGGCTCCAAGGAGTTCCCAGAGGTCCTCCCAATGTCGGTGCGAGGCAGGTTTCTCCTTTTGTCCCGCTTGAGTCTTGCTTTTTCCATGCTGATGAATCGCTACGCCAGGGCAACGCTAGATTGCCATGCCTTGCACATCCTCTGCCGAATCTTTGTTGCCTCTGTGGAATGTCGGAACGGGTCAACGGTAAGCAGGAGATTCTTTGGTGACATGGACTGAGGGTGGATTCCAATTGTCAAAACTCATCAACCAACGTACTTTGTCATCGGTCTCACCGGTAAGTGGAGACACAGACTCGCGGTAGATCACGAGACAGAGTCTACTCATCGCAGACAACCATAACGTGAGAGGATTCGGACAGTTTGACCGAGTGATGTTAACCATGAAACAACCAAAACAACGACAAAATTGTTCACTGTTTCCCTCTCGTCACTTCAGTGCGTTCGTAATCGGCACGTGTTTGTGCTTGATCTTGGATGCGAGATCTTTTGCCGAGGTGCCCCAATGGAGCAAATTCCAGAATGGCGGGCAGTTTGAAGGTCCGGATCAAATGCCCACAGAGTGGTCTCCAGAACGCAACATCTCCTGGACCGCCGACATCCCAGGCTATGGACAATCATCGCCTATCATCTCGGACAATCAGATCGTCGTCACATCGACCAGCGGCGACAACAAAGATGACTACCACGTGATTTCTTANACGTTGGACAGCGGCAAAAAGAATTGGCAAATTGACGTTAAAAACCCAACTCCCTACAAAAATTCTCCGATGGTCAGTCGCGCTGCCCCGTCAGCCCTTGCGATTAAGGATGGCTATGTGGCCTTTTTTGAAGGCGGTTCGTTAATTGGCATCTCTACCAGCGGTGAAAAGCAATGGGAACGAGATTTGGTGCAAGAGTATGGTCCGATTGAAGCTCGTCACGGACTGGCCTCTTCGCTTGAGTCCGATGGGAATCGCATTTTCGTCTGGGTTGAGAGGATCGAAGACCCTTATGTGCTGGCGATCGATCCAACGTCTGGCGAGACCCTTTGGAAATCAGCAGGAGTTGGTGCAACCTCGTGGGGATCTCCGAGAATAGTTCCGGTCGATGGCGGATCTCATCTCGTCTGCAGCGCGATTGGAAAAATCATCGGTCTTGATCCAGCAACGGGCGACCGACTTTGGGAATTTGATGGTATTTCCAACAACAGCTCGAATACGCCGACACCAGTTCGCCCCGGCCAATTTCTGATTGGTGCATCGGAGGGAAGAGGCCAAAATTCCAGCGGAAACGCTGCTGCGAGCAATGGTTTGATTCAACTCACCCAACAGGAAGATGGAACTTGGAAGGCAGCCTTTCAATGGCAGGCAGAAAAGGCGACGTCAAGTTTCGGCAGCCCCGTTGTCGCTGGAGAAACGGTTGCGATCGTTAATCGTGCGGGTGTGCTGTATCGACTCGACCTGGAAACCGGCAAACAGCTCTCAGTGAACCGCACCAAAGCGGGCGGAGTCTGGGCAACACCCATCGTTGTCGGAGAAAATATTTTCCTATTCGGCTACAAGGGAATCACTTCCGTGATTTCACTTGAAGACAATCAAGAGATCGCCGAAAACCGTTGTTGGACCGATGAAAATGCCGAGGGAGAAAATCCGGCATTCGCTGGGGGTAGCGTTTTATACGCAGCCGCGGTAGCTGGAAATCAATGGATCATTCGAAGCGGTGACAAGCTCTATTCGATCCAAAACGAATAATGGCCTCCATGCATGGGCATGCAGACTCATTCAGCTCTGCGAACTTTAAGTAGCGACGGGCATGAGAACATCAATCGCCATCCGTTGCACAAAACCAACGGGCAATTGCCCGCGAACTTAGCTGGTCACCCACAACCGCTGTTCTGGTCAGTTCAAAATAAGCTTTTCCCCGTTTCAACTATTTCAAATCTTCTCCCGTTGACAAAAGAACAAAAAAACACGAATACTTCACGCAACCACAACTGCTGCAGCAGTCTGTTATAAACCATTGATCCAGGATCCTGACATCGAGCACCGTCCCAGTCTAACCTCCCATGTCTTGTGGAGACGTTGAATAAAAAAGAAGCTTATCCTCGGTGTCATCTTTGTCGTGGTTTGCGTGAAACGCCGAACGGGTTCAACGCCCGCGCCGCGTCAGAAAGCAATTCATAGGTCATCTTTACCAACAAGAATACGATTTAGCAGCTCAAATGTTGCGAGACCCGAGCACGATCGAGGTCGCCGATGACGGACAGGTGACGCTGATTGATCACAACGAGAATCGCATTAACGTACCGCCCGAAAAACTGCTGTTCATAGCAAGCGGCGGAATGCAAACTCAGCCCGGTGAATTTTCGATGACTGCACTCGGCCCCAACAACAACGGGATCCTGGAAACGCCAGCTTTGACCCTTTAACTCCATCTGAATGGAAACAAGGTTCGCATTGAGCGTTGGAATTTCTGACACGTTCTGGGGCGAGACGCAAAAACAAATGTGCCCCATTCAAATCTGCTGTCATCAATGAGGACAGCTTCTGCGACGCCACCTCAGGGAGACCGATCTCCCCGAGGCGGTATTCATGCCCGGGTTCGGTGAGCAAGATTAATCTTGTTTGAACGTTGGTCCGATGGTGAGACTGTTGTGTCCGAAACCAATATTAAGGAACTTTGGGTTCTTGCGCAGCTCATAGTCACCAACCACGTCATATACCTCAATCCGTCCTGCCCTCGGAGAACCCACAAAAAGTTTGTCGCCTTCGGGCGTGAATTCGATGCCCTGACTTTCTGGCGCGGTATCAAGGGTGTATAGCAAGCGGGGTGGTGTTGAGGCGATATCAAGAACAACGATGCAGTTGTGATGATTCGCGAGTGCAGTCGCAACAGCCATTTTGCCGTTAGGATGAAAGGCAAAACTCTCGGAACCGTCAGACACCTGCTTGACCACCGTGTTAATGACGGGCTCTTCCAAAGTGAGGTCGGCAAAAAGTATGTCAGAGTGATCGGTTCCGTTACCGACCGATCGCTGACAGATCAATGCATGCTTTCCATCTGGACTGATCCTCAGAATAAAAGAAGTATCGAGCAACTCCGAGGGAACGTGAGGAGCAACCTTAACCTCGCTCAAATGCTCAATCCGATCCCCAAGAATGGAATACCATTGCACCGTTGCAGGATACCCTGACAACGGATCTCCTTGTGTGGCAATCAGTCGATGGCCCTGCGGATGAAGCCAGAAACAGGCAAGACCATGCGATTGAGGGTTCCGACTCACCTCCTTGAGCCTGCCATTTTCGATACGGTGGAGATAGAAGTTCTTGTCGCCGCCGGTAACAAAGCGTTGTCCGTCTGGATGGGCCAGCACATGCATCGGTCGGTCGTCAAACAGCACGCGATCGACGACGCGAAAATCAGACGTAGACAGATCGATCAGCGACAACATGTTCACGCGTTGGGCCGTCATTTCTTGTTGCCTCAGCGACTCGGGCGTAAGATCAGCATTCGTTTGCGGCCCCTCGGGCAATTGAAGCTTCTTCGCGTTCTCGGGACGCCAACTGTGATTTGCGACCAATGCATAACGACCATCCTGTGACATGGCCATCGTCGGAGTTCCGTAAATGGAACAGGGTGCCGTATCATAAACGGTCTTGATGATTGGCGGATGATCCGGCCCGAGTCGAATCACGGTGAAAGAATCTTTTGTTTTGAGCTCCCAATCCGTGGTCTGCTCGTCTGTCAACTGGGTGAGTTGCTTAACTTCTCCGTCATTGGTACTAAACAGAGTGATCGGTGACTGAGTGGTCAGATAAGGCGGATCTTCAGCTCGAATCTCGGCAACGAGACAAATCAACACCAGCACAACAATCTTTGAGAAAGGTGATTTCATCCTATCGACTCCCAAACTTCGATTTCATAAAGGTTTGTGATAACGGTCAGTATTGAACATCCGTTCGCGGACATTAAAGCCGTCATTGTTTCATCCTTGACGAGTCAAGCATCCTGATCCAAACGCGTGAATTCGTCAATTCCTGGCCGTCGATCGTTTTTAAACAAATCACGAACTGGCCCGATTCTGTCAGCTCGTACTTGAGCATCCGATGAGCCTTCGGAGATACACCATGAAAGGTCATACTGCGTTGATCCTGAGCAACCGCATGATGTATCCATGGCTCGGCAACATGCGGCTTAGTTCCTGAATCGAGGATCTGCAGCCGCAATTCCAACGCTTCCCCAGCCTCTTCAATCTTGATGATTTCGACGAATTCCGTCTTACATTTCCCTGTCAGACGCAAAACAGCTCCAAGCGAATCCGCCTTCGGTGGCAGCCAGGCTTCCTCGCGCACGGCATCACCTAACGGACCTTGCCATCTGCCTGTGAGCCAGTCGATTCGATCGATGGAGAAGGCTTCTGCCTTTCAACGATTTTCCTCCATTCGATGTGCCAGAGTGGCGATCATTCGCCAGCCAGTTTTCTTTTTCAACCAGACATAGGTAAACGGTGTATTCGCCGGCGGTATGGAGGTGCCATCACTTTCAACTCGATTTGAGACGAGTTCGACGAAAGCCAGCTTACTGCTGACAGGCCAAACCTTGAGATCGTCAACGACAATCTTATCGAGTCCCTCTGATTTCAACTTATTCAAATATCCGCTCAACCTTTCCTTCGAGTCTTGCTCTGTCAGTGTGGCACCATGAGTACGGGGTTCTGAAAAACCGAGCGAGAGCCTTGGGTGCTGATAGATTTCGCGGACGACGCCCACCGCGGGCTCTTTGCCGTTCAACAAATCCACATACCGATCCATCCATCGGGCAAGTGTTTCAGTTGTTTGGGCAACGTTTGGCTTATCTTGTTCGGGATGGCTCGAGACAAGGATGATTCGCCAGCCTTCATTCGTCTTCAGAAAAACATAATTGGCAACGCGGTGGATTGGTGGAATCGGCTCTCCATTCGCTCGCAGTCTAGAGAATCGAATGGAGGCAATCGCCATATCCAAACCGGCCATGCGAAAATCAATATCGTCGACGGTCGACCGCACCCATCCTTTGGACTTAATAGCCTCAAATTGATCCGCCCAGAACTTCTCTACCTCTTCTTCTGTCTTGAGAACCTGGTGCTCGTCGGCTTCAGGATTATTATGCAATACAGGGGCTGCATAAACCTCTTGAGAAATCGCCTTCGCATCCGTCGCATTAAATAATTTGATGAATCGGTCCATGACCGTCTTCATCTCTGAAAGTGAATTATCGGCTTCGGCGGCTTCAGATGCCTGACAAGCAGCACCCATCCACAGCAACACGATGAGGATCAGATGACGAAGGCCCAAGATTTTCCCATTGATTGGCATCATAAATGTTATCCCTACGCTACCGGCGTCAGATTAACACGGTCGTTTTCGTCATTCCTTTAGTCGAAAACCTAAGTCGTCTTCCGTCTTTATCGAAACGACTATTTTGTTTCCTTTGGCTGATACCGCGGTCCAATCGTGAGGCTATTGTGTCCGAAGCCGACGTTAAGAAACTTTGGGTTCTTGCGCAGCTCATAGTCACCAACCACGTCAAACACCTCAATGCGACCAGCCGTTGGGGAACCGACAAAAAGCCTGTCACCTTCGGGCGTGAATTCAATACCCTGGCTCTTGGGCTTGGCATCAAGGGTGTAGAGCAAGCGCGGGGGTGCGGAGGCCATGTCGAGCACTGCGATGCAGTTATGGCTTTCGTGTAGTGCCGTCGCGACTGCCATTTTCCCATTGGGGTGAAAAGCAAAGCTCTCCGAACCGTCAGACACTTGTGGAATCACCGCATTGATCACCGGTTTTTCTCGGGTCAAGTCGGCAATAAGGATGTCCGAATGATCGGTGCCATTGTTCATTGAACGCTGGCAAATAAGAGCATATTTTCCGTCGGGGCTGATGCGCAAGATGAAGGAAGTCTCGAGAAGCTCCGAGGGCACTTCCGGAGCCACCTCCATCTGGCTTAAGTGCTCAATCCGATTCCCGTCAATAGCATACCACTGAACCGTTGCAGGACGATCGCTCAACGGCTCTCCCTGAGTGGCAATCAGTCGATGCCCCTGCGGGTGAATCCAAAAACAGGCAAAGCCGTGCGGCTGCGAACTGCGGCCGACTTCCACAAGTTTGCCGTTCTCAATTCGGTGTAAATAAAAATTCTCATCGCCTCCAGTAACGAAGCGTTCTCCATCTGGATGCGCCAAAACATGCATGGGTCGATCGTCAAAGAGAACGCGGTCGACTACGGGAAAGTCGGGCTTGGACAGGTCGATCAGAGACAACATGTTTACGAGCTGGGCTGTCATTGTTGGCCCACGAAGCATTTCTGGGGTCAAGTCAGCGTTCGTCTGCGGACCAGGTAGGAATTTGAGTTTCTGACGACTAGGCGTTCGCCAACTGTGATTAGCGACGAGCGCATATCGACCGTCCTGTGACATGGCCATCGTGGGAGTACCGGCGATGTAACACGGGACCGTATCGTAAACCGTTTTGATGATAGGTGGATGATCCGGTCCAAGCTGTATCACCGTGAAGGAATCTCTCGTCTTCAATTCCCATTCCGTGGTGTTCTCATCGTTCACCAGATGAACCTGATTAAACTCACCATCGTTCGTACTAAACAGCGTGATCGGTGACTGAGTGGTCAGATAGGGGCGTTCTTCAGCCTCCATACTGCTCACAAAACAAAGCGATATCAAGACGGTCGTCATTGTTGGATAAGACTTCACAACTCAATCTCCGTTATTGAACGGCAAAAGACGTCGTTGATCCCACGAATCAACTTGCTTTCGCGGCTGAAAATGATGGTCGAACCCACGACACTGAAGCNCCACGAAACGCGTTCCAAAGCGAAGATCATCCAGATATCTCCGGCTTCCAAATGGTGTAACGTCTACAGGTGCATGCGATCGTCTCTTTCTGGGGCGAACGAGAAAGCACGAGTCGAAAATAGCTCGGCAAAATGCAGATTCTCAATTGCCACCAGCATCGATGGATAGCAAATCTGATTTCAGAATGCAATCATCCTTGTTTAAGGAACAGGGTTTTCGTCTNTTTGAATGGATCTCAAAGCTCAGTGTCCCGGACGAATCGCCGATCTCACGGGAGCAGACGCGAGAACAACGAATCCCCTTTCTGGACAAGGCGATCCATTGAATCGAGCACCCGATTTCAGACGATCAATCATGATGCAACCCGCAGCAAGTGCACGTCCTGTTCCGCATCTCAGGGCACTCGAAGCGAAGCGGATCGAGGCGATATCACATCCGTTCGCTACCGACATTGAGAGGTGCCGTGGGATGTGATACAGATATCCGTTGGAGATTCCAGAGCCCAGTCTCGGAGCTACCCTGGCGAAGTCGCAAAACCTATGGATACCTAACCGATGAAAGATTTATCGCTTCACAGATCACTGCTTCTAATGCTTGCTATGATCAGCGGCTGCAATCCAGACCAGCAGAATGAAACGCCTCCGGCAGGATCTCCAATCGANGCGAAGACACTTGAAGTTGATCCTTTGACCGCAGTTGCCTGGAAGTCCCGTGTGGTACCCGACATCGTGTACCACCGTATTGACGATGTTGACGTCAAACTTGACATCTGGATTCCTGACACGTGGCTGGGAGAGGCTCCTTGGTGGAAACCGGCTTCGGGCAAGAAGCCCACGTTACTCTATATCCACGGCGGCGGCTGGGTCGAGGGCGACCGTCAATCTCGAGTTCTTAAACTGCTTCCGTTTCTGGTTCGAGATTGGGTGGTCGTCAATATCGACTACCGCCTGGCCGGAACGGCGAAAGCACCTGCGGCCGTTGCGGACTGCCTGGCCGCACTGGAATGGATCCACGCAAACGCCGAAGCCTATCCGATCGATCCGTCTCGTGTTGTCGTCTATGGCGACTCTGCCGGCGGGCACTTGGCTTTGTTAACAGGGCTGCTACAGGAAGGAAACAGTCTCTGTGGTGGAAAACTCGTGGTAGGAGACAAGCCTCCGGTTGCCGCGATCATCAACTGGTTTGGGGTTACTGACTACAAAGCACACTCCAAATATCATACGGGCCTGAGCGGAAATCCGGACCCTTGGCTTGACCCCGCGAACGACTTAGACGAAGCGTTACGCACGCTGTCTCCCCTGAATTACATCCAAGATTCCACAGTCCCGGTACTCACGGTCCATGGCACAGAGGATGCCGCCGTCTTGCCGGCTCAGGCTGAATTACTTCACCAAGAACTCAATGAGCAAGGTGTTAGAAATCGATTACACTGGGTAGAAGGGCGCAAGCACGGGGACTTTACNCCTGAGGAACGCACTGAAATCCATCAAGTGATCTGGGAATTCCTTTCCGAGGTGCAGGTGCTTGCCCATGAAGACCTCAAGCGTCGTTGACCACGGCGGAGCGATTTCACCCGAAAGCTTGGCATNCAGTTCCGTTTTGATCAATAAAACTGCGACTCTGAAACGCGTCATCAAAAAACACCTTCAATGAACATGAAACTACGAACATCTCGGTCAGAGAATCTGAGTAACAAACAAACGATGCAGGAACAACTATTATTTGGATGGCGTCATCTTTCGATCATCCTGTGCTTCATCGCAACCGCAGCGTCCACGAGTCTCGGTAAGGCACCTGAGACGGCACGCAATCCGGTGAAAGTCTTTATTCTCTCCGGCCAGTCCAACATGGTAGGCGCCGGAAAAGTGGATGGTGGCAGTTCTCGCTGGGGCAAGCAGTTTCTTGATCCCGTCGTGTCGGTCTATGAAGGCGACTACAATCCGCAAGCCGACTACGATTCATTGAAGCCGATCAAAACTTTGAAACTCACCAGTTTCGGCGGAGTCAAACCAACGCCTTATCCGGGTGGCGGAGTGCATGTCACGCGCGGCCATGTGCAAGTCAAGGACACGGGTGTCTATGAGTTTCGTCCCGGCTATGGCGGATCGACTCAGAATGTCATGGAAGTGAATGGGACGGAGGTTCATCGCCAAGAGATTGGCGAGGAAGCGGTGCGTCAAGAGATTGCACTTGAGGGCGGTAAAAAGGTCCCCTTCAAAATCACCTACTTCACGAACGATGCCAACGGCTTAGGTTGGATCGTCAGAATGGATCGGCCTGGGACGCTCTCAACCCTGGTCAAACAAAAAGGACTCTATCCCTATCTGATGAATGACAAGGGACAGTGGGTAGCCCGTAATGATGTCTGGTACAAAGGCGTTATTGCGGCAGCTGGAAGCCGATGGTTGGGAGTCAGTGGTGGCCGCATTGGGCCGGAAATTGGCTTCGGACATGCAGTCGGTAATCACTACGACGAACCGGTGCTCATCCTCAAAACTTCGCAAGGCAATCGTTCGCTTTCCTGGGATTTCCTCCCGCCGGGCAGCGAGCGATTCGAACACGGCGGAATGATCTATGCCGCCTACAAGGAGTCTCCACTGTCATGGGAAAAAGGAACGGAGCCCAAACCCATCGAATGGTACGCCGGTAAACAATACGACGACTGTTTCAATGCCGCGCACGAGGTGCTAAACAACTTCGACAAACAATTCCCCCATTGGAAAGGACGTGGATATCAGATCGAGGGCTTCGGCTGGTGGCAAGGCGACAAGGATCGCTACAACGAAGGACACGCACTTCAATACGAGAAAAACCTGGTCCACCTCATCAAGACACTGCGTCGAGAATTCAAGGCCCCGAATGCGAAGTTTGTTGTTGCAACGCTCGGACAAACCGCAAAGGATACTGCCCAGGGTAATGAGAAGCTCATCCTGGAAGCCCAACTCGCTGTCGATGGAAATACCGAGAAGTATCCGGAGTTCAAGGGGAACGTCACCACCGTTTACACTCACCCACTCAGTCAGGGCGGAGCTTCGAACAGTCACTACAACGGTAACTCACAAACCTATATGGATGTCGGTCTCGCCATGGGAGAAGCAATGGTTGAACTGAGCAGGGAATAAGCCATGCTCAAAATCAAAGAACCGAAAAACCTCACCGTCAGCAATGAGGCGATCATTCGGAGGACCGCTTTCTTATCACCATTCCAGAACGCGATCATTGCCTGCAGTCGAGCGGCGTTGTGACTAACCGGCTCTCGGTTGCATCACGGAAACGCCTGATCACGATGGATCAGTTACCGACGTGACGCCAGACATCTTGGAGGGGATCCTGATCCTTGCCATCGATCTTAACGGGCCCACTCCGACGATGTGTCTTGCCGTCATCAGAAATATGACGGATTGCAGAGATTTCGATCGGTCTTCCATCAGCGACACTGCCAGTCTCCTCTTCATGCCACTGACCATTCTTCTTANAGATCACCAAGTTCCAGACGTTGCCGCCCGAGGAAACCCAGCGACCCTGAATCTGCTTTTTGCCGGCATCGTAGTGGTACAGTCCGATCCCCGCTCCGGGACCTGCATTGAAGCGTCCCTGCATTACGTTGCCGTCGTGACTGATCCTGAAATCGGAATAGCCGGTGACCTTGTCACCCTTCTTTCCGAAACCCGGCCAGTCGGCCACCCAAACCACCTCTCCGATCCAACGTCCCTCCATCGCCTTACAAAATTCTTTGAAGTCAGCACGCGTGGATTGCATCTTGTCACCATCGTCGGCAGCGCGCGCCGTCGAGGAGAATTGACCGAAGTCAACCGAAGCAACGCCGATCAGCCAACAAGTTGTCACTGTCGCAACGAATGTCCACTTTTTCATTTTCGGGGATCCTTTCGAGTAAAAATTCTTCGAGNCAAAATTGCGGGGATCCGAGTTAGGGCTCGACAGACAGCGATTTTATGGTGCGCTAAAATACCNTGCAAGTCGGCGAAGCGACCTCTTTGGCTGAGATCAACCGTGTAACAAACACGACATTCAACATTCCATATTGCTACCTCAACTATTTCCATTAGGATCTTTTGGCGAATGTTGCTACGGGTGGCGTCTTCAACCACTACGTTCTTTCGGCCAGCAACTTTTCGAGCATCAGTCAGAATGAGCGATAGTGGGTCCAGTCTCTCTGATCTGCACCTTGCTTTTGCAGGACCGCAAGATTATGCGGAATCATCTTGAGTTTCCAATCCCTAGCAAACGGGTCCTGAAAAATGCGTCGAGCTCTTCTCAAAAGTCGCTCCTTGAAACCGATCGTGGGTAGCCAACCAGGCTGGATCAGTTGATAAGCTCGATTCCGGAGGACAAAAGAAATGGCTTTCCTGACAGCCGGCATCCAGAGATCATCGAAGACGATCAGGCCATTTTTCGCCAACATTCGATCAACATACAAGAAATCGACGATGACATAATCAAACAGGTGACTTCCATCAATAAAGGCCAAGTCGAAGGACGCACCTTGTGCGACAAGCGCCGCGAGCGCGTCGTCGGATCTTTGTTCGTAAAATGAGAAAATATCACCGAACCCCGCTCGCTCAATATTAAGCAGCCCAATCGATTTGAAGCGGCTATCTTGTAAAGGGTCAATCGCGATATGAGTGCCATTCCCATTCTCAGACAATGCCTGGCAGATGTGCAGCGCCGACAAGCCGTAGGCCATACCCACCTCGAGGCATCTATCAGGCTGATACTCCCGAATGAGATGGTAGAGCAGTGATGCGGAATGGCGAGTCACCACGGTTTGACCATGAGCGAATTGTCTTCCCTCAGCGTCTTCTACCATTCCTGAGGTGTAGATCTGCTCGATGACTGAGTTCATCTTTTAATCACCCACTCTTTGAGCACAAAGGAGTGCTGCATTTGATCGCTCTCGCACCGCCCCGGAATAAACTGCATGACGGAATTTGCAGATTCATTGGAACATCGTTGTTCTGGCCTGAAAAGAGCTGAAAGCAAGTTGCCACCGTCCATGTTGGTTTCGCGAATACCTTTTGGATTGATGACGAGCATTCTTTTAGCCGTAACGACAATGGCCTCCCTACTTTTTCGCTCTAGGGTTTAAAGTCTCCTCAGTCGGCAACAGAAAATCAACTTTCAATCTGAGCAAATCCGACGGAATATCCGGCGCGAACCAAATCCGCCCGGCAAATCTGCCCAGTGAAAACTGAANTCACCACCTGGGGCGACTTTCGAGAGCCTGGAGGCCTTCTCCACGACAATTGTGATCGAAGTCCCACTTTTTCTTGGGTAGTTCCCGATGAAATATCGCACAANAAACTGGACGGCTGCCGACACAGAGCCCCTGCCCTATCAATGCAGATTCATCGGCTAACGGCATCAATCCTGTGCGCAACTCATGCAGTCACAATCTGTTTCAATTGATCGTCATATAATTTCAAGGAAAGACCCCCGATGCACTCACGTATTCTGATTTCGCTGGCCGTGGTTGCTCTGGCCCTGAACACGACTTACGCCGAAGAGACTGACCCACCCCATCTTCAGTTCTGGAAATCACTCGTAGGCACGTGGACTTTTAATGAATCTCCGGGCGATGTTGAGGGCAAAGTCACGTGGGGGCTCCGAACTCGTGGGAACGCGCTCATGGGCTGGTTTGACAATAACGACGGTACCGTTGCTCGTGAAATGGCAGGCTGGCAGGCCGATACCGAGACGTTATCCGTCACGGGCTTTGGCAGCGGGAATAATCATTGGCAGATTAATCTTCCCAAGGTAACTGCCACTTCCGTGGAGGGTACGGCCAGCGGAGTCGCACCAGATGGCGTGGGCTATCAGGGAAAGTTTTCCGCCAAGCTGGAAGATGAAAACACTCTGAAATATACGATGGATGGCAAAACGGAAAAGGGGGAGCCGTTGGTCCGAAAGGGCGTCTTTACACGAGTCGTTCGTGATGAGACNGACGAAAAGAACTGGAGAACTCCCTGGACATGGTTGCTGGGCAATTGGGAAGTGAAACGCAGCGATGGTAGTTCTGCTCGTGTGCACTGGAAGAAACCCCATGATGACGCCGAGATGCTATATGGCAAATGGGAAGAATCGGATGGTTCTGTGTTAAACGAAGTCGTCGGATGGCATCCTGATTCGGAATTGATGGTCGCACACGCTTACGGCTCAAACGGAGCTTACTTCTGGGTTCGTTTCAACAACGTCAGCCCAAGGAAGATGACCGGTTGGTACGGCAATCGAAATGCCGCAGGCGAAACGAGTCGGGGCACGGTTGAGTTAGAAATCGTCACGGATGACATGGCAAAATCGACGTTGACTGGCGCAGATGGCACGGTCACCACAGAGACTTTCACCCGTGTCAAAGAGTAATCTCTGATGAGTTGCATGATGACTATCCGGATGTTTTATCGGCAGCCATGACGAATAAAGAGACACATCTTAAAAGGCCGACACTTGTCGGCCTTTTTTATATTTCGTCGCTCANGTTGTCACGACACCGATTGTGGAACGGCAAGCAGTACGCGACTCCGAACCCCGCCAGAATAGCCGGATTCGATCGGCGTTTGAACACTCAATTCGCACGAACGAACAACCCAGGCCCCATCGCACCTTTGTCGTCGGTTGAATCACGAAGCAAGTCTCAAACGAGCCTCGCAGATAACGATCAGAACAGCGACCCACGCTATCGACAGCGTAAGCGTGGAAACTGAAAGTAATCNGTTTTCTGACCGATCCGAATCAGTAGGACCAACGGTTATTGAAGAAACACCATCGCCTTGAATCCAATCTGCCATCTGGTCGAATTGATCCAGCCCACCCGCAGCGACCTGCTGAGGAGGTTCCATCGGATCATGCTCGTTGAACTCGAGCGCACCTGCCGGAATGCGATAATCGAAAGCCGTATCTGCAACCTCGTTGACGGCGCATTCCACGATCCGGGTTCGAGAAGTGACCTCCTTCTGAGACGAACTATTCCCGGATGGATCGCTTGCCGAAAAGATCGTGTTCTCAATCAAACGAGGAATCCAAATTTGATCTGAGAATTGCTCCTGCTCTAAAAGCCGATAACGCTGAAGACGGCGTCCTGTTTCAGGATCCGATACTTCTCGCTGAACCAGGGAACCTGACCGTTCGGCAGCGATCCACAGGCAGTCAACCCCCGGATGCTCCAACACGTGACACCATATTCCGCCGATCTGCTCAAGCTCCGAGCGCAAATGCAAATGTGTTTCTTGGGACAAGGCGACTTCTCTCAAAACATACGGCAGATCAGCATACCGCGGAGCCTCTCGTTGTATGGCAGGCCAATGCCCAGTCGCCAAAAAGAAAAACGCCGTCTGCAGACTCCCCGGAAACGGATCGTGCGGTTCAATGGGTTGGTGAAAGAACATGCGGTCTAATGGGTAGTCGTTGTAGACCTGGTCCTTCAGGACAAAAGCTCGTTGCCGATAGGGGTCGAGTCGCCAGTCCATTGAGTCGTGTCCGTGTGCCGAATCGTAAAACAAAAAGTGAGGTGCTTTCACGCACAAGGAAACGCGATAAAACGCATTGGCACCAGCCAGAGTTGGATTCTCGTACTCACCGAGACTACAAATTCGAATTGATTCGAGCTTCTGAGTCGCTTNCAAGATCTTGCGTTTTAAGGACTCAACGGTTTCCGTGGTAACCGGATTTCTTGAGATTGGATGACTCTCTGCCAACAGTGTCTGTTGGCCTATGCTCTGATTGGTACCGAACGCACCGAACAAAATCGCAAGGAGACTGGCTAATCGGATATTTGTGTGAGTCATAAGAATCCCTCGTTGGTGTTAATCAAACATGAGTACATGGTTTGTCGGTTAAACGCTGCCGACCCAACCGGACCAACAAAAAGAGATTACCGACAACGACGATGGCCATCGTGCCCACCCAAAGGTTTGAGGTCATCGAAGCTGCGTTTGCGAATTCTCCCTCGAAACGATCCACCAATTGGTTCAGCTCTTTCTCTTGCATCGAAACCACGTAATAAGGAATCGGTATATCCGCTGAGACGTTCGGGTAAAGGCGTTCGTCCGCTATGCACAAACCGCTTTGCGAATCATCGAGTCGAAAAGAATACTCGGTCAGTTCTGGCGAGAACTTTTCAAGAGTCACTTGTTCGATGTAAACGGGTCGGACATCGCTGTTTGAATTAAGCGGCCAGGGAGGCGAATAATGAATAACTTCAACCTGTTCCGGCAACCAAAGGTCGGTGTCGGCAACGTTCTCGAAATGGGTCGCTGCCGTCACTCTCCGCAAGCCTGTCGCTCGGTCTCGTTTTTCGTGTCGCACGAGAGCGTAACCCATGGCTGGATCAAGATAGAACGTTGATTCAGTATCTGGCTCCTGAACACAAACTTGAAGATAAGTGTGACCATCACGTTTTGTGGATTGGCAATCGGTAATGGCTGTTTTGGAATCCACGGCAGACAACACCAAGGCGTTACAAGCACTTACTCCATGCTCACTCTGGAATTCAGGAACGACGTAACCGGCTGCCCTCGGAAAACTCACATCAAGTTCCGAATCATTTTCATAGAGGGACATTCGTTCCAACGGACGAATATGCAGGAATCTTGGCGGAGCCCCAACGGCTCTGCGATTGGTGGTAAACAAACAGCTTCCGTCAAACGCGGTCTCGCGTTTTCGGTGTTCCGGTTGGCCGAATTGCCAGGTATCTTGCTGGAGATTTGATTCATGGAAATAGGTCGATAAATGGTACCGGCCGTTGTCAAAGCGATATTCAAAACGACTTTCCAGCCAATAGCCCGGGTCGACCTGCTGCTTGATTGACTCTTGCAGGTCGATATCGTTGGTGACGAGTTCACGTTCGCAGATCCAGGTCGCTTGAAAGCAATCAAGCTGGCTTGCATTGTGTTTCAATTGCCAACGTACCTCACTCGGCAGCTCGTTAGAGTATCCGCAACTGGGATTGATCCAGAACAACCAACCCAAGAGTAACCCGATGACGATCGGTTTACTCTTCTTGAAGGAGCCGCTGGAATCCTCGTCAACAGGTAGCATCGAAAATCCTCGCAAACGCAGTACAAGGTAGAGTACGAAGACGAAACCACTTATGGCGACAANTAGATAACTCTGGACNGGCAACGCATAAGACGAATCCGTCACCAGCATATGCCCCGTCCAATGTCGCAGAAAGTCGTCAAGGCTGACCTGATTCCATGTCATTTCGCTTCCGCTTGCCATACGAACCTGCTGCTGTTCGGTAATGCAATAGACAACGTGAAATCCGCTCTGCCGTCCACGGCCATTGTCAAGCAATACGATTGCTGGAAGCTGGAGCTCTTTGATTGATTCTGCCGAGGTCATTACCGGTTTCACAATGGCACAAGGCAATCCTTTCTTGATCGACTGTTTCTTTAATTCTGTGAGGCTTGCCCTTTCCTTCAGGGTCTTTTGCAAGGTCTGGTAATCGGCCGAGATCCCGTGCAACTTCCAAAAGAGGAACAAGCTGTTTGCGCCATCGTGTTTTGGCGCACGCCAATCGGAAAGAACGTCTGCGGCGACGGGCCCGCTGCGTTCATCAGTACTCGCCCAGACTCCGTGTTCAAGGTGATCCCTGATCCCTAAGAGCAAGCTTCCCAACAACACACCCGTGAGTAAAAGGAAACCTTGCCACCAATTCCTTAAGGTTCGACTCCCGAACTTTGACGGATCACGTGTTCGTTCGGACCCCTGTTTTTGTTGTTCACTCATTCTGTCCATTCCCTGATTGATACCTCCAATGAACAAAGACCGTTAGCAGCGTCAAAGAAATCGTCAAGGCAAACCATGACCATAACTTCGCGGGGAATGAGCGACTGGGCACGAATACGGCTTGTATCCAATCCGAGCTAATTTCAGAAGTTGGCAACACCACGTACTCCCCGGTCGTTCCATCAATGACTTCGATTTTTTCGGAAGTTGCGCGAGTCACGACGTAGTAATGTCCGACTTGGCTGAAATCAGCAACCGATGATCCCATTTCGCGTTCGTTGAGTTCGTCGATCATATGAGCGTGAGCAAGTAGTATCAGCGGCATTTCGAATTGCTGCAGATCCGAAACACCGGCTCGAACAATCGTGCCTGGCACCCCTAATTGCGCGCTAGCCTGCTTCAAACTCCGAAAGCTATTTCCGATTTCGGAAATGGATAAATGTCGTTCTAACTGCCGAGTATCAATCTCCTGCTGGGAGAACCGCAACAAAAGGTAAAGACAGTTGAAGCCACAGGCGGCACGACGACGTGCCAAATCAGGAACGGCGGCTACTGAATCGGAATACCTTGATTCTTTCAATTGTTCGCCGTCCGCGGGACTCGGACCCGCACTTCCCCAACAAGGAAGTGCGAGCAGAGTCCCCAAGGCTAAAGCCCTNATGAACCGATTCAACGTAAAGGGTCGTGAAACGATTATGGGCATGATGGCACGTTTCGAACGGGAATCGGATTAATGTTGCCGACACAACCAGGCTGCGTAAGGATACTGACGCAACGCCCGCCGAAAGCGTACCGACCACCTTGAACTCGGCAGTTATCAGCAATGGCGCCGCCACAGGGAGTTACTCCTTGAAACACTCTCGTACCACAGTTNAGTCCGGTTGCGACGTAGGCGGGTCGCGCATTAGGACAAACCTGACTGCCCCATTTTCCGGATGGAGTTGCAAAATAGGCAGAGCACTTTCCCTTTCTTAATCGGACACAGAATTCACCACCCACTAACTGTTCGGCATCCTGATCCGAAACCTGATTGACCAGGGAACTGCCGACTGCACTAGCGTGAATTGCGGCATAAGAAAGTCCCAGGATGGCGACTGACAACACAGAAACAACGAAATAGCGATTTGTTTTTAACACAATTAGTTCCTTACAAATGAGGGTCAAAAAACGTCATTGCGACGGTGGCGTCTGAACGACAAGAATCATGTGTGTGTAGGGGCAAACCTCCTTCCAAAAACCCTGGACAGTCGCGTTTGCGAGATGGGCCGAGAGCCAAGTCCCAGCACGACGAATTTCATAATCGGAAGGCAAAATATCTTTCGGCAAATACAAAAACCATTCGGCCATATGGCCTGTAATCAATACTTGCTGACTCAACGGGGAAAGATGACCTGCTGAGGTCGGACGATCACGCCACCAGTCAAGCTCCCAAGTTCCATCTGCTCTCTGTTTTCGACAGGCAACGTTTACAGCGTCCTGAATATAAGTCTTCAACTTTTGGCGAATTTCTTCCGTAAGTAACGGTGTCGTTCGATCGGCACGGAGCAGCAGAGTTAACGCGTAATACACATGCGTTCCTCCACAACTCAACTGATTCAGCGGACGATCCATCATGGCCGTCGCTAAGTCGTCAAAAGAGAACTCCATCCCGTATCGATTTTTCCAACGTGTACGGGGCGGGAGATAGGATGCGTAGGCTACCGTCGTCCAAGCAAGTTCCTGTTGGCCCAAATGAAAATTTGCCAGCGAATCTCGCAGTACATCGCGCAATGAATAGGTATTGCCATCAAGTACAAGAGGTTGCGATAGTTCCGTCCCAAGTTCAGCCAGCATGGCCAGGCATTGATCGCGGTGTGACTCATCAGCAGCATGACCAACCGCACCCTCTTTCGTTGGAAATCGCACGCCGTAACGTGTTGGCGTAAAACTCGCATCGCCGAGATAACTTTTGGTCAGATCCCCATTGAAGATCAGATCTCTCAGCAACACTTGCTGCGGTTCTTGGGCTTTGTGGATGACGACGGTGCCATCCCAGCCGAGCAACTTCAGCAAATGCAAACAGAGGGAAGGATCAGGAAAAGTGCCAGGGGGCAGAACAAAATCTTCTTCTCCCCGAGCTTGTCGAGCCAAGTTTGACGATGGCTGAGGTAATTGGACCCGCTTTAACACATCAAACGACAAAGGTTGATCACGAACTTCGCCCGTCAGATCCGGCGCTTCGTCTCGGGACGTTTTTGACGGTGAATCGCTCGTCTCCAAGAGAGCACGGTCGACGCTCGAAAAACGCCAACTCCACGCCGCCACAAATAATAACCCGATTACCATCGCATTCTTTGCCAACACCACAATCACCTGAATGAAAGTTGGTCTCCGCTGCGGAACCTAATCCGTCACACGGAATCATGTTGAAAAAAGCAGATGGCCCGTACACGTGTTTTCGCGCACCTGTTCGCATGACTAAGTCGCTTCCCTTGCCGAGGGTCTCAGTCGAACGGATGAGAAAACAATGTCCTTGCAGGGAGAATCCGAATCGCGTTCCGTCGTCCGCCAACAAAACACAAATAAAGTGAATTTTTTTCGTCACGGCTCAAGAAACCCCCTAATTTNTAACGCACTCATCCGTCTTGCAATCGTCGCATCACTCGCAATTTTTGACGCCAATGGAAAATAGAAGCACCGGGGCAGATTGGCGGAAGAGGCTAATGGTCAGGCGGAAGGTCGCTCTCAACCCCAGATGGGGCAAACGCAGCAGAGTCTTTTCGTTTCAAACTTGTTTTCGAGTGGGGAAGCTGCGCAGGCGCGTCGCACTCGATGGGGGTTAGCTCACCGACGAGGTCTAGCGGGAGACCCAAAAGGCTGACGGGGCAGGTTCCTCGATCCGCAGAACAAGGGAACCCTTAACCGATACCCAACACACCCCTGAAAAGATTTGCTGGCAAATTCGCGGTTCAAATTCAACCGAGCTCTGGCGATGACACTCAACGCCAGCTCATCTAGGACCGTGTGTGTGCTCCAACCGGAGCAAGATCCTTGATGAAGTCTCCACTGAGATAACCCTGCTTAATCGTGCTTAGAGACAGATCTGATAAGGCCTGGTATTTCTTGAAGGTGAGCTCACTTACATCAGGATGTTCGCTCCAATCCTTGAGAAGCGGAGACGCCAAGAACGCCTCAAGGGAGTCAGAGTCTTCAAACAGATAAACTCCCCCGAATTCATTTTCATCAGTATTCGCTAATGCAAACTTAACCCCCAAACCGGGAATGGTGCTCCAGGTCTGTAAGACGGATTCATCTTTGGTGAGTTCAATCAGGTCGTTGTCTTCTCTCAAATCATATTTGTAGGTGACAACTAGAATATTCAGCTTGGAAAGGCGGTCATTCATTTTCAAATCCTTGAGACAGGTCTGATGAAACGATGAATCCCCAAAACGAATTCCCGCCATGCTGGGCGGATGGAAACCTTGGGTTGAGGGCAAGCAAAATATTCCCCATTCAAACGAATTTTTTTCCGGCTCTCGATTCCTGGAAGTACTCGATAGGCGGTGCCCCTAGCTCTCGACGTAGTAGCCCGATCGATCCGATGTGTACATGTTCGTGAAAAGCCAACCACTCAAGCGCACCTCCTTTGAGTTTAAAAATGGGATGGTGGTCAAACTCGCCGCCAGGAAAGATACACGGTTCATCAAACGCTTCGACGGGCATAGCACGNGTTTCCTTCAATAGCTGGCCATGAACTCGAGCCATTACATCGAGAATTTCATCCGGCGTCGGATAAATAGAAGCATCTCCGGATACGGTGGAACCATATCCAAACAAATCGCTATAGCTTTCAGGAATAATCGCGGCATCTCCTTCCCTAATGCCACGAATAAAGACAAGCCCCAAAAAATATTCAGCGACTGCCATATGGCCAACATTCCATGCTACATGAGTAATCCCCATCGGCATTTCGAACCATTCTTCGTGGGGCACTCGTGCAATCATTTGCTGAGATAACACGCGAGTCCGTTCCAAATGATACAAGATTCTTTCTTTATCAAACATGTTGTTCACGTCGTCCTTTATTTGCTTGCAAAAACAAAAGGTATGGTCCCACTCAAATACCCATTAACGTTTTGTCGTGAACAAACGCAATGAGAGGTACTTCTGAGNGCAATCACGAAAAGCTTGCTGTGAAATCTCCAGTAACCTGAAAACCTTGGAAACCGCTCTCCACCTTCCGCACCACGCATCGGCGAGAAAGCGGACCTGGCATCTGCCCAACAGTGTAACCTTTGAGCTTCCTCTCCAAAATCTATGCAGAGATGATTCCGACTGGATTCTTTCGGTCTTGGGTTACCCTCTCACCCCAAACCCAAGAGATAACCGCACGGCAACTTCACCTATTGCGCAGAGCCATATTGGACAGTCGATGAATTATCACACCGACGGAAAGTTCCCCATCGACACCCACCCCACATAGGCGAGAGTCAGTAAGAAGACAATCAGAAACGATAAAACATGAAGCTGGCCANAAACACGTTTGGTCCATATTTTCCAGATGCCAAACACGAGTTGCAACAAGGCCAACGGAGGCAGCACCCAAAAACAGAAAACATGGCCGAGGATCCAAAGCCCGAGTCCCCCTCCCCACCCAGTAGCACTGTAAAAATCTCGAATGCCTATTTCGCTCATGAGGAATGCGATCGAATAGACCATGGGGGGCCAGAAGATGACCAGCGCACGACGGGACGTCTGAGGAGTGACTGGAGAAGACTGCGGTGATTTTGTTTCAGACCCTGGTGAGTGATAGGGGTTATCCATCGCTGAGAGCCTGTGAGCAAGACAGATTGGACTGGAACATCACCTAGGATAATACCCGACCACTCCATTGAATCAAATAAGATCGTGCGTTGCCGATTCTAGCGAGATTAATCGTACAATTTTTGCACAAACGCAGCAACGAGGTTCGCTGCTACCCAAATTCAATAGTCAGCAGTTGAGCGTAGATCGTCAATTGGATTCAAGAATCGCCGCGTCAATGTGCGCCCCTGTTCGACTTGCGAGTGGTCGAGGTCTTTGGACAAGAGAAGTTGTTCGACATCTGTCAATCGGATGGGACGGTCCGCGACAGTTCCTATCCCCAGCCTAACAAGAGTGACTCGGTTACACGTCATTTCGCCGACACCGGCAAGCATTACCTTTGACGTCGCCTGAGCCTTACGGGTCCCAACTTTTCACCAGTACTGAAATGTCCGATCTGACAAAATCGGGATGCTGACCGAAACGATCAATTCGTCAGGTTCCATGATCGTACGACGATAACCGGTACAGAATTCACCGTAGGGTCCTGTCGTTCACCGCGCGTTGAAGCCAGAGAAACCTGAGCGTCCAGCGCTAACAACAAGGGCAACAGGTCACCTAGTGAACTGGCCTTTCCAATATTCCCGCCAATCGTGCCACGATTTTGTATCTACAAAGCTCCGATCTGGCTGGCAGCATCACGCAAGATAGGCAGATGGGAATTTACCAACGGATCCCGTACGATCTGGAAAGCGTCTGCGCGATTCTCAAGGAATACCGATTTCCATTGACCAAGCCGAATCGCCACAACAGCACCGTCGTCATTCACGTAAATGAATTCTTTTCGAGGTGAAGCCTGGATGTTTTCGGTTACGTTCTTGTACTGATCAGCATTCGCAAAATACTCATTCATATCGCAACCGTCCAAGTGCAAACGGTAGCTTCAGCCGATGGCCTCGTATCCGTCAAGTATGTCCGCCTTCAGATCGTCCTTGCCTGCTGCTGACGCGAATGTGACCATCCAATCCTCATGCGACACAATTCCGTTGAGCGGCACTTCGGCGGACGAAATGTCTGTAGATCTGCTCGCCGTTGCCCCAGACCTTGACGGCATCTTCGAGCCGAACAAAAGGGTTGCCTGCCGTTCCGTTGGCGAGTTCACGATAACCGCGTGATAGGTGATTAGGTTCCCTTGCCGAAGTTTATTTCGCGCAACGAACGCCTGGTCTCCAAATCCTTCGTTCAGTTTTCCAGACCGTCACCGACATGATTCTCTTCCATCAAGTAAACGCCAAGATTACTGCCATTGGCGCGTTCGGTAGGCCCAAAGATCCCTCTCGATGAACCACGACCGACGGGGTGATTCAACAAAACACACTTATCCTCATCGGATTCAAGAGCATCCCACCAGGCCATTGTTGTGGAGCCCCCACCGTCCATGTTGATTCCGTTGTGCGCTCCAAAGTGTTTAAGCCAGTTGCCAACCGTCTGAGTCGTGGCTCCTGCACTGGCAGCCTGTCTACCATCAATGGTCATCATCAACACGAAGCGCCGGTCAGCCGAAAGCCCGAGTCCAGTCCGAGGATGAAGATCATTACCCGAAGCTGGAACCTGACCATCAATCAGGCACAAGGCAAACCCGCTGACCGCGGTTTCAATGTTGGCTTCACTGGTATCCGCCACAGTTGTTGTGATGCTCAAGTCCCCATCCTTGCTAACGACGAATGAGGGGGTTCCACTGCCTCGTGAAACAAGCGTTCCATCGGAGACAAGCAAGCCCAACACGTCGGTGAAAGTTTCTTTCTGATAGGGAACCGGCCAAGGAGAAAACGCATCGGCATTGGTTGCCACCACAAGCTTCCTGTCCGTCATTCGGGACTCGCGAATGAAATTCCGAACCGATTTACGCCGGGTTTCCTCTTTGCCCTCTGTCCAATCACGACAACGGTCGGTCGCGTGGAATCGAATGCCCGGAGCCTGGCTGTCAATCCGCAAACAGTTGATCACAATCTTGTGCGGCTGCGTCGGCTTAACGCGCACATATCGAATTCCTCGAATGAGTGTTTTTGACTCATCCCAGTCATAGATACCCTCTTGAGCGCTGAGGGCAGATGTGAGTAACCCTAAGCAAAAAATCACCGCGGTCCGTTGAACTGCAAGACCAAGAAGTTTGGAACAGATCAATCGATCGGCTAGCGCCATCTGCAGTCCTCACGCAGAACAAGGTTGAAGATTGCCAACATGATACCTAATCTCTGGTCGAAGATGGCAAATTAAGTATGAGCTGGCAGAAGTTCCAATCGTCCGAACCAACCAATACAATCCTCGAATCATTCCGTGGATTAACGATTGTGACAGGCAATTCGCTCGCAATTGGCAACAATTCCCGAAAGGACGACCTCAAACCTCAATCGCGGTCTTGCCCAGCAACTAGACTGATAGGAACTCGCATCGCAAATTCATGAATTGCCGCTCTTCGTTTCAAAATCTAAACGAAGTCAATCTAATGATGAGGCCTATTGATGTCCATCATCATCGATCCATTAAGCCATACCACGCGCAATGATGCTCTAGAACGACGCTGTGTCGTCATCAAGAATGGCGAAAAAACAGGCCAACAGCGGCATGAACTTTGGTATCAGTTCCCTCAAGATACGACTCTTCCGGATGATAACGATTGCGATGCGTATCTGATCTCAAACATGCTGATCGCCATGAAACACAAACAAAGCGTGCATGTGAAAGGGTCGGTGTCTGGAACCTTGCTGAGTAATCTCGTCGAATATCAATCAATCTGGGCGAGATGGTACCCGAAGACCTACTCACAAGTTGACGTGGTGTGCGATCACATCAGGGAAACAGAAAAAAAACTGCCCGGGGCGGTTTGCGCTTTCTCCGGTGGCGTCGATGCAAGCTTCACCGNTTGGCGACACTCCCAGAACAAATGCAGCTACCGATCTCAAGATATCAAGTCCGGCGCAATCGTGCATGGCTTCGATATTCCACTAGACGATGAACGCGGCTTCGCAAATGCCGCCGATGCAGCTGAGCAAACTCTTCGCGACCTCGACCTTCCATTGGTGCGAATCAAAACCAATTACCGATCTTTTCTAAGGTTACAAAAACTTGGAGGATTCGGTTGGCGACATACCTTCCTGGCTGCCTTGGTTGCAATTCTCAATCAACTGAAGTCCTACGCCGGAACTTGCGTGGTCGGAAGCGCCCAACCTTACGATCAGCTTGTATTCCCTCATGGATCATCGCCAGTTTCTGACCACCTCTTGAGTTCTGGTGACTTTGGGGTCGTTCATGATGGAGCGAGCCACAGTCGGCTTGAAAAAGTGGACGAACTGACGGAGTGGAAGGCGGGCATCAAGAATTTGCGAGTCTGCTGGGAGGGAGAGTTGAAGGACCGAAACTGCGGTCGTTGTGAAAAATGCGTACGTACTAAGCTGAATTTCATTGCGAAAGGACATGAGATTCCTGGCTGCTTTCCCGCATCGGACATTCTTGAAGACATGCGGAAAATCGTCATTAAGCCCGAGCCGATCCGCACTGAATGGCGCATGGTCTACGAGCAAGCAAAGGCCAACAACGTCAATCCTAAGTGGCTCCGACAGATTCGGGCGGTCATCAACAGACGTCCGCTGGCTGAAAGACTTTTGCCAGAGGACAGCTTCCGAGGCAAGTTCTTCAAACGACTAATGAAGAAACCTCGCGTCTCCTGATCGGCTTCAAGGTCAAAAGTTCTCGTCGCTTTCTATGGATGCGTCGATTCATAGCGATGGTCATATAGCCCCGATGGCCATAACTTATTACTTGAGGCGACAACGATCTGAATTTTGCCTCGGATTCTTGCCAATGATCAGTGCCAATGACTGATTTCAAATTCTATCAGATTCCGCGAGCCGACTTATTATTGAGCTCTCAACAACCTTCGGCCAAGAAACTGTCGCACCAGCCGATGGCTGGAGCACGGTCATCGCAACTTCTTTGTTTACTGCTCAAAAAAGAGTTGGGGAAAATCCATTTTCGGGAAATCTTGCATCCAAGGCAGATACAATTCTTTGTCACCTGCATATGGTGCCTTTTCTCGATATATGATTTCAATCGAAAATCAGTGCACTGATTTGTCGACACCTTCATTTGGAATGATTTGATATGAACTTCCCTCTGCGAACATCTATTTTGTTCGTCGTATTAACAAACAGTCTCTTATCAAGTCTTCTTGCAAACGATTCCCCAAAGAGATCTGCCGATCAGGATCAGGCAAGACGATGGGTCCGCGCTAAATTTGACGGTGAAAACATTATCCCACCTAAAACCGGCCACTTGACGGTATCCCTCAAGACAGGACGGTTGTTGAAAAACATGGCGACCACCAAGGTGTACCACAAGGAGATTGGTGCATTACCTCTCAAGATCTTCGACAAAACTTATCGCAAAGGATTGTACTGTCCATCGATCGGCGAAATCGTGGTGCATCTACCAGGGCCTGCCAAAAAGTTTGAAGCGATATTCGGCATCGATAGCAATCGAGTTGAGAGCTTCTATTCCAATGCTAATCAGGGCAGCGTCATTGGCACTGTCGAAGCAAATGGAGAAAAATTATTCGAGTCGAAGGTCATGCGAGAAGGAATTGCTGGCTTACCTGTTAATGTTGCATTGTCAGGCGCCACTGAATTCAAGCTAAGCATGCGTGATGCTGGGCAAGGCGTCGTGGAACGTGTCGACTTTAATCAGGCAGACTGGGCAGACGCGAAAGTCGAACTCGAGAATGGCCAGACGATCTGGGTCGGTGATTTACCGATCTCACCCTTAGCCAAAGCGTCTGAATCAATCGCACCGTTTTCATTTGTTTATGACGGTCAGGACTCTCGACAATTCCTTTCAAGCTGGGACCGAGACACAAGAACTCGAAAACTCGATGAGGAACGCACCGAGCACACGTTGACCTTTCGGGACCCTTACAGCGGACTACGGGTGCGATGCGTTGGGATCGAATACCAGGACTTTCCTGTTGTAGAGTGGAAGCTCTTCTTCAAAAACACAGGCGAGACTTCTACGCCGATCATCGAAGACATTCTTCCCCTCGATATCGATTTCGAGCGAGATAACGAAGGTGAATTCTTTTTACACCATAACAATGGTAGTCCCCACTCGCTGGTCAAAATGTCGGACGAGACAGATTACGCGCCCCGTTCGACCCGTCTCGCTCCCAAAACCACGTTGAAGCTTGGATCCAAGATTGGCCTGCCCGCCAGCAACGATTTTCCGTTCTTTAACATCGAGTTCAATGGCCGAGGAATCATCGGAGCCATTGGTTGGCCAGGACAGTGGAAAGCCATGATGACTCGCAATTCCGATCGTGGACTGGAGCTTCGCGCTGGACAAGAACTGACTCATTTCAAGCTTTTGCCGGGAGAGCAAGTCCGAAGCCCATTAATTGCGTTGATGTTCTGGCAGGGAGACGATTGGGTCGATGCACAAAACCTTTGGCGACGCTGGATGATCGCACATTCCCTGCCTCGTACCGCGGATGGTAAGTTACCACCCCCGCAACATGCAGCGTCGAGTTCCGCCTACTACATGGAGAGCACCGANGCGACCGAAGAAAATCAAATCATGTTTATCAACCGCTATCTCGAAGAAGGCCTCAAGCCTGACTATTGGTGGATTGATGCAGGTTGGTATGAGTACAACGACTACTGGCTGAATGTTGGAACATGGACTCCCAACAAGGAGCGTTTCCCCCGAGGGCTCAAACCGATCTCAGATCATCTCCACAAGCATGGAGTCGAGATGATTCTCTGGTTCACACCCGAAGTCGTCGCCCGCGGTTCCTACATTGACCGCGAGCATCCTGAATGGATGCTCAAAGGAGGCGCGGAATGGTGGATGGGTCACGCATTGTTCCAAGGCGAAGTGGCTGGTCACGTCAATGACTCTGGATTAACCCTGATCGAGAATGTCGCGGCCTTTGGAATCGGGAATCCGACTGCCACCGTTGTGGGGCGAACCCACTTGGATGACGGGAAATGGCATCTTATTACCGCGACAAGACGGATCGACAAAGCAGCGGGGCGAAGTGAATTACGTCTCTTTGTTGACGGCAAACTAGACGCGGTTGGATTTTCATCCAACACGGCTGCTCTAACAGCAAATGATTCCTGGGGCTTCGGGCGACAATACCAGAACCGTGGCATTGTCGGACAGCTCGACGATGCCCGTGTCTACGATCGCGCATTGAGCGATGAACAAGTCGAAGCTCTGTTTCGCCGCGCGGACACGATTCCAGCTCGCCATCACTATGCATTCGATGGCTCACTCACCGATAATATCCAAGGAATAGACGGAGAGTTCATCGGAACGGGTGAACTTNATTTTTCAAAGGGTACCACCAAATCAGCAAATGACCGATCGCTCGTTTTCAATAACAACTACGGTGTCAAGATTAAAAACGATGTCCCCAACGACTTCACACTTTCATGCTGGGTGCGAATGGATGCGCCACAAGCTCCCCCGTGGGGCCGGGGTGATTTCCGACTTGTCAATTTTGGCAATCCCGAAGCTGTGAAGTGGATGGTCGACTATATCGATGAATGCATTAACGAATACGGCGTCGACTTTTATCGCCACGACGGTATACCACCACTGCAGTATTGGCGTGCCAACGATGCCCCAGATCGGCAAGGCATTTCCGAAATCAAACACATCGAAGGATTGCTTCAATTTTGGGATGAATTGCGAAGACGGCATCCGATGATTCGCATCGATATCTGCTCCGGGGGCGGAAGTCGAAACGAGCTGGAAACCCTTCGTCGAGCGGTCCCCCTCTGGCGAAGCGACTACGCTTACGAACCGATCGGAATGCAAGCTCTAACCTATGGCATGGCGATGTGGATTCCGTACTTTGGCACTGGAATCATGGCTTCGGACGCCTACACTTTCCGCAGCCAATTGGCTCCAGCGACAAGCATCAGTTGGGATGTGCGACGGAAAGATGTGGACTACGATTTCCGTCGTAAAATGCTTACTCAAAGTCGCGCAGTGCTCGACAATTTCTACGGCGACTTCTATCCACTGACTGCGTATCGTACAGATGACGATGTGTGGATGGCATGGCAATTCAATCGACCGGATCAAGGGGTCGGATTGCTTCAAGCGTTTCGCCGGCCCAAAAGTTCCGCTCTGTCAATGCAATTCAAGCTACGAGGACTCGAAACAAACGCGTGGTACCAAATCACGAACATGGACGACAACAAGCCGGTCACCATGAAAGGACAAAACCTGATGAACGACGGACTGATTATCAATCTCCCTCAGCCCCGTTCGTCGGCTCTCCTGACTTACGAGCGAATCCACCACGATAATAAACCAAACGATGAAAGCATCAACCAGAAGTCGAAGCGGTAAGTCTGGTGAAAACAAAATCGATAAACACGGTTTGATTTCAGTTTAGGCGCCTAATCGCTGAGCTAACTCTCCGAAATCATTCACTAGCAAGTCAAATTCACCGGGATCTGGTTTGAAATAGAGTCCGCGTTTCGGTCCCCGCTCCAAAGGTCGAAGTACCAGAGCTGTTCGATAGCCCACCTTCGCAGCAGCGCGAAGATCAATCGGATGTGCCGCCACCATCATGATCTCATTCGGCTCCAAGCTCAGCAGGTCGGCTGCTTTTTCGTAGACCTCTTTGTCGGGTTTGAAGTGCCCGCTTAGTTCGGCGGAAAGGACACAGTCCCAAGGGATACCTGCGTTCTTTGCCATGTTCACCAGCAGCGAGACGTTTCCATTTGAAAGACTGGAAACGACATAACGCCCACGGAGCCGATTCAGCCCCGATATGGAATCCGGCCAAGGCATGAGCCGATGCCAAACGCGATTCAGGTCATCGAGTTCGCTAGGAGAAAGCCCCTCCAACCCGAANTCCTGGATGAGCCCATCTANTATCATTCGGTGTAGATCGTCAATTTTGGAATGAGGCAAGTCACCTTGTCGAACACGTTGCATAATCGGCATGTAGCCATCTCTCCAACGGTCGGCAAATTTGGGCCAATCGACCTTAAGGCCCTTCTTATGTGACAGCAACTGCCCCTCTCTGATGATTGAAGAACGCCAGTCAACGACGGTGCCAAAGACATCAAACGTCAGCGCCTTGATGGAATTAAATTGCCCGGCATCCTCCGTTTTCGGTTCGGTACAAGATGCGTTGGCAATCGTCGCCTTTGTCAACGGTGTCAGTGCAAGAGCACCGCCGACCATCAGCATGTCTCTACGTTTCATGATGTTGTATTTCCAATTTCAAGTGGTTGTATTTGAGCCGGCTATTTGGCTCTTTCTTACCATCGTGACCGTTTTTTGCCATAGTGACGGTCTACAAAAACGGCGAGGCAAGGCTGAAAAAACAAGGCGGAAACCGTTCACCGCCTGGGGATTCCATCATTTTTTTATTTCAATTCCGCTCGGTCGACTGACGCTCGTCGTTATATGGGTATTGGCAGCAACAATACCTCAATTTNAANGAGCACCCCTGCGTCTCGCGGNATGAATGGCTTATCCCCGGTATCGNACTCATCGTAATTTCGTTCGTCCTTGCAATGGCGGCCTAACAATATGTGTGGAGCAGCAATTTAGGCCCTGAGATGTTCGAATCAATCCAACAAACGCGAATCATTTATATGATTGCAGGATTAGCTCGCTTTNTTGNAATTGGAGNAACTATCGCTGGAGGTGTTATGTGCATCGTGGATAACAAGCCGAACCGTCAGGTCGATGGCGTTTGAGAAAAACCATAACAGCCTCCGTCCCTTTTGTTTCCAGGCAGGACNACTCGCCGCTGTAATGCCAGGGCGCTCTCAGTAATGTCAGGGCGCCCTTAGAGAAATGTTATCCAGCCCTATCTTTTCGTTCGCATTAGAAAATGCTTCGACACAGATGGTAACCCGAGAAACGTCGTTTATGATCTGATTCCAGTCGCCCTCCTCCACGCCGAACTGCTTGGCGTTGAGTGCGACCCGGTAGGTCGTCCAAGACTTACCAGGTACGACGGCCCCTGGCCCCGTTACATCACAGCGAACGGTACGTCCTGCGCCGGCAATCTCGACCAAACCAAAAACCGTGTGTGGCAAACCACCATCAGAAGAGACCGTACGAGCATCAAACGACAAGGTCCCTTGATTGTAGTTTTGCAATCTGCCATACCAACTTTCAGGCAAGACAATGGCCATGTCTCCACCGACAGTGTCATCAAGCTGCAACCAACCAGTCGGATTGCCTCCTGACGCCTGGAAACGAGGAGTCGTTTGGGTTCCGTTGTTGGCGATGACCCAGGCGTCCGAAGCGACGTCAAATGTTTCTTGCAATCCTGAGAGGCTGCTGAGGTCATTCCGCAAAGGCTCAGATGTTTTCGACTGCAGGTTGGCAAACAGGTCACGAATCTCATTGTCGGACAGTGACTCGAACAATTTCTCTGGCATGAGCGACTGAGGTGAATCTTCCATCTCCTCGATTTCCTCGCGTGCCAGAAGAATCAGTGTGTTCTTGGCATCGACCAGAGCAACCGTCTGAGGAGTTGACTCGGTCAACAAACCGGTCAGCACTCGGCCATCATCAGTCACAATCACCACGGACTGATACTCGGGCCGAACGACCGCATTGGGATCGACCGTATGCAACAAGAGATACGCCAATTCGTGACGAGGATAGGGCGTCAAATCGGGCCCGATCTTATTGCCTTCGCCATGCAGTTGATGACAGGTGCCGCAATGCTTCGTGAAGAGTCTCTTTCCTTGCGCGATGTCTCCAGTTCCGGTCGAGAGGATCTTACCAAGCTCCATCATGCGATCGCGTTTTTCCTGGGGCGTCACTGGGCGCACTTTGCCCCAATGCTTCTGAACAAGCTCACGAATCGACGCATCGCCGTGATTTAAGAGGAGCGTCAATTCCCCATAGGGAATCTCCGCCGTATCCAAATCACCTTCCTCAATCGTGCGAAGCAATTGTTGGGACCAAGGCACACGACTGTAGAGCACCTGCCGCGCTTCGCCACGGAGTTCAGAACGAAGAGACTTGTAGGAGGTAAGGATGACATTACCAATCTCCTCTTTGCTGTAACGAGCCAGTGACGCCAAGGCCGCGGAGCGAATCGCACTTTGATCGGAGTGCTGGAACAGCTCAGCAAGCGGTTGGATCACGCTATCTTTTCCCGTCTGCCCGACCGCCTCGATCAACGCAATGCGGTCACGCTCGGAATCGTTCGGATCGGATATTCGCGTCACCGCTTCCCGTAGCGCGTCGTCGTTGCCCATCCTTAAGGCAAATAGGACCAATGTCGTCGGATGATTGTCATCCTTCCATAATTCCGCCAATGGCGTACGTAACGCATCGGGGATTTCGCCCTGCTTTAAACCTTGCAGCTGCTGCTCCATACCTCCAATCACTCGCTCGACGTCTTCTGAAGTCGGAGCGAGTGCAAGTAAGTTCGCACAGGCGGTGAATCCAGCTGCGTCACCTTCGGCGGCGTATCGGCGCGCGAGTCGGGGAATGATGGTGTCGCGCATCAGCGGGCTCTGCCAAATCTTCGAATCCTCCAACCAAGCCATGATTTGATCCTGGTCGCTTGTCGCATTGGCCTCCACGGCCCACCAGAGTAGCAGGGGCAGATACGGATCTGTTGCATCCTCGTCATGCCGTGCTAATCCCGCAACAATCGCCAGTCCGTCGGGCCCGGGAAGTCGCTTGGCAGTGCAGGCGAGTTGCGTGCGAACCCGCACGTCCGACTCCTCTCGAGCCATCTGGCTGAATTGTTGGCCAACCGCGGGCGAAACGGCTGAGGGGTCACCCAAAAGTCTCACGCTCCAAGCACGAACCGCCGGGAAGCGATGCTGCAGGCAGCGAATTGCCATGCGATCGTCTTGATGCAGGGGATGGCAGAGATTGAGTGCCCACAAGGCCTGCAGACACTGTTCTTCGTCCTCCGATTCCTCGAGCACCAGGGCAAATTCAGCAACGCGTGTCTTGTCATCCTGTTCGGCCAATGCACGCAGCGCACGTCGCCCAAGGTGAACGTTCGGATGATATAGATCTTGGTCGGGCGATCGTTGAGCATCTCGATCTATTTCGGCCTGGCTGGAGGAGATCCGATAGATCCGGCCTCGCTTGGAATCGAAGTTATCTCGATTGCGATAGGTGATTTGATAGTTAATGTTTCCATCGTACCAATCGGCAACCAGGACCGAACCGTCCTTGTCCAGCACCAAGTCGACGGGTTGAAACCAAGCGTCGTCACTCCACACCAAGCGTTCCTGAAAGCGGGTCGAGAACGTCGAGCCACGGCGGAGGACTTCGATGGTATACAAGGCGTGATTGAGGGGATTTGCCGTAATGAACTTATCTTGAAATCGCTCAGGCCATTGCTTTGCCTGGTAAAAGATGCCACCCACNCTCAGCTTGCCGATGTCNGTTCCCTCGTGCGGCATGTGAGGAAAATAACCGAAGGCATGTGGGTTATGCAGAGCGCCGTGCTTGCTGAAGATTTTGACATGGTAGGCACCTTGCATTTGATGCAATCCTGGCACGCCCCAATTCGTCCCTGCGATCGCGTTTCCCAATCGGTCAAAATCCAATCCGTAGGTGTTACCACCACCTTCGGAAAACAGTTCGAAGCGATCGGTCGACGGATGATATCGCCAAATTCCCTGTTGAAAACGCACTCCGCGAACATTCGCATTCACAGTGCTTCCGTGCGCTCCGTACAGCCAGCCATCGGGNCCCCANTGCAACGAGTTGGCGACCGAATGAGCATCATCGAGTCCAAACCCGACCAACCGAACTTCTGGATCGCCGTCGGGTCGATCATCCGAGTCGCGATCTGGATAGAAGAGCAGGTAAGGCGACTGAAGAACCCAGACACCGCCATGTCCCAAGGCGAGGCCGGACGCCAGGTTCAAACCGTCGACGAAGTCATTCGCCTGGTCGGCACGGCCATCACCGTCCGTATCCTCAAGAATGGTGATGCGGTCTGCACCTCTTGGNCCGTGCGGAGGCGGCTTAGGAACCCGGTCGTAACGGATTCGATCGTACCTGTCGCCGGCAACCTTGCTCAAACCGGCAGGCTCAGGNTACTGCAAGTATTGAATTACCCAAACACGGTTNCGATCATCGATGGTCATCGTCACCGGCTGTCGCACAAGGGGCTCGGCAGCAAAGAGCTCGACTTTCAACCCCTCAGCGACTTGCAGTTTCTGGAGGGCAGTTTCCGGATCGAACCCTCTCTGCCCCGATGCTGGTTGGAACAAAAAAACGAGGGCAAGAACGGCGAGAGGCAATAAAAGAACCTGGCGACGATTCCATGATTTCCGGTGTTGTTGCATGGAGAGCTACCCCATCTTTTTTCAATGCAGGAAACGCATTCGGAAACAACGCAAGGATTGTATGTCGCGGTTGATCACTGAGTCAAACCGATCGTCCAGATCCACTCAAATAACATAATGGAGATCGGGGGAATCATTTTGAACGAGCTTGCTTCGCTCTTCAGCCGAATGCCACTCGAGATCATCCATCCATGGCGATTAATGATCTACGGTCAGAAGCCAGATACTCGTTGGAAAAAGCAAACGTCCATCAAAGAAGCGAACACAGCCGGCGAAAGCATCTTTCTCGAGCGTTGGGCAATATGCAGATTTTTCGTTAGATGGATTCGAAGAGTTTATCCACAATCGACAATTCAAGCGATTCTGGCCGTTGGTCGTGCGTGGAGGCAGGCTGTGATTGGCGCGACAGGAAACGCTGCTTTCTTTGCTCATCGTTCTCGAAGAACAACCACTTCGGGATTAAAACCGGACTTGCAGCCGCGATATACCATCCCGCTTGAAATGCGACGACGAGGTCCGTGGTCGTGAATTCTTGATCATTGTCCCAATCCCCCTCTGCCCAGGTGGAATTCCCGGCAATCCCATCTTCGTACTCGCCAGCTTGAAAGACTTGCACTAAGTCGGTGGAATTGAAGACACCGTCACGATTTGCATCGCCTGGAATATCGACTTCCGCTTCGTCAGCGATACCGGGTGTGCCGCCCAGCTGACTACTCGGCCGCCAGCTCCCCCTGCTCAGCCAACGATCCAACGCACCGAGTTCGTCAATGATTTGCAGGGATGGTCCATTGCCATCGGTTGCGGAATACCATTCGTCGGAATAGGCAAATTGATGAATGGTTTCGTCGCCTGCCTTGGCCGTTATCGTTTCGCCGGCATTGCTCAATGCCCCGCTCCACTGTCCGGCCACGCGAATACCATCACCGTACCGTAGCGTGAAGGCATCTGTATCCTCGACAACCACAACCCGTTCACCGGGTCCAAGTTCCGTGACCTCACTCGCAGAGAATTCAAAATCCACGCCATGAGTCGTGTCATCGATTTCGGTTCTCTCGAGCCGTACGCTCGTCAAATCGATCGTCAACGAGGACGTATTGACGAATTCGATGAACTCGAAGTCATCGGCGTCGCTGTATCCAGCTGCCAATTCTTCGGGTGTAACATCAACAGGATGGTAATGTATTTCTGAAATTCGAAGATTCGTGCTGTTTGCAGGAATCGTGTCAACTCGGAAACGGGCTTCCATCAGTGCCGACCATTCCCCATCTTTCCGGGCCCGTGCTTTAATGATTGCGGTTTCATCAAGTTGAATTCCATCACCCGCAAACAGGCTGGCCTCTGGATTCAGGTCGCCTCCAGGCAGACGCGGATCGACTCCGTTGAGTCCATAGTAGATATCGCCCTCATCGGCCGAAATCGAAACCTGTGAAGCGGTGGGGATATCACCTCCGTTTTGTTGCGAACCATCAACAAGAAACGATGGAGCATCAATCGATGGGAATAATCCGTATCGTCTCATNTGATNGATCGTAGTTACNGCGCGACTACGAGACCCTTCCGGAGCAAATCGATCAAGCATCCACTTGATCGCCGATTCCCAGGTGTCGGGAGTGTAGCTTCTTCCACCCCAGCGTCCGGTTTCAGCAATTACGGGGAGACGGATTTGATCCGCAATCGCATTGACATCGGCTCGCAACCTTTCATCGGTGAACATACCTCCATTGAAGAAGTACTTCTGAGCGCGGTCGGCCATGATCATCTTCACTTCGTCATGTTGTTTGACGCCCCCTCGTGCATTCCAAAGATTGCCCGGTCCGCCCCGATTAATCACATTGGCANTTGCNGTGGTGCGNAAAATGACATCGCTGTCCCACGCAAAGAAAACATATCCGGCGCCATCTTCACGTTTCCTGGCAGCGCTCCAATTCTGACTGTGATTCCAATCCCAATCATTACCCGAATAAAATTGCAGCAACATGTAATCCACATAGTTTTCGACATCCAGCCACTGCTGTAATTCGTTGTAGTCGCTGATCACATTCCGGTCTTGAAGCTTCCGCCATGCAAGAGTGTCTCCATTAATAGAAGATCCGGCATTAACGGCATCGTATTCGAAACTACGGCCACCTTCATAAGAGGCCATGAAGTCGGCGTTAGGCCGTTCCATCAAATGGTGCATTCCCCAATAGCGGCCGTTGATAAACACTTGGACGAATCGGCCGTGCGGGGCCGGCTGCCCCATTTCTAATTGTCGATCAAAGGCCCAACGGTTTCTTACGTAATTACCTCGACCACCAGCAGGATGTGTCCAAAACCAGGTATCGTGTGAACCGGATCTCAAGAGGATCTGATTAAATTCAGATGTGGCTCCCGCACCATAAAGATCGTAGTTGAGCGAACCGTCCCCGTACTGCGATTTAAAGCTCAGTCGCATATTCTTCTTGGGAGAATTAATGCTATGCCCACCGTAGTGTTCGACGCCAGCGTTTACCTGAAAACCGGGCTCTTCTCCGTTCGGGAAGATCAATTCAACGGAAGTTTCGTTTTCTCGCAGACTAACTCGGCCATCCATCACCAAGCTAACCACCGGCAGTGAAGTCAGAGATTCTCCTAGCTTGGGCCCCCACTCCAGATGATTCTTCACCTGAGCCGTGAATCGTTGTTCGACCAAGTCTGCAACAAAGAAATAACTTTGTGTGTCAATGTTCGTCGGCAACAAACCAGCTTTGAAAGCCGCAGCTCTCAACGTCGTCGTTTCGATTATTTCGATACTGACGACCGGCGCGACGTCAGCATTCTCGGCTTCCACTTGGGTTCCATTTTCCAGAGTCGGTTTTGAACCATCGGTCGTATAAACGAGCGTCGCCCCAACCGTTGCCGTTGTGATATCAATCGTAAATGGTTCACTAAAGAATCCACGGTTGATACTGAAACTCGTATCGGACACGGCACCTGATATCCCTGGTGTGTTTTCAGCGAGCGGAGTGGGCGTGGTGAAGAACTGGGGGCTTCCATCAAACAAACCATAGGTCGTGTCCGCTCGTTGATTCGGATACGACTCAAACTCATGAACAACCGTCCCATCTTCCAGCGTGAACGCAAGATACTCGCCGTCCGCTCTCAAATTAAAATTTGTATGCAGTCTGCCATTGGAATCCAAAGCCGGGTCACTGAAATCCAGGCCGGAGGCGTAGACGATCAAACGCCCATTCGCCGGAATCATTGTCCCTTCAGGAAACCGCCATTTGGTCAATAGATCCGGATCATCTGTCAGATGCATTCGGCTAATGTCCAAATCCACAGCAAACTTATTCTCTAGCTCAATCCAGTCGGGTGACAATTTGTCTGGAAAGAAACTATCGTCAACGGAATATCGCACCTTGGTCTCCATCGTACGAGAATTCGTGGCCATGAATTCGCTGATGGTGACCGGCGTTGCTGTGATCAATAGATCAACCGTCGCGGCAGGAGAGTCCGCGATTGAATCGTTGACGCGGTAACTGAATTGGTCCTTCCCCGAAAACCCAAGATTGGGGTTGTACACAAAAGAGCCGTCGTCTCCGAGTTGCAAAGTCCCATTGGAAGGGCCTTCCGTAAGAACCGCCATCAGCGATTCGCTATCAATATCGAAATCGTTGGCAAGAACGCCCTTGTGGGCTGGGCGTTCGATCATTTCGTTGGGCCGTCCGACATAGGCGTCGGAGATTGAAACAGGAACGTCGTTGACAGGTTGGACCGTTAAGACTGCCGTAACGATCGTTGAGTCATCAACGCCATCTGAGACTTGATAGGTCAACGAATCGCCCCCAAAGAAGTCAGAGTTGGGGAGATACGAAAGGGTCGCTCCCTCACCTTCCAGAACACCCTGGGTCGGCAGGTCGACAATCTTCAGCGTTAACGCATCACCGTCCGCATCGACGTCATTTTCCAAGAGTGCAGCGAACAGATTGAAAAGCGGAGTGTCTTCGTTTACGACTAGATTGTCCTCGACTGCCTGAGGCGGCGTGTTGACCGTCAGCGTGACAACCGACGCGTTCGAGAGTCCTTGACCGTCGTCGACCTGATATTCAAACGTCGTGACTCCAGCAAATCCCTGAGGGTCATACGTAAACGAACCGTTCGGTCGCAGATCGAGAAGGCCATTGCCAACCGGCGTCTTTAACTGCGCGCTAAGTTCAGCCAAATCGTGATTGATATCGTTTACCAGGAGACCATTTTGAATATCAACTTCAAGAATTTCACCCGGAATCGCTTTATAAATGTCGGCCTGTGCAATCACCAAATCATCGACAGGCGTAACATTCAACGTGACCGTCGCCGGCGACGAAGGTCGGAAGTCAATCGCGGAATAGGTAAAGGTATCAACGCCGAAGAAATTCTGATCAGGATCATAGAAGAAAGAACCGTCCTCGTTGAATGTAAGCTGCCCATGCTTCGTGGAATCGACCAACACTGCGACAAGCGGATCTGATTCGGGGTCGGTATCATTGGACAAGACACCGTTGATCGCCCCTGCGTAAAACAGATTCGAATCTTCTTCGAGCGAATACTCGTCATTTTCAGCCGTTGGAGCCTTGTTATCGTAGAACCCAATGACTTCCGAATAAAGATCGCTGGCTGCCACATCGTCGAGCGCTCCATTGAAGACGCGCACTTCCGCGATGTAACCATTGAACGCAAAACTCCCGGACTTTTGAGCACCGAAAGTGAGAGCCAAGTTACTTAAGGCGAAATCACTCGCATCATCTCTGATCACTGCCGACGCATCATCCAACCGCAAAGATAAATCCGTGCCAGCTCGACTCAAGATGGCGACGTGCGTTTCCCCGTCGTTCAATCCTGCGACTGGTGTATAAACAGTCCTGGGAAGATTCCCGAATCCGCCTCCGAGGCCAGCACTAACCTGTCCCACCTCATTGATGGAAATGCCCCAATCGATGGCGAATCCTAGACTACTGGAATCAACGATTGCTGAATTTTTAAACCATTCATCATTCCCACCATCAAGATTTCCACTACTCGTTGAAAAAACGACCGCGACGGAAAAATCTTTCGCATTGCGCAAAGGGCTGCTTGACGATGGAATTCCAAATAGATCGGGACCGTCTGCCGGATCGAATTGAATTCCGGCACGACCTCCGACGGCCGTATGCGAGAGAACAGGAACGCCACTTCCGACCCCAACAACTCCACCAATCGAATCGACCCATTCCTCGACAATTGATCCATCCGCAGTGTTTGCAACGAAATCCTGTGCTCGCCAATGCGCCACCATATCGGCAGCTAACAGCGTTCGATGCTCTAATTGCTCAGATTGCAAAACGAACGATCGACGTCTTTGTTGCCGTTCTTTTCCAAAACCAATCATGCCGCACTTCCCAAAAATCAAAAGTAAATCGAGCTCCAGACATGCTTATTTATGTGAGATGACACACCAGAATTTGAAGTAGCCTGTGGGAGTCGCTTTCAGTGGCAACCATCTTACTTCGAGTCAATGAATTTAGCCACAAGTTCTGGTCTACATTGGACTGCTTTTGAATCGCATTGACGCGTTCATCAACCTTTTCATCGCATCTGGAGATGATGGTTGCTCGATGGGGGCTCGCGGGCAGGGGGAACGTCATTCGGCGAAAATGATCGGCGATCTCGTCGCGATATCATCTCCCACGACCAGTGCCTCGACATGCCGATCCGTCCACTCCGTTCGAGGAACGGACAATCGTTGCTCCAGATCAACCAACTCAGATTCGCTGAGGAGGGAATTCAGGTTGGGCACGTAGACACCTCGGTATTGCTTTTCCCTCTCGTTGCATCCTTGTTCGTCCTGTCCATTAACCCCAAACGAGTAAAGCAAGAAACCGTTGTCAGTCCTTTGGTAGTTCAACGGCATCTTATTCACGGGATCCACCAGCAGTGTTGGGTCCGCGTTTAACGAATCGAGTGACGCGGGAAACTGCTGCTGCTCACAGCGGTAGGCGTTTAGTCGAGCCTGCAGTCGTGACTGCTGAACACGAAGCTCAAGATTCCGCTTTGCGTCCGCTGCTCGAAGGGTGGCTGGTATCATCAGGGCGATCAAGATGTCGCTGCATGTGCGAGCTCGGCCGTTGAGCGTTGCACCACGCCGCACCCTTTCGACGACACCGATTTCTTCAAGGCGAATGATAAACTCTGCCTCCCACTTTTCCAGCTTGTCAGCCTGCAGCTGGCGATCTCCTTCCATGGTTTGAGCGAGTGCGTCAAAAGCCTCATTGCCGCGTCGAAGAACCTGATTCCAATCCATTCCGCGAATAGACTCACGCTTGCTACCTGTCAATTCCTCGAATCCAAATCGGTTCCTCGACAAATCGACCACAGCGCTAAGATACATGATGCGTTCGAACGTCTCGACCATCTCGCGTGCGTCCCCCACAGGCGACAACTTTCCAATGAAAGCTTCGACGGCCAGCAGACGCTGGGCATCTGAATCGACCTCCAGCAACGCCGCCGTCGTTTGCAGGGTGATTTCATAGGCGGAGATTCTCATCAGCCAGCCGATGAGTGAATGCGGCTCCACACCGTTCGACAATTGGAACATGGTTCGGCAATCACTCCATGCCGCCTCCATGTCACCTTCCCCCATCCGCAACATGGCACGTCCAGAAAGATTCCGGAGCATATCTCGTAATACCATCAAATGTGGCCACGTCAGTTCGACCACTGAACATTGGCCACTTGCCTCGGGTGCAGGGCAGGCAAATCGCTCTCGGGAAGTAGCCAGTTGAAGCAAGGTGAAGTCATCAGCATGAGCATCCAACCAGTCCGCCAGCCCTGGCAACTCGCTCCGTCGCCATGGCCTGCTGAGCAACTTACCGGCAACTTCATAAACATCTTCGGAATGCTCACCGGTGGCTAAGATTTGTTCGGCGGCTGCTGTATCAATATCAAAGGCGGGGTCACGTTCTTCCGGAACCGGCATGCCCAACTGCTCGAAATACCAGGCTCGTTGCTCGGGAGAAATTGCATTGCTCCCTGCCGCTTGCCAAAACGGGACGGCTCCGTTGTTTTCCGGTGTGACACCCTTCATTATTTGCTGATGCAAATACTCGACGTAGTCCGGCAGTCCGTCCCCATGAAGCGGCTCGGTCAGAAAGGTCGTCTCGGGAGAAACTCGGACGGCGATACTGCGAAATTGAGTCGTTACGTACAGGACCACCACCAGAACCAAAAGGAACGACGCCGCAAGAACGAATGTGAAGCCTCGCGTCTTGGCCGTTCCTCGGCTCGATTCGGGAAAATGCATGTCCTGGGAAACGCTTTCGTTCAATTTTGATGAGACCTTACTGAACTGCGGCACGAATCACGAATCGTGAATACGGCACTTTTGTCTGTTCGTCCAAACGTCACTGTGATTCATTATGGCGTTTTATGAAAGCCTCAATCTCTCCACTCGATTTTATCTTCATCCCTTTTGGAAACTCGATTTTATCGAGGGTGATCTGACCACTGCACCAAACATCGACCGTAATCCCGTTGCCCGCAAACGTTACACGCCAATCTGCTGTGTCGACAGGCTGCTTGGACTACGACGAAAAATGCGAGGACAGCGATCATATTCCAGACAGCCAAACGCGGAGAGTCGAATATCAACCAAAATCCCGTGGCTCGCTCTGACGTCCCACCATTCGCTTTACCTTTATCAGCGTTCCGGTCGTTCCGCCAGGTATTCGCTGACGGTCGCCGCTAAGTTTGCGCCGACAGCTTGATAGCCGGTGGTAGTGCTATCTTTACTATTCCACATCGTTTCCAAGCAAAGACTGACCGTATGCGAATTACCTTGAATGCTAACCCAGTTCGAGCTGATTTGTCGCCAAAGCGGATGGTAACTCGATCCAGTCATCCTGGGTTTGCTACTCATTTGCATCTCCGATCTGACCTTGCTAATGCGAGCGTAAGCCAGGCTGATAAAGCGATCACGTAGGCTGATCATTGGTTCCTTTAACATCTCGCTCGGAAGGATATAAAAAAAACTCGGGTCACCGGGTGCGGGATTATGTAGATCCAGAAAGACGTCCATACGTCCTTCGTCAATAAGTTTCCCGACCATTTGCTGGGCAGCACGAACTTCATTCCAATGGGGCTTGTTAGACCAGTCTCGGTTGTGATCATGCGGCAACGCATTTTTGCCACCGTTTCCAGTTGCCGCATTATCAACATCCATTACCGGAACAATAAACACCTCGGCGTGTTCGCGGAGCCACGCTGCCTGCTCATCCTCACTCAGCAACCATTTCGCGAAACCTTGGGCCACCCAACTCGAACCGCTCTCCCAAGCGTGCTGTCGTGCCTGAACCCAAACGCCAAAACGTTCCTGGTCCGTCCGCTCGCCTTCTTTCACGTGCAACATCGGCACAGGCCTGCCTTCCCGGGATCGGCACAACTCGACAGCCGTGGCATGTGCGGACCGCTCACTTATTTCACGCACAAAGGTTGTTGCGGCAAGCGGCGTATAGGGCGGCCCCCACGCGACGAAGACAGACTGTGTTTTCGGCTTGAACAAATAGACCATCCACTCATCTTGTCGATTGCCTTGATCCGTTTGCTGCCACGTCTTTCCATCCGTGGAGAATGTCGCGTACTTCGGCATCGCCCACGAGGGCGCCAGGGGCTTCTCTTTTTCAACGGGCGACGACGATCCCTGTAACCGTAACGTCAGAGTCTCGCCGACCGTCAGACCGTCAATGCGAAAGCACCACCAACAAGGCCATCCGCGTTTAGGATCGCCGCCAGGCATGAAGCTCACGCTCCGGGACTTCTGGTCAATCTCCAAAACGCGTACTGACGCCCCCTCAAAGTCAGCGACTACACTCAGCGGTTCATCAGCCAGTAACGCACCGTTGATCATCAGTCCCACGATGGCCAGCAACATCGAGCGGTATCTCATGACGTCTTCCGTTTCGTTTCTTCTCGCTTTGCTGTCAGACATCAACGGCATGTTAAATGACGCGTCAAAGTCTCAGAGGGAAATACATCAGGTTAAACAGACCATTATAGGATAAGAGGCTTCAGGCCGGATTACAGAAACAAAACCTGCCTCACGCGCTTGATCAGTAGTATTTGCCACAGAGGTTCCGACCGCTTTCACTCCTGGACGTTGCGATTTTTTTGGGGATCAGATCCAACCTAGAATCCATTCCATGATGCGCAACCCGGAATCGTCACCCATTTTGAGCATTTGCTTTCATGGCGTACCAACCAACCCCCATGACGAACACTCCTGCAAGAACAGCAATCGCTTCGACAATAATTTCACTACTCACTTGCCTTCCTGCAATGGGAACCAAGACTTCCCCTAAAAACCCCAAAGCAAACGCAAGAATTGCACCGAGAACGATCAGACACCCATCAAGAAAAACATTTTGTCCATTCGTCATTTTCCGCTCCAATCCGGAATTAACTTCGCGTGCCCCTCTGACAAGACCATCAAAATCTAAGGTCGGTGAAACGGCGACGGCAATTAATTCATGAAAGCCCTTACCGGATCACACGCCTAACTCAGCCCCTCAGTTGAACGCATCCTGTTCGCATTAAAAAAAGTCTGGGGGGATCGCGATGAAAGAGTGATAAAAATCCGTTGTTGTCCGGTTACTGACACCGACCAACAAATCTGTGGGCCTGCGCAAATGGTTTTCGAAGAAGGAATTCGGAAACTCTTGGAGGGCAGCGACCAACGGCTTTTCTAAAGCTCTATTAAACAGTGCAACTAAACAGTGCAACGGAAATTAGGAGAGTAGTTCGCCGAGCCAGCGGCAGTAAAAGCAGGAACTGAAAAAGGTAATGATAAGATTTCCGGTAATTTGACGACTTGGGCCAAGATCAGGACGATGTCCGAAAGTTTCAGATCCTGAAAATTTATGTCCAAAGGCAAAGCGATTGCAAGTAAAAAGAGCGCAAGTTGGATGCTTATTTAATCATTGGTATTTGCCACCGGCTCTGTTGCATCCATCACGCATCGAAAACCGGTGTGATTACTGGGTGATTCATTGTCAAAGGGCTGTCGTGCGCCGGGTTGATATCCCTTGCACCAAAGGTCAGAGCATAGGAACGAACCTCCTCGCGTGACCCTCCAAGTGACTCTTTGGCCGGGTTGAGCAACTTGTTCAAGAGCTGGCCCCGTTGGATTTCGCGACATCGCTGAGGCCATCTCATAGGCTCGAGGATGATAGTAATCAGATACGATCTCCCAAACATTCCCCGCAATGTCGTAAAGACCGTAAGGATTCGGAGGATATGCCTTGACCGGGGATGTCATCACGTGACCATCAGACGCTGTGTTATTATGTGGCCATTCGCCCTGCCAAATATTTGCCATCCAAACGTCGCTCCCCTGGGGGAACATCTCGCGTCCCCACGCGTATGGCACTCGGTCGAGTCCACCTCGCGCCGCCTTCTCCCATTCCGCTTCGGTCGGGAGTCTCTTACCGACCCAGTTCGCATACGCCAGTGCGTCCTCGTAGGTCACGTTGACGACCGGATGATCCAATCGATTCTTCCAACTCGTTCCAGGTCCATCTGGTATTCGCCAATTCGCAGCTGGTTCAAGTCGCCACCACTGGTTGATGTCTGTCTTACTGTAGAGTTCAGCTTTTGGTATCGCAAAGACAAGGGCTCCGGCAGCGGCTTGTGATAACTTCGATGCTTTTTCGACACGCTCAATAGTCGCTTCGATAGCTTTCCTTTCGTCTGGGCTACAGTTCAATAAATCCTGTTTGAGCTGACGCAGATTGTAAGCTGCTGCTAGCCTTAACTCATCGATTGTTTTTTTTGACAGCGGTTTTTCCGCGAATGTTACGTACCCCGTGGCTTCGACAAATCTGGCAAACTCCCGATTGGTGACCTCTGTCGCATCAATCCAAAAAGCATCCAACGTTACCTCGTGGATCGGGTACGATGTTTGGTGCGAACGCGAGTTCCCTCCCATCTCGCCCGCGTCACCGCCCATGTAAAATTTCCCTGCTGGAATCAACACCATGCCAGGCGGCCGCTCAGATCCCAGTTCATCGGCGTTCTCCGCTCGGTGCGATTCAGGTTCGGCCAAGACAGCATTTCCATCCGACACCACGTCCGAACTGGATGCATCGCTTGGTTCATTATTTGCCGAACAACCGACAAACAGACCAGCGGCAATTAGGAGAAAAACCAAAATTCTCATGATTCACAAGATCTCTTAGAAGTAGCCCAGGTGAAATCGCAAGCTCCCGAACAAAACTCCAGTTTATCCAATAGGCTGGCGTGGCAGAACCAGAAACTCGCTGGTTGCCTAGTTTAGCCTTTAAACTGTAGAACAACTTCCTGACAGACGCTTTTTGGTTTTGTGTTCGTGACTTGTAAGTTCAGATGCTTGGTCATAATTTATTGAATGCATTTGATTCCAATCTGACTATTCGCTTTTTCGTCACTTGCATACGACAAGTCCGGCTGTAGCCTGCGACTTCTTGGCAATGAATCTATTCCGCGATGCACAGCGAAAGATCGAGCCGTTTCTGATCGACTTTCCAACGTGAGCTGTACTTCTCATTTTATTCTTTGGGAGGATTCCTGACCACTAACTGCAAAGCTGCACAGAAGCTCGGAGAGCTCGTATCAGTCCAGAGGACTAACATCGACGCAAGAGCCTGTCGGAGATTGATCTACAGATGATCATCGACAACTGTACCAAGCCACGGATGATAACACGCACTTGATCACGAACTACCGTGATGTGAACATGAATCTTCGCACTTAACTTATGCGAATCACCGAGAGCCCCACTTGAAATCTTGGCCAAAACCTTGTCCGAAAATGAGAGAGGGTCAGACAGTGTGAAAGTAATCAGGTGATGCAAGGAAACGGGCAAGAAGCTACGCACGACCTTCGATCAGATCGATAAACTGCCAGACAATGGTCAATATTCGAAACCGTTTGTAAAGCTGCGATCGAGTGCGGGCAAAGGTAACAAGGTTTGCTTCCTCGATAAAGTCGCCACTCTGTCCTGGTAAAAAACAGCCCCAAATCGCGTTTTTCAGGAGGAATTTCAAGCGACTACGGAAGGTCCCGCTTCGTGGATTGACTAACACCGACCGATCAAGAAGAATTAACGTAGAAGCAGGGAAATTAGTGTGAAAATCCCCCGTTCCTTAAGTTTTTCGCATTCCATCCGATCAGCCGGTTCGATGGCAAATCGCTTCCCCACTACTTAACTAGCCTACAGCAAATCGAGAGAGAGATAATGAGAGGCTTGCGGCAAAAAGTCGCGTTTAACCACCTCATTATCCTGCTACCCAAATGAATATTTATTCCGCTTATCTCGATGAAATCAACGAACGCGAAAAAGAAGGTCTGCATCCGAAGCCTATCGACAGTAGAGATCTCACAAAAGCGATCATTGATCAAATAAGAGATCTTGAGCATCCTCATCGAAAAGAGTCGCTTCAATTCTTCATCTACAACATCCTTCCCGGCACAACGGCGGCGGCTGACGTAAAAGCCAAATTCCTAAAAGAGATCATATGCGGACAGATAACGGTTCCCGAAATCTCCCCCACGTTTGCTTTCGAACAACTGACTCATATGAAGGGTGGACCCTCGATCGAGGTTCTATTGGATTTAGCACTGGGAGACGATGAGTCGATCGCGAGAGAAGCTGCAAGCGCACTCAAGACGCAAATTTTTCTGTATGAAGCAGACACCGATCGTCTGGAAAAAGCTTTCCAACAAGGTGATGAAATAGCAAAAGACATTATCGAAAGCTACGCTCAAGCAGAATTCTTCACACAACTACCAGACGTCCCAGAAAAGATCGATGTCGTCACTTACATTGCAGGAGTGGGCGATATTTCTACGGATTTGCTATCTCCCGGTAGTGAAGCCCACTCAAGGTCGGATCGTGAACTTCACGGTAAGTGCTTAATCGATGAAAAGGCACAACAAGAACTTGTCGCACTTCAAAAAGAGCACCCGGATAAAAGAGTGATGCTGATTGCAGAGAAGGGCACGATGGGCGTCGGCTCCTCGCGAATGTCGGGCGTGAACAACGTTGCGCTATGGATCGGCAAACAAGCGAGTCCCTTCGTACCGTTCATCAACATTGCTCCTGTAGTGGCAGGAACGAATGGCATCTCGCCAATTTTCCTGACCACGGTTGACGTCACCGGTGGCATTGGCATCGATCTGAAAAACTGGACTAAGAAAGTAGACGCCGATGGAAACGTCGTGCTCGACGAAGCAGGGGAACCCATATTAGAACAGGCTTATTCTGTTGAATCAGGCACTGTACTAACGATCAATACCAAAGAGAAAAAACTCTACAAAGGCGATCAAGAGTTAATTGATATTTCCAGGGCGCTAACGCCACAAAAAATGGAATTCATGAAGGCTGGCGGATCTTATTCCATCGTTTTTGGCAAAAAACTCCAAATGTTTGCATCGAAGGTCCTCGGCATCGAAATTCCACCTGTGTTTGCACCTTCCAAGGAGATTTCGCACGAGGGACAAGGGCTAACCGCAGTAGAAAAAATATTCAACAAGAATGCAGTTGGAACCACACCGGGCAAAGTGCTTCATGCAGGATCTGACGTACGAGTCAAAGTCAACATCGTCGGATCTCAGGACACCACCGGGCTGATGACTTCGCAGGAACTAGAAATGATGGCCGCGACCTTGATTTCGCCCATCGTGGATGGAGCTTACCAATCTGGATGCCATACCGCGTCAGTTTGGGACGAAAAGGCTCAAAGGAACATACCAAAGTTAATGAAATTCATGAATGACTTTGGTTTGATTACGGCCCGCGATCCTGAAGGCGTCTATCATTCAATGACAGACGTAATTCACAAAGTCCTCAACGACATCACCGTCGACGACCGAGCAATTATCATCGGCGGTGACTCACACACGCGGATGTCGAAAGGCGTCGCGTTCGGCGCCGACTCAGGAACGGTTGCTCTCGCTCTCGCGACCGGTGAAGTTTCGATGCCGATTCCTGAATCCGTAAAAGTCACCTTCACGGGTGAGATGCAAGATCACATTGATTTTCGCGACGTGGTCCACTCGACTCAGGCTCAAATGCTGGAAAAATTTAGCGGGGAAAATGTTTTCCAGGGCAGGATCATCGAGGTACATCTCGGAACGCTCGCCGCCGATCAAGCCTTCACGTTCACGGATTGGACTGCTGAGATGAAAGCAAAGGCATCAATCTGCATCTCCCAAGATGACACATTAATCGAGTCGCTGGAAATTGCAAAAAGCAGGATCCAGATCATGATCGACAAAGGCATGGACAATAAAAAACAAGTCCTGCAAGGGTTAATCGATCGAGCCGACACAAGAATTGCCGAGATTCAATCAGGTGAGAAACCAGCGTTGGCTCCTGATCCAGATGCAAAATATTTCGCGGAATTAGAAGTCGATCTTTCATGCATCGATGAACCGATGATTGCTGATCCGGATGTGCATAACGAAGACGTGTCGAAACGCTATACACACGACACCATCAGAGATCTTACCTATTACCACGGCGAGAAGCATGTCGATCTCGGTTTCGTCGGATCATGCATGGTCCATAAAGGTGATCTTAAAATTGTTGCTCAAATGTTAAAAAACCTTGAGGCAAACGGAGGAGCGGTGAAGTTCAAAGCGCCGCTCGTCGTCGCAGCTCCAACTTACAATATCATTGAGGAACTACGAAAAGAAGGAGACTGGGACGTACTGCAAAAGTATTCCGGTTTCGAGTTCAATGATTTGCTGCCAAAACAGAAGGCTCGTACAAAGTATGAGAATATGATGTATCTCGAGCGGCCGGGCTGCAATCTCTGTATGGGTAACCAAGAAAAAGCCGAGAAAGGCGACACGGTTTTAGCTACTTCGACTCGCTTATTTCAAGGTCGCGTTGTTGCAGACTCTGATCGCAAGAAAGGCGAGTCCCTTTTAGCATCCACCCCCGTTGTCGTGCTCTCTGCCATACTTGGCCGAACGCCCACAATCGAAGAGTACGAAACGGCAGTCGAAGGTATTAAACTCACCAAGTTCGCTCCACCGCCTGACGCTATGACCGAAAGTGGTCCTAGTGATCTGATTTCCTTTTGAGTGAATGGTGACGCACGGCTTGAGGATTCATCCGCTAAGTCTTTGCTGTATTGCTCCGTATTCAACATCTAACACAAAAAATGTTTGCGGTAGGCCAGAGTCTTCAGCGAAAATCCGTTCCGCATTCGATTCCGTTGCCGTTCAGCATTGAACAAAGCGTTCTGAAAGAGTGAGGCCCCTGCATGAAGTTTGTGTCAGACGTTACGCGAGCAATTCCCGAAATCCGGGCGACTAACATTCGTTGAGCTTGAGCCACTTGGAAATCTAAACGGCTTATGCGGCGACGTTCTCCGCGCATCGACAAACCAGCCATACTTCTTTCCATCGTCGGGTGACTCCATTCGTTCGTTACGGAACTCCTCAGGCTGAAACTTGCTGTTCACCTCATCCGCGTCATTTGCCGATGCTCGATTAGTCGCGTCGGCCAGCGGCAGGATTACTAGCGATTTGGAAGACTTTTTGAGAAAGTCGCGACGGTCGATTTCGTTCTTGGACATAGGATTATCCTCAGACAACGCTGGATTTGTTTCAAAATAGAGTGGAAATCAACTTGATGGATGCCATCGATATTGACTCAATAACTTTTGCTATCAATTCGGGGACGCGTATATTCACCAGGTCAACAGAAACCGCTCGGTAAAAGATCCGAGAGGTACGACCGTACCGACCACCGGATGGAGTTCTTAGCTCGAAAATCCCGTGGCTACACGTGAAAAAGTCACGTGAACGGGAGAGTAAAAAACTGTTTCATTGAATCAATATTCACAAAAAATCGCTCTTTCAATAAGGCTGAGTTTTTAGGCCGCAAAAACGCATCAGTCAAGCTGGGCGTCTTTTTGACCAGGGCCATCGGAACTACCCAACAGGCAACCTGCTGGATCACAACAGCCCGATACAAATTCCTTCCAAATGAAATCTCCGGAATCTGGAAAGTGCGTTCTTGTTCGATATCCTTAGCTCTTTCGAGCGCCGCAATTCTCACCTGTCAGAGTCGGCGAGTCGGAATGAAATTATCTATTTGAACAGCACGCCTGGAAAAGATAGATTCAAATTCATCTGCGTTGGTTCGCTTTCGGTAAATCAATCCTAAACGCAGCCAAGAAAGCCCATGCTTCGGGCAATGCATGAGGAGTGGTTATGCAAAACAGACGACAAAGCTCATTGCTCTACGGGTTTCTCTTTCTACTATGCATCACAACGCATGTTGCGAGGGCGGATGAAAATTGGAATGTGCTGCCCAGCGGAAGCGACCTGCTGCTTTACGAGTCTCTGCTTGAGCAGTCCAGCAAGAGATATGCGAAACGTGCCGAAGAAATCGAAGCGACGCTGCTGAGTCCGGAAACTGCTCGTGAACGGGGCGAGCGATTACTGGAGAACTATCGCAAGATCGTCGGGGAGCTACCTCAAGGAAAAACACCACTTAATGCAAAGGTCACCGGTCTCATCAACTTCTTGGGCTACCGGGTCGAAAAGGTTATCTTTGAGAGTCGACCGAATCACCACGTTACGGCGGCGTTATACGTTCCCACTACGGGATCGGGACCATTTCCAGGCGTCGTCATGGCCTGTGGACACGCGGCGACTGGCAAAGGATCAGACCTTTACCAGAAAGCCTGTGCACTGCTGGCTCTGAATGGCTTTACGGTACTGAACTACGATCCCATCAGCCAGGGCGAACGTCACCAGATGCTCAACGCTCCCCGACACGGCACCACCACCCATTGCTTACTCAATGCCGGTTCGGTTTTGGTCGGACGAAGCATTGTTGGCTATGAGGTGTGGGACGGCATCCGCAGCATCGACTATCTATTGAGCCGAGACGAGGTCGACAAGTCGAAGCCGGTAGGGATGACGGGTAACTCGGGTGGCGGCACGCAAACCACCTTTCTCATGGCACTCGATAACCGAATTGGGCCAGCCGCCCCTTCCTGTTACACCATGGGCAAACAACGGAAGTACGAAACGATTGGCCCTGCTGACGGCTGCCAGCACCTGCCCAATGAGGTCGCATTGGGAATCGACATGATCGACTACACGTGGATGCGAGCGCCAAAACCAACGTTGTTCCTGGCAGCGGAAAAGGACTTCTTTGAATTCGCCTCTACACGAGCTGCAGCCGCCGAAGCAAAACAGCTCTACACTCTGCTTGGAAAATCGGAGCAGACCGAACTGGTCTCTTATGCCGGTGAACACGGCTTTGCGAAACCGCTTCGGGAAGGTGCAACATCCTGGATGAAACGTTGGATCATGAACGATGAATCCCCCGTCATCGAGCCAGAGCTAAACGTTCTGGACGAAATGGAAATTCGTGCAAGCCGCACCGGACAGGTCGTGACTTCCTTCCCGAACGAAGTGACGGTAGCTGAATTAAATCTGGCACGAGCGAGGGAATTGGCAGAGCAACGCCGCAAATTCTGGGAAGACAATGCCCCCCAAACATGTCTTGCCGAAGTGAAGCGTCTCGTCCAAGTCAGTGAGAAGAGAAAAGAGACAAAGGTCCGTGAGGCAGGTATGCTCCCACGCGATGGCTATAACATTACCAAGCTGGTCATCGAACCGCAGGGAGGAATTCCGATGCCGGGATTGTTGTTCGTACCCGCGGGCGATGTCGAAGCAAAGCGTCAAGCAACCGTTTATGCCGACGGCAGAGGTAAAACCCACGAAACGGTTACCGGCGGCGAGATCGAGAAGCTGTTGCAGGCCGGGCAAATTGTCTTAAGTATTGATTTACGCGGATTCGGCGAAACCGCAGATCAGGGCAGCCGAAAGAAGTTTTACAACCGGGAACACCGAGTTTCGAACGTTTCCATGCATCTTGGCCGTCCCCTGCTCGGACAACGAGTGGACGATCTGCTCACGGCGGTGGATGTGCTTTCTGCTCGAGATGACGTTGAAGAAATCCACGTTGTCGGATCTCACGATGCTGGTCCGGTCGCAATTCACGCCGCAGCCATTGATGATCGCATTGCTTCGCTGACAGTTCGCCAGTCAATTACCTCGTGGGTAGACGACGTTGTTGCCAATCCCCTTGCGCCCCACCTCCTCGGCCATGTGGTTCCTGGTGCCTTACTCAAGTACGACTTGCCCGATCTGTTAACGAGCATCTCTCCTCGGCAAGTCACCCTGCTGAAACAGCCTTGAAACAAACTTACTCAGCGACCAGGTCCTTCACTTGCGGTTCTGTAAAAGCTTGCCGAGATCGTGAAGCGTCAATGCTGTTGCTGCTTCGCATTCCATAACCGCAGCATCACCAGCAGTGAACTCACTCCCAATATCGCTCCTGAGATGACGGCCGTTAATCCTGCCAATTTTCCGGCGTCCTGGTCCCATTGTGGAACATCCGCTACCGCAGCAGAGGTGAACGAGAGAACACCGGAAACGATGACCAAACACGCACCAATAAAAATCACCTGTAAATTTATCACTGGATCCCCCCAATCAGCTTTGATTTCCGCCGGTGACGCTTACTTATGCTCATGATCACCAAGTGGAGCATAAGGCAATCAAAAGTTTTTGCATAACATTGGCAAGTCAGCCACACGTCGACCCACCAGATTTTTTCGCAGAAAGAACGCAGTAACCGAGTAGGCTCTCGCCCAGCTCATCCTCCGCCCCACACGACTGGCCAGGCACACAACGAGTGAGCATCGCTCAAAGAGCTGACAACTGCCAACTCTTGGATCAATCGGAATCGCCCCACCCTCTTAAGCGGCTTACCAACATCGAACGACTAATTCGTCGCAGCAACACCGGGCGTCTGGGAATGTGCGTGCTGCGGGAAGTCGAACGTCAACACGAGCGGTTCCGTTCCCGTGTTCTCGATTTCCACACCGCCATTCGCAATTGCGGCCTGAGTGATGAATCCGATCTCGGGATAAATCTCGCCGAGAATCATACCTTGGTGATATCGCACTTCGAGCTTTCCGACACGACCGCTTCCGCCATTCGTGTGGAACAGCGCGGGACTCTCAGGGCAAAACTTCGTCTTACCGCCAGGCTGTACAGTGAGCCTGAGGATTGAGCACTTCTGGTCACCGAGGAAATCACCGTAAACGATCCATTTTGCATCGGCACCTTCCCCTGAAAATTCTTCGGAGGTAATTGCCGGACGTGAATTCTGCAAGACGAAATCAGGGTCCTGGTTTGCCGCAAAGTCAAACTTTTCAACGAGGTACTCCCAGTCTTCGTGCCGGTCCTTAGGATAATCTTCTTCCCGGCAGGCGTAGAACGCATCCGCTGCTCCGATTCGTCCGTCCAGTGTCAGATCCTCGGCCAGAAAATGCTCATCCATCGTGACGTGCAGTTCGTGCGTACAAAGATCCGTCGGCGAGTGCAGCACGCCATTCGGCATTACAAAGCCATTGTCCAATTGCATCATCACGTGCGGGGACAAATGTCGAACCCCGTTATACTCGCCCTGTCCGAAACGCTTCATGCAATCAAGAAAATGTTCCTTTGTCACGAACGGGTACAGCCCCATTGCCGTCGTGTGATAATGCGACGGACTGACTCCGGGATTGTCGAAAGAATTGATGTCGTAGACTTCCCACTTGGACCAGTGAAGGTGATGCGGAATCGGATTCAGATTGTCGAACTTCTTTGAAACAATCGGCCAGGTTGGATCGCCGAACAGGGACTTCGCAAAGGCCGTCATCTTCTCCCCCATAACAGCTTCTGGATTAGCAACGATCAAATCCTGCAGGGAGATGACTTGCCCATCCGGAGTGAGGACGTGCGATTCACCTTCGCGAAAGGGTGCCTTATTAGTGCGTGTGTCGATAACGCCTGTCACGATCGGGACAGTGCAACACATCCAGATTTCATCGAGCCCCGTACCGTTCATGTAGTCCGGATAGTACGACCCCTCATCCAGGCGGAGGCGTTTCCCGGGCGTGCAAAAGGTCCGGCCGGCGTAACGGTGCAGCAGGTGCAGTACCCCGTCGGATTTATTCAGGCAATCATCGAGAAGCGAAGCGGATGCTCCGCCTGCCCCGTCAATCACATCTTGTTGCGGGTACTCGTGCAGTTTATCCGTGAGAATTGAATTTGGAGCAGGCATCAGTGATGCACCTCAATAAGTTTGAAGAAGCATTTACGTTCCCAAAACGGGAAAGATGACGGTTAATTCCAAGTTGTCACAACACCATGGGGTATGGCTAAGAATCGGAATATCCTAGAGGCTAGCCGAGCTGAGAACAAGCCGACGATACCCCGCCAAGACGACTCAAAAATCTTCCTCGTCATCGAGAAGCGGGCTACTTCTCTGCAACCACTTTCACGAAGTGCACCTTGTTGAGCTCACCCTTGCGTTTGCCGAGCCGCATCAGTCCTTCGCCACAGCTCACCAGGCTTTCGTGGTCGTTGAGACGGCAGACCCCGGAGTTCCCTAAGGTAGCATGGTTCTCCGGGATGAGAATGCGTTCGGTGGCACGGATCACGCATAGCGTTTCAGGATGGACCTGCCCAATGAACAGGGGAGCGCGGTGCCTGAATACGTGGTCGTTGTCGGCCCCTTTGCGCGTGTAGACCAGAAACAGCCCGTCCCCGACCGTGAGCCAGTGCTGTTGCGTGTTGTAGCTACCCAAGAGTGTCCCATCGTCGAACTTCCACTCGCGAATGGGTTCAAAATTTATTCCATCCACGCCCTTCGTCACGAATGCGGATTGGTCGGCTCGCAGAGTCAGGAAATACTTTCCATCGAATTCGGTCAGCGATGGTTCGTAAAGACCTCGGTCCTGCGGGATATTCAACTCCGAGCCATGTTCCTTGTACGTTAAAGTCTCGCCGTCGAATCCACAGCGCACCACCACACTCGTGTAATTGCGACGTTCAGCGCCTCTCTGATAACGGACCGGGAGGAGGATGTCGCCATTGTGCAGATCGACACGCTGATGGTTGCCGGCATTTGCAGCGACGATGATCTTGCCCGAGTGATCCTTGTCCGGCATGACCAAAAACTTCATCGGCCCCCACTCGCCGCTCTCCGGGTTCATGACCGCGTAGGAGACTTTCTCTCGAGTGAAGATCTCACGTTCACCTCCCTCAAAGTTGAAGGTCTTGCCGGTCGTAAGCACGACTTCTGTCTTTGCGTGCCAGGTCGGCGTAAGGTCACCGATCGCCACTTCGAAGCCATCGTCCTGCTTGGCTCGTTTCAAGGAAGGGATGATCGTTGGCTCGCTCCAGTTCTCGCCACCATCTCGGCTTACCGTCTGATAAATGTCGTGAAAGTCGTGCGACACCTTCTTCCCGGTCTCCGACATGGTGGTGACCCACAAGGGCTCTTCGCCAGGCACCTGTGCAGTGCGAGCCTGCCACCAGTCCCATCGCTCGGTTCCCTTGATGGGAGTGAGCATCTCTATCCGTAGAGCAACCTTCGCAAAGGGCAAAGCTTCCTCCGCACATCCCCATGTCAACAACGGCTGATGATCCACCGAAGGCTTCTTCACGCCAACGGGTTGTTGAAGGATGCCGCTGGGATCCTGTGCACCTGCGTTTGGAGCAAGCATCAGCACTGCGAAGCAGAACGAAATCCATTGTCTTGTTAGCATCGTTCCACATCTCTATTTCAATTGTGCATTAACCAAATCCAACCTGCCAACCGAATGGAATGCTCGGTTGCCAGGGGGCATTCTCTGGCTGCTCAAGGGTTACGTGACTTGATCGTGTGATCGTCCCAGGTAGAACCTTCCATGAGAACAAAACGAACACGCAAATCGTCAGGTGCAAAGTCGAGTTGCATGACATGGTGGGCGCTGCCCGCTTTCCCACCATTTTTGAGATACCAACGATCCTNATCGGGCTCTCGCTGACCAACACCGAGGCCTCCCTCACCCACGTACACGACTCCGGTAGGATCCTCCTTGCCGCTGCGAATCGGTACCGTCCGTTTCATACAGTGACCGTCGGCCTCCAATGCAATGTCGACGTTATACTTGTCGAACAGGGGGCAAAAAATGGCTGCTTGCTCGGGAGGTCCCTTTACAGCAGGGTACATGGGTCGATGATACTGCACGAGCAACCAACGAACCGCAGGTCGTAAACGTTTCAGCTCGCTTTCCAACCATTTCGCCTGGCCGCCGGCCGACCCATTCGTATCAAGGGTNACTAGCGCCACGTCCTGACCGAGCATCGTTGTATGCCACCGCTCGTTCTTTTCATCGAGATCGAAAACTTCAAAATAAATCGGACCACCATCGTGATTGCCTCGAGTCGGAATGATGGGCAGCACACGACCGTCCTCCAGCGTCGTTAGTTCGTGCTGGCTGAGCCACAATCGCCACTGCTCCCACTTGGTACCGGTGACGATGTAGTCTCCTCCATGCGCAAATGCGAGGACNTTGGAGTCCAACGTTGCCTGTTCGGCAATGCGTAAATTCATCCGAGAACGATCCGCGTGACCACTCCGCGAATCACCACCATGAATCAGGGTAAAGTCAGTGCCTTTAACCGGAGCCGTGCGGAAATAGAACTCCCGGGATCGTTCACCGTCGCTTTCCAAGACGAAAAAGTAGCGTGTATCCGGTTTCAGGTTGCTGATCTTGGCGTGATGGTAATACGCGGGTGCGATTTTATTTGGCGGTTCCGGCTGCTCGATGGAATAAACGCCGTTGGACTGACACTTTTGACGCCGTGCAAATTCACCTTCGCTCCCGCCAGATTCGGTTCCGTAGTAAACGACGTGACTTTTCCCAGGTTCAGCGGTGGTCCAAGAGATGGTTGCTTCGCGACTGGCGTCACCCGTCCACACCACACGCCACTGAGCCGGTGTCGTACCTTTGAGCGGGGTCATCTTCGATAACAGGGTTTTGACATCAAGCTTCCCTAGTTCGACGGCGTTCGCAGAAACTGCAGAGATCATCGAAAAAAGAAGGCTGGCGACGATAAAGCTCCATCGATTGCTATTCATAGTTGGGTCCCTGTTGCTGTCGTTGTTTATTGGGCAACGTGTTNCTGTTGTGTGGTATTTGCAGGTAAAGAATATGATAATACGGCCTGTAAGCCAAGCAAAAGTATCAATAGAGGCACGGCGCTGTTCGGCAAACGCATGGCACACTCTGGCCAGGCATCAAGTCCCATCGCAATGGGACGACTGGCTGCAGTGATCAATCCCCAGCAAGCCATCCACACCAGCAGAGGTCGAAGATGAACTGCAAGAACACTTACGGCAAGAACGAAATCCATAATGCCGATTGCACGAAGAAGACCGTGGCAAACCGATTCGGATAGTCCAATTCCGACATGTCCGGCCGCGACATACAGCAGATCCTGAAATGGCGGATTGAGCTGGAATGCCTCCCAGCCATGGACGGCGAACGTCAATGCGCATGCGATCCGCAATACCCAGTTTGCAATGCGATCGCCGAGTGGATTCCGCAAAATCAATAAGGGCAATGCCACAAACAGCGCCCAACGGGTTGCGTGGGCCGGCACTGCCAATTCAGCGAAGGCCTTGCCACCACTAATTGCAGTTGCCTGCGCATTCGCCAATAGCCATACCGCCGGGCACAAGTATAGCCAGGACAGCTTGGGCCACTTGCGATAACCAAACGGTAACCCCACAACGAGTAACAAGCACAGCACTGCCGCTCCACGATCAAGCTGTCGCAGTTGCGACACATTCGCAGCGGTGGATACGGGATCGCTTTCGGAACTGCTTGCAGGGACCTCCTCGGTTCCTTCGTACAGATAAGCTTCCATCGCCGCCACAAAGTCGGCGTCGCCAGCCGCGTCCACCTCGTGTGCTCGCACCAATAGCTTCCCGGCTGCACTGCCCTCATTGAACAACACCGGCCAGGCAGCGCCGAGCACGGCGACAACCGCTACCGCTGCGGCAAATCTCGTCAGCATCTGAGAATCATTTTTAGTGGATGGAATCATTGGGGCCTGGACTCATTTACTGTGAGAAAACGTCAGTGGGACAGCGCGATCCGTCCTAATGGGTTGAAGCGTCTTGTCGGTGTGTCGCATTCCATACCTGGGAACAGGCTTTCGGTACGGATCTCGGACACATGCAACGACATCCGGTGTTCGTCTGACGAATACGACGAGGTTTTTGGGCCNTGACGACCAGAATGAGCGACAGAATTTTGCACATGGTGATAATCTTCGTTGGTAGGTGTTTATTGCAAAACTGAAGCGAGATCAGTCCACATCCACTCTTTTCTTCAGTTCCCTGTCCACGTTGGGCTACTTACCCTTCTCGATGTGGGCCGGAAGGCCGTTCGGTCGATGCTTTGCTTCATCNTGATTCGCCTGCATCACACGCGCCGGCATGCACCCCGGCCCGTCGTCCTTGACATCCGTTATCAAACGTTAAGTGTCGAAACCGAACTCCATCGCAAGAGTGTATCGGTCGGGCGGAAGCATCATCTCGTATCGGCCTTGGTCGGCCGATAGTCACCAGGTGCTTTTGCTTCGGATTGGGCCTCTTAAACCTGGACCGAGAGCGGCTTACGCTTCATTCCTANAATTTATCTTGCCGCCTTTTCCATCTCAAGCCCGGCGTACACGTCCTAGCTGTAACCGGGCTTTTTGAAGTTTCCAGTTCATCGAAGCGAAAATTCACAACACGAAAAAACGCCTGTTTTTCGTATCGCGAGCACCGATTGATAAATAGAGACATCNCAGATTCGAGGCCAACGTAAAGAGCCCCCTTCGAACACATCTGTGTTGAAGGAGTATGTTCGTACGACNGTCCGAAAAAACACACTCTACCCGAGGCAAAGAACTCGTTACTGCCACTTCCTTTTTCGGATTGCGGAAGACATCTCACCTGCTGTCGCCGCGGACGATCAAGTCTTGAGGATTTACTCTCCGTGAAATCACGGTCATGATTTCGGTTCTACAAAATGATCGTCCCGTCACGACCTCGGCTGGCCATTCGTTGTCCATCGGCACTCAAGGCAAGACAAAGAACGGTATCGGAATGCCGTTCGAGGACTGAGAGCGTCTGCAGTTTCCCGTGGTAATTCCCCCTGAGTCTGGGCTGACAACAAGGCTGAATACAGCCTCGACGGGAAGCGCAACTTGATCGATTTGGTTTATGGGAAATCAAGAGTTGTTGACACGTAACGTTCTGGGATTCGTACAGAGNGATTCGGGCGAGCCTGCCTTTATTGACGGCTGATTTCAGAATTTCTAATTTCGTAAACTCAGCAATTACTTCCATGGAGCCACGCCCATGAGATATCTAACCACTCTTGCCATCATCAGTTTGCTGATCGTCCCTCCCGTTGCGCGGGCACAACAGATATCGCCGAATCCTAATCCGGCGGGCAACACGATCACGCTTGATACCGCTGGTGCAGTTAATTTTACTAATGTTCCTTTCGATAATCACGGCTTGATCAAGATCACAGGCGGCAGCATCCTAGACATCAAATCCGGCGGCATGCTGAAAATCCGGCGGCATGCTGACCAACAAATTCGGCGGCACGCTGATCAACAAATTCGGCGGCACGCTGATCAACGAATCCGACGGCACGTTCACCAACAACGGCATGTGGGAGGCGGTGAGGAAAATGATCAACTAAGGCACACTGACCAACACCTTCTTGTTTTCGGTCGACGGCACGCTGACCAACAACCGCTCGCTGATCGCTAACGGCATGATTGATACCAGTGCTGGAACGTTCACCAACAACGGCACATTAAGTGGTCATGGTCAAATCAAGGGTAGCTACACCGATCACGGTTATACCAAACCAGGTAATTCAGCCGGGGTGCTGACGATTGATGGTGATTATTTCAAGGTCGACGGCGGCAAAGAAATCGAGCTGGGCGGTCTGTTTGACGGTGGTNGTGATNATGCACTGGTCGAATTCGACTGGATCGATGTGACGAGTAATCTCGAATTGACCGGTACACTTGATGTCAAGCTGATCGATGACTTTGAACTGCAACCCGGTCATGTGTTTAATTTTTTGAGAGCCGGTAGAGTGCTCTCGGGTCAATACGACGAACTGAGCGAAGGCGAATTGGTCGGCAACTTCGGCGGTCAGGATCTGTTCATCAAGTATGGTGGTGGCGACGGGAATGATGTGGCCCTGTTCACCGTCGTACCTGAACCGACGACGACGGTTCTGATCGGGTCTCTGTTCGTCATTCTAGGGATCATTGCCAAACGGCGGGNNTGACTACTTCAAGACCACAAAGACAAGCAATCCGTAAATTAGGTGATGCTGAACCACACTCGCCTCGGCGAGCACTTCGATCAGGTGACGCAAAAAGGTACGCAGGAGGTCGCGGCGTTAGACGGCATCGAACGAAAGTCAGCGTAAAAAATAACAGAAACACCAAAGTATTTCCGCTTCTTGTCGCTGTGTGCTGNTCAGTGCCAGGAATCCAAGCTCTCGCGATAAGACTCGAACCTACGACAATTCCTCGGGGAAAAACGCCTCACCAGGTTCACCCGGAGCATTAGACGNCTCACCCACTGCATTGGCTCACCAGCTCGCCTCGATGCGTGGCGAGTTGTCTGAAGACTAAGCCGACTAGCTCACGCAAGCGGTGGGGGATGCCCAAACGGGCGAGTGATTTGTTTCTAACTGTTCCTAACTTCGGTGGAGGGTCTACGATGCCACGATTAATTGAATCATCAAAGGGTTCGTTAGCGTTTGTGAGTGACGACGGCTTCACGTACTTATCACACTGGTCAAAACGTCTACGCTCTCCTATATAAAAATATTATTAATCTCGCCGGCTGCGTCGCAGCGGCTTAAAACACGTAAATTTTCACTAATAGGTAGGTTAGGTCGATTTCAATTCCGCACCTAATCGCAGTCTGCTAAAGTTATGATCGCTACCACCCTCAACGCCAAAACCTCAGATCTTGAGGCATCCAAGCTCGCGCCAACTGCACGTCAAACGCAAGAAGCACTCAACGTACTCCGTCGACTTGCCGCCCATTCGCCGGCAGAAGCAGCGGCGCTTGGTCTGTCGGCCCTAGTTGACAGCGGGGACGTGACGCTCAATCGCAACTATCCGGCGGACTTCATTGCGGATGCGGAGTACAAAGCAACACTGCCGGATCTGCAGAATGGCCCAGAGAGCCTGATCAAGGGTACCCGTGCACCAATTCAACATGTCGGTATCTCCAACTTTCGTCTGCCCCTAGACTACCGCAAGNGGGATGGCGGACTAATCAGCCTCGAGACTTCCGTCACAGGTTCGGTCTCCCTCGATGCCGCAAAGAAGGGCATCAACATGAGTCGCATCATGCGTTCCTTCTACGGCCATGCGGGCGAGGCGTTCGATTTTGCTCAGATCGAGGCCGTCCTCGGCAGCTACCTGAAGGATCTCGAGAGCGCGTATGCACGGCTGCAGCTCTCCTTTCGATTTCCGATGATGCGGTCGTCACTGCGGAGCAATTTGAAGGGCTACCAGTACTACGACGCCTCCTTCGAGAGCGTCCGGCACGGCGATGAAAGCTTGCGGATTCTGCATTTCGACTACGTGTACTCATCAACCTGCCCCTGCTCGCTGGAGCTTTCCGAACATGCACGCGTCTCCCGCGGACAGATCGCTACCCCCCACTCGCAGCGATCGGTCGCGCGTGTTTCGGTCGTCATCGAAGGAGAACGTCAACTCTGGATCGAGGATGTGGTGGAACTCTGCAACGCCGCAATTCCGACGGAAACGCAGGTCATGGTCAAGCGAGAGGATGAGCAGGCCTTCGCCGAGCTTAACGCATCGAACCCGATCTTTGTGGAGGATGCTGTACGCCTGCTATGCGAGGCGATCTCAGGTGAAGAGCGGATTGGCGATTTCCGCGTAGTCGCCAGCCACCAGGAATCGCTTCACAGTCATGATGCGGTGTCGATACTCACACGAGGCGAGACGTTTTCGCAGGTCAGCCACGNCCCGCGGCTCTTCGCATCGTTAATCCACACGGGTTGATCCCGGGAGTGGACCATACACCACGTCGTCAACGATCGAACGGCCTCAGTGTCGACAAACCGCGAGTTCTTCGATGAGAAGTATTCCACATTACTGCAGTGAGCGGCATGTATAGCATATATGCGTGCTTCCATTACCTGTGACGTCTAGCGATGTCTCAAGTCACCCAAAGGAGTAATCATGTTTGGCCTGTTTCAGGACAAGAAAACGAAGCTCGAAAAAAAGTATGCCCGATTGCTCGATGAAGCTCAAAAGTTGTCGCTCGTGAACCGTCTGCAGAGCTTTGAAAAGGCGGCGGAAGCAGAGGAAGTTCTGAACGCGATCAAGGAATTGGAAAGCAGCAAGTCCAAAGGCTCGTGAGAGATGTGAACCGGTGAAGGTTGGAAGGGATCATGCGCCGAATCGAGTTAAAGTTAAGCAGGGCAGATTGCGACCGCATTATTCAGATGGCTTGGGAAGATCGCACGACGTTTGACGCAATCAAATCCCAATTCGGTCTCTCACCTGGTGAAGTCATAAGATTGATGCGATCGGAGTTAACGAAAAACTCCTTCCGGCTTTGGCGTAAGCGTACGACGGGACGAAAAACGAAGCACCTGAAAAAGCGGGGCTTTGGATTCGGACGGTTCCGTTGCCCCAGTCAACACGGTTGATCGCGATGCGAATTATCGCCCTTACGATTGCTGGCTCGGATCTCTCGGGCGGGGCAGGTTTTCCAGTAGGTCTCAAGACTTTCGACGAGCACGGTGTTCAGGCTATGGAAGAAGTCGCGTTAAATGCGTGCGAATGACGAGCACTTCCAGAAGGCGGTGCTGAACGTTGCGGCAAGAAACGGCACCGAACGGAAGCCAGAAAACAGCGGAAACTCCGAGCTATTCCCGCTTAACGTCGCTGTTTGATGGTCAGTGCAGGACTTAAAGCTCCCCCTGCTTGGTGCGTTTCGAACGTTTCTCCGCAAGCCGTTACTCGGTTTTCGCAACTTTCCACCCAATTCGGTCGAGTCGGGAGGCCGGAGTGAAGCGGGCCCCGAGCCGACAACGTGACACCGATTCTGGATCGAGACAACGGCCCCCTTACGGTTCAGTGGGGAGCAGATGCCTTATCTTACTGGCAAGCGATTCATTGGTCGCGAAAAGGATCCCTCGATGACACATGAGCGTGGAGTCGCCTCGATTAAGTTCGAAGGCTTCGCCGTAGACATCCGTAGCAACTGCTCTCGCCTCCTTGAACAGACAGGCTGTCGCTGCATAGTCCCACAGGCTACCGCCGCCGTCCGTCTTCGGTAACTTCAGATAACACGCAAGTGGATTCGTGAGCACCTTGCAGGCATTCATCACAGCGCCGGCATCCACATCGATTCGTAAGCCCGAAAGCCCGATGTCACGGGCAACTTCCTCTAGCACTCTGGTGATCTGCTCTCGTTCCCCACTGCCAAGAAAACTTCTGTCGGTGAACAGTGAAAGGGACTCGCTGTTGGACGGTGGGGTCCAGGGGCGGCCGTCGCGAAATGCCCCAGCGGACGCAATTGCATGAAAAACCGTCTCGCCGACGGGATCGTAAACCACGCCAATGGCTGGAGTGCCGTCGCGGCAGACCAGTCCAATCGAGACTGCATATCCCGGCGTTCCCTCGATGAACGGCAGCGTGCCATCGATTGGGTCAATACACCAGAAGTAATCCGCGTCGAATCGACCTCCGTCGTCCGGTTGCTCTTCGGTAAGCAGGCCCAACTCGAAACCTTCAATCGTAGGTTTCAGCTTTTCGAGAATCAGGGCTTCGCTGCGCCGGTCGACTTCCGTCACCACCTGCGACGCCAGGCTGCCACGATCGGATTTGTGTTCGATCTCCCGTGGCCGGGATCGAGCGATCATCTCACCAGCGAGCATGGCAGCATCAATCGCCTGGTCAGCGATTTTCGCAAGTTCAACCGTTGAAAGTTTCATAGAGAATTCAGAACCTCCTCAGCGAGCCGTTTGCTGTAGCGATGAGCTTTCCAGTGCCCTGGGCTCCATCCCTGAAGAAAGCGAAAGAAGTCCGTCCATGCAACGGGATAAAGTTCACGCCAGTTAGCTTCGAGTTCACGGATGTTGATATCCTTTCCTGTGAGTGTCAATGCGTCGCGGAGTCGCTCGAAATACCGATCGAGTAAACTTGCTTCGCGACTTGCACACTCGTCCTCATCAAAACAGCTGCTGATAAAGTAGGCGACATCTTTCATTCCACAGCCGCCCCCGACATATTGAAAATCAACAGCGGCAGCTGTTTCTCCATTGGCACTGAAGCAGAAGTTTGCGAGCTTTGCATCACCGTGCACGATTGTCTGGAAAGGGCTGTCGGACAGGCGACGATCCAGCTCCGCCGCTGCGACTTTGAGCCGACTGTCCTCCAGTGCGTGGAGTTCATCGGGACGAGTGGCAAGGTGCCAATACGTTCCCACGGTCCACAATCCGTCGGGGCGTTCTTCCATAAAGGTGGCATGGAAGTTCGCCAGCCAAGTCAGACACGCATCGACTTCGGTGTCTCGCACACGATGGCGACGGCCGGCAAAGCCTGCGGAGTCCAGGTCCTCAAGCAGTAGCAGGACACCGTCCGGGCGATGTTCAACGGCGAGGCAATCGGGGACGCGGCAGGCATCAAGGCACCTCGTCGCATAGCGTTGATACCAGACGGTCTCAACCTGATAGGACGTCTGTTTTCTCTGGTGAGAACGATCCGACGTCCAACCGTACTTATGGGCCTGTTCGTCAGGCCACCGAACGTGTTTCAGTATGACGCCAGGAATGGCGCTCCCTGTGAGATGACATCTGACGATTTGCCCATAGCCGCTCCACAGACTCTGAACGATCTCGGTGTCTGAAACCGCTTCGGCGCCCGTCGATCGGAGCACGAACGCTCTCATGTCTCCTTCCAATTGATCCGAGTCGGTCACGTTTACGGCCCTTGAGAGTTCTGTCTGCGATCTGATCAGCCTTTCATGAAGGCTGTGGACATCGTTGTGTGCGAGACTGTCGAGTAGCTGCTGGCTGCATTCTCCTGGTCGTCTCCTCGCTCAGTCAATGAACCGTCCTCCAGCCAAGGGCCAAAAACACGGCCTCGGTTGAGTTCCTCACGTCGAATTCTAACTGTTGGTTTTCCCGGTTCCAAGCTTTCGAAGGGTCGTCAGTGACTCATGGAGAGAACCGGCATCGTGCAGCATCTTCTTCCCTGCACCAGAGAGGCTCGTCAGGCCTTCAAGACCATCGCGTCTCAGGGTGGGAATCGTTTACTGCGGTTTCGTGAGCGTGAGGAAGCAACAGTGACGAGCCGCATCAAAACCGCCGGTGTCGCGGACGGTCCAGGTCAGCGGCCAGGAGGTCGTACCGATCATCGGCTCGATCGACGCAGGTTCGGATGCCCAAGAAAGCGGGGCTCAAACGAAAAACGGAGATGACGACAACTCCGATTCGTTAAGCGATTCTGATCCGGTGTGGATAACCGACCATCAAGCTCCCCGAAAGGAACCCTCTCCGTAACAATACTCTCTTTTCTCAAACGCGTAAGCTGTTGAGATGATGGAAGTTGGTGAGTTCGAGTCCCTTTCGGTCTCTTACTTTCGTTGTGAAAGTCACGTGGTGACACCTTAGGAGACTGGAAAGCCTTGACTAAACAGGGAGCTCAGGTACTTTACAGCGACCCATTAAACAGGGATGTAGGGCCCTATGAGATCCTGTGCGACGAGTTTATATGGGAGTCGTTTTATGATTCGCTTAGCGAAGTTTCGCTACGCCCTCCTGGCACTTTTCACATTGAGCGTGGCGCTACAAAGTCCTGTGGATGCTTCTGTGAGTACCTTCGGCACCGGTCTCAACCAGTTTGAGATGACGTTCGTCGAGATTGGCAATCCGGGCAATGACGCTGATCCGCGAAGGTATGGTACCCCGCAAGGTTCGGTGGCTTACGCGTACCAGCTGGGGAAGTACGAAGTCAGTCGGGACATGATCACGAAGTACAACGCGAATTTCGGGACCAATAATGGGCAGGCGATCGACATGGGTTCCATGTGGCGTTATGGGGGGACACGGGACGCGATGCCCGCTACGGAGGTCAGTTGGAACGAGGCAGCCCGTTTCGTGAACTGGCTGAATACGAGCCAGGGCTATCAGGCGGCTTACAATTTCACGACGAGTGGCGTGAACGACAACATTGCTCTGTGGAGTCCCGACCAGGCGTGGCAGCAGGGAGGCGAGAATCTTTTCCGCCACAAGGATGCTCATTACTGGCTGCCGAGTATGGACGAGTGGTACAAGGCGGCGTACTACGATCCGAGTTCTGGGAATTATTTCGAATATCCAACAGCCAGCAACACCGCACCCGTTGGGGTGGCGAGTGGCGATGGCACCGGGACAAACGGCAATAATGAGGCCGTGTTCTTCCAATATTGGGACAGTGGCCCAGCGGACATCACGCAAGCCGGTGGTTTGAGTGCGTACGGCATTATGGGTATGGGGGGAAATGTTTGGGAGTGGGATGAAACAACGTCCGACTTGAATAATGATTACGCTGGTAATACTCGCGGTGTCCGCGGCGGCTACTGGAACAGCAGCAGTTTCGATTTAAGGTCGTCGACCTACCGGATCAGCGGCAGCGCGCACTCCGGAGGCCTCAACATAGGTTTTCGAGTCGCAAGTCTTTCCGATTCCGTGAATGTGGTGCCGGAGCCAGGTTCGGTGTTGGTTTGGGGCCTGCTTGGATTAGCGGGTGTCTTTGTGGGTAGAAAGTGGTTGAGGAAATAACCCTTTTCCCTTTCTTCCTTTTACCCTTTTGCGGCGTCGCCGCAGGTGGCGGGCGTCGACATGTGGGTCAAGCCGTTCCAAAACCTTCGGTCGTCCGCTGAGATCGACCTCAACCGAGAGTTTCCGCAGCACGTGGTGGCACGCTGGCTTGGGCACTCCGAGAACGTCGCCCTGAAGCACTATCTAAGAACAACAGACGACGATTTTCTGCGGGCAGCTGGCGTGCCCCATCAAGCCGGCGAAAAAGGCGAAGCAGTAGGGCGAAGCACTCAGGCGAAGCAGCACGCTGCCGCACCGAACCGCACGAAGTCGCCGGCGCAACAAAAAACCCCTGCGGCAACAGGGGTTACGCTTGTCGATGCGACTCAGTGCAAACTGAGCAAGCTCCCCCGGTAGGACTCGAACCTACGACAAGGCGGTTAACAGCCGCCTGCTCTACCAACTGAGCTACAGGGGAATGTCCGAAGAAAACAGACTTCCGAAGATGGTCGCCGGATGTCTCCGAATCTGGAATCGTAATTGAAACTTGGCAGCAGTTCAAGTCACCTTGAGACAGCAGTTCTCGGTTCCAGAAAAAGAACACCGTTACAGAAGGAACAGCCATTGCATCCGATATGAAACGGCTCCGTCAGCCCCGTCTCCCGGGCCATTCCACGGTCAATCGAGCACCTTCTCCATCACCACCCGATTGCCGGCTTCGTTGTACTCCACCGAAGACATGAAATTCTGCATCAGCAGCAATCCTCGCCCCCCCGGCTTTTCCAGGTTCTCATTCGCCGTACAGTCCGGCACCTCTCGAGGATCAAATCCGCTGCCCTCGTCTTCAACCTGGATCCAACAACGCTGAGCTGAAATCTTCGTCTCAACACGAACACGCTTAGCCGGATCGAGTCCGTTCCCGTGCCGAATTGCATTCACGACAGCTTCTTCCAGAGCCAAATGAACGGCAAACACATCATCCTGTTTCCATTCATGGCAACGCAGTGCGTGAATGATTTCTTGAACCACACGCTGGCCATTATCCAAGCGACTGATGATGTCGTGGTTCTTGACCCAAGTCCAGCTTGACTGCATGGTCGCATCCCCAGTGCTCACCGTCGCGCGCTCGATTCCAAGAACGACCCTTGAGTCAATCACATTCCTCTGGTCGACCTTGACAAGTTCGGATTTTCGATTGCCCAACTGGGCATAAAACCTGCCTATCAGGCTCGAAAAGCACCAAGGGCAGTGTCGCGATCGTCATAGATATCGAACTTCTCGTTCAGCCGCGTAATCTTGAAGACATCATAAATCTCAGGCCGAATGGAGCACATCTCGAGCTTGCCTTCGGCTTGCTCGACCTTCTTGTGCATCGAGATCAGCTTGCCTAACGCAGCACTCGACAAAAACTCAACATTCGTAAAGTCGAGCAGGATCTTTTTATGCTTCGCTTCCTCAACGAGACCGAAGAGTTCGCGGCCCAAATCCTGAATCGCGCCTTCATCGAGAATCTTTCGGTCCTTGAATTGGACCACGGCCACGTCGTCGTCGATCATGTCGCAACTGATTCGTTGGGGGTCAGCCATCTAGGCAGCTCCTCAAGTAGGGACCTTGCCACTCTTCATCGCGGGAGCGGCATTCTGATTACGGTCGCCTATTCTACTGGCTGCAGGCCGAGACGGCAAAGCCCCGTCCAGACGTCACGATTTGAAACATGGGCTGGTCAGAATCATCACGGCCCCCACCGAAACCATCGAAAACCCCAACCATCGGGGTGGAGAGAGCGACATTTTACCGCCCATCGCCGAAGAAGCTGTCGACCAGCTCGCGAACGGATCCGAAGGGTTGGCCATCGGCTCCTGGACCTGTGCCATCCGGTCGCGGATAACACCGCTAACGTGTTCGTTAAGGCTGTAGGATTCAACTCGCCGGAACTGAATGCCCATCGCTAAAACGATGATTCCGATCATCAAGAGACGATGTCGCAACATTATTCCATCCTCCACTTCAAAACCAATCCTGCTGCTATTCTCATCTCCTATCGAATGGATTTGCCCGACGGCTTGATGAAAGCGCAAGACTTAAGGGTTGTAACAATCACTCTGGGAAATTTGCCATCTCCGAGCGATTCGACGCATGCCGCCAAACCGATTGAGTTTTCGCCCACCCCACCCGGGAAGTTCCCATCTCGTAAATCACCAAGCCAGAATCGCAATCAAACCATGCACTTCATCGGCAGTTTTCGCGCAAGAACAGCCTTCTCGCGGGCTCCAATAGCACTATGACGATTGAATTTGCTGACAAGCCGACGTGCCAATCAGCCTGGTTTCCGGATCGCTCCTCTCTTCGTCTCTCCGTTAGGCCCCCACGCCGATCCATGACAACTCGTTGTGGAGACTGGTGATGGGATGTGGAGGAAGGGTTTTGCAGGAAAGCATGAGATTAGGTGCCCTGGGTGCAATCGGAATTGCCCTAGGTGTACTTTTGATGTTCACTGACGAGGGCAGTTTAAGGACGGCGGAGGCAAGATTGAGCGTTGGATACCATGTGGCGACTTCAGTTTTGTTATTATTGTGTCTGAATTCTGTACTGCTTTCGATCTCGCTCGCTGCAATTCCATCGTCCGCCACAGTCACGAGGCGCCATTTTGTCGGCCAGAAATTTCACAACGTTTTTCGGAATCATGATCGCTACCCTGTTGTTTGCAGGCCTGCGATATCCATCCCACCTCGATTACATCGGAAGACTGCAAGCCGCCAATGCTCTCCCCACTGCCTCGCACGTTGCAATGGAAGAGCAAACGAAAGAGCTCAGAACGAACTGGAGCAAAGGTCGATCAGAAGAGATTACGGCGACGGAACTTCCCACGTCCGACCGAGAGGCAGCTTTCGCTCATCTGCTATCCACCAATTTCCAGGCGCGCAGCGAACACGATCTCAATCTCCCCTTAGCTCAATTTCAGACCGCCTTGGCCGCGGACATGACGCTGGTCGCGAACGCCGGGAAGAGCGTTGACCAAGCATCGTTTTTTTCCGCTCGCACCCTCCTTTTCTTGTGCGGGCTGGTTTTATTGTTCGGGTCGATTTTGGTGCTGGTCTTGTTATGCGTTGGCTTCTTGATGCCTAAAGCAACCATCCATTTTCTAGTCTGGAGTCTCAGCAAGATTTTTTATCGCATCCGCCTCTATGACCACGACAACCTACCCAAGGAAGGCGGGGCGTTGCTCGTCGCCAATCACGTGTCGTGGCTTGATGGAATCTTGATGATGTTGGTGAGCTCTCGTCCAGTACGGATGGTCGTTTACGAAGGAAACTTCCAGTCGAAAATCATGAAGAAACTAGCCTCCATGTGGGGCGCAATCATGATCGGCGAAGGCCCCAAGTCGATTGCGAAGGCATTAAAAACGGCCCGAGAAGCGATCAACAACGGCGAACTCGTCGGCATCTTCCCTGAGGGTGGAATCACGAGATCGGGCTCGCTCCAGAGCTTCCGCCCAGGAATGATGAAAATCCTCAAGGGCACCGAGGGTAAGGTGGTGCCGATCTATTTTGATCAATTGTGGGGTAGCATCTTTAGCTTCGAACGAGGAAGATTCTTTTGGAAAATCCCACGGCGTATTCCCTATCCCATATCAATCCATTTCGGTAAACCACTGATCGGTGTGACCAACGTTCATGAAGTACGTCAGGCCGTACAAAGCTTAGGAGCAATGGCAGTGCAATCGAGAAAAGATTCATTCTTGACCCTTCCTATCGAGATGGTGCGAGCGTGCAAGAAACGCAAGTTCAAATCGAAACTGGCCGACTCGAGCGGCGCCGACCTGACCGGCGGCAGCGTGCTCATGCGAGCTTTGATTTTGCGTCGCCTTCTCAAACGACATTTGCTCGGTGCCGATGATGAGCATGTCGGAGTGCTCTTGCCGCCAAGCACCGGAGCTGCGATCACCAATCTCGCGTTAACTCTCGATCAACGAGTCGCGATCAACCTAAACTACACGGTCTCGTCCGATGTGATGAACCAGTGTATTGAACAGGCTCAAATCAAACATGTACTCACCAGCAAAAAGGTCATGGAGAAGCTCGACCTCGATATCCAGGCGAACGTGATTTGCCTGGAAGATCTTCGAGATAAAGTCACTCTCGGCGATAAGATCTCCTCCGCGATCGCCTCATTCGTCACTCCAACATCCATCCTCTGTAGTTCTCTCGGCCTAGATTGCTGGAAATCCGACAAACTGTTGACCGTTATCTTCACCTCGGGATCCACCGGTGTCCCCAAGGGGGTCATGCTGACGAACGCAAACATTGCTTCGAATGTGCAGGCGGTCGATCAGACGATCAACTTAACGTCGGATGACGTTATCATCGGCATCCTGCCGTTTTTCCATTCCTTTGGCTATACCGTGACTCTGTGGACGGTGATGGCATTGGACGTCAAAGGGATCTACCACTTCAATCCGCTTGATGCTCGCCAAGTCGGCAAGCTGTGCGGCAAGCACCGTGGTACGGTTTTGCTTTCCACCCCGACCTTTTTACGAAGCTATCTACGACGTTGCAGCAAAGAAGATTTCGCGTCGCTGGACACCGTAGTTGCCGGAGCTGAAAAGCTACCCGGCGATCTATGCGATGCTTTCGAAAATAAATTCGGCGTCCGTCCGGTGGAAGGTTATGGAGCGACCGAGCTATCGCCCCTGGTAAGTGTGAACATTCCACCAAGTCGAAGCGCAAAAACGGAACAGATTGATGCCAAGGAGGGAACTGTCGGTCGACCGCTACCCGGTGTGTCCGCGAAAATCGTCGGACTTGAAGACGACACTGAACTCGGAACGGAACAGTCGGGCATGTTGATGATCAAGGGTGCCAACGTCATGAAAGGCTATCTTAATCTGCCCGAAAAGACGCACGAAGTCGTTCGCGACGGCTGGTATGTAACCGGCGACGTCGCAGAAATCGACGATGATGGATTCATCCGCATCACCGGACGTCAAAGCCGATTCTCGAAAATCGGCGGTGAAATGGTACCTCACCTAAAGGTCGAAGAAACGCTCCAGAAACTCGTTGGCTGCAGTGATAATGACGACGATGAAGCAGGAGCACCTGCACTTGCCGTTACGGCGGTCCCCGATCCCAAAAAGGGGGAACGTTTGATTGTGCTCCACACAAAACTTCCGCAGTCCGCGGACGACCTTTGCAACGGTCTGAAAAATGAGGGATTACCCAATATTTTCATTCCTTCAGCTGATAGCTTTTTCGAAGTTGACGAGATTCCGGTACTCGGGACCGGTAAGCTAGATCTCCAGAGGCTCAAAGAAACGGCACAACAACTCGCGAGTCCATAAACGCCATGACTATGATTCGTCTGTCGGCAGCACTTATTCTGAGCGGTTTAGTTTTTGGTGTAGGCATCAACGAGTTGAAAGCGGATCCGCTAGTGATCGCTCACCGCGGTGCTTCCGGTTACCTGCCCGAACATTCGCTCGCCGCCGCTGCCGCCGCCCACAGCATGGACTCGGACTATATCGAACAAGATGTCGTGCTAACCAAGGACGATCAAGCGATCGTTCTTCACGATATTCATCTGGATGCGGTCACCGACGTTGCGAAGAAGTATCCGGATCGCGCGCGAGACGATGGCCGCTTTTACGCCATCGATTTCACTCTTGAGGAAATCAAGACGCTGAAACTAGGTGAGCGAATCAACGTCCGCACCGGGCAACCCGTCTATCACCAACGGTTTCCTACGATTCCAAAACTGTTGACGATTCCCACCCTTGAGGAAGAGGTGCTATTGATCGCCGGCATGAATGCAAGTCGAAATAAGCAGGTCGGCATCTATCCCGAAATCAAACAACCCGCTTGGCATCGCAAACAGGGCAAGGATATCAGTCGCGTAATCTTGCAGGTCCTGAAGAAGCTCGGCTACCAAAAATTAGAAGACCCAATATTCCTGCAATGCTTTGATGCGCGCGAACTCGAAAGAATTCGGCATGAACTCAAGTGCCAGTTGCCACTCGTTCAGTTGATCGGCAAGGACAAGGTCGGCTCTGATGACTATGCCAAAATGACGACCCCCAAGGGTCTGCAAAAGATCGCGACCTATGCTCAAGGCATTGGCCCTGACTTGAGACTGGTGATTTCCGACTTTCGAGATGGCCAGCCGCAAGTGACATCGCTGACCCAAGACGCACAACGCGCTGGACTTATCGTCCACCCCTATACGTTCCGCGCCGACCAAATGCCCTCTCAAGTCACTGACTTCGCTACACTCGTGCGCACATTCGCAGTTGATGCAGGCGTGGATGGAATGTTCACGGACCATCCAGACCTGACACGGCAAGCCCTCGAATCAGTCCCTGCGGACCGCTAAAAAAAGAAAGCGGAATGCCGGGAATTTCTCCCACACATTCCGCCTTCAATTCATCACTTGATCCAGCTACGTTTCCTAACGACGGAAACGTCCACCTCCTCGAGGTGGTTGCTGCTTGCCACCACGATTCTCGGGCTTGTCGGGCCGCTCGGGCTTGTCGGGCCGCTCGGGCTTGTCGGGCCGCTCGGGCTTGTCGGGCC